>NZ_APJI01000017.1 GCF_000497575.1 Afipia sp. OHSU_II-C1
GGAGGACCACTTCAAAGGGGGCAGATCAGCCGGAAAGAAGAACAACCTTCTTCAGATAGAATTCGCATATCCGGTCGGCGACCTGGACATCAAGGAGGATACCTGGAGAGCCGATTGCCTGCGGTATGTTCGGGACAGGGGACTGATCCCCGCAGACAGCGAACCCGTAGAATACGCATACTTTGGCGCGGTGAAGGGCTTCATCTCGAGTTATGATCCGCGGCAGATGGTGGCGGATTTTCAGGCCCGGCTTCTGAGCACGACCAACGTTACCTATCCTTACATCGGTCTTGAGGCCGATAACATCAACCGTATCGTCCCGTCGGTGTTCAAGCAGGTCTATCAAGCCATCGCCGACGAAGCGGCTGTTTAATCATGGTTTCTCCGCAAGCGAGGCGTGGAAAGCCCTTGACGTTCATGACGTGAACATACTAAGGGTAAGTGGCTGTTGTTACGGGCATCTTCGCTCGCACACTCGAAAATGACCATTCGGTCGCCGAGTGGGCTTGCGTCGTGCCGGGATCGGCTCTAGCCGTTTCCGCGCTTTCAGGCCTCTCTGGGAAACGGTCATGAGTAACCTGCCGCCACGTACGGTCACCAATTTTGCGTTGTCGGACCGATACCGCGAGCGCGTGCATCAGGTCATTGTCGGCGGCGCCCACACCTATTCACGAGGCGATGATCAGTTTCCAGCACTCGCGCCCGCCGCGATCGCCCGTGGCAAGGGTGCGCGGGTCTGGGATCTCGATGAGAACGAATACATCGACTGCACCCTCGGTCTCGGGGCCGTCAGCCTTGGCCACGCTTACGAGCCGGTGCTGGCCGCAGTGCGCGAGCAGCTTGAGCTCGGCGCAGGTTTTCAGCGCCCAGCGGCACTCGAGCTCGATCTTGCAGAAGAGTTCCTTGCGCTCACCCCAGGGATGGATCGGATCAAATTTGCGAAGAACGGATCCAATGTAACGACAGCAGCAGTCAAGTTGGCTCGCGCTTACACTGGCCGCGAACTGGTGGCGTTTCCAAAGAATCATCCATTTTTCAGTTTCGACGATTGGTTCATTGGTTCGACTTCGATCCACTCGGGAATCCCGGACGGGGTGCGACGTTTCTCGGTCACTTACGATTCGACAGATCCCGATACGTTGACCGCGCTCTTTGCGAAATATCCGGGACAGATCGCCTGCGTGATCACCGAACCGGAGGAAATGATTCCGTGGTCACCGGATGCAGTCCGTGCAATCGAGGTGATCGCCAAGCGCGGCGGGGCCGTTTTCATCGTCGATGAGATGATCACAGGTTTCCGCGCTGGCTTGCCGGGCTCATATGTCCGCCTCGGGTTGACGCCTGATCTAGCAACATGGGGCAAGGCAAGTGGCAATGGATTTTCGTTCTGCGCGCTTACGGGCAGGGCCGAGATCATGGACCTTGGCGGTATCAAGCAGACATCCCGGCCTCGCGTATTTCTTCTGTCGTCCACTCACGGCGGTGAGGCGCATTCGCTGGCTGCGGCCCGTGCTGTCATTCGTGAATACAGCACCAAGGATGTACTCGGTCATCACAAACATATCGTTGCGCGCGTTGAAGCGGGGGTCCGCCGTGCTGTCGAGAAGCACAAGGTCGGCGGTGCTATCGAATTGCACCCGGCATCCTGGCGGATATTTTTCGGCTGCAAGGATGCGGACGGACAGGTCTCGCTCGCATTCCGCACTTTGCTGCTGCAGGAGATGATCGGGCGCGGCGTATTGTTCCAGGGCGTGTTTCTGCCATGCTTTTCGCATAGCGATGCGGACGTGGATACCATCGTCGAAGCGTTCGATCAGGCGTTCGCGGTCTATGCGCACGCTTTGGAGCACGGGCTGGATCAGCATCTTGTCGGTGACGCGATACGCCCGGTGTTCCGCAAGTATGTCAGTTGTGACCGGGTGTGCGCGGACGACCCTTGCGAACACGAGATCGCCAGTCAGGCTGGCGGCAGCTAGATCACCGGGACAACATGAAGCGATTGGCAACCATCTGTGCGCGGGGTGGCTCAAAGGGCGTCCCCAACAAGAATCTGAAACTGCTGGGCGGGCGGCCGTTGATCGCGTGGAGCGTTTTGCAGGCAAGGGCGACCGGATTGTTCGATCGCATCGTGGTTTCAAGCGACTCCGAGGACATTCAGTCTGCGGCATTGCGCGCAGGTGCCGACGGCGTGGTGAACAGGCCGGTCGATATGGCGACCGACGAAGCGCCCAAGGTTCCAGCGATCCTTCACGCGTTGCTGGAAACCGAGCGGCAGAACAACAAGCGCTACGATATCCTGGTCGATCTCGACGCGACCGCGCCGTTACGGTTACCGGAAGACATTTCCGGTGCGGTTGCTCTTCTTGAAAGCAGCGGATCAAGCAGCGTCATCACGGGGAATGCTGCCTATCGTTCTCCTTATTTCGATCTTGTTGAGTTGCAAGTCGATGGAACGGTGCGTGTTTCGAAAACGCCATCGCGCCCCGTCTTCCGGCGGCAGGATGTTCCTGTCTGCTATGACATGAATGCTTCGATCTATGTCTGGAAGCGCGATGCGCTCGTTGCAAATCCTTCGGTGTTCTACGATGACACGCGATTATTCGAGATGCCGGCGGAGCGGTCGCGCGAGATCGACAGTCAATTCGATTTTTCGATCGTGGAGTTTCTGTTCGAGAAACTGAAAATGGCTGACGCTCTGGACCTGCGATAGCGATGGACAGAAATTTCAAGATCATCGCAAGCGACAAGGACGCTGCGGGGTTTGCCGCAGTGCTGGCGGATCCGCGCTTTGCCGTCATTGAGGCGCACCCGCAGCCGGGTGCTTTCGGTCGTGCTTACTATCCGGCCGTTCATGGCGACAATCATCGCGACTATTCATTTGCCGTGGAGTGGCGGGACGAGCCGCGAGTTGTGGTGCTGTGCTCCGTAGTCGACGGTATTCTCGGCATGCACGGTATTCCGGCGCGAATCTTCGTGGAAAACAATCTCGACGCTGAAGTCCTGAAGGCGGCCATGAAACATGCCTTCGCTCACATTGATGAGATTGTGGTCGCCGCGAATGTGCAGGAAGTCGTCATTAGCGAGCCGGCGACGCCGGTCCTTTCGCCGGTGGGGGAAGCCTGTCTTTCGCGTGGCGCGAAGGCCGATGTCACGTTGATCGGCATGGTCGATATCCAGGCGGGACCGGCTGTCTGGAAGAAATCCCTGCGCAAGAGCTTTCAGCAGCTGATCAACTGGGGACGGAAGAACTTCGCGATCGGCTATGTGAATGCGGACAACTTCTCGCAGGAGGCCTTCGACCGGTT
Organism: Afipia sp. OHSU_II-C1; assembly: GCF_000497575.1. Lineage (GTDB taxonomy): Bacteria > Pseudomonadota > Alphaproteobacteria > Rhizobiales > Xanthobacteraceae > Afipia. The sequence continues at coordinate 3,306 of NZ_APJI01000017.1, forward strand.
TCGCCACTTCCACGCGCATGTTGCCGGTCGTGTGACCCGGCCGATCGAGTCGTGGAATGCGATGGCAGAGAGTGTCAAGAACGGGCGTGGCGAAGTCATTGTCGGGGAGATAGCGGGCAAGCTCACGGCCGCGGCACTTTTCATCGATGGTGCCGTAACGTCACTCTATATGACCGCGATCTACGATCGGGACAGCGAAGACCCCCTTGCGCACTACATCATATGGCATGGGATGGAGCGTGCTCATCTCCGCGGGATGAAGGACATGGAGCTCGGGCCCATTCATCAGCTCGGCATGACCGACGCCAAGCAATTCAACATCGGTTTTTTCAAGCGAGGCTTTGTAACCCGCATGGATTCGAACCTCGACTGGCGCTGGCGGGTTAAATCCGCGGGCCGCGGCGAGTGAGATAGGGGCTGTAGGCATGGCTGCGGGCTGTTGCTCTTAACGAAGACGCGCGAGCCCAGCGATTCCCCCGATTCCTGGCCTTGGCGGCGGCAAAACTGTCTGCTACAAGATGCTGTTCATTTCGTGAACGTAAGACTATTGTTTGTTTTCAATAGGTTAGACTGCCGATAGAGGCCTGATTATTGAGCTTCCGGCGGTCAAACGTCATCCCGCATAGCGGAGTGGCGTCGCTCGTATCCTGTCCGGGCGTTTCACCCGGACTGCGGTAGCCGTGGTTAGCCCGGTTATCGGAAGATCTCAGGCCCACAAGAAAGCACAATGCCCCCGCGCATCTTTGTTACCGGAGCCGATGGTTTTATCGGTTCACACCTCACCGAGCTGCTTGTTCGGGAAGGGTACGACGTTCGTGCATTCGTTCAGTACAACTCTTTCAACTCGTGGGGTTGGCTCGACGAGTGCGATGCCGACGTCGAGGGCAAATTCGAGGTCATTGCCGGAGACGTTCGCGATCCATTCGGCGTCAAGGCCGCGATGAAGGGGTGCGATGCCGTTCTGCACCTTGCTGCACTCATCGCAATCCCGTTTTCATATCATTCGCCTGCGGCTTACGTGGAGACGAACGTCAACGGGACGTTGAATGTTCTTCAAGCGGCGCGCGATCTGGAAGTCGACCGCGTTATTCACACCTCGACCAGCGAGGTCTATGGGACCGCGCGCTATGTCCCAATCGATGAGGAGCATCCACTTCAGGCTCAATCGCCTTACTCCGCGACCAAGATCAGCGCTGACCAGATTGCGCTCTCGTTCTACCGCTCGTTCCAGACGCCGGTTACCATCGTGCGTCCGTTCAACACCTTCGGACCGCGGCAGTCCGCGCGTGCGGTTATACCAACCATTATCACGCAGCTTGCCGCTGGCCGTGATCGCGTTGAACTGGGTGACCTGCGTCCGACACGTGATTTCAATTTCGTGGGCGACACGGCAGCCGGTTTCGTCGCGGCGCTGCGTTCTGATCGATGTATCGGCGAAGTCGTGAATCTGGGCACCGGATTCGAGATCAGCATCGGAGAGACTGCGCAGCTTATTGCCGAGCTGATGAACGTCAAGATCAACATCGGCCGTGATGAGGTCCGAATCCGGCCGGAAGCCAGCGAAGTGTTCCGGCTGCTTGCCAGTAACGACAAGGCGCGCCGCCTGCTTGACTGGCAGCCGCGTAATTCGGGCGCAGAAGGATTACGCAATGGCATGCAGACAACGATTGACTGGTTTATGAATCCCGACAACCAGCGCCGCTATAAAGCGGACACCTACAACATCTGATCGAGCATCAATGAGTTTGTTTTCCGATCAGATTGTTGCGGCCGTTCGCGAGGTCGCGGGCCCATCGCCGGCTGCGCTGCATGAGCCGGTCTTTGCGGGGCAGGAGATCAAATATCTCAGCGAGTGCATCGAAACCGGTTGGGTTTCGTCCGTCGGACGGTTCGTGGATCGCTTCGAGCAGCAACTCGCCGAGTATACGGGCGCGCGTCACGCGATCGCGGTTGTAAACGGAACGGCGGCGCTGCATGCGGCTCTGCTGGCCGTCGACGTGGATGCTGGCAGTGAAGTGCTGGTTCCGGCTCTGACGTTCATCGGAACGGTCAATCCCATTGTTTACTGCGGCGCGACGCCACATTTCATTGAAAGCTCTTCTGCGACGCTCGGTGTGGATCCCGATGCACTAGCGCGCTATCTGTCCGATATAGCCGTGGTCACCGGAGGTATCTGCCGCAATCGGCTGACTGGCGCTCGAATTTCCGCGCTCCTTCCGGTCCACATTTTCGGTCACCCGATCGATATGGATGCGCTTAACGAGGTCGCTCGCCGCTTCAGTATTCCTGTGGTGGAAGATGCCGCTGAGGCCATAGGCAGTTATGACAAAGGGCGGCATGCGGGAACATTGGGCTCTGTCGGAACGCTGAGTTTCAATGGCAACAAGACCATCACGACCGGCGGTGGCGGAGCGATCCTGACCAACGATTCGGTGCTGGCGGGCCGGATCAAGCACCTGTCGACGACGGCGCGTGTTGCGCACCGCTGGCAGTTCCTGCACGATATGGTCGGTTACAACTATCGCCTGCCGAATATTAATGCGGCTCTCGGCTGCGCTCAGCTCGAGCAACTCGATGGGTTCATCGCCCGCAAGCGCCGGTTGACCGAACTTTATGCCGCAGCATTCGAAAAGAACCCGGGTTTGCGGCTCATTCGCGAGCCGGCTGGCACACAGTCGAACTACTGGCTTCAATCGATCATGCTGGACCCGCAACATGCATCGGAGCGCGATGTTGTTCTCGAAGCATTGAACGATGCCGGTTATGCCGCGCGTCCGGTCTGGCGCCTGATGAGCACCATGCCAATGTTCGAGGCTTGTCCACGGATGCCGCTGACGGTAACCGAAGACATCGAGCAGCGTGTGATCAGCCTCCCGAGCGGAGCGGGATTGATTTCATGAGCAAGGGTCTTTTGCTTGTCGGCGCCGGAGGGCATGCGCGATCCTGTATTGAGGTTATTGAAAGCGCTGGCCTTCGCGTCTTCGGGTTAGTCGATCGCGATACCAGCATGCTCGGCGGCGATGTATTTGGTTATCCTGTGCTGGGTAGTGATGCCGAGTTGGTAAGGCTGGCGAAGGAAAGCGATGGTGTGCTTGTCACTGTCGGGCAGATTGGGCGACCCAAGGCTCGCGTTACGCTCTACGAGACGCTGGTCCTTAACGGTATCGTTCCGGTGAATGTATCTGCGAGCACTGCGCGTGTTTCTCCGCGGGCGTCGGTTGGACGTGGCGGCGTCGTGATGCATCAAGTCGTTGTAAACGCGGGCGCGCGAGTCGGAGTCAATTGCATCGTCAATACCGGTGCAATTATCGAGCACGATGCCGAGATCGGCGATCACTGTCATGTTGCGATCGGCGCTGTGGTCGGCGGCGGCGTGCGCATCGGTGCCGGCTCATTTCTTGGTGCGGGTGCAATCATATCGCATGGCGTTTCGGTCGGGCCCGGTTCGATCATCGGTGCGGGATGTGTCGTGATGTCAGACTGCGCGGCGGAGACTTTCATGAAGCGGTCCGCATGAAACCGACGTTCATTATCGCTGAAGCCGGCGTCAATCATAACGGCGATGCGGTGCGTGCCCGCGCGCTGATCGATGCTGCTGTGCGAGCCGGAGCGGACGCGGTCAAGTTTCAGACCTTCCGTCCTGATCTGCTTGTGACCCGTAGTGCCCAGAAGGCGCAGTATCAAAAAGCGCAAACCGGATCCGATCAAAGCCAGCACGATATGCTGGCGGCTCTCAACCTCGGTGACGATGTATTTCGAGACTTATCGCAATATTGCTCGGCGCAGAACATCGTTTTCCTGTCGACGCCGTTTGATGCGGAAAGTGCGGACTTCCTGGCGTCGATCAAGGTGCCTTTGATCAAGATCTCGTCCGGTGATCTTACCAATCTGCCGCTCCTGCGGCACATCGCTGCGCTGAAATTACCGATTATTCTGTCGACCGGCATGGCGACGCTGGGCGAGATCGAAGCGTCGGTCCATGCTCTTGAGCAAGCCGGTGCCAAAAGGCAGGACATCACACTGCTGCATTGTAACACCGATTACCCGACGCCCTGGCATGATGTGAACCTGCGTGCCATCGATACTCTGCGCCGCGCATTTGATATGCAGGTAGGGTATTCGGATCACACGACTGGAATCGAAATCGCCTGTGCGGCGGTTGCTCTCGGTGCCACTGTGATCGAGAAGCATTTCACGCTGGATCGAAATTTGCCTGGCCCTGACCACAAGGCAAGTCTCGAGCCTGACGAGTTGACCTCGCTCGTCCAATCGATCCGCCATATTGAGCTTGCGATGGGAAGCGGCCGCAAGACGCCTACCGCGAGCGAACTTCCCAATCGCGCGGTGGCCCGGCGATCGCTCGTGGCCGCGCGGCCGATCAGGGCAGGGGAGGTTTTTGGACCTGACAATCTTATTCCGAAGCGAGCAGAACGAGGTTTGTCTCCCATGCTGTGGGACCATGTGGTCGGCCGCATCGCATGCCGGGATTTCGCAGAAGACGAGCCTATCGAGCTGTGACCCGCCGGGTTTGCATTTTTACCGGGGCGCGGTCGGATTTCGGCCTGCTGCAGCCCCTCATCCGCGCGGTGATGCTGGACGAGCAGCTTGAGTTGCAGCTCATCGTTTCCGGGTCCCACCTTGCGGCGGATTTTGGCATGAGCGTGAGAGAGATCGAGGGTGCCGGAATTCCGATTGCAAGGAAGATTGATATTCTCGGGGCGTCCGATGCTGCTGTCGATGTCGCGAGGGCCGCGGGCAGAGGTATGATCGGGGTTTCGGATGCTCTCGAAGAGCTAAAGCCGGACATCGTCGTTATTCTTGGCGATCGTTACGAAGCGCTGTCCGCGGCGTTCAGCTCGGTCATACTCGGGATTCCTGTTGCGCATCTGCACGGCGGAGAAATCACCGAAGGTTCCAGCGACGACAGTTTTCGCCATGCCATCACGAAAATGGCTTCGTTACATTTCGTGGCGGCCGAGCCATACAGGACTCGCGTTATCCAGATGGGAGAGAGTCCCGATCGGGTATTTCTGGTGGGCGGATTGGGTGTTGACGCGATGTCGCGCCTGTCATTGCTTGACCGCGGCGAGGTCGAGCGCCGGTTGAACTTTGTTATCGATAACCGCACGCTGCTCGCCACGGTCCATCCATCCACGGCAGGAGCGGATGACACGGGCCTTGAGTGTGAGGAAATGCTCGCTGCCCTGGAAATCGAACGCGATTTAAGAGTGGTGTTCACATTAGCGAACGCGGATGCTGGCGGACGAGCGGTCAACGAACAGATCAGGGCTTTCGTCGCCCGCAATCCCACCCGGAGCATCTGCTTTCCCTCGCTTGGTTCACAACTTTACTTTTCCTGCCTGAGATTTGTGAGGGGCGTTATCGGCAATTCGTCGAGCGGGTTGCTGGAGGCGCCCAGTTTCCACATCGGGACGATCAATATCGGCTCTCGGCAACAGGGCCGGCTGCGCAGTGCCAGCGTGATCGATTGTGCGCCGGACAGGCGGTCCATTGGCGAGGCTTTGGCGCACCTGTTCAGTGCGGAGTTTCAACGCGTGGTGGCATCAGCATCGAATCCCTATGGCAGCGGAGGCGCAACGCCCGAGATTATTAGAGTTCTCAAGGCGGCGGATCTCGGCAAGCTGCATACGAAATCGTTTTACGACATTCCGAAGGCTTGAAGGCAAAGATGGTGGACTGGAAGAACTTGCTGATTGGGCCGGACGCCTCGATCGAGGCAGCTATCCAGACGATCGATCAGGGTGGCGCACGCATCGCGCTGGTGGTCGACGCTGATGGAAAGCTGCTGGGGACCGTGACGGATGGAGACGTTCGCCGCGCGATCATCGGTCACAAGGCGCTGACGGAAAGCATCGCGGGTGTGATGAATCCGCATCCGCGCACGGTGACACATCCGTTGGATCGAAAAAAAGCCGTCGCACTGATGAATCAGTATCGTGTGATGCAGATTCCCGTCGTGGACGATCTGGGCCGTGTCGTCGGCATCGAAATGCTCGATGCCGCGGTGTCGGAACAGCGCCATGATAATTGGGTCCTGTTGCTGGCTGGCGGGTTCGGAACCCGCTTGCGTCCTCTGACGGATAGCTGTCCGAAGCCGATGCTTGATGTCGGCGGGAGGCCAATCCTGCAATCAATTATCGAGAGCTTCATCAGTCTGGGGTTTCACAAATTCTATGTGTCGGTCCACTACATGCCTGAAGTCATCAAGAACCATTTTGGTTCGGGCGAGAACTGGAACGTCACGATACGTTACATCGACGAGGAGAAGCCGCTCGGCACAGCAGGCAGCCTGAGTCTGATGGACGATGTCGGCGACCTCCCGGTAATCGTGATGAATGGCGATCTGCTTTCGCGGGTCAACTATCTCGACCTGCTCAAATTTCACAAGGAGCATGGTGTCGCGGCGACGATTTGCAGCCGGGAGTTTGCTTATCAGGTGCCGTTCGGCGTGGTTAAATTTGAGGGCTACGATGTCCAGGAGATCGTCGAGAAGCCGCTTCAGAAGTGCTTTGTCAGCGCCGGCATTTATGTTGTCGAAGCCGATGTGATTTCGGAGATGCAGAGGGGGCAGGCAATCGATATGCCGAACCTGCTGCAGAGCCTCATTGATCGCAAGCGCGGCGTTTGTACATTTCCTATCCACGAATACTGGCTCGATATTGGCCGCTTTTCTGATTACGAGCGTGCCAATCGGGATTTTGAGTGAGCCAATGACTGCTTTCCGCGACAAATTCAATCTTGCCGGAAAAGTCGCTATTGTGACCGGCGGTGCTGGTATTCTCGGTCAGAAATTCTGCGCGGGTTTGGCGGAGTTTGGCGCCAAGGTCGCTGTCATCGATGTTGATGAAGCGAGTGCGGGCGCGCTGGCCGCGCGGCTTTCGGCTGATTATGGCGCCGGGGCTATTGGTGTCGGCTGTAATATCGCAGAGCGCGACTCTGTGATCGAAATGTCGAAGAAGGTGATTGGCACCTTCGGTGGTGTGGATATTCTTCACAATAACGCAGCAACAAAATCGTCTGATCTCGCCGGCTTCTTCGCGCCCTTCGAAGATGTGTCGCTGGACACCTGGCGCGAGGTGATGTCAGTCAATCTTGACGGTGCGTTTCTGGTGTCGCAGGCGATCGGGCGCCAGATGATTTCGCAAGGGCGTGGCGGCAGTATCATCAATACCTCGTCGATTTACGGTATTCTCGGCGCGGACAAGCGCATCTATGAAGGTTCGCATTACCTGGGACGCGAGATTAACACGCCGGCTGTCTATGCGGCATCGAAAGCCGGATTGCTCGGATTGACGCGCTATCTCTCGACACACTGGGCCGCGCATAACATTCGCGTCAACGCGATTACGCCCGGCGGTGTTTCGAGCGGACAGAATGACGAATTCAGGAACAAGTATAGCGCGCGCGTTCCAATGGGCCGCATGGCTGATAGCGATGAGATGGTGTCAGCGCTGCTGTTTCTTGCGTCAGATGCATCCAGCTACATTACGGGGCAGAACATAGTCGTCGATGGTGGACTGAGTGCCTGGTGACCAAAGGCAGCTGCATTCTCCCCAATTGCCGCAAAAGTCTCTGACTTTTTTCCTTTCTGGATATTACGGGCAGGGGAATCTCGGCGACGATCTGCTGTTGCGCGCAACGATCGAAGGCATTTGCCGCATTAGTCCGGCCCCGCGTTTTGTGATCCGTAATGAGGGCGATGTCGCGCTATTGAAGGGGGCAGCGGTTCCGGTCGAATTGACGGGAATCGACAGGATCGCATCGGATCAAACGAAATCCAAAGTCCGGCGCCTTGTTTCTACGCTCGCGGCCTATCGCCGGCATCTAAGACAATGCGACTGGTTTGTCTTCGGAGGGGGGACGGTCTTCCACGAACGGTCATCGGTTGTTCCACTGGCGATGACGTTATTGGTTTGTTTGCTGGCGCGGCTTATGGGTGTGCGAATAGTGGCGCTTGGAGTCGGCGTGGCAACGCTGCGTTCGGCAATGGGCAGATTTCTGCTGAGGTATATTATTTCGCTGTCAGACGTATTCGCGGTTCGGGACGCAGCCGCGCTGGCTGAGTGCACTAGGGCGTGGGCGGGCCACCGGGTTATGTTGACCTCCGACCTCGTGTTCACAATGGCTGGTGGTCTTCGGGGCCCGGGGGAAGTATCGTCTTCGATGGGGGTGCCGGTTGTCGGCATCTCGGTGTATTCGCCAGCGCTTTTGCACCCGGAGACGGGTGATCGCATTTCCGCAGTCATGCGCGACGTGCTTGAGACCGTTCTCGTTCGCGGATGGCAGGTGGTGCTCATGGCGTTCCATCACAGCCATGAAGATTCGAAAACTCGGCTGGATCACAGCGCTTTGAAACAGCTTGGTGACGATGTATCGCCTGAGTATCGGAATCAGATCAGGCATGTGGTCCTGGATGCAGCGAACATGACCGAGATCTTTGATGTGTTCTCGGAGATCAGTGTTCATTGTGGCATGCGGTTCCATGGACATGTTTTGTCCGCGATTTTCGAAAGGCCTTTTGTCGGCGTCGCGGTCGATAACAAGATCGACGCGATCTGCGGGCTCTTCGAAATGCCTGTGGTTAATCTCGACAAAATTTCGGCTGACGCTGTCGTGAATGCCATCGATCAAGCGATAGCCAGCCGCATTGATCCTGCGTTGCTTGCCAAATGCGAAGAGGCTGCCGAAGCAAATTTTTCGCTATTGGCTGCCCGTCTTGCTGTGTTGCAGCCCGCGCGACCATAGCCTCGCCGAAGAGTTAGAAGAATGACTGACCGCACACCACTGATTGCCGTGCACGGCTATGGAACGTATGCGATTTCGTATCGGCATATGATCGAAGTCGCAAAAACTGAAGCGTCCCACGTGCAATGGGCGATGCTGCTGCCGACGTCCCACCATCTTGACGTCGTTTCCGAAGTCCTCGACGCGGAGCGCATTCTTTGCCTCGAGTATGAGCAAAGCCGCGCCAGTTTGAGCATGCCGAATGAGGTTGAGCTCGCAGGCTATCGCGGAAATATCTTCACTGATATCGAAGCTGAAAAGAAGGTCTTCAAGCATCGGCCGGCGACGGAGCAGTTGATGCTCGCCGTACAGATCTATCGAATTTATAAGGACTTTCTGCTTCGCTTGAAGCCAACGCATCTTCTGATGGCCCATATCGAGACATTCGATGGCAAGGTGCTGGTTTCGCTCGCGCAGGAGCTGAACATTCCGGTGTTGATCCCGACCGATCTGCGGCATCTGGGTGGCATATATTTCAGCCGCGATGTGCAGGAACAGATTCCGGATTATCGTCAGATCATCCCGGAGGGCAGGGAATGGGCTGCGAAGACGATCGCGGCGTTTCGGGCCAAGCCCGGTCCTGCTTTTACGCCCGACATGTTTTTGGCGACCGGAGAAGATTTGTTGCCGATCGGCCGGAAATCGCTGCCCAAGCGCGCGTGGGGATTTGTCTCTCGCACTTGGAAGAACCCGCGGCTGTTTGAGAGCGAATTGTTCCTGACAAGTCTGAAATACACGTTTCCAGGTATTGTCGAAGGGTTTCGGTCGATGCGTGGTTATCTCAACGGGCTGAATTATGACTCGAAGGAGCTGGCAGAACTACCACCCAGGTTTATCTACTATCCGCTGCAGGTCACGCCGGAGTCCTCGATCAACACGCCGGCCCCTTACTACGTCGATCAGATGCGGGCGATAGATGCAATTCGCTTTGCCATGCCGAGCGACTGGACACTGGTTGTGAAGGAGCACAGGGCCTCGCTCGGTATCCGGCCCACATCGTTTTACCGTGCGTTGCGTCAGAAGGCCGGCGTTCACATCGCCCACGCAACAATGTCATCGATCGAGCTGATCAAGAAAGCCAAGGTAACGATTTCTGTTACGGGAAGTGCGACGCTGGAAGCGTTTCTTCTGGGACGTCCTGCTCTTGTGCTCGGAGGGTGCTTTATCGCGGACTATCTTGGCGGTGTCTGTTCGATCGATGAACTTCCATCCAGAATTGCAGCGAGCGCCTCGTCGCCGCCGGACGACCAGAAAATCGCATCAACTCTCGCTGAAATTCACAGCGTTCGTTACGAATGCGTTTTTCGGCCTGCAGATGAGCCCGGATATTATGGCAACCGTGCAGAGAATGTCAGGCGCATGGTAGGTGCTGTGCTGGATCACATCAAACGGCTTGATACGATGGATGACGGGCGGGGCGCCCTCGGCAATCAGTCATCATGAAAAAAATGAAAGTATTCATTGCCCTGGGGACGCGGCCAGAGGCTATCAAGCTTGCGCCGCTGATTTTGTGCTGCCGGGCGACCGGGTATGTCGACGTGACGGTGTGCAACACGGGGCAGCATAAATCGCTGGCGCGCGACATGCTGAATGCGTTCGGCATCGAAGCGGACGTCGATCTGGATGTTATGCGTCCTGGCCAGACCCTTACTGAGATCACGACGAATATACTCAAGGCGATCGAAGTCCCGCTGAAAGACAGGGAACCAGACTGGGTCGTGGTTCAGGGCGACACCACGACAAGTTTCACGGCGGCGCTCGCGGCGTTCTACCAGAAAATTCCCGTTGCGCATGTTGAAGCAGGACTTCGGACCGGCGACCGCTACTCTCCCTGGCCTGAAGAAATCAACCGCCGTCTCAATTCGGCTCTGGCGACAGCGCACTTTGCACCCACCGAGCGCAGCCGTTTGAACTTGATTGCAGAAGGTATTTCTCCGGATCTGATCACAGTAACAGGTAACACCGGTATCGATGCGCTTTTGCAAGCTGCGAGAATCCTCGATGAGGATGCTGGGAGAAATGAAGCCGTTGTCCGCGAGCTTGTCGCGCGTGGATTGACGTTCTTGTCAACCGGAGATCAAGCGAAGAATGTTGTTGTCGTCACGGCGCACCGTCGCGAGAACTTTGGTGAGGGCATTGAGTCGATTTGCAGGGTGATTGTGGCGCTTGCCAAACGATATCCGAATCTCAAATTCGTTTTCCCCGTTCACCCCAATCCCGAGGTCACAAGCCCCGTCGATCGCATTGTCAGGACGGCAGGGTGCGCCAATATTTTTCTGATCGAACCGCTCGACTATTTTCCCTTTACCTATCTGCTTAAGGGCGCGCGGTTGGTCCTCAGCGATTCGGGCGGCATTCAGGAGGAGGCTGTGTCGCTGGGAAAGCGGCTTGTCATCCTGCGTGAGGCCACTGAGCGCGTCGAACTTGTAGGCCAGTCCGATGTCTGGATCGTCGGCACCGACCAGCGGCTGATTGTTGATGCCGTGGATGCAGCGCTTAACAAAACGTCGGATTGCAAGCGGCTGGACATATTCGGTGACGGCCATGCCTCGCAGCGGATCGTCAACGCACTCGACGCATCACGATGAAAGTATTGGCGATTTCTTACGCCCTGCCGCCGATGTTGTATCCGCAGGCAATTCAGATCGGCAGGCTGCTTTCTCACAGTCGGCTATCGATTTCAGCGGTTTCGGGTGGCGACAGAGTGGATGAGGCGGGGTTCGGCAAGCATGTCGAGCACCACATTGTACCGTTCAAGAGTGAGGCGAAGGGGATTTTGCATTCGCTCGGTATGAGGGTCGTTCCGTTCTATGGCACGATGCCGGACGCGTTCCGCGCGTGGATCGATCTGGCTTACGCCGCCATCTGCAGCATTGTTGAACGGCAAGGCAAACCGGATTTGATCGTCACTTTCGGAGAGCCGATGAGCGATCACCTTCTGGGGATTCGCCTGAAGCAAGCGTTCAGTATCCCTTGGCTCGCGCATTTCAGCGATCCGTGGTCCGACAATCCCTTTCGTAACATCCAGCCGCTGTCGAAGTTCGCAAATCGCGTACTCGAACGGCGCGTTCTGGAACGCGCCGATGCCGCTGTGTTTACATCCGATGAAACCGTCGATCTCGTCTATCGTAAGTATGATCGATCTCTTCGGAGCCGATCGTCGGTTCTGTCGCATGCATTCGATCCCGATGCTTACGCCGGTGAAGCGGAGATGGAAATGTCGGGGCCGATTGTCCTGCGATACATTGGCAATTTCTATGGCCATCGCAGCCCCCGTCCGTTAGTTGCTGCGCTCGCTCGGATTTATTGCGACACCCCTGACGTGCTTGCTGATGTGCGCGTCGAACTGGTGGGCGGAATTCCAGAGCGGATGCGACGCTCGGGAGAGTGGAGAACGCTGCCGGAAGGACTACTGATTACCCGTGGCAGCGTGTCGTATGCGGAATCACTTCGTCTCATGAAAACGTCGGACATCTTGCTGACGATTGATGCGCCCGCGCGTGAGAGCGTGTTCTTTCCAAGCAAACTTGCGGACTATATCGGTGCCGGCAGACGGCTCGTGGGGATCGTGCCGCCAGGCGCAGCTGCTCGCATTATGGGTCAATGTGGCGGAAGGTCGGTTTCGCCAACGGCTCCAGTTGCGGACGTGGCTGACCTGTTGCGTGATGAAATCGCTGCGGCCCGCTCGCAGCGAAAGATTGGCGTCTCAAGGCAGGCGCCTGGACAGAACGCGTCTCGTTACGATATTGCGAATGTCGCACCGATGTTTGATGCCCTCTGCCGCTCGACGGTCGAAGTTGCCCGACAGCGTGCGGGAGCGCTGCCATGAGCGCTTGCCCTTTGTGTGGATCGAAGGGGAACTGGCCGATGCGCTGGACAGCCGATCCAGCCGTTCGGCAGTGGCGCCTGGAACGTGGGGATAACCGCGCCTATGCGTGGTCGCTGTGCAAGACATGCGGGATTGGCTACCCGGCCTTCCAGCCGTCGTCAGATCTACTTTCCTTTTTCTGGAATCGCGACCGGCAGGACGGGTTCGACAGCGATGCGCAGAGTGAGGCTGCCTGGGCAGGCAGGAGGGCGGCCAGCCAGAAAAACGCGGCGCGCACTTTCGGTATGTTTGCGCCCATGCATGCGGGCCGGCCCGGCCGGTTCATCGACATTGCTTGTGGTCTGGGCGAAACAGTAAAGTACTTCTCCGATCGTGGTTGGGATGCGCGCGGCATTGATGCAGATCCGGCGCTCAAGCGCTTTCATGAACGGATCGGAATACGATCCGAAATCGGGCAAATCGAAGTCGCCGAGATCGATGGAAAATTTGATATCATCCATGTTTCTCACGCAATCTACTTCATTACGAACCCCGGCGAATTTCTGGAGCGCCTCAAGTCCTCCCTGAATCGGGGTGGGCTGCTGTGTATTGTTATTTCGAATTTCCTCGCGCCCGAGGACCCAGGTCTTCCGGGTTATGCGCACAGCTTTCTCCCGACGGCCGGCTCCATGCGCTATGCTCTGGCAAGGGCGGGCTATGAGATTGTTCTCTCCCGGAAAAAATCGGGGAGCATCTATATTGCTGCTCGCCGAGGGGAGGGACAGCTTCCCAAAGTTTATCCGCAGCTCATTCGCCTTGGCTATCGTACAAAAGGCTTGCGATACTCGCTGATTGGCCGGCCAAAGCTCCTGCTACATCGGGTTGCGAAGCAGGTTCTGTCGTGGGCAGGTCTGCGTTGAAACTCGCAGCACACGCGTCGTAGCGCGGCCGGGTCCTTTTTCCATGTGTGGTATTGCCGGTTTCATAGATCACCGCCTTGCGCCCGATGGTGCCGCGCTTGTGCACCGCGCGCGGGCGATGGGTGATGCCATTGCAAACCGCGGCCCCGACGCCAGCGGAATCTGGACGGATGACACCGTCGGCTTGGCGTTGTCGCATCGCCGCCTGTCCATCGTGGATTTGTCGGACGCTGGTGCGCAGCCCATGGTGTCCGCGGACGGGCGCTGGGTGATCTGCTACAATGGTGAAATCTACAACAGCGATGACATCCGCCGCGATCCTGCGCTGAAAGCTGTCGCATGGCGCGGTCATTCCGACACTGAAACGATTGTCGAATCCGTAGCGCGGCGCGGATTGAGCGTTACGCTGGATGATCTCAATGGCATGTTCGCGATCGCGTTGTGGGATCGAAAGGAGCAGGCGCTTCATCTTGTTCGCGACCGGCTCGGGATTAAGCCATTGTTTGTGGCCCACCGCGGCGATCAGATTTTCTTCGCATCCGAGCTGAAGAGTTTTCACGCCGCTCAGGCATTCGATCTGGAAATCGAACCGTCGTCGGTCGCGAGTTTCCTGCGCTTCGGTTATGTGCCGGCGCCTCACAGCATTTACCGCGGCGTCAAGAAAGTGATGCCTGGCGAACATGTCACGTTTTCGGTTGGTGGTTCTTGCGCTAGCCGCCGTTATTGGTCTGCGGCGGAAGTGGCGTTGCAGGGGATCGATTCCCCCCTGAAGCTTTCCGACGAAGAAGCCATCGCGCAGCTCTCGGAATTGCTTGGGGATGCGGTTTCTCGGCAAATGCTTGCGGACGTTCCGCTTGGAGCTTTCCTGTCCGGCGGTATCGACTCGTCAGCGGTGGCAGGCTTGATGGTTGCTGCCGGGCGAGGGCCGGTTCGTACCTTCTCGATCGGATTTCCCGAATTTGGCTTCGACGAATCGAAAGACGCTGCCGCAGTCGCCCGGCATCTCGGCACACAGCACACCGAACTGGTCGTTACCGCGTCCGATGCTCTCGGTGTGGTTCCGCAACTTGCGCAGATGTATGACGAGCCGTTTGCGGATTCGTCGCAAATTCCGACCCATCTGGTGTCGAAGCTCACCCGGCGGCATGTGACTGTCGCGCTATCGGGCGACGGCGGCGATGAACTGTTTGGCGGGTACAATCGCTACCGGCTGGCTGAGGGCATGTCCCAGAAGCTTTCACGGATTCCGCTCGGTGCGCGGCGTATCGCGGCGGGCGCGCTGCAAGCACTTCCCATGGCGTGGGTCGATGGTCTCGCATCGCTTGCGCCGCGCGGAATGCTGCCATCGCAGGTCGCCGACAAGCTGCGCAAGTTTGCCAACGTGATGACGCTGGATTCAGAGGGGATCTACCGCAGGCTGGTGAGCCAGTGCGAGGATCCAGCAACGCTCGCCCCATTCGCGGATGAGCATCCTTTGACACCGTGGTCGACAGGTGCGGTCGGAGCATTACCGACATTTCTCGATCGCATGCAATTGCTCGACACCATGACTTACCTTCCGGACGACATTCTTCAGAAGGTCGATCGCGCCTCAATGGCAGTCGCGCTCGAAGCACGCCCGCCCTTGCTGGATCATCGCGTGGTCGAATTCGCGTGGCGTCTGCCGCGACGGTTCAAGATTCGGGACGGTGAAACGAAATGGCTCCTGCGGCGGGTGACCGAGCAGATGGTGCCGAGATCCCTGCTGAATCGGCCCAAAATGGGATTTGGCATTCCGCTTGCTGAATGGCTGCGTGGTCCGTTGAGGGACTGGGCGGAGGATTTGCTCGATCCGTCGCGGCTTGGCGGCGGCTTTCTCGACATAAGCGCTGCGCGTCGCTTGTGGGCAGATCACCTGACGGGCCGCAGGAACTGGGCTTACGCGCTTTGGACCATTCTGATGTTTGAAGCGTGGCGCAGGCGCTGGGCGGACAGTTAGGCCCGTGGACAACGTGTCACCTGCGCAGCCGCGTATCCTCTTTGTCACCAAGAAGATGGTGATGGGCGGCGCCGAGCGTCATCTGGCGCAATTGCTGCCTGCCTTGATGTCGCGTGGCTTTGCGGTGGAACTGTTCGTGCTGGAGCGGAGCGGAGAGCTTGAAGCGGATCTGGCGAAGGCTGGCGTGACCATCTCCGGGTTGCGACGCCGTTCCGGACGAGTGCGTCATTTGCTGACGGCCGCCGCCGAATTGTATCGTCGCACCCGCCGGACGCGCCCTGATATTCTGCATTTCTTTCTGCCTGAACCCTATCTGGTCGGTGCGGCCGTTGCTGTTGTTGCGCGCCAGCGCATCTGCGTCATGAGCCGCCGTTCCTTGGCACACTATCAGCGCAGCCATCCGTGGTTCGGGCGCATCGAGCGCCTGCTTCATCGCCGCATGGCGGCGTTGCTGGGAAACTCAACAGCTATTGTCGATGAACTCGTCGCGGAGGGAGGAGACCGACGCAAGATCGGCCTGATCCATAACGGCGTCACCATTCCCCGGCTCGCTGATGACCAGATTCGCGAGGCGCAGCGGATTGCCTTGGGTATTCCCCCCGGCGCCTTTGTCATGGCGATTGTCGCCAATCTGTTTCATTACAAGGGCCATGCAGACCTGTTTGATGCACTGGGGACGATAGCGTCGCGGCTCCAGCAGCCCTGGCGACTGATGGTTGTTGGCCGTGACGAAGGTGAAGGGCCGCAGTTGCGCTTACAGGCTGAACGTCTTGGCATTGCCGATCGCATTCTCTGGCTCGGAGAACGGCGCGATGTTGAAGCGATTCTGCCGGCGGCCGATATCGCGCTGCTCGTATCCCACCAGGAAGGTTTCTCTAACGCCTTGATCGAAGCGATGGGGCAGGGATTGCCAACCATAGCAACTGCTGTCGGAGGCAATCTCGATGCCGTTGTCGACGGTGAAACCGGCTTGCTGACTCCGCCAAGGGAGCCTGCCGCCCTCGGCGCGGCTATTCTAGCTCTTGCATCGGACCCGTCGAAACGCGAGGCCATGGGGATTGCGGCGCGGAGGCGGGCCATGGCGATGTTTTCCCAGGATGCCTGCGTTACGCGCTACGGCCGTCTTTATCGGAACCTCGGTAAATCGTCCCTGGGTCCGGTTCAGACCATGATTGACGGCGGGGACTAGCCGCCCGTTCAAGCGAATTAAGTCGCGTGGTGCGGTTTTGACCTTGGTCATGGGACGTTTGCGTGCCAGAAGAGCTCGCCAGAAAATACCACCGTCAGAAGCGAAAATTATTGCCATGTCGACTTCGTCATTGCCCTCGCGCAAAGCGCAAATACTGTCCCATTCGGAGGAATACGCTACCTCGCGCCCTGAGTGGCGTAACAAGGCAGCATTCTTTCATCGCGAGGATGAAGCCTATCTGCGGTTTCTGATCCCGGAGAATGCGCGCGTTCTTGAAATCGGATGCGGCATCGGAGATACGCTCGCGGCCCTCAAGCCTGCTTATGGCGTGGGTATCGACTTTAGCCCCGCGTTGATCGACATCGCCCGCAAGAGGCATCCCGGCCTGACATTTATTGTGGGGGATGCGGAAGATCCTGCAACGATTGCTTCAGCGGGTGGCACGTTCGACTATATCCTGGTTCTTGATGCGATCGGATCGCTGGACGATTGCCAGAAGTTTCTTGAGCAGCTTCATCCGCTTTGCACGCGCGAGACCCGCGTTGTGATCGGGTACTTCTCGCATCTGTGGCAACCGGTACTCAAATTCGCGGAGTTGATCGGCCAGCGCATGCCGCTACCGCCTCAGAACGCTCTTGCGCCGGCGGACGTCGCGGCCATCGCCCAGCTCGCGGACTTTGAATCGGTGAAATCCGAGCAGAGAATGCTGATGCCAGTGTCGCTGTTCGGGCTCGGGCATCTCCTCAACCGCTTTATCAGCGTTCTGCCTGTATTCCGTTTCTTCGCCTTGCGTCATTACTCCGTTTGCCGGTCGTGGCCGGCGGCGAAGGAAGATCTCAAGTCGGCAACGGTCGTCATTCCCGCGCGCAATGAGCGCGGGAACATCGAGCCCGCAGTGCAGCGGTTGCCGCAGTTCTGCGATGACATCGAAATCATCTTCATCGAAGGTCACAGCAAGGACGGGACCTTCGAGGAGATGGAGCGCGTCAAGGCTGCTTATCCGGACAAGGATATCAAGTTGATGCGCCAGCCCGGTAAAGGCAAGGCGGATGCCGTGTTCACAGCCTACGATGTGGCCCGCGGAGATGTCCTGATGATTCTCGACGCCGATCTCACCATGCCGCCCGAGCAGCTGCCGAAATTCTGGGAAGCGATCAAATCGGGGAAGGGTGAGTTCATCAACGGCTCACGTCTCGTTTATCCGCTTGAGGATGACGCGATGCGCTTTCTCAACCTGATCGCGAACAAGATATTTTCCTATCTGTTCTCGTGGCTGCTGAATCAGCGCTACACGGACACTCTGTGCGGCACCAAGGTGATGCGGAGAGCGGACTACTATCGGCTCCGTGACGGCAAGGCCTACTTCGGGGATTTCGATCCGTTCGGCGATTTCGACCTTATTTTCGGCGCGTCGAAACTCAACCTCAAGACGATCGATCTGCCGATCCGCTATGCCGCCCGTGCCTACGGCGAAACACAGATTTCGCGATTCCGGCACGGCGTGATGCTGCTGAGAATGGTGATCTTCGCGTTCTTCAAGATCAAGGCGATCTGATCGTGATGTCGAGACGCATCCGGTGTCGAAACGATTGATGTGCCATGTCCGGTGTTCTTGACAGCTATCGTGCGGTTTGGGAGCAGAAGCCGGTTCTACGGACGGTCTACAATGACATTTTCGACCGGATCGCGAGCCGTACCGTTGCGGGAACGACTCTCGAGATCGGAGGTGGCATCGGCAATCTGAAGGAGCGGATCGACGATCTTATTTCGTCGGACATCCAGTTCGCCCCATGGCTCGATCTTGTCGCCGATGCGCAAAAGCTCCCGTTTGCGGACGGCGCCTTGTCGAACATTGTGATGCTTGATGTGCTTCACCACATCGAATTCCCGGCATTGTTGTTTCGCGAGGCTTCGCGCGTGTTGCGTCCGGGCGGACGTATCATCATGGCGGAGCCGGGCATTACGCTTGGAAGCAGGCTTTTCTATCGCTTGCTGCATCATGAGCCGGTGCGGATGGATGCAGACCCGCTTCTGGAGGGATCGCCGGACAGGGGCCGCGATCCTTACGATTCCAATCAGGCAATCCCGACATTGCTGGCGACGAGCCACCGCGAGCAATTTCATTCCAAATTTCCGGATCTGACGATCAGCGAAACGCAATGGTTCTCGTTCGTCGCTTATCCGTTCAGCGGCGGGTTCAGGCCATGGTCGCTGATGACGGAGCCGATGGCCCGCGCGATGCTTTGGTTCGAAAAGCATGCCGAGGGCGCTCTTGGCCGCCATTTCGGCTTTCGTTTGCTGACCGTGGTCGAAAAACGAGGCGGATAGTCTTACGCCACTTGATGGATGCTGACCTTGCCGGGCTTCCTGCGCCGGTCGCGAACGGCGATCAACCCTGCACCGCTCAGCACATTGAAAATCGGCTCGAGTGGCAACCGGTACTTGGGGGAGGCGACAGGCCCATTGACGAGCAGGATGTAGCCACACCACGATGCCGCCAGGAAGATCGCAGGCCAGTTCGCGGTCCGCCGCGCCAAAGCGACGAAACCGATCAATTGCAGCAGGCGCATCGCCGCCAGCCCAGCGCTGCCGGCCAGCAGAAACCACGTATAGACCGGTTGGCCCGACCGGAATGCATAGTTGAAGGCCTTGTCGAAGAACGAATTGCCCGGCGTGTTGTAGAAGCCGGGCCGCGGCAGTTGCGAGACGGGCGGCGACAACAGAACTG
This sequence comes from Afipia sp. OHSU_II-C1, assembly GCF_000497575.1. GTDB lineage: Bacteria > Pseudomonadota > Alphaproteobacteria > Rhizobiales > Xanthobacteraceae > Afipia. Next base: position 22,734 of record NZ_APJI01000017.1, read on the forward strand.
CGGGTGAAACAAGATTGATTGTAATGCCGGACAGCCACGACTTCGCAATCGCGCTGACGGGGATATCCTTCAGCGCTTCTTTCGCGATGATGGTGTATTGCCGGGATTGCTCGAATGGATTTGAAGAATGCGGCCCGAACCTCTCAATGGTTCGCTTCTCCAGATCATTGTAACTCGTCATATAAGGCGTTCTGTCCTGCATTTCCCGTGCGAGCGGAACAACCCACAGCGCAAGATGGATGCCGCCCTGCGGCGTCAGTCCGGCGGTTCCGAACACAGCGACATTCTTCGCGACAATGATGCCAATACCGGCGGTCAGGGCAACAACGGCAGCGGTTATTGTTGCTGCTTTCTGTAGCGTGCATTTCCGAAAGACGACGTAGGCGGCGAGCAGGGCCAGCGCGAAGAAGGCCCATGGGACGATGATCGCCCGTATGAGCGCCGCGCAGCCGAGGAAGAGACCGAGCAGAGTGGCGTTTCGCCACGAGGGGTTGTCGACCCAGCGGAACGCCGCCCAGAACGACATCGCGACAAAGAAGATGAATGGAGTGTCGGTGTAGAACAGTCCGCTGAGAACGATCTGTGTGGGATTGATGACGGCGATGAGGGCCGCAGCGACAGCAACACGGGTGGATATCCAGGACGCTATGCCATACACCGCAACGCAGGTCCCAGCATCGAACACTCCCTGCATCAGGATATAGGCAAGAGTGCCGTGCGCGCTGCCGAAAACGAGAAAGGGGATTGCTGCAAGCCAGTGATAGAGCGGCATCGTATAGGCATGCTGCCCAAACCACTGCGAGCCATGAACTGTGCCGGATTTGACGGCGTTCGCGAAATCGCTCGCAACGCTTGTGTAGGTCAGGGAGTCGACGCCCTTCAGTCCATCGTCGCCCATCAGAGCGTACATCGCGAGGGCGTAGGCCCAGCGGATGATGAGTGCAGCAAAAAAAATCTTCAGCAGGATCGATTGAGCTTTGTGCGCTGAGGGCGCACCTGGGTCAGCAAGGGCGGACGAACTATTCGCCCTCGGGAACGGCATGGGATATCTCGGACGTTTTCTCTGCGCTGAGAATCCAGACCAGTCCGCCGATCGCCCCGACCACGAAGGAAGAGGCTCCGAACAAAAGCGACACCACCGTGCCGTCGGTGGGCGCGAGCCCGGCATATCCAAACGCAACCATCATGGTTGCTTCACGGACGCCCCAGCCAGCGATGGAAATCGGCAGCATCGTGATCAGCATGATCGGCGGTACAAGCAGAAACAGTTGTTCGAATGCCGCCGGCGCGGCGATCGAGCGAACGGCGCACCAGGCAATCACCACGGCCATGACGTGAATGAGCAGCGAAAGGGCGGCGACCTTAGGCCCACTGGTGCGGTTGAATATCACCTGATTGGCGATCACCGCGCAGGCATGGATGTGGCGCAGGGGCCAGAGCTTCTTGAGCCATTCCCAGCGGAGCGCGCCGTAAACGAGAAAGCCGAGGCCGGCCGAAATCGCGGCGACATCGACCAGCAGCAGCGCAAGGCGTCCGCGAGGGCTGCCGATCAGGTCGTAGCTCCATGGGAGGCTTGCGACCACAATCAGCGCAAGAGCGATCAGGCCGATGGCGCGATCGACAAGAACTGAATAGGTGGCAGCTCGCCAGCCCGCGCCCGTGTGCCGCACAAGCCAGAGCCGCATGGCGTCGCCGCCGATGGTGGACGGCAGCGTCTGATTGAAGAACGCGCCGATCATGTTGTAGCGGAACGCCTGTCCGGTCCCGAGAGGCGCGGCACAGCGCGCGCTGATCTCGCGCCAGCGCAGCGCGCCGAGGAAAATCTGGAAAACCGTCGCCAGCACCGCGAGCAGAAACCAACCGGGGCTGATCTGGCTCAGGCGGGACTGGATCGCCGCGAAATTGATGCCGCGGAACGCGATATAGAGCAGCGCCGCCGACACCAGTATTCGAGCGGCAAGAAGGAGAAATCCGCGCATTCCGGACCGCGATGGTTAACGTTGCTGGATCTGAAAAGGGCGTGAATAGCAGCGCTTGACAGTCATTTTCAGGGTCTTGGTATGGCTTTAGAGGTGCTCTGGCAATAGGTAAGCTCAACCTATTGCCGCAGCCACCGCACGGCGGCTAAAGAGGGCAGCTTGATTGGGGCATCTGGCGTGGGTGACGCCCATTCGGCTTGGGGACGGAATTCGTGACACACGGGCGCAAAATTGCGGTCATTGGGCTGGGTTATGTCGGATTGCCGGTCGCGGCGGCTTTTGCCCGTGCCGGGGTTCCGGTGACCGGCTTCGATATCGATCAGAGGCGCATCACCGAGTTGTGCGAGTTTCACGATCGCACCAACGAAGTCGAGACAGCCGATCTGCGCCATGCCTCGCTTTCGTTCACCCATGACGTGAATGTGCTGGCATCGTCGAATTTCTTTATTGTCACGGTTCCGACACCAATCGATGAAGCGCGCCAGCCTGATCTCGGCGCCATGTTCGCGGCTTCCCGTACGGTCGGCAAAGTGCTCAAGAAGGGCGACATCGTCGTTTACGAGTCGACGGTTTATCCGGGAGCCGTCGAAGACGAATGCGTGCCGCTTCTGGAGAAAGCATCCGGCCTCAAGGCAGGAGCTGATTTCAAGGTCGGTTACTCACCTGAACGCATCAATCCGGGCGACAAGCAGCACCGTTTCGAGACCATCATGAAGGTGGTGTCGGCGCAGGATGCTGCAACGCTCGACATCGTGGCCGATGTTTACGGTTCGGTGGTGATTGCCGGGATTCATCGCGCTCCGTCCATCAAGGTCGCCGAAGCGGCCAAGGTGATCGAGAACACGCAGCGCGACCTGAACATCGCTTTCATGAACGAACTGTCGTTGATCTTCCAGGCCCTGAATATCGATACCGGCGACGTGCTTGCCGCGGCGCGCACCAAATGGAATTTCATGCCGTTTCAGCCGGGACTCGTCGGCGGACACTGCATCGGCGTCGATCCCTATTACCTGACCTATCGAGCGGAGAAGGCGGGGTATCATCCGGAAGTCATTCTCGCTGGACGCCGTATCAATGACGGTATGGGTCAGCGCATCGCGCGTGAATGTATCCGTGGCCTGCTTCGCCGCAAGGGCGGCGCGGGCGTCGTCACCGTGCTGGGGCTTACTTTCAAGGAAGATGTGCCGGATACACGCAACTCGCGCGTGGTCGATATTATTCGCGAACTGGAGTCATTCGGACTTCAGGTGCAGGTCAGCGATCCGATGGCAGACCCCGCCGATGCCATGCACGAGTATGGCGTGAAGCTGATTGATTCTGATTCGTTGCAGCCCGCCGATGCAATCATCGTGGCGGTCGCCCACAAGGCTTACGTCGATGCGGGATGGCCGATGATCCAGAAGTTGTTGAAGAACGGAGACGGTCTCGTTCTCGACGTAAAGATGCGGCTTGATCGCGACAGGCTGCCAGCCGGTATCGAGTTGTGGCGCCCCTGACCGCAGGATGGTGAACGGAATGTCGGACGAGACAGTACTTGTTACGGGGGCCGCGGGTTTTATCGGCTTCCATGTCACGCAGAAACTCTTGCAGGCTGGCCGCCGTGTCATCGGTCTGGACAACATCAACAGCTACTACGACCCGAAGCTGAAGGAAGCGCGTCTCGACGTGCTGAAAAACGATCCGGCCTTCAGTTTCGTCAAACTCGACCTTGCCGACAGGGCCGGGGTGGCGGACCTGTTCAGCGCGCATCGCTTTCCCGTCGTGATCCACCTCGCCGCGCAGGCAGGTGTCCGGTACTCGCTGGAAAATCCGCACGCCTATGTCGATGCAAATCTTCAGGGCTTCACGAACATCCTGGAAGGTTGCCGGCACAACGCATGCCGTCACCTGCTGTATGCATCGTCGTCTTCGGTGTACGGAGCCAATACCAAGCTGCCGTTCTCCGTGCACGACAGCGTCGATCATCCCATCAGTCTCTACGCGGCTTCGAAGAAGGCGAACGAGCTGATGGCGCATGCGTACAGCCATCTTTATCGCATTCCCTCAACCGGCCTGCGGTTCTTCACGGTGTATGGGCCATGGGGCCGTCCCGATATGGCGATGTTCCTGTTCGCCAAGGCCATTCTTGAAGGCCAGCCGATCAAGCTGTTCAATCACGGCAACATGCGGCGTGACTTCACATACGTAGACGACGTAACCGAAGCCATCGTGCGGCTGATCGATCATGCGCCGACAGGGCAGACCAAGGCGCCGGACGCGGCTCCCGATCCCGGGACCAGCGCGGCTCCCTGGCGGGTGTTCAATGTCGGAAACAATCATCCTGAGGAATTGCTCAAGGTCGTCGAACTTCTCGAGAAGGAGTTCGGGCGCACCGCGACCAAGGAAATGCTGCCTATGCAGCCGGGTGACGTGCCTGCCACTTACGCCGATGTCGATGACTTGATGCGCGAGGTCGGCTTCCGCCCGTCTACGACAATCGAAGACGGTATCGCGCGGTTCTCGGCGTGGTATCGCGACTATCATCGGCTATAGGCCTCTGAAACAGTTTGAGGACGCATGAGCGAGCGAATTATTCCACTGATTATGTGCGGCGGTGCAGGCACTCGGTTGTGGCCTGCTTCGCGCGAAGGGCGCCCAAAGCAATTTCTTCGGCTGTTCGGTTCGAACTCGACCTTTCAGGAGACGATGCTGCGTGTGAGCGATCCAGCGCTGTTCGCGCGGCCCATCGTTATTACGAATGCGGCCTATCGCTTCATGGTGCTCGAACAGCTCAGCGAAATCGGGCTAGAGGCGGACATCCTCCTCGAGCCGGCACGGCGTGATTCCGGTCCCGCGATCGCCACCGGTGCAGCTTTCGCCCTGACCCGGGACCCGGATGCTGTCGTGCTGGCGCTGGCCGCGGACCATGTGGTGCGGAACGTTCCCGCTTTCGTCGAAGCTTGCCGGAAGGCGCTCGGCGCTGCGAATGCTGGACGTATCGTCACGTTTGGCGTTTTGCCGGAGCGGCCTGCGACGGAATACGGTTATATCCGGCCTGGAGAGGTCATCTCCGGTGATGTCCGCAAAGTCTCGAAGTTCGTCGAGAAGCCGGACCCTGCAACCGCCACGGGCTATGTTGCCGAAGGTTATCTGTGGAACTGCGGTAACTTCATGTTCCGCGCCCAGATGCTGCTGGATGAGTATCGCGGCGTCGATTCCGACAGTGTCAGTACGCTGGTCGACGCGGTGGCCAATGCCGGACGCGATCTCGATTTCGTGACTCTCCCGCTTGAGTCGTTCGGAAAGGCGACCCCGATCTCGATCGATTATGCGGTCATGGAAAAAACCACCCAGGCTGCCGTTGTGCCGGTTGATTGCGGCTGGTCCGATGTCGGCTCCTGGCACGCGGTGTGGGAGCTTTCGGACAAGGACGAACACGGCAACGTCGCGCAGGGCCTGACTGTGTTCGAAGACTCGCGCAACTGCAATGTCTCCACCGACAAGGCGCTGGTCGCGCTGGAGGGCGTCGACGATCTTGTCGTCGTGGCGACGCAGGACGCCATTCTGGTGTCCCGCCAGAACGATCCCAATGGTTTGAAGCGGCTGGTGGGCAAGCTGCGAACTGTGGCTCCGCAGGTGACCGAAGACCACATCAAGGTGCATCGGCCGTGGGGGTCATATCAGTCGCTCGATATCGGCGAACGCCATCAGGTGAAGCGGATTGTTGTGAAGGCAGGCGGCCGGCTCTCGCTGCAAAAGCATCATCACCGGTCCGAACACTGGATCGTTGTGCGCGGAACGGCGCTCGTGACGGTCAACGAGCTGCAAAAGATGGTTCACGAGAATGAGTCCATCTACATCCCGATCGGCGCGGTCCACCGGATGGAGAATCCCGGCAAGATTCCTCTGGAACTGATCGAGGTCCAGACCGGCAGTTATCTGGGCGAGGACGACATCATCCGCATCGAGGACGATTATCGGCGCTCCTGACGTTGCGTCGATCTGGAAAGATTCCAATTTTTCAATGGGTTATATCGAGGGTCGATGTAATTCTTTGAATCAAAACGTGTAGGGAATCCAGGCCGCTCCGTTCGCCACACATGTGACGACATGCTAGGACATCTGCGGCGAGCGGGCAGCGACTCGTGCCCGGTTTCAAGGAATCAGATGATGAGCTCGACGGTGTCGACAAAGAATACGGCTGGCAACGAACGAGTTTTGCGCGTCGGTGTCGTTGGCGCGGGGGTCATGGGCACCAATCACGCCCGCGTGCTGGCCGGTCTGCCCGGTGTCGAACTTGTCGGTATTGTCGATCCGCTTCAGGCGCACCGCACGCGCGCGCTGGAGATTGTCGGCTGTCCGACGTTCGCGACTCTGGAAGAGATGCTCGATGCCGGCCCCGATGCCGTGACCATCGCCGCGCCGACACACCTTCATCGCGATGTCGCTCTTGCCTGCATCGCGCGAAAAATTCACGTCCTCGTCGAGAAGCCGATCGCGTCGTCGGTCGAGGAAGGGCACGAGATCGTCACCGCCGCACGCAATGCCGGAGTGACACTGATGGTCGGCCATGTCGAGCGGTTCAATCCGGCTGTCGCCGCGATCAAGCAGGCGATCAAGGACGAAGAGATCCTTTCGATTGCGATCACCCGCGTCGGGCCGTTTCCGCCGCGCATGTCGAATGTCGGCGTGGTGATCGATCTTGCCGTTCACGACATCGACCTCATCCGCTGGTTCACTGAATCCGACATCGTCGATGTCCAGCCGCAGCTGGCGAGCGCCGTCGCCGAGCGCGAGGATATCGCGCTGCTTCAGTTCCGTACTGCGTCCGGCGTGCTTGCCCATATCAACACCAACTGGCTGACGCCGTTCAAGGCGCGCAGCGTCACCGTGGCGACGCGTGGCAAGTACGTTCAGGGCGATCTGCTGACGCGGCAGGTGACCGAATGTTTCGGTTTCCAGCGCGACGGCAGCTACTCGATGCGGCATCTGTCGGTCGGACACGACGAACCTTTGCGCGCTGAACTGGTTGCCTTCCTCGATGCCGTGCGGACCGGCAACGCACCTGCCGTGACGGGCGATGAAGGCGTCGCCAGCCTCGAGATTGCGATCAAGTGTCTCGATGCTCCGGCGGGCTCCATCGCCGCACCGCTGCGCAAGGGGCCGCGCGCCGTCGCAAGCTGACGGCATCTCATCTTTCGAAATGGATACGGCACGCATGAACCAGCATTTGCGATCAGAACCCGTGGCATTCATCGACATTGGCGCTCAGCGCCGGCGTCTCGGCACGAAGATCGATGACGCCGTTGCGCGCGTGCTGACGCATTGCCAGTTCATCAACGGTCCCGAAGTCACCCAGCTTGAGGCCGATCTGGCGGCGTTCTGCGGCGCAAAGCATGTGGTCGCCTGCGCCAGCGGCACGGACGCATTGCTGATGGTGCTGATGGCGCAGGGCATCGGTCCCGGCGACGCGGTGATCTGTCCGTCGTTCACCTTCTGCGCGACCGGCGAAGTGGTCGCGCTGACCGGTGCGACGCCGGTGTTCGTCGATGTGAATGAAGTCTCGTTCAACATGGACATCACGTCCCTGAAGAAGGGCATTGCCACTGCGCGCAAGCTCGGCTTGAAACCAAAAGCGATCGTGCCGGTCGATCTGTTCGGCCAGAGCGCGGATCACGATGCGATCATCGAGGTTGCAAAAAGCGAAGGCCTGTTCGTGCTGGACGACGCCGCGCAGTCCTTTGGCGCCACCTACAAGGGCAGGCGTCTCGGTACGTTCGGTCTGGCGACGGCGACCAGCTTCTTTCCGGCCAAGCCCCTCGGATGTTTCGGCGACGGCGGCGCGATCTTCACGAACGACGCCGATCTTGCCGAGCGCCTGCGCAGCATCAGGGTTCACGGGCAGGGCACCGAGAAATACGACAACGTCCGTCTCGGTCTGACCGCGCGGCTGGACACCATGCAGGCCGCGATCCTGATCGAGAAGCTGAAGATTTTCGACGACGAGATCGCGGCCCGTAACAAGGTGGCGAGCCGCTATTTCGATGCGCTGCATAACATCGTGACAGCTCCGCGCGTGGCCGACGGCAATGTGTCAACCTGGGCGCAGTACACCATTCGGCTGCCGAATGGTGGTCGCGAGGCATTTGCGGACGCTCTCAAGGCGCAGGGCATTCCGACCGCGATCTACTATCCGAAGTCCATGCACCAGCAGACGGCCTACAAGCACTATCCGACTGTGGAAGGCGGGTTGCCGGTCAGCGAAAAACTGTCCTCGGATGTTATCAGCCTGCCGATGCACGCCTATCTCGATCAGGCCGCGCAGGATCGCGTGATCAAGGCTGTGCGCGACGCGCTAGCTTAAGGCGGTACGCTCGATCCCTCAGTCGTCATGGCCGGATTTATTCCGGCCATCCACGCCTTTCTTCTTTTCTCCTTTCGAAAAGACGTGGATGCCCGGGACAGGCCCGGGCATAACGAGCATTGAAAATGTGCCCGCGCTTGGGCATCCCAAAAAAGACGTGGATGGCCGGAATAAATCCGGCCATGACGGGGCAGGTCAGAACTTCACCGGTTCGCGAACGGGACATCATGCGGTAGGACTAGCGGATGCTCGGACGCATTTTCACCGTCGGCGGCTATACCCTTCTTTCGCGGGTTACCGGGTTCGCGCGCGACATCATGCTTGCGGCGATCCTCGGCGCCGGCCCTCTGGCCGATGCTTTCTTCGTGGCGCTGCGGCTTCCCAACCATTTCCGGGCAATTTTTGCGGAGGGGGCGTTCAATGCCGCCTTCGTGCCGGCCTATGCGCATGTCCACGGCGAGCGCGGGGAGGCTGCCGCAAAACTGTTCGGCGATCGTATCTTCACCCTGCTGTTCGTATCGCAGGTCGTGCTGCTGATCCTTGCGCTGGTCTTCATGCCGCAGGCGATGTCAATTCTCGCGCCCGGCTTCACCGACGATCCCGCGCAGCGCCATCTCGCCATTGAGCTGACACGGATCACGTTTCCTTACCTGCTGCTCATTACGCTGGTGACGCTCTACGGCGGCATGCTCAACGTGATGCATCGCTTTGCCAGCGCCGCCGCGGCGCCAATATTCCTCAACCTGTCTATGATGGCGACGCTGGCGCTGGCCGCGTTCTTTCCCACCGCCGGACATGCGGCGGCCTGGGGCGTGCTGATTTCAGGATTCCTGCAATACGCTCTCCTTGCTGGCGACGCCAAGGTTCACGGTATTCTTCCCAAGTTCACCTCGCTGAAGCTCGATGAAAATGTGCGCGGATTTTTCCGGGCACTGGGGCCGGCAACATTGGGTTCGATGGGGACGCAGGTCGCGCTGTTCGCCGATACCATCATCGCGACCTTCCTCGCCGCTGGTGCGCTATCGGCATTGTATTATGCAGACCGTCTCAACCAGTTGCCGATCGGGGTGATCGGCATCGCCATCGGCACGGTGCTGCTGCCGGAAATGTCACGGCGAATTACCGCCGGCGATGATGAGGGCGCGATTGCTTCGCAGCGGCGCGCGTTCGATTTCACGCTGCTTTTTTCAGTCCCCTTCGTCGCCGCCTTTCTTGTCGTGCCGGATGTCATCATGCGCGCCATGTTTGCGCGGGGCGCGTTCTCGAAAGCCGATGCGGTTGCTGCGGGGGCGACGCTCGCGGCTTACGCCGTGGGGCTCATTCCGTTTGTTCTGATCAGGAGCGCCGTCGCCACTTTCTATGCCCGCAAGGACACCGCGACACCAGTCAAGGCTGCGCTGACCGGCGTGGCCGTCAATGTCGGGCTGAAACTCGCGCTGGTCGGGTCGCTGGCGCAAATCGGGCTCGCGCTGGCGACCGCTGTTGGTGCATGGGTCAATCTCCTGCTTGTGCTTCTTTTTGCGACACGCCGCGGGTTCTTTGTGTTCGATCGGGCTTTTCTTGTGTCCTTGGCGAAGTTCGCGACAGCGGGCGCGGTGTTGGCTGCGGCGCTATGGCTCACGTCCCGTTGGGCGGCGACAGCATTGGCGGGGATGACATCGCTGCGCGATGAAACTGCTCTCGGAATTTTGATCGTGGTCGGCGTCATTGTTTACGGCAGCAGCGTGTTGCTGCTGTTCGGAAAGCGATGGCTGACAGCGCTGATTCGCGGGTAAGCCATTTGCGCTTCCTTCCATTCCGCTGCATGATGGACGTTAGAAACGTTTCAGATCGCAGCCGGAGATAGCATGGCTCCCGTAAAATTCGGTGTCGGGCAGAGCGTCCTGCGCAAGGAAGACGACGCGCTCATTCGCGGCAAGGGCCGTTATACGGACGACTATACGCCGGCGGCGGCGATGCATGCCCTGGTGCTGCGGTCTCCGCACGCCCACGCAAAATTCAAGATCGATGTGTCGCGTGCCAGAGGGCTCCCCGGCGTTGGGGCAATTCTCACCGCAGACGACATCAAGGATCTCGGCGGTCTTCCCTGTCTGTTCAATCTGCCCGACGAGCCTTTCACAGGTCCTCCGTACCCGATCCTCGCGCGCGACGTGGTGCGCCATGTCGGCGATGCCGTCGCTTTCGTGGTCGCGGAGACTGTGGAGCAGGCGCGCGACGCCATTGAGGCGATTGAGGTCGAATGGACGGCGCTTCCAGCCGCCATCGGTCTGGTCAATGCGGTGAAGAAGGATGCGCCGCAGGTCTGGCCCGATCATGCCGGCAACATTCTGTTCGATACATCCATCGGCGACAAGAAATCAGCCGAGGCCGCCTTCGCCAAGGCGCACGCTGTGGCGGAGGTCTCCATCGTCAATCCGCGCATCATTACCAACTACATGGAAACCCGTGCGGTGGTTTGCGAGTACGACGCCAGACGCGATCATCTGACGCTGACCATCGGCAGCCAGGGCAGCCACCGCCTGCGCGATATTCTCTGCCAGAATGTCCTCAACATCCCCGTCGAGAAGATGCGGGTGATCTGCCCGGATGTCGGCGGGGGTTTCGGCACAAAGCTGTTTCCCTATCGCGAATATGCGTTGGCCGCTGTCGCAGCCCGCAAGCTGAAAAAGACAGTGAAATGGACGGCGGAGCGCGCCGACCACTTTGTGGGCGATGCGCAGGGACGCGACAACGTCACCACAGCGCGCATGGCGCTGGCGGAGGACGGCAAATTCCTTGGCATGGATGTCGATCTGATGGGCGACATGGGTGCCTATCTCTCGACGTTCGGGCCGTACATTCCGCATGGCGGCGCGGGAATGCTGCCGGGTCTCTATGACGTTCAGGCGTTTTACTGCCGCGTCCGCACCGTGTTCACCAATACCGTGCCGGTGGATGCTTATCGCGGCGCTGGACGCCCCGAAGCGGCCTATGTGATCGAGCGCCTCGTCGATGCGGCGGCGCGCAAGCTCGGCATGACGCCCGATGCGATCCGCCGCAAGAATTTCATTTCGCCGCGTGCGATGCCTTATACGACCGCCACCGGCAAGGTTTACGATTCGGGTGATTTCGCCGCGCACATGAAACGTGCGATGGACATCGCCGAATGGAAAGAGTTCCCCAAGCGCGCCAAGGCCGCGAAGAAACAGGGCCTGGTGCGCGGCATCGGCATGGGCACCTATGTCGAAGTCTGCGGCACCATGGGCGAAGAAACGGCGCAGGTCCGGCTCGATCCCAACGGTGACGTCACGATTCTGATCGGCACCCAGTCGAGCGGGCAGGGGCATCAGACCGCGTATGCGCAAATCGTCGCGCAGCAGTTCGGTATTGCACCGGCGCGCGTCCATATTCATCAGGGCGACACCGACGAGATTCCGACCGGTTTGGGCACTGGCGGCTCAAGCTCGATTCCGTCCGGCGGCGTCAGTGTGGAGCGGGCGACCCGTACGCTCGGTGCGAACCTGAAGGAGATCGCCGCAGAAGCGCTGGAAACCGGCGTCGGCGATCTTGAATTCAGCGACGGCGCGATCCGCATTGTCGGTACCGACCGGACCGTTGCCTTTGCCGATCTGGCCAAACGCGCCGATCCGTCCAAGCTCAACGCCAGCGCCACCTTCAGCAGCGCCGACGGCACCTATCCCAACGGTACACACATCGCCGAGGTCGAAATCGATCCGGCGACCGGCGTGATCCATGTGGTGAACTACGTCATCGTCGACGATTTCGGGGTGACACTGAATCCGCTTCTGCTTGCAGGCCAGGTGCATGGCGGCACCATGCAGGGCATCGGGCAGGCGCTGATGGAGGCTGCGGTTTATGATGCCGCCGATGGCCAGCTTGTGACCGGCACATTCATGGATTACGCGCTGCCGCGCGCCGCCGACGGCCCGTCGATCAAGTTCGAAACCCACAACGTTCCGTGCAAAACCAATCCGCTTGGCGTCAAGGGCGCGGGTGAGGCAGGCGCGATCGGCTCCTGTCCTGCGGTGGTGAATGCGATTATCGACGGTCTCTACCGTGAGTATGGCATCGACCATATCGACATGCCGGCAACCGCGGAGCGGGTTTGGATGGCGATCGCCAAAAGCCGCCGCGAGCACCGATTGTAGAAATTCCCCGCAGCATAAAAAATTGTTGGGCTTGTCAGTTCGCGGCGGGAATGTTGGATTCTGCCATGTGTTGCGGAAAGAACCATTTTGAAACCGAGGGAAGGAAATATCCTGATGATGCGTTCCGTTCTTGTGGCCGCCGCGATCTTGCTCGGCGTGACGGCTGTCTCCGCCCAGCAAGACATCGCCGAGCAGCAGGATAAGCTGATGAAGACACTGGCGAGACCGATGTATGGGGTGCTCGGCCGCACGGTGAGAGGTCAGTCCGCGTACGATCAGGCGGCTATCGATGCCGCACTGGTTCAGCTCGAAGAGAATGTTGGAAAGATTGCGAATGTTTTTGCGGTCAATCCGAAAGAAGATGTTTTCGGTGCGGACTATGGATCGTCGCAAAAAATCTGGCAGAACAAGGCGGATTTCGACTCGAAAATTCCTCCCGTTGCCAAGGCCATTGCGGACGCCAAGGGCAAGATCAAGGATGCGGACAGTCTGAAGGCGGCGTACACCACCATCAACGACCGGTGCAACGATTGTCACGAAACCTACCGGGTCAAGCTGAAGTGACGGCTTGATTTCATCCAGTTCAGGTAAATGAACACGGGGCGGTCGCATTCAAGCGATCCGCCCCTTTTGTTATCCGGTAGAATCTCGGCTGCGAAACTACTTCGTGACCTGCCCGCGAATTTCGCCGCCTGGATTCGCCGCGGTGTGGACGTTGATGTACAGCTTTCCAGCCATCAGATCAGCGGCCTGCGCATCGGTCAGGGTCGCGCTGCCTTCGGCTCCGCTTGCGGCGTCCTTGAACGGGATCATGACGGGAGCGTTCTTGCCGGCTTCGGCGGGGCCATGAAAATGCGCCATGGTGGCGGGCCCGGTGAGGCCGGAATAGGTCGTCTTCCAGGTCAGCATCTTGCTTGAGGTATCGTAGGTCACGTCCGCCGTGCCTTTGCCCGGGCTGGTGTTGGGCGGCACCTCGGCGGCACTGGTCAGATTGGCCTTCATGCTGATTTTCTCGGCGAAGGCGGGTGCGCCAAGTGCGACGCAAGCGCCGATAACAAGAAACCCGCGCGCAATTGTTTTGCGGTTCATGGTTTTCTCCCCTAGTTTTTGGCTTTCCAATACTGACTGAACACTGGCTGAGGCCGTTTAGTTCCTGCCGATTCCCTTGAGGGGTTCATATGTTTCGGAAATTTTTCCTGCTGGCGATTGTCGCGCTCGCCGCTGGCCTGGCAGTGTTCTGGCTTGTCACCGTTCCCGCAGTGGTCTCAGCCGAGGCGCTGCCGGCCTATTCGCCCAACGTCGCCAATGGACAGGCCGTCTTCAACGCCGGAGGCTGTGCGTCGTGTCATGCGGTCGCGGGCGAGCCGCGCACCATGCTCGGCGGCGGACTTGCCATCCCATCTTCGTTCGGCACTTTCTATGCGCCGAACATTTCGCCGCACAAGCAGAACGGGATCGGCAACTGGAGCGAGGCGAATTTCGTCACTGCCGTAAAGCACGGGACGTCGCCAGCGGGAACGCATTACTTCCCGTCGTTTCCCTACGGCTCTTATGTGCATGCAACGGACAACGACATTCGTGATCTGTTTGCCTATATCAAAACCTTGCCGCCACTCTCCGGGCGCCCGCGTCCGCACGATGTGAATTTTCCGTTCAACGTCCGCCGCCTCATCGGCGGATGGAAATTCCTGTTCATGGATGACAAGCCGTTCACGCCTGACCCGAAGCAGTCAGCGGCGTGGAATCGCGGCGCTTATCTGGTCAACGGACTGGGTCACTGCGCCGAGTGCCACAGCCCTCGCAATTTCCTCGGCGGCATTGTGTCCTCGCAGCGCTTCGCCGGAGGCCCGAATCCCGAAGGCGAGGGCTGGGTGCCGAACATTACCCAGAAGGGCCTCAAGAGCTGGACCGAGAAGGAACTCGCCTGGTTCCTCAAGACCGGCGAATTGCCCGACGGCGACACCGCAGGCGGCTCGATGGCGCGCGTGATCAAGAACACATCGCAGTTGAGCGATGAGGATCTTGCGGCGATGGCGACGTACCTCAAGTCCTTGCCGGCCGTGGACGGCCCGGTGCGGCCCAAGAAGAAGACCTGAGGCGGGGTCAGTCCGGGCCGAAGAGCCCTGCATACCCCGGCCAAAAGCCATGTTGGGAGCGGGGTTTCCCGGATCGCCACCCCGTGCTTTGTCGGCCCGGAATTGCCGCAGGATTCTCGACTTTTTCCATGAATATCGTCAAAGCCGTTTCGTTCAAGGTCGCCAGCACATTGATGTTCGCGGTGATGGGCGCCCAGGTCCGTTATCTGGCCGGGGCCTATCCGGAAGGTCAGGTCGCGTTCTTCCGTTCAGTGTTCGCGCTGATCCCGATCCTGGTCGTCTTCGGCTGGCGCGGACAGCTCAAGGGTGCGCTTCGGACCGAGCGGCCGTCCGATCATCTTCTGCGCGGCGTCTTCAGCGTGGTCGGGACGTTTGCCACCTTCGCCGCGCTGGCCCGGATTCCGATTGCCGACTTTACCGCCATCGCGTTCGCGTCACCGCTCATCACCGTGGTTTTCGCGGCGGTGTTCCTGAAGGAAAAGGTTCACGCCTATCGCTGGTCCGCCGTCGCCTTCGGTTTCTGCGGCGTGATCCTGATGCTGATGCCTTACTTCCGCGATCACGCCGCGCTGACGGCGTCGATGATGGTTGGAATTCTGTTCGCGCTGACCAACGCATTCACCGCAGGCGGGGCGTCGATCCAGATCCGTCGCTTGACCGCGACCGAGACGACGTCGTCCATCGTGATCTTCATGACGCTGCTGGTTCTGCTGGTGTCGCTGCTGACCGCGCCGTTCGGCTGGCGCATGCCTTCGACGTGGCAGGATGTTGCGATCCTCGCGGGGATCGGTATCGCGGGCGGGCTTGGCCAGATTTTCTTCACGGACAGTTATCGGTTCGCACCGGCGTCGTTTCTCGCGCCGTTCGATTACACAGCGATGTTGTGGGCGTTCCTGCTCGGTTATTGGTTTTTCGGTGAAGTACCGACGCTCTATGTCGTGATCGGCGCGATCGTCGTCGCCAGCGCCGGGATTTTCGTCATCCTGCGCGAACGCTATCTCGGGCTGAAACGGCTGCGCGATACGCCGGTCGCGGCCATCGCGACCATCGCCGACGGCGAGGAAGATCCTGACGCGCCGGTGTCAGACACGGCCAAGGCGGCCTGAAAAGGCGGCTCTTACGTTCCGAACGCCTTGAACGTGATGATGGTGTAGGTGTCCTGGATGCCGGGGATGACCTGCAGCTTCTCGTTCACGAAATGGCCGATGTCGGTCCCGCTGTCGACGTAGAACTTGACCAGCAGATCGTAGTCGCCCGCAGTCGAGTAGATTTCCGACGCGATCTCGGCCTCGGCAATCGCATTCGCGACCGTATAGGACTGGCCCAGCTTGCATTTGATCTGGACAAAGAAGGGCACCATCGCTGTGTCTCCGGCAGGGCAATTTGACGTCTTCGGAAGCCGCAATAGAACCAAATCCGCTCCCTGTGGCAAGGCGGGTTGCCGGACGTTTCTTCTTGCTTCCCTCTCCCCCCAACCCTCTCCCCCGAGGGGAGAGGGAACACATCGCCTGCGTTACAATGCTTCTCTCCCCAGTTAAAATGATCTAGAGCCCTGACGTAGGCTACGGAAAGCCTGGCGGAACGACGAGAAGTCCATGAGCATACCGATTGCGCTCACCATTGCCGGTTCGGATTCGAGCGGCGGCGCCGGGATTCAGGCCGACCTCAAGACATTTGCGGCGTGCGGCGTTTATGGCGCGTCCGCGATTACAGCGCTCACCGCACAGAACACAAAGGGCGTCACCGGCATCCATGACGTGCCGGCGGATTTCATCACCGCGCAGATCGATGCCGTGTTCAGCGATCTCGACGTCAAGGCCGTCAAGATCGGAATGGTCGCGCGGCGGGAAGCGATCGAGGCCATCGTGGCCGGCCTCGACCGCTGGAAGCCAAAGCACGTTGTCGTCGATCCGGTCATGGTCGCGACATCGGGCGATCGCCTGCTGTCGCCCGATGCGGTCGATGCGTTGCGGGCCAAGCTGTTTCCGCGTGCGAGCCTGATTACGCCGAACCTGCCGGAGGCTGCCGCGCTTTTTGGTGAGGCCGTGGCCGCGAATGAATCCGACATCGAACGTCAGGGCAGGCGGCTGCTGGCGATGGGATGTCCTGCCGTTCTGATCAAGGGCGGCCATGGAAGCGGACCCGAGAGCACGGATTATTTGATCGATGCGAACACCGTCATCCGGCTGGCCGCGCCGCGCATTGCCACCACCAACACCCACGGCACCGGTTGCTCGCTGTCGTCGGCCATCGCGGCGGGATTGGCGAAGGGCAAGGATCTCGAAACCGCCGTCCGCGAAGCCAAGGCTTACATCAGCGCGGCGATCGCCGCAGCGGACCGGCTTGACGTCGGGCATGGTCACGGGCCGATCCACCACTTTCATGCGTTCGATTGATCGCGAAGCTTGAGAGTGGCTCCCTTCACCTCTCCCGTGGGGAGAGGTCGTCCGGCGAAGCTCGCGCAGCGAGCGAAGACGGGCGGTGAGGGCGTAGAATCTCTCGATTTACCGAACCCCCTCACCCCAACCCTCTCCCCACGGGGGAGAGGGAGCACATCGCGCCCGGAGATGAGGTTGCGAACGGCTCAGAGCACGCGACAACCTGACGCGTTTGTCGCCTGTTTGTCGTACTCCGCTGCTAATCGCCAATAAGCGAAACAAAATCTGATTCCTCAGACCGCTTATTGGAACCAAGATGAGCTCGACCGATCTCGACAAATCCATTGTTGAAACCGCCTACGCCCGCTGGGCGCCGATCTACGATGCGGTCTGCGGTCCGGTCATGGTGAAGGGCCGGCGCGCGGCGGCTGCCGCTGCTCGATCCATCGGCGGGAAGATCCTGGAAGTCGGCGTCGGCACCGGCCTGTCGTTCGACGACTACGACAGCAGCACCGAGATCACCGGCATCGATATGAGCGCGCCGATGCTGGAGAAGGCACGCGCGAAGATGGCGAGCGGCAAGTATCCGTTCGTCAAGGCAGTCCACCAGATGGACGCCCATCACATGACATTTGACGACGCCACGTTCGACTGCGTCGTGGCGCAGTTCGTGATTACGCTGGTCGCCAATCCCGAGCAGGTGCTGTCCGAATGCCACCGCGTGGTGAAGCCGGGCGGCCGCATCATCCTCGTTAACCACCTCTATTCGGAAGTCGGCGTCGCGGCGGCTGTCGAGCGCTGGGCAGCGCAGAAGACCCGTGCGCTCGGCCTGCGGCCTGAATTTCCGTTCGCGCGCCTTCAGGCATGGGCGCAATCAAACGCAGGCACGACCCTCGTCGAGCGGCGCAAAGTTGCGCCGTTCGGCATCTACACACTTGTTTGTTTCGAGCGAACTGTCAGCTCGCAG
The DNA here is from genome assembly GCF_000497575.1 of Afipia sp. OHSU_II-C1. Classification (GTDB taxonomy): domain Bacteria; phylum Pseudomonadota; class Alphaproteobacteria; order Rhizobiales; family Xanthobacteraceae; genus Afipia. The sequence continues at coordinate 40,645 of NZ_APJI01000017.1, forward strand.
GCTGCCTAGTCCGTCATCGGACTGTCATGCGATTCTGATAAGCGCTCGCCCATGGAAAGACAGGCTATGAGCGACAGTAGTCCAGAACGGCTCTTTCGCACTTTGTTTATCTCCGACGTCCATCTCGGAGCCCGCGGCTCGCAAGCCGACCGCCTTCTCGACTTTCTCCGCTGCCACGACGCCGATACCATCTATCTCGTCGGCGACATCATCGACGGCTGGGCGCTGAAGTCGAACTGGCACTGGCCGCAGTCCCACAACGACTTCGTGCAGAAGATGCTGCGCAGGGTCCGCAAGGGCGCCAAGGTGATTTACATTCCAGGCAATCACGACGAGTTCTTGCGCTCGTATTACGGCACGCATTTCGGCGGCGTCGAGGTTGTCGAGACCGCGATTCATGAAGGCGCAGACGGCAAGAAGTATCTCGTCATTCACGGCGATATCTTTGATCTTGTCGTGCAGAACGCGCGCTGGCTCGCGCATCTCGGTGACCGTGCGTACGATTTTGCGATTCAGATGAACCGTCTGGTCAATGCGTTCCGCAAGCTGTTCGGCCGGCCTTACTGGTCGCTGTCGCAATGGGCCAAGCTGAAGGTGAAGAACGCCGTGAACTATATCGGCGCGTTCGAACAGACGCTGGCGGGCGAAGCCAAGCGTCACGGCGCGGACGGCGTGATCTGCGGGCACATTCATTATGCGACCATCCGCGATGAAAACGGCATCCGCTACATGAACTGCGGTGACTGGGTTGAGAGCTGCACGGCGCTGGTCGAGCACGACGATGGCCGTTTCGAAATTCTGACCTGGACCGACCCGGTGCGCCGGCCGCAGTCCGCACCTCGTGTGACGGCACAGGCCGCTTGATGCGTATCCTGATCGCGACCGACGCGTGGCACCCGCAAGTGAACGGCGTGGTGCGGACGCTTACCAAGATGGCGGAAGCGGCGTCGTCGATGGGCGTCGATGTTGAGTTTCTCACGCCGCAATCATTCCGCACGATCTCGCTGCCGAGTTACGCCGATATTCATCTGGCACTGCCGCGGCCGGGCAAGATCGCGCGAATTATCGAAGAGGCGCAGCCCGACTACATTCATATCGCGACCGAAGGACCGATCGGGATATTGGTGCGGCGTTATTGCCAGAAGAACAGGGTGCCGTTCACCACCAGCTTTCACACCCGCTTTCCCGAATATGTCTCGGCACGTTTTCCGATCCCGGAATCATGGGTCTGGGCAGCGCTGCGCTATTTCCACGGCACCAGCGATGCGGTGATGGCGGCGACGCCCGCGCTTGCGGAAGAATTGCGCGGGCGCGGCTTCCGTAACGTCGTGCTGTGGTCGCGTGGTGTCGATGCCGAGCTGTTCCGGCCACGCGATTTCGATCTCGCCCTGCCGCGTCCGATCTTCCTGTCGGTGGGCCGCGTCGCGGTCGAGAAAAATCTCGAAGCGTTTCTGGATCTCGATCTGCCCGGCACCAAGGTCGTGGTCGGCGACGGTCCCGCCAAGGCCGAGCTTGAGCGCAAATACCCTGACGCGGTGTTCCTCGGCACGATGCAGGGTGAAGCGCTTGCCGAGACCTATTCCGCCGCTGATGTGTTCGTGTTTCCGAGCAAGACCGACACCTTCGGTCTGGTCCTGCTCGAAGCGCTCGCCAGCGGTGTGCCTGTTGCGGCGCTGCCGGTGTCCGGCCCGCTCGATGTGATCGGCGACGCGCCGGTCGGTGTGCTGAACAACGACCTGCGCGCGGCGTGCCTGGCTGCGCTGGAGATCCCTCGCGAAGCCTGCCGGGAGTTCGCCGCGTCCCGAAGCTGGGGCGCATGCGCCCAGGCCTTCATCGATAACGTGACGCGTGAGCGTCCGCCCCAGGTCAAGCGCCGCTGGCGCCGCCGTCTCGCCCGCCGGCTCCGGCTGACATCGGAATCCGTGCCAACCGCCTGATCGCGAGGTGCCGCGATTCTTCGTGTCTGATTCTTCTGTGTTGATCGGGAGCGAGACGCACGTTCCTCTTCACCTCTCCCATGGGGAGAGGTCGGATCGCTTGAGCGATCCGGGTGAGGGGGTACGCTCTCTCGATAGATTCTACGCCCTCACCCCAACCCTCTCCCCACGGGAGAGGGGGCCGACCGCGTCCGGTGCTGCATCGAGACAAATAATGTAGTTCAGACGGTCGAGCGCCGACGATCTTGCCCATATGCATCAGCGCGCTATACATGCGCCATGACCGAACTTGCTCTCCCCACCAATGCAGATGTCGAAGCCGCCGCGCGCGTTCTCGCGCCCGTCGCCGTCCGAACCCGCCTCATCTCGTCGCCCGCGCTCGATGCACTGACCGGCGGACGCATCTTCCTGAAGCCGGAGGTGTTGCAGCGAACGGGATCTTTCAAGTTTCGCGGCGCCTTCAACAAATTGTCCTCCATTCCTGAGGCCGCGCGCAAAGCCGGTGTCGTTGCGTTCTCATCCGGCAATCATGCTCAGGGCGTCGCGGCTGCGGCGCAGATTCTCGGCATGCCGGCAGCGATCGTGATGCCGTCCGATGCTCCAGTGTCCAAGATCGAGCGGACTAAGAGCTACGGCGCTGAGGTCATTCCCTATGACCGCGACAAGGAAGACCGCGATGCCATCGCTCGCGATCTCGCGAGCAAGCGCGGCGCGACTGTCGTTCCCCCTTATGACGATCCGTGGGTGATCGCGGGGCAGGGCACCGTGGGCCGCGAGATTGCGGAGGATTTGTCGGCGCTTGGTGTCGCGCCGGACATCGTCTCGGCTCCGGCCTCCGGCGGCGGCCTGATGGCCGGTATTGCGCTGGCAACCAAAGCGAAGTTTCCCGATGCGGGGCTGGTCACTGTCGAACCTCATGGCTTTGACGATCACGCGCGTTCGTTCGCGGCCGGGCATCGCGAGCCGCACCGCGCTGTGGGCCGCACCATCTGCGACGCGCTGATGGCTTCCATTCCCGGCGAGATCACTTTCGCCGTCAATCAGAAGCTCGGCGCGCAGGGCGTGACGGTGACGGATGACGAAGTCGCGAAGGCCGTTGGATTTGCCTTTCGCGAACTGAAACTCGTTGTCGAGCCGGGCGGCGCGGTCGCGCTGGCGGCGCTTCTTGCGGGATACCTCAACGCCAAAGGCAAGACCGTTGCCATCGTCCTGTCCGGCGGCAATGTCGATGCGGATCTCTACGCGAAGTTGATTCAATAGGCGTCACAATTCGGCCCTTTGCCTGCCTTTTGCGGCAAAGACCGTCACAACTTCGCCTTTAGCTGAAGAACGCGATTCTTTCGGCCTGGCTCATCCGCCGGATCGGCGCCAGCGGATCGCTGCGCGGCGTCGCGGGCCTGGCGATAATCCCGCTGGCGATCAGGCTCTCACCAAGCGATGCCGGGGCGGTCATCGCGCTCTCGGGCACAATCTCCGGAGTCGGCTCGGGCGCTTCCGGCAGGATTTCCAACTGTATGGCCATCGTCGGCTCGGAAGCCTCCTCCGCCGGACTTACCAGTTCTACCGGCAGGCTTTCTTCCACCAGCTGCACCGCTTCTGTCGCCATCTCCGGAGACGAAGCCTCAGACACGGCCGCTACGTCGAACAATTCCTCATCGGCAGCGGCAATCTGCACCTCATCGGAGGCCTCGATAGGGGCCGTATCGGCGACGTGGAGTGCCGCACCGGATTCAGCCTCGCTCTGCGGCTCGATAGTGGAGGGGGCAATGGCCTCCATCTCGCGCACAGCCTGATCGAAGGCTTGCAACACGCCGTCCCGAATGCCGCCCGCGGCAACGTGATCGCAGGCAGTGTTGATCGCATCGACCTGCGACTCCAGCAGAAAGCAGATCCGCCCGTCCGCGCCGGACTCGCGCAGCCCCCAGGCGATCTCGCGGATCACCCGCGCGCACTTCCGCGACGGTGCCAGCGATTCCTCGAACGCCGCGCCCGACAGGGCAGCGGAAACGCTCTCGCGAGCGGCGGCCACGATGGCTTTGACTGCGGCCATGGCCTCAGGCAACTCGCTTGAAGGCGGCTCGACCGGCGGGGTTTCGATCAGCGGGGTTTCGACAATGGCCTGCTGCCGCTGTTCCTCTTTCTGGGCGGCAAGCGAGCTTTCGATGCGGGCGACGGCCTCAAGCACCATCGCGGTGTCGGCGTTTCGGTTGCGCCGCGTGTATTCGTCGAGAAACCAGCGGCCCCGCGCGGTCTCCAGAAACGCCTCGCGGATAGCCTCGAAGTCCGCGTCCGTCGGAGACGCGGCGCGGGCTGAGATCGGCGACAGGGCGAAGGCTTCGTTGGCCATGAAAACCCGTGAGACAGAAACCTGTAGAACAGAAACGCGATGACGCGATCCACACGCAAAAGCGATGTCCAGATACACCGAACACGCGCTAGATAACGATCACCACGAACCGCAGCGAATCGCAATTCCCTTGCTCACCAGCGAATCACAAAAGCACCCGGCCGGGCAATCCATCGCCCGCCGATTTGCCATGCGGATCAGCCTGTTTTATGCCTCGACTTTCGGCATCATCGGCGTCCACCTGCCGTTCTTCCCGGTCTGGCTGAAGGCGATCGGCGTCGATGTGTCCTGGATCGGATTCATCACTGCCGCGCCGTCGCTCTCTCGTTTCACCGTCTTGCCGTTCGTCACGGCGACGGCCGAGCGTCGCCAGATCCTGCGCGGCACCATGATCGCGCTCGCGTTCATCACGGCCGTTGGCTTCGCCGTGCTGGGGCTGCTTCGCGATCCGCTCACCATCCTGATCGTGTATGTCGTGATCGCCTGCCTCTGGACGCCGCTCAGTCCGCTGACGGACGGTTACGCGCTGAAGGGCGTCACACGTCACGGGCTCGACTACGCGCAGATGCGGTTGTGGGGGTCTGCGTCATTCGTGGTGTTCGCGATGATTGCGGGCGTTCTGTTCAAAGTGATCGATCCGCAGAATCTGATCTGGATCATCGTTGCGGTTGCGGTTCTCAGTGCCGTTGTTGGTCTCGGCATTGTCCCGCTGGATGCGCCGCCGGCCGGTACCGCACCGCAGGGGCGAGCGAGCGGCCTTTTACGGAAGCCGCTGTTCCTCGCCATCATTGGTGCCTCGGCGCTGATCCAGGGCAGCCACGCCGCCTATTACGCGTTTTCCTCGATCACCTGGCAGAATGCCGGATTTGGCGGATTCGCCATCGCGGCGCTGTGGTCGCTCGGGGTGGTCGCTGAGATCGTGGTGTTCGCGATTTCGCCGCGTCTCGCGTTATCGCCAACGGTCATGGTCCTGATCGGTGCCGTCAGCGCGGTGGTGCGCTGGGCTATCACCGCGCAGGAGCCGCGGATCGAGTTGCTCACGGCGATGCAGGTGATGCATGGGCTGACCTTCGGGATCACGCAGGTCGGCACCGTCGCCTTGATGGTTCGCAACGTGCCGCATCACATGCTCGCAAGCGCGCAGGGCTATATGGTCGCCTCGCAGGGGGCCGTGACCAGCCTGACCATGATGCTGTCCGGTTTGATCTATGCGCGGGTCGGCGAGGGCGTCTATTACGCCATGGCCGTGATGGCGTTCGCCGGTGGGCTCATTATGGTCGCCGCACGCCAGCGGCTCGATGCGCACCACGCGATGACGGACTAACCCCAGAGTTCGGCACCGGGCGGATAGACCGTGCTGCCGTCATAGCGCAGACCGTTGTCGCGGTCCCTCGCCAGCAGCAATGGTCCGTCGAGATCGACCACGCGTGCGCCCTGCGCGATCATCAGCGCAGGGGCCATCGCCAGCGACGTCGCGACCATGCAGCCGACCATCAGGTCGAATCCCAACGCCTTTGCGGCTTCGGCCATGGCCAGCGCCTCGGTCAGGCCGCCGGTCTTGTCGAGCTTGATGTTGATGGCGTCGTAGCGCTCCCTCAGGCCCTCCAGCGACGCGCGGTCGTGCACGCTTTCATCGGCGCAGACGGAGACGGGCCGCTTGATCCTGGCCAGCGCCTGATCATTTCCTGCGGGCAGGGGTTGCTCGATCATGGTCACCCCGGCATCAGCGCAGGCGGCCAGATGCCGTGCCAGGTTACCGTCGGTCCAGGCTTCGTTGGCATCGACGATCAATTCGGCTTCAGGTGCAGCCTTGCGAACAGCGGCGATCCGGGCCTCGTCGCCGTCGCCCCCGAGCTTGATCTTGAGCAGCGGGCGATGGGCCGCCTTCGCGGTGGCTTCCGCCATGGTTTCCGGCGAGCCCAGCGAGATCGTATAGGCCGTGGTCAGCGGGCGCGGCGCGGGACGGCCGAGAAGGTCCCAGATGCGCTTTTCCGCCACCCTGGCCTCAAGGTCCCACAGGGCGCAGTCGAGCGCGTTGCGGGCGGCGCCTGCCCGCATCTGCGCCTGCAGCATCTGCCGATCCAGCCCGCCGCCGAGCGCGTCCTGCATGGTCTGGATGGCTGCGAGCGTTCCCTCCGGCGTTTCGCCATAACGGGCATAGGGAACACACTCGCCGCGCCCGACAATGGCCTTACCGTCACGGCTTTGGCGACTTACCTCGGCCACAATCACAACGGCTTCTGTCTTGGCGCCGCGGCTGATGGTGAAGCCACCGGCAATGGGCCAGCGCTCGATCCGGGCGGCGAGTGTCAGCGATGGCATCATTTGTGAAATCGATTTTCGTGAGGATGGGCTTGCCTGAATATGGCAATTATGGCTCTTAGTCACATCCCCGTACAGTTTCTTGGCATCGTGATAGGTTGCGTCGTCAGCCGGGCACGGAATCGGCGCAGGAGTTGGGCTTGAACGGCAATCCGACATTGGAGCAGGTGACCGTCGGCGCAGGCCTTGCACTGCGCGCGGCCGGCCAATGGACCGTCCATTACGCCCCCGATCTCGAAAAGATCGTCGAGGACACCGAGAAGCGGAATGGCGGCTCCGCCAATATCGTCATCGATGTGTCGGAAGTCTCCAGCCTGGATACTTTCGGGGCCTGGCTGATCGAGCGGATGCGCCGCAGCCTCACGCACGGTGGTGTCGAACCCAGAGTGGCCGGCCTGTCCGACAACTACGCCAGCCTTGTGAACGAGGTGCGTCAGGTCAAAACCGGCGTTGTGCACCAGCGCCGCCGGCAAACCATCGTCGGCATGCTGGAAGGCGTCGGCCGCAGCGTGGTCGAGGTCGGCGGCACGCTGGTCGGCCTGATCGGCATGCTGGGGGCGATCCTCAATGCGCTGTTCCGGGTGATCCGGCATCCGACCAGCTTCCGCTTCACCTCGATGATCCACCACCTCGAACAGGTGTGCTGGCGCGCGGTCCCGATCGTTGTCCTGATCACCTTCCTGATTGGCTGCATCATCGCCCAGCAGGGCATCTTCCACTTCCGCAAGTTCGGCGCCGATGTGTTCGTGGTCGACATGCTTGGCGTGCTGGTGCTGCGTGAACTCGGCGTGCTGCTTGTGGCGATCATGGTCGCCGGCCGTTCGGGCAGCGCCTACACCGCAGAACTCGGCTCGATGCGGATGCGCGAGGAAGTCGATGCGCTGCGCACCATGGGCTTTGACCCGACCGAGGTGCTGATCCTGCCGCGCATCGTCGCGCTGATCATCGCCATGCCCATTCTCGCATTCCTTGGCGCAATGGCGGCGCTGTATGGCGGCGGACTTGTCGCCTGGGGTTACGGCGGCGTGCAGCCGGATGCGTTTTTGTCGCGGCTGAAGGAAGCCATTTCGATCAACCATTTCACGGTGGGCATGGTGAAGGCGCCGTTCATGGCGCTGGTGATCGGCATCGTCGCCTGTGTCGAGGGCGCCGCGGTGAAGGGCAGTGCGGAGTCGCTCGGCCAGCACACCACGGCCTCGGTGGTGAAATCGATTTTCTTCGTCATCGTCATGGATGGCCTGTTCGCAATCTTCTTCGCGACGATCAATATTTAGGACCGGTTGATGGCGGAGAACTTCGACGATCACATCATCAGGGTGCGTGACCTCACGGTGAAGCTGAACGAGAACCTCATTCTCGATCATCTCGACCTCGATGTCCGGCGCGGCGAAATCCTCGGCTTTGTCGGCGCGTCGGGCGCGGGCAAATCGGTACTGACCCGCACGATCATCGGCCTGATCCCCAAGCTGGCCGGCAATATCGAAGTGTTCGGTGTCGACATGGGCAAGGCCAGCGAGGATCAGCGCCGCGCGGTCGAGCGCCGCTGGGGTGTGCTGTTCCAGCATGGCGCGCTGTTCTCGTCGCTGAACGTGCGGCAGAACATCCAGTTTCCGGTGCGCGAGTTCATGAACGTGTCCGAGCGGCTGCTCGATGAAATCGCCATCGCCAAGCTCGCCATGGTCGGCCTCAAGCCTGAAGTCGCCGACCGGTTCCCGTCGGAACTGTCCGGCGGCATGATCAAGCGCGTGGCGCTCGCCCGCGCGCTGGCGCTCGACCCCGAGATTGTGTTCCTCGACGAGCCGACCTCCGGTCTCGATCCGATCAGCGCCGGCGATTTCGATCAGCTTGTGATGACGCTGCAGCGCACTTTGGGACTGACCGTTTTTATGGTAACCCATGATCTCGACAGCCTTAAAACGGCCTGCAACCGGATTGCAGTGTTGGGGGATCGTAAGGTTCTCTTGGTAGGCACAATGGACGACATGCTGGCCTCGCAGCATCCTTGGCTGCGGGCCTATTTTCATGGCAAGCGCGCCCGTGCTGTCGTCGCGTAAGTACGTATTGCGTATTTGGAGTTAAGTTGATGGAAACAAAGGCAAATTACGTCCTGATCGGGGCGTTCACGCTTGCGGTGGTGGCCGCGGCCTTTGGCTTCGTGTTCTGGTTTCAGAACCTCGGCGCGGCAGCCCAGCGCGTTCCGCTGCGCATCGTGTTCGAGGGCGCGGCCTCCGGCCTGCGCACCGGCGGCAACGTCAACTTCAACGGCATCAAGATCGGTGAAGTCACCTCGATCAAGCTCGACGATCCCAAGCGCGTGGTCGTGATCGCCAACGTCGACAAGAACGCGCCGATCCGTAAGGACTCGCTGGTCGGTCTCGAATTCGCCGGCCTCACCGGCGTCTCGTCGGTGTCGCTCAAGGGCGGCTCGATCGAGGCGGGCGGCGTGCCGGTCGCCGAGGACGGCGTGCCGACGCTGACGGCCGATCCCAATGCGATCCAGGACATCGGCGAAGCGGTGCGCGGCGTGCTGCAGAACGTCAACAGGCTGGTTCTTGAAAACCAGGAAACCCTGCACAGCAGCATGACCAACATCGAGGTGTTCTCGAAGAGCCTTGCCGCCAATTCGGCGCGCATCGACAGCATCATGGCCGGCGTTGACGGTCTGATGGGCGAGAAGGGCGAGTTGCAGGCCGCCGCCAAATCGTTCCGCGAACTGGCCGATAATCTCGACAAGCGCTCCGCCGGTCTGATCATCGACGGCCGCCGCACGCTGGCCGACATCAGCCGCGCGGTGAACAATTTCGACCGCAACCCGACCCGCGTGCTGTTCGGCGCGGGGCAGAAGGACGTTGCACCGGCTCCGCCGCCTCCGGCTCCAACCCCGGTCCGAAGTCCCGCCGACGCCCGCGCACGGCAGCGGTAGGGCGGCTTACCTCGCCCGCTTGTGGCGAGTGGCGTTGAGGCATCCACGCAATCTCTCAACTGGTCGTCCCCGCGAAGGCGGGGACCCATACTCCCTGAGTTCTCGATTTGAGGGAGATGCCGGAGCAATCTTCTCGCCATCATCAGGATGTTCGGTGGTTATGGGTCCCCGCCTTCGCGGGGACGATGATTGGGTGTGATGCGACAGCGTGCGCCACTTCAATTTTCCGATTCAAATATCAAACAGCCACGCATGATTGCTCTCGCGATTGATCGCGAGTTGATCTGTTAGTTGCCCCGGACAACGAGGGGCATGGAGCGTCGCGAGGCGCACCTTGTGTTCGTTTCGCTTCCGGCATCGCGTGCGAGGCGATGTGAGGTCCGGAAGCGCATCGCCTTGCGGCGCTCC
>NZ_APJI01000018.1 GCF_000497575.1 Afipia sp. OHSU_II-C1
GCACGCGAGATTTCATCGGGTTTTATGCAAGCGCGCCAGTGTCGGTCGACACCGGGAGGCGGCATCGGAGGAAGATCATGACCCACAGTTCGGATGTGCGGATGCGGACGTTGCTGAACAAGGTGCCGGAAGTCACCGTCTACTTCTGGATCATCAAAATCCTTGCGACGACCGTCGGCGAAACCGCCGCCGATTTGCTCTCCACCCGCCTCGGATTGGGGCTCACGGTTACGTCGTGGATCATGACCGGCGCCTTCGTCGCCGCCCTCGTGGTGCAGCTGCGCGCCAGTCGCTACATTCCCACGCCCTACTGGCTCACTGTCGTCCTGATCAGCGTCGTGGGAACGCTGATCTCCGACAATCTCGTCGACGGCATGGGGATTAACCTCGTCACCACGTCGACCGCGTTCGCGATCATTCTGGCTGCGGTCTTCACGCTCTGGTATCTGAGCGAACGGACGCTCTCCATCCACACGATTGTCACGCGACGGCGCGAATATTTTTACTGGGCCGCGATCCTGTTTACTTTCGCGCTCGGCACCTCGGCCGGCGATCTCATGGCCGAGCGGTTCAACCTCGGATACGGTCCGGCGGCGGTCGTGTTCGCCGCGATGATTGCGGCGACCTTTGGCCTCTATCGCTTTGCCCGGATGAACGCGGTGCTCGCCTTCTGGATCGCCTACATCCTGACCCGCCCGCTCGGCGCATCGGTCGGCGACTTCCTCGCCAAGCCGGTCATTGCCGACGGCCTGGGATGGGGCACGGTCAACACCAGCCTGCTGTTCCTCAGCGCCATCCTTGCGTTGGTCGTCTTTCTGACCGTCACCAAGGCCGATCGCATCGAGAGTGTCCCTGCGAACGTCGGCGCGAAACGCTCCGCTGAAGCCTGATCACCAGATCGAGGCTGGTGACCGGCGCCGCTCCAGCCCTGGCGCTCATGCGAGCGAAACAATCGACGGCCCATCAACAAACAGGAGACTTCAATGACACAATCGCTGATCAAGACCGCCATCCTCGCCGCCGCAATCGGGATTGCCGCCACGTCGGCCGCGCGGGCCGATTGCGAAAGCGATCTCAAGCAACTCGAGCACGCGTTCACGACGCCGAATCTCGCCGCGCCCGCCAAGGCGGCTCTCGACGTGGCGAAGACCAAGGCGGTGGCCGCGCTGAAGAAAGACGACGACAAAACATGTCATGCGGCGGTCGCCGAAGGGCTGAGCAAGGCGGGCCTCAAGATGAAATAGCGCCTGGGCGTTTCGCTGGTTGCACTCTTTCCAAGGTCTCGTTCCATGCTCGACACTCTCAATCGGTCTTGGCTGGAATGGATGGTCGCGTCGCCGGATCTTTCCGGCGGCGCGTTTCTGCTTCCGCTCGTGCTCGCCGAGTGGGCGATTTTCACCGGCCCAGCGGCGCTAATTCTGCTTTGGGTGCTGGGCGACAGGCAGGATCGGCGTGCTGCCGTGGGAGCCTGTCTTAGTGCGCTTCTGGCGCTGGCTTTGGCCGCCGGGATTTCATCCGTCTATTTTCATCCGCGTCCTTTCATGGACGGCCTGGCGCGCAACTATTTGCATCACGCGGCGGACAGCTCGTTTCCGAGCGACCACGCGATCGTTCTCTTTACGCTCGCCTGGTCGCTGCTCCTGACGCGACCGGGTTGGCTGAAGCGCGTTTGGCTGGCGTTGCTGCTGGTTGCCTGCGCCGTTGGCTGGTCGCGCATATATCTAGGTGCGCATTATCCGCTCGACATCGTCGGCGCTGCAGTGCTCGGTCTTGTGACCGCCTACGGCGTCAACCGGTCCTCGTTGAATCGTTGGCGCGACCTCGGTACGGACCTGGCCGAGAAGCTCTACAGCCTTCCCCTCGACCTCCTAAGCAAACGCAAAAACTGAGCTGCGCGCTCATTTCGTGCTCATTCTTCGTTGTTAGAGCTTCTGCATCGGCTTGTTGCGTTACGACAAAACAGGAGCTTTCCATGACATCTTCGCCTCTAACCAGACGGCGCTTGCACGCGATCGGACTGGTGCTCATCCTCGCACCGGCGATTGGGATCGTCGTTCCGGCCGCAGCGCAGGAAAGAGCCATCGCGCCGGAAATCAATCCGCCAGGGGACATTCCTGACAATCAGCAGTTCGTTACTTTCGAGGCGACGCAAGGTGCGGCTTTGAAGGTTCCGGAAGGGTGGGCTCGGACGGATACGAAGGAAGGTGCGATCTTTGCGGACAAATATGGCCGCATCGAACTCACCATCCGACCATCGACATCGCCGCTTACGATCGACATTCTGCGCGCACAGCAGATTGCAGATCTCGAAAGAAGCGGGCGCGCGGTCAAGGTCCTGAGGACCGAGCAAGTGAAGCTGCCCGCAGGGTCGGCGATCAAGGTCGTCTATACGTCGAATTCGGACCCGAACCCGGTCACGAACAAGCAGATCCGGCTCGAAAGCGAACGCTTTTATCTGTCGCGCAACGGGAAGCTCGCTGAACTCACATTCTCGGCGCCGGCCGGCGCGGACAATGTCGATCAATGGACATTGATGAGTAAATCGTTTCGGTGGAAGTGACATGACCCTGCTGGTGGCTGACGACCTGTATCGTTTCTTTCATGTCGGCGAAACCGAAGTGCGGGCTTTGCGCGGCGCCAGTCTCCGCGTCGATCGCGGCGAAACAGTCGCTCTCGTCGGAGCATCTGGGAGCGGCAAATCGACTCTCATGGCGTGTATCGCAGGACTCGACGATCCAGACGGCGGACTGGTTACCATCGATGGCGAGTGCATGACACGGCACGCCGAGGACGAGCGCGCGGCGCTGCGAGGGCGCTGTATCGGGTTTCTTGCGCAGTCGCGCAACCTGTTTGGCCACTTGAGTGTATCCGAAAACATTCGCCTGCAATTGGAACTCGGAGGCGCAAAGGATAGCGAAAAGCGGATCGGCGAGCTTTTGAGTCTTGTCGGACTGTCGGAGCGTCGCCATGCACGGCCGCAGACCCTGTCGGGTGGTGAGGCGGCACGAGCCGGGCTTGCCGTCGCCCTCGCCAACGACCCGCCTCTGTTGATGGCAGATGAGCCAACGGCGGAGGTCGATTCGGAAACCGAACGCATGATTCTCGATGTGCTCGAAATGCGGCGATGCGACGGGGCCGCAGCCTTGATCGCCACTCACAGTCAAGCGATAGCAGCTCAAGCCACCCGCATCGTTAGGATCGTGGACGGCCGAATCATCGCGGCGGATGTGCTCGCCGCAACAGACGGCGTTCCCAAAGTCAACCGATCGATTCGAGAGCAGCGTGACGGCGCTATCCTGGTCGCAGCGCACGACCTTTCTCGCAGTTTTGCGTCTGGCGACCGGAGTTTCAGGGCGATCTCGTCGGTCGATTTCAGTATTCGCGCAGGCCAAAGCATAGCATTGGTGGGCCGCTCTGGCAGCGGCAAGTCAACTTTGTTGAATCTGATGGCGGGGCTGGTCGATGCGGACCAGCCCGGGTCGATGAGTTGGCCGGGATTTGACGAATCACGGCCATTGCGGCCGCAACAGATCGCCATGGTCTTCCAAGCGCCTTCGCTCATTCCTGCTTTGAGTGTTATCGAGAATGTTCGTCTACCGCTCGAACTCGCCGGCAGCAACTCAGTCGATTTTCTCGATCCGATGCAAGTCATGCATAGCTTGTCGATTTCCGATCTCGCCGAAAAGCTCCCCGATCAGTTGTCTGGCGGGCAGATGCAGCGTGTTGCGATTGCCCGCGCGCTCGTTACACGTCCCAAATTATTGCTGGCCGACGAGCCGACGGGGCAACTCGATCGCGCGACCGCACATGAGGTCGTTGCCGCTCTCTTGAAGGCGGTCGCCGCCATCGGGGCCACGCTTGTTGTGGCCACGCATGATCAGGCTGTCGCTGTCGAGATGGAGGAACAATGGACCATCGAGCGCGGCCGCCTGGCCGTCAGTCCAAATGAAAGAGATGCGGCATGATTAGGCTCTGGTTGAAGGGCACCGTCACCGCGCGCTGGCGTCATTTATTGGCCGCCGGAGCCGGGATTGCCTGCGCCACGGCACTCATTGGTCTAATCGGCGTGTTTGGCATTTCGAGCGCGAGAACAATGACGTCCCGCGCGCTCTCCGCCGTACCCGTCGACTGGCAGGTCGCGCTTGTTCCGGGCGCAAACCCGGGGGAACTGACGAAGAAGCTGCGCGATGCCGCGCCGGTCCGCGCGGTCGCGACGATCGGCTATGCCGACACCGTCGCACTGAGTTCCAAGACCAGAGAATCAACCCAAACCACAGGATCGGGCCAGGTTCTCGGTTTGCCGCCAGATTATCAGTTGCTCTTCCCCGGCCAGATTCGACCTCTACTGGGCGCATCCAGCGGTGTGCTGCTCGCTCAGCAGACGGCGGCCAACCTGCACGCGACGGTGGGCAGCATCGTCACTGTGGCATCGGTTGGCGCGGCGCCATTCGACGTTACTGTCGCCGGCATCATCGATCTTCCCAATGCAGATGCGTTGTTTCAGGTCATCGGCCCGCAACGCGGGGCGTCACCGACCGCTCCGCCTGATAACGTCATTATGCTTCCCGATCCAATCTGGCGGACGCATTTTGGAGAGGCGGCCCGCCTGGCTGGCGGCGGCGCTCGGCTTCAACTTCACGTCGGTCTCGATCACGCTCGTCTGCCTGCCGCGCCGGATGTCGCATTCGCGACGACGACCGGTATGGCGAAGAATTTTGAAGTGCGCGCGGCCGGCGAGGCCGTGGTTGGCGACAACATTTCGGCACGTCTGGACGCGGTGCGGCAAGATGCGCTGCTGGCGCGCATTCTGCTCCTGTTTCTCGGATTGCCGGGTGTGGTTCTGGCGCTCTTGCTGACGATCTCGGTCGTGCGCGCTGACAGCGTCCGTCGCCGGCACGACTTTGCGCTGCTGTCATTGCGTGGCGCGGGAGCGGCGCAGGTGGTGTCGCTGGTTGCGGTCGGAACAATGGTCGTGTCGCTCCTCGCGGTGTCTTTCGGTGTCGCGGCGTCGATAGCCTTGTCGCGACTCGCTTTGCATGTCGACGTCGGCATCTATGGAACGGCGGCTTGGCTGAGCGTGACTGCGTTTGCGGCCATTGCCGTATCCAGTCTTGCCGTGATCGGCCCCGTAGTGGCTGACTTACGCCAGTCGAGCGTTTCGGGCCGGATGTGGCTTCCAATCGAACATGCGGCCTCATGGGAGCGCGGCAAACTTGACATTGTGCTGTTGTTGCTCGCGGCGCTTATCTATTGGCGCTCGGCCTCTACTGGGTATCAACTCGTGTTGGCGCCGGAGGGCGTTGCTTCGACGGCAGTTGACTATACCGCGTTTCTTGCGCCGCTTCTGTTTTGGCTCGGCGCCGGCCTCGTGACGATACGGCTCGGCCGCGCGCTGTTGCGGCGGGCCGGCTCCTGGCTGCCAAAGATGCTATCACCGCTGTCCGGTCGTCTGTCGACGTTGACCAGTTCCTCTCTGATCAGGCAGCGGAGCAGGCTTGCCTCCGGCATGGCGCTCATCGCGATTGCGGCTTCATTTGCGGTGGCGACGACAGTGTTCAATTCGACCTATCGCAGCCAGCAGCTTGTCGACGCCCGGTTGACGACAGGCGCCGACGTGGCGGTGACCGGGACTACGGCGATCCCCGCCGGAGCGGCGTTGAGCCGCATATCGACCATTACCGGTGTTCTCGCGGCGGAGCCGATGCAGCATCGCTTCGCGTATGTCGGCAAGGATCTTCAGGATCTGTTCGGTATCGACCCTGTCAGGATTACGAACGCAACCGATATCGTCGATGGATACTTCTCGAATATTGGCGCTCGCGAGGCGTTGGCGCGGCTTTCGCGACAACGCGATGGTATCCTCGTATCGCAAGAAACGGTGAACGACTTTCAACTCGCGATTGGCGATCTGCTCAATCTGCGCATGCGTGCCGCGGACGGTTCGGAAAAAACTGTCGCATTCCATCTCGTAGGCGTCGTGAAGGAATTTCCAACCGCGCCACGCGATAGTTTTCTGGTCGCCAACGCTCGCTACGTCGCGGACCAAACCGGTGCAAACCAGGAGGAAACAGTTCTGATTAGAGCCGACGGTTCTACAGCCGTGTTGGCTCAACGTATCCGGGAATCGCTGGGGACGTCTCCACCACTGAAAGTCACAGACATCTCTCAAGCCGCACATCTCATCGGCTCAAGTCTGACGGCTGTCGACTTGGCCACGCTCGGTGCAGTGGAACTCGGATTCGCCGCGCTATTCGTAGCAATGGCTACCGGGCTGATTCTCTGGCTTGGTCAATCAGAACGAACGAAATCGAACGCAATTCTGCTCTCGCTCGGTGCCTCACGCCGCGAGGTTCGCTCCTTCATCTGGAGCGAAACGCTGATTGTCGCCGGCATCGGCCTTCCGGCTGGCGCGCTCATCGGTGTGATCGATGCCTGGATGCTCGTGCGGTTGCTGAGCGGGGTATTCGACCCTCCGCCAGATTATCTGAATTTCCCATTGGGTTCCTTGAGCTTCATGTTTGTTGGCGCGATTGCTGCGGTCGCACTGTCCGTCCTCGCGCAAAGTGCCTGGACAAAGGATGGGATAGCTCGGGAGTTGCGGAGCTGAACAAAGATCGGAAACCGCAATTGCAAGGAACGAAGCGTGGGTAGGCAGCGCAATGAATTCTGCTCGTAAAATCGAAATTCGTCATTTGCGCTATTTCGTAGCGGCGACAGAGCATGGCAGTTTTCGTAAAGCGGCCGACACGCTTTCGATTCAAGAATCCGCGATTAGCCGGCGTATCCGCGACATGGAAGATCTACTTGGCGCATCGTTGTTCCAGCGATATAGCGGCGGTGTATTCCTGACGCTTGCCGGCCAGCGATTTTTACGCCGAGCACGCACGGCACTCCAGCAGATCGACGATGGCTCCAAAGAGGTTGGCGCAATTGGCCGCTCCGACGAAGGACGAATCCGGATCGGTATTTTCTCCTCGCTCGCTTCCGGCTTCTTGGCTGACCTGCTGCGCGCATATGACAGAGATCACGCAGGCGTTCTGATCGATTTGATCGACGGCAACCCGCCTGAACATGTAGCTGCCATCCGACAGCTTCGGCTCGACGTCGCGTTTATCACTGGGACATCTGAGTGGTCGGGGTGTGAGACGGAAAATCTTTGGTTTGAGCGCGTCTTTGTAGTGTTACCAGTCGACCATCCGCTAACTGCCAAAAGCAGGCTCGATTGGCCCGATCTCGCCCACGAATCCTTTATCGTCAGTGACGGTGCACCTGGGCAGGAGATCCGCGACTATCTGGTGCAACGGCTGGCCGGTCTCGGCCATCATCCCGATATCCATCTGCAATATGTTGGACGTGACAACATGCTGGCGCTCGTAGCGATTGGACGCGGATTGACACTGACCAGCGAAGCCACCACGGTCGTGCGATTTCCCGGCATCGTCTATCGACCGGTTGCAAACGAAATCCTTCCATTTTCTGCTGTGCGGTCGCCGGGAAATGACAATCCTGCCTGCCGGCGATTGTTAAGCCTTGCACGGTCGATGGCCAATCGATGAATCAGGTTGAAATCAGGCGTCCTGCTTTGGAACCGGCGCTTCGCCTTCGCAAAGCCCGATCTGTCGCAATGAACCTCTCCAGCATCGGCCCGATCAGGCGAACGGGTTCTGCGGGTGACGAAATCAGCAACGTGAACGCTCAACCGAGGGCTAGAAATCTAGGTGGATGCCTTTGGAGACCGAGAAGAGCGTCGCGCTTTTATGAACTCCCGATCCGTAACCATAAATCGCTCGAGCATGGGCCCAATGAGCTTGATGGGGTCGGCGACAGGCTGGCTCGTGTCGCGAGCCAGGATTTCGGCATAGAGCTTCAAGTCCCGAAAGACCGTTGCAGGCAATTCGTGCGTCACTTTCACGGGTTTGTCGTCGGCGATGTGACCGAGTTTCAACTTGGCCATGGTCAACTCCTGTAGGGTTCGAGGACGAGATCGCGGGTGACGACAATCCTGACCGGGAAGCCCGGCCGGATGGTGAGTGTCGGCGCGACCTGTAGCTGGCGGCGGATGATTTGCTGACCCGCATCGTTGATGGTGTCCTGACCGCCATTACGGATGGCGCGGAGCAGCCGGTTCTCGTCACTGACGGCAAGCTCGGCTCCGACCGACAACAGCGTCGACAGGCCGGCGGCCTTGGCGAGATCCCACCAGTGATAATCGACGCCGTCCTCGAGACCGGCGTAGCCTTGGCCGTCTGCGCCCGGTTGGCGTTCCAGAACGATGGAGCGGCCATTCGGCAGGATGAGCCTGTTCCAGACAAGCAGGACGCGGCGCTGGCCGAACTGCACGTTGTTGTCGTACTGGCCGATGACTCGCGTGCCTTGCGGCACAAGGAGGATGCGACCGGTCGGACTGTCGTAGATATTTTCCGTCACTTGCGCCGTGATCTGGCCAGGCAAGTCGGAGCGGATGCCGGTGATCAGGGCGGCGGAGATGACGGCGCCGGCCTGAAGGACATAGGGCGATGCCGGAGCCATGACGCGATCCGACGACGTCGTGCGCCGATCGACGGCGGCGTTGAGGAAAGCGAGTTGCTTATCCTGCGCGGTCTGCTTAGCGGGCTGGCCTGTCAGACCGAGTCCCGTGAGAGCCGGCATGGTCATATCTGGCTGTGTCCCGACCGTCGCCGTATGGCCCGGCGCGGTCTGGAAGAAGACGCGCGACGTCCGGGCAGCCTCTTCCTCGGCTCGTCGGCGCTGTTCGGCTTCATCGACCGCCGGCGTCGTGATGGACGGCGGCACGACGGGCTGTCCCTTGTTCTGTGCGTCGACGATCGGACGGCCGAGATCGCCGGGCAGCGGCGGGCCGAGCACCGGGCCGGTATAGTCGCGCGGCAGGCCAGCGAGACCGTCGGCGGGTTGCCGATTGGCGGTGGAATAGAGTTCCTGGCCGCTATTGCCTGCATCGCGCGTGTGAAGGGCGTAGATCAGCGCGCCGCCGATACCGAGGGACGCGACGACGCCGATGCTCCCGAGCATCTTGCGCGACAGGCGGGTGACGCGCGGCGGCTCCGCGCGAAGCCGCATCGAGGCGGCAGCGGTCGGTTCATTATTTTCGCTCATGACGGCCTTCCATCGGTTCGGACGATCCTGACGGTCTGTTGCTTGTCGCCGCCACCAAGGCGCAGCTCGGCCGCGCCGAACAGGCGATCGACGATCAGGATGTTCCGATAGATGCGGCTGTTTGCGATCTGCGCCTCGCCGTCGGGGCCGATGACGAAGATCGGCGGCATTTCGCCTTGCACGATACCGCGCGGGAATTCGACATAGACGCGCCTGCCGTCGTCATAGATTGCGATCGGCTTCCACGGCGGATTGTCGCCGGAGAGACCGTAGCGATAATTGCGTGCTGCCGCGGCGGGGATAACCGGCGCTGCCGGGACGCTCGCCCGCTGCCCGGCCGGCAGTTGCGGATAGGCCCACGACACGGACGGCATGTAGGGTTTCGGGCCGGAGCGCAGTTCGAGCATATAGGTGCGCCGATCGGTCGTGATGACCAGATTGGTGGTGATGTCGGCGCGCGACGGCTTCACCAGCACATGGACACGCCGCGTGTCGCCAGACCCGCTTTCGGTATCGCCGATGATCCAGCGCGCGGTATCGCCGGCGGCGATCGGTCCGGCGCCAGTCAGATTCTCGCCCGGCTCGAGCGCGATGTCGCTGATCTGGCTGGGTGCGGCATAGACCTGATAGAGCGCACCATCGCTCCAGGGATAAATCTGGATGGCGTTATAATAGCCTTCGCGGCGTGGCTGGACGCGGGCGGCGGCGTTGGCGCTTTCGACGCGTGCGGTCGGCGTGTTGGCCGCCGCTCCGCCGCGCGTCGGCGTCCAGGCCGGCGGGATATGCAGCGGCTTTGGCCGATCGTCGGTGACGGATGCGGGCAACGCCGGAAGGGCCGGCACATTGGAGTCGTAGCTGATCTGCGGCGGCCTTTGCAGTGTGGCGCACCCGGCGAGCGTGGAGCCAGAAAGCAGCAAAGCAGCCACTACGGATTTACGGAAAGGCGGCTTTCCGCTTCTGCGGATCATTGGCCAGCTCATTGGCTCATCTCCCGCGACCATGAGATTGCGTTGACATAAATTCCGAGCGGATTGGCCTTGAGCCGGTCAGCGTCACGCGGCGGCTGGATCACGATGGTCAGGATCGCGGTCCAGCGCTCGGTGGTGGAGAGCTGGCCGCTCTCGTAACGGCGTTCGGTCCAGGCGACACGGAAGCTATCCGGCGACGCACGAATGACGCTAGAGACATCGACGGCGATTTGCTGCTTGCCGACCTTGGCGAAGGGGTCGTTGGCGCGCGCATAGTCGTTGAGCGCCGCCGATCCGCGATCCGTCGTCCACTCGTAGGCGCGCAACCAGTTCTGCCGGACGATGATAGGATCGGCAGGGATCGAACGGACCTGCTCGATGAAGCGCGCGAGATGCCACGCCACTTGCGGATCAGTCGGCCGATAATCGGCCGTTGCTGGCGCGACGGCCTGCGCCTGACCGAATTTATCGACCTGCACCACCCAGGGAACGACGATCCCGCGCGCCGATTGCCAGACGAGCGCCGTGGCGAAGCCGGCCGAGAGGATCAGCGATCCGAAGGCCATAGCGCGCCAGTTGCGGGCCTGAACGCGGGCGGAGCCGATGCGCTCGTCCCAGACCTGCGCTGCACGCTGATAGGGCGTTTCCGGTTGAGGTGACTTGCCGTAATGCGTGGCGGGTCGTTTGAAGAAACTCATTTGCGATCGCTTTCGGAAAGATTGACGGAAGAGCCGGAGCCATGGCTGTCGCCGGAGCGGACGGCATGTGCGGTAGTCTGGACGGCATGACTCATGTGTCCGCCGCGCCGCATACGTTGCGCCCAAGCTGGCGGAGTGTTCGGAGCGCTGGCCGATGCGCTGGCGGAGATGGAGGCGTCATTAGCGGCTGCCGCGCCGCCGCCGACCGTGCCCATGGTCGAGGAGCCGCCGGTCGCTGCGAACGAACCTTTGGCACCGCCCGCATAGCTTGATTTAACGCTGTCGGCGGCACGCGCGGCGGCACGCTTAAGGGGCGAAACGGCTACGGAGCCGGCTGCGCGAGCAATACCGCCGAGTCCGGAAGCTACGCCGGCCGCGCCTGACTGCCCCAGCGAACCGAGCGTGTAAGCCGACGACGAGGCCCCTGCCGCGGCAGCGCCGCCACGCACTGCTGCCGCGCCGCCGGAAAGAGCTGCCGCTCCACCTCGCGCCGCCAGCATCGCGCCGCCGCCAGTGGCAAGGGCAGCGCCTCCGACCGCAAGGCCGGTGCCGATGGCTGCACCGGCGCCGAGTTGCGGGCCGCCGGACACGAGGCCGTTGGCGATGCCGGGGCCGAAGATGCCGAGACCGAGGAGCGACAAGGCAGCAAGAACAATGGCCATCGCGTCGTCAACGGACGGCGTGTTGCCCCCGAATCCTTGCGTGAACTGGCTAAACAGCGTCGAGCCGATACCGATGACGACGGCGAGCACCAGTACCTTGATGCCGGACGAGACGACGTTTCCCAGGACCCTTTCGGCCATGAAGGCAGTCTTGCCAAACAGGCCGAACGGGATCAGCACGAATCCGGCAAGCGTGGACAGCTTGAACTCGATCAGCGTCACGAAAAGCTGGATCGCCAGAATGAAGAAGGCGAGGATGACGAGCGCCCAAGCAAACAGCAGGCAGGCGATCTGGATCAGGTTCTCGAACACTGCGATCCAGCCCATCAATGGCGAGATGGATTCGAGCAGCGGCCGCGCAGCATCGAGGCCGGTCTGCGCGACCTTGCCGGGGCGGAGCAGATCCTGCACGGTGAAGCCGGTGCCGCTCGCCTTCAGACCAAGGCCGGCGAAACTGTCGAAGATGATCTTCGCGAGATTGTTCCAGTTGGAAATGAGATAGGCGAAGACGCCGACGAAGAGTGTCTTCTTCACCAATCGCGCCATGATGTCGTCGTCCGCGCCCCAGCTCCAGAACAGGGCCGCGAGCGTCACGTCGATGACGATCAGCGTGGTGGCGATGAAGCCGACTTCGCCGGACAACAGCCCGAAGCCGGAGTCGATGTATCGGGTGAATACCCCGAGGAAATTGTCGATGACGCCCGCGCCGCTCATGGTTCACCGCCTTCCGTTGGACGTCGGCGACGTGGATACCGACCTGTGGCCGAGGAATCTGTTGCGGGTTTCGGTCCAGACGCGCAGACATTCCGCGTCGCTCGCAGCCTGCTGGCCAAGCTCCTGGCACCGAAGCTGGCCCTCGCGCACCGGATCGCGCTCGGGCTGGATCAGCCGTGGCGGCTGCTCTGCCGGTGCGTCGTCCTTGCGAGTAAGCTCGATCACCGTCATTGTGATGGCGGTCGCGACGAAGACGATCGCGCCAATCCGCGCCAGCAACTTGCCGTCCATGCGCGCGCCCTCAGTTGCCGTTGAACATCTGCGCATTGCCAGGCTGGTAGCCCGAACCCGGCGTGAGGAAGCGGCGGCGTTGCTCGCGCGCCTGTTCGGCCGCGGTGGCACGCTCGGCCTCGGTCAGCGCGCTCGCGCGACCGTTGGCCGACAGAAGCGCAACGAGATCGGAAAGCTGCTGCGACTGGAGCGCGAGGATCTGGTTGCCGGCCTGCGTTGCCTGCAACGCGCCGGTCGCCCCTTGGCTCTGGGTGACGAGCGTGGCCATTTGCGTGCGATTGCCGTCTATGTTGCCGACCACGCCGGCTTGCACGCGCATCGCGTCCTGCAAGCTACCAACCGTATTCTGCCAGCGGGTACGGGCATCGGCGACGAGTTGCTGATCGCTCGCCGACATCGCCACATTGCCGTATTGTTTTTGGAACGCCTGGTCGATCTGCTGCGCATTGAACGCGATGCCCTGGGCCTGACTTAGGAGCTGCTGGGTGCGCTGGACGTTCTGTTGAAGTTGCTGGAGCGCCGAATACGGCAGGCTCGCCAGGTTGCGCGCCTGGTTGATGAGCATCTGTGCCTGATTTTGCAGGCTGGTGATCTGGTTGTTGATCTGCTGAAGAGCGCGCGCGGCGGTCAGCACGTTTTGCGCATAGTTCGACGGATCGAACACGATGAGCGCGTGTGCGGTCGTGACGAGGAAGGGCGAAATTATGATCGGCGCGGAAAGCAGCGCGATAGCGAGCCGCGCTGCACAGGACTGGCGCAGGGTCATGAGGACGTCTCCTTGTTGATGAGGTTGGGAATGAGATCGACCGCCCAGCTCACATCGCGAGCGTTGAGCCATGCCGTGAGGAAGCCATCGCGGCCGTGCTCGGCGACGATCTGCGCGATCAGCGTCTGGTCGGACTTGGACGACGCGGCGCAGAGCGCGAGCCCGATATCGGACAGGCCCAGCTCGAACAGACGATTGCCGCGCCGCGACTGGCAGTAGTAGTCGTGCTTCGGCGTCGCCCGCGCGAGGATTTCGATCTGGCGGTCATTGAGGCCGAAACGGCGATAGATCGCCGTGATCTGCGGCTCGATCGCGCGTTCGTTCGGCAACAGCAGCCGCGTCGGGCAGCTCTCGATGATGGCCGGCGCGATGGCGGAATTGTCGATGTCGCTGAGCGACTGGGTGGCGAAAATGACGCTGGCGTTTTTCTTGCGCAGGGTTTTCAGCCATTCGCGGAGCTGCCCGGCGAAGCCTTCGTCATCAAGGGCGAGCCAGCCCTCGTCGATGATGAGCAGCGTCGGGCGGCCGTCGAGGCGGTCGCCAATGCGATGGAACAGATAAGCGAGCACAGCAGGCGCCGCGCCGGTCCCGACGAGACCCTCGATCTCGAACGCTTGGCAACGCGAATTGCCGAGATGCTCGGATTCCGCGTCGAGCAGCCGACCATAGGGACCGCCGACGCAATATGGGCGCAAAGCCTGCTTCAGGTCGTTCGACTGGAGCAGCACGGTGAGGCCGGTAATGGTGCGTTCCTCGACCGGCGCGGAGGCGAGCGAGGTCAATGCCGTCCAAAGATGCTCCTTCACCTCGGGCGTGATCGCGACGCCCTCGCGCATCAAGATGGCGACGATCCAGTCCGCCGCCCAGGCTCGCTCGTAAGTGTCATGGATGCGGGCGAGCGGCTGGAGCGCCACGGAAGTGTCGGAGCCTTCGGTCAGTCCGCCGCCGAGATCGTGCCAGTCGCCGCCCATGGCGAGGGCAGCCGCGCGGATCGAACCGCCGAAGTCGAAGGCGAACACCTGCGATCGGTCGTAGCGTCGGAACTGCAAAGCCATCAGCGCGAGCAGCACGGATTTGCCCGCGCCGGTCGGCCCGACGACGAGCGTGTGACCGACATCGCCGACGTGGAGGGAAAACCGGAACGGAGTGCTTCCCTCGGTCCTGCCGTAAAGCAGCGGGGGTGCGCCGAAGTGCTCGTCGCGTTCCGGCCCCGCCCACACTGCGGAGAGCGGGATCATATGGGCGAGATTGAGCGTCGATATCGGCGGCTGGCGGACGTTGGCATAAGCGTGCCCCGGCAGCGAGCCGAGCCAGGCATCGACTGCGTTCACCGACTCAATCATGGCGGTGAAGTCGCGACCCTGGATCACCTTCTCGACGAGGCGCAGTTTCTCATCGGCAAGGCGAGGATCGGCATCCCAGACTGTAATCGTCGTGGTGACGTAGGCCATGCCTGCCACATCGGCGCCAAGTTCTTGCAGCGCGACGTCGGCGTCGGCCGCCTTGTTGGCGGCGTCGGTGTCCACGAGCACGGATTGCTCGTTGGTCATCACCTCTTTCAGGATGGCTGCGATCGACTTGCGCTTGGCGAACCATTGCCGCCTGATCTTCGTCAACAGCCTGGTCGCCTCCAGCTTGTCGAGCAGGATCGCGCGCGTGCTCCAGCGATAGGGAAACGGCAGCCGGTTCAGCTCATCGAGCAGACCGGGCGTCGTCGTGGTGGGGAACCCGACGATGGTGAGGATGCGCAGATGCTGGTCGCCAAGGCGCGGCTCCAGGCCGCCGGTCAGCGGCTGGTCGGTCAGTAGCGCGTCGAGATAGATCGGCGTTTCCGGCACGCGGACGCGATGACGCTTCGTCGAAACGCAGGAATGCAGGTAGGTCAGCGTTTCCGCATCGTCGAGCCAAGTACATTCCGGCATGAAACCGTCAAGCAACGCCAGCACGCGGTCGGTGCGATCGGTAAAGGCGCGCAGGATTTCATATGGATCGACGCCGGCACGTTCGCGGCCTTCGTAAAGCCAGGCTTCCGTGCGCGCCGCTTCCTCGGCCGGTGGCAGATAGAGGAACGTGAGGAAGTAGCTCGACACGAAATGCGCGCCCGCTTCCTCGAAGTCGGCCTTGCGTTCGGCATCGACCAGAGCGGAAGCCGGATCGGGAAACGTGCTGTTCGGATAGGTCGCGGCCTCATGGCGCTGCGCCTCGACGAAGATACTCCAGCCTGAGCCGAGACGGCGGAAGGCGTTGTTGATGCGGCCGGCGACCGCGACCAACTCGGCGGCCACGGCGGAATCCAGATCGGGACCGCGAAAGCGCGCCGTGCGCTGGAAGCTGCCGTCCTTGTTGAGGACGACGCCCTCACAAACGAGCGCGACCCAGGGCAAATAGTCGGCAAGGCGAGAAGCGGTGCGACGATATTCGGCAAGATTCATCATGTGCGTGTCTCCCTCACACCGCCAGAAAAGCCGGGATGCGCAGATGCCTTCGCCCGACTTCCACGAACAGCGGATCGCGCTTCGCCGCCCAGACGGCGGCGAAGTGACCGATCGCCCAGATGACGAGGCCGACCAGCCAGAGGCGCAGGCCGAGGCCGACTGCGCCGGCGAGCGTGCTATTCATGATGGCGATACTTCTGGGAGCGCCGCCGAGCATGATGTGCTCGGTCAACGCCCGATGGACGGGAGCGGTAAATCCCGGCACGGCGTCGAGTTGTTCGAAAGCCACCGCCATCAGACGAGCGCTCCGCCGCCGAACGAGAAGAACGACAGGAAGAAGCTCGACGCCGCGAAGGCGATCGACAGGCCGAACACGATCTGGATCAGGCGACGGAAGCCTCCGGACGAATCGCCGAACGCCAGCGTCAGGCCGGTGACGATGATGATGATGACGGCGACGATCTTGGCGACGGGTCCTTCGACTGATTGAAGGATCTTTTCCAGTGGCTGTTCCCACGGCATGGACGAGCCAGAGGCTTGAGCGGCGGGCACAAGGACGAGGTTGGCGTAGGTGAAAGCGGCGACCGTCGTTATCAAACGGCGGACGCGCATCGTAGTGCGAATCATTCGGATTCTCCTGTGTTCGGGGTGGCTGGAGTGATGCGGTAGTCGCCATCGGGACCGAGCCCGTCGACACGGGCCAGTTCGGCAAGCCGGCGCGCGGAGCCGCGGCCGGAGAGGACGGCAACGAGGTCGATGGTCTCCGCGATCAGCGCACGCGGAACGGTGATGACGGCTTCCTGGATGAGCTGTTCGAGACGGCGCAGCACGCCGATGCCGGTGCCGGCGTGAATCGTGCCGATGCCGCCGGGGTGTCCCGTCCCCCACGCTTTCAAGAGGTCGAGCGCTTCCGCGCCGCGTACCTCGCCGATCGGGATGCGGTCGGGGCGGAGGCGCAACGACGAGCGCACGAGATCGGAGAGTGTCGCGACGCCATCCTTCGTGCGCATCGCGACGAGGTTAGGCGCGGCGCATTGCAGCTCGCGGGTGTCCTCGATGATAACGACGCGATCAGCGCCCTTCGCGACTTCGGCGAGCAGCGCGTTTGTCAGCGTGGTCTTCCCGGTCGAAGTGCCGCCGGCGACGAGGATGTTGGCGCGGGACGCGACGGCCGCGCGCAGCGTTTCCGCTTGATCGACGGTCATGATGCCGGCGGCAACATAGTCATCGAGCGTGAACACCGCGACGGCCGGTTTGCGGATGGCGAAGGCGGGCGCTGCGACGACGGGGGGCAACAGACCCTCGAAGCGTTCGCCGGTCTCCGGCAGTTCGGCCGATACGCGCGGCGAGCGGGGATGAACCTCCGCCCCGACATGATGTGCGACCAGGCGGACGATGCGTTCGCCGTCAGCCGCCGACATCGTCTCGCCGGTGTCGGCCAGCCCTTCGGAGAGGCGGTCGATCCACAATCGCCCATCCGGGTTCAGCATCACTTCGACGACGACAGGGTCTTCCAGAAACCGCGCGATCGCCGGTCCAAGCGCGGTGCGCAACATGCGCGCGCCGCGTGCGATCGCTTCCGGCTTATGGTGGTTGGAAGTCATACCCGCCCCGTTTCCTCACGGGGCGCGACAGACAGGTCCCCGGATGGGGATGACTAAAAGAGACTCAAGTCGGGTTCGTTCAACAAATTTCGGTCGTAGTAGCAGCGTAGCGTGCAAATACAGGAGAACGGCGGTGTCGCCTGTGCCCGCGGGTCTTTGTGTGAGCGAATGGATTTCGAATCAGCGACCTGCGCGGATCTGGACTTTGTCGACAGATGGCCGAGCAACTGCGTTGCTGCGAGCATCAATCCTTGGTCCAATCCTCCAGCCGCAATCCGGCGACGCGCTCGAACTCGGCGGTGTTGTTGGTGACGAGCGGCAGGCCGCGCGCCATCGCTTGACCGGCGATCAGGACGTCATAGGGGCCGATCGGCGTGCCGCGCCGCGCAAGCTCCGCCCTGATCTCGCCGGCCGCCCGCGCATCGTCACGCTCGAGGTCGAGAATTTCGAGATCCGTAAAGAGCAGGCGAAGCGTTTCGAGGTTGAAGTCCACTCTCTGGCTGCAATAGGCGCCGAAGTAGAGTTCATGGGCGACCACGGAAGAAACCGCGAGCGCGCCAGGCTCGCTGGATTCAACCTTGCGCAAGAGCGCCTCCGACCGGCGCGTCACCAACGCGATGACAGCATTGGTGTCGAGAAGCCATGTCGTCATTGAAACGCCCGGTCGAGATCGGGACGCTTCTGTTCGTCTGGCTGCTCTCGGCCTTCGGCCATGAAATCCGCGCTAAAGCCGCGCTCGACGGCCGCCCGCAGCGACGCCCAGCGTCCGGAGGCATCTGGCCGCGGACGCAGGATCACGGCGTCACCCTCGCGTGAGACTTCGACCTCATCGACGGTGAAACGAAAATCCTTCGGCAACCGCACGGCCTGAGAGTTGCCGGACTGGAAAACCTTGGCGATGTGGGGCATGGCAACCTCCCGTAGATACGAGACTGTATATACGCCTTAACCCCGATCCCTACAAGGCCGCTATCCCTCCGCTTCATGACCGGCTCCGGCCGTATCGACATCCTCCGAAATCTCCTGCCGCAACTTCGGCCCTTTGGCGAGGCGTCGGCCGAGCGCGGTGATGAAGGCTTCATAGCGCTTGCTGGCGAGGGCACGCGCGGCCTGCGCGGCGGGTTCTGGCAAGGCAGGTGTGGTGGTGGTCCAGAATCGGACGAACACCGCCAGGGTCTCGACAGCAATGCCGACATCGCGCTCCAGCCGTGCCATGCGGCGATCGAGCTGGTCGAGTCGCTTGGCAACGACCGCTTCGCGACGCTCGGCATCGTCCGGCGACAGGAACGAGGCGATCGCGGCTTCCGCGATCATCGACTGCGACTGATCGCGGCGCGCGGCGAAATCGGCGAGCGACCTGGTGACATCGGGATCAAGATAGACTGTGAATTTCGTCTTCTTCCTGATGTTGGCCACGGCGTTCACAACTCCATGTTGTCGCCGGGATCGAGCGAGACCTGCCGGGCGAGACCCTGCATCTGACGGAGCATCCGTCGATTGCGCACAGCGTCGCCCTCGTCAGTATCGTCGGGCGGCTCGAACTCGTTGTCGATCGGCGCCTTCTTCTCCACCGGCTTCACGCGATGGAGTTCGTGTTGCAGCCGGCGTTCGGATTGCGTCGGGTCATCGTCGTCGGATCGTTTTGCCGATTGCGACTCATCCGGCTCCGGTCGCGCCGGAATCGGCAGGGTGCTCCAATCGTCGAGACGGTTTGTGTTGGGACGTTTCGGCTCTGGTGGCGACAGCACACGCTCCCGGAGGCGGGCGTCCTCGTAATAGCGCGCCTTCTTCGCCCGGATCGGCGGGATGCCCGCGACCATGACGATCTCGTCGGTCGGCGGAAGCTGCATGACTTCGCCGGGCGTCAGCAATTGGCGGGCAGTTTCCGAGCGCGACACCATCAGATGGCCGAGCCAAGGCGACAGCCGGTGCCCGGCATAGTTCTTCATCGCCTTCATCTCGGTCGCTGTGCCGAGGGCATCGGAGACACGTTTGGCCGTTCGCTCGTCATTGGTGGCGAAGCTCACCCTCACATGGCAGTTGTCGAGGATCGAATTGTTCGGCCCGTAGGCTTTCTCGATCTGATTTAGCGACTGCGCAATCAGGAAGCTCTTCAATCCGTAGCCCGCCATGAAGGCCAGCGCGGTCTCGAAAAAATCTAACCTCCCCAAGGCGGGAAATTCATCCAGCATCAGTAGCAGGCGATGGCGTCCGGCTTTCGCTTGCAGATCCTCGGTCAGGCGGCGACCGATCTGGTTGAGCAGCAACCGGATCAGCGGCTTGGTGCGATTGATGTCCGAGGGCGGCACCACGAGGTAGAGCGTGGTTGGCCGCTCGCCGCCAACGATGTCGCGGATTCTCCAGTCGCAGCGGCGCGTGACCTCCGCGATGACAGGATCGCGGTAGAGGCCGAGAAACGACATGGCGGTGGACAGCACGCCGGAGCGCTCGTTGTCGGATTTGTTGAGCAACTCGCGCGCAGCGCTGGCGACGACGGGATGCGGTCCCGCCTTGCCGAGATGCGCGGTCTTCATCATGGCGCGCAGCGTGGATTCGACCGGGCGTTTCGGATCGGAGAGGAAGCCGGCGACGCCCGCCAGCGTCTTGTCGGGCTCGGCATAGAGAACATGCAGGATCGCACCGACGAGAAGCGAGTGGCTGGTTTTTTCCCAATGGTTGCGCTTGTCGAGTGATCCTTCCGGATCGACCAGGATGTCGGCGATGTTTTGGACGTCCCGCACTTCCCATTCGCCGCGCCGCACCTCGAGCAGAGGGTTATAGGCCGATGATTTTGGGTTGGTCGGATCAAACAGCAGCACCCGGCCGTGCTGCGACCGGAAGCCTGCGGTTAGAATCCAATTTTCACCCTTGATGTCGTGAACAATGGCCGAGCCCGGCCAGGTCAGAAGCGACGGCACGACAAGGCCGACGCCCTTGCCCGATCGGGTCGGCGCGAAGCACAGCACATGCTCCGGGCCATCGTGGCGCAAATACTCATGCTCGTAGCGGCCGAGCACCACGCCATCGGGATCGAGCAGACCCGCGGCCTTGATCTCAGGCTTCTCGGCCCAGCGCGCCGAGCCATAGGTAGCGACATTCTTCTGCTCGCGCGCCCGCCAGACCGACATGCCGATGGCGACAGCGATGGCAATGATGCCGCCGGACGCTGCGATGATCCCGCCCGTCGCGAAGATCCCCGGCGCATAGGCGTCGTAGAAGTACCACCACCATATAATGGCGAGGGGAAAATAGACGGGCACGCCGAGCAGCTTAAACCACGGGTGGCCAAGCTGCGCCTGATAGCCGAGACTCCAGGCGACATATTGGGTCGCGCCCCATGTGGTGACGAGCACGATGAGGAAGACGACGGCGATCGGTCCCCACAGGATTTTGGTACCGGACATGGCGATGTTCCTTTCCGATTGGCGCTAGAGGCCGAGCCCGCGCTTGCGGCCGAAATCCCAGTCGATGCCGCCGTCGTCGCGGGCGACGCCGGAGACGTGGCGACCGAGTTGCTTTTCGAGGGAGGGCGACCAGGGCACGAGCTGGAAGCCGAGGCCGTCGTCGATCATGGCGAAGCGGCCGGAGGCGAGCGTGAAACGCTGGCGATAGGAGCCGGCGACATATTCGCCGCTGTCCGCGCGGTTGAACGGAAGGCCGGTCTCGGTCGCGAGCTTCTCGCCGAGCGCGCTCAGTTCCCGATCGCGCAAGGTGTTAAGCAGCCGGCGGGCGAAGACGACGCGCCCATTCTGGCGCTCGGCGAGCCCTTCACCGATCAGGTGCTCGGCGCGCTGGTCCATCGTCTCATGCACTTCGGCGCCGAAGCCTCCTTCGGAGAGAGCGATGGGATCGCGAGCGACAGCTTGGCGGTCGAGCCAGGTCGCACCGGTTGCATTCACCTGGGCCTGGATATCGAGATCAGCGCGCACCGCCAGCGCGACACGACGCTCGCCGCGCGCATCCTCAAAGGTGCGCAGCTCGACGATCGATCCGGGCCGGCTATCACCGGCGGCGTCGAGATGCGGCAGCTTGATGTGATGGGTCCGGCCATCCACCCCGTCGACAACGGCGTAGGCCGTGCCCTTCAGCTCGTCATCGAGGCCGCGTTCGATGAGGCGGCCGACGATGGGCACGTCGAGGCTTTCGCCGGCCAGGACATAGTTCGCCGAGCCGCGCTCGATGCCGCGTTCGGTGAGCGCGCGGTGCATCCGCTTGATGATGTCAC
This sequence comes from Afipia sp. OHSU_II-C1, assembly GCF_000497575.1. Lineage (GTDB taxonomy): Bacteria > Pseudomonadota > Alphaproteobacteria > Rhizobiales > Xanthobacteraceae > Afipia. The sequence continues at coordinate 21,478 of NZ_APJI01000018.1, forward strand.
CGCGCTCGCCGAGTTCGCGCAGGACGGTCTCGGCTTCCGGCTTGATGAACCATTGCGAATGCCCGACCTGTCCGGCGACGCCGAGGACTTCGAGGGTGCGCAGCCGGCCGACCTTCAGCGCATGAAACTCGTCGGGCTGGCGGTCGGCGCGCGGGGCGAGATCGATGATGCCGGATTTGCCGGCGTCGCGGACAAGCTGACGGTCGAGCTGCGTCCACCGTTCCGCCTCGATCTGACTTTCGAGTGTGCGGTGAATGTCGAAATCCGAGCGAAGCCCCAGCTCCTGGGTGACGAGATCCTGGGCGCGGGCACGCATCCCCTCCTTGATGTAGTCTCGCGAGATCACGAGATCCTGGCCGTCGTCGGTGCGGCCACGCAGGATGATATGAAGGTGTGGGTTGTCGGTGTTCCAGTGATCGACGCCGACCCAATCCAGCTTCGTGCCGAGGTCTTTTTCCATCTGCCCCATCAGCTCGCGCGCGTGTGCTTTGAGGTCGGCCATATCCGCGGCGTCCTCGGGCGAGACGATGAAGCGGAAATGATGCCGGTCGTTCTCGCAGCGATCGGCGAAGGCGCGCGCGTCGATGTCGTCGCTCTCCGGGCCGAACAGCCGCGCCTTCTCCCCGTCACGGGTCACGCCGTCGCGGTGCAGATAGTTCAGATGCGCGCCCAGCGGTGCGGAGCGTGCGGTGTGGCGGACAACGCGGGTCTTGATGACGACGATGCGCGAGCGGCCGGTCAGCAGGCGATTGGCCTGGATGCTGGCGCGCTGGCCGCGCCCGAAGCGCGAGCGGTTGCCGGGCGTGATCCTGCCGGAGCGCGACACGCGGCCTCCGGCCTTCTGCGCGGCGGCCAACGCCTGTGCGATGAACGGGCGGGCCTGCTGGGCGCGTGTCGAGCGGATGCGCCCCGGACGGACACGGAACTCGCGGTCATCGGTCATGGCGAAACCCCGCACGGTGCAAAACTGCTTGTGAAAAGAGAGAGATGAGTGCGAAGCGCACGGTGCGGGCGAGCGCCGCACGGCGCGGAACGCGCCAGAAAAACAAGCAGAAACAACCACTCGACCGAGGCGCACCGTGCGCCTTTTTATCTCGCCATCGGTCGGTTGTTGCGCCTGCCCCCACCCTCCGCGCCCTCCATGACACGCCGGCATACGCGGGGATGCGAATTGCCGCGCAGCCGGTCATGGCCGACCTCCATCGGTACTGGGAGCGACAAACAGCCCCCTCGACTGGAGCGCGGCAAGCGCGTCGGATGTTGCCGGAACGGGTGGGCGGGCTTTGTCCGGCGAGCCTTCCCGTGGCGCGGCATTGGCGGCGGAATCGCTGAACACGCTCACGACAAAGAGTGTCGCCTCGCGCCAGTCGAACGGTCGCGCCGCCGTCGACGCACCCTTCGATGGACGCTCGCCGCGCAGCGCGGGCGCAAGAAAATCGACATAGGCGCGCGTTTCGGCAGGCAACGGGCGCCCGGTTGCACGGTGCTCATCATAGCGTGCGGGGCCGGCGTTGTAGGCAGCGAGCATCGCACCGATGTCGCCGTAGCGATCCCACATCTCGCGAAGATACGCAGCGCCCGCGAGAATGTTGTCGCGCGGTGTATAGGGATCGCGGCCGAGACCATAGCGGGTGCGCAGTTCGGCCCAGGTGTCGGGCATGATCTGCATCAGGCCCACTGCGCCGGCCGAGGACACGGCGCGAACATCGCCTGCGCTTTCGCCGCGCATGACGGCGACGATCCAGCGCACCGGAATGCCGAAGCGCTGCGCGGCTTCGGAGAGGTGTGCGGCATGGACGTTGATCGAAGCGGCGCGGACCGGACGAGAGTTCTGCGCCAAAGCATGAGGCGCTGCGGCTGCGGAGAAGATCAGGCCGGAAAGAAGAAGGAGGAAGATGCGGCGGCGGTCGCCGCATCTTCTGATCGCGAAACGAACGCAGGAATTATCCATGGTCATTCCTGCTCGTCGCGTTTCTTCTGACGGGTCCAGTGCAGGCTCCACTCGCGGCCGTCTTCGTCCGCCTGGAACAGGCGGGCGCGGATCGGCTGCTGAAAGACGGGATCGTCGAGGACAACCGAAACGAACGGCCCGGCGCGATCGCCGGTGCGCTTCCATCCCGCGCCGACTTCCGGTCCGTCCTCGTCGCCAAGATGGATGCGATAGGCCGGCGCGTTCTCGACATCGGCGTTCTCGGCCGGAACGAAGGTCAGGTCGAGATCGAGCGAGAGCGTGCGGATATGTCCGGAATAACCGGACGGGGTGCGGGTGAATTGACCAATCTGCGCCATTGAAGGCTCCTTTCATGAGCGGTGAAGTTGATGCGGGCCACTCGGACAGCCCGCAGCGAGCGCGCGATCACCGCGTTGGCGCGCGCCATTCGAAGCGGCCGTCGCCTTCCTCGTCGGTCCACAGCGGGACCGCGCGGCCGATGATCTGGTCGGTGGAGAGAAGGCCGAAGTAGCGGCCATCGAGGCTGCCTTCGACCTGCCAGTTCATCGCGAAGAACTCGCCGGTCTGGATGCGTTGGCAGCCTTGCCATTCGGGCAGATCGCGGCCGGCGCGATCGCGTTCGAGCGCATGGCCCATGTCGACGCCATCGACAGTGATGACGAGACCCGTCCGGCAGACCACCTGTCCGGAAACCGCGAGCACGCGCTTCAGGAGCGGCACGCCCTTGGGCAGGTAGCCGCGCTTGTCGAGAAAGTCCGCGAGCGGCTCTGGCGCGTCGATGGCCACAAGGTCCGTGACCTCGAAAAGACCGTCGAAGTCGATCGTGTAGAAACCGATCGGCGCACTGGCCGAGGCGTTCCACATCAGCTTGATCGGCATCGGCGTGAGGCCCGGATAGCCGACGCCGAACGACGCGAGCGCCGTGCAAAGGAAGAGACTGACGCGCGTCATGGCGTCACCCGGCGGCGCATCAGCCACGCCTCATGACGTGCCGGCGTATAGGCGGACGGCTGTTCGCTGGCGCGCAGGCAATGGTGGACATGCCGCCAGTGATCGGGATCGACGTCGGCGGGATCGATGCCGAGGCTCTCGATCGCGTCGATGTGCTGCAGCACGCGCTCGACCGTGGGCCAGCTTTCCGCCTTGAGCAGGATTTCGCCGCCCGGACGCACGAAGGGCAGCGTCTGGAACGGCTCCCCGCGCCCGATGGCCCGCACGATGTCGATGCGCGAGACGATCGTGCCGTAGTCGTTGGCGGCCCAGCGGACGAACGCGAAGACGCTGTTCGGTGCGAAGCCGACGACGCTGCGATGTCGATCGAGAATCTGTTCGTGGCTTTTGTGGCCGAACCTGATCCAGTGCTCGATCGTCTTCTGACGCCATGTCAGATGTACGAGCGTGGTGAACGGTGCTGGTGCGTCCGGCGACGGACACCAGCGCGAGCGGCGTGCCGCATTGCCGGTCATGAGGGATCTCCTGACTTTTCGGGGAATTCGCGCGCGAGCAGGTCGCGCAGCATGTCGGCGACGGTGACGCTGCGGCTGAAGGCGGCGACCTTGATGCGGCCGCGCAGGGCTGGGGTGACGTCGATGGTCAGCCGGGCCGTATAGATCGCGGCCGCGCTGCAGCCGGCCGGCGGCGTGTCACCGGCCTTGATCCAGCCATCGGGATCGGCGGGTCGCTGCGCGAAGACGCGCTTCTCCGTGCGCGCCGTCATGATGCGCCTGCGTCATGGAACGGCAGCACGGCCGCCATGCGCGAGCAGGCGCGCTCGGCCATGGCGACGTCGATCTCACAACCGAGATAGCGCCGGCCGGACAGCCGGCAGGCTTCGCCAGCGGAGCCGGAGCCGGCGAACCAGTCGCCGACCAGGCCGCTTTCGGGACAACTGGTACGAATCAGAATTTCGAGCAGCGATGACGGCTTCTCGGTCGGATGGATCGCGCGACCGTGGCAGTTGCGGACATAGATGACTGACCGCATGAGGCGCGGCCCGCCGTCGTGGCTGACATAGTGGCCGGCGTCGATCTGGCCGGTGTGGGGAGGACGTTGCTTGCGCCGAACCGTGCGCGCTGTCGCATCCGGCGTGGTCTGGACGTCGTTGTAGATGTCGCGCCAGGCCGTCTCGGCGGGATAGAACTGGACGGCCAACTCATGCACGCGCTTGAAGCGGTCATTGTGGAAGCCGGTGCCGTTCTGCTTCTCCCAGACGATCTCCTGCGCGATCCGCAGCCCCGCCTCAGTGAACCGATCCGCAGTCGCCATGAAGCAACGGAGCGATCCGAACACCCACAGCGAGCCGGTGAGATTGAGCGCCTCACGCGCGAGCGCGATCCAGCCCTCGACGCGCCGGTCCCATGCAAGCGATGTGTCGCCATAGGGCGGATCGGCGAGGATCATGTCGAACGGACCGTGCGGCGGCATAATCTCGCGGCAGTCGCCGGTAAGGACCGTCATGGCGGGGTCCTCCCGATGCGCAGTCGCTCGATCTCGACGGCGAGCGCGGCGATCTCGCGTGCAGCAGGAGATCGGCTGTCGATGTCCGAGGCTAAACGTCCGGTCTGCGCGGCGTCGGCGAAGACAACGCGCTGGCCGATGGTGCTGGCGAGCACCGGCGGATCATGGTCCGCCAGCGTCTCGGCGGTCTCCCGCGCGATCACGGTGCGGGCGGCGCAGCGATTGAGCACGAAACGCGCCGCGAGTTGCGGCCGGTAGATGCGAGCCTCCGTGAGGAGCGAAAGCATCTCGGCCGAGGCCCAGCCGTCGAGCGGCGACGGTTGCACCGGGATCAGTACGAGGTCGGCGGCGAGGAGCGCGGAGCGCATCAGGCCGGCGACACGCGGCGGGCCGTCAATGACGACGTGGTCGGAATTGCGGGCGAGTTCGGGGGCCTCGCGATGCAGCGTGTCGCGCGCCAGGCCGACGACGCCGAAGGCGCGCGGCAAGCCCTCGCGCGAGCGTTGCTGCGACCAGTCGAGTGCCGAGCCTTGAGGATCGGCGTCGATCAGGGTGACGCGGTGTCCTCTCGCGGCCCACGCGCCGGCGAGGTGCAGCGCCAGCGTCGTCTTGCCGACGCCACCTTTTTGATTGAGCAGCGCGACGATCATCGGCGTCCTCCCGACGGATCGCGAGGACGATGGAGTGTTTCCGAGTGATCGGTGGTCGAGAGGTCGTCTTTACCGAGGGACGGAGTTGGCGCCGTCGTTGCGGGCGGGAGGTCCGCGCCCTTGCCGGCCTCTATGCCGAGGTTTCCGGCGGCGTCGCGGGCGAGGTTGTCCACATCGCGCGCGCGCTCTTCAAGGTTAGAATCTATGTTAGATTCTAAGTTAAGGGCGCGATTTCGTGTTTGATCTTCGGCCGTTAGACTCGGTTTGGGTTCCCGATAGCACGAGCCTCCGGTTCCCGATAGCACGATAGTCCGGGTTCCCGATAGCACGAGCCCGTCCACAGGCTGTCCACAGCGCATCGTCGGCTCGAAGGCGAGCAGCGTCCGGCCGCCGATCTCGACCTCGAGGAATAGCGTGTAGCCCGGCAGCGGCTGGCGCCGGATGATGTCGCGCAGCTCGAAGGCAAAGCGCTTGAACGGCGACAGGCTGCCGGACTTTTGATGGAGATGGCGAAAGTCGAAGCGCCATCCATTGCGCTGGCGGCCGCCGTGCTTGCGCACCAGGCGGTAGAGCCAGCGGTCGAGGCCGCCCGTCAGATCGAAATAAGCGCGGTCGATCGTGAGCACGAGCGCGTCGTCAAGAACGGCTTGGTAGAACCAGTCCGGCACGATCAGCTCGATGCCCTCCGGCCGGCCGTTGCGATCGGTGCGCTCCTGCCATTCGTTGATCCACGAGAAGCGATGGCGGCGGCCTTCCGCCGGCTGGCGGATCGATGTCGCAACGGTCGTCGATTGCAGCCGGTCGAGCGCCGCCTTCAGGCGCTGGTAGTCGCGCAGCGACGTGCCGCGCCCGACATAGGTGAGAATTTCGTAGGGCGTGGCGGCCATCAGCCGCGAGGTGCGAAGCCCGGCATCCCGCGCCTCGACGATCTGGCTCGCCGCCCAGATCAGGATGTCGGCGTCCCAGATTGTCGCCATGCCATGATCGGGCACGGCCTCGACGCGGATCGTCACGTTGCCGGCGACGAAATCGATCGGCGCAACGCGATGGGATTTGGAGAGCGAGAAGAACGGATAGGCCATGAGATCCTGCGCGTCTCGTAGCGCGAAGTCGCCGGGGCGTGCTCGGAACAGATCGAGTTGTCCGCGCTCCGAAAGGGATCGACGCCGCACCGCCATGAAGAAGTCCGGTTGCGGTCAGCGTGCGTAGCGACCGGCGTGGGTCGGCTGCGTGGGCGCGTGGCGTTTGGCGGGAAGGACCGAACCGCGCGGGTCCGACGTCGAGGTGACGGAGCCGCGCGCGGCCCAGGTTTCGAGATCGTCGATGGCGTAAACGACGCGGCCGCCGAGTTTGCGATAGGCGGGGCCGGTCCCGTAGGTCCGGTGCTTTTCGAGGGTTCGGGCGGAGAGGCTGAGAAATTCGGCAGCTTCCTTGGTGCGCAGGAAGCGCGGCGGCAGAACGACGGGTTCGTGTGGCATGGATCGGGCCTCCGTGGTGTCAGGGACGGTCGCTGCGGTTCAGGGGCGAACGGCGACCACGGTGGCGGAGGGAATGCGTCAGGGGGGATGGGGAAGTTGAGGGGGCTAAAATCCCCACCCTTCGCCCAGGCATCGACCGGCTAAGGTCGACGGCGATGCCGAAGGAGGTTCAGATAGCCGCCGCCGACCATGACGAGGCCGCTCTCGATCAGCCCGATGACGGAATCGCGCAACGGCGAGGTCTTCCACGGATCGGCGGTAACGCGCGCCTCGCCGTAGATCGCGCTGGCAATCTCGCGATAGCTTGCGCCGTTCATGCGGCCGTCGACCGCCTGAAGCATCAGGCGCAGGCGTCGGCGCTGCTGGCGCGTCAAGCGGGTGTCGGCGAGGGCTTTGCGGCCGTAGAGGGCACGCCAGAAGCGGGTCAGCGCATCGACGCGATCGAGCAGATCGATGTCGATCGGGACCAGGGCGACAAGCGCGCGGCGATCGCTGCCGGGAAGAAAAAGCAACTGTGCAGGCATGTCGGCCGGATAGACCGCGTAAATGCCCTCGGGGCCGTCGCGGAACGATTGGAGCCCGACCAGCTCAGGAGTCGGCGTGGCGGGCAAATGATCAGGTGCGGACGCAAACGTCAGCACGGACGGCGCGGCGGCCGGCGACCAGAAGATGGTTTGCGCGAGCGCAGACAGACTCGGTCGCGCCGGGAAACCGCAACCCCCAACGCCGCTGATCCTCTACAGGAAGCGGCGCGGTGTCCTCCCGAGCGCTGGCGAGTGCCTGATATTGATGTTGATAGGGTGTGTGCCGGCGCAAGCACTCCCACGCCAAGCCTTCGGTCGCGAGCTTGTCGAAGTAGTCGTAACTGCTGTGTTCTCTCCATCGAGAAGTATCGGGCCGCATCCCTTCGCCTCCCCTGTTTTATCAAGGTCGAGCAGAAAATGATTGCCGCACGCGAGAGGTGATGGAAGCTTGGTCAACGGCATTAGGCGATGCCGTAGCGGCATCGCCTTTGCGAAATAATCTCTAAATTGCAATTAATTACTCGGGCCAAGCAGAAGCTGGCGATAGCCGGTATGCGTCATCCAGCGGGCGCGCTGGAGATGGCTGTTGTGAACACGCCGCGCCCTGTCGGGCTCGCTGGCAGGATCGATTCCGAACAGCACTTCGACAGCCTCCCGCCAGTCGGCGCCATCGGCGTCGGCGTCGAGAAGGCGGACATAAAGCTTGACGTGCTTTCTGTCGTATTTCGTCAGATTCTGACAGGACGGGGCGATGTCCTCGAACGGCTCAATCATAGGGCGGCACGCTTGGTGTGGCGGTGTGGCGGGCGGAAGCTAGTGGAATTGAAGATGGAATATAACCGTTGGAAAGAGCACCGCTCGATGCTGTCCTGGCATCGCCGGCCCACAACCCATCAACCTTTCCGACCCTCGCGATCATCGACAAGCAGTACTCCCTGTCCGCGATCGGTGGTCAGGAGGACAACGCCTGCCGCTTCGATGGCCCGCCGAACCTGATCGCGCGTACCCTCATGCACCCGCAATCCGTTTTCGGATTCGAGGCGCTTGAGGGCGGTCAGCGCAACGCGGGCCTTGTCAGCAAGGGTCTCCTGCGTCCACCCCAGTAACGCGCGCGCGGCCCGTGATTGTCGGGAGGTGATCATGCATGATCACCTCCCACTCGGGCCTACGCGCACGCCAGATGCGAGCTGAAATCATCGCTCAGCACAATACCGCAGACAACACGGCCGAAACTGATTCGGTCGGCTTAAGGAAAAGCCAGCCCAACGCCGATTTCCCCATGTCGCCCCTCACGGGGCGAACGGGTCCATCTCGTCGACGATCGCATCATCCTCACCATCATATTCGGTTGCGGGCATCACGCCCATCGTGCCATCGCCGGCGCGGAAGATGACGATGGAGACCATAAGCGTGGAAGCGAGGCTGAAGGCGAAGGCGTGGGCATCTGCAAGGGACATTTTCCGGCTCCTGTTTGGAGGCGGGGACCATTCCCCGCTCGACAGGCGCCCGAAGTGTTTTGGTCTCGGCCGGGGTCATCGCGGAGGCAAAGCCGACGCGACCGCACGCTCGCGTAGCGGACCCCAAGCGGGTTGACCTTGGAAGGCCGGGATTGAACCAAGGTTGCGTCTCAAAGAGCGGGTGGTGCGCGCTGACCGAAGCCGAAAACCCTTGCCATGTCATCATGCTGAAATCTGACGCTGCTTTTATTCTGGTGGCCTCGATCATCTGCACTGAGATCGCCCATGTCGACGGGCTCGATCCAGCGACGGGCGATTACCGCACGCTCAATGCGCTGCTCCCATCCTCACACGCCGCAAAAGGAGACTCCGAATGATCCGACTTTCCCTGTCCCGTGTGCGCCACCGTCTTGCCGAGGCGACAGCGCTTGCCACCATCACGCTGCTGATGGCGGCACCCGCCCATGCCTCCGGCTCTTCCATGCCGTGGGAAGAGCCCCTTCAGAAGATCCTCGAAAGCATCGAGGGGCCGGTCGCCAAGATCGTCGCGGTCATCATCATCATCACCACGGGATTGACGCTCGCCTTCGGCGACACGGCGGGCGGCTTCCGGCGGCTGGTGCAGATCGTGTTCGGCCTGTCGATCGCGTTCGCGGCCAGCTCCTTCTTTCTCAGCTTCTTCAGCTTTGGCGGCGGAGCGCTGGTCTGATGGAGGAAGACGTCCGCGGCTTCTTCGCGCCGGTGCATCGCGCGCTCACCGAACCGATCCTGCTCGGTGGCGCCCCACGCACGGTCGCCATCGCCAACGGCACGCTCGCCGGCGCGGTCGGTCTCGGCCTGCGTCTGTGGATCGCGGGTCTTGTCATCTGGGCGATCGGGCATTTCGCGGCCGTCTGGGCCGCGAAGCGCGACGCGCAGTTCGTCGACGTCGGCCGCCGGCACCTGCGCTACCCCGCGCACATGGACGTGTGAGGTGCGCCCATGCTGAACCTCGCCGAATACCGGAAAAAGAGTGCGCAGCTTGCCGACTTCCTGCCCTGGGCTGCTCTGGTCGCGCCCGGCGTCGTGCTCAACAAGGATGGCAGCTTTCAGAGAACGGCGCGCTTTCGCGGTCCCGATCTCGACAGCGCCACCCCGGCCGAGCTGGTCGGCACGACGGCGCGTCTCAACAACGCCTTGCGCCGGCTCGGCTCCGGCTGGGCGATCTTCGTCGAGGCGCAGCGTCATCCCGCCACCGACTACCCGGAAAGCCTGTTTCCGGAACCTGCGCCCGCGCTGCTCGACATCGAGCGCCGCGAGCAGTTCGAGGACTCGGGCGTCCTGTTCGAGTCGAGCTACTTCCTGACTTTCGTCTGGCTGCCACCGGCCGAGGAAGCCTCGCGCATGGAAGCCTGGCTCTACGAGGGTCGCGAGCGCGGCGGCGTCGATCCGTGGGAGCTGCTGAAAGGTTTCGTCGACCGCACCGACCGCGTCCTCAATCTCGTTGAAGGCTTCGTGCCGGAAGCGGACTGGCTCGATGATCCGGAGACGCTGACCTACCTGCATTCGACCATCTCGACGAAGCGGCATCGCGTGCGCGTGCCCGAGACGCCGATGCACCTCGATGCGCTCCTGGCCGATCAGCCGCTCGCCGGCGGGCTGGAGCCGCGGCTTGGCGACTTCCATGTCCGCACGCTCACCGTCATCGGATTCCCGACCACGACATTCCCTGGAATCCTCGACGACTTGAATCGACTCGCGTTCGTGTACCGCTGGTCGACGCGCGCCATCATGCTCGACAAGACCGACGCCACGCGGCTGGTGACAAAGATCAGGCGGCAGTGGTTCGCCAAGCGCAAATCGATCGCGGCCATCGTGAAGGAGGTGATGACCAACGAGGCGTCGGTGTTGATGGACACCGACGCCGCCAACAAAGCGGCCGACGCCGATGCGGCCTTGCAGGACCTCGGCTCCGACCACGTCGGCGAAGTCTATGTCACCGCGACCGTCACCGTATGGAGCGCCGATCGCACTGTCGCCGACGAGCGGCTGCGGCTGGTCGAGAAAGTCATCCAGTCCCGCGACTTCACCTGCATCGTCGAAGGCGTCAACGCCATCGAAGCCTGGCTCGGTTCGATCCCCGGACAGACCTACGCCAATGTCCGCCAGCCGCCGATCTCGACACTGAATCTCGCGCATATGATGCCGCTGTCGGCGGTCTGGGCCGGGCCGGCGCGGGACGAGCATCTCGGCGCGCCGCCCTTATTCTACGCCAAGACCGAGGGTGCCACCCCGTTCCGCTTCGCGCTCCATGTTGGCGACGTCGGTCACACCATGATCGTCGGGCCGACAGGGGCGGGGAAGTCGGTCCTGCTGGCGCTGATGGCGCTCCAGTTCCGCCGTTATCGCAATTCACAGGTCTTCGTCTTCGATTTCGGCGGCAGCATCCGCGCCGCAACCTTGGCGATGGGCGGCGACTGGCAGGACCTCGGCGGTTCGCTCACCGACGACGCGGAACCCACATCCGTTCAACTCCAGCCGCTGGCGCTCATCCATCACGTTCCGGAACGGGCCTGGGCCGCCGACTGGATCGTCGACATCCTCCTGCGCGAGGGCACGCGTCGTTCTTTTTCCGCGCACCTGGCTTCGTGCGTCCCACGCCCATACCAAAATCAGCACAAGGGGATCTTTACTCATGGAAATGACCGGTTCGCAGCGTATCGAGGCTTCTCGCGAGCGCGTTTGGCAGGCGCTGAACGACCCCGAGATTCTCAAAGCGAGCATCCCGGGCTGTGAGCGCATTGAAAAGCTGTCGGATACGGAGATGGCAGCCACCGTTACCCTGAAGGTCGGCCCCGTCAAGGCGTCATTCCAAGGCGATGTGAAGCTTGCAGATCTCGATCCGCCCAACGGCTATACCATCACCGGCGAAGGAAGGGGCGGCGCGGCCGGTTTCGCGAAAGGGGCTGCCCGGGTCTCGCTCATCCCGGAGGGGAGCGCGACTGTTCTCAGCTACTCCGTGAAGGCCGACGTTGGCGGCAAGCTCGCTCAGCTCGGCGGGCGCCTCATCGACTCGACCGCGCGGAGGCTCGCAGCCGAGTTTTTCGACCGTTTCGCCCAGGCCATGGCCGAACTGCACGGCGTTGTCGTATTGGCCGATGATGCGGGTGCCCTGCGGCACGAGGAGAATCCGCCCGGTCGGGCTGTCATAGATGTTTTCCGTGACTTGCGCCGTGATCTGTCCGGGCAGATCGGAGCGAATGCCGGTGATCAGCGCGGCCGGGATCACCGCGCCGGCTTGCAGGACGTAGGGTGAGGCCGGCGGCATCACCCGATCCGGGGCGACGGTGCGGCGGTCGGCGGCGGCATTGAGGAAGGCGAGCTGCCGCTCCTGTGCGCGCTCTTGCACCGTCGGCGTGAACTGGCCGGGAAGCCCGAGGCCGGTCAGATTCGCGGTGGTGGCGGCACCGCCGGGCGCTGTGGAGGCCGCCACCGTCCGCACCTGCGTCTGGAAAAAGACGCGACTCGTGCGCGCTGCTTCCGCTTCGGCGAGCCGGCGCTGCTCGGCTGCATCCACGGTCGGCTGGATGGATGGTGGCACGACTGGCTGTCCACGATCCTGCGCGCTCAGAATGGGGCGGCCCAGGTCGCCTAGCAGCGGCGGTCCAAGCCGCGGGCCGGTGTAGTCGCGCGGCAGTCCGGCGAGTCCATCGGCCGTGGGCCGATTGGTGGTGGAATAGAGTTCCTCGTTGCGGGGGCCGGCATCGCGGGTTTGCAGCGCGTAGATCAGGGCGCCGCCGAGGCCGATCGACGCGACCAGGCCGAGACCAGCTTCGCTAACGCCGGTGAAGTGTCGCCGGGCTACGCTTCGCCTTGGGCGGGGCCCGGCGTGCCGTTGAAGGCCATCCGCTGGATTCTGGACAGCCACGGACCCCTGGTGGTGCGTCCGCAACTCGACCCGGCGATGTGGCGGTGGATGTTTCAGATGCTGCGCAACTGCACGGCCGCGCGTTATGCCGTGAACAAAGCGCGCATGGTCGGGATCGCTGAATACAGCCGCGATTGCTTGCGCGCGCTGCGTACCGAGATCGGTATCAGTTACGACGAGCGCAGCCAGGGCACGCTCCAGCTTTTCCGCAAGCAGGCGCAACTCGACGCGATCGGCGGCGATATCGAAGTGTTGAAGCAATATAACGTGCCTTACGAGGTGCTCGATCGCGACGGTTGCATCCGCGTCGAGCCGGCGCTGGCCGCGGTGCGCGAGCGCTTCGTTGGTGGCCTGCGTTTGCCCGACGACGAGACCGGCGATTGCCATCTATTTACGCAGCGACTCGAACGGATCGCCGCCGAGCGCGGGGTGAAATTCGTTTACGACACGACGATCCAATCGGTGGACGTGAGCGGTGGTCGCGTGGCCCAGGTCGCGACGGATCGCGGTGCGCTTGCGGCCGATGTCTATGTGATGGCGCTCGGCAGCTTTTCGCCGCTGTTGCTGCGGCCGCTCGGCATCGACATCCCGGTCTATCCGGTCAAGGGCTATTCGCTCACGGTCCCGATCACGGACAAGAACGCGGCGCCGGAGTCCACCATCATGGACGAAACCTACAAGGTTGCGATCACCCGACTCGGCGATCGCATTCGCGTCGGTGGCACCGCTGAAGTCGGTGACTATCAGGTTCGGCTGCGGCCAAGCCGGCGTGCGCCGCTGGATCGCTCGCTGACGGACCTATTTCCGCGCGGCGGCGATCTGTCGCGCGCGACGTTCTGGAGCGGGCTGCGGCCGATGACGCCAGACGGGCCGCCCATTATTGGGCCAACGCGTTTTGAGAATCTGCATCTCAATACGGGCCACGGCACATTGGGATGGACCATGGCCTGCGGCGCGGCGCGCGTCGTCGCCGATCAGATCGCCGGAGTTGTGCCGGAGGTGCCCGCCGCCGATCTGTCGGTCGCGCGATACACGTAGCCGCCAGCGCCGCTTCCAGCCGCGTTGCCTCGGCTCGATGACGGGGGGCCATGCATGGATGGCGTTGATCCCTGGCCCGACGACGCTTATGACATTTCAAGCGTCGCGGATGCGGCGGCGAACTTGCATCGACCAATGGCGATTGGAAATTGAGGATGGCGGATCAGCAATCTGGCGAGACGGGCGCGCTTCTGAACGAGAGCGCCGGTCGGTTGTTTGGGTCGTTTGACGAGAAGGATGTTCGCGCGGTCGAGCAGGGGGAATGGCCGGACGCTGTGTGGGCCAAGGTGCAGGACGCAGGTTTCCCTCTGGCTTTGGTGAGCGAGGCAGCCGGCGGTTTCGGCATTGCGTCGGCGGAGGCGATTTCGCTGCTGCGCATTGCAGGCTATCACGCCGCGCCGGTGCCGCTGGCGGAGACCATGCTCGCCAATCGGCTATTGAGCGAAGCGGGCTTCGATGTCGCCGAAGGACCGGCAACCGTCGTCGTCGCGGAGACCGGCGCGTTTGCGCTGGCGAAGCACGGCGGCAACTGGCGGATCAGCGGCAGTGCGGCTGGCGTGCCGTGGGCGCGCCATGCCGAGACGATCGTTCTGTTGGTCGGGCACGAAAGCAAGCTGTTCGTGGTGCGGTTGAAGCGTGGCGTTGCCAGCATCGCACCTGCGATGTCGTTCGCAAATCTTCCTGCGGATGATGCCGCCGTCGATGCGGAAATCGCTGCCGACGATGTGCGGCCGGCGCCGGCGAACTGGACGTCGCAATCGCTTAAAGCAGCCTTCGCAGCATTGCGCGTCTCCGAGATGGCGGGCGCACTGGCGCGGGTCATGGAGATCACCGTCGGCTATGCCAACGAGCGCGTGCAGTTCGGCAAGCCGATCGGCAAGCAGCAGGCGATCCAGCAGCAACTCGCCGTGCTCGCCGGGCAGGCCGCGGCCTGTGGCGGCGCGGCCGATGTTGCCAGCGCGGCGTTCGACAGTCTCGACGTCATCGCGATCGCGGCGGCCAAGGTGCGCGCCGGCGAGGCCGCCAGCATCGCCGCGCCGATCGCGCATCAGGTGCACGGCGCCATCGGCTTCACCGAGGAGCATCGTCTGCATTTCTTCACGCGGCGGCTATGGGGCTGGCGCGACGAATGTGGCTCGGAGCGCTACTGGAGCAAGGTGGTGGGGCAGGCGGCGATCGCGGCCGGCGCCGATGGGCTGTGGCCGTTTGTTGTGTCGGTCGGTGCAGGTCAGGGGGCATGATGTCGTTCTTCACCTTTCCGAATCCGCCCGTGATGCCGGAAGCCGAGACGCTGCGCGGCGAAGTGCGTGCTTTCCTCGCCGAAGAACTGAAAACGATTCCGCCGCATGTGCGCGCGGCATCGTGGAGCGGCTTCGATGCCGACTTCTCCCGCAAGATGGGGCAGCGCGGCTGGATCGGCATGACATGGCCGAAGCAATACGGCGGCCATGAGCGCACCAGCCTGGAGCGTTATGTCGTGCTCGAGGAGATGCTGGCGGCGGGCGCGCCGGTGGCCGCGCACTGGATCGCGGATCGCCAGAGCGGCCCGCTGCTGCTGCGGTTCGGGACTGAAGAACAGCGCCGGACCGTGCTGCCGAAGATCGCCGCCGGCGAGCTGTTCTGCTGCATCGGCATGAGCGAACCGGATTCCGGCTCCGATCTGGCCGCCGTGCGCACCCGCGCCGAGCCGGTCGACGGCGGCTTCCGCGTCAACGGCACCAAGCTGTGGACCACCTTCGGCCATCGCGCGCACTACATGCTGCTGTTCTGCCGCACCAGCGGCAGCCCGAGCGATCGCCATGGCGGCACCAGCCAGTTGCTGGTCGACCTCAAGACTCCGGGCATCACCATCCGCCCGATCGCCGATCTCACCGGCGCGAAACACTTCAACGAGGTGGCGTTCGAGGATGTCTTCGTGCCATCGTCGGCGCTGATCGGCGAGATGGGCAACGGCTGGCATCAGGTGACCAGCGAACTGGCCTATGAGCGCTCCGGCCCGGAACGCTTCCTGTCGTCGTTCGTGCTGTTCTCCGAAGTGGTCCGCGTGCTACGCGACCATCCATCGGAGCAGGCGACCATCGCGGTCGGCCGGCTGGCATCGCATTTCGTGGTGCTGCGGCAGCTCTCGCGCGGTGTGGCGTGGCTGTTGCAGAACGGCCAGAATCCGGCGCTGGAA
Source organism: Afipia sp. OHSU_II-C1 (assembly GCF_000497575.1). Taxonomy (GTDB): domain Bacteria; phylum Pseudomonadota; class Alphaproteobacteria; order Rhizobiales; family Xanthobacteraceae; genus Afipia. The sequence goes on from NZ_APJI01000018.1 coordinate 37,116, forward strand.
GCGGCGGTGGTGAAGGATCTGGGCGCGCTGGTGGAGCAGGAGATTCCGGATATCGTCCGCTCGCTGGTCGAGATCGAACCCGGCTCGGAACGCACCGCCGAACTGGCGCGCACGCTGCACTACACCGTGCTCGCCGCGCCCTCGTTCTCGCTGCGCGGCGGCACCCGCGAGATCCTCCGCGGCATCATCGCTCGCGGCCTCGGCCTGCGCTGAGGAGGCGCGTCTACTTCCAACGGCCCCTCGCGGCGCGAGGCCGGCCAGTGTAGCCTGATCGGCAACACTGGCGGAGCAGCGCAGGACCGGATGAGACACGAGGAACGACGCCCGACCGCCGCGATCGACCAGATCGTGGTGCCGATCGATCTGAGTTCGGCCGCGACCAAGTCGCGTCGCCCGGAGATCACGCTGCACCAGCTTCGCGTCTTCTGGACCGTGGCGCATGCCGAGACGCTGACCAAGGCCGCCAAGCAACTCGGCCTCGCGCAGCCGTCGCTGTCGCAGCAATTGTCGAAACTTGAATCGATTTCCGGTGCGCGGCTGTTCGACCGTCGCTCGAACCAACTGAAACTGACCGACGCAGGCGCGCGGCTGATGCCGAAAGTTGAGGCCGTGCTGCGCAGCATGGGCGAATTCGAGGACAGCCTGAACGAGCAGGCCGGCGGCGCGCGCGCCACCATCCGCCTTGCCGGCGTCAACTCGATCCTGGGCGTGATCCTGCCGGCCGCGATGCAGCGATTCCATGCGACCTTTCCCGATGTCGATTTCGATATCCACGAACAGGCGCCTGCCGACGTGCTCGAGCTTCTGAATACCCGCCGCGTCAACATCGGCCTCGTGGCCGCAAGCTCCATCACGCAGGCGAGCGATGGTTTCCAGCGTATCCCCATCGTCGACGACCCTTACGTTCTGGTGGTGCCCGAACGCCTCGACTTGTCGAAGTCGAAGCCGACGAACCGCGATCTGCGGGCGCGGGATCGCGCCATTCTCAATCAGGTGATCCAGTTCGTGTTCGGCAGTCCTCATGCCAAGCAGACCGCAAACTGGTTCGGCGAAATGCTGCCGGACCATCGGGTCATCGCCCGCTGCCGCAGCTTCGAGGTCGCGATCCGGCTGGTGCGGGCGGAACTCGGAGTTTGCCTCGCGCCGACCTTGTCGGCCGTCGTCGGGGCCGGAGCACTCGACGGCGTGAAACTTTATCGGGTCGATCTGCCGCCGCGCCAGATCGTGGCGCTGCTGCCGTCGCAATACCGGCGGCTTGAGCCCTACGCCGCGTTTCTGGATGCGCTGCGGGAAGCCGGTGAAGGCTTCAAGATGCCGCCGCTGCTCGATACGCCGCCGTTCCTGCGCAAAGCCGATAAGGCGTAACGCGAAGAATTGCTGCGTTGCGAAATAGGCGTTTCCTATTCGCCGAATAGGTGGCGAACTTCGCGGCGGCAGGTAGATTTATTTTGTGGCAATCGCGCCATCTAGGAGACGGAAATGGCCTGGAAAGCACCGAAGATCGTTGAAGTGCCGGTTGGCATGGAAATCAACATGTACGCCTGCGCGGCCCGCAAGTAAGCAGCTTCGCGACGACCTGTCCGGGTCCAGGGGCGAGGCCATGCTTCGTGTTGTCGTTCTTGGAGCCGCGGCAGGCGGCGGCGTTCCGCAATGGAATTGCGGATGCGCGGTGTGCCGCGCTTCGCGGAACGATCGCCCCGAGTTGCAAAGCACCCAATCGTCGATCGCCGTCAGCGTCGACGATGCACATTGGTTCCTGATCAATGCCTCGCCGGATATCCGGCAGCAAATCACCGCGACGAAGCAGTTGCACCCAAAGCCCGGCGCTCTCCGGCACAGCCCGATCACGGGCGTCATTCTCACCAATGGCGAAGTCGATGCGGTGGCGGGTCTGTTGTCGCTGCGCGAAAGCTCGCCGTTCACGATTTACGCCCATCGGCAGGTGTTGGCGATCCTGGCCAGCAACAGCATCTTCAACGTGCTGAACGACAAGCTGGTGCGGCGCGAGCCGATCTCGGCCGATCACGCCTTCGAGCCGTTGTTGCCGGACGGTTCGCCCTCGGGGCTCGAAGTTCTGCCGTTCGTCGTGCCGGGCAAACGCGCGTGGTATCTCGAAGGGCAACAGCATCCCGGCGACGACAACGCCGACGGCGATACGCTGGGCTTGTGCGTCACCGACCGACGCAGCGGCCAGTATTTCTATCATCTCGCCGCTTGTGCGCGGGTGACGCCGGATCTGGCGCAACGCATCACGGGCGCGCCGCTGGTGTTCTTCGATGGCACCGTGTGGCAGGACGACGAACTGATCGCGGCGGGGCTCGGCAGCAAAACCGGGCAGGCGATGGGACACATCGCGATGTCGGGCGCGGACGGCGCCATCGCCGCGCTCGCGCCGCTCAATATCGCGCGAAAGCTGTTCCTGCATATCAATAACTCGAATCCGGCGCTGTTGGCCGACTCGCCCGAGCGCAAAGCTGCGCGGCAGGCGGGATGGGAGATCGCTTCGGACGGAATGGAGATCGCGTTGTGATTGCAACCACCGCTTTTTCGCTGATCGCGGACAAGCCGCTGCAAAATGCCGAGGACCTTGAAGCGGCGCTGCGCCATATCGGCGCGAGGCGCTATCATAACCTGCATCCGTTTCATCGCCTGCTGCACGGCGGCAAACTGAACAAGGGGCAGGTGCAGGCCTGGGCGCTCAACCGCTACTATTATCAGAGCACGATCCCGATCAAGGACGCGGTGGTGATCTCGCGCTTCCGCGATCGTCAAACACGGCAGGAGTGGCGGCATCGCATCGAGGATCACGATGGCGATAGCGGCAGCGAAGGCGGCATCGAACGCTGGCTCAAGCTCACCGAAGGTCTCGGGCTCGATACAGTCTACGTCGAATCGACTGAAGGCATTCTCCCGGCGACGCGCTTTGCGGTGGAAGCCTACGTGCATTTCGTCCGCGACCGCACGCCGCTGGAGGCCATCGCGTCGTCGCTCACGGAATTGTTCGCGCCGAACCTGCATGAGGAACGCATCTCCGGGATGCTGGCGCATTACGATTTCGTCAATCCGGACATCATGAGCTACTTCAAGCGCCGGCTTGCGCAGGCGCCGCGCGATGCCAATTTCGCGCTCGACTACGTCAAGACACACGCCGCGACACCGGCGGAACGCGAAGCGGTCTGCAATGCGCTGATCTTCAAGACTAACGTGCTTTGGGTTCAGCTCGACGCGCTGTATCATGCCTATGTCGACGGGCATGTGCCGCCGGGCGCCTTCGTTCCCGCGGCGGGCTGAAAGGCATCGTCATGGCCGCATCGCGCAGTCGGAAATTGAGCGTGACCGAAGCGAGCCGGCCGGTTCTGCCGCGCCATGCGCAGTTGAAATTCGACAAGACCCGCGAGCGCTGGGTGATTCTCGCCCCGGAACGCGTGCTGGCCCCCGACGAAATCGCGGTCGAGGTTTTGCAATTATGCGATGGGCGTAGTGTTGCGGACATGCTCGATCAATTGGCGGCAAAATACGCCGCACCGCGCGACGACATCGGCGCTGATGTCGTCGCGATGTTGCAGGACCTTGCCGACAAGGGATTCCTGATCGAAGCGAAGGAGCCCGCGCCGTGACTCCGACGCCGACCAATGTGACGAACGTGGCAGGCGAGCCGGTCGACAGTCTCGCCGTACTGGAGTCGCGCGGGTCGGTCGCCGAGACATTCGGCATTCCGCTCGCGGTGCTGGCGGAATTGACCCATCGCTGCCCGCTGCAATGTCCGTACTGCTCCAACCCATTAGAGCTTGACCGTGCCAACACCGAACTCACCACCGACGAGTGGAAGAAGGTGTTGAGCGAACTCGCCGAGATCGGCGTGCTGCAAATCCACTTCTCCGGTGGCGAACCGACCGCGCGCAAGGATCTTGCGGAACTGGTGCAGCACGCGACCGACGTCGGACTTTATTCCAATCTAATTACATCGGCAGTACTGCTGACGAAGGACAAGCTGCGCGCGCTGGCCGATGCCGGCTTGTGCCATATCCAGATCAGCTTCCAGGGCAACGAGCCAGCGGTGGCGGATCGTGTCGCCGGCATGAAGGATGCACACGCCAAGAAGATCGAGGTGGCGCATTGGGCGCGCGAACTCGATCTGCCGCTCACCGTCAACGCTGTGATGCATCGGCAGAACCTGCACCAGCTTGCCGACATCATCCAGATGGCGGTCGATCTCGATGCCGACCGGCTCGAAGTCGCCAACGTGCAATATTATGGCTGGGCGCTGAAGAACCGCGCGGCCCTGATGCCGACGTTGCAACAGATCGAGGAGACCAGCCGCATCGTCGAGGAGGCCGAGGTGCGGCTGAAGGGAATCCTCGCCATCGATTACGTGGTGCCGGACTATTATGCGTTGCGGCCGAAGAAGTGCATGGGCGGTTGGGGCCGGCAGTTCTTCAACATCTCGCCGACCGGCAAGATTTTGCCATGTCATGCGGCGGAAACTATCACCGGCCTCGATTTCGAGTCGGTGCGCGGCAATCACTCGATCGCTTGGATTTGGCAGAACTCCGGCGCCTTCAATCGCTACCGTGGCACCGGCTGGATGCCGGAGCCGTGCCGGAGTTGCGAGTTCAAGGAAATCGATTTCGGCGGTTGCCGTTGTCAGGCCTTCGCGTTGACCGGCGATGCTGGCAATACCGATCCGGCCTGCACGCTGTCGCCGATGCACGAGCGGATATTCAAGATGGCGGAAACGGAAGCCGCGCGCGACGTCAATCGCTTCATCTACCGCAACTTCAAGGGCGGCACGCCGGAAGACGATATCGATCGGAGCGGCTGAGCGCGGAACCTACGACCAAAGTACGCATCTGACGCGGCAGGGCCGCTGCTAGGCTCATGCGTGATGGATTTCGCGACCAACAAGACCTTGTCCCGTCGCGCGGCATTGGTGGGCGGGCTCTGCCTGTGCTGCGTGCCGTCGCGGTTGCGCGCGGAAGCGGCGGGAGCGCCGCAGCCGGCAACGATGGTCGAAGTCTCGCCCGGCATTCATGTGCGTCAGGGCCTCACGGAGGATGCGACCGCCGGCAATTTCGATGCCATCGCCAATCTCGGCTTCATCGTCGGGCGCGACGCCGTGGCGGTGATCGATCCCGGCGGCAGTCTGCATGACGGTCGTAGTCTGCGCCTCGCGATCCGCGCGCGGACGCAACTGCCGATCCGCTACGTCGTGCTGTCGCACGTCCATCCCGATCACGTCTTCGGCGCTGCTGCCTTCAAGGACGATGCGCCCACGTTTGTCGGTCACGCCGGATTGCCGCAGCAACTCGCCGCGCGCGGCGCGTTCTATCGCGAGGGCCTCGAAAAAATTCTCGGCGCGGGGGAGGTGGGCGAGGTGGTGATGCCGACCATGCTGGTGGCGAGGGACAAGCCGGCCGAACTCGATCTTGGCGGTCGTGGTCTCATCCTGACCGCGCATCAGCCGGCGCATACGGTCAGCGATCTCAGCGTGCGCGACAAGCAATCCGGAATTCTGTTCGCCGGCGATCTGTTGTTCGTCGGGCGGGCGCCGTCGCTCGATGGCGATCTCAAGGGATGGCTGAAGGAGCTGGCAGCGATGCGCGCCTCGGGTGTGGGTCAGGCGGTGCCCGGCCATGGTCCGCCGCTGGTGCCGATGCGGGATGCGGTGGCGCCGCTGGAACGCTACTTGACGGTGCTGCGCGACGAGACGCGCGCGGCGATCGCGAAAGGTATGCCGATCGAAGAAGCCGCAACCACGCTGGCGCTGTCGGAGCGGTCGCACTGGGCGATGTTCGATGCCTACAACGGCCGTAACGTGATCGAGGCCTATCGGCGGCTGGAATGGGAATGAGGCGGTCATTCATTGTGCGCCGCACGTTTACGCTATGCCTCGTTGCGGCGACGGTGATGCTGGTCGCTGTCGTGAATGTACGCGCGCAGGCGGACGCGCCGCCGGAGCCCGAGGGCTATTGGCAGGGGCCGATGAACGGCCGGGTGCCGGCCACCATTGCCGGCGGCGCCGTGATCGATACCCGGGCGCTGGCGGCGTTGCTGGAGCGCGAGCAGGTTGTCGTGATCGATGTGTTTCCCGCGCCGCGTCGCCCCGAACATCTCGCGTCGCCGTGGCGGCCGGTGCCGCATCACGGTATTCCGCGTAGCGTCTGGATTCCCGGCATGGGCTCCGGCGTGATCGCAACCGCGATGACCGATTACGTGAAGGCGCGATTGTCGGCGCTCACGGGCGGCGATCGCGACAAGCCGGTAATCTTGTATTGCCGCGCCGATTGCTGGGCGAGCTGGAACGCCGCGAAGCGCCTGATCGCCGAAGGCTATCGTCGCGTATTCTGGTATCCTGACGGGATCGAGGCATGGCAGGATGCGGGGCTGCCGACCGCGGTGGTCGAACCGGAAGGGCCGGGCGTGCAATGAGTTGTCATCAGGGAGAGCACGGATGAAACGATTGCTGATGGTGGCGCTGCTGATGGTATCCAGTATCACGTGCGCGGTGGCGGACGACGAGATGGCCGAGCGTGAAGCGCGCTGGCGCAGCGTGGCGACCGACATCTTCGGCGAACGCGCCATCGAGGACGGCAGCGCACTGCTGAAATTGAAAGTGCCCGAGCAGGCGATGAACGCGGCGCTGGTGCCGATCAGCGTGGAGTTGATCGGCGACCGCCCGATCACGACGGTATCGGTGGTCATCGACAACAATCCGATGCCGCTTGCCGGCCGCTTCAAGCTCGGTCCGGCCTTCGTGCGTGACGACATCAAGATGCGGGTGCGCGTCAACGAGTACACGCTGATCCATGCGGTCGCCGAGACCGAAGACGGCAAGCTCTATGCAGTGTCGCATTATATCAAGGCGGCGGGCGGCTGCTCCGCGCCGGATGCGCGGGCGTCTGCCGATGTGCTGGCGCGGATGGGCAAGATGCAGTTGCGGCGCGAGCGCTCGTCGGACCTCGCGCAAGTGCCGACGCGATTGCTCATCAGCCACCCGAACTACAGCGGCATGCAGCAGAACGCGAGCGGTGAATATACGCCGGCGCGCTATCTGGAGCGCGTCTCGGTCAGCGTCGGCGGCACCAAGGTATTCGATATGGAAGGCGGCATCTCGTTGAGCGAGGACCCCTCGATTGCTTTCAGCTATGCTCCGAAGGGGAACGGCGAAGTCGAAGTGAAAGTGCAGGACAGTTCGGCCGCGCAGTTCTTGCAGCACTTTGATGCGCTGAAATAAGGAAGCATTGGCTTCTGCGGTCAGAATAGATGAATCTGGATTAGAATCGTCATTGCGAAGAGCGTAGCGACGAAGCAATCCAGTCCTTGCTTTACAGTTTTCTGGATTGCTTCGCTTCGCTCGCAATGACGATAAAAGCTGGTTTGGTTCAGATAATCAACAACTCGTCATCGCCGGGCAAAGCCGTTCAACGAACGGCGTCGCTTCGCTCGCCCGTAGCCGTTCGAGGAACGCCTATGACCGGGCATGACAGATTGGATTGAGTCCGGTCTTACTCAAAAACGAAAATCCCAAAAAGAAACGGCGCACCTTGCGATGCGCCGGAGTGGTCCTCTGCGGGAGAGCTGTTTTACGCGGCGTCCTTGACGGCGCGTTGGGCCATGACCTTGACGAGGTTGGCGCGATAGTCGGCAGCGCCGTGGAGGTCGGCCATCAGGCCGTCGGCGGAAACCGAGATGCCATCCAGTGCCGCGGCCGACCAGTTGGCCTTGAGCGCCTGCTCGATGGCGGGTACACGCATCACGCCATTTTGCGAGGCGCCGGTGGCGGCGACGCGGACCTCGCCCGATTTGGTCTGCGCCACGAACACGCCGGTCAGCGCGAAGCGCGAGGCCGGGTGACGGAACTTGGCGTAGCCGGCCTTGGCCGGGATCGGGAAGGTGACCGCGGTGATGATCTCGCCGTCTTCAAGCGCCGTCGAGAACAGACCCTTGAAGAAATCGGCCGCCGCGATGCTGCGCTTGTTGGTCTTCACAGTGGCGTCGAGCGCCAGCACCGCCGCCGGATAGTCCGCCGCCGGGTCGTTGTTGGCGAGCGAGCCGCCGATGGTGCCGCGATAGCGCACGGCCGGATCGCCGATCACGCCGGCCAGCGCCGCCAGCGCGGGAAGCGCCTTCTGCAAGGCCGTATTGGTGGCGACGTCGTAATGCGTCGTCGCCGCCTTGATGGTGACGCTGTCGCTGCCGAAATCGATGCCGATCAGTGCCGGAATCCTGGCGAGGTCGATCACGTCGGACGGCGCGGCGAGGCGCTGTTTCATCACCGGCAGCAGGGTCTGCCCGCCGGAGAGATATTTGGCCTCGCTGCCGTTGGCGAACTGCGCCGCGGCGTCGTCGACCGAGGAGGCGCGATGATAGTGAGTCTCGTACATGATGCGTCTCCCTTGTCTTATGCGCGGGCCTGGATGGCGTGCCACACCCGGTCGGGGGTGGCCGGCATCTCGAGGCTGTTGTTGCCGATGGCGTCGGTGATGGCATTGATTACCGCCGCCGAAGCGCCGATGGCGCCGGCTTCGCCGCAGCCCTTGACGCCGAGCGGATTGCCCGGACACAGCGTCGTGGTGTGTTGCAGCTTGTAGGACGGAACGTCGTCGGCGCGCGGCATCGCGTAGTCCATGAAGGACGCCGTGATGAGCTGGCCGTTGCCGTCATAGACCGCGCTTTCCAGCAGCGCCTGTCCGATGCCTTGGGTCAGGCCGCCATGGACCTGGCCCTCGACGATCATCGGATTGATGAGACGCCCGAAGTCGTCCGCCGCCACGAAGTTGACGAACTCGGTCTTGCCGGTGCCGGCATCGACTTCGATCTCGCAGATGTAGGTGCCGGCCGGGAACGTGAAGTTCGACGGATCGTAGAACGCGCTTTCCTTCAGGCCCGGCTCCATGCCGTCCGGCAGGTTGTGCGCGGTGTAGGCGGCGAGCGCCACCATCGGCAGCGCGATCGACTTGTCGGTGCCGGTCACCTTGAACTCGCCGTTCTCGATGACGATGTCGCTCTCGGACGCTTCGAGCTGATGCGCCGCGATCTTCTTGGCCTTGGCCTCGACCTTCTCCAGCGCCTTGACGATGGCCGAGCCGCCCACCGCCAGCGAGCGCGAGCCGTAGGTGCCCATGCCGAACTGTACCTTGTCGGTATCGCCGTGCAGGATCGAGACCTGGCTCACGGGCACGCCGAGCCGTTCCGCCACCAACTGGCAGAACGTCGTCTCGTGGCCCTGGCCGTGGCTGTGCGATCCGGTGAGCACTTCGATGGTGCCGACCGGGTTCACCCGGATCTCGGCGGATTCCCACAGGCCGACGCCGGCGCCGAGACTGCCCACCGCCTTCGACGGCGCGATGCCGCAGGCCTCGATGTAGCAGGACAGGCCGATGCCGCGCAGCTTGCCTTCGCTCTTGGCCTTGGCCTTGCGCGCCGGGAAGCCGGCATAGTCGATCGACTTCATCGCGGCATCCAGCGAGGCCTGGAAGTCGCCGATGTCGTAGGCCATGATCACCGGGGTCTGGTGCGGGAACTGGCGGATGAAGTTCTTGCTGCGCAGTTCGGCCGGATCGACCTTCAACTGCCGCGCCGCGGTTTCCATCATCCGCTCGATCAGGTAGCTCGCTTCCGGCCGCCCGGCGCCGCGATAGGCATCGACCGGCGCGGTGTTGGTGTAGACGCCCATCACCTCGGCATAGATCGCCGGGATGTTGTACTGGCCCGACAGCAGCGTCGCGTAGAGATAGGTCGGCACCGAGGACGAGAACAGCGACATGTAGGCGCCGAAATTGGCCAGCGTCTTGACCCGCAGGCCGAGGATCTTGTTGTCCTTGTCGAAAGCCATTTCGGCGTGGGAGACGTGATCGCGGCCGTGGGCGTCGGTGAGGAACGCTTCGGTGCGGTCGCCGGTCCACTTCACCGGACGATTGACCTTCTTGGAGGCCCACAGGGCCACCATTTCTTCCGGATAGATGAAGATCTTCGAGCCGAAGCCGCCGCCGACGTCGGGGGCGATCACCCGCAGCTTGTTTTCCGGGGCGATGTTGTAGAATGCCGAGAGCACGAGGCGCGCGACGTGCGGGTTCTGCGAAGTGGAGTAGAGCGTGAAGTGCTCCTCCGCCTCGTCGTAGCTGGCGATCGCCGCGCGCGGCTCCATCGCGTTGGGCGCGAGGCGGTTGTTGACGAGGTCCATCTTGACCACGTTCGCCGCTTTGCTGAAGGCGTCGTTGGTGGCGGCTTCGTCGCCCAGTGCCCAGTCATAGACGATATTGTTGGGCGCCTCGGGATGCAGTTGCGGTGCGCCGCCGGCGATCGCCGCCTTGAGATTGGTGACCGCCGGCAGTTCCTCGTAGTCGACCTGCACGGCTTCGGCGGCGTCACGCGCCTGGTTCTTGGTCTCGGCGATCACCACCGCCACGGCTTGCCCGACGAAGCGCACGGTCTCCGGCGCCATCGCCGGCCATGCACCCATCTTCATCGGCGTACCGTCCTTGGAATGCACCGCCCAGCCGCAGATCAGGTTGCCGACCTTGTCGTCGACGATCTGCTGCCCGGTCAGCACGGCGACCACGCCCGGCATTTTCAGCGCGGCCGATGAATCGATGCCCTTGACCTTGGCGTGACCGTGGGGGCTACGCACGAAATGCGCGTGTGTCATGCCTTGCAGCTTGATGTCGTCGACGTATCGGCCCTTGCCGGTGGTGAACCGCCGGTCTTCCTTGCGCAGTACGCTTGCGCCGATGCCTTCCACTCCCATGGGATCTCTCCTTGTTCGATCGCAGGCCGCGCCGTTACAGGCCGCGTGCCCGATCGCTGGTTCAATTCGCGTGGCCCGCGCATCGCTCCGAATCTCGGGAGCGCCAACGCGCGAAACCTGACTTTACAAAAAGCGAAGCGGCGATGCCCGCCCGCACGACGTTTGCGTGCGTATCCGCGCTACTCCGCGGCCTGCGCCGTGCTCATTCGGCCGGCGGCGTCCAGCACCGACTTGACGATGTTGTGATAGCCGGTGCAGCGGCAGATGTTGCCTTCCAACTCCTGCCGGACCGTTGCCTCGTCGAGCTTGCCGCCAGGATTCTGAACGACATGGCGCTGCACGATATCGACCGCCGACATGATCATGCCCGGCGTGCAATAGCCGCATTGCAGCCCGTGATTGTCGCGGAATGCCGCCTGCATCGGATGCAACTCGTCGCCGTGGGACAACCCCTCAATCGTCGTCACGCTTGCGCCGTCCGCCTGGCCCACCAGCATCGTGCACGACTTTACCGCGCGTCCGTCGACATGCACCACGCAGGCCCCGCACTGGCTGGTGTCGCAGCCGACATGCGTTCCTGTCAGATTCAGATGATCACGCAGAAAATGGACCAGCAAGGTCCGGTCTTCGACGTTGCCGGAAACCAACTTCCCGTTCACCGTCAAACTTATGGCCGTCACGAGACACCTCCCGTTGAATTGTTATAGTTCCAAATTAGAGGCATCCCGGTCCGACTTGGCAACAGCGATCTTGGTAGTAGGGGCCCGTCGGGCGCACGCGGCGCGCGGCGGATTGCTTTCGGTGTCTCAAAAATTCATACCGAACAGCAAGCGGACCTGATGGCGCTCGAAATTGACCAGATCGAGCGGGCCGGGCGCATTTGCCGCTCGGCCGGCGATCTGCGCGCTCCAGGCGGCGGCGATCCAGGAGCGTTGCGACAGTTTGACGAACAGCGTCGGCCCGAGAAAGCCCGCGTGCCCGGCGAAGTCGTCGAAGCCGAGGCTCTCGTAGCGTCGCAGATAGCGGCCCTCGATGCCGAGGAAGACGCCCGGCGACACCTGCGCCATCAGCGCCGTGGCGATGCCGGCGGTCGCTTCCCGCGCCCAGTCGCCACCTGTCTTCGCGCGCGAGATTTCCGGCTGGTAGAGCAGGTTGAAGGCCGCGACGATCCGGTTCGGGACGATCTCCTTGTCGAACGCCGCCACCAGATCGGCCCCGTACTCGCGCACGCGCGCGCCCGAACCGTCGTCGATACGGGAGCAGTGCGGCTCGATGCCGAGCGCGAAACCGAACGGTGCTGCGGTGCGGTCGAGCAGACGATAGCGGAAATCCGCCGAGAAGCCACCGATTGCGAGCTGACGGCGATTCTCAAATCCGTTCACGCCGGCGATGTCATGAGTGACGATCGCGGCGCTGTATTCCGTGCGCAGATTTTGAATTGGAACGAATTCAGCGGAAAGGGTCTGCTCGCCGGTGACGTATCTACCCGCGCGTTTGCCGAATCGAGCCGTCGTCCCACCTTCGAATTCGCGCTCGCCGAGCGTTCCGACGTCGCTTCCGGTGGTGAAGCCGAACAGATGCTCGGTCTCGATTTCATCAGCACGTACAGGCGCGATGAATTGTGCAAGCGCGAACAACACCGCGCAGGCTGTCACACCCATGCATGCCGCCATGCGTGGCTTTCGCGCGGAAAAGCCTGCAAAAGGCGGGAAAATATCGGTGCATCGCCGCCATGACGGCCGCAACCGCGAGGCGCGGCCGATGTTCGATGGTAAGCGCATGCCGAAGGCTCTTGGCCGGGAAAATTTCCCGATATTATCGTGGACTACTACCTTCCGCCTATACTTGTTGCGAAAATCCGATGTTGTAATTCCGTTGCGATGGCGGCCGCGGGTTGCCGGTCGACGCCTTGCGATACGTCCTGCGGATCCGGTTCGTCGAATTGCGAACGCAGCGAAAGCAAACATTGGGAGGAAGCAGATGAGGTTGAGGAGCAGGGGATTCTTGGCTGGCGTTTCGGTGATCGCCAGTCTGGCCGCGGGATCGCTGGGCGCCAGCGCCAACGACTCCGTCGCCAAGGCGGTATCCGACACCAATCAATGGGCGGTCGCCGGGCACGACTATGCCAATACGCGTTTCAGTCCACTGAACCAGATCAACGCCGACAACGTTGGCAAGCTGTCCCTCGTCTATTCCTTCTCGCTCGCCTCGCTGCGGTCGAATGAATCCTCGCCGGTCATCATCGGCGATACACTCTACGTCACCACCTCCTGGGGTCCGAAATACGTCTACGCGCTGGATGCGGCGACCGGCGCCCGCAAGTGGACCTATGAACCTGAAATTCCCGATGACGTGCTGCAGTATGCCTGCTGCGACGTGAACAATCGCGGCGTCGCCTACGCCGACGGCAAGCTCTATATCGGCCGCCTCGACGGCAAGCTGACCGCGCTCGATGCCAAGACCGGCAAGGAACTGTGGACCTCGAAGGTCGTCGATTACAAACAGGGATCGGTGATCACGTCGCCGCCGCTGGTGGTGCGCGACAAGGTCATTACCGGCTTCGGCGGCGGCGAATACGGCGTGCGCGGTGCGTTGCAGGCCTTCGACGCCAATACCGGCAAGCAGCTCTGGCAGACCTTCACCACGCCCGCACCCGGTGAAGAAGGCAGCGACACCTGGAAGGGCGACACCGGCCTGCATGGCGGCGGCGCGCCGTGGCTGGTCGGCTCCTACGATGCCAAGTCCGACACCGTGTATTGGGGCACCAGCAACCCCGGACCGTGGAACACCGGGGTGCGCTCGACCGGCGACGGCAACTTCGGCAAGCTCACCAATCTCTACACTGCTTCGACGCTGGCGCTCGATCCGAACACCGGCAAGATCAAGTGGCACATCCAGACTACGCCGGCCGATGCTTGGGACTATGACGGCGTCAACGAAGCGGTGCTCGCCGACCTCAAGGTGGAGGGCAAGACAGTTCCGGCGCTGCTGAAGGCCGACCGCAACGGCTTCTTCTTCGTCGCCAACCGCGAGACCGGCAAGGTGCTCTCGGCCGAGAAGTTCGTGCCCTCGACCAACTGGGCGAAGTCCTGGGACATCAAGACCATGCGCGCGGTCGAGGATCCGGACAAGCGCCCCGGCCCGAATCATCCGGCGAAGGACATCTGCCCGAACCTGATCGGCGGCAAGAACTGGCAGCCGATGTCGTTCAATCCGAACACGGGCCTGGTCTACATCCCGACCAACAACGTCTGCATGGACTGGTCGGTTAGTGACGTGTCCTACAAGCGCGGCGTGTTCTATCTCGGAGCCGAATTCCCGACCAAGGAAGGGCCGGGCGGATATCTCGGCGAACTGGTCGCTTGGGATCCGGTCAAGCAGAAGAAGGTCTGGGGCATCAAGGAAGATCTCCCCTTCAACGGCGGCACGCTGACCACCGGCGGCAATCTGGTCTTCTCCGGCAATCTTCATGGCGACTTCCGCGCCATCAACGCCAAGGATGGCAAGGTGTTGTGGAAGAAGAACCTCGGCTCCGGCATCGGCGCCGGTCCGGTGACCTATTCGGTCAAGGGCAAGCAGTATGTCGCCATCGTCGTGGGTCGTACCGCGTCGATCCCGGCGTTCCTGGGAGACATCGGCAAGAAGATGACCGCGGCAGCGCCCGAAGGCGGTTCGCTGTTCGTGTTTGCGCTGCAATAACGTAACGTTGGGAGTCAGGGATGCTTGCAAATTTTTCGGAGTGGAACGGAATGTCATTCAATCGCCGAACCTCTCGCGCCCTTGCAGGCATCCCGGCTCTTGCCGTTGCGCTGTCGCTGATGGCGCCGGCCTCGCAGGCCGTCGCGGATGATCGTCAGCCGCTGCGGTTCTGCGCCGATCCGACCAACCTGCCGTTCTCGAGCGACGATCCGGCCAACCCCGGACTTTATCTCGAGATCGGTCAGGCGCTGGCGAAAGCGCTCGACCGTCCGGTGGTTTACGATTGGTACAAGTCGTATTTCGGCAAACGCACCGTGCGGGTGACGCTGCTCGGCAAGCAGTGCGACGCGATGATCGGATTGACTCCCACCACCGATTTCATGGGCCCGGCGGTGATCTTCTCCAAGCCGATCATCAAGGAAGGCTATGCGCTGGTGACGGCGAAAGGCCGCAAGATTTCCGGGCTTGCGGACCTCAAGCAGTTGCGGGTCGCGGTTCAATACCAGACCACGCCGCAAAACATGCTGGCGCAGCGCGACGAGATCGAGAAAGTCACGGTCCTCAGTCCCGACGAAGGCATGAAGGCGCTCGATCAGGGCAGGGCCGATGTCGCTTTCGTGTGGGGGCCGGTCGCGGGCTGGCTCAACAAGACGGTCTACAGCGGCAAGTATGACATCCAGAGCGTGGATGGTGAGGCGCTGTCGTGGCCGGTTGCGATCGGCTTCGCCAAGGCGTCGAAGGATCTGCGCGACGAGATCGATGCGGCGTTGCCGAAGGTCGAGGCGATGATTCCCGCGCTCGTCGAGAAATACGGATTGCCGACCGACGCACCGGTCAAGCTGACGGCGCTTGCGCAGCCTCTGGTGCGATTGGCGTCGGCGGAGACGCAGGCGAAACCCCTCGTGGTCGCCGACTCCACCACCGCGCCGTCACCGACGGCCGCTGCGCCAGCGACGCTGACACCAGAAGTCATCAAGAGCCGCGAGAACGATTCCGAGGCAGTGACCTCCGGCCGCGAGACCTTCAACGGAACCTGTGCGCATTGTCACGGCCCGGACGCGGTGCAGAGCGAGCGTCACATCGATCTTCGCCGGCTGCACAAGAAGTACGGCGACGACATGCGCGATACTTACTGGAAGACGGTTCATAACGGTCGGCCCGCCAAGGGAATGCCGGCATGGAAGGACGTCTTCGACGACAAGCAGCTCAACGAGATTTATGCCTATCTGCTCACGGTGCAGGTGCCGGGAGACTAGGGTTGCTCCTCGAAAGGCGGCACGGTTGCATGCCACCCGAAGCGCTGTGCTATTCGGATATCGGTGAGTTTGCCGCCGGATGTTCGTGTGTGAATTGGGCCGGCGTTGATTGGGCTTGCCAAGGACGGTCACTGTCGCGGAAGCTGCATGCCGAAATCGGATCGCGTTGGAACCGGATTGCTATGACGGCTGCTCGTCGGCGTCCCGCCGGCGATGTGGTCAGCCGCTGACGAGGCCGGCAGATGACGAACTTTTTGATCATCGACGATCATCCGCTGTTCCGCGAGGCATTGGGCAACGCCGTGCGGCAGGCGCATCCCGATGCGGTGATCTTCGAGACCATGTCGATCAAGGGCGCGCTGCATATCCTTGCCGAGAAGAAGGGCATCGATCTGGCGCTGCTGGATCTCACCTTGCCCGACGCGACCGGGTTCTCCGGATTCATGCGGCTACGCGAGACCTATCCGCGACTGCCGGTCGCGATCGTCTCGAGCCATGAGGATCAGGAGGTCGTCAGCGAGGCCTTGTCGCTCGGCGCCGCCGGCTATCTGCCGAAATCGACGTCGAAGAACGAATTGGCCCAGGCGATCGACTGTGTGTTGAGCGGATCGGTCGCGGTCCCGAAGAACTTTGTCGTTTCGGGCGAGCGCGGCGACACCGATTTCACACAGACGCTGCGCCAGCGCTTGCAGGAACTGACGCCGCAGCAGCTTCGCGTGCTGGACCTGATCCGCCGCGGCTATCAGAACAAGCATATCGCCGCCGAACTCAAGCTCGCGGAATCCACCGTCAAGGCGCATGTCACGGAAATCCTGCGCAAGCTGAAGCTGTTCAGCCGTAACAAGGCGGTGATCGAGATCGGCAAGATCAGCCTGCCGGTCCCGAAGAAGCGTGGTAGCAACAAGGGTGAATCCGCATTTCCCGAAAGCGGCGATCACAAGCCGGCTGAGATGGGCGGCATGGCCAAGCGCCGCTAAATGCCGCAAGATGGGATGATCGCCGTCAACGACGGCAACATCGATGCTGGGCCGGCCCAAACCAGGTTCAGAACAGGCCGAGGAAATTTTGTTTTGCTCCGTATCGCCATCGCCGCCATTCTGATCCTCGTCAATGTTCCTTCCTTCGCTGCGGATACGCTGCGCATCGGCCTGCAAAAGACCGGCACCTTCGCGTGGCAGCTCGATGTCATCAAACGCCATGGATTGGCCTCGGCCGCCAATCTCGATCTCAAGCTCACCGAAATGTCCTCGGCAGATGCCGGCAAGCTGGCGCTCAACGCCGGCTCGGTGGATGTCGCGGTGGTGGACTGGCTGTGGGTGGCGCGTGAGCGGGCGCTCGGCACCCGGCTGCAATTCTATCCGTATTCGACCGCTATCGGCGCGATCATGGTGAAGCAGGATGCGCCGCTGCAAAAGCTCGCCGACCTCAAGGGCCAAACCCTGTCGATCGCAGGCGGGCCGCTCGACAAGAGCTGGCTCATCGTGCAGGCGGTCGCGATGCGCCGCGGCCTCGATCTCAAGCGCGACGTTACGCTGCAATATGGCGCGCCGCCGCTGATGTTCCAGAAAACGTTGCAGGGCGAATCGCAGGCCAATTTGAACTACTGGAATTTTTGCGCGCGGCTGGAGGCGCGCGGCTTTCGCCGGCTCTATGACATTCGCGAAGCGCAGGTCGAGCTTGGCTTGAAGGAGCCGCTGGCGCTGACCGGCTATGTCTTCTCCGAAAAGTTCGCGGCGGCGCACCGCGAGGCCATCGAGCGTTTCCTGACGGTAGTGCAAAAGGCCAACGATATCCTGATGCAGTCGGATGCGGAGTGGGAAGCGCTGCGTCCGCTGATGCAGGCCGAGGATCAGGCCACCTTCCTTGCCTATCGCGACCGCACCCGGGAAGGCATCCCGCGCCGGACTATCCTTGCCGAGGAAACCGACGCGCGGATGCTGTTCAAGACGCTGACCGAGATCGCCGGCCCTTCGCTGCTCGGTTCCGTGAAGGAAATTCCCGCCGGCATGTATTATCATCGCTCGTCGTCGGGAGGATGAGCGTTGGCAAAGGTTGTCTCGCTGGCGCTGCTGCTTGGCCTATGGGCGTTGATCGCGTGGCTGGCGCAGTCGCCGCTGCTGCCAAGCCCCATGAGTGTCGGCGAAATGATCGTCACCGACACGCGGTCGGGCGAACTGCCGTTCCAGATGGCGTGCACGCTGGCGCGCGTGGTGGCGGCATTCGCCATCGCCTTCACGCTGGGTGTCGCCGGCGGTTACGTCATGGGTCGTTCGAAGCTGATCGACCGTTACGCCGATCCATGGCTGGTGGTGCTGCTCAACCTGCCGGCGCTGGTCATCATCATCTTCGCCTACATCTGGATTGGCCTTAACGAGACCGCCGCCATCGTCGCGGTGGCGCTCAACAAGCTGCCGAACGTGATCGTGGTGACGCGGGAAGGCGCGCGCTCGCTCGATCCCGCGCTCGACGACATGGCGCAGGCGTTTCGTTTCAGCCGGCGATCGAAGCTGCGCAACGTGGTGTTTCCGCAACTGGCGCCGTATCTCGCGGCGGTGTCGCGCTCGGGGCTGTCGATTATCTGGAAGATCGTGCTGGTGGTCGAATTGCTGGGGCGGCCGAACGGCGTCGGCTTCGTGCTTGGTTCGTCGTTCTCGCTGTTCGATATGACGCGGATTTTGAGCTATGCGATCTCGTTCGTCGCGCTTATGCTCGCCATCGAAACATTCCTGGTGCAACCGCTTGAACGACGCACGAACCGCTGGCGCCGCAACGCCGCTTGAAATCCGCATCGATTCGAAAACCTATGTCTCGGCGGAAGGAAAGCCGGTCGAGATCATTCGTGATCTGCGCCTGCAGCTCGATGCGTTTTCCTTCGGCGCGCTGATCGGTCCCTCGGGGTGCGGCAAGACCACCATCCTGCATATCGCCGCCGGTCTCGATCCGAACTTCATCGGTGAGCGGCGAATCCCGGGGCGTGGCCGGCTCGGCATGGTGTTTCAGGAGCCGCGCCTGCTGCCGTGGCGCACCGTGGCCGACAACCTGCGCCTCGTGTTGTCGCCAGATGAATCTCTGGACGAGCTCGATGGGTTGATCGATACGCTGGGGCTCGGCGCGCATCTGTCGCATTATCCGGGCGAATTGTCGCTCGGCTTGGCGCGCCGCGTGGCGATTGCGCGCGCGTTTGCGGCGCGGCCGGATTTCCTGCTGCTCGATGAGCCGTTCGTGTCGCTGGATGTCGCGGTCGCGGCGCGATTGCGCGAGGAACTGACGACATTGACGCAGCGCGAGCGCGTTACGACGCTGCTGGTGACACACGATCTCACCGACGCCATTCAATTGGCAGACAAGTTGTTCTTCCTGTCGACGCGTCCCGCCAGGGTCGCAGTCGAAATGGCCTTGCCACCGCCGCGTGGGGCGCGCAGCAAGGCGATGATCGACGAGATCGCGGGAGAGGTCGGCGCGCGCGTTCCGGCGTATAGGCCGGAGACCGTGCGGGCATAGAAAACCAAACCGTCATTGCAAGCGAAGCGAAGCAATCCAGGAAGCCACGAAGCAAGAGCTGGATTGCTTCGGAGTTCACGCTCCTCGCAATGACGAGGAAAGGTTCGACGAACCTAAGAAAACGCTGCGTCTCAAGCCAGCCGTGACTCGATCGCCACCCGCACCAGTTCGGATGAAGATCGCACGCCGAGCTTGTGGCGGATGATCGAGGACGTGTTCGCCACCGTCTTGTAGGAAGCGTTGATCATCCACGCGATCTCCGTCAGGCTTTTGCCCGCGCCGATCAGCCTCAGGATTTCGATCTCGCGCGACGTCAGTTTCGCCAGCCGGCTCGACGCGAAGGCCGGGCCGGCGAAAGCGAGGCTTTGCGCCAGCGACGGCGGCAGGAACGTGCCGCCATCCGCCACCGCGCGGATGGCGCTGACGAGATCGCTGGGGTCCCCCGATTTTGAAACGTATCCCTTGGCGCCGGCCTCGATCGCGCGCGCCGCGAAGATCGGGTCATCGTTCATGCTGAACATGATGATGCGCGCATCGGCGTCGCGCCGCAAAATGCGACGCGCCAGTTCGAACCCGGAGACGCCCGGCAGGTTGATGTCGATGACGCACAACTGCGACGGATCATCGATGAATGCGGCTTCGCCGCTCTCGGCATCTACGGCGTCATTGATGACGACGTTCGGATCGTCCGCGAGCATGGCCCGGCAGCCCGACACCACGATGGGATGGTCGTCGACGATCAGGACACGGAGTTTGTTCGATGCTTTCGCCTTTGCCATAATGACCGATGATTGCCGCGCGCATCTGGCCATCGCGCCAGAATATAATATACCGTGATTAGATCGTCGCCATTTTCGTCTGTCAACGCTCTCCCCGGAGCCTGCGGCGCAACGGCAAAGCGGAACGAGAGGATGTGGCGGAAACTTTCCCTGCGGACGCGCCTGAACCTGCTGTTCGCGCTGGTGCTGGTGCTGGGTCTCGCGGCCAATATCGGACGCCTTGTGCTGGAAGCGGGGCCGCGCATTCAGGCCGAGGATGACAGCGTCATCCGATTGGCGCGCGAATTCGTCGAGGCCTCGATCGTCGATCTGAAAGGCAGTTCGAATCCCGAAGCCAAGCTGGCGGGGATCGTCGACGGCTTACAGAAGCTGCGACACATCAGCGTCACGCTCACGCGCGACGGCGAGCCCGAGGACAGTACCCCAGCCGATGCCAACGCCCTTCGCGTCGACGCGCCACCGGAATGGTTCGTCGCCATGGTGCGGCCGGAGCCGACGCGCCTGCGCATTCCGATCGTGTTGGAAGGGAGGTCCTATGGGACGCTCCTGATCGCCTCGCATCCGACGGATGAAATCGCCGAAATCTGGGACAGCATCGTCACCCAGGTCCAATTCGGCTCGGCGATTGCGGCGGCATTGCTAATCCTGACCATGCTCGTGGTCAGCCGGGCGCTGGCGCCGATCCAGTCGCTTGCGGATGCGATGGCCGATCTTGAAACCGGCCGTTACGATACGCGCGTGGTGCCGACCGGCTCGGCGGAAATCGCCGCGATCTGCGCCAAGCTCAATCATCTGGCGGCCACCCTCGAAGATGCGGTTGCGGACAAGCAACGGCTCGCCGAGCGCGTCGTTTCCTTGCAAGACGTCGAGCGCAAGGAGATCGCCCGCGAGTTGCACGACGAATTCGGCCCGTATCTGTTCGCGCTGCGCGCCCACGCCACGGCGCTGATGCGGATGGCGGATGCGGCGACGCCGGACATTGCGGGCTTGCGCAAGCACGGCACGGCGATGCTCGAACAGGTCAATGCATTGCAGCAGTTCAATCGTCGCGTACTCGACAGGTTGCGGCCGGCGGGGCTCAGCGAGCTTGGCCTCGGCGAGGCGCTGGCGGCGCTGGTGCGGTTCTGGCGGGGCTCGCATCCGGAAGTGACGGTAGACACCGACATCTCCGACGCGCTCGGCCCGATCGGCGAGACGGCGGAACTGACGATCTATCGTGTCGTGCAGGAAGCCTTGACCAACGCCTTCCGTCATTCCGGCGCGACGCAGGTGAGCGTGACGATCGAGCCAGTGGCCAACATCGGGCGCGCTGCGGCCGCCCGCGTTCGCGTCAGTGACAACGGCAAGGGCTTGCCGCCGGATCACAGGCTGGGGCTTGGCCTCACCGGCATGCGCGAACGCGTGATGGCGCTCGGCGGCACGATGACGGTGACCTCGGCTAGTGGCGTCACGGTCGAGGCGACGATCCCGTGCGGTGCGGGAGATTAGATAACACATTTGCTCGTCATTGCGAGGAGCAAAGCGACGAAGCAATCCAGTCCTTGCTTTTTGGCTTTCTGGATTGCTTCGCTTCGCTCGCAATGACGGTGATGTTTTCCGTTCGCGGATCGCGCGATCTCTCGTCCGCTACAGCTTGACTCTGATCCCGCCATAGATCGCGAACGGCATGCCGGGCACCAGCGTCTGTTGATCGCTCAGCGCGATCGGCAGTCCGGCCTTGGCGGTGCCGTTCGGCTCGAAATAGGTGCCGAACAAGGCATACTTGCTGTTGAAGAGATTGTTGATATTGGCGAACAGCGTGACGTTCTTCGACACCTGATAGGACGTATGCAGGTTGACGACGGCGTAGCCCGGCAGTTTCGGATTCTGGTTGGCGTCGTCGCCGACGAAATACCGCTGTCCGACCGCAACCAGATCGGCGCCGATCTTCCATTCCGGCGTCACCATGTAGTCTACGCCCGCCTTGAACTGATGCTGCGGAATGCCGGGAATGTGGTTGCCCGGCACCACATGGATATTGCCGCCGTCATCCGCCATCGGGTTGTTCGGCGAAGCGAGATCGCCGGCGAAACGATAGGTCGCGTCGACGTAGCTGTAGCTGGCATAGACCATCCACTGGCTCGATTTATACTCCGCGGAGAGTTCGAGGCCCTGACGGCGGGTTTCCGGCACGTTCTGGTAATAGCCGCGCCCGGCGATGCTGCTGGCGAGGGTGATGATGTCATCGCTGCTGTCGGTGCGGAACAGGCCGGCTTTCCAGCTCAGCGAGCCGTCCCACAGTGCCGAGGTACCGCGCAGGCCGAACTCATAAGTGTGCCCAACCACCTGCTTCAGTGGCGGGTCCGACACCAGGAAGCTCTCCAGCAGGCACGGCTTGTTCGGGTTGGAGCAACCGAGTTCGAGCGGCGTCGGCGCGCGGTTGGATTCCGAATAACCGCCGTAGACAGTCAGTCCCGGCGTGATTTTGTAGGTCAGCCCGGCGACCGGATTGAGCCGCGAAAAGCGAGAATCGCTGTTGAGATCGGGGCTGGTGCCGAGCACGTCGCGCACGGCGATGTCGGCGATGTTGTACCGCACGCCGGCGGTGGCGGCGAGGCGATCGGTGATGTCGAAGGTATCGGTGGCGAAGATGCCGTAATAGGTGTTGCGGCTGGTGATGCCGAGCGGCGCATAGCCGACGTCGCCCACGGTGTGGATCACCGATCCCATGCCGGGAATCGCCGGATTGCTGCCGACGCTCAGGTCCGGGAAGATGTAGCCGAGCATGCTCGACCCGTTGAAGTCGGTGTTGCCGCGATCGATGCTGCCGCCGATCACGAAGCGGTTGCCGTGGTCGAACAGCTTGGCATCGTTGGTCGCCTGCAACGAGCCACCGAAGGTCGTGCTGCGGGTGTTGGTGCGGTCGATGGTGCCGTAGGGCACCGGGCCGCAGGTATTGCCGGCGCCGGGCGGGCAGGGGATCGGCTGGTTGTTGGCGTCGAGAATGGCGAACTGGTTGCGGAACGCCAGCGCCGCCGCGCCGGTGAAAGGCACCGGCCGGGGGAAGCCGTCATCTTCAAGGCACAGGTGATTGGCGTAGGATGACGAGTTGCTGCAACGTTCGAAGTCGCCGTCATTGCCGTCGACATGGGATTGGCGGAAGAAACGCCCGTAGAGGCTGCCCTGCAATGTCCAGTTATCGGTCAGCGCGTATTTGCCGTTGAGGCCGAGCAACGCCGTGTTGTTCTGCGTCGTCTGCGGGGTGGTATAGACCGAACTCCAGTCGCGATTGAGCATCTCGATCGGCGTCGCCGCGGCGACACCGAAGGATGACGTCGCGACCGAGCCGAACAGGTGGAATTCCGCCTTGTCGTCGCGCCAGCCGATGTCGCCGTAGAAGCGGCCGAGTTGTGTCGGCGACTTCTGCCGCCAGCCATGATCCTGCATGCCTTGTGCGGCGATGTAGGTGCTCCAGTTGCCGGACTCGGCGCCGAATTGCAGGCCGCCCTGAACCCGGCCATAGGAGCCGCCGGACATCTCCTGCTCGAAACCGTGCCAGGTGAAACCATTCTTCGGCGTCAGGTTGACGGCGCCGCCGAGCGCGTTGAGGCCGAAGACCGGGTTGTTGGTGAAGACGTCCGCCTGCTGGATGGCGTTGGTCGGGATCAGGTCCCAGTTCACCGTATCGCCGAACGCTTCATTGAGACGGATGCCGTTCATGTAGACGGCGAGCCCCTGCGGCGTGCCTTGCAACGGCGAGGCGGCGAAGCCGCGATAGCGGATTTCCTGCTGCGCGCTGTTGCCGTTGGGATCGGACAGGCTGACGCCGGGGATGCGCTGGAACAGCGTATCGGTGATGTTCGGCGACGCCGCGCGCTGGATGTCGTCGGCATGAACGGTGGTGACGGTGGAGGGCACCTTGTCACGGTCGATGCCACGGCCCTGCAACGGCGTATCGGCGACGACTTGGATTTCCGGCAGCATCTCCTGCGCCTGAGCCGCCTGGATGGTGACTAGCAATCCCGGAGCCAGGACTCCCAGCACGAGTGTCTTCTTCATCAACGCTTCCCCCAATGACGGCAGTTGCCGCGAATGACGCGGCGTTGGCCGTCACGCCTTTGGGGAGGGATCGTAATGGCGACGATGCTGGTGCGGCACTGCCTTTAGGTCGTAGGTCGCCGGGAGAATCTGGCTTGAGGGCCGGGAAAAATTCCCGATCCTCCTAGCCGCCCGGACCGCCGCGCCTGGCGAGGAAGCCGCGCGATGGATCGTAGGCAATGATGGCCCCGCACAGAAACACCACGGCGCAGCCGGCGACCACCGCCAGCGATACCCATTCCACCTTGCCGTAGAGCGCGAAGCGGATCAGCTCGGTGACGTGAGTGAAGGGATTGGCTTGGCAAACGTAGTAGAGAAACGGGCTGGATTCCTTGACCCGCCACAGCGGATAGAGCGCCGACGAGGCGAAGAACATCGGGAAGATGACGAAGTTCATTACGCCCGCGAAGTTCTCCAGTTGCTTGATCAGCGACGAGATCAGCATGCCGAGCGCGCCGAGCATGAAGCCGCTCAATAGCAGCGCCGGGATCACCAGAAAATAACCGACCGGCGGCACCTCGACATCCCAGAACCATGCGATCAGCAGGAACGCATAGACTTGCAGGATCGACACCATGGTGCCGGCGAGCAGCTTCGAGGTCAGAAGCCACCAGCGCGGGAAGGGACTCACCAGCAGCGTCCGCATGCCGCCGGTCTCGCGGTCGTACACCATCGTCAGCGACGACTGCATGCCGTTGAACAACTGGATCATCGCGATCAGGCCCGGCGCGATATAGACCTCGTAGAGCACATAAGTCTCATAGGGCGGGATGATGGAGACGCCGAGCACCTGACGAAAGCCGGCGGCGAAGATGAACAGCCACACCAGCGGCCGCACCAGTGCTGAGATGAATCGCTCGCGCTGATGGATGAAGCGCAGCGCTTCGCGCCAGACGATGCCGCAGAGGCAAATCCAGTATTGCCTCAGCGTGAGGTGATGCCGGGCCGGCGTGTCGGTGACGGCAGTCATGCGCCGGCTCCCGTGCCGGCGTCGGCATGCGTCAGCTTGGTGAAGGCGCTGCCGATGTCCGGCGCGCTCGTCGCGGCGACCACGTCGCCGACCGCGCCTTTCGCCAGCACGCGCCCGCCATGCAGCACCACCACGTCGTCATTGTCACCGACTTCATCGATGAGGTGCGTTGCCCACAACACGCCGATGCCGCTTTGCAGCAGTCGGCGCACATGGCCGAGGATATCGGCGCGCGACTTGATGTCGAGGCCGACGGTCGGCTCGTCCAGCAGCAGCAATCGCGGATGGTGCAGCAGCGCGCGGGCGATCTCGACGCGGCGCATCTGGCCGCCGGAAAGATTGCTGACGCGCTCGCGCCCCCGATCGGTCAAATCGACCAGCGTGAGCACGCGGCCGATCTGCTCGTCGGCCTGCCGCCGGCCGATGCCGTGGAGCGCCGCGTGGTAGATGAGGTTCTGCTGTACCGAGATATCGACATCGAGCGCGCGCGATTGAAACACCACGCCGAGCCGGCTCAACGCCGCGCCGGGTTCGCGCGCGACGTCATGGCCGAGAATGCGGATATGGCCGTTGCGGATCGCGTAGAGCCGGGTGATGAGCGAGAACAGCGTCGACTTGCCGGCGCCGTTGAGGCCGAGCAGCACCGTGAACGACGCCGGCTTCACGGAAAAGCTGACATCGCGCAACGCCACGCGCGCGCCATAGCGATGCCCGACGCCAACCACATCGAGCGCGGCCGGCCCGGCCGTGCTGGCCGCCTGCGTCAGGATCGCGGCGTCGTTCACTTCGGCCCCATTGCGACGCCCCACGGCAGTTCGCCGACCTGGATCGATTTGATGACTTTCAGACTAGCGACGTCGATGACGGAAACGTCGTTCGACAGGCCGTTGGCGGCGAGCAGGTATTTGCCGTCCGGCGTGAACGCGCCGTGCCACACCCGCTGCCCGACGAGCAGATATTTCAGGACCTCGTGCGTGGTGCCATCGACCACGGCGATACGGTTCGACGGTCCCAGGTGAATGAAGCCGAGCTTGCCGTCCCTGGTGATATTGATGCCGACCGGCTGAATCTTTTCAGCGCGCAGGCCGGGAATGGCGAAGCGTACCGTCTTGGTGATCTTGCGTGTCGCCGGATCGACGATCGAGAGCCCGCCGCCGACTTCGGAGGTGATCCACAACTCCGATCCGTCGGGCTTGAACGCAGCGGAGCGCGGCCGCGAGCCGACCAGCACGTTGGCCACTACTTTACGATCCGTGGTGTCGATGAAATGCGCCATGCTCGTCGTCTCCGACGTGCAGATCACGGTTTTGCCGTCGGGGCTGATCGCAATGCCTTCCGGCTCGACGCCGACCGGAATCTTCGCCACGGCCTTGCGCGCGGCGACGTCGATCACGGTGACGGCGGCGTCATCCTCGTTGGCGACATAGAGAAATTGGCCGGCGGGATCGAGCGCGAACTGTTCGGGATCGGGCCCGGACGGCAGGTCGCCGGCGACCTTGCGCGTCGCGGTGTCGATGATCTGGATGGTGTTGTCGTCACCGGTCGCGACGAACACGAACTTGCCGTCACGCGAGACCTCGATGCCGCGTGGCCGCTCGCCGGTCTTGATGGTGGCAATTGTCTTCAGCGTGTCGGTGTCCACCACCGAGACAGAGTTGCCCTTCTCGTTGGAAACGTAAGCGGTGTAAGCGAGGCTCGGCGCCGTCATCGCCGCGAGCGCCGCGACGGTGAGGCCGAAATATTTGAAAGCGCCGGTTCCGATCATGAAAGGCCCGCCCTGAAAAGCACGATTACTGAAGTTTGCATTTGGTTTCGGGTCGGTCCAGTCCGAGCGTGTCGAGTTCGGAGGATTGGTGCAGGAAACCCTCTTGCGGCGAGATCGACACGGTATTGCGGCCATCGAACAGCAGGATCGGCTGGCGCAACTGGAGATTCCAGTCGCGTAGCGTCAGCTTCTGGCCCTTGAACGCGGCGACGGAAAAATCCGGGCTCTTGATGTAAGCGAACAGTTTCGTCCCATCCGCGCTGTTGGTGTGCGCCGCCGCTTCGCCGACGATGCGAACGGCGGTCCACAATTGCATGTCGAGCGGCGTCATGAATCGCCGATATTTCTTCTTGAAACGGTTTTGCAGTTGCAGCGCGCCCCATTGGTCGAACGCGGCGTCCCACGTCGTCGGCACCAGTCCCGCGGAGCCTGCGACCGGGCGGGGAATCCAGGTGCGGTACGGGAGATAGCCGGCGAACACCTCGCTTTCGTCGGCCGCGACCAGAATATCGTAGTCCGATGTGCCTTGCGTCAGATCGATCATCTGGCGCTGCACTTCGGCAAGGCCGCTGTCGGTGCGGCGCGCGCCGCCGGTGTCCTTGAACTCCTTCTCGGCGACGATCTTCGCGCCGAACCGCCTCGCGGCGTGCCGCAAGGCATCGGCGAAGGCCTTGTCGCCGTCATGCGAACCGCTGACAAGAAACCAGTTGCGCCATTTTCTCAGCACGAGATACTGCGCCAGCGCATCGGCCAGCATATAGCGGGTCGGCGCGACGTGGATGACGTTGGCGCGACAATCCTGTTCGCGCAGCCGCTCGTCCGGCGCGCCGGCATTGATGAGAATTTCGCCGCTCGCCTTGCCGGCGTCGGCCGCCTGCAAAAGCTGGTTTGCGGGAAGGTTAGCGGCGATGAAAGCGACGCCCTGATCCGCAAGCGCCTTGACGGCCGGCGCGGGATCGGCGTCCTCATCGATCTTGCTTTCGATCAACTCAAAGCGCTGGCCGATAAAACTGCCGGTGGTGTTGTTGTCATCAATCGCGAGTTGCGCGCCGGCCAGGCCGTCGTTCGGCGCCGGAATGTCGATCAGCGAAATCTTTTCCTTCGACAGTGGACCGTTCAGGTAGCCGATCTTGATCGTTTGGGATTGCGCTAAGACAGGCGCGCCGATCCCGCTTGCCGCAATGCAAGCCGCAACCGCCAGCCGCAACGTCCCCTTGGGGAAAGGGAGCTTCCGGGGCAGGTTCCGCAGCAAACGAAGCCATGCGGCGTGCCTTCCCATGCAAGCTCCCGAACCCGTCAGATCGTTGTCTTTTGTGCTCCGTTTCCGGGGCTTTGCGTCATGATCTATAAAATGTGCCATGCGGCAAGGGCCTACTTGGTAGTAGACGGCGAAACGCGTTTCACCGCCGCGAATGAGTTGCGCGATAGAGCACAGCGTGCCGCGAAAGGACGAGTGGAATCAACTTCCGCCCCTAATCGGAGCGTGCTATATCGACAGGCAAGCAACGAAAACGTGAACGATGCCTCAAACGAGCGGGCATCAGGAACATGCTGCAACGCGATCGATGGATCGATTGCGGCCATGTTCGAGGTGAGGATCGCCGGAACGTGACACGATTTCTGATCGTTGAGGATCATCCGCTCTTTCGCGAGGCGCTGGAAAGCGCTGTTTGCGTTGCCAATCCCGATGCTGAAATCCTGCAAGCAACGTCGATCGACGAGGCGCTGACGATTCTCGGCTCGACCCACGCCATCGATCTGATTTTGCTCGACCTGTCGATGCCGGGAACGACGGGGTTGCTCGGCGTGGTTCGTATTCGCAAGGCGTTCCCGAAAAATCCGGTGGTGATCGTGTCCGGCTTCGAGGACAGGGAGATCGTCCGCAGCGTGCTCTCGCTCGGCGTTTCGGGCTACATCCCGAAATCGACATCGAAGCGGGAACTGGCGGATTCCATCGGCGAGGTGCTGCGCGGTTCGATCTATCTGCCGAAGCGATTCATCGACACCACGCGGACCAAGCGGGCGCTGCCGCACAATCTCGATCTGCTGAAGCGGCTGCACGACCTGACGCCGCAGCAGTTGCGGGTATTGGACATGGTGCGCAGGGGTTTGCAGAACAAGCAGATCGCCTATGAGCTGAAAATCTGCGAAACCACGGTGAAGGTGCACGTCTCGGAGATCTTGCGGAAGCTGAACGTCGCCAGCCGCACCAATGCCATCATCGAAATCTCGAAGATCGACTTCACCAATCTTGCCGGCGAGACTCCGGCCAAGCACGTTTCGCCCGAGCACGCGCGACTGCAATAGACGCGGTAACCCAGCTTGGATCAGACGGGATGGATGCGCGGATCAAAGTCCGTCGCGTGAGGCCTGTTACGCCAACTCGTCATGGCCGGGCTTGTCCCACGGCTGTCCGGTTGAGGTTTTAGGATAGACTTAAGCTCATCTGCCGCTGATCCTGGAGGATTGGCGGCGGTTCGAGCAGGTGGTGGATCGAACGACGGTGCATGAGATTGGCTCGGACCAGCCTGCTGAAGAGGGTTGGGCTTTGCACAGCGCTTTGAGTGGCCTGGGCGAGGCGCAACAGCAGAAAGGCGATCAGGGCCACCGCGATCTGGATACGCACGGCATTCTCCGAGGTGCCGACGAAGCGGGTGATCTTGAGGGTCTGCTTGATCCAGCGGAAGAACAGCTCGATGGCCCAGCGTCGGCGATAGAGCTCGGCAATGTCCTCTGCGCTGGCATCGAGGTCATTTGACAAGATGCGCAGGATCTTGCCCGTCTCGGTGGTAATCCGCACCTCGCGCACCGCCTGCTGCATCGGATTGTGCCGGCTATGGGCCTGGCGCGCCGGCAGAAAGCCGATGCGGTCGGAGAGGATGTTGCCGCCGGATGCGACCGCCAGTTCCTCCACCGGGTGGAGCGGGGTGTTGGATTTGAAACGGGTGACGATCCGGCAACCGGCGGCGTCGAGCGCCGCCCACCAGGCATAGTCGTAATAGCCGAGATCGAAGACATAGGTGGCGCCCGGCTCGATCGGCATCTGCTGGGCCGCGGTGATATCGTTGACGTTGGCCGGACTGACCGCGGCATAGATCGGCCGATCCGCGTCGGCATCGTAGATCACATGCACCTTGGCGCCGCAGACCCCGGTCGAGAATTGCGCCCAACCGGCACTGCGCTCGTTCAACCGCACGCTTGTGGCATCGATCAGATAGGTCGTCTCGGCCAGTTTGCGGCGCAAGCCGCGGTGGGCCTGCTTCATCATCAGGGCCAGAAGGTCGGTAAACACCGCGGAAGGCCGGTTGGCGTTGGCGTCGGAAAAGGTCGACCGCCGAACCGGTCTTGCCCCGAGGTGGTAAAGCCGCGCCGCATGGCTGCAAAGACCGGTCACGATCTCGCGCAAGCCCGAAGCTCCCGAAAGCTGGCCATAGAGCAACGCGATGAACTGCACCTTGGTCGGCAACCGCCGCACCCGCACATCCGCATCGTGGTCTTCCACAAG
>NZ_APJI01000019.1 GCF_000497575.1 Afipia sp. OHSU_II-C1
GACGGCATGCCACTTGGGGAATGTATGCTTACTTCTTTTCATCGTGTAAGAGCGCTTTCAGCAAGTTCTTCACCTGGGGGGACTTGATCGGGTCTGGCCGGTCGCAATGAATGCACTGATACGTGCGTGGCCCTTTGCCGCCGGGCGGCAGCATCAACTTCACGGGCTCCCCGCACTTGGGACAAATACGCTCGTTCGCGGGCATCGCCGCCACCCTGCCAAGGATGAGGTTATTTTAGTTCCTGCGCTGAATGAGAATCGAGTCCAATTTTCGAATTAGGCCACTGCAGAAATCAAAATAGGCCACTAGGGGTTAAAACAGGCCAGTACCCGACCTCGCAAAAGAACATATTGCGAACTTGGAACAAACAGGGTACATTCTTTTCATCGGATCCACCCCGATTCCGGTCCGCCGACCCTGGGAAGCCGTTTGTCCGGCAGGCGAATCCCATACATAAGAGGAGCATCAGATGGCCCCCGCCGCCCTGCGTATCGTTGAAGGATCGTCCATGGACAAGACCAAGGCCCTGTCGGCCGCGCTCTCCCAGATCGAGCGCCAGTTCGGCAAGGGCTCCGTCATGAAGCTCGGCAAGAACGACCGCTCCATGGACATCGAGGTGATTTCCTCGGGCTCGCTGGGGCTGGACATCGCGCTCGGCGTCGGCGGTCTGCCGAAGGGGCGGGTGGTCGAGATTTACGGGCCGGAATCCTCCGGCAAGACCACGCTGGCGCTGCATTGCGTGGCCGAAGCCCAGAAGAAAGGCGGCATCTGCGCTTTCATCGACGCCGAACACGCGCTCGATCCGGTCTATGCCCGCAAGCTCGGCGTCAATGTCGATGAACTTCTGATCTCGCAGCCGGACCATGGCGAGCAGGCGCTGGAAATCGCCGACACGCTGGTGCGCTCCGGCGCGGTCGACGTGCTGATCGTGGACTCGGTGGCGGCGCTGGTGCCGCGCGCCGAACTCGAAGGCGAAATGGGCGATGCGCTGCCCGGCCTGCAGGCGCGATTGATGTCGCAGGCGCTGCGCAAGCTGACCGCCTCGATCAACAAGTCCCACACCATGGTGATCTTCATCAACCAGATCCGCATGAAGATCGGTGTGATGTACGGCTCGCCGGAAACCACCACCGGCGGCAACGCGCTGAAGTTCTACGCCTCCGTGCGCCTCGATATCCGCCGCATCGGCCAGATCAAGGAACGCGACGAAGTCGTCGGCAATTCGACCCGGGTCAAGGTGGTGAAGAACAAGCTGGCGCCGCCGTTCAAGCAGGTCGAGTTCGACATCATGTACGGCGAGGGCGTCTCCAAGATGGGCGAAATCCTCGATCTCGGCGTCAAGGCCGGCATCGTCGAAAAGTCCGGCGCCTGGTTCTCCTATGACAGCCAGCGCCTCGGGCAGGGCCGCGAGAATTCCAAGGCCTTCCTGAAGGCCAATCCCGAGATCACCGCCAAGATCGAAGCCTCGATCCGGCAGAATTCCGGCCTGATCGCCGAGCAGATTCTGGCAGGCTCGCCGGAGCGCGATGCCGATGGCGAGGAGCCGCAGGACGACTAAAGCGTTTTCAAGCGAAGTGGGAACCGGTTCGCGTTAAGAAAACGCGACAACTAAAAAGAGTTCATTTTCGACCGGGCTTCACGGCCCGGCCGGTGCGATCCGAAAAGACGGGAATCCTTTTCGGGCATCCATCGCACCTTCGGAAGCAAACGGGCGTTGTGGATGTTGAGTTGCCGACATCCCCAGCGCCCGATTTGTTTTTGAGCGACGAGCGCGGCTGTTCTCTCTCCGCGTCGTCCCCGCGAAAGCGGGGACACATACTCCCTAAGCTATCGATGCCGTGGGATGTGGGGCAGATGCGTCGTTCTCTTCAGATGAGAAGAGGAAGGTGGATCCCCGCGTTCGCGGGGATGACCGGTTTGGAATTCGAGTGTGCGCTTACTCCGCCGCCTGCGCGTAGTCGGCGACCGGCGGACATGAGCAGACCAGATTGCGGTCGCCATGGACGTTGTCGACACGCCCCACTGGCGACCAGTACTTGTCGCTGCGCGAGGTGCCGGCCGGGAAGCAGCCTTCCGCGCGCGTATACGGCCGCTGCCAGTGATCCTCGGCGATGTCGTGCACGGTGTGCGGCGCATGGCGCAGCGGCGAGGCTTCAATGGGCCATCGTCCGGCCTCGACGTCGGCGATCTCTCGGCGGATCGCGATCATGGCGTCGCAGAAGCGGTCCAGTTCCGCCTTCGATTCGGATTCCGTCGGTTCGATCATCAGCGTGCCCGGCACCGGGAAGCTCATGGTCGGGGCATGGAAGCCGTAATCGATCAGCCGCTTGGCGATGTCGTCCACCGTCACGCCAGATCCCGCCTTGAGCCCGCGCGGATCGACGATGCATTCATGCGCCACGCGGCCGTTGTGGTTGCGGTAGAGCACCGGGAAATGCGGATCGAGCCGTTTGGCGATGTAGTTGGCGTTCAGGATCGCGACTTCCGTGGCGCGCGTGAGGCCTTCGCCGCCCATCATCAGGATGTAGATGTAGGAGATGACGAGGATCGATGCGGACCCGTAGGGCGCCGCCGACACCGGGCCGACCGCGGCGTCATCACCGTTTGTGATGTTCGCCGGAAGGAACGGCGCGAGGTGTTTCTTCACGCCGATCGGGCCCATGCCGGGACCGCCGCCGCCGTGCGGAATGCAGAAGGTCTTGTGCAGGTTGAGATGGCTCACATCCGCGCCGTAGTCGCCGGGCCGGGCGAGGCCGACCTGCGCATTGAGGTTCGCGCCGTCGAGATAGACCTGTCCGCCGTGGCCGTGGACAATGTCGCAGATCTCGCGAATGTGCTCCTCGAACACGCCGTGGGTCGAGGGATAGGTGATCATCACCGCCGCGAGATCGTTCGCGTGCTGCGCCGCCTTCTTGCGCAGGTCCTCGACATCGACGTCGCCACGCGCATCGCAGGCGACCACGACAACGTCCATGCCGACCATGCTGGCGGAGGCCGGATTGGTGCCATGGGCGGAGGAGGGGATCAGACACACCTTGCGATGTGCCTCGCCGCGCGAGCGATGATAGGCGCGGATCGCGAGCAGGCCGGCATATTCGCCCTGCGCGCCGGAGTTCGGCTGCAGCGACACCGCGTCATAGCCGGTGATGTCGGCCAGCCATTTTTCCAGTCTGGTGAACATGGCGTGATAGCCGCCGGCCTGTTCTTCTGGCGCAAACGGATGGAGCGCGCCGAATTCCGGCCAGGTCACCGGGATCATTTCGGTGGTGGCGTTCAGCTTCATGGTGCAGGAGCCGAGCGGGATCATGGCGCGGTCGAGCGCAAGATCGCGGTCGGACAGCTTGCGCATGTAGCGCAGGAGTTCGGTCTCCGAGCGGTGCTCGTGAAACACCGGATGGGTCATGAACTTGCTGGTGCGTGCGAGAGCAGGCGGCAGCGCGTCGCGTGCCTCCTTCTCCACGTCAGCGTAAACCAGATTGCCGCCGAAGGTGCGCCACACGCTTTCGACAATCGCAGGCGTCGTGGTCTCGTCCAGCGCGATGCTGACTGTCGTCTCATTCAGCCGCAGATTGATCTGCTCATGGGCAGCGTGGGAGATGATTTTCTGCCGCTCGCCGTTCACGGCGACCGTGACCGTATCGAAATAGGCGTCGTTCAGCGGCGCGAAGCCGAGCTTGCGCAATCCCGCCGCCAGTACGGCGGTGCGCCGGTGCACGGTCCGTGCGATATGGCTCAAGCCTTCGGGGCCGTGATAGACCGCGTACATCGACGCGATCACGGCGAGCAGCACCTGCGCGGTGCAGATGTTCGAGGTCGCCTTCTCGCGGCGGATGTGCTGTTCGCGGGTCTGCAGCGCGAGGCGATAGGCCGGCGCGCCGCGCGAATCCACCGACAGGCCGACGATGCGGCCGGGCAGCGAGCGCTTCAGCGCATCCTTCACTGCTATGTAGGCGGCATGCGGTCCGCCGTAGCCCATCGGTACGCCGAAGCGCTGCGTCGAGCCAACCGCAATATCCGCGCCGAGATCGCCGGGTGAAGCGAGGAGCGTGAGCGCCAGCGGATCGGCAGCGACAACAGCGATGCCGCCTTTCGCCTTCAGCGCCGTGATGGCCGCACGCGGATCATTCAGCCCGCCATGCGTGCCGGGATACTGGAACAGTGCGCCGAACACGTCGGCCTTGCCGAGATCGTTCGCGGGATCGCCGACGATCAGCGACCAGCCGAGCGGTTCGGCGCGGGTGCGCAGCACGGCCAGCGTTTGCGGATGCACTTCGCGATCGACAAAGAATGCCTTCGTCTTCACCGATGACGAACGCTCGGCGAGCGCCATGGCTTCCGCCGCCGCGGTGCCTTCATCGAGCAGCGACGCATTGGCGATATCGAGCCCGGTGAGATCGCAGATCATGGTCTGGAAGTTGAACAGCGCTTCAAGCCGTCCCTGGCTGATCTCGGGCTGATACGGCGTGTAGGCCGTGTACCACGCCGGGTTCTCGAGGATGTTGCGCTGGATCACCGCCGGCAGGATCGTGCCGGAGTAGCCTTGGCCAATCAGCGAGGTGAACACCTGATTGCGCGCTGCGATGCCGCGCATGTGTGTCAGTGCGTCGATTTCACTGAGCGGCTTGCCAAGATCGAGCGGCGTCTTCAGGCGGATGGACGCAGGCAGCGTCTGATCCATCAGCGCGCTCAGGCTGGCCACGCCGACGGTCTGCAACATCGCATTGATGTCGCGCGGCGAGGGACCGATATGCCGGCGGGCGAAATCGACGGCGGGTTCGGCGGACGGGCGGATGGCGGTCATGCGTAGGTCCTCACTCTGTCGGGCTTATGCCGTGTGGGCCTTGTAGGCAGCTTCATCCATCAGGCCGTCGAGATCGCCCTTGTTGGCGATGCGCAGCTTGAAGAACCAGGCCGCCTTGCCGGGGTCGGAATTGATCAGCGCGGGATCGGCGACCAGCGCGTCGTTGATCTCGATCACTTCGCCGGTGATCGGCGCGTAGACGTCGGACGCCGCCTTGACGCTCTCGACCACGGCGGCGGCTTCAGTCTTCTTCAGCGCGCGGCCGACCTTCGGCAGTTCGACGAACACCACGTCGCCGAGCTGGGTCTGGGCGTAGTCGGTGATGCCGATGGTGGCGACATCTCCCTCGATGCGGAGCCATTCGTGATCGGGCGTGTACAGTGTGGTCATGAAATCCTCAGCCTGTTGATTGCTATCGTTTGTAGCCATTGGGCACGAACGGCATCGCCGAGACGCGCAGCGGCAGACGCTGCCCGCGCACATCGGCAAAAACGGTCGTGCCTTCGTTGGAAAGAGATGTCGGCAGATAACCCATCGCGACGGGCGCGTTCAGCGTCGGCCCGAAGCCGCCGGATGTGACAGCGCCGATCTTGTCGGATGATGTTTCGCCGGCGTAGAGAGCTGCGCCTTCGCGTACTGGCGCGCGGCCCTCGGCCCGCAGGCCGACACGGCGGCGCGATGCGCCGGTTTCGAACTGTTTCAGGATGATGTCCGCGCCGGGGAAACCGCCGGCCCGTGCGCCACCCAGGCGGCGGCTCTTCTGCACCGACCATTCCAGCGCGCCTTCGACCGGCGTGGTCGTCGTGTCGATGTCATGGCCATAAAGACAGAGGCCGGCCTCCAGCCGCAGGCTGTCACGTGCGCCTAATCCGATCGGCAGCACGGCGGGATCGGCGAGCAGGGCCGTCGCAAGCCGCTCGGCATCCTCGGCGGGAACCGAAATCTCGAAACCGTCTTCCCCGGTGTAGCCTGAGCGCGAGACGAAGCAATCGATGCCGAGGACCTTGTGCGGTCCCGCGTCCATGAACTTCATCGCGGCGACGCTCGGCGCGTGCTTCGACAGTACCTCGACCGCCTTCGGTCCCTGAAGCGCGATCAGCGCGCGGTCCGGCAGCGGTTCGATGATGCAGGTGTCGGAGAGATGCTTGCGCAGGTGCGCTTCGTCTTCGGTCTTGCAGGCGGCATTGACCACCAGGAACAGGTGATCGCCGAAATTTGCCACCATCAGGTCGTCGAGAATGCCGCCGGTGTCGCTGGTGAACTGCGCATAGCGCTGGCGGCCGTGCGGAACCGCGAGAATGTCCTGCGGCACCAGCCGCTCCAGCGCGCGGGCGGCATCTTCCACCTTGCCCGACCTCGGCCTGAGCACGATCTGGCCCATGTGCGAGACATCGAACAGGCCGGCGGAGGCGCGGGTGTGGAGATGTTCCTTCAGCACGCCGGCGGTGTACTGCACCGGCATCTCGTAGCCTGCGAAGGGCACGATCTTGCCGCCGCGCGCCACATGCAGGTCGTGCAGCGGAACGCGCTTCAGCGCATTTTCGGCGGAGTCTGGTTGGCGCTCAGTGGCAAGCATATTCAGGGCTCCTGACGGATTCCGGGACGGTTCCCGAAACCTTGTCGAAGCCCCATCTGTCGCTGTGCCTGAGAGTATTATCCCGTCGGCGGATGCCGCGCCGGTCTGCCGGCCGCATCTCTTTCCAGATTTCAGTCAGTCACACGGTCCGTTTGCCTGAGAGTTTCCGGGGCGGTTGCTCCTTCGGCGCCGGCGTAAAGCCGGTCTCTCCCGACGTGACTTGAGAGTGCAGTATATAGCTAACAAGGGCAGGGAAACACGCCTTTCGAGGCCCTGTCAACGCAACTGCGAGATTATCAACGGCCTTCGCGGCGCTCTTGTGACTGCTTGCAAGCTGCTGATCCGGTGCACACTTTCTGGACATTCCTAGCCCGTTCCGTCTAGAAACAGGGCGGGACAAATTGCGCTGCACGCGTCATTGAAGGCGGGCGGCACATCCGAGTGTTTTCGGGCGAAACAGAGCGTGTTTTGCATGCCGAAAACGCATCAGAACATTCAGGGCTTCTTGAGAGCTTTTTGGGCGCGATTGGACGAGCATGAGCGGCGTTAACGAGATCAGGTCAGCGTATCTGAATTATTTCGCGAAAAACGGCCACGATATCGTGCCGTCGTCGCCGCTGGTTCCGCGCAACGATCCGACATTGATGTTCACCAATGCGGGCATGGTGCAGTTCAAGAACGTGTTCACGGGCCTTGAGAAGCGGCCCTATCAGCGCGCGACCTCATCGCAGAAATGCGTCCGCGCCGGCGGCAAGCATAACGACCTCGACAATGTCGGTTACACCGCGCGGCATCACACCTTCTTCGAGATGCTCGGGAACTTCTCGTTCGGCGATTATTTCAAGGACCGCGCCATCGAGCTTGCCTGGAATTTGATCACCAAGGAGTACGGCCTTCCGAAGGACAAGCTGCTGGTCACGGTCTATTCCGAGGACGACGAGGCGTTCGGCCTTTGGAAAAAGATCGCGGGCCTGCCCGAATCGAAAATCATCCGAATCGCGACATCGGACAATTTTTGGCAGATGGGCGACACCGGCCCCTGCGGTCCCTGTTCGGAAATCTTCTATGACCACGGCGACAAGATCTGGGGCGGGCCTCCGGGTTCGGCCGAGGAAGACGGCGACCGCTTCATCGAGATCTGGAATCTCGTGTTCATGCAGTTCGACCAGATCGCACCGGGAAATCGCGTCGCGCTGCCGAAGCCGTCGATCGATACCGGCATGGGCCTGGAGCGCATCGCCGCCGTGCTTCAGGGCAAGCACGACAATTATGAGATCGATCTTTTCGTCGCGCTGATCCGCGCGATTGCCGATCTGACCGGTGCCGATCCGCAGGGCGAACAGAAAGCCTCGCTGCGCGTGATCGCCGACCATCTGCGCGCTTCGTCGTTCCTGATCGCGGACGGCGTGCTGCCGTCGAATGAAGGCCGCGGCTATGTGCTGCGCCGGATCATGCGCCGCGCGATGCGCCACGGGCAGTTGCTCGGGGCGAAAGAGCCGCTGATGTATCGCCTCGTGTGGGCGCTGGTGCGCGAGATGGGTCAGGCCTATCCGGAACTGGTGCGTGCCGAGAACCTGATCGAGGAAACGCTGAAGCTGGAAGAGACCCGCTTCCGCAAGACGCTGGACCGCGGTCTCACAATCCTCGACGAGAAGAGCGCGTCGCTCAAGAAGGGCGATATGTTCGATGGCGAGACTGCGTTCACGCTGTACGACACTTATGGTTTCCCGCTCGATCTGACGCAGGACGCGCTGCGTAACCGCGGCATCGGCGTGGACATCGCCTCGTTTACCGACGCGATGGAGAAGCAGAAGGCCAAGGCCCGCGCGGCATGGGCCGGATCTGGCGACACCGCAACCGAGAACGTCTGGTTCCCGCTGCGCGAGAAACTCGGCGCTACCGAATTCCTCGGATACGACACCGAGATCGCCGAAGGCGTCGTGACTGCGCTGGTGAAGGACGGCAAGGAGATTGACAGTGCCAAGGTCGGCGACAGCGTCGCCATCGTCATGAACCAGACGCCGTTCTACGCCGAATCCGGCGGTCAGGTCGGCGACACCGGCGTTCTGACCGGCGACGGCATACGCGTGCGCATCACTGACACGCAGAAGAAGGCTGGCGATCTTTTCGTGCATCTCGGCACCGTCGAGCAGGGCACGGTGAAGCTCGATACGCCGCTGCAACTCGAAGTCGATCATAGGCGGCGCACGGCGATCCGCGCCAATCACTCCGCGACGCACCTTTTGCACGAAGCGCTGCGGCAGGTGCTGGGCGATCACATCGCGCAGCGCGGCTCACTCGTTGCGCCGGAACGTCTGCGCTTCGACTTCGCGCACAACAAGCCGATCACGCCGGACGAACTGCGCCGCATCGAGGACATCGCCAACGATGTCGTGCTGGAAAACGGCGAAGTCGTCACCCGGTCGATGGCGATCGATGACGCGCGCGAATCCGGCGCACGTGCCCTGTTCGGCGAGAAGTACGGCGACGAGGTGCGCGTGGTGTCGATGGGCAGCGCGGCCCGCGAGGGCGCGGCGAGCAATGCGCTCGGCTGGTCGGTCGAACTGTGCGGCGGCACCCACGTGAAACGCACCGGCGATATCGGCCTGATTTCGGTGACCGGCGAGAGCGCGGTGGCTTCCGGCGTGCGGCGTATCGAGGCGCTGACCGGGAACAATGCGCGTCATGCGGTGAATGCAACCATTCACACGGCGAAAGCAGCGGCAGCGGAACTGAAGACCACGCTGGACGATCTGCCTGTGCGTGTGGCGGCCCTGATCGAGGAGCGCAAGAAGCTCGAGCGCGATCTGTCGGACGCGCGCAAGAAACTCGCCATGGGCGGCACGAGCGTGTCCGGCTCCCATCGCAGCGAGGATGATTTCATCGAAGTCAGCGGCGTGAAGCTGATGGCCAAGCGCGTTTCCGGCATCGAGATGAAAGATCTCAAGAGCCTTGCCGACGACGGCAAGAAGCAGATCGGTTCAGGCGTGGTCGCAATCATCAATGTCGGCGAAGACGGCAAGGCCGGCGCGGTGGTCGGTGTCACGTCCGACCTGACGTCACGCTTCAGCGCCGTCGATCTGGTGAAGGTCGCGTCCGAAGCCCTCGGCGGCAAGGGGGGCGGCGGGCGTCCCGACATGGCGCAGGCCGGCGGTCCCGATGGCGCAAAGGCCGATGCAGCGCTGAAGGCGATCGAAGCTGCGATGGGCGCCTAGCGCGGCGCGGCGATGCTTTCGATCCGGTTGGTCCAGATGCCGAGACCGGATCGTTGTGGTGCTGCCTTGAACTCCTCCGGCGTATCGAGGCCGGTGGAATCGCCTTTCTGATAGCGGCCCGCCAGGATCACGACTGCGGAAGCGCTATGCATGCGGGTCAGGAAGCGATCCGGCCATCCCCACAGCAGCCATGCGTAGTTCTGCGGAATCAGCAACAAACTGCCAGCGCACGACGATGGCACGTAGCCGGTCCAGCCAACGGCGAGATAGCGCCACAGACACCCGATCTCCTGCCGGTTCGACATCGTTGGAATCTGCGGCAACTGCGCGCGTAGCGCGGTGACCGGACGATCGCCGCCATACACCATGAGCATCTTCAGGCGATCGGGCGGCAGTTGTTTCAGGCGGGCCACGAGCCTGTCGGCTTCGGCGGGATCATTGCTCTTGATGTGAATCAGGAAGCGGCGATCGGGAAACGCAGTCAGCACCTCGTCGAGGGTCGGCATCAGACCCACGCCTTTGCCGCGCAGGGGAAACGTCTTGCCGCCGTCCGCCGTGTAGCCGTAGCCGATATCGAGACGTTTCAAATCCGAAAGCGTGTGCTCGCGGGTGACGCCCTTGCCCTCGGTGCGGCAATCGACTGTCCAGTCGTGAAAAACGGCAAAGTGGCCGTCGGTGGTGGGATGAATGTCGAACTCCACGATATCCGCTCCTGCATCGAAGGCAGCTTTCATCGAGGGCAGGGTGTTCTCGATAAAATCGTGCGTAGGCGGGCGGATCATCGTCGCGGTGCAGTCATCGGCAGTCTGAGTGTAGGCGGGATAGGTCTGGTGCACGCCGCGATGCGCCAGCAGAAACGGCTTGCCCGTTGGCGCGAATGCGAGCCAGCTTGCGTTGAGAAGGTAGACGGTGGCGATGAAAAGAAGAACAGCAAGAACAACGCGGCGGCGCATGGTGTATTCCTGAAAGGAACGACTCACTCTGCTGCCAAACACGACAAAACAAGGGCGCGACAGTTGCTGCGGCGATGGGTAGCGAAAGATGCACTGGCATCAATCTACCTCATGCGGCAAAATGCGGCATGCATCACAATACTCCTTTGATTTCGACGGTCGTCGTCGGCCTCGTGCTGGCATTTGTTCTCGGAGCTATCGCTCAGCGGTTTCGCGCTTCACCCCTTGTGGGGTATCTCCTTGCGGGCGTGGTGATGGGCCCTTTCACGCCTGGTTATGTGGCGGATCAGAATATCGCCAATGAGCTTGCCGAAATCGGCATCATTCTGCTGATGTTCGGCGTTGGCTTGCATTTCTCGCTGAAAGATTTGCTGTCGGTGCGCGCCATCGCGGTCCCCGGTGCGGTGGTGCAGATCGCGGTCGCGACACTGCTCGGCATGAGCCTCGGTTGGGCGCTCGGCTGGCCGATCGGCGGCGGGCTGGTGTTCGGTCTCGCGCTGTCGGTCGCCAGTACGGTCGTGCTGTTGCGCGCTTTACAGGAGCGGCGGCTGGTCGATACCGAGCGCGGACGAATCGCGGTCGGCTGGCTCATCGTCGAAGACCTCGCGATGGTGCTGACCCTGGTGCTGTTGCCCGCGCTTGCCGGCGTGCTGAAAGGCGAGGGCGCCAATGGTCTCAGCGCCTATGCGATGGCGCAGCCGGTTTTTGTCACCCTCGGCAAGGTGGCGGCCTTCGTCATCTTCATGCTGGTGGTGGGCCGCCGCGTGATCCCGTGGGTTTTGCATTATGTCGCGCATACCGGTTCGCGCGAACTGTTTCGCCTCGCGGTGTTCGCGATCTCGCTCGGCGTCGCGTTCGGCGCGGCGATCCTGTTCGATGTGTCCTTCGCGCTCGGCGCGTTCTTCGCCGGCATGATCCTGAGCGAATCCGAACTCAGCCAGCGTGCTGCGAACGAAACCCTGCCGCTGCGCGATGCGTTTGCCGTGCTGTTCTTCGTGTCGGTCGGCATGCTGGTCGATCCGGCGATCATCGTCCGCGAGCCGCTGCCGCTGCTGGTGACCGTCTTCATCATCATCTTCGGAAAATCTGTCGCGGCGTTCGGCATCGTGCGCATGTTCGGGCATCCGACATCGACCGCGCTGACGATCTCCGCCAGCCTCGCCCAGATCGGCGAGTTCTCCTTCATCCTTGTCAGTCTCGGCGTCAGCCTGGCGCTGCTGCCGGATCGCGGCCGCGATCTTGTTCTTGCGGGAGCAATCATCTCGATCATGCTGAACCCGCTGTTTTTTGCGTTGCTGGATCGCTATGAGGCGAAGAAGAAGGCAGCGGAGGACGCTGCGGCAGCAGCCTTGTCAGCGGAGGACTCCGCTGCAGAGGCGGTCGCGGAGGCGGCAAGAAAGAAGCCGGCCCGCGTCGAGTTGCCTGTCACCGCTCTCACCGGTCATGTCGTGCTGGTGGGTTACGGGCGCGTCGGGAGTGTTGTCGGGGCATCGTTAAAGCAGGGAGGCGTGCCGCTTCTGGTCATCGAAGATAATCCGGGATGCCTCGAAAAGCTCGCTCAGGCGGGAATCGAGAAGATCACGGGCAATGCGGCCGCGCCGGGAATGCTGGTTGCGGCAAACCTCGAGGCCGCGCGCGGGCTCATTGTCGCGATACCCGATGCGTTCGAGGGCGGGCAGATCGTCGCGAAAGCCCGCGCGATTAGCGCGACACTGCCGATCATTGCGCGGGCGCATTCGGAAGAGGAAATCGCGCACCTCAAGCATCACGGCGCGAATTTCGTGATCATGGGCGAGATGGAAATCGCCAAGGCGATGATC
This sequence comes from Afipia sp. OHSU_II-C1, assembly GCF_000497575.1. Classification (GTDB taxonomy): domain Bacteria; phylum Pseudomonadota; class Alphaproteobacteria; order Rhizobiales; family Xanthobacteraceae; genus Afipia. Next base: position 12,367 of record NZ_APJI01000019.1, read on the forward strand.
GCGCAGATCGGTCTCGCCAGCATCTGAGCGCTGGCCGCTACGGGTCAGGATGCGAGATGCTTCTCGCGTGTTGCGATCAGGTTGCGGATCTCCGGCGTGATCGGGGCGGGGCGATGCGTCGATTGATCGGTGTTCACCCAGACGATTTCACCGGTGGCCATCAGATCCGCGCTGTTCTTCAGGAAGATCGCCAACTCAAACGCCATGCTTGAACTGCCGATCCGTGCGACGCGCGCACCGACTTCGATCTCCGCGTCGAAACGGATCGGTGCTTTATATTCCACCACCGACTTGACCACATGGAAGTCCATGCCGGTCTTTTTGGCGTCGGCGTACTGGTCGTAGCCCAGCGCGCGGAAATATTCGGTGATCGCCGTGTCGTAGAAGGTCAGGTAGTGCGCGTTGAACACGACGCCCTGACCGTCGATTTCCGAGTAACGGACCCGGAACGGCTGGAAGAAGCTGAACTGGTCTCGGGTCATGTTCGGTATTCCGTTCTTTTCGAAGTCCACAAGCAAACGGCGCAGACACTGTCTGCGCCGTTGAAGAGCGACGGATCAGGCGTCGTGCGTTGCCTCAGGCAGCCATCGCCTTGGTGAGGTTCTCCGCGACCTTGTCGAGGAAGCCGGTGGTCGAGAGCCACTTCTGGTCGGCGCCGACCAGCAGCGCGAGATCCTTGGTCATGAAGCCGGATTCGACGGTGGCGACGCAGACCTCTTCCAGCGTCTTGGCGAACTTCGCCAGTTCCTCGTTGTTGTCGAGCTTGGCGCGGTGGCTAAGGCCGCGGGTCCAGGCGAAGATCGACGCGATCGAGTTGGTCGAGGTTTCCTTGCCCTTCTGGTGCTCGCGGAAGTGGCGGGTCACGGTGCCGTGGGCGGCTTCCGCTTCCATGGTCTTGCCGTCCGGCGTCAGCAGTACGGAGGTCATGAGGCCCAGCGAGCCGTAGCCCTGCGCCACGGTATCGGACTGCACGTCGCCGTCGTAGTTCTTGCACGCCCAGACATAGCCGCCCGACCATTTGAGCGCGGCCGCGACCATGTCGTCGATCAGACGGTGCTCGTAGGTCAGGCCCTTGGCGTCGAAATCCTTCTTGAACTCGGCGTCGAACACCTCCTGGAAGATATCCTTGAAGCGGCCGTCGTACTGCTTGAGGATCGTGTTCTTGGTCGAAAGGTAGACCGGATAGCCGCGCGCCAGACCGAGGTTGAACGAGGAGCGGGCGAAGTCGCGGATGGACTCGTCCAGGTTGAACATGCCGAGGGTCACACCGGGGCCCGGAGCCTTGAACACCTCGCGCTCGATCACCTTGCCGTCGTCGCCGACGAACTTGAGACTGATCGTGCCAGCGGTCGGGAACTTGAAGTCGGTAGCGCGGTACTGGTCGCCGAAAGCATGGCGGCCGATGATGATCGGCTTGGTCCAGCCTGGAACCAGGCGGGGAACGTTCTTGCAGATGATCGGCTCACGGAACACGACGCCGCCGAGGATGTTGCGGATGGTGCCGTTCGGCGACTTCCACATTTCCTTGAGGCCGAATTCCTTCACGCGGGCTTCGTCCGGGGTGATGGTGGCGCATTTCACGCCGACGCCATGCTTCTTGATCGCATTGGCCGCATCGATGGTGACCTGATCGTTGGTCTTGTCGCGGTATTCCATCCCAAGGTCATAGTATTCGAGGTTCACATCGAGGAACGGGTGGATGAGCTTGTCCTTGATGTACTGCCAGATGATCCGGGTCATCTCGTCGCCATCGAGTTCGACGACGGGGTTGGTCACCTTGATTTTTGCCATGGGGAATCGGGCCTTAGCTTGGGGGCGGAGAGGGCGAGAGAACCGCAACGGTTCCGTAGCGAGGCTATAGCACCCGCCTTGGCGGGCTGGAAGGCAACGCACCTGAGACTTTCTGGCATGGCGTTCCGGCGGGCAAATCCGGAGCCTGTTTCAGCCGGTGAACGTGAAGCGATCCGCGCTTTGCCGCTGTGTGCGGAAACCGTGCAGTGGCAGAACCCGTGCGCACTTCCCCGAGGCGTGGTTTTGGAGAGCCGCTGTGCGACAGGAGGCGAACCTCGCGTTTCGCGCGAGATTCAAACCATTCGGTAACCCCATTGATTTATAAGGATAATTTCGGAAACTATGGCCGGGACTGAATCGGTCTGTTCGGTTCTTGAATCAATTCCTTCACGGCTTGAATCAAAACCTTCAGAAGCTGATTCAAAACCTTCATAAGTTGAATCCGGATCATCAGAACCTGATTCAAGGCCCTCTCGATCCTGATTCGAAATGCCAGGATTTGGGACCGCAGCCGGAGCGGCGCTATCGTGCTTTTGGCGTAAACGGCCCCGGCGGGGATTTGGTAATCAGGGCGGTGACAAGCAGGCCTGCGATCGCGAAGCAGAACGTCAGCCAGAAACCGTCGACGTAGGCCAGCACGTTGGCCTCCCGCTGGACGATACCGGCCAGTGTTCCGACGCTGCGCGCGGGGGCCGTCGCTGTGCCATGGCCAGCGAAATAACCCGACATGCGGGCAATAAACTGCTCCACCTGATCAGTCGCGTGGGTGATGTGCTGACCGATCAGGTTGGAGTGGGTCTGTTCGCGCACCCGCAGCCAAGTCCCCATCAGGGCGATACCGAATTCAGCGCCGCCAAGCCGCATGATCTGGATATAGGCCGCGAACGCCGTCGCCCGGGTCGGATCGGAGTTGGACAGCGCGATGATAATGATCGGAAACAGCGTGAATGCCTGGCCGACCGATTGCAGCAACACAATCGGGATGAAGTCGGCCAGCCGCCAAGTATTGGTGATTTGCGTTCCGAGCAATGCGGCCATCCCGAACGTGATCAGGCCGATGATCAGGACGATTCTCACGTCATATCGCCGCAGCAGCCAGACCGAGAGGGGAAACAGCACGGCAAAGGGCAGAACGCCATAGATCAATAGCAGCCGCCCCGTCTGTTCCGGCCGGAGCTGCGCAACGGCGGAGAGGAAATTCGGCACCAGCGATGAATTGGAGAGACCGGTCAGGGTGTAGAGCAGGATGACGACCAGCGCGAAGCCGATATTGCGCGAGAACAGCACATTGGCGTGCGCCCACGGCTCCTTCACCACGGCCTCGTTGATGAAAAACGCCACCAGCAAAAACGCGCCGCAGCCGAGCATTGCGACAACGGTTCCGGAGTTGAGCCAATCCAGCCGGTTCCCTTGATCGAGGCCGGCATAGACCATGGCGATGCCGGTCCCCAGCAACAGCATGCCGCCCCAGTCCGCGGTTTCCAGCAGCGTCCGGTTGACCGGATCGCGGGCGGCGCCGAAGTAAACCAGGATCGCCATCAGCACGGCGATGATCGCATCCTGCCAGTAAAGCCACTGCCAGCCGATATGTTCGACATAGAGGCCGACCAGTGCCGGACCGAAGTTGAGCGCAAAGCCGACCCGCAATGCGTAAATCCCGATCGCCACAAGCCACCACTGCATCGGCAGGTTGCGGAAAATGATCATCAGCGTGGCCGGCACGAAGGTGCCGATCAGTAGGCCATGAAGGATCGTGAGTGCCAGAAGTGTGTGGTAATCGCGGACAAATGGGAGAACCAGCGAGATCACCGCGAAGACCAGACTGGGTATGCCGAGAATGCGGCGCAGTCCGAAAACGGTGGCGAGCCAGGCCACCGCGGGCGCGATGAAAATCTGCGACGCGGTCGAGGCCGTGCTGAGCCAGGCCCCTTCGTCGTAGCTGAGCGAAAAGGCGCCCTTGAGATCGGGCAGGCCAATCGAAAACATCCGGCTGTCGATGTTCGCCATCGACGAGCCGAGCAGCACGGCGATCACGGCAAGCAGCGGATAGTGAACAGGCTGGCCGGTGGAGACCGGCCCGCTGGCGATGATTTTAGCGTCCGACACCGGCTTTGGCTCCGGCGCTTGAGGGGGCAACCGTGCCTTCGGTGTTGATCCGCGTCACGGCCGACATGCCCGGCAGCAGACGGTCGAGCAGGGGCTGGCCCTTGTCGAACTCGATCCGGACGGGAATTCGTTGCACCACCTTGGTGAAATTCCCCGTAGCGTTGTCGGGGGGCAGCAACGCGAACTGCGAACCGCTCGCCGGGGAGATGCGCGCGACCTGCCCGCGCAGCGTTTCGTCCGGGAAGGTATCGATGGTGATCTCCACCGGCTGTCCGGGCTTTACGCGGGTCAGCTGCGTCTCCTTGTAGTTCGCAATGACATAGACATTTGGCAGCGGCACCACGTTGAACAGGTTGCTGCCGACGTTGACGTAGTCGCCCGGCTGAACCTGCCGTGCCCCGACCACGCCGTCGAACGGTGCCACGATCCGGGTGTAGCCGAGCTTGAGCTTTGCGGCCTTCAGCGCGGCCTGAGCGGCGAGCACATCGGCGGCGCGCTGCTTTTTCGTTCCGGCGAGAACTTCGAGCTGATGCTTTTGCGCGGCGATGACAGCGCGGCTGGCCCGCACGTCGGCGTCCGCCTTGGCAAGGGAAGCGGTCGCCTGTTCCAGCCGCTGGCGCGTGCCGGATGAACTCTGGGTCAGCGATTGCTGACGTTCGAGTTCCTGCTGCGCCTCGACCTGAAGGGCTTCGGCGGAAGCGCGCTGCGCTTCGGATTGTGCGATGGTAGCGTATTGCAACTCGACCTGATTGGCGAGGTTGTCGAGCGCGGCCTGCGCTCCGGCGACCGAGGCCTCCGCCTGCGCGACCTGCGCTTCGTAGTCCGCCGGATCGATCTCGACGAGCAGATCGCCAGCCTTGACGTGCTGATAATCGCTCGCGGCGACCTTGATCACTTCGCCGGCGACGCGGCTGCTGAGCTGCGTCGTCTCGGCGCGAACATAGGCGTCGTTCGTGGTCTGGATCACGGCACTGCCGATCCACGCGTCCCAGCGCAGTGTCGCCAGCACCACGAAAACCGCTGCCGCAATCAGGCACGCGACTGGAATCGCCAGCCGGCGCACCGTAGCACTTGCATGCGACGGCTCCAGAGCCGTGCTGGATGTCGCCGGAGCCTGCTGTGGGGCAGGGCCGCCAGCGGAGGCATTATCTGTCTGAGTCATGGGTCACCATCAGCATCACGCTACTCCAAGCGGCGGAGAAAATTCAGAGCGAAACTTGTAATTTTCAGCATGGCCCTGTTGCACCTGATTGCCGAGAAATTTGCCGAACGTCCATTATCCCGAAAAATATCTTGACCTGTGCGCCGCCAACTGCGTTACGGCAGGGCGCAGCGCAAACCAAAGCAGGATCATGACCGGTTCAGGCACCGACAAAACCAAGACGCGAAAGGAATTGGCCGGACCCGTGGTGGTTCTGGTCGAACCGCAGCTTGGCGAGAACATCGGCATGTGTGCGCGCGCCATGGGCAATTTCGGCCTGACGCGGCTGCGCATCGTCAATCCGCGCGACGGCTGGCCCAACATGGCCGCCCAGCGCGCCGCCGCGGGCGCCGATCACATTCTTGATAAAGTCGAACTGTTCGACACTGTGGAAGCTGCGGTCGCCGATTGTTCGCTGCTGTTCGCGACCACGGCGCGGGCGCACGATCAGGCCAAGCCGGTCGTCGGTCCCGAGGAGGCCGCCCGCCAGATCGTCGGCGAAACCGCGGCGAGCGGCACGGCCGCGATCATGTTCGGGCGCGAGCGTTACGGTTTACAGAACGACGAGGTCGCGCTCGCCAACCGCATCATCACGTTTCCCGTCAATCCGGGGTTCGCCTCGCTGAACCTGGCGCAGGCCGTGCTGCTGATGGGCTATGAATGGTTCAAGCTCGCCACATCGAATGCGCTGCCGTTCGCGATGCCCGAACGTTCGGAGCGGGCGTCGAACCATCAGATGCAGGCGTTCTTCGACAACCTCGTGAGCGAACTCGACAAGGTGGAATTCCTCCGCCCGCCGGAAAAGCGGGACACCATGCTTGTGAACATGCGCAACATTTTCACCCGCATGGAGCCGACCAAGCAGGACATGCACACGTTGCACGGCGTGATCATGGCCATCGCGGAGGGCAGGAAGGGGCCTGCAAAAGGCGGGATTCTCGACGGCAACGAAGCGACGCGGCTCCGTGCCTTGCTGGCCGAACAGTCCGATGGCCGCACACCATCCGAAAGCGGCGGCACGGTAAGGGGGCTGGCGCGGCTGCTGCGGCGTAATCCGACCGACGCGGAGCGTATTCTCTGGCAGGCGCTGAGGACGGACCGCCGTTTCGCATCTCACTTCAAGCGGCAGACGCCGGTGGGGCGTCACATTCCGGATTTTGTGTCGTTCACGAAGCGGCTGGCGATCGAACTCGTCAACGCCAATGAGACCGATGTGATCGAACGGGATCGCGCGGCGCGGCGCGAATGGCTGGAGGCGCGGGGGTATCGCGTTTGCCTGATCAATGCGGCGGACGTGGAAGCCGATCTCGCCGCGCAACTCGACCGGCTGGCCGCAACCGCCTAGTCCTTCGCTACCGCAGTACCGATTTTTCTTCTTTGATGGGATGAAAGCGCGTTACCAAGGGTTGCTACAAAAACGCGTAACCAAAAAACCATCAAAGGGAGGCTTCCATATGCGTTCACTCGGTCTTGCAGCCTTGACGACGGCTGCAATCGTTATCGCCGGTCCGGCTCACGCGCAGGCGCCGCAGGTTGAAAAGAACGTGTCGATGACGATGGCCATCGCCATCATCCAGGGCACCATCGAGCAGTGCACCAAGGACGGCTACAAGGTGTCTGTCACGGTCGTCGACAAGGCCGGCAACGTCGCGGCTCAGGTTCGGGGCGACGGCACCAATCCCCACACCATGGAGTTCAGCCGCCTGAAGGCCTACACCTCGCGCACGCGCGGCCAGACCTCGCTGGAGTTCATGAAGCTGACAGACAAGCCGGAAACGGCTTACCTCAAGCAGATTCCGGGCGTGGTGGCTGTCGGCGGCGCAGCCCCCATCAAGGTCGGCAACGAGGTCATCGGTGCGGTCGGCGCATCGGGTGCACCGGGTGGCGAAAAGGACGAAGTCTGCGTCCTGGCCGGCATCGCGAAGGTTCAGGACTCGCTGAAGTAAATCATTCCGGCAAGCAAAACGCCGCGCGAGCCGATCGCGCGGCGTCTTTCGTTCAATGGGGTGGAATTACTACCCGGCCTTGATCTGGGCGACGGCGACGGCCATCAGTTCGTCCATCTTCTTGCGAACGTCGGCTTCCGACACGCCCTTGCTGGCCAGGTCGGCGGCCACCTTGCGCAGGACGTCGGTATCGCCGGCTTCCTCGAAATCGGCCGCGACAACCTCCGTGGAGTAGGCCACGGCGTCATCACCGGTTTTGCCCAGTTTTTCGGCGGCCCAGAGACCCAGCAACTTGTTCCGGCGGGCCTCCGCCTTGAACTTCGTTTCCTGGTCGAGGGCGAATTTCTTCTCGAAACCTTCCTCGCGCTTGTCGAAAGTGGACATATATCTGTTCCGTAAAGCTGAATTGGTCATGCCGGGATGTCGGCGGGACCCTGCATATAGGAGGTCCGACCCCGGCAAGGCAACGTCCCAGAGGTCGCAGGAGGTGGCGATTGCGGGCGAAATACGCCGAAACGGGAATTCTTGAGGATTTCCAGCGCAAAACACCGCTTACTTTTGCGGGAATACGCGCTGCGTTGCGTTGTATCGGCGGGTTCAATCGGGTACGTTGCCGATGAGTCCGGTTCGCGGTTTGTTTCACGATTCCGGACTTCACGGCAGCTCCGCCGTGGGTCGCGTAAATCACCCGGAGCACCCCATTCATGGACTTCAACAGAACACGGTACATCCCTATGAGCCGTCGGCGTCGCATTTATGAAGGCAAGGGCAAGACCCTTTACGAAGGGCCTGAGCCTGGAACCCTGATTCAGCATTTCAAGGACGACGCCACCGCGTTCAATGCCAAGAAACACCAGATCATTGAGGGCAAGGGCGTCCTCAACAACCGGATCTCGGAGTATGTCTTCCAGCATCTGAACGACATCGGCGTGCCGACGCATTTCATCAAGCGCCTCAATATGCGCGAGCAGTTGATCCGCGAGGTCGAGATCGTGCCGCTGGAAGTCGTCGTGCGCAACGTCGCCGCCGGTTCGCTGTCGCAGCGCCTCGGCATCGAGGAAGGCACGCAGCTCCCGCGTTCGATCATCGAGTTCTATTACAAGAACGACCAGCTCGGCGACCCGATGGTCTCCGAGGAGCACATCACCGCGTTCGGCTGGGCCACGCCGCAGGAGATCGACGACATGATGGCGCTTGCCATTCGTGTGAACGACTTCCTGACCGGGCTGTTCCTCGGCGTCGGCATCCGTCTTGTGGACTTCAAGATGGAATGCGGACGGCTGTTCGAGAACGACATGATGCGCATCATCGTCGCTGATGAAATCTCGCCGGACTCATGCCGGCTGTGGGACATCAAGTCGAACGAGAAGATGGACAAGGACCGCTTCCGCCGCGATCTCGGTGGGCTGCTCGAGGCCTATACCGAAGTCGCCAAGCGTCTCGGCATCCTGATCGAGAACGATCGTCCTGCGGGCTCCGGCCCGGTGCTTGTGAAGAGCTGAATTCGATGAAGGCGCGCGTCACCGTCACATTGAAGAACGGCATTCTCGATCCGCAGGGCAAGGCCATCGAAGGAGCGCTGAAATCGCTCGGCGTCGATGGCATTGCCAGCGTGCGGCAGGGCAAGGTGTTCGACATCGAAGTCGCGGGCGCGGACAAGGCGAAAGCCGAAGCCGCGCTCAAGGAAGCCGCTGACAAGCTGCTGGCGAATACGGTGATCGAAAATTACCGCGTCGAGGTTCTGGGTTAGGCCAAGCGACCGATGAAATCAGCCGTTCTCGTCTTCCCCGGCATCAATCGCGAACGCGACATGGCGCGTGCGCTCAAGCTCGCGTCCGGCAATGACGCGGCCATGGTCTGGCACGCCGACACTGCCTTGCCGAAGGGCACGGATCTCGTCGTGGTGCCCGGTGGGTTTTCCTATGGCGACTATCTGCGCTGCGGGGCGATTGCCGCGCGCGCGCCGATTATGGACGCGGTGCGTGCCCATGCGGCGAATGGCGGCCTCGTGCTCGGCGTCTGTAACGGGTTTCAGATTCTCTGCGAGTCGGGCCTGCTGCCCGGCGTGCTGATGCGCAATGCGCAGCTCAAGTTCATCTGCCGCGATGTGCATCTGCGCGTCGAGCGCTCCGATACGCCATTCACGCGCGGCTACAATGCCGGTCAGGTGATCCGCGTGCCCGTGGCGCATGGCGAGGGCAACTACGCCGCGGACGAAGACACCATTCGGCGTCTCGAAGGCGAGGGCCGGGTGCTCTATCGCTATTGCAGCGCTTCAGGCGAAGTCGGCGACACGCACAACATCAACGGCGCGGCGGCATCCATCGCGGGCATTGTCAGCGACAAGGGCAACGTGCTCGGCATGATGCCGCACCCGGAAAACCACGTCGAAGACATCATGGGGAACACCGACGGACGCGGGCTGTTTGCAGGCCTCGTGGCGCATCTGGAAAGCGCGGCCTAATGTCTCCAGCCCGGCGCTCGCTGTCTCTGATTTGCGCCTTAGCGCTTTTCATCGGCGGTGTGTTTTTGGTTGGGTACCATTTCCTCTATTCACCCGTAGTCTATGGAAAGATATTGATGGGCGGAGGGTTAATGATTGGCTTAGGTAGCTGGTGGCTTTACGCCGATTTTATTGACGCGAAGCCCAATTCGTAAATCTGACTACAAAAAGAAAACGCGGCCCCGCAAGGAGCCGCGATTTTTTCTGGATCAGGCGCTGCGCAGGGTGGCCAGGAAGTGATCCACCTGGGTCCGCAACTGCTGGTTTTCAGCGGTGAGCGAACTGGCTGACGAATGCACGTCCGCAGCGGCGCGGCCGGTGTCTTCCGCGCCCTTGCTGACCATGACGATATTGGCGGCCACGTTCGACGATCCGGTCGCCGCAACCTGAATTCCGCTGGTGACCTCACGCGTCGCGGCGTTCTGCTGATCCACGGCCTCGAAGATCGCGCCGGCAATTTGCGAAATCGAACTGATCGTGCCGCTGATCTCGGTGATGGCGCTGACGGTTTCACCGGTCGAGGCCTGCATGCCGACAATCTGGGTGCTGATCTCGTCCGTTGCCTTTGCGGTTTGCGAGGCGAGCGCCTTGACCTCCTGCGCAACGACGGCAAATCCCTTGCCGGCCTCACCCGCGCGGGCAGCCTCGATGGTCGCGTTGAGCGCGAGCAGGTTGGTTTGCTCGGCGATGGCGTTGATCATCTTGATGACATCGCCGATGCGGGCGGCGGCTTCGCTGAGACCGGCCACCCGGCCGCTCGCGCCTTCCGCCTGCTTGACCGCATCGTTTGCGATCCGCAGCGATTCCTGAACCTGCCGCGATATCTCGGAGACCGAAGCGCTCATTTCCTCCGCGCCAGCCGCCACGGACTGCACGCTTTGCGACGCCTGTTCGGAGGCCGATGCGACGGAGCCCGACAGGGTCCGCGTCTGGTCGGCGGTTGATTTCAGCGTGTCGGCCGCCGCATTGAGATCTCGCGACGTCGTGCCGACGCGCCCCACGATCTGCGAAATGGTTTGTTCGAACTGCCCCGCAAGCCGTTCGAGAACGTCGCGCTTTTCGCGCTTGCCCGCATCCAGATAGACCGAGATGGCGAAATCCATGTCCAGCATCGCCGCGCCGACCACGGCTTCGATGATCGCGGCTTTCTTTTCGAGCAACGCCCGGCCGCCGAAACGCGCCGTGACGCCGGTTTCGATTGCGGCAACAAGGCCGCCGATGATCTGCTTGTAGCCGCCGATGTACCAGCGCGGTTCAAGGCCGAGACGGTGATGGGTCTCCCCGATCCGCGTGACAGAGCGGACATAGTCGGCATCGAAGCGCCCGGACAGGATCATGTCCCAGTGGGCAAGCTGCGCAGCTTGCGCATGTGCGACGATCTCGGGGCGCGGGAACATCTTCTGGACGTCCGGAAACTTCGCGACGGTCCGATAGAACTGGTCGAGGATCGCTGGCAGCGCCGCCATGGCCATGGGGCGGACCTCGCGCAGCAGAGTGCGGGTCGTATCGTCAATTCCGATGAAGGCCATGCGGGCGGCGAGAGTGTCGGAAGGATTCATGATGTCTGGGCCTGACTTAAAGCGTAGCGGTGCGTCTACCGCTTGCGGGGTGCAGGCAGTGGGTTACGCAGTCCGATGCGACGGAGTGAGCCGGGGCGCGTTGAAGGCGCGCTGGCCAGGCTACGCTACGAAGGTTTGGTTAATGCGATCTAAATTTTGCGGGTCGCCGCCCGGTAACGACGTGATTTCAATCACTTTTCCTTTGTCTGCCAGCTGGCCATCGCGCCCACGACCGGGAGGCCGGCCAGGTGCGGAGTTTTTTTGCGCACGGTCGTCCGAAGGCCCGAAAAGAGGGACGGGTGCTGCCCCCTCGAGCCCTCGGCAAGGGCCGCAGCAGGGGCTTTTTTAGCCGGGATTTCTCCCTATCTGATGCTTGCCGCAGGCCGGGCTGCCGTGCACAAAGAGGCCCGGAATCAAGCATATTCCGTCCATCCCGCACCTCCGGCCGCCCGGAGGGATGCCGAAGCATTTGACCGGAGCGCCGTCGCCTTGACGATCAGGAACGAACCCCAGATCACCCCCGATCTCGTCGCCAGCCATGGTCTCAAGCCGGACGAATACGAACGGATCCTGAAGCTGATCGGCCGGGTGCCGACCTTCACGGAACTCGGCATCTTCTCGGCGATGTGGAACGAACATTGCTCCTACAAGTCCTCGCGCATCCATCTGCGCGGCCTGCCGACCAAGGCGCCGTGGGTTATTCAGGGCCCCGGCGAGAACGCAGGCGTCATCGACATCGGCGACGGGCTGGCCGTGGTCTTCAAGATGGAGAGCCACAACCACCCGAGCTACATCGAGCCCTATCAGGGCGCGACCACCGGTGTCGGCGGCATCCTGCGCGACGTGTTCACCATGGGCGCGCGGCCGATTGCCTGTCTCAACGCGCTGAGCTTCGGCGATCCGAGCCATCCGAAGACCCGTCATCTTGTTTCGGGCGTGGTCGCGGGCGTCGGCGGCTATGGCAACTCGTTCGGCGTGCCGACGGTAGGCGGCCAGACGCGTTTCCATACGCGCTATGACGGCAACATTCTGGTCAATGCGATGGCCGTGGGCCTCGCCGAAAGCGACAAGATTTTCTACGCGGCGGCCTCCGGCGTGAACATGCCGATCGTCTATCTCGGCTCGAAGACCGGCCGCGACGGTATTCACGGCGCGACCATGGCCTCCGCCGAATTCGACGACGACAGCGAGGAGAAGCGTCCGACCGTGCAGGTCGGCGATCCGTTCGCGGAAAAGCTGCTGCTGGAAGCCTGCCTCGAGATCATGGAAGCGGATTGCGTGATCGCGATCCAGGACATGGGCGCGGCGGGTCTCACATGCTCCGCGGTCGAAATGGGCGCGAAGGGCGACCTCGGCGTCGAATTGCATCTGGATTCAGTGCCGACGCGCGAAACCGGCATGAGCGCCTATGAGATGATGCTCTCGGAAAGCCAGGAGCGCATGCTCATGGTGCTGAAGCCCGAGAAGGAAAAGCAGGCGGAAGCGATCTTCAAGAAGTGGGGGCTCGACTTCGCCATCGTCGGCTACACCACGCCGACGCAGCGCTTCGTTGTGAAGCATGGCGGCGACGTGATGGCCGACCTGCCGATCAAGGAGCTGGAATCCGAAGCGCCGCTCTATGACCGGCCGCATGTGCCGTCGCCGCAGTTGCCGGTGATCCATGCGCGCGACGTGAAGGCGCCCGTATCGATCACGGAGGCGCTGTCGAAACTGATTGCCACGCCTGAACTCTGCTCGAAGCGCTGGGTGTGGGAGCAGTACGATCATGTCATCGGCGGCAACACCTTGCAGCGTCCCGGCGGCGATGCGGCGGTGGTGCGTGTGCAGGACGGACCGAAGGGCCTCGCGCTGACCTGCGATGTGACGCCGCGCTATTGCGAGGCCGATCCGTTCGAGGGCGGCAAACAGGCTGTTGCCGAGGCGTGGCGCAACATCACGGCGGTGGGCGGCAAGCCGCTCGCTATCACCGACAATCTCAATTTCGGTAATCCCGAGCGGCCCGAGATCATGGGCCAGTTTGTCGGCTGCCTGAAGGGCATCGCGGAAGCCTGCCGCACGCTGGATTTCCCCGTCGTGTCGGGCAACGTCTCGCTTTACAATGAAACCAATGGCCGCGGCATTCTGCCGACGCCGTCCATCGGTGGCGTGGGCCTGCTGGACGATTTCACCAAGTCGGCGACGCTGGCGTTCAAGGCTGAGAACGAGGCGATCCTGCTGATCGGCGACACGCAAGGCTGGCTCGGCCAGTCGGTCTATCTGCGCGATATTTGCGGCAAGGAAGAGGGCGCTCCGCCGCCGGTCGATCTCAATGTCGAGAAGCGCAATGGCGATGTGGTGCGCGGCATGATCAAGGGCGGCACTGCGACCGCTGTGCACGATGTGGCCGATGGCGGTTTGCTGGTGGCGCTCACCGAAATGGCCATGGCCAGCGGCATCGGTGCGATCCTGGACGCGCCGCCGGAAGAGATCGTGCCGCATGCCTGGTGGTTCGGTGAGGATCAGGCGCGCTATGTCGTCACGGTGCAGGAAGAGCATTTGCTGACGGTGCTGAGCAAGCTCAAGGCTGTCGGCGTGCCGTGCCATGTCATCGGCAAGACCGGCGGGCACGACATCGCGGTCGAAGGCGAGACGCCGGTTTCAGTGGCGTCGCTCAAGGCGGGCCATGAGAACTGGCTGCCGGCCTATATGTCCGGAAAGAACTGATCGCGCGCTGCGATCATTTCCTGCTCTGGCGCGTTCGCCGTCGCGGCGTCTCCTGCCGCGACGCCATGAATGCCTTCGCCACATCGATGAACCGCGCCGCCAATGGCGACAGGTGATCCTCGCGCCAGACCAGCGAGATATCGAGCGTCGCGGTCGCATCCGCAATTTCCAGCGATACGATTCCCGGCGGCAGGGTCGGGATGAAGGATGCATCGAGGATCGTGCAGCCGAATCCTGACCGCACCAGTTGCAGCAGCACCGGCACGTCGTCGGCTTCCTCGGCAATTGAGAGTGAGAGTCCGCGCTCTGCGATCAGCCCGTTGACGAGCGCGCGGAAGCCGCGCCATCGCCGCGCGGTGCCGATCACCAGCGGAGAGGTTGACAGCGTTTCCAGCGTGATTGTCGGCTTCTCTGCCCATGGATGACTCGCGGGGATCAGTGCGACCAGCCGTTCGCGCGAGATGGGCATGGCTTGCAGCGGCGGCGCGGCGACATTCGACATGATGAAGCCGAGATCGAGCGTGCCTTCCTCAAAGGCTGCGGCCTGTTCGGACGAGGCGAGCAGACGCAGGCCGACCTGCGCCTGCGGATGATGTTTGCGAAACTCGATGATGATGTCGGACATCGGGCCGGTCGCTGCGAAGGTCGAATAGCCCACACTGACCGTGCCGCTCAGGCCCTGCGCGACGCGTTCCGCGTGCATGGTGGCCCGCGCCAGCCGCTGCATGGCATCGGCGCTCTCCCGGTAAAGCACTTCGCCCGCGGGCGTCAGCGTGACCCGGCGGGTCGATCGCTCGAACAGCGCGAAGCCCAATTGACGTTCCAGATCCCGGATGGCGCGGCTGAGCGCGGGCTGGGCGATGCCAAGCTGCTCGGCAGCCTTGCGAAAGCTCAGCGTTTCGCCGACGGCGAGAAAGTACGGAATTCTGGCGGGCAGCAGGGGACGGGTCATGGAAAGAGATCGCGGACGGTTCCAATTGTTGCCTTAAAGGCATCAATCACAGCTTGATTGGTATTGGACAGGCATGAATGCCATCTGTCAAACCGGTCCGTATCGATCCGCGGGGCGAGGGTTTGCCCTGCTTCGCCGCGCGCGGCGCAACCACAAGAAACGCAGGGGAGAGACCATGCCCAAAGGCAAGGAGATGATCGTTGCGGCGCAGGCCGAAGCGGCGGAAGCCGGAGCGGATATGTTGCGGGCCGGTGGCAACGCCATCGATGCGGCAATTGCCTGCGCGCTGGTTCAGGGCGTTGTCGATCCGCTGATGACCGGCATCGCGGGCTTCGGCAGCGCCGGCATCTATTTTCCCGGACAGAACTTCCATCAGTATCTCGATTTCCATGCGCCCGCGCCGGCGGCGGCACGTCCCGACATGTGGGCCGATCTGATCGAAGGCGAGGCGCGCGACGGTTACGGCTTCATCCTGCGCGGCAAGGTGAACGACCTCGGCTACCAGTCGATCTGCGTGCCCGCGTCGCTGAAGGCCTACTACGAGGCGCATTCGCGGTTCGGTATGCTGCCGTGGCGTGAGATCGTTGCGCCAGCGATCGCATGGGCCGAACGCGGCTGGATGGTGCGTCCGCATGTCGAACTGTTCTGGTCCGATCCTGGCATCATGGACCGCGCCTCGGGTATCGATCGTCTCTCGTTCACCGCCTCGGGGCGGAAGCTCTATTGCCGCGACGACGGCAGCTACAAGCGCGTCGGCGATGTCGTCAAAAATCCGGACTATGCGCAGACCCTGCGGATGATCGCCGAAGGCGGCTCTGACGTGTTCTATCGCGGCGAACTCGCGAAGCGCATCGCCGCCGACATGAAGGCGAATGGCGGCCTGATCACCGAAGACGATCTCGCGAACTACCAGCCGCGATGGTGTGAGCCGCTGCGCGGCCAGTATCGCGGCTATGAGGTCACGACCAACAATCCGCCGGGCGGCGGTGTCATGCTGCTCGAGATGCTCAACGTGCTGGAGAACTTCGATCTCTCCACGCTCGGGCACAACAGCGTCGAATATCTGCGCGTGGTCTGCGAGGCGATGAAGCGTGCGACCGCCGACAAAGACCGTTTCCTGGGCGATCCGGGATTCCTTGATATTCCCGTCGGCAAGCTGACGTCGAAAGACTATGCCGCGACGATGGCCGCCGAGATCAAGCAGCGTATCAAGGGCGACGTGCCGCGCTTCAATTCGGGTCATCCGTCGAAGGACACCACGCATGTCTCGGTGGTCGACCGTGAAGGCAACTGCGTGACCATGACGCATTCGCTCGGCATGCCGTCCGGTGTCATCACCGAGGGCCTTGGCTTCATCTACAACGGTTGCATGGGCGTGTTCGATCCGCGGCCGGGTCGCCCCGGATCGGTCGCGCCGGGCAAGGCGCGCTTCACCTCGGTGGTTCCGTCCATCGTTTTCAAGGATAGCAAGCCGTATCTCGTGATCGGTGCGCCGGGCGCAACGCAGATCGCCATGGGCGTGCTGCAGGCCATTCTCAACGTGCTCGATTTCGGCATGACCATGACCGAAGCGGTGAGCGCGCCGCGCTTCTCCGCGACCAGCAACGCCATCGACGTCTCCAACCGCATCGTCCACGGCGTGACGCGCGAACTTGAAGCCGATGGCTACGAGGTGATCCGCAGCCCTTACACGTTCGGCTTCGCAGCTGTGCACGGCATTCGGATCGACGACGACAAACTCGACGGCGGCGCAGACCCCGGACATGACGGCATCGCGCTGCCGGTCTGACGCCAAACAACAGAATTCAGAGGGAGGACAAACTATCGTGAGAACAACAAGGATCGGACTGACTGTCGCGGCGATGCTGATGGCAGGCAGCGCGGCGCAGGCGCAGGTCTCTGACGACGCGGTGAAGATCGGCGTGCTGACCGATCATTCGGGCGGTTTCGCCTATCTGGTCGGCAAGCACTCCGTTGAGGCGACGCAGATGGCGGTCGATGATTTCGGCGGCAAGGTGCTCGGCAAGCCGATCAGCGTCGTCACCGCCGACCATCAGAACAAGGCTGACATTGCGTCCGCCATCAGCCGCAAGTGGTTCGAGACCGAGGGCGTCGACACCATCACCGACGTCGCGGGTTCAGCCGTGGCGCTGGCGACCCAGGAAATCGCGCGCTCGCGCGGCAAGGTGCTGCTGATCTCCGGCGCTGCGACCACCGAACTCACCGGCAAGGCCTGTTCGGAGACGACGTCGCAGTGGAGCTACGACACCTATGCGTTCGCCAAAGGCACGGCCAGCCAGGTCACCAAGCAGGGCGGCGATAGCTGGTATTTCCTGACCAGCGATTACGCGTTCGGTCATTCGCTCCAGCGCGATGCCAGCCGTTTTGTCGAGGTCAGCGGCGGCAAGGTGCTGGGCAGCGTGCGCTTTCCGTTCGGCTCGCCGGATTTCTCGTCGTTCCTGCTGCAGGCGCAAGCCTCGAAGGCCAAGGTGATCGGGCTTGCGATGTCGGGCGCTGACCTTCTGAGCGCGGTCAAGCAGGCGCGCGAGTTCGGCATCGTGCAGTCCGGGCAGAACCTCGCCAGCCTCGTCATCTACATCAACGATATCGAAGGTGTGGGCCTGAACGTCGCGCAGGGCCTGACGCTGACGACCTCGTTCTACTGGGACGCCAACGACGAAACCCGCGCCTGGGCCAAGCGGTTCATGGAGCGCTCGGGCGGCTTCATCCCGAACCTCATCACGGCAGGCACCTATGCCTCCGTGCTTCACTATCTGAAGGCGGTGGAGGCTGCCGGGACCGACGAGGGCAAGGCGGTGGCCGCCAAGATGAAGGAAATGCCGGTCAACGATTTCTACAACAAGAACGTCCAGATCCGGGCGGACGGCCGGGTGATGCACAAGACCTTCCTGATGAAGGTGAAGTCACCGGCGGATTCGAAATATCGCGGCGATTTCTATCAGCAACTGGCTGCGATGTCGGGCGACGAGTCGTTCAAGCCGCTGGCTGAGAGCGAATGCCCTCTCGTTAAAAAGTAGAAACGGAAGTATCCCGACTTTGCCCGCCGGCGACACTCCGGCGGGCATTTTTGTTTGGAAAGCTAAATTTCCTCGATCGTGACCTTGTTGGGGTAAAACGCCAGATGCCCTTCGATCTCTTTCACCGATTCATAGGGCGTCTCGTAGGTCCAGATCGCGTTTTCCAGCGTCTGGCCGCCTGACACGATGCTGAAATAGCTCGCGTCGCCTTTGTAGGGACAATATGTGCTGTGGTCCGTCCGCTTTAGCTTGCCGGCATTGGCATCGGCGCGGGGAATATACTGGACGGCAGGGTAGCCTGCCTCTTTGAGCGTCAGGGCGTGGCTGGTTTCGGCGATCACCTCGCCACCGACGCTGACTCGGACCCGTTTGGGGTTCTCTGCGATTGTAATCGGGTGGTCCGGGCCTGGAATCTTCATACGAATGTTCATGGCGGGCTTCCTGTTGAGAGCCACAATATAGGAGCTATCTTCCGCAATGCTCGCGTGACGGCGCGGGTTGTGCGGGCTAGAATCAGGCATATTTCGTGCGTTGAGTGAGCCGGGTACGGCTCAACATGAGGAGATTCAAAGACATGCCAATGGACGCGCGGGACATCGAAACGATGATCAAGGCTGCCTTGCCTGACGCGCAGGTCACCATCCGCGATCTCGCCGGAGACGGCGATCACTACGCGGCCACCGTCATCTCGGAATCCTTCCGCGGCAAGTCGCGGGTGCAGCAGCACCAGATCGTCTATCAGTCGCTGAAGGGACAGATGGGTGGTGTGCTGCATGCGCTGGCGTTGCAGACGGGTGTGCCTGACGCCTGATCGACGAAAGCGGGGGCCGCCGTGTCGACAAAGAGGACATTGCTGCGGGCGCGGACGCCGCACCAGCATCATCGCGTCACCTACGTCGAACTGTTCTTCGATCTGGTGTTTGTTTTCGCCATCACGCAGCTTTCCCACACGCTGCTGGCACACTTCACGCCGCTGGGCGTCTTGCAGACGACGATTCTGTTTCTGGCGGTCTGGTGGGTGTGGATCTTCACATCCTGGATCACCAATTGGCTTGACCCGGAGCGCACACCGATCCGGGTGATGCTGTTCGGGCTGATGGTCGCCGGGCTGCTGCTGTCCACCTCCATTCCCAAGGCGTTTGAAAGCCGGGGGCTGGCGTTCGCGCTGGCCTTTGTCGTCATGCAGGTGGGGCGCTCCGCTTTCACGTTCTGGTCGATTCCCAAATCCGAGCCCGGTCTGCGCATGAATCTGCTGCGCATCACCCTGTGGCTTGCCTGCAGCGGCGTATTCTGGATCGCGGGCGGGCTGGCTGAGGGGCAGGCGCGACTTCTTCTGTGGATCGTCGCGGTGGCGATCGAATATTGCGGACCAATGATGCGATTCCGGTTTCCCGGCCTGGGGGCGACGCCGCTCGCGGATTGGGAGGTCGAGGGTGGCCATATGGCCGAGCGTTGCGCGCTGTTCATCATCATCGCGCTCGGCGAATCCATCGTGGTGACCGGAGCCACCTTCGCGGAAGCTTCATGGACCGCCCCGACGGTCATGGGTTTCATCGTCGCGCTGATCGGCAGCATTGCGATGTGGTGGGTTTATTTCCATATCGGTGCCGAAGCGGGGGCGGAACACATCTCGCATTCCGACGAAACGGGAAAGCTGGCGCGGCTGGCCTACACGTATCTGCATCTGCCGATTGTTGCGGGGATCGTGGTGTCGGCGGTGGGCGACGAATTACTCTTGGCGCATCCCGCGGGACATACGGACACCAAGGCTATACTCAGCATCATCGGCGGGCCGCTGCTGTTTCTGATCGGCACGATCTTGTTCAAGCGCAGCATCCGCGGCATCTTTCAGCTCTCGCACCTCGTCGGTATCGGTCTGCTGGTCGTGCTGATCCCGTTCGCGCATTCGTTGTCACCGCTGCTGTTATCAACGGCAACGACGGTGGTCATGCTGATCGTCGCAGCCTGGGAAGCGATCTCGCTCGGCTCCGGGACGAAGGAAGACGAGATCTAGAGGTTGGCCGCTCCCACCTCGCGGGCTTATGCCTGCGCCACCAGCGCGTGAACCGAAAACATTCCGTCGGGATCGGTCCATGACGCGCGCGGCGTCCATCCCGAACTGCGCGCCAGATCCGTAAAGCGCTTGATGCTATATTTATAGCTGCTTTCGGTGTGGATCGTCTCGCCGGTACGGAACGTCGCCGTGTGATCCAGCACCCGCACGGTCTGTGGCTTGCGGCTGATCAGATGCATCTCGATGCGATGGCGCTCGCGGTTGTAGATCGCACTGTGCTTGAATCCGTCGAGATCGAGATTGCCGCCGAGTTCACGATTGATGCGCGCCAGCACATTGAGATTGAACTGGCCGGTCACGCCTGCCGAGTCGTTGTAGGCGTCGTGAAGCACGCGCTCGTCCTTCTCTAGGTCAACGCCAACGATCAGCGTCGCGCCTTCGCCGAGAATGGCGCGGGCGCTGCGCAGGAAGGTACGGGCTTCGTGCGGGTCGAAGTTGCCGATGGTCGAGCC
Source organism: Afipia sp. OHSU_II-C1 (assembly GCF_000497575.1). Taxonomy (GTDB): domain Bacteria; phylum Pseudomonadota; class Alphaproteobacteria; order Rhizobiales; family Xanthobacteraceae; genus Afipia. The sequence continues at coordinate 32,692 of NZ_APJI01000019.1, forward strand.
CGGAAAGAAGCCCACCTTGGGCATGTCCTTCACTTCCGGCGGCAGTTCGAACGGTTTGGTGAAATCGGCTGTCACCGGATAGACCGCGAGATCGGGGAAGTCCCCGCGCAGCGCGCTGGCCTGACCGTTGAGGAAATCGCCGGAGATATCCACCGGAACATAAGCCTTGAAGGCGCACTGCTTGAGCAGCAGGCGCACCTTGGTTGTGGCGCCGGCGCCGAATTCCACCAGCGCCGCGTTGGCCGGGATCGCCGCTGCAATTTCCTCGCCGCGGTCGCGCAGAATGCGCAGTTCGGTGCGGGTCGGATAGTATTCCGGCAGCAGCGTGATCTGCTCGAACAGTTTCGAGCCTGCCTCGTCGTAAAAGTATTTTGGCGACAGTTTTTTCGGCTGTTGCGACAAACCTGCGATCACGTCCTGCGCGAAAGAATGGTCAATCTGATCGTGGTGCGGGGCGTCGGCCCGCGTGTTGACATGCACATTCATGACGATCTCGTGTGTTCAGGGTTCAAACGGCGTAGTCGGCGAGGCGCAGTCCGGTGAACTGCCAGCGATGATGCGGATAGAAGAAATTGCGATAGGTCACGCGGCTATGGTTGTCCGGCGTTGCCAGCGACGAGCCGCGCAGCACCAATTGGTTGACCATGAACTTGCCGTTGTATTCCCCGAGCGCGCCTTCGATGGCGCGATAGCCGGGATAAGGTGAGTACGAACTGCGGGTCCACTGCCAGACGATGCCGAAGGCGTCGTTGAGATGGCCGGCGCGGGCGGCGACTTCCCACTCCATTTCCGTCGGCAGGTGCTTTCCGCTCCAGCGCGCGAAGGCGTCCGCTTCGTAGTAGCTGACATGGGAGACGGGCGCTGACGGATCGACCGGCTGCAAACCGCCGAGCGTCATGACTTTCCACTCATCGCCGATCTTGCGCCAATGGCCCGGAGCCTTCCACTCCTCTTCCGCTGCTTTCGCAAAGCCATCCATCAGCCAAAGCGTGGCGGTCTCATAGCCGCCGTCCTGCATGAAGGCGAGCCACTCGGCGTTGGTGACGAGATTGCGCGCCAGTTTCACCGGGCCGACCAGCGCGCGGTGAGCAGGCTTTTCGTTGTCGAAGTGAAATGAATCGTCCGTGTGGCCGATGGTGTGGATGCCTTCCATCAGCGTGACCCATGCGTCGCCCTTGCGGGTCGCGGCGGGAAATCGCCAGCCGGGCTGATAGGCGGGCGGGATCGGATTTTGCGCGAAGGCGTGCAGGATGTCGGTAAGCAGCAATTCCTGGTGCTGCTGCTCGTGGTTGAGGCCGACCTCAATGAGCGGCTCCAGTCTGGCCAGCGTGTCCGCGTCCGCCGAACTGAAAAATGCCGCGACCGCGGCATCGACATGTTTGCGATAGGCCGTCACCTCGTCCGCACCCGGGCGGGTGAGGTGGCCGCGCTGGGCCCGGGCGTGACGGGGGCCGGCGCTGACGTAGTAGGAGTTGAACAGGTAGGCGTAATCCGGGTGGTAAGGCTTGTAGCCGGGAGAATGCTCGCCCAGCAGGAATTGCTCCCAGAACCAGGTGACGTGGGCGCGATGCCATTTGGTGGGGCTGGCGTCCGGCATCGACTGGACCAACTGGTCCTCGGGGGACAACGGGGCTGCCCGGCGCTCGGTCTCATCCCGGACCGTGCTGTAGGCCGTCAGCAGCCTTGTTGCCCGCTCGTCGCGGGATTCGGGTGGAAACGCGGAGGGACTGGTGACGCGGGCGTCGGACTGGGAGGCTGGTTTCGTCACAAGAATCTCCGGTTGAGGGGAGAACGATGCTTCTCGGGATCGGTTCCGCAGTAGGGATGCTCTAGATAGGGCGGCCTTCCGGAGAAAAAAGGCACCGCGGGCCATGAAATCCATACGTTGCGGAGGCGATGATTGTTTCATGGGTATGGCATGGCAGACCCGCGCGCCCGTTCGGGAGCGTCGCATGGCTCCTTTTCAGCGATTTGATTGGGATGCGGAGCCGTTCCGGGCTACATATATGGCCAGAACGGCTGGCCGATGGGAGATTCCCGGCCGGCCGCAGGCCCCGGGTTTGCAAGGACGCGAATATGAGCATCGACCAATTTATCGACAACGAAGTGAAGTCCAACGACGTCGTGCTGTTCATGAAGGGCACGCCGCAGTTTCCGCAGTGCGGATTCTCGGGCCAGGTGGTCCAGATCCTCGATCACGTCGGTGTCGCCTACAAGGGCCTGAACGTTCTTGAATCGGGCGAACTGCGCGACGGCATCAAGATCTATTCGAACTGGCCGACCATACCGCAGCTCTACGTCAAGGGTGAGTTCGTCGGCGGTTGCGACATCATCCGTGAGATGTTCCAGGCCGGCGAATTGCAGCAGTTGCTCGCCGACAAGGGCATCGCGGTTCAGCAGCCCGTTGGCTGATCTTTTTGAAGGCGAGACGGCTCAAGCCGTCTCGCTTGTGCGGCCACCTTTTTCACAGATACAGTCCTTCCATCCCGGACACGCCGGGATGGAAGGATTTTTTATGCCCCTTTCCGCAACTCGTCAGCTGATTGAGGCAACGCCCATTCTGCGCCATGCCCGCAGCATTCTGCCTGTCGCGTTTTTTCTCATCACCGCTGTTCAAGCGTCGGCCGACAGCGCGATGCGGACTTATCCGCCGAACGCCGTTCTTTCTCCGCAGCGCCTTGAGCGCATCACCGAGTTTTTCAATGCCGAAGTCACGAACGGCAAGATTTCCGGCGCGATCGTTCTGATTCAGCGCCGCGGCAAGCAGGCCTATTTCAAGTCCTTCGGCAAGATCGATGTGACGACCGGCGAGCCAATGACACCGGACGCGATCTTCAGGATCTTCTCTATGACCAAGACGGTGACCAGTATCGCGGCGATGTTGCTGGTCGACGACGGCAAGCTGAAGCTCGACGATCCGGTGTCCAAGTACATTCCCTCATTCGCCAATACGCAGGTCGGCGTCGAGACCAAGGGCGAGAATGGCGACCCCATCCTCAAGCTGGTGCCATTGGAACGTCCGATCACCATTGAAGATCTGATGCGGCAATCCGCAGGCATTCCCTATGGCTTCTATGGCAACAGCCTGGTGCGTACGGCCTATAAGAATGCCGACATTTACGCCGATGGAACGGACAATGCCGCGGTGGCCGAAAAGATCGCGCGCCTGCCATTGGCCGAGCAGCCGGGGACGTTGTGGGACTACGGCCATTCGATGGATGTGCTCGCCCGCGTGATCGAAGTGATATCTGGGAAATCTCTCTACGCCTTCGAGAAGGAGCGGCTGTTCGATCCGCTCGGCATGAAGGACACCTCGTACTATGTGGCTGACCCGTCGCAGTATCGCCGGATTGCGGAGCCGCTGCCGAGTGACAGCAATTTCAGGACCGGTAATTCCCGCGATCCCCGTAAACCCTATAAATGGGAGCCGGGGACCAGCGGATTGCTGACGACCATCGGAGATTTCAGCCGGCTCTCGCAGATGCTGCTCAATGGCGGTGAACTCGACGGTAAACGTTATCTGAAGCCCGAAACCTTCGCGACCATGACTGCGAACCACATCGCGCCTGCAACAGGCGTGAAGCGTGGATCGTACTACTTCCCCGGCGACGGCTTCGGATACGGTTTGGGCTTTGGCGTTCGCACCGAACCTGGGAATGCTACGCCTCCACCGCCGGGATCGCTCGGCGAAATCAAATGGGACGGTGCCGGCGGCACCTATTTCTGGATCGACCGCGCACAGGATATGTTTGCGATCCTGATGATGCAGTCGCCGTCAGAACGCGGCCGCATTCAGCCTGCGCTCAAAGCCATGGTTTATGACGCTTTAGAGTGACGGGCGCGCTTTGCACGATAGCCGCTGACCGCTAAAGTCCGGGCTCATTGACCGGATTGGCGGAGATAGGTTTTGTTTCATTCAAATATCGTCCGGCGCATGGGCGCTGCCTTGCTTGTCGCATCGATCTCCGCCGCGGTCATATTTCAGTCATCTCCGGTTTTCGCGGAAAGTCTTGCGCAGACCAATCCGGAAAAGGCCGGCTTCTTCCCGCAACGGCTGGCGCGCATCACCGCGTATTTCAACAACGAAGTCGCGACGGGGAAAATCCCCGGCGCGATGGTGCTGATCCAGCGCCGCGGCCATCCAGCATATTATAAGGCGTTCGGCGTTCGCAGTCCTGCGACCAAGGCGCCGATGACAGCGGATACCATCTTCACGCTGTTTTCCATGTCCAAGCCGATCACCTCGGTGGCGGCGCTGATGCTGGTGGAACAGGGCAAGCTCGCGCTCGACGACGAGGTGGGGCAGTACATCAAGGGCTTCTACACCATCAAGGTTGGCGCGGAGAAACCAGGCCCTGACGGCAAGCCGGAACTCGATCTCGTTGCGCCGCGCCGCCCGATCCAGATTCACGATCTGCTGCGCCAGTCAGCGGGCATTCCGTATGCATCGCTGGCCTATGGCGTTGTGAAGAAGCCTTATGAAGACGCCGACTTGATGTCCGGCAAGTTTACCAATGCGGAAGTGGCGGACAAGATCGCCGCGTTGCCGCTGATCAGCCAGCCTGGCGAGTACTGGACCTATGGTCACGCCACCGACGTGCTGGGGCGGGTGATTGAAGTGGTGTCTGGTAAATCGCTTTACGAATTCGAGAAGGAGAACCTGCTCGGCCCGCTCGGCATGACCAATACGAGCTTCTTTGTCACCGATCCGGCAAAGCAGGCGCTGCTCGCCGATTCATTTCCGACCAAATACGACAAGCTTGATCGCGATCCGCGGGTGGTCACCAAGTGGGAATCCGGTGGCGGCGGCATGGTGTCGTCCATGGCGGACTACGCACGCTTTGTGCAGATGCTGCTCAACGGCGGTGAGTTCAACGGCACGCGTATTCTGGCGCGCAAGACCGTAGACCTGATGACGTCGAACCATATCGGCGAGGGAACGGGCATCAAGCCGTGGGTCTATTATTTCCCCGGCGCCGGATTTGGCTTTGGCCTCGGCGTTGCTGTACGGACAGACGCCGGCGTCAGTCACTGGCCCGGATCTGTCGGTGAGTACGAATGGAGCGGGGGGAGCGGCACCTACTTCCTGGCCGATCCGAAGGAAGACATGCTCGCGATCCTGATGATCCAGTCGCCCTCGCAGCGCGGACGCATCCAGTCAGCGTTCAGAAGCCTTGTTTACGGTGCGATGAAGTAATCAGAACTTCATCGCAAGGTTGGCCCTGACGGAATGAGCGCTGGCATCCGCGGCGAGACGCCCGGTGTACAGAACTCCCAGAACCGTATTCCGGTGAACAAGCGCATCCAGCCCGGCTTCGACCAGCAGCGTATCGGTTGCGATCGGAACGCCCGCGATGGCGAATGGCGATGGGCTTGCCGCAAATGCCATCAGCGAGACGGGCGTTGTGCCGTCATACGCATGCTGCCATCCGAGCGAGCCGCGCGCCGTTATGGCCCATGGGCCGATCGCCGGGATTGGAGCCTGGGCCCGAAGTCCGAGGGTCGAGTAGGTCGCGGATGTCGTCGTCTGTGCCACGGTGAGCGCAGCAGGGCCGCCGGTCTCCGTGAAGCCGTTGCTTCGGACCGACACGTAAGCGAGGTTTGCGAAGGCCTCGGCGTTCACCCAGCTCCTGACGACGCCGTAAGCGGCTTCGCCGAACACCTGCGACGTATTCGCGCCATAGCTTGCGGTGGCAGCATCGGCGAAACCCGGGAATGCGATGGTGCGGCTGGTCGAGACGTCGTGGTGGGCGTAGGCGGCGCCCGTGCGAACCGCGATGTCGCCGATCCGTCCGCCGCCATAGGCCGCGAGATGGAAAGTGTCGATGGTGGCCGAGGACGTGCGCGCATCGACGCGGGCGTCGGTCCTTCCGGCACCGGTGGCGACACCGAGCCACCAGTTGTTGTTGAGCGTCACATCAACGCCGCCGATGGCGCCGCCATTGCTGGCGCGCAGCGTGGCGGCATTGCCGTCGCTGTTGAGGCGCGTCCAGTTGCCGTAGCCCTGCACCCAAGCGGTATAGATCGGAGCAGTGACGGGCGGCTGTACCTTGATTGGCCACGCGGGACCACCTTTGACCTTGCGGCCCTTCTTTGCGTAGGCGAGTGCGGATTCGTCTTCATCCGCAAATCCGGTAACCGGCGTGGCGGTCCACCCCTGCGCGGTGTTCAGCCTCTGCCGTCCGAGAATGGCATCGCGGATCAGGGAGCTTTCGTCCAGCATCAGCGAATGCAGGCTTGGATGAATTTCGCCCGACATGCTGTCGAACGCAGCGCGCGCCTCGTCCGGCGTCAGCATCAGCGCCGCGCTGACGATCGGGTTGGTCATGCCGAGCGCGGCGAGGCCGCCGCCGGCCGATTTCTGGTTTGGCGTAATGCCGACGCTGGCGAAGTCGATGCTGTTACGGACCAGCGTCAGATACACGTTGTTGGGATCGTAGGTCAGCGAGGGGTCGAGGAAGGCGAAGTTCGACGTGACGCCGGAGAAGGTGCCTGTGCGCGCGCCTGAGGATGTCAGGATCGTATAAACAGTTGTGGGATTGTACGCGCCCATCGCGGCGATCACGCGGACTGTGCCGCCATTGATAGTCGCCGTGCCCGTCACGTTGATCAGGTCGGACTGTCCCGCAGCGTTGACCTCGACGTTGTAAAACGATCCTGCGTTCTGCACGTACGGACCATTGACGTTCAGCGTGCCGATCGAGTTGCCGGGCGCGATGGTGCCGTTCACGGTGGTCTGTCCGACCGTGCCGGTTCCACCCAGAACACCATTGGTGTTCACGGTCGTGGCGCTGTTCGACATGTTGCCGTTGACCGCGAGGAGGCCGTTATTGACCGTGGTCGTGCCGGTGTAGGTCGAACTGTTGCCGCTCATGGTGAGCGAACCCGTGCCTTGCTTGATGAAGCTGCCGCTGCCTGTGAGATTGCCCTGGAATGTGCGGTCAAGATTGTTGCCGACCGTCAGCGAGCCGGTTCCGATTGCCGCCGTACCGGGGCCGCCGAATGCGCCGACCGTCTGGCTGAATCCTGCAAGGTCGAAGGTCGCGCCGCTGAAGATGAAAAGGCCTCCTGTGGCGGCGAGGCGGTCATTGGCGCCGAGGCGCAGCGTGCCCTGGGAGACGGAGGTGCCGCCGGTGTAGGTGTTCGCGGCTGTGAGCGTGACGGTTCCCGTGCCCATCTTGTCGACGCTGCCGGTACCGGAAATCAGGTTGCTGAATGTAAACGAGTTGGAGCGATTGAAGGACAGGATCGAGTTATTGACGATGTTGCCCGTGATCGAACCTGTCGTACCGCCTGCGCCGATCTGCAGCGTACCGGACGAGATCGTGGTGCCTCCGGTAAATGTGTTCGCGCCTGTCAGGCTGAGTGTATTGCCTCCTGCCTTTTCAAACGTACCGTTGCCGGAAATCGCGCCAGCATAGGTCGCGGACGACGAGAGGTTGACGATCATCGCGCCGTTGTTCGTCACGTTGCCGGCGATGAGGCCTGTCGTGCCGCCATTTCCGAATTGCGCGGTTGCGCCGGCCGAAATGTTGGTCGCGCCCGTGTAGGTGTTGTTGCCGGACAGGATCGTCGTGCCGGCGAGAAAATTCACGGTGCCGGGGCCGGTCCCCTGGATGCTTGGCGCGAACACGTAGTTGTTCGATGTGTGATTGAAATTGATCGTGCCGGTGGCGCCGGTAGAGAAGACAACGCTTGTCGCGTTGAGCGTGCCTGCGGCGGCAGCGGGATTGACTGCAGCAGCGCCGATGTTGAGCGTTGCCTGACTTCCCGCGGCGCCTCCGATACGGACAAGGCCTCCGGTTGCGTTAACGTTCACCGTGCCGCCGTCGGCGATGGTCAGCGTGCCCTTGCTGGTGGAGGAGCTTCCGATCGCGAGGCCTTGCGGTTGACTGCCGGGAACATTTGGCATGTCCGAGATCGTCCAGACCGATCCCGCTCCCGTGACAAGAGCGTTGCCGGTGCCGCTGGCTCCGAGAATGGTATAGCCGGTATTGAGCGCACCGCCGTTGCTGACCGTGATGTTGGCGGTCGTGCCTGTATTGTATCCGGCCCACACATCATAAGGTGTGGTGAACGATGAATTCGCGCCGGTGACGGTGAGCGATCCGGTCGATCCGGTCGAGATGCCCATGCGCAGCTGCATGAACTGACCGTTGGTTGTTGCTGCACCGTCCCTGATCGTGACTTTGCCGCCGTTTGATACGGTGAACGTAGCTGTGCCGTTGACCTTGCTGCCGATGCCGACCACGCCCTGCGACGAGCCAGCGGAGTTGCCGACAATGTCCCATTGCGAGCCAGCGCCGGTCACGGTGGCGCTGCCGCCCAGAGAAACGGCGGGAACGACTGCGTTGCTGCTGGTCGTCGTGGTTTTCGCGCCGCTGGAAATCGTCAGAGCGCCCGTGCCAGTCGTGCCAATGATCATCGTGCCCGTGGCCCAGGTCGTCCCGGCTCCTGCGATATTTGCGGCGCCGTTGCCGATAGCGTTGGTTCCAATCGAGACGGAGCCGCTGGCCGCAGTCGATCCGCCATTCAGGTTGAATGTGCCGACGCCTCTTTCACCGATGGTCATCGCGCCGGTGCTGGCGGACGATCCGCTTGTGACGGTGAGCGTACCGTTGGCGGTTGACGAGAAGTAACCCAGGATCGTCTGGGCGGTGGTGAGTGAGGCTCCGTTCTGAATGGTCACCTGACCGAGGGTGTTTACGTCAGCCGCGACATAGAGTTGCCCCGGCTTGAACTGGGTGCCGGCGCCGGAGACAGTAATCGTACCGGAAGAATTCGCGCTGTCGGCCAACGAACCGAGGCCGGTTGCGGAGACGATACTGCCGCCGGAAATGTTGAGCGTGCCGGAGCCCAGCAGGCCCACATAGATCGTGCCGGTGGTGGCGAGGCCGCCGCTGGTGACGTTGAGCGTGCCGCTCTGGCCCGCAGTGCTGCCAAGCGTGACCGTGCCGGATACTGCTCCCGGCGCATTGATGGTTGCGGGATTTGGAGTCGCCGCATTGTTGATGTTGACGGCCGTACCGGCGCCAGGAATCGCCGCAGGATTCCAGTTTCCGGCGTTGAACCAGTCCGCAGAGACTGTGCCTAGCCAGTCAGCGGCCTGAACCGGGGTAATGCCCCAAATGGCCGTCGAGGCCAGAAGAAAATAACCAAACCGCCGCGCTGGCGCGGTTCGTCCGGCGCCACGCGCTACCCCAAATGACTTTGCCACCCGCCGCCCCGCTTCCCCAGAACAACGGCCAGACGGTGCCAAAGTCGGATATGTCATGCACTATTCAAATGAATAGGGTTGGCTCTAGATTGTTATGTCATTTTAGCTTTCCACAGCGAGCGTGGCGGGGCGGGGTGGTCGTGAGCGAGGCCGAAGGCAAATTTCTGGACGCGCTCTATCAGGGTGTTTCCGACAGCAGCCAACTCACTCTCGCGCTGGGACTGATCCAGAATATGTTCGGTTGCCGCAGCGCCGTGCTGGTGATGGTCGACGCACGCGATCCGACGGCAAGTTTTGTCGAGACCTCGGGCACGCTGCAGCAGAGTCTGCAGCTTTATGTCGAGAAATATGCCCAGATCGATCCCGCGCCGGCCCGCTTTCTCGCTCTGCCTGCCGGACGCGCGATGACCACGAACAAGCTGTTCACGGCGGAAGAGCGCGCTGTCGATCCCTTTTATATCGAGTTCTTCAAGCCGATCGGCCTGATCGAGACCTTGGGCGGGCCGCTTTATTCGAGTGACGGAAACTTCGCGATGATCGCGCTGATTCGCGGGGACGATCGTCCTGCCTTCACTGAAGAGGAGGCCGCATATCTCGAACAGCTCATGCCGCATATCACACGTGCGTTGCAATTGCGCCGCACGTTCTTCCGGATCGATTCACGGAATGTCGGCTTGCAGGCGACGCTCGACCGGCTGCAGGCCGGCCTGATGTTGCTGGCGGCTGACGGGGAGGTGCTCTTCGTCAACGCGGCGATGCACGCTCTCACGCAGCAGAGCGACGGCTTCGTGCTTGGCCGGATGGGCAAGCCTCTGGTCACCCATACCGACGCGCGCCGACGCTTTGATGCGCTGTTGATCAATGTCGCAGGCGGTGGTGCCGGCGGCGTGGTTGCCGTACCGCGCACCAAGGGACGGGACTATGTTGTGCTGGTCGCGCCGTCTCCGGCGTCGGCGATGCAATCCGACTGGGAGCGCGGCGGGCCGCGTGGCGCGATCGTTGTCGTCCACGATCCCGATTCCGGATCTGCCAATACGTCCGAAATTCTGGAGCAGGGGCTTGGGCTGTCCAAGGGAGCCGCGCGGCTGGTCGCGGCTCTGGCGGCTGATCATGATCTCAAGACTTTTGCCGAAAGCGAAGGCGTCACGATTCACACCGCGCGATTCCATCTGCGGAGTGCGCTGTCGCGCACCGGAGCCAAGACACAGGCCGAAGTGGTGCGGATCGCGGTGCGCCTGTTGCGGGATTTCGCTTTGGCCGAACCCAATCCGGTATCCTCCACCTGATGCGATCAGCCAAAGAAAAAGGCCGCCCTGTGGGGCGGCCTTTCGCTTTCTGTAATCCGCGCTGAGAAATTAGCGCGAATAGAATTCGATGATGAGGTGCGGCTCCATCTGAACCGGGAACGGCACTTCCGAAAGACCCGGAACGCGCACGACCTTGGCGGTCTGCTTGCCGTGATCGACTTCGAGATAGTCAGGCGTGTCGCGTTCGCCGAGCTGGTTGGCTTCGAGCACAAAGGCGAGTTGCTTGGAAGATTCCTTGATCTCGACAACGTCGCCGACCTTCACCTTGTAGCTGGCGATGTTGACGCGCTTGCCGTTCACCTTGATGTGGCCGTGGTTGATGAACTGGCGAGCCGCGAACATGGTGGCCACGAACTTCGCGCGGTACACCACGGTGTCGAGGCGGCGCTCGAGCAGGCCGATCAGGTTCTCACCCGAGTCGCCCTTCAGGCGGCTGGCTTCGACGTAGATCGCGTGGAACTGACGCTCGGAAATGTTGGCGTAATAGCCCTTGAGCTTCTGCTTGGCGCGGAGCTGCGTGCCGAAGTCGGAGAGCTTGCCCTTGCGGCGCTGGCCGTGCTGGCCGGGGCCGTACTCACGCTTGTTGACGGGGCTCTTCGGGCGGCCCCAGATGTTCTGGCCCATACGGCGATCGATTTTATACTTCGCCTCACTACGCTTAGTCATCGCGTCCTCTTTCTTTGAACGTGGGTTTGAGGAAACGCGCCCTCCTGTGCAGCGGATAAATCCGGTGCTGACAGGTCCGCCTCATAAGCTTGATGGGGAGGACCACGGGTCGCGAAACGCAACGCGGGCCGAAACCGGCCCGCGAGCAACGTGTTCATAGGTAGAAAAGGCCGCGAAGTCAAACAGTTCGGCTATTTTGCCGGGGCTGGGGAGGCCAGCGGCTTGGTCTTGTCGACGACGTAAACTCCCAATACTTTCATGGGCTTATCCCCATGAACCGCGGCGTCATGCACCGCGCCTGCCGGGATCTGGTAGGAATCTCCGGCCTTCAGCGTCTTGTCCGGCTGGCCGTCGATGGACAGCACCAGTTCGCCTTCCAGAACATAGCCGGTTTCGATGCCCGGATGGGTATGGCGGCCAGCCTTGGTTCCGGGCGCCAGCTCGGCGAGGCCGGTGACGGTGTTGTAGCCCTCCGGGAACGGGGCCGTCTGTAATGGCGTGCGCTTGATCCCTGCGGGCGGCTGTTGTGCGAGGGCTGCGCCGATGCCGGCGAGCGCGAGAACCGAGACGCAAAGCACTGTCTTCCTGAGCATGTGTATCTCCCTTTCGCTGTTCTCTTTCGGAACAGATCGCGCGGGAGGCTAGCAGCCCAATGTTACCGGCGGAAGGGAGGTTCTCAGTTCACGAGGCTGGCGCCGAACAGCGGCGCAAGTGCCTTGGCCAGAACCGGCGAGGGCGCTTGTCCCGACGTGAACAAGATTCGCGCATCGTGTGTTTCGCCAGCGCCGTTGGCGGAGCCAAGCAGATCACCGACCCGCCGGGCGATGGCAGGCGCGGGGTCAATCCAGTCCACGCCCCAGGGGGCCAGCGCGACCATCTGGTCGATCAGCAAAGGATAGTGCGTGCAGGCCAGCACGACGGTGTCTGTCCGCGCTCCATCACCATTTTGGCCGTTGAGGAAACAGGGTGCGATCTCGGCGGCGATGGCTTCGTCGCTGACGCGCTCGCCGCGCAAGGCAGCTTCCGCGAGGCTCGCCAGATTTTCCGCACCGACCAGCGTCACGTCACAGCCCTGCGCGAAGTCTGCGATGAGTTTCTTGGTGTACTCGCGTTTCACGGTGCCCTTGGTGCCGAGCACCGAAACGCGCTTGGTCTGAGAGGACGCGCAAGCCGGCTTGATGGCGGGCACGGTGCCGACGAACGGGACGGTGTAGGCTTGGCGTAGGTGCGTCATCACCAGCGTTGAGGCGGTATTGCAGGCGATGACCACAAGGTCTGGAGTGTGCTCGGCAATCAGGTCTCCGACCAGCGGTACGACCCGCGCAATGATCTCGTCCTCGGTGTGCTGGCCGTAGGGGAAATAGGCGTCGTCCGCGACGTATGTGTAACGCGCGCCCGGCCGCAGCTTCACGATCTCGCGGAAAACGGTCAATCCGCCGAGGCCGGAATCGAAAACCAGGATCGTAGGGGCGTGGGACACAAAGGACATGATAGCCGATCTGCGGTTACCACTTTGTTGTAATCAGGGCGGTTAGACGGGCAGCAGCGGGTTATGCGGCCCCTCCGGCAGTTCAACCCGGATGGCGTCGCCGGGACGGACGTCGCCGTCCGCCAGAACGACACTCATGACCCCGGCCTTCCGCACGAGATTGCCGTTTGCATCCTTGTCCAGCGTTGCGGCCATCAGGCCCTTCTGAAAGCGGTCGATCTGGATGCAGGGATTGCGCAGGCCGGTGACCTCGACAATGGCGCTCTCGCCCAGGTGCAGCCGGGTGCCGGTCGGCAGGCCAAGGAGATCGATGCCGCGGGTGGTGACGTTCTCGCCCATCTCGCCGGGCCGCACGACAAAGCTTTTCGGAGCCAGTTCGTCGAACAACTCCTCGTGGATCAGGTGGACCTGACGCAGGTTCGGCTGGTGAGGGTCGCTCGCGACGCGCGAGCGGTGCCTCACCCTCTCGCCCATATGCGCGTCGCCGTCGACACCGAGGCCTTTCAGCAGCCGGATGCTGAGGGCGTTCGTCTTGCTGAAATGATGGCCTTTGCGAAGGCTGACAGCGGTGACGACGGCCATCAGTTCAGCTTGCCCCAAACACCCGTTTGAAGATCGTATCGACGTGCTTGAAGTGATACGCGAGATCAAATTGTTCTTCGATCTCCTTGTCCGACAGATATTTCTTCACGTCGGCGTCCTTCTTCAACAAGGACTGGAAGTCGCCTTCGCCGCGCCACACCGGCATCGCGTTGCGCTGGACCAGCTTGTAAGCGTCTTCGCGCGAAGCGCCCTTCTGGGTAAGCGCGATCAGCAGGCGCTGCGAGTGAACGAGGCCGCCGAGGCGGTCGAGGTTCTTCTGCATGTTGGCCGGATAGACCAGCAGCTTTTCGACCACGCCAGCGAGACGGTTGAGCGCGAAGTCCAGCGTTACGGTCGCGTCGGGGCCGATTATGCGCTCGACGGAGGAGTGCGAGATATCGCGCTCATGCCAGAGCACGACGTTCTCCAGAGCAGGTGTGACGGCGGAACGGACGATACGCGCGAGGCCGGTGAGGTTTTCCGTCAGCACCGGGTTGCGCTTGTGCGGCATCGCCGACGAGCCCTTCTGTCCTTCGGAGAAGAATTCTTCGGCTTCCAGCACTTCGGTGCGCTGCATGTGGCGGATTTCGGTGGCGAGACGCTCCACGGAGGACGCGACCACACCAAGCGTCGCGAAGAACATCGCGTGGCGGTCGCGCGGGATCACCTGCGTCGAGATCGGCTCGACAGTGAGGCCCATGGCCTTGGCGACATGCGCTTCGACCCGCGGGTCGATCTGCGCGAAGGTGCCGACTGCGCCGGAAATGGCGCAAGTCGCGATCTCCTTGCGCGCGGCAATCAGGCGTTCTTTCGCGCGGGTGAATTCCGCATAGGCGTAAGCAAGCTTGAGGCCGAAAGTCACCGGCTCGGCGTGAATGCCGTGCGAGCGGCCGATGGTCGGCGTCATCTTGTGTTCGAAAGCGCGGGTCTTCAGCGCGGCGAGCACCTTGTCGGTGTCGGCAATCAGGATGTCAGCGGCGCGTGCGAGCTGCACATTGAGACAGGTGTCGAGCACGTCCGACGAGGTCATGCCCTGATGCACGAAGCGCGCTTCGGGTCCGACGATTTCCGCCAGATGCGTCAGGAAGGCGATGACGTCGTGTTTGGTCTCGCGCTCGATCTCGTCGATGCGCTCGACATTGAAGACCGCATCCTTAGCCTTGGCCCAGATGGTTTTCGCAGCGTCTTTCGGGATCACGCCCAGTTCAGCCAGCGCGTCGGCGGCATGCGCCTCGATCTCGAACCAGATCTTGAAACGCGTCTGCGGCTCCCAAATGGAGACCATTTCGGGGCGGGAATAACGGGGAATCATCGCGAACTCGTAGGGTTGGGGATTACGCCGCGCTTTAGCAGATCGTATCCTGTGAGGCCACCCTTCACGTGCAGTTCTGTGCGGAAAATCAGGCCTTTTGGGCCTAAATCGCTTCGCCGCGCGCGGACGCCGCTGCACCCCGGATCGCTGCAATGTTCGCCCTGTAGCTGTCCATCGTGCCGCCCTTGAATACGGCCGATCCGGCAACCAGTGCGTTGGCGCCAGCGGCCGCAATTTCCGCGGCATTGGCGGCGGTGACGCCGCCGTCGACCTCGATGTCGATCGGTCGTCCGGCGCACATGGCGCGGACCTGCGAGATTTTCTCCAGCACGGCGGGGATGAACGACTGTCCGCCGAAGCCCGGATTGACCGACATCACCAGCACCAGATCGATCATGTCGATGACGTATTCGATCGCGCTCGCAGGCGTTGCCGGATTGAGTGACACGCCGGCCTTCTTACCGAGGGCGCGGACCGCCTGCAGCGAGCGATGCAGATGCGGGCCCGCCTCGGCGTGCACGGTGATGATGTCGGAGCCGGCCTTGGCGAAGGCTTCGAGATATGGATCGCACGGTGCGATCATCAGATGCGTGTCGAAGATTTTCTTCGAGTGCGGGCGCATCGCCTTGATGACGTCGGGACCGTAGGAAATGTTCGGCACGAAGTGGCCGTCCATCACGTCGAGGTGGATCCAGTCGGCGCCGGCCTGATCGACGGAGCGGACTTCCTCGCCGAGCTTCGAGAAATCAGATGCCAGGATCGATGGCGCGATGATCAGCGGACGGGGTGCGAAGGGTTGGGACATGGCGGTTTCCGGTGTTGCCCTTGGCGCAGCAGGGATCAGGTGTTTCGCCTAACACGCCACCCGTGTGTGGGCAATGTAACCCATGCGGCATGCACAGGAACCACGCGCGGCACGCGGCAAATCCTGCCCGTGGCGGCAGAAATTGCCGCGTCAGATCGTGTCCTCGGGTGCATGAAAGCCCTAGATTTGCTGGGTTTCCGCAGCGGCACGGCAATTGCTGGATAACAGGCGGACGATCAGGCCGCGTGCGCGGTCTCGGGGAGTATTGCGATGTTTTTTGCCGCAGGTGCCGTTGGAGCTGCCGCTGCCGCCGCCGGAACAGCACTGGATCTGCTGTCCTCGCTGACGCCTGCGAAATCGGGCTCGACGACGGGCGTCAAGCAAACGAATTCGCTGTTTGATGTGATCGGATCCAACAGCAGCACGCAGACCGCAACATCTGTATCCTCGACTGGTCCGGCTCCGGCGGGAGCGCTCTCGCCATCGACATTCAATGCGCTGCTGTCAGCACAGGATTCTTCCGGCAAGGCCAGTCCGTCCGGCGCGCTGAAGGACTTGTTCGCGCAGATCGACACCAACGGCGACGGCAAGATCACCAAAGCCGAATTCGAGGACAAGCTCGGTGCGGGCGGCACCAATATCGCAGCCGCTGATAACGTCTTCAGCAAGATGGATGCCGATGGCGACGGCTCGGTGAACCTCGACGAGATGGCAACGGCGCTGAAGGGCAAGGGCCGCGGTCATCCTCACGCGCATCAGACCGGTGGCGGCGCAGATGCGCTGATGCAGGCGCTCCAGAGCGCTTCGAGCACTTCGACTACGAACAGCGACGGTTCGATTACCACCACGCTGACCTACGCTGACGGGTCGAAGATCACCATCAGCCAGCCCGCGGCTTCGGGCTCGTCGAGCAGCGCGTCGTCGCAATACAATCTGGTCGAGCGGATGGTGCAGCGTCAAGCCGACTCTCTTGCCGCCGCAGCGAAACAGTCCGTCTCCGTCAAAATCTGACTGTAGCGGATACCGTCTGCATCGGTAGCACTACGCACAAAAGTGCGATTTTCATCAGTCGCTAACCACACAAGCCCGGTAATCACACCCACGCGAATTCGTTGCGAGGGTGCATGTTGTGCTGAAGAAATGGGTGAGCGCTGCCATCATCGGTGTTGTTGCGTGCAGCGCTCATGCCGAGGACGACTTCGTCGCGTCGCTGCGGTTGCGCGGCGGATACGACACCAATCCGCAATTCTCGACCGGCAGTGGAATCGGCGGCAGCGCTTTCATCGGAACGGACACTGCGCTTGCCGCCGGCACCAAGGAGAAAGACTACAGTTACGGCGTTGCCGCGGAAGCGAGCACGACGCAGTACGCAAATCCGTTGGCCGTGCCTGCATTGGCGGGAAAGGTCGTGCTGCGAGGAACGTACGGCGGTGACGATGCCAGCATCGCGGCTACCACGACTATCACCGATACCAACACCTACAATCTCCGCTCGTCGGATTTCGTGCAGTCGGTCAAGGGCGAAGCGAAGTTCGGCTCCGTGAAGGTTTTCACGACGGTCGAGGGTGCCCGTTCGAGCCTGAACCAGACCAACGCGATCTTTCAGGATTTTCTGCCCAATCCACAGGTCTATTTGCGGGGCACGCTTATCCCCGGCGTCGCCTATGTTGCCGACAGGTTCGAGGTTGGAGCGTCGGTCAACCTGTCGGTGCGGCGCTATCAAAAGGAACTGGATGATTTCGGCTATCGTCGTGATAACGAGCGCGTGCAGCCGTTTCTGTTCGCGAAGTATCAGGACAAGGACATCACGGTGTTCGGCTCGCTCTCGCAGTTGTATGCGACCTTCCACGACGTCGATTTTACCAACGTGAATACGACGCTGTTCGATGCCAGTCTGTCCTGGCGGATTGCGGCGTTTACAATCGATCTCGCTGCCTACCGCCGGGCCGGAGAGACCACATTTCCGATCTCGCCGATCACAATCGATACAGCCTATACAGCGAAGGGGAGCTGGCTGGTTGAGCCGCAACTGACCCTGACGGCGGCGATCGGCTACGCCACCACCGACTACCTGGATTCGCGCTTCAGCGCGCAGACGCTGACCTACGGCATCGGCGCGTCGCACGATCTGGGAAATGGCTATACGATCGGCCTCGATCTCACGCGCGCGCAAGGCACATTGATCTCGGGTGAGAAAGCCAGCGCGTTCGTTATTTCATCGTCGCTGACGAAGAAGTTTTCACCCTTCGCAAAGGACGGGGCGAAAGATGTGTTGAAGGACAAACCTGTCACCAAAAGTTAGGGTGGCAGCCTGATCAAGCAGGGGGGAGTGCGGACCAGGCTGCCGCGCGAATGAGACTTGGGATGTGGGGGAACTCATTCGCGGTCTTGCAGTGGTCTAGACGTCAGTGCCCGCAGCCGCAGCCGCCACCGAGCAGTCCGCCAAGAGCGCCGCCTTTGCCGAGCACGGCGCCGAGGACGCCGCCTTTGCCGGTGGTGACCGCCGCGTTGACGACGAGAGCGCCGCGGCCGTCAAGCAAGCCGAGCACGCCGCCCTTGCCGGTAAGCACGTTCGCTCCCACGTTCAGACCCTTGCCGCCGCCACCACCTCCTGCGAGGGCGGGGGCACTGATGAACGCGGTCGCGACAACGGCCAGACACAGCATTTTCTTCATGACGTTTTCTCCACTGTTACGTGCACGACGTTGTGCACGCCGCGGACCGTATTGCGGAGAATGCCGACTGCAATCGAAAGGAAAAGATAACCTTAAACGGCAGAGGTTTTCTGCAATTTGCGACAGCATGATGCGTGACTACTTACGGACAAATACGTAAGCAGCCGCACGGCAAAATCAGTCACTGCTTTCCGAACCGCATTTTCCACGACGGCAATGCGCCGGCGAAAGGCAGCGCATTCGCCTCATAGACGCCGCGCGCGATGGCGCGTGCGACGACGTTCGCAGCCACGCCGCCGAGTTCGGTCAGGCCGTATAGCGGATCGATCGTTTTCTCGCAGGTCGCTGCCGCGAACACGATGTCGCCGTCGAGCGGCGCATGGACCGGATATATCGCGCGGGCGAATCCGGTCTGCGCGATCATTGCAAGCCGCTGAGTCTGCGGCTTCGTCAGGATAGCGTCGGTGACGACAATGGCCAGTGTAGTGTTTTCGATCGCCGTCGCGGCAGGACCGCCCTTGAGCCGCATCGCGAGCATGTCCGCAGTGAACGCAGACGGCAGGCCATATCCGCCGAATTCGTTGTTCTGCTCGAAAGGCGCAGCCCAGAACCACGGTCCATCGCCGACATTGACATTGCCGACGGCATTGACGGACGCGATAGCCGCCACTCGTACGCCGTTGGCCATCACAGCGGAGGCGGAACCAAGTCCTCCTTTGAAATTGGCGGTGGTCGCGCCGAATCCTGCACCGACGCTGCCGAGCGCGAATGCGCCGTCGGTTGCGGCGGCAGCCGCCGTGTATCCCAGATCGCGATAGGGCGGGAAGCGGCCCCATTTCTTGTTGCCGCCGTTCAGCATGTCGAATTGAACGGCTCCCGGAACGATCGGGATCAGGGTGTTGCCGACCGCGAAGCCTCGTCCTTGCTCGGCCAGCCAAGCCTGCACGCCGCCGCCAGCTTCAAGCCCGAACGCTGAGCCTCCCGAGAGCGCGATGGCATCGATGCGCTCGACGGTATTGACCGGTTCGAGCAGGGCGCCATCGCGGATGCCCGGGCCGCCGCCACGAACATCGGCGGAAGCGACCGCTGCTCTGTCGAAAATCACGGCGGTCACTCCGGATGCGACCGCCGCGTCATGGGCATGGCCAACGCGGACGCCGGGGATGTCGGTGAGCAGGTTCTTCATATCGCTTCTCTTTCCCGGTCACGTTCCGATCACAACAAACGGAACGATGGAGACAGGAGCTTGCATAGCATATGGGCGACAGTGCAATAAGCGGCATGATCCAGGACGTCTCCATCCCCGCCGCGCTCGCCGCCGGCGTTATCAGCTTCCTTTCGCCGTGCGTGCTGCCGCTGGTGCCCCCGTATCTGATCTATCTGACGGGCGCGACCATCGAGCATGTCGCCAACGACGAGGAGCAGAAGGCGTCCAAGCGGGCGGTGATGCTGTCGGCACTGATCTTTGTGCTGGGATTTTCGACCGTGTTCGTGGCGCTCGGCGCCAGCGCCAGCCTCGTCGGCGGGCTGATCCGCGCGTGGTCGGCGCAACTGTCGATTGTTGCGGGCATCGCGATCATTCTGATGGGGCTGCACTTCCTCGGGCTCACACGGATCGGCTTCCTGATGCGCGAGGGGCGCCTCCCGATTCCCAAGCCTGTCGGGCTGTGGGGCGCTTACGTCATGGGCTTAGCGTTTGCGTTCGGCTGGACGCCATGCATCGGGCCGATCCTCGCGGCAATCCTGTCGGTGGCGGCGTCGGAGACAACGGTCACGAAGGGAGCAGGGCTGCTCGCGGTCTATTCCGCAGGCCTTGGCATTCCGTTCCTGATCGGGGCATTTATGGTGGAGCAGTTTTCATCAGTGCTCGCGCGGATGAAAAAACATCTCGCCACCGTCGAACGCGTGATGGGCGTGCTGATGATTCTGGTGGGAATCGGATTCCTTACCGGCGCAGTCACGGATGTGAGCATCTGGCTGCTGGAAACCTTTCCGGCGTTGCAGAACTTCGGGTAACGGCCAGCAAAGAAAATGGCCGGGCAAGCCCGGCCATCATCATGCTGTTCGTTGAAAGGGATGCTTACGATCCCTTGTTCAGTTCGGCGTAGTTGCCCTTGGCGTCCCACTTGTAGACGACATAGTCGAGCAGCTTGATATCGCCCTTGGCGTCGAACGACAGCTTGCCCAGCACGGTGTCCCACTCGCCGCCCTTGATGGCCTCGATGACCTTCTTCGGATCGGTGCTCTTGATCTTGTTGACGGCCTGCGACCAGACCTGGAACGAGGCGTAGGTGTAGAGTGTGTAGCCTTCAGGATCGATGCCCTTCGACTTGAACTTCTCAACAATGGCCTTCGCGGTCGGCTTGTTGCGCGGATCGGGGCCGAAGGTGAACAGCGTGCCTTCTGCAGCCGCGCCGGTGATCGAGGCGAACTCCTTGTCGTTCATCGCATCGCCGGCCATCAGGATGGTCTTCAGGCCCTGATCGCGCATCTGGCGCAGGATC
Organism: Afipia sp. OHSU_II-C1; assembly: GCF_000497575.1. GTDB lineage: Bacteria > Pseudomonadota > Alphaproteobacteria > Rhizobiales > Xanthobacteraceae > Afipia. Next base: position 53,249 of record NZ_APJI01000019.1, read on the forward strand.
AGGCCTGCTTCCTGATGATAGCCGCCGACATAGACCAGATCGATGTTGTCGCGCTTCAGGCGGGAGACGATGGAGTTAAAGTCCTTGTCGCCCTTGTTGTAGGATTCAAACAGCTTTTCCTTGAAGCCGGCGGCGTTCAGCGCCTTCTTGGTCTCGTCCGCAAGACCCTTTCCGTAGGTGGTCTTGTCGTTGAGGATGGCGACGTTCTTGCCGGCGAACGCCTTGACGATGTACTGCGCGGCGACAAGGCCCTGCTGGTCATCGCGGCCGCAGACGCGGAGAACGTTCCACAGCTTGCGCTCGGTAAACACCGGATTGGTCGAGGCCGGGGTGATCTGCAGCACGTTGCCTTCCGCGTAGGCTTCCGACGCCGGGATCGACGACGACGAGCAGAAGTGACCGGCGACGAACTGCACCTTCGAGCTTGCGAGCTTCTCGGCTACCGAGCGCGCCTGCTTCGGATCGCAGGCGTCGTCACCGATTTGCAGGGCGAGCTTCTTGCCGTTGACGCCGCCCGCGGCGTTCAGGTCGGCGACGGCGAGATCCGCGCCGTTCTTCATCTGGCGGCCGAAGGCTGACTCGCTGCCCGTCATCGGGCCGGCGACGGCGACAGAAATGTCTTGCGCAAACGCAGCAGTCGACATGGCAATCGACGCGCCGAGTGCGAGGCCAAGGATGTGGATCGATTTCATAGGACAGTCCTCATGAAGGTCTCGAAGGAGCGTGGCCAGACGGCCCGCCGGGCGAATAAATCCCGCGCATTGTCGGCTGATTTTACCGCCAAGTCATCGGCAATTTTGGCACCTGCTCAGGAGTTGGATGGCGCATCTTGCCGCAGCCGCCAGCCAAGGGGGCCGCTCGGTTCGTACAGCCAGTAATACTGTTTCACCATCTGCGAAGCCCGGGTGCGCTGAAATGCCAGGCAAGAGATGGTCATCAGTATTGCGGTTTCGAGCAGATAGGTCGCCGGCTGCCACAGGGTTTCGTTGAACAGCGCGAAATGCACGAATCGCACCGCCAGTCCCATCGGAATCATGGCAACGGCCGCAATCCAGATGCTTCGCCACGTCAGCGCAATCGCGCGGCCCGCGAGCAACGCGCATCCGCCGCCAAGCACCAGGGTGATGAACAGCACCTGAAAAACGGATTCGTTGGCGTAAAACTGCTGCATCAGCGTCGCCCGCCTTCAAGGTAAGCTGCCCTGATCTCCGGCCGCGCCAGCAGTTCCTCGCCGGTTCCGCTGAGCGTAATCAGGCCGTTGACCATCACGTAGCCGCGGCTCGCCAGTTTCAGTGCATGGTTGGCGTTCTGCTCGACGATCAGAACGGTCAGGCCGTCCTGCCGGTTGAGGGTGCGGACGGCGTCGAAAATCTGCCGCGCGATAAGCGGTGCGAGGCCCAGGGACGGCTCGTCCAGCATCAGGAGCCGTGGACGGCTCATCAGTGCACGGCCAATCGCCAACATCTGTTGCTCGCCGCCGGATAATGTGCCGCCGCGCTGTGCGATGCGCTCCTTGAGGCGGGGGAACAGCGTGAAAACGCGTTCGAGATCTTCATTCCGCTCCGCTTCCGTGCTCTCGACAGCGGCGTCCGCGCCCATGCGCAGGTTTTCCGCGACCGTCATACGCGGGAAGATGCGTCGTCCTTCCGGGGACTGCGCTATGCGCAACCGCGCGACATGATGGGTCGGCTCGTTGGTGATGTCCCGGCCGTCGAACTCGATCGTGCCGGCGCGCGCGCGTGGCCGCCCGAACACCGACATCATCAGCGTCGACTTGCCGGCGCCGTTGGCGCCAATCAGAGCCACGATCTCGCCGGCGTTGATGTCGAGGTCGACGCCCTTCAGGGCTTCGATGTTGCCGTAGGCGGCGACCAGTCCGCGAATGGAGAGGAGGGGCTCGCTCATGTGCCACCCTCCATCACCTCGATGGCGGTCTTTTCGTCAGCGCCGAGATACGCGGCGATGACTTTTGGATCGTCGCGGATTTCTCGCGGCGTGCCTGCGGCGATCTTGACCCCATGATCGAGCACGAAGATGCAGTCGGAGATTTCCATCACCACCGACATGTCGTGTTCGATCAGCAGGATCGATGTGCCGTGATCGTTGCGGATTGCGCGGAGCAATTCGCTCAGTTCGTCGCTCTCGCGCGCGTTCAGCCCAGCCGCTGGCTCGTCGAGGCAGAGAAGTGCAGGCTCGGAGCACATGGCGCGCGCGATCTCGAGCCGCCGCTGGTCGCCATAGGGCAGGTTGCCCGCGGCATCGTCAGCGCGTGCGGTCAAACCAATGCGGTCGAGCCAATAGCGCGCTCGTTCGATGGCTTCGTCCTCGGCGCGGCGAAAACCCGGCGCGCCGACAAGGCCGAGAAATGTGTAGCCCGACGCCAGCATCAGCGCGTTGTGCTGCGCCACCATCAGATTTTCCAGTGCGGTCATGCCCGCGAACAGCCGGATGTTCTGAAACGTGCGCGCGACCTTCGCGACCTTGGAGATGCGATAATCGAACAGCCGCTCCAGCAGGAACTCGCGGCGATCTTCGTGAACGAGACGCATCATGCCGGTGGTCGGCTTGTAGAAGCCGGTGATGCAGTTGAACACGGTGGTCTTGCCGGCGCCGTTCGGGCCGATCAGTGCGGTGATGTCGCCGCGCTTCGCGGTGAACGACAGATCGTTGACCGCGATGATGCCGCCGAAGCGCATCGACAGATGATCGACGTGGAGAATGTCGTCGCCGGTGCCCGCCATCAGCGGTGGCCTTCCTTGACCATGGTGGATGAAATTTGCGTCGGTTTTTCCAAAAACACCGACGGTGCGCGGTGGCCGATCAGGCCACGTGGGCGCCAGATCATCAGCAGCACCATGGCCGAGCCGAACACCAGCATGCGGAACTGCTCCAGTCCTCTGAACAGTTCAAAACCGCCGATCATCGCAAGTGCGGCGAGGGCGACGCCGAGCTGCGAGCCCATGCCGCCGAGAACGACGATGGCGAGCACAAGTGCGGATTCGTGGAACGTGAAGGATTCAGGACTAATGAAGCCCTGGCGGGTGGCGAAGAACGCGCCGGCAAAGCCGCCGAACATTGCACCGGTCGCGAAGGCCGTGAGTTTCGTTGTCGTGGTGTTGATGCCGAGCGAACGGCATGCCACCTCATCTTCGCGCAATGCTTCCCATGCACGACCGATCGGCAGGCGGCGCAGGCGAATGGTGACCCAGTTTGTCATCAGGGCGAGTGCGAGGATCAGATAGAACAGGAACACGACGCGGTGCGTGGTGGAGAATTCGATGCCGAGCAGGGCGGCCAGCCCGTCGTCGGTGTTGGTCAACGGAATGCCGAAGAACGACGGACGCGGAATGCCAGTAATGCCGTTGGGGCCGCCGGTGACATGCTGCCAGTTAAGCAGGATGAGGCGGATGATCTCGCCGAAGGCCAGCGTCACGATGGCGAGATAGTCCCCGCGGAGCCGCAGCACCGGGAAACCGAGCAGCACGCCCCAGAATGCGGCGAGAATGCCGGCCAGCGGCAGGCATGCCCAGAACGACAGGCCGAACGTCGTCGCCAGCAGCGCGTAGGAATAGGCGCCGACCGCATAGAACGCGACGTAGCCGAGATCCAGCAGGCCGGCGAGACCCACGACGATGTTCAGACCCCATCCGAGCATGATGTATGTCAGCACGAGGATGCCGAGGTCGAGGATGTAGCGCTGATCATAAAAGATCACCGGCACCAGCAGGGCAAAGACAAGAAGCGCCGGGGCGAGAAAACGGCGAAGGGTATCAATCGTGCCTTTGGCGGACTCTGGAATTAGAGTGATGCTTTTTGACGGGCCGATCCACTGTCGCAGCAACTCGACAATGATGCTTCCGAAAAACACTGCGGCCACGAGTGCGGCGAGGTCGCCGAACCGCGTCCAGTAGATCAGTTGTCCTTCCGGTCCGGCTTCGGTCCGGATGCCGATCATCAACGAAAACAGAACCAGCGCCACAAGGGCGCTGATGAGGGATTTCTTGAGAATGAAAGCGACGCCGTGCGGAGCAGCAGCGGCGGCTTTGGGCGCTCGGGCGGCGGGATCGGTCGGACGCGCCACGCTGCCTCTCAGACTTTTTCGACTTCCGGACGGCCGAGCAGGCCAGTCGGAAGAAAGATCAGGACGACGATCAGGATCGAGAACGCCGCGACGTCCTTGTATTCGGACGAGAAGTAGGCGGACCAGAACGTCTCGATCAGGCCAATGAGGAGGCCGCCGAGCATCGCGCCGGGCAGGGAGCCGATGCCGCCGAGCACCGCCGCAGTGAAGGCCTTGATGCCGGCGACGAAGCCCATGAAGAAATCGACCACGCCGTAATAGAGCAGGTACATCATGCCAGCGACCGCGGCGAGCGCCGCGCCGATCACGAACGTCATCGAGATGGTGCGGTCGACATCGACGCCAAGCAGCGCCGCCATGGTCTGATCCTGCTCGCAGGCGCGCATGTCGCGGCCGAGCCGTGTGCGGGCCACCAGCCACGAGAAGATCGCAAGCAGGATGACGGTGGTGACGACAACGATGATCTGGATGTTCGACAGCCGCACCACGAAACCGTCGTTCTCGAACAGCGTATAACCGCCGGTGATGACAGGGGGCACCGGCTTGACGCGCGCGCCTTGCGACACCTGCGCGTAGTTGGTCAGGACGAACGACATGCCGATCGCGGACAGCATCGGCGCGAGGCGGAATGATTGCCGCAATGGACGGTAGGCGATCCGCTCGACGGTCCAGCCATACAGCGCCGTGACGGCCATCGCCACCAGCAGCACCAGCAGCAGGATCACGGGAATCGCCGTGAGGCCGATCGAAACCAGGATGAGGAACGTAATGAGGGCGATGAATCCGCCGATCATGAAAATGTCGCCGTGGGCGAAATTGATCATGCCGACGATGCCGTACACCATCGTGTAACCGATCGCGATCAGGCCGTAGATCGAGCCTAGCACCAGTCCGTTGATGAGTTGCTGGGCGAAATAATCCATGGGCTGCCGCGTTTGAGCAAATCTCTCGACACGTCGAAGGCCCCGGCAGCCGGATCGTCGCGTCGTCTCATTTTCTAACAGCGGGAACTGGGTGCGGCAACCGTACCGGGTGCGGCGTGGGGTCGTCGTCCACGATGTTTGCGTTGCCGCGAAATGGTCACGCCGGAACTCGGGTTCCTCTGAAACCAATGCAGATGCCGACCGTTGGGGCTATGTTCAATGAAGGAGAGTCAACATGGGTAACCAGAACAATCCGAACCAGAACCCGGGCCAGCAGAGCCAGAATCCCAGCCAGAAGCCGGGTCAGCAGCAGCAAGGCGGCGGTCAGAAGCCGGGCCAGCAGCAGCAGGACCCGAGCCAGAAGCCAGGCCAGCAGGACCAGCAAAAGGGCGGACATTGAATTTTCGGGCATGATCTTCATGCCCTGATTGTTCCGTTCGGACAGTCTGAGGGAGATCCCGCCGAAAGGCGGGATTTTTCTTTGGCGCGGCGCTCCGGGCCGGTTGTCCACAGGGCCGGGGGCGCCGTTAAGGTTAAGAAAGGGTTTAAATTGCCGCTCGCCTTTGAGGGGCGTTAGCTCCGCCGATCATCATTGCGGTGTCCAACAGGGCGCCGCTTTGGCCGGGGCATGATCGAAGCGCCAGTTTCGAAGCGCTATGCCCCTCAGATCAGGGCGAGGCGGCATGCCGAAGGATTGGCGGATCAGCACGTTCAATGGCGTGCTTCTGGCGTGCTATTTCATCCCGTCATGGGTGATTTCGGCGATGAAGATCTGGGTCTCGCCGATCCGTGGCTTTTATGATCGCACCAATATCGCCGCCGCGATGTATGTCAGCGACTTTGTGACTCTCTCGGCGATGGGAACCATCCGCGTCGCGTGGCTGCTCGCGCTCTCCAAAGTCATCGTAGCCGCGTTTTTCTTCGTGTTTCTGCTGCTGGTGATCCGTGCGGCGATCCGCAACAAGGGCGGAGCCGACGAGGCGCTGGCTTTCGCGCTTGGGGTTGGCTCCTTCATCAGCATGGCAAGCCTGATCGCGGCGTCAAAAGTCGGCGAACTCGCCGCGCTGCGGCTTCATGCCAGTGAATCGCTGTTGCTGATCGGCGCCGCGATTTTGCTGATCGTCGATACCGATCAGGCAACTGTGCCTTCCAGCGAGCCGGCGGCGTCAGCGGCGGAGCCGCATCACACCTACTTCTCGAGCAGCCCTAATTCCTGAACCACGGCGGCGGCTTCCTTGACCGCATGGTTGGCGGCGGGGACGCCGCAATAGATCGCCTGCTGCAGCAAGATTTCCTTGATGTCGTCCGGTGTGAAACCGCCTTCGCTCAAGGCTGCGCGCACATGGAGGCGAAATTCGTCCCATTGTCCGAGCGCCACCATGGTCCCGATCACCAGCACGCGGCGGGTACGTTCGTCGAAATGCGGACGCGTCCAGATATCACCCCATGCGTAGCGCGTGATGAGATCGATGAAGTCGGCATTGAATGCGTTCTTGCCGGTCACCGATTTATCGACCCAGGCGTTGCCGAGCACCTTGCGCCGTTTTGCCGTGCCCTGATCGCGGCGTTGATCGTCGTCCATGGTTTCTCTCAGCGCTGGGTCAGGAAGCCGACCACGGCCTCGGTGAAGTTGTGCGGCTGCTCGACATTGGAAATGTGCGCCGCGTCAAGCAGGGTCATGCTTGCATTGGGGATGTTGCTGCGGATGTACACGCTGGCTTCGACCGGCGTCGAGACGTCGTGGCGTCCTGCGATCACCAGCGTCGGCGCGGTGATGCGGGGCAGCAGGTCGCGCTGGTCGAGCCGGCTCAATGCCTCACAGCAGGCGACATAACCTTGCACCGGGGTGGCGATCAGCATGGCCTTCATGCGTGCGGTGATTTGCGGCTCGCGTTCGCGGAAATCCGCCGTCAGCCAGGCAGCAATAACGGCATCCGCGATGGATGCGATCCCACCTTCGTTGACCGCCTTGATGCGGTTCAGCCAGTTGGTTGGATCGGGATAGTAGCAGGACGTATTGGCGAGAATCAGCTTCTCGATCCGCTCCGGCGCGTTGGCGCCGAGCCACTGTCCGACCATTCCGCCCATCGACAGGCCGCACCAGTGGATTTTTTCAATATTGAGATCGTCGAGAATCGCCAGCACGTCCTTGCCGAAACGCTCCATCGAATATGGACCGGCTGGAACGCCGGACTTGCCATGGCCGCGCCGGTCGTAACGGATGACGCGATACAGCTTTGTCAGCGCCGCCATTTGCGGCTCCCACATCTGCATCGTCGCGCCGAGCGAATTCGACAGCATGATCGTTGGTCCGCCGTCGCGCCCCTCTACCGAGACATTGAGCAGGCATCCGTCGGCGTCGATCATAGGCATATTGGGTCTCCGTGAGTTCTTGTTGTTATTCGCTGGCCAGCGATGCCAGCAGCCGGTCGATCAGCGTTTGCGCGACGCCCTGATAGGCCATCGGATCGAACAGGCCCTTGAGTGTGCCTGTGTCGATATGTGTCGTGACGCGTGTATCTTCCGCGAGAACTTCATGCAAATGCCGCCGGGTTTCGATGGCCCTGCGGCTTGCGGCTTCGACGATGTGATGCGCTTCGCTCTTGCCGACTTTTTCCGCCAGCGCCATCGATACGGCCTCGGCCATCACGAGGCCTTGGGTCATGTCGAGATTGGCGCGCATCCGCTCGGGGTCGACCTCGAGTCCCTCGGCGATCTCTGCAATCGCCTCAAGCGCTCCCGATGTGACCAGTTGCAGCGTCGGCAATGTCGGCCATTCGGCATGCCAGGGGCCGGCGCTGCGCTCGTGATCCTGAACCTGAGCGGCCATGATCGTCGCTGCAAGATTTGGCGCCATTGTCGCGGCCGCCAGTACTCTTGCAGCGGCAACCGGGTTGCGCTTGTGCGGCATCGTCGACGACCCGCCGCGGCCTTCGTCCGCAGGCTCGAAGGCTTCCGCGACATCGGTCTGCATCATCAGCGAGACGTCGCGGGCGATCTTGCCGCAGGTGCCGGTGAGAATGGCCAGTGCCGACGCCACGTCCGCGATTCGGTCGCGATGGGTGTGCCATGGCGCGTCCGGCAGCGGCAGCGATAATTCCTGAGCGAGCTGTTCGGCGACCTTGAGGCCGTTGTCGCCAAGGGCGGCGAGCGTTCCGGCGGCACCGCCGAATTGCAGGGCGAGGGTTTCGCGGCGGAGACGCTTTAGCCGCTCGCGCGAGCGATGCAGCGCCGCCGCGTATTCCGCCAGCTTCAATCCGAACGGCATCGGCAGGGCATGCTGCAACCATGTGCGTGCGACAACTGCGGTCTCGCGGTGCCGGATCGCCAGGCGGGCAAACCCTGCAATCGCGCGGTCAAGATCCGTGATCAAGGCGTTGATGGCGGCGCGCAGGCCCAGCATCGTGGCGGTGTCGATCACATCTTGGCTGGTCGCGCCCCAGTGCACGTAACGTGCGGCGGACGGGTCCATACTGGCGACCTTCGCAGTCAGCATTTTCACCAGCGGAATCGCCAGATTGCCGGCTTGTACGGCTGCTTCGGCCAGCGCGGGTCGGTCGAACGATTCGGCGTGACAGGCTTTTGCGATGCTGACGACGGCGCTGGCTGGAATGATGCCGACCGCGGCTTCAGCGCGCGCAAGGGCGTGCTCGAAGTCCAGCATATGCTGCAAATAGACTTCATCGTCGCACACAGTGCGCATGGCGGCGCTCGACAGCAAGGGTGCGAGCAGGGGAGGCAGGGAAGAACTCATGATGCGCGGACCCTATCCAACGCGCAGAAGCGTGCCAATAGCGCGATACCCATTGCTGAAAGCGCCGCAACATGAAGCGACATTTGCCGGGTGCATTGCGTAAGTTTTGCAACGCTCCCTCCCGCACGATACCCTTTCCTTTGCGGGCGCTGTATCCTAATTGACACTGGCAGAACCGCGGGACGCGGCCATTGAGTTAAAGGGAGGCTTGCACATGGCAATGACGATGACGGGCGAGGTGCAGCTTCCTGCTTCCCGCGAAGTGGTCTGGGAAAAGCTCAACGATCCAGCCGTGCTGAAAACCTGCATTCCGGGCTGCGAGGAGCTGGAAAAGTCGGGCGACAACCAGTTTCAGGCCGTCGCCAAGATGAAGGTCGGGCCGGTGTCCGCGCGCTTCAAGGGCCGGGTCACGCTCAGCGATTTCGATCCGCCGAACAGCTACAAGATTTCGGGCGAAGGCGAGGGCGGTGTCGCCGGGTTCGCCAAGGGCGGCGCCACTGTGGCGCTGGCGGAAAAGGATGGCGGCACGCTTCTGAGCTATAATGTGGAGGCCCAGATCGGCGGCAAGCTCGCGCAGCTCGGTCAGCGGCTGATCAACGGCGCGGCCAAGAAGCTGGCCGATGAATTCTTCGCCAAATTCGCTGACGCGGTGAAGACGGGCTAAGGCCGTTTCGGCATATCAGGTCCTCGTACAAATCAAGCCTTCTTGTCCGGAAGCGGCGCGCCATGAGGTTGCTCATTGTCGCAATGGCCCATATTATGAATTTGGAACCATTATAAACGCGTTTTGCGCCGCGCCATGCGGTGCTGCGTGAGTCCCAGAACTTGAGTCCCACAATCTGGGCGCCAAGCTGAAAACAAGAGAGTGTTGATGGCCAAGATTTCACTGATCGTGAACGGCAATCCCGTGACAGGGAAGGTCGAACCGCGCACGCTGCTCGTCCAGTTTTTGCGGGAGCATCTGCGCCTGACAGGCACCCATGTCGGCTGCGACACCTCGCAATGCGGCGCCTGTGTCGTCCATCTCGACGGCAAGGCCGTGAAGTCGTGCACCACGCTGGCGGTGATGGCCGACGGGCACGAGGTCAAGACCATCGAGGGCCTCGCCGCAGACGGTGCGCCGCTGCATCCGATGCAGGAGGCTTTCCGCGAACATCACGGCTTGCAGTGCGGCTTCTGCACGCCCGGCATGATCATGACGGCGGTTGATCTCGTGCATCGCAAGGGGCACGACCTGAGCGACGAAGTGATCCGGGAAGAACTCGAAGGTAATCTGTGCCGCTGCACCGGTTACCAGAACATCGTCTTGTCGATCGCGGCCGGCGCCAAGGCGATGGCCAAATCCGATCTCGCGTAACCGACGCCGTTCCCGAAGGACCGCTCATGTACGACTTCAAATATCATCGTCCGGGGACTGTGCGGCAGGCCGCCAATCTTCTCGTCAAGAACGAGGACGCCAAGCTGATCGCCGGCGGCCACACGCTGGTGCCGGTCATGAAGCAGCGGCTTGCCAGCCCACCGCATCTGGTCGATCTCAGCCACATCGAGGGGCTGAACGGCATCGAGATGAAGGGCCGCAATCTGGTGATCGGCGCGACTGCGACCCACGCGGAAGTCGCCAACTCCGCCGTTGTCGGTGAGGCGATCCCGGCGCTTGCCGAGCTTGCCGGCCTGATCGGCGATCCCGCCGTTCGCCACAAGGGCACCATCGGTGGATCACTAGCCAATAACGACCCGACCGCGGATTATCCCGCGGCCGTCACGGCGCTGGGTGCGACCATCGTCACCAACAAGCGCCGGCTGAAGCCGGAGGAATTCTTCCAGGGCCTGTTCACGACAGCGCTGGAGCCGGACGAGATCATCACCCGCGTGATGTTTCCGCTGCCGAAAAAGGCCGCGTATCAGAAATTCCGCAACCAGGCTTCGCGCTATGCGCTGGTCGGCGTGTTCGTCGCGCGGCGCCCATCTGATGTGCGCGTGGCGGTGACTGGCGCAGGCGGTGACGGCGTGTTCCGCGTCACCGAGTTCGAGGAAGCGCTGAAGAAACGTTTTTCGCCGAAGTCGCTTGACGGGCTGACGGTGTCCGCCGATGGCCTCAATAGCGACATTCACGGCAGCGCGGAGTATCGTGCGCACCTGATCGGTGTGCTCGCACGCCGGGCCGTGGAAGCCGCCACAGCAAAGTAGCGCTATTGGAGTTTGTCGCCTCATGAGCAAGATCCCGGCGTCCGTCGATGCAACGCTCGATCTGCTCACCAGCCGCGGCTATCTCGCGGAGCGTTCGCTCGCGACAGTGGTCTACCTGTCGCTCAGGATGGGCCGTCCGCTGTTTCTCGAAGGCGAGGCCGGCGTCGGCAAGACCGAGATTGCGAAGGTTCTCAGCGCGGCGCTCGGGCGCAAGCTGATCCGTCTGCAGTGTTATGAAGGCCTCGATGTCGCGTCCGCGGTCTATGAGTGGAACAGCGCTGCGCAGATGATCGCCATTCGTCTGGCGGAAGCGAGCGGCGAGACTGACCGCGAACAACTGTCTGCCGACGTGTTTGCGGAGAAGTATCTGATCAAGCGGCCGCTGCTGCAGGCGCTGGAGCCGGATGTTGCCGGACCGCCGGTGCTGCTGATCGACGAACTCGACCGCGCGGATGAGGCGTTTGAGGCCTATCTGCTGGAAATTCTCAGCGACTTTCAGGTGACGATCCCGGAATTCGGCACCGTGAAGGCGCCGCAGCCGCCAATCGTCATCGTGACCTCGAACCGCACGCGCGAGATCCACGACGCGCTCAAGCGCCGCTGCCTTTACCATTGGGTCGACTATCCGTCCGCCGAGCGCGAGCTTGCCATCGTCAAGTCGCGTGTGCCGAATATCGGCGCGAAGCTGTCGGAGCAGGTGGTCGGCTTTGTGCAGGCGCTGCGCGAACAGGATCTGTTCAAGGTGCCCGGCGTGGCCGAGACCATCGACTGGGCGACGGCTCTCACCGAACTCGATGCCCGTTCGCTGACTCCGCAGGTGGTGGGCGATACGCTCGGCGCGCTGCTGAAGTATCAGGACGATATCGCGCGCATGCAGGGGCCGGCACTCGACAAGGTCATCAAGGAAGCCGTCAGCGATCCTGCGGCCTGAATGCGCTTTCGGGAATCGTCATGGCAGATGACATCGAGACCCCAACGACCGGATTGATCGCTGACAATGTGATCGGCTTTGCGCGCGCATTGCGCGTCGCCGGACTGCCGATCGGGCCGGGCGCTGTGATCGACGCGTTGAAGGCGATGCGACTGATCGATATCGGCAACCGTGCCGATCTGTTCACCACACTCGAATCGATCTTCGTCAAACGCCATGAGCATGCGCTGATCTTCGCGCAGGCGTTCGACCTGTTCTTCCGACGCGCCGAGGGCACGGAAAGTATGCTCGACTCGGTGCCGCTGCCGCCCGAGGCGCAGAAGCCGCCGCCGCCAGCCTCACGACGTGTCCAGGAGGCGTTCGCGCAAAGCCGCAATATCGAAGGGCCGGAAGTCGAGGAGAAGGACGTCCAGCTCTCGGTGTCCGACCGCGAGGTGCTTCAGCGCAAGGATTTTGCGCAGATGAGCGCGGCCGAGATCGCCGAGGTTACCCGCGCAATCGCGAAGATGAAGCTTCCGCAGGCTGAGCTGCGCACGCGCCGCTTCAAGCCGGACGCGCGAGGCCAGCGGCTCGATCTGCGACGGACATTGCGTGGCAGTCTGCGCACCGGCGGCGAGATCGTGAAATTCCAGCGGCTCGGGCGCATCGACAAGCCGGCGCCGATCGTGGCGCTGCTCGATATTTCCGGCTCGATGACCGACTACACCCGGCTGTTTCTGCAATTCCTCCATGCGATTACCGATGCGCGCAAACGCGTCTCCGTGTTCCTGTTCGGCACGCGGCTGACCAACGTGACGCGTGCGCTACGCGCGCGCGACCCCGATGAAGCGCTGGCGGCCTGCTCAAGCAGTGTCGAGGATTGGGCGGGCGGCACCCGGATTGCGACCTCGCTGCACAACTTCAACAACCTCTGGGGCCGCCGGGTGCTGGGGCAGGGTGCCATCGTACTCCTGATCTCCGACGGGCTGGAGCGCGAGGCTGATACCCGGCTGGAGTTCGAGATGGACCGGCTGCATCGGTCCTGCCGCCGCCTGATCTGGCTCAACCCCCTTCTGCGTTTTGAGGGCTTTGAAGCCAAGGCGCAGGGCATCAAAATGATGCTGCCGCATGTTGATGAATTCCGTCCCGTGCATAACTTGAAGTCGATGGAGGGGCTGATCGACGCGCTGTCGTCGGACCAGCCGCCACGGCGTATTGAGACCCGCTCCGCAGCTTGAGGAATCGAACCATGCTCAACCGCGACGAAGATATCCTGAAGGCCGCCGAGACTTGGATGAAGTCCGGTCACGGTGTTGCGCTCGCCACCGTGGTAGAGACCTGGGGCTCCGCGCCGCGTCCGGCGGGATCGAGCCTTGTGATCAACGATGACGGCACGTTTCTCGGCTCCGTCTCCGGCGGCTGTGTCGAAGGTGCGGTGGTCACCGAAGCGCTCGACGTGATCGCCAGCGGCAAGCCGAAGATGTTGGAATTCGGCGTGGCCGACGAGACCGCATGGAATGTCGGACTGTCGTGCGGCGGCACGATCCGCGTTTTCGTCGAGAAGGTGGACAACTCTTGAAACAGAATACTCTGGCAGAGCTGAACGCCGAGCGCGCGGCGCGCCGGGCTGTGATCGTCGTGACCGATGTGGTGAGCGGCGACCAGCGCCTGATCAAGGCGGCGGACATCGCGGCCGATCCGCTTCATGCCGAACTCGACAAGCATCTGCGCATGGGCAAGAGCGGCATGATCGAGAGTGACGGCAGGAAGCTGTTTCTCAATGTGTATGCGCCGACCGCGCGTTTGGTGATTATCGGCGCGGTCCATATCAGTCAGGCGCTGGCGCCGTTGGCGCAGTCGCTGGACTATGATGTGTTCGTGGTCGATCCGCGTACGGCCTTTGCCTCGCCCGAACGTTTCCCCGATGTGCCGCTGTTTGCGGATTGGCCCGATGTGGCGCTGCCGCCGCTCAACATCGACCGCTACACGGCGTTCGTCGCGCTGACCCACGATCCCAAGATCGACGATCCGGCGCTGCTGCATGCGCTCGAACGCGACTGTTTCTACATCGGCGCGCTGGGCTCGCGGAAGACGCATGGCAAACGTCTCGAGCGTCTGAAGGCCCAGGGTGCGAGCGACGCCGCGCTGGCGCGCATCCACGCGCCGATCGGTCTCAATATCGGTGCGGTGTCGCCCTCGGAGATCGCGGTCGCTATCATGGCCGAGATCACAGCGCGGCTCCGGCTTCCTGCAGACACGCCCCTCAAGACGAAGTCAGCGGCATGAAATTCGGTCCTGTTGCGCCGGAAGACAGCATCGGCGGCGTCACCGTTCACGCTATCCGTCAGGGGCCGCTCGTCCTCAAGAAAGGCACTGTCATCGGCGCGGCTGAAATCGCGGCCCTCAAGCAGGCCGGCGTGAAGGAAATCGTCGTCGCGCGCCTGGACAAGGACGATGTGTCTGAGGACGAGGCAGCCGCCAGTATCGCTGCGGCGGTGGCGGGCGAGGGCGTCGACGTCGAGCGCGCCTTCACTGGCCGCGCCAACCTGTTTGCAGCGGAAGCCGGCGTGCTGGTGGTTGACCGCGATGCCGTCGACCGTATCAACCGGGTGGATGAGGCGATCACCTTCGCCACGCTGTCAGCTTTCAAGCCGGTGGTTGCCGGAGAAATGATCGCTACCGTCAAGATCATTCCCTTTGGCGTGGAGGCGAAGCTGCGCGACGCTGCCGTGGTCGCTGCCAGTGCGGGGCGGATGCGGGTCGCGCCGTTCAGGATCAAGCGCGTCGGAATTATTTCGACGATCCTGCCTGGGTTGGCTCCGAAGGTGATCGAGAAAACGTTGCGCGTCACCGAGGAACGTCTCGCTCCGACCGGCGCTCGCATCATCGGCGAACGCCGCGTTCCGCATGACGAGAGCGCGCTTGCGCCCGCCATCGAAGAACTGCTCGCGCTCGGCGCCGAACTGGTGCTGGTGTTCGGTGCCTCCGCGATCGCCGACAGGCGCGACGTGATCCCGGCGGCGATCGAACGGATCGGCGGTGCGGTCGAGCACTTCGGAATGCCGGTCGATCCCGGCAATCTCATGCTGATCGGCAAGGTCGGAAATTCACCGGTACTCGGCGCGCCGGGCTGTGCACGCTCGCCGAAGGAAAACGGATTCGACTGGATATTGATGCGCCTGCTGGCCGGTCTTCCTGTTACCCGTACGGATGTCACAGGCATGGGCGTCGGCGGCTTGTTGATGGAAATCGTGACCCGGCCGCAGCCGCGTGTCCCGGTCGAGGCCGATGGCAATCGCAAGGTCGCAGCCGTGATCCTCGCGGCGGGACGCTCGACGCGCATGGGCGGGCCGAACAAATTGCTGGCCGAGCTGAACGGGAAGAAGCTGGTGCGGATCGTCGCCGAACAGGCGCTGGCCTCGAAGGCATCGTCTGTCATTGTTGTGACCGGCCACCAAAGCCTGGAGGTCGAAGCGGCGCTGAAAGGGCTCAAGGTCGAGTTTGCGCGAAATCCTGATTTTGCCGAAGGCCTCGCAACTTCCGTGAAGGCTGGCATCGGTGCGGTCCCTGAGACCGCTGACGGTGCTGTGGTGTGTCTGGGCGACATGCCGCTGATCGACGCTAAACTGATCGACCGCCTGGTGGATGCTTTCGCGCCGGATCGAGGATCACTGATCGTCGTGCCGGTGGCGGGCGGCCGGCGCGGTAATCCAGTGTTGTGGTCGCGGCGGTTCTTCCCGGAATTGATGACGCTCGATGGTGATATCGGTGCGCGGCACCTGATCGCTCAGCATGCTGAAGCGGTCGCAGAAGTCGAGGTTGAGGGCAAGAGCGCTTTTCTCGATATTGATACGCCGGAAATGCTGGCAGACGCACGGCGCGGCTAGCGTTTACCTCCTTTCTTTCCGCCTTGTTCACCAAGTTGAAACGCCCTTCCGCCTAGTGTGATCCTGGAATGACCTCTGGGGAGGGGACGTTGACGGCTTTGACGGCGGCGTGTTGCCGCGCTGTTTTTATTTTTGCTTTGGTTTCAGCTTTTGCCGCCCACCTTGCTGCCACACCGGCGTTTGCCGCTGGCGCGCTGGCGATTGGCAAGTGCGGCGCCTATGGCCAGGCATTCGACTATCCCGCCGAGCAGGCCGCACGAGCCGCTGCCCTCAAGCAATGCAAGGGCGAGTGCTCGGCAGTGACCATGAAACGCGCCTGTGCTGCGCTGTCGCTCGATATGACCAAGCCGTGCGGAGCCCATGGTTATGCCGTTGCCCCGCGCATTTCCAGCGCACTCAATGAGGCGATGAAGAAGTGCTACGCGTTCGGCGGCAAGGAATGCGTCATCCGTGCCTGGGCGTGCGACGCCAAGGGCTAGGAGAGGCTTTCAGCAAAGCCTCTTGCCGCAGCACTTGCTTGGGTGGTTGAATAATCTGCATATAATCAAAGGTTTAAGAGACTTATTTGGAAAGTTTGTTTTCTGATCTTGAATATGACTGACCAGTCAGTCATATTCAACGGATGGCAAAACTCCCGCTGATCGACACGCGTCCCGTGAAAGACAAAGCCGCGCGCAAGGCCAGGACGCGCGCGCCGGCGGATCGCGCTGCATCGCCGCGTCCGTCAAAGCGCGCGGTCGGTGCCACCGAACGGCGTGCTGCGATCATCGCGGCGGGTCTCGATGAATTCACCGCCAAAGGATTTGCGGCGACGCGCCTCGACGATGTGGCCAAACGCGCCGGCGTCGCCAAAGGTACGATCTATCTGCACTTCAAGGACAAGGAAGCGCTGTTTCAGGAACTGGTGCGCACGGCGCTGGGGCCGCTGATTGTCCGGATTTCGAATCCGCAGATCGGGGAAGGCGCGGGATCGGCGCGCGCGGCGATCGAATTATTGGCCGAGACGTTTGCTCGCGACGTCATCGGCACAAAGCGCGCCGACATCGTGCGGATGATCATTTCCGAAGGCACGCGCTTCCCGCAACTCGCGGATTTCTATTACCGCGAGGTGATCACGCACGGTATCGCCGGAATGCGCAAGCTGATCGAATACGGCATCGCGCGCGGCGAAATCCGCAATCCGGGACTGGCGGATTTTCCGCAACTGCTGGTCGCTCCGCTGGTTGTTGCGGTGATCTGGCAAGGTCTTTTCGGAAAGCAGGCACCGCTCGATGTTGCCGCGATGCTGCGGGTTCATCTCGATCTGATTTTTAGTGAAGGGAAAGCGACATGATTGCGTCGCGAGGTGTTTCGCAAAGTTTGGTGCTGTTGCTGGCTTCCCTAAGCCTGGCGGGTTGCTGGGATTCCAAAAAGCCCGGTTATCAGGGCTGGGTCGAAGCCGACATGATCTTTGTCAGCCCGGACGAGCAGGGGCGCGTGGTCAAACTCAGTATTCGCGAAGGCGACAGGGTCGAAGTCGGCATGCCGCTGTTTGCGGTCGACGATGATCTCCAGCAGGCTGCCCTGAACCAGAGCAATGCCACGCTCGTCAATGCGCGGCAGGCCTACGATCGCGCGGCGTCTCTGAGCAAGACCGGCTCCGGCACGCAGGCAAACCTCGATTCCGCGCTGGCCGCGTTGCGCGTTGCCGAAGCGCAGGTGAACACGTCGCAGACGCGGCTGGCCCGCCGCCGGATGAACGCGCCTATCGCCGGCACGATTCAGCAGATCTATTTCCGCGAGGGCGAGACAGTTCCCGCGCAAAAGCCGGTGGTGTCGATCCTGCCGCCCGGCAACATGAAGGTTCGCTTCTTTGTGCCGGAGCCGGAATTACCCAGGCTCAAGGTCGGTGATGAAGTACGCGTGACATGCGACGGTTGCGCCAGCGACCTGACCGCGAAAATCTATTTCATCGCGACCATGGCGGAATACACGCCGCCCGTGATCTACAGTCTCGATGAGCGCTCGAAGCTGGTCTATCTGATCCAGGCGCGGCCGAACAAGCCGGACAGCCTGCGCGTCGGTCAGCCGGTGAGCATTTTCACCAATGGCAAGACGCCGTGAGCATCGACACCGCACAATCCGATATCGCGATCGAGGTCCACGGCCTGTCGAAGTCGTTCAACGGCCGTGAGGTGGTGCACGATCTGTCGATGCAGGTGAAGCGCGGCTCGATCTACGGATTTCTCGGTCCTAACGGCTCGGGCAAGACCACAACCATCCGCATGCTGTGCGGACTTCTGACGCCAGACAGCGGCGAGGGGACATGCCTCGGCTACGACATCCGGCGCGATGCCGACAAGATCAAGCGGCGCGTCGGGTACATGACGCAGCGTTTCAGCCTTTATCAGGATCTCTCTGTGCGGGAGAATCTGGAGTTCGTCGCGCGGCTCTATGGCGTGCCGGACCCGCGCGGCGCGGCGCGCGAGATGATCAAGCGCATCGGGTTGTCGGGGCGCGAAGAACAGCTTGCCGGCGAACTGTCCGGCGGCTGGAAACAGCGGCTTGCGCTGGGCGCCTGCACATTGCCGAGTCCTCAGCTATTGCTGCTCGACGAGCCGACCGCTGGTGTCGATCCCAAGGCGCGGCGCGAATTCTGGAACGAGATCCATGCGCTGGCGGCCGAGGGGCTCACGGTGCTGGTCTCGACGCACTACATGGACGAGGCCGAGCGCTGCCACGAGATCGCGTACATCGCCTACGGCAACCTGCTGGTGCACGGCACCGTCGAAGACGTCATCGCAAAGTCGGCGCTGACGACCTACACCGTGACCGGCGAGGGATTGAACAAGCTGACCGCCGATCTCACCGGCAAGCCCGGGGTCGATATGGTCGCGCCGTTCGGCACCAGTCTGCATGTGTCGGGACGCGATGCGGCAGCGCTTGAGGACGCAATCGCGCCATACAGGTCTGGCGGCGGTACGACATGGCATAAATCCGAACCATCGCTCGAAGATGTCTTCATTGAGTTGATGAGCCGCTCGAAGGATAACTTCCAATGAGCGTAACCGAAATCGGCAACGGCGGCGCGCGTGGCTTCTGGCAGCGCACATACGCGATGCTGGTGAAAGAATTCCTTCAACTGCGCCGCGACCGCGTCTCATTTGCGATGATCGTGATGCTGCCGATCATGCAGTTGCTGCTGTTCGGCTACGCCATCAACACCACGCCGCGTAATCTGCCGACGGCTGTGCTGTTGCAGGAGGACAGCGATCTCGGACGCTCGATCCTGAAGGCGCTTCAGAACACCGCCTATTTCCGCTTCACGCGCGAAGTCCATACGGTCGCTGAATTCGACAGTCTGCTCGAGTCCGGCAAGGTCCTGTTCGGGGTCGAAATTCCGCGCGGCTTCGAGCGCGCGGTCCGGCGCGGCGACAGGCCGGCGTTGCTCGTGGCTGCGGACGCTACCGATCCGGTGGCGTCAGGGTCGGCGCTCGGCGCACTAGGACAGATCGCGCAGTCGGCTCTCAAGCACGATCTTTACGCCGGCGATCCACCTTCAATGCCGTTCGAAATCCGCGCCCATGCGCGCTACAACCCGGCAGCGGAATCGCGGCTGAACATCGTGCCAGGTCTTGTCGGGACAATCCTGACCATGACCATGCTGATCTTCACTGCGCTGTCGGTGACCCGCGAAATTGAACGCGGCACCATGGAAAATCTGCTCGCCATGCCGATCACGCCGGTGGAGGTGATGCTCGGCAAGATTATTCCCTATGTGCTCGTCGGCTTTCTGCAGGCGACAATCATCATCGGCATCGGCTACTTCCTGTTCCATGTGCCGATCCTCGGCAGCCTGTCGGTGTTGGCCGCCCTTTCGACACTGTTCATCGCGGCCAATCTGTCGATCGGCTACACGTTCTCGACCATCGCGCAGAACCAGCTTCAGGCGATGCAGATGTCGATGATGTTCTTCTTACCGAACATTCTCCTGTCCGGATTCATGTTCCCATTCGCGGGCATGCCGGTCTGGGCCCAGTGGATCGGCGAAGCGCTCCCGCTGACCCACTACATTCGCATCGTCCGCGCCATCATGCTGAAAGGCGCGTCGCTGGAGAACCTGCAGTACGACGCCGTCGCTCTGTGCGTGCTGGTGCTGGTCGCCATGAGCATCGCTGTCACGCGATTCCGGCGCACTTTGGATTGAGGCCGCTGGCCGATGCTGTATTCTGCCCGTAAAGGCGCTGTAGGGGCAGGCATGATGCGCGGTCTGAAAGAGCTTTTGAGCAGCGAAGAACGGGAGCCGGTTTCCGCGGACTTCCACCGCGCATTGACGCAGGAAATTCTGAAAACCGAACTGATCCGGATCAAGACGCTGATCGTTACGGCTTCGGCGATCGCCGGCATGTTGTGGACGGTGTACCTGATCGCACCTGAACAAATCGAACGACTCTGGCACGGCAATCTCAAACCGGCTTATCTCTTCATCGTTCTCGGGCCTTTCCTTCTGTTTGAGCTGCTCGCCCATGCGCTGGTGAAGCGGCAACTCGAGCTTGACCGCGACGTATCGGTCGCAAGGCGCTACGCAAGCGCCTTCATCGAAACCAGCATGCCGACGATCGCGCTTGCGCTTCACATCGACAACATGGGGTCGGTCACGGCGCTCGGTTTCGTCGCGCCGCTGGTCTATTTCGTTTTCATCATTCTTTCCACGTTGCGGCTTGATTTCTGGCTGTCGACCTTCACCGGGTTCGTCGCCGCTGCCGAACTGCTTGCGATGGCGATGCTTTATCATCCCGATGGGCGGCCGGAATTCGAGTACCATTTCGCGCGCAGCCTGATCTTCTTTACTGGCGGCGTGCTCGCGGGAGCGGTCGGGGTTCAGCTACGGCGGCAGTTCGAGAAGAGCATTGCGGCTGCATCCGCTCGTGACCGGGTGACCAATCTGTTCGGTCAGCATGTTTCACCGCAGGTTGTGGAGCGCCTCCTGACGGAAGGAACCAGCACGGCGACCGACATCCGCCGCGTTGCCGTCATGTTTGTTGATTTCCGCGGCTTTACGGCCGCCGCGCGGTCGCATACGCCGCAGGAAATCGTCGACCGGCTGGATGGCGTATTCGGAGTTCTCGTTGAGATCGTCGACCGTCACGGCGGCATCGTGAACAAGTTTCTCGGTGACGGATTTCTGGCGATTTTCGGAGCGCCCTTCGAGTCGCCCGACGCGCTGGCCCGCGCGGTCGAGGCGGCGCGTGAGATGCTGGTCGCGGTCTCGCGCAACAATGAAGTGAATACCTGGGCGCTGCGCGTCGGAATCGGACTTCATTTCGGTGAAGTCGTCGCCGGCAACATCGGCTCATCGCGGCGCAAGGAATACACGGTCATCGGCGACACGGTGAACTTTGCGGCGCGGCTTGAAGCCCTCAACAAGGAATTCAACTCGCAATTTCTGGTCTCGTCGGCGGTTCGCGACTCTCTCGGCGATGCCTGCGCGGACGCGATATCGCTCGGCGAGGTCGCGGTGAAAGGCTACGAGCAGCCGATGGCGGTCTGGCGCCTCGGCTGATCTGTTATGCCGTCGCCGCTTTCGGGTTGTTCCGAAGCAGCATCATCACCGCCGCCGCGATCAGGCAAAGGATGCCAGCGGCAAAGAACGCCGGCAGATAGCTTTCATATAATGTTCGCGTCAGGCCCGCGCCGAATGCGACCGTTGCCGATCCAAGCTGATGGCCGACGAAAATCCAGCCGAACACCATCGCCGCGCGCTCCGGGCCGAAGTGCTTCGCCGTCAGCTTCACGGTCGGCGGGACGGTGGCAATCCAGTCAAGACCGTAGAACACGGCGAACAGCGACAAGCCATAGAACGAGAAATTGGTGAACGGCAGGAACACCAGCGACAGCCCGCGCAGGCCGTAATACCAGAACAGCAGCCAGCGGTTGCTGTAGCGGTCCGAAAGCCAGCCTGACGCAATGGTGCCGACGAAATCGAAGATGCCCATGGCCGCGAGCAGGCTTGCGGATGTCGTGGCGGGAATGCCGAAGTCAGCACACATCGGGATGAGGTGGGTCTGGACCAATCCGTTGGTGCTGGCGCCGCAGACGAAGAACGTGCCGAACAGAATCCAGAACACGCGGGTTTTCGACGCATCGCGAAGAGCCGCGAACGCAGCGGCGATGATCGACGTGGCAAGGGGCGTCGCCGGGAGGGGAGCGCTGCCGTTATCACCATAAGGACGCAAACCGAGATCCGATGGCCGGTCGCTCATGAACAGCAAGACTGTCACGGCGGCGAATGCCAGCATCACGCACATGGTGCCCATGGCGGTGCGCCAGCCGAATACTTCGGTGAGATAGGCCATGATCGGGAGAAAGATCAGCTGTCCGGTTGCGACGCTGGCCGCCAGAATGCCGACGACCAGCCCTCGCTGCGCGACAAACCAGCGCGTGGCGACGGTTGCGCCCAGCACCATCGCGGTCATGCCCGTGCCGAAGCCGACGACAAAACCCCACAGCGCGATCAGATGCCAGGCCTGGGTCATGGCCAGTGACGCGAGCAGGCCCACCGAAATGATGGTCAGCGCGGAAATCACCACGTTGCGCAGCCCGAAGCGCACCATCAGTGCTGCGGCGAAGGGGGCCATCAGACCGAACAACAGCAGACGGATCGACAGCGCGGAGGATATTTGCGTCGTGCTCCAGCCGAATTCCTTCTCCAGCGGCAGGATGAAGACGCCGGGCGCACCCACGGAGGCCGAACTGATAAGCGCCGTCAGGAACGTCACGGCCACCATGACCCAGCCATAGTGGATGCCTCGCGCGGCAAGACGTGCTGAAACCCACGAAGAAAGCATTACGTGTCCTGAAGGGTGAGAAGAAAGCAGGGTTATGTATGATGCAAATCGATGCGCTTCAACATTCCCCGCGGTTTATTTGAGGGCGACCAAAGTCTAGTCTGCGCTATCGGCGCGTGAGCACGCCGATGCGCCCGTAGAGGCCCGAGCGATGGCTGTTGTCCTGAACATAGCCCGCGCCCAGCGACCATTCGAAAGCGGCGGTCTTGAGGGACGTCAGATGTGCACCGATCCGATACTGGCGATACACCTCGTCACCTGATGTCTCGACCTCGGGACCTGCCCAGAAGCGGTCCATCACACGCCAGCCCGCGGCGCCCCGCACACCGAAGCTGTTGCCGATGGTCGAGCCGGAGATCGACGACGCCAGCATCATGGTGGGGGTGGGCTCCCACCAGAGATCCGCGCCTATGCGCAGGCCGGCATGATTGCCCCGCAGGCTGTTGCTGGGATCGTCCGGCGACAGGCGATGGTTCTGTAGATCGAGACCGGCGAAGACCTTGATTTCGACGTCGCCGCGCTTGATCCGCCAGCCCGGAAGGATCGCTCCAAGCAGTCCGGTGCCGCGAATGTTGGTGCTGCCAGCGAGGTAGCGATAACTGCCTTGTGCAAGCAGCACCTTGAGTGTGAAGCCATCCTCGTTGAGGCCGCCGGGGGCCCATTGCAGGCCGCCGTAGAAGGAGCCGCCACTGCGCCAGAGATCGAAGCCGCTGAAATAGAGAAACTTCTCGGGATATGCGCCGCCGCTGAGGTTGCTTGCTGGTGGCAGTATCAGCTCGTTCAGAGGATCGGCCACAGCTGGAGAGCCTCCGCAAAGCAACGCGGCGGCGGTGACGCAAAACGCGCGCACCCTTCCAACGCAACGCATGGAGCCCCCAAGCCCCGGTACAAATGCTTACATAAAAATACAGAATGATTAGAGCGCCAAAGGCCGCGTTCGTCTAGCGAACAGATCGGGGCCCGCCGATGCCCTGTGGATAACTCAGAACTGGGGGGCGGCCAGATTCTCGATCTTCACGCCTTCACGGTCCTGGATAATCTCGGCGATGAACTTGCGATGACAGGCGGTGTGGTCGCGCTCGTAACAGAGGATGCAGACCGGTCCGGCCTTTTTGACCAGCGCCGCAAGCTCGTCCATCTCCGCACGCGCCTCAGGTTTTTTGAGGTGCGCGTGATAGATTTTCGACAGCGCCTTCATGTCGCCGCTGCGCGCGGCCTCGCGGCCGTCCTTCGGTGTACCGAGTCCCCGCAAATGGACGTACGAGATGCCGCGTTCATCGAGCCCTGCTGCGAGCTGGGTCTTGGAGAATCCCGGGCGGCGCGATGACGCGATCGCGCGCACGTCGACAAGGAGCTTCACGCCCGCGTGCTGCAGCTCGTCGAGCACCGCTTTCGGCGGCGTTTGTTCGTAGCCGATAGTGAAGAGCTTTTTGGCTTTGGCCATGCTGTCTCCCGTCCTCGTTCGCTCACGTCACGCGCTCGATCAATTCCATCGCCCCAGCGGGAGCCCGGATTTTCCCCTCGTGAATCACATAGGCGAACACGTCGCGGGGTTCTTTCTTCGGCGGCGTCTTGTCGAAGCGGGCAAGGTCATCCGGTTCGCTGCCCTGCGCCCACAACGTCAATCGCTTTGCCCATGCATCCAGTTCCTTGGGCGGGTAGGCGGTCTTCACCGTATCCTTGCCGGTCTGGAGGCGGACGTAAACGAAATCGGAGGTTATGTCGGCGATCGCCGGATACTTCGCATGATCGGCGTAGACCACCGCGACGTTATGCTTGCGCAGCAGCGCGATGAACGCCGGCGTGCAGAAACTGTCATTTCGCACTTCGACCACATGGCGCAGGGCGAGGCCGTCGAACTTGCGTGGCAGCAGGTCGAGAAAGGCGCCGAAGTCGGCTTCGTCGAACTTCTTGGTCGGCGCGAATTGCCACAATACCGGCCCAAGCCGGTCGCCCATTTCCGTGACACCGGAATCGTAGAACCGTTTGATGGAATCCCCGGCCTCGGCGAGCACGCGGCGGTTGGTGGCGAACCTCGGGCCCTTGACCGAGAAGATGAAGCCGTCCGGGACCTCGCTGGCCCACTTGCGGAAGCTTTCCGGCTTCTGCGAGCCATAATAAGTGCCGTTGATCTCGATCGAGGTCAGTTTGGAGGCCGCGTAGGACAGTTCTTTCGACTGGGCCAGCTTCTCCGGGTAGAACACGCCCCGCCATGGCGCGAAGGTCCAGCCGCCGATCCCGATGTGAATTCGCCCTGATTTTTTTGCCATTTTTGCTTCCCTTGAGGGCCTCTTGCGGAACGCCGGGCCCATACCTATCTAGCTTCTATCGGCAATGTTGCAGCTTCCGCTCCATTGCCGGGACGACCACGAGAAGAACCGTGAGAAGTCGGGCGCGCCGGATGTACGCGCAGACTTGATTCTCTCACTGGTTTCCCTCCGTGGTCGTTGGCATTTCTGGACCCCTGAATGCCCGCCGCCACCCGATTTCCAGCCCTTATCGCATCGAAATCGCGTCCCGGCAGGGCGTCTTGGCATCGTCCGGTCCCCCGGATATACGCTGGCTCCATGACTGAGGCCATCTCACCCGGGGCAGCACCTGCACGTCAATTGTGTGTCGTGGTGCCGACTTTCAAAGAGCGCGACAACGTTCCCAAGCTTTTCGCGAAGCTGGACGCCGCGCTGTCCGGCATCGCGTGGGAGGTCATCTTCGTCGATGACAATTCCCCGGACGGGACCTGGGACGTGGCCCGGCAACTGGCCCAAACCGACTCCCGTGTCCGGTGCATTCGCCGGATCGGCCGGCGAGGGCTCTCCGGGGCGTGCATCGAGGGCATCCTAGCTTCCAGCGCGCCCTACGTCGCGGTGATGGACGCCGATCTTCAGCACGACGAAACACAGCTCCCAAAGATGCTCGCGCTGCTGCAATCGGGGCAGGCCGAGCTCGTGGTCGGCAGCCGTTATGTCAGTGGCGGCGACACCGGCAGTTTCGGGAGCGCGCGCCTTGGCGGCAGCGTACTTGCGACCAACATCGCAAAGAAGCTGCTGCATGTCGAAATCGCCGATCCCATGAGCGGGTTCTTCATGATCCGCCGCGAGCGGTTCGAGCAGCTTGCGCCATCGCTGTCGGTGCAGGGGTTCAAGATCCTGCTCGATATCGTGGCGACTGCCGGCGGAAAACTCCGCGTGGTCGAGGTGCCGTTTTCGTTCGGCGCGCGGCAGCATGGCGAGAGCAAGCTGGATTCGCTGGTCGTGCTGGACTTCCTCGGTCTCGTGCTTGCCAAGCTGACTGGCGATCTGGTGTCGCTGCGCTTCCTGCTGTTCGCTCTTGTCGGCGCGATCGGTCTCTTCGTTCACTTCGCGACGCTGTACACGTCGCTTGCGCTCAAGGTCCCGTTCGCCGAAGCACAAGGCGTTGCTGCCTTTGTCGCTATGACCGGAAACTTTCTCCTTAACAACCAGCTCACTTATCGCGACCAGCGCCTGAAGGGCGCCGCGCTCATTCGTGGCCTCCTGCTGTTCTATCTCGTTTGCAGCGTCGGGCTGTTGGCTAACGTGGGCGTCGCGGCGACTGTGTTCGATCAGGAGCCGATCTGGTGGCTCGCGGGTGCCGCCGGTGCATTGATGGGCGTGGTCTGGAACTACGGCGTGTCCAGCCTGTTTGTCTGGCGCGCAAAATGATTTCGTCTGAGTCTAAACTGGCGCGCGGCGCGGCTCTCACCGTCGCCGTGCTGGTGCTGCTTCGTCTGGTCGCGGCGGCGTTTACACCGCTGACCTTCGACGAGGCCTACTACTGGACGTGGTCGAAGCATCTCGCGGGCGGATACTACGATCATCCGTCAATGGTCGCGGTGGTGATCCGGCTCGGCACCATGATTGCGGGCGATACCGAATTCGGTGTCCGGCTGGTGTCGGTCCTGCTGGCGCTGCCGATGAGCTGGGCGGTCTATCGCGCGGCACGGATTCTGTTCGATGACGCGCGGATCGCCGCGACGGCGACGATCCTGCTCAATGCCACCCTGATGGCGTCGGTGGGCACCACCATCGTGACACCGGATGCGCCGCTGATGGTGGCATCCGCATTTGTCCTGTATTTCCTCGCCAGGATTCTGGAGACCGGCCGCGGGATCTGGTGGCTTGGAGTTGGCGCCGCGGCGGGTTTCGGACTGCTCTCGAAATACACCGCACTGTTCTTCGGGGCGCAGATCCTGTTGTGGTTGATGCTGGTGAGAGACCAGCGCCGCTGGCTGGTATCGCCATGGCTCTATGCTGGCGGCATTGTCGCCGTCGCGATTTTCTCACCCGTGATCTTTTGGAACGCCGACCATCAGTGGGTGTCGTTCATCAAGCAGCTTGGCCGTGCGCGTGTCGAGGGCATGACGCTCAAGTTCCTCGGTGAAATGATTCCGACGCAGTTTGCGTTCGCGACGCCGTCCGTCTTTATCCTTGGCGTCCTCGGCCTTTACGCGCTGGCACGGGGAAGGGCTGCGAATGCCGCGAGCGCAACGCTGGTCAACATCAGCGTCTGGATGATCTTCCTTTATTTCGTCTGGCACTCGCTGCACGCCCGCGTCGAGGCCAACTGGCTCGGACCGATCTATCCGGCATTCGCCATCGCCGCCGCATTCGCCGTGTGGGGCACGACATGGAACACGCGCGAGCAGCGCACGGTGAACTGGTCGCGCCGTCTTGCGCTGCCGATCGGCGTGATCCTGTTCGTGGTGCTGATCGTCCAGACCAACACCGGCGTGTTCACCGGATTCCGGCGCGATGCCACCGTGCGCAGCGTTGGGGTCGGCTGGCCGGAACTGGCCAGAGAGATCGAAGCGCTTCGCATCAAGCAAAATGCAAACTGCGTGCTGGCGGCGGACTACGGCACCACGTCGTGGATGATGTTCTATCTGCCGAAAGGCACCTGCATCGCGCAATTCCAGCAGCGCTATCGCTGGACCTTCATGCAGGAGCCCGGCGCCAAACTGCTCACGGGCAGGGCGCTCCTGATCGGCCCGCCCGGCGCAAGCCCGTTCTACCGCGAGACCTATGCGCGCGCTGAAACGCTGACCGAACTGACCCGCAAACGCAGCGGCGTCGGCTTTGAGACCTATGAGGCCAGCCTGCTCGATGGACCGAAAGGCGAGATGCTCGACCGCTCGCCTGCGCCGGAGCTTGGCGGGCCTCGATAGTCAGCGCCGCGCCGTTTCCGTTCCGACAACACATCGCCTCCGCGCGCTCATTATTTGCGCGCAATGCGGAGAAATGATGCGGGAACGGCATTGACGGCCGGTGAGTTGGCTCACGATGATCGATCCATCCAGGAGACGCCCGATGGGGAAGGTGACTGGCTTCATTGTGTTCGCTGTGTTCGCTGTGATCGCCTGCGCTCAGCCCGCTTTCGCACAGGGAACCGAGCAGGAGCGCGAAGCCTGCACGCCGGACGCCATGCGCCTGTGCGGGCAATTCATCCCGGATGCCGATCGCATCGAGGCCTGCCTGCGCAATGCCGGACCGCGCCTCAGCCCGGCCTGTTATGCGGTGTTCAATCCGCCGCGCGCGACCGACCAGACGCGCCGCGCCCAGCAGCGGTCCCGGCGTCCGCCGCCACCACCGTCGGATGACGACGACGAGTGAAGGGAACCCGGATTTACGGCCTGCCTTACATCCGCCGCCACTTAATCCGCATTTAACTAAATGCCGCCTTAATGCCGCTCCGCACCTTTGCGAGATGTCGCGTGGGGAACTCCAAGCTCCGCAAGGCAACTGACGCTGGCCCGCTTTCGCATGCGCTGTTCGCGCATGACCTGACGAATGCAGCCGGAAGGACAAGGCGGGATTGTTCTGGATGCAAGGCGTATGAGTACCAGTTCTGTTGCGCGTACCGGCTACACAGCCCACCCCCAAGGTCGTTCGGTTCGAACTTCCAGCCCTTTGAACATTGCAGGCGTCGCGGCGATCGCGTTCGCGACGCTGGCCTGCGGCTGGACCCTCTATAGCAACGTCTTCAGCGGCAATGCGTTCGGCACGGCTTACGACCTCGCCTCGCGCGACGCGCGCGTGGTGTTCGTGCCCGCAGCCAGCGGCCTCGATCAGCAGGCCTTCGCCGACCGCTTCGCGGCGCTGACGCCCGCAAGCGAGGAGCCGCCCGCGCTCACCGTCGAGCAGAAGAATTACGCCGCGCTGATGGACGTCACCCATTCGCTCGGCGCGCCGCCGGTGACCTTCAAGCCGACGGTTGTCGCGGCCCCCGATACGCCGAAGCCCGCGCCGTCGCGGGCGGAGATCGCGAAGGCGCCGGACGTTGCGCTTCCGCCGGCATCCGCACGCGTCGCCAGCATTCCGCTGCCGTCCTCGCGCCCGGCCGACTTCAAGTTCACCCAGCAGGGTCGCGTCAAGCCCGGCCACTCCGAGATGGTGGAGCGCGCGAAGAACGCCGCGCTCGCCGCGATGGCCAGCAAGACGCCGAGCCTGTTCGACAAGCTGTTCGGCAGGACGCCCGCGCCGGGGCCCGTGCTCGCCTATGCCGGCTCCGACGGCGGCGTGATGAACGACGGCACCTCGGCAACCCCGGCGGGGTCGAGCGAAGACGACAAGCTGACCGCGATCTACGACATCACCGCGCGCACCGTGTACATGCCGGACGGCTCGAAGCTCGAAGCGCATTCCGGCCTCGGCGCGAAGCTGGACGATCCGCGCTACGTCAATGTCCGCATGCACGGCGCGACGCCGCCGCACATCTACACGCTCAAGCCGCGCGAGGCGCTGTTTCACGGCGTGGCCGCGCTGCGCCTGACGCCGGTGGGCGGCGAGGGCGCGATCCACGGCCGCACCGGACTGCTCGCGCACACCTACATGCTCGGGCCGAACGGCGATTCCAACGGCTGCGTGTCGTTCAAGGACTACAACGCATTCCTGAAAGCCTATCAGCGCGGCGAAGTGCGGCGCCTGGTCGTGGTCGCGAGCTTGAAGGACTGAGGTTTTGCGTTTCTCCCTCCCCCGTGAGTGGGGAGAGGTCGCGAGCGTCAGCGAGCGGGTGAGGGGCTCTTTCCGCGTCGTCCCCGCGCAGGCCTTGCCGTGAGCTTGTTCAAATTCGCAGTTCGTCATGGCCGGGCATAGCTCGTCGAAGACGGGCGTGAACGCCCTTTTGACCCGGCCATCCATCTTTCTTGAGTGATGGATACGCGGGTCAAGCCCGCGTATGACGATTGTGGATCAGGCAACATTGTGCGCAATCTTCGCATCCAGATTCAATTTTCATACAGCCAAGCGGAATTACCCCTGTTGTTATGACGGCGCGCGCGCGGGGCTTGCCCCGTTCGCGTCTTAAAAACCCGCGCCGTTGCGGGCCGTGCGCCATCGCCCCTATTATTTGGACGGCGCGGGGGCGCCCGAAGCTCTTTTTCGTTCCTCCCTCAAAATGAGGGCGCGCGGAACGCCGGATGCGCGAGCGCATCCGCAGCCCCGTGTGCAAAAGTGAAAAGCACACGAGCGTAGTCACCACGGTTGCGCCGGAGGCATCCGGCGTTCCGCACGCAATGGTTGG
>NZ_APJI01000020.1 GCF_000497575.1 Afipia sp. OHSU_II-C1
ATCAGCGATTTACTTGGGGAATGTGGGCTAAGAGGTCAAAATAGTTGTTCGCGCGTATCGACACTTCGAGGCGCGAGACGCGCGGCCTGCCAGTATCTCCCGCCGCGGTTGGGCTGGAGTCTTTCGACGACGACAATTCACGAGCATGTACAAGACGCAGTGATCGCGTCATCGACCGAAATAACGATAGCGCTCTGAACTTAGGGACGAATGAGGGCTGTTTCTGATAGCGCTATACGTTGTTCACTTGGCCGTCGCCTCATCGCGTTTGTTGGCTACACGGAAGACTTAGGACAAACTTAGAAGCCTCACCATGAATCGCATTTATTTTATCGATGGACGCCGTAGTTACGTCACCGAACGGGATCACTTTGGCTCATCTTGCAACTTGATCGAACACACGGAGACGGATCATGCGCATTTTTTCAGTGGTGGTGGCTTCACTTTGTCTGGCAGCGACGATCGGTGTCTCCGCCGCCCATGCCGACGACGATGGTTGGCGACGACATGAATGGCGCGAGCATCATTGGCGGGGCGAGCATCGCTATCGCCATCATTCGGCCGAGCCGGGTCAGATTTATGTGGAGCGGCCACGCGTCTACTACGCACCCCCGCCGGTCTATTACGAGCCGCTCCCGAGGGCATTCGGCTTCGCCATCGGTCATGAAGATGACGACGATGAGGAGTAGAAGCCTGGAACGTCAATCCTTCTCGCTGGCGCGTCCAATAGAATCGTCGGCATGGAAGGGACCTCGGGAATACGCGGGCGCGTATAGCGTCCGTATTAACGGTCGGCGCGCCGCGTGAGCCCGATTTTCAGCCTTCGATGAAATATCGAGGCGCGGTACTTTGGCACCACGCCTTTCTAGTTGAATCTGTCCTAACCGAAATGCACGCCAATCCGTGTCGCCTTACGCCAGGCGACACGGCAAGGTTTCTGGACGTGATCAACCGCAATGATCAGCGTGAAGTGATCGGGAATCCCCACCGAGCTGACGACATCAAGAGCCGCGCCGGTCTCAGACAGATTGCGAACAGTGCAGTCGACGACTGCCCCACTAAACGCAATTTTGCCGGCTTTCAGAACACGGTGTCGCGTTGATTTGCGCTTCTCGTCCATCGGAAACCTGCCCTGTTGGCGGCACAATGCGGGGCATCTCCAGGTTGTCACCCCATGATCGAGGTGAAGATGCCCTTGCCACCCGCAAGCCGGAAAATCGTTCTGGGTGTGGCGATCCATCTTGCACACCCGAACTTAGCCGGGACTTAGCGCGGATCATGGGCAGCGAGCGTCTGTCGCTGAACGCTGCCCGGCCGCCGCCGGTACGGATTATTCGTAGTGGGTTGCCGGTTCAGAACGTGAACAAAATCGCCGTATACCAGGAATACCGATTTGCGGTCCGTGCGTTCTGAATGCCCTTCGCGGCGTAGCCGAGAAGATGGATATTGTCATTCAGATCGTATTTCGCACCGATGCCGAGGCTTGTCGTTGCCGGGTTTCCGATACCGTCGGCGGTTTGGTGGAAAAGTTCGATGCCGAGCTGTAATGTCGGCGCGATCTGCCGCGTCACGGTGCCGCCATAGAGGCAGAAATCATGCGAACGCCCGGCGGCACTGATCTGGCAACCGCCGCCTCCGAAGGCCGACCATTTGCCCCAGTCCTTCTGCACCCAGATCGGCAACAGAACAGACGCCTGGCGATCGCCGACCGATCGGGAACCGCTTGGCAGAAAGACGCGCGGAAACACGGCGACGTCAAACACAAATGTATCTTGATGGAGGATCCGGTACTTTGCCGCGAGTTCGATGTTGCTGAGGCCGAAGGCAGCCGGCCCGTTCGAAGGAAAATCGAAGCCGACGGGCAGCGTTGCTGTGAGCTGCAAGTTGGGGGCCGCGCCGTAGTTGAAGTCGATGCCGCTCGCTCCCGCAAGATCACCCTTTGAACGGGCTCCCGTGTTGAAAGTGTAGATTTCATAGTGGCGATACTCGGTCGGCTCTGGATCGTCGGATTGATAGGGCGGCCCGGCTATCGCCGGGGCGAGACACGTGACCGTCAGCCCCGCAGCGAGGGCGGCGGAACTGATCCGCCGCCCCATGTGTCTTCTTGGAGCTCTCCTCACAATGTCCGCAGACGCCCATCTTGTGTCGGTGCGAGGCAGCATATCGTTTCGTCCATGGTCATGCCGGGTGCCGGCCGGCGCGCTGAGGCAACAGCAAGATGAGGCCAATGATGATTGCCGCCAGCATTGCCGAAGCAAGCGGCCTGCTCAAGTCGAGACCGCCGTGGCTGATCGGTTTATCGAGGAAGTCACCTACGGTCGCCCCGAGCGGTCGCGTTAAAATAAAGGCCGCCCAGAACAAGAGCACGCGCGATACGTTCGTCCAGTAATAGAGCGCGGCGGTGACGGCCAGTGCCGCACCGAAAACGAGCGCGCCGCCCTGATAGCCGAGCCCGCCAGTATCAGCGAGCCAATCGCCGAGGGCAGTGCCGAGCGTCTGGGAAAAGGTGATCGTCACCCAATAGAAGATTTCGACTTTTGGCGTTGCGACGGTCATGACGTCCACGGAGCCCATGGCAAAATACCAGATCGCAAGAGAAGTTAGGACGAGACAAAAGAGGATCGACGCACCACCGGTGTAACCGATCCCCAGGGAGCGATCGAAGAAATCCGCCATGGCCGTGCCGACGGTCGTCGACGCCACGATGGCGATCCAGTAGACCCAGGCGTTGAATTTCTTCGTGGAGATCTGAGCCGCAACTGCGGCAATGAAGATGGCAAGGAATATTCCGGTGCCGATCAGATATCCGCCGTTGTGTGCATTCTTGTCAGCGTGGAAAACAGTCATTGTGAGCGCATCGCCGCCGGTTTCCCCGAGCGTCGTCGCAAGAATTTTGATGATCCAGAACCCGAGTGTGACTGCGGGGACCTTGCTCAAGCTTTCAGAGAGTTCAGTTTTCATGAGAGATGCCTCAATTGGTATCGTTGTTTCCAAACACGCGCGCGTCGTCTCAGCTTGGTCCGTTACACTCGATTCATAACAGCGACGAGACGGTTGATGGCGCTTCGGCAGGTTTCCTGGACCGGACTCGGTTCAGGCCACTAAGGTCTATGTCGGATAACTCCGCCGAATTAGGGAAAACTTAGATGCTGAGCGATGGATCAAGAAATTGAAGCCATCGGAGCTAAGGCGTCGCTAATTGTTCGATGGACTTATATGAAACCATTTCCGAACGCTGAGGCGGAGACCATCCCCAAAGCGAAAGGAGTACAGCCGCTGAAACAAGCCGATTTGGTTTCACGATTGGCCGAGAGACGTTCCAGCGCACCGTCGGCACGGAGTATTTCATGCTCGTTCTTGTGATTGGCGATCGCATGATTGGGGAGGCTACGATGCAGGCTCTCAGGGAGGCAACATATGTGGTGGATTGGGTCACGGACGGTCAAACCGCGATCGAAGCCGCGCGTGCAAAAGCCTACGATCTTGCGTTGCTCGGCCTGGGACTATCAGCTGCGAAGGGTACCGAGGTGCTGCGCGAATTCCGGAAGTTGAACGCTCAGTTGCCTGTCATCGTCGTGACCACGCGTGACGGGGTTGACGATCGAATCCACGCGCTCGATCTCGGCGCCGCCGATTGCCTCGTCATGCCTTTCGACATCCGAGAACTCCTGGCGCGCATGCGGGCCATCCTGCGACACAAGGGCAACGGCAATCCACTAATCTTGACCAATGGCCTGATAAGCCTGAACCCGGCAACTCACGAAGTCGTTCACAACGGCGCCAGAGTATACCTGACGGCACGCGAGTCCGCTCTTCTTCAGGCTCTCATGCTCCGTCCAGGAGCAATTTTGTCGCGCACCGACCTTGAACGACACATCTACGGCTGGAATGAGAGGATCGCGAGTAACGCCGTCGAGTTCTTGATCCACGCGATCCGCAGGAAGCTCGGAACATCGTCTATTCGCAACGTAAGAGGTCTCGGCTGGATGGTCGATGGAATATAACCATTCCTTGTTGCGCGGGCGGATTTAAGAGCCGCCTGTCGCCATCGTTAGAGCGACGCTTGCGACGGGTGAGCGCCTCCGCAAATGAGCGTCGATGAGGCGATCTCGCGACGCGCGCACCGCAGGTGCGGACAAACCAATGACCCCTGCCTGATTTTGCCAGTGATGGGATCGGCATCGCCGTTTACGCAGAGCCATGGGCAATTACTCCATGCGTCAACGCCATCGTATGCGCTCCTGAAATCTTCGGCGAACATACAGCTCAATCCTGGTCGGCGGAGTCTATCGAAATCGTTCGGCGGAGCCCTGCACTAATTCGGAGCTAAGTTTCGAGGGACATCAGTGACTGATCTGTTGAGGCGATTATCGCTCGAGGCCGGCGGTACATGTGATTGACGGAGCGCAGGCCGGAGCTATTCGCGATACGATAGGAGAATATAAATGCAACGGGTTCTGCGGATTGCTCTTGTTTTGGCGACGTTACCACTGGTCACTGTCTTTGCACCCCCGGCGCACGCCGGCGAAGACGATGGTGGAATAGCGGCCGGGGTCATTGGCGGCTTGGCGGCAGGAGCATTGCTTGGTGCAGCGGCAGCCGGCCCACACTACGAATACGACGATCCTCCTGCAGAAATCTATGTGACGCCGGAGCAAGAATCAGAATGCCATTGGGTCCGCGGCCGCGCCTACTGGGACGACGATAGCGACCGATGGGTCTACCCACGCGTCAGTATCTGCCATTGATTTCGATCCGACTGAGTCGCCGCTATCTCATCGAACGACGAGGCCGGCGCGATCGAACTGACGCGGAGTCCGAATTGACCGCTCGCGCAGCTTCAGACTGAGTCCACGATCGCGGAAATACGATCGTGCGATCTGTGTCGTTTGCAAATGCAAGGCTGCCTCTGCCGGGTGCAAAGACACTGATCTGACCTTCTGCCGGCAATGGTCTCGGTAAATCTCTGAACCCATCGTCGTCCCTCCCTTAATGTTGGCACCCTTGCGCGAAGATCCCCCAGACAATTTGTTATATCAATCGAACCTAGCGATCTCGTATCCGTCGGATCGCTACGCCACAGCCTGGCGTCGCAATATCATGCTTTGGCTTGATGGAGCTGAACCAGGTTGGGCTATTCCTGCGTTCTTGGTCGGCTTTGTTGCTATTTGGACCCTGACGCTTGTGCTGGCGTACTGGAATGCCGGTCTGCACCCGGATGTGTTGGAGACCTGGTCGGTCGG
Source organism: Afipia sp. OHSU_II-C1 (assembly GCF_000497575.1). Lineage (GTDB taxonomy): Bacteria > Pseudomonadota > Alphaproteobacteria > Rhizobiales > Xanthobacteraceae > Afipia. The sequence goes on from NZ_APJI01000020.1 coordinate 5,244, forward strand.
TCGAGATTGGGCCTGGGGAAACGCCAAGCATCCGCCGCTGATGGGTTGGGTGGTCCACGGCTGGACCTTAATTTTTCCCAAGGCCGACTGGTCCTTCCAGCTTCTGGCAACGGTGAACGCGGCTGTCGCGCTGTGGTCGGTGGACTTGATCGCAAGGCGGTTCGTGCGGGGCGACAAGCGGCTCATTGTTCTCTTATTATTGTTTCTACTCCCGGCCTACGATTTTCACGCGCAACGCTTCAATGCCAACAGCGTCCTGCTTGCGGCGTGGCCTCTGGCAACCTACGCATTCCTTCGGTCATTTGAGAAGCGCGATATATTTTGGTCAGTGCTGGCGGGGCTGCTCGGCGCTCTGGCCATGCTCGGCAAATACTATTCCGTATTTCTGCTTGCCGGCTTCTGTTTTGCGGCGCTCTGCCATCCGCGCCGTGCGCAATATTTCGGCTCAAAAGCGCCCTGGATTTCGATTGTCGCCGGGTTGATCGCTCTATCGCCTCACATTCTTTGGCTGCGGACCCATGGTGAACCGTCTTTCCATTACGCGCTCGATCACGCCGGACTTCCGTTCTCCGAGTCCGTATCCGATGTGGCGAAATTTTTCCTCGGAATCGCCGGTTTCATGATCTTGCCGACGATTGTGTGGATCGCAATGATTCGCTTCCGTTGGCACGAATGGCTGCACGATCTCGCCAACTTGGATGAATCGCTATGGTTGCTGGCCATGATATTCGTTGGAACCGTGCTGCTCGCGGGTACGACCGCTCTCGCATTTTCAAGTAGCCTCCCTGGGATTTGGCACCTTCAGGCGTTGTTCATGCCTGTCGTGGTTGCGGTCTGCGCCACACGTTTTCCTGTCGACCGGGTAGATACGACGAACCTTGCCGCGATCGTGCTTTCCCTACTGCTTATTTTTCTGGTCGGCTCGCCCTTCCATGCGCTTTACCGGAATTGGCATCCCTTCAAGGAGGGGCGCAACTACTATCAAGAAGCAGCCACCGTCGTGACGCAGCGTTGGCGTGCCGCCTTCGGCGTACCTCTATCTCGCGTTGGCGGGGACGACGGGCTGATTTATGCAACGGCTTTTTACAGTGCTGATCACCCGCGTTACAATCGGCCCCTCGAAACGCCGGATGCGCCTATGGTCAGTGATGGATGGACCGCTTTATGTTTCCGCGACGATCCAGTCTGCATGAGTTGGATGAAACAGACCCGCCAGCGCATTGGTCGTGGGTCTTGCCTGGAATTTCAGGCGACCACGCGACTCTGGGGGTATCCGGGACCGTCTCGAAAGGTTGCAGCGATGCTAGTGCCGCCTCTCTCGGCCAAGACCAAACAAGCTGCGATGTCAGGATGCAAATTTTGATCGTGAGCAGGAGCTGAACCGCTGTACGACACTCAAAACATCAAACAACGTGTTTTGAATTAGATGCTTTAGCGCCGTACGCGCGCCAAAGTGATCCAGACGCTGGAATTCGAATAATGTCGGTTGTCAAGGGATCGATTGTCCGGGCCTACGGAGGCAACCCGCCAGTAGCGAAATTGGCGGCTCGATCTTCCGCTTGTCTAAGCGAGAAGGACTGCTGCGACATGATCCGGCGAGTTCAGTCAACGTTACTCAAAACGCTGTGGCACTCGAGAACTATAAGCGAGCTGCGCTGTGTCAAGAAACGGAGCCTGATACGCGCGCGATCAATCCTTGGCGATCCGGGCCGTTGACGATCTCGATTTGAAAGCCATGACATCTGGCCACAGAGGCTGCGATTGCCAGACCTAAACCGCTACCTTCAACGTCCAACGGCGCGGCTCGGAAGAAGCGGTCGAACAGGCGCGGAATATCAGCCTCCGCCACGCCCGACCCGGTATCCGTCACCTCGACGACGAACCTGCCGTTCAGCCGCCGAATAGAGACGTTCACGACACCGCCTTTCGGCGTATAGCGAACCGCATTGTCGATCAGGTTGCCGAAAAGAAGCGCAAGATCGCTGCGTGAGCCCACGATCGATACCGGGTCGGATTGCACGATGCCGAGATCCACGCCCTTGGATTCGGCTATCGTAATCATATCCGCTACGCATTGCGTCACGACGTTCGAGAGCTCGATGACTTCTCGTGTTGAGGCATTCTCTGGTTCGTCTGAACGCGCAAGACGGAGCAATTGCTCGACCAATCGACGAGCGCGCGCCAAGCCATCCCGTAGCTTCGTGGTGGATGCGGGGTCTGTATCATTGTGCCGTGCATCCAGATTGTCGACCTGAATTTGAAGAGCAGTCAACGGCGTGCGAAGCTCATGAGCTGCATCGGCGACAAAACGCTTTTGTTGGTCCAAGGCGTCGCGCAGCCGGTTGGTGAGTCCATTCATCGCCTCAACCAACGGTACGATTTCGGCTGGCACGTCAGCTATTGGTACGGGCGCTCGACTGTCGAGGCTTTTCCCAGCGATATTCTCTGCGAGGCGCTGCAATCGGCCAGTCAATTGCCCGACGGACCATCCGACAACCAGCCAAGCCAACGGAATAAGGATCAGGATTGGGATCCCTGCCTGGATTGCCGCCGAGGCCGCTATTTCCCGACGAACCTCCATCTGTTGCGCGATTTGCACCGTTCGATCGGCATCTCGCGCCTGATACACACGCCAAGATACTCCCCCTGCGTCGATGGTCGCAAAACCTGCCGAATTCAGGCGCGGAACCGAAGGTGCGTTCGGCGTTCGGCGCAAAAGCGCTCCGGCGCGGGACCACACCTCGACAACAAGTTCATCCTCGGGATCCTGTGGCTCAGTTGGCGCAGGCGTTAACATCACGTTGTCACCGACGTTGTTGGCGATCTGCCGGAGTTGGCCGTCAAGAAAGTCAGCCACTTCCTGTTGCGCGATCACGTATGCGGCGATGAACGCGACTGCTCCGACAATCGTCAAGACGGCCGTCATCCAGATCAGCGCGGCCCGTCGTATTGAGATCATCGCGCGCTCCGCGGGATCATCCATCCGGCGCCGCGGACATTGCGGACGACGTCCTTATCGAATTTCTTCCGTATCGAGTGAATGAGGAAGTCGATCGCATTGCTCTCGACCTCCTCACCCCAGCCGTAAATGCATTCCTCGATGCGCGATCGTGACAAGATCGCGCCGGGTCTCTCGGCCAAGGCGTGCATCAGCGCGAATTCACGCGCCGGAAGCACGGCCGTTGTCCCACGATAGGTCGCTTCGTGGCTTTCGAGATCCAGCGTGACATCACCGGCAATCAGGATGGATTGAGCGGCGCCGGCATGGCGGCGCAACACCGCCCGCATCCGCGCCAGAAGCTCGCGCATTTCGAACGGCTTCACGATGTAATCGTCAGCACCGACATCCAGGCCGATGATCCGATCATCGACGCCATCGCGTGCAGTGATGATGAGGACAGGTGTGGAATTGCCTGCTCGCCGTGCATCTTTCAGCAGATCGACGCCAGATCGACCAGGCAAGCCGATATCCAGCAAAATGAGCCCGTGACCGCCGTTGGCCAGCGCGTCCTCACCATCGGCGCCGGTGCGAACCCAGTCGACCGTCATTCCTTCATGCTTCAGCGCCACGATCAGACTGTCGCCGATCATGCGGTCATCTTCGATCAACAGAACACGCATTTCATCTCCGGACCGCGCGAACACGCCTGCGATAGCTATCTTTGAAGACCCTTTGCATCGTCGCCGACATACATGGATAACGTGGCGGGAAGTAAAACTGCAATCGTCCGTCGATCATTGGGTGAACAATCCTAGAGTCGCTGGATTAGCTGGAAATGAGCGAAATCATCAGCACCCGATTCGGCTGAGCGGACATCTCCTGACCACGAGGCAAAATCCTTCAGCGAGTTTGCGAGCCTGACATCGGTAAATGCGCACCCTTTCCGGCCAATCTTTCGCGCAATTGGTTTAATTTTTTCAGGCTGGCGAGCGTTTGACGCGGCCTTGTTGCCGCGATTCCGACCAGAAGCGCCTCGATCAACCCAAGCGTGGCCGTATGCATGCTCAGCAAATCAGCGCGCCCTCGTGCCACGGGCAGAACGAGATCGACGCGGCGCCGCAGCCTGCCAGCAAGAGTATCCGTCAGGAGCAGCGACGCCAACCGGCGCCGTTCAATTTCTTCAAGGAGGACTGCCAGTTCCGCATAGACGCGCCCGTAGGCCAGGACGACGACGAGATCGCCTTCGCGCAGCTTCCGCAGGTCATCGGCGAAAAGGAGGCCTGTGTTGGTCAGACTCACAGCGTCCAAACCAAAGCGCCCAAGCTGGATGACGAGATAGGCTGCCATGGCGCTCGACGGCCCAAGGCCGAAGACCAGAACGCGCCGCGCTTTGGTGATGCTGCTTACCGCCCTCTCAAACTGATCGGCGGTGATGGTGCGACGGAGGCTTTCGAGCGATCGAAGATGAATCTCGAGCGTCATCTCGAACGCGTTAGAAAGACTTGGGCCGACCTCATTGAGTGTTCGCGTCAACCGCTCGGCCGGAGTGAGTAAACTGCGCAGCTCGCCGGCAAGGGTGCGGCGTAGGTCGTCGAGCCCGGCAAAGCCAAGCGCCTTTGCCGCCCGCACAATCGTAGCGTCACTGGTCTTCGCCCTGGCGGCCAATGCTGCTGCCGAGGCGATCAGCACTTCCTCCCGATTTTCCTGAAAGAATCGGACCGCACGCTGCTCCGCCGGGCTCATCCGTTCGAAACGGTCTGCAACTCGTTCATCAAACCTGATCGTCACATCGGTCCGCTTTCTTGGGTCAGCTTCCTTGAAATCGTCATAATTACTACGAGAATTGTATCATAACGTAGTATGTACTACAAAGCCATGGAGTGTTGAATGGATGCGGCAACCTGGGGTGTCGCAGCGCCGGCTATCGGCTCGGCGTTCCTCGCCTCACTCGTTGAGGTCGTGGAGGCGTTCACGATCGTCCTGGCCGTTGGCACGTTGCGCGGTTGGCGGCCAGCAGCCCTCGGTACGCTTTCGGCTCTCGCCGTACTCGGCCTAGCGGTCGTGCTTCTTGGCCCGTTGCTCGGCCGCGTCCCGATCCAGCTTCTCCAGCTTGTCATCGGTGTGCTCCTCCTTCTGTTCGGCATGGGATGGCTGCGCAAAGCGACCCTGCGGGCGGCCGGCGTCATCGCCCTGCACAACGAGGACGCCATTTTCACATCCGAGTCGGCTCAATTGTCCAAGACTGCCGATCAGCGACGAGCCTCGCTCGATTGGATCGCAGGTCTGACGGCATTCAAGGCGGTGCTGCTCGAAGGACTTGAGGTTGCATTCATCGTCATAGCGGTTGGTGCGGGTCGTGGTTTGCTGTGGCCCGCCGCATTGGGCGCCCTCGCGGCCTGCCTCGCGGTCCTGACAGTGGGTGTCGCCGTTCACAAACCGCTGGCGAAGGTCCCCGAGAACACCCTGAAATTCGGTGTCGGCGTCATGCTGTCGGCCTTCGGCGTTTTCTGGACAGGCGAGGGCCTGGGCATTGATTGGCCCGGTCACGACATCGCCCTGATTGCCTTTGCGGCGCTGTTCTTGGTTGTCGCTCTCGCAACGGCAGCTACGCTTCGACGCGTCCACCCGCGCCCGGTGACCGCACGATGAGTATTCTCGTCGATGTTGCCAAGGAGCTTCTCGGCATGTTCCTCGCCGACGCGAGGCTTGCTACAGCGACGCTGCTACTGGTCGCGATCGTGGCTGCTCTGCTCGCGGGACATGTCGAGCCGCTTTTGGGCGGTGCCGTCCTTCTCCTTGGGTGTCTCGCACTTCTGGTCGAAGCAACCGTCCGTGAGGCCAGACATCGAAGTATTTCATGAAGATGGTGACGAGCGCTTGGCCAAAGCGCGTACCAGGACAGCGACGGGTGATCGTCCATCCAATGTTGATGCATTGCTCTGTTGATCGAATCGAAGATCTGCTGGCCAATGTTTCGGCTGGCCCTGAGGGCGCTATCGAAAGCTCCCAGCTTTCCCACATTTTACCACGATCGAACCGTAATCCATTCAACCATGGTTCATTCGGCACGCTCTATGCTGCACTTAGCAACCGATGGAGGCTTCAATGCGAAAGATGTTTCTGGTTGTTACGTGTGCTGCGGCCCTGGGTGGCCTGCCCATGACAGCCGCCAATGCGATGCCGGTCGCTCCGGCGCTGCCCACAGCATCCAATGTGGATCAGGTTCGTTGGGTTTGTAATGAATGGGGCCGCTGCTGGTGGAGTCGGGATTACGATCGCGCTTACCGCTACTATCGTGACGACGACGATGACTGGCGTTGGCGCCGCTACCGGCATGGGAATGGCTATTACGGCTGGCCACATGATCGGGGGTGGCATGGCGGCTGGCATCGTCGCTGGAACGATGACGATTGATGTGCCGATAAGCAAGTATTCACCGGACAATCAGATACTTTCATCATTCTCTGGCACGGCAGCGTAGCCGTCGTGCCCCACCATCGTAGGGGCTCCATTCATGGCAAATCTGAAGACCACAGCGTTTATCGCCCTGCTCGGGGCAGTCCTGGCGGGCTGCGCGCAGACCTATGGAGAGCAGCGCACCGCTACTGGCGCCGTTCTGGGCGGGGCCACGGGCGCACTCCTTGGTCAGGCCATTGGCGGAAATACTGGAAGTACGCTCCTCGGCGCAGGTGCCGGTGCTTTGCTCGGAGCGGCCGTCGCCGATTCAACCAACCCGCGTCCAGGCGGTCCGCCAATGTGCCGCTACCGCGCCCCTGATGGACGCATCTATGTTGCCGAATGCGACGAACGCTATTACCGGGGACGGTACTGATAGCGGACGCCTCAAGCCAGGGGTGAGCCTTCCGCCTCGCTATACCGCAATGGCCCTACCGACACAAAAGCAGCGGCTATCCAACATGGAGGGGCATCGGAACGGGCCACCACACCTGCGTTCCAACGACCATACGCGTCGTTTCGGCGCTTGTTCGATTTGCTAAGTCGGCTACGGGTGGGGCGTTAGAAGCCTTTGAATCGGGTCGCCCACTCGCGCGACTTTCTAAGTTTCAGCTAAGTTGGCAAGCTTGGATTGAAGCTGGGTCGTCATCGCGTCTTAAAAATCGGCAAATGACGAACATCGCCTGACCACACTGGGTTTTCGCCCTCAGCTTGCTCAGTTGCTATGCCACGCAAAGCTGGAGAATTCCAACTTACTGATCGATTGTCGGACAGGCTACCATCAAAACCTCGCCATAATTTGGGTCACTTTCGCTCAGGGGTTGTTCATGGCCTCTTTGATAAGATGCACAGGGCATCTGCGATGATCGGAGCAAGATCCATGCGCTTCCTGGCTTGCATTGCATTCGTACTCGTCGCGTTCACATCACTGCCCCCGGCCAACGCGCAGCAAGCTGAAAAGCGCGTTGCTCTTGTCATCGGCAACGCCGCCTATCAGCCGGAAGCATTACCAACCACGGCAAACGATGCCGGCCTCATCGCCCAAACGCTACAGGCCGCCGGCTTCGACGTGGTCGGCGCGCGCGATCTCGATCAGGATACCCTGCGCCGCACATTCCGCGAGTTTCTCGACAAGGTCAGCGCGTCCGGCCCCGACACCGTCGCCTTCATCTATCTCGGCGGGTATGGCGTGCAGCTCGAGGGTGAGAATTACTTCGTGCCGGTCGATGCAAAGCTCGCGCGCGATACCGACGTGCCGTTGGAAGCCCTGCGGCTATCGGACTACATCCGGCCGCTGGCGGCGCTGAACATCAAAGCGGGCATCGTCGTCCTCGATGCCGCGCGCGCGAACCCGTTCGCCCAATCGGGCCAGCCGTTGGCCAGCGGTCTCGCTCTGGTGGAGCCGGAGCCGCACATGTTGATCGCCTTCAACGCGACGCCCGGCACCGTGGCTCCGAAGGAGCAGGGACCGTATGGCGCCTATGCTCAGGCCCTTGCGGAAATGATCCGCACCGGCGGCCTGCCGCTTGCCGAGGTGTTCGATCGGACCCGTCTGCGCGTCAATGAAACAACCAAGGGCGGCGAAGTCCCCTGGGACACGTCGAAGGTCGAAGCGCCGGTGATGTTCTTCGATCGCGCACCCGACGCACCGCCGCCTGCGGCATCCACCGCGCAGACCGCAACGATGCGCACCAAGCCGATCCGCGATCTCGACGCGCAGGATGCTTATGTCGCCGCTCTCGATCGCGACACGTTACGAGGCTATCTCGACTTCCTCGCCGCCTATCCCGACGACCCGATGGCGAGACGGGTTCGCGCCATCGTCGCCGCGCGCCGGGAAGCAATCACCTGGCGGCACACGCGGAATGTAGATACGCCGCAGGCCTATTGGTCGTATCTGCGCCGCTATCCGCGCGGCCCGCATGTCGCCGACGCCCATCGCCGCCTCGCGTATCTCGCCGCGGCATTCGAGCCTCCGCCGACCTTTGCGGCAATCAGCTATGATGTGCCGCCGCCGCCCGAGGACGAGGTGGTGTATTTCCGCCAGCCGGTTCTTGTTTTTGACGACCCGGATTACGATTTCGCGCCGCCACCGCCGCCACCGGTGTTCTTCCTGCCGCCGCCGCCGCCGGACTTCGTCGTGTTGGTGCCACCGCCCCCCGTATTCGCGGCGTTTGTCCTGCCGGTCCCCGATTACGTGCCGATGCCGGCATACTACAGCCCGCCGCCGTACATCGCGCCGCCGCCGCAAAACATCATCTACAACAACATTCATAATACCGTCGTGATCAACAACACCACCAACATGGTTACGATCACCAGGCCGGGCGGCCAGGCACAGACGGTCACGCCGGTGCAGGCGCTTGCTCCGCAACCGGCCGCGAACCCGACGGCAACCTCTCCTGCCGCGCCGCCACCGGGATTGCATCCGACGCCGAATACGCCGAGCGTCGCGGCCACTCCCTCGCATGGAGCCGCTGTCGGGATTGCGGCAGTCGGTGCGGCCGTCGCTGGCGCCGCTTTACTGGCGCCGTCGTTGCCGAAAACAGTGGCGAAAAAGGCGGCGATGACCATGCCGCAGCACAGTCCGCCAACACCCGCGCAGCAGACCAAGCCCCTGATGCCAGGACCACAACCTACGATCAAGCAGCCCGGCCAACTGCCCACCCCGTCGGGCCAACAGGTGCCTGCTTCACTGGATCGCAAAGCGGCTACATCTCCATTGCCGGGCACTCCCGGCGGACAACCGCTGCCGTCAACAAATGGTAAACCGCAAACCCCGCTTGCACCGAACGGCGGCAAAGCAACGGTGCAGCCACTATCAGGCGCCGCGGGCGCACACTCACTGCCTCCGGCGAACGGCAAGCCGCCGACCTCGACTCAGCCTCAACATCCGCGGGCGCAGCATGAAACACTGCCGCCATCGGCTGGGCCGTCCGTGCAGTCGGGCAGCAAAATTGCCGTCCCGCCATTGCCGAGTCAGCGCGGTCAAAGCGGTCGGCCGGCTTCGACGGTCCAACATCTGCAGCAAGAACGACGTCCGGTAACAACCATGTCGCCACGCATTGTGCGCCCGGCTCCGCCTCCAACGGCGCACGTCGTCTCACCGCCGAATGCGCGGGTGGCACCGCGACCCGCGCAGATGGCACGCCCCGCTCCGCCGCCCGCCGTCCGCCCTGTCCCACCGCGAGCGGTGGTTGCACGGCCGGCGCCTCCACCGATGGCGCGGCCGGCTCCTCCACGACCGCCTCAAATGTCGCGCCCTGTTCCGCCGGCTGTTGTGCGCCCGGCTCCGCATCCGGTTGCGGTTGCACGACCAGTCGTTCGTCCTGCGCCACCACCCGCGGACCGTCCGGCACCGCAAGCCGCCAAGCGTTGCGTCCAACCAAACGGACAGCCCTGTAAACGGTAAGGTGATCTTCGATCTGATACGACAGAGTTAGCCGAAACCCGGTCGAGGCGACCAAACAGGTGGGTGCGAAAAGCGGGCTGCGCGGGGCTCGTCGACCATACTGGTGCGCTGCCGCACCGTGTCAACGACTACTCCGCGTCGACCAGTTACGGCTTCCAGGAGGTGACGGTTAAGGACTTTGTCGATGAGGTTGTCATCCTGGGCGGCTGCGAGAAGATCGCCCAGCATCAGCGCTCCGATGGTTCGGGCACCAGGCCGTAGCACAAATGACAGACTTCCAAATATCGCAGCATCTCCCATCGTTTGGCACACTCATGACTCCTTAGACTAGAGATCGTCTGGTCCATTTATGCCGGTGCGAGCGAGATCGCGAAGCAATTTTCTGACAAATATGATGTTCATCCGCTGAAGGTGATGATTGTTGCCGAACTTGAATTGATTCGTTTCGGAGACAAACAGCCCATCATCCCGTTCCGCCAGTATTTCCCTTTTCTTCAGCTGGTTCGCGCGACGCCGTATGGTCTCGATCGGAAGGTTTAGAAACCGGGACAGCGTCGCTCGTGAGACGCCCTGCTTCACCGCGTCGGGTTCAGTCGCATGGATGCTCGCGAACCGCTTATCCAAAGCATCATCTTTCATCACGTTTAACACGTTAACATTCAGGACCGCATGAACGATCAGCAGGTCCAGTGGGTCGAAATCATAATGGCGGAATAGCTCGCTGATGGAGCACAGGACATACGCCAAGGTATGTCGTGAAACCGCCCTCACGAGATCGTCGGGCAGCGACTTTTCTTCTAAGACCATCAACGCTTGCTCCTGCCGTTCGTAGATATAAACCACCATGCCCAAAATGGGTAGTTCGAGTGTTGTCACGACGACAAAGCTGATTAATCAATCGGTCTCGCTTCAGTGCTTCATGATGATCCACGATAAACGGCAAAAGCCCCGCGTTCGATTTTCAAACGGTATGAAGGTGCAGATCGTCGCATCTGACGGCGCTTGGCAACATTCGTGCGAGATCATCGACATTTCGGAAACGGGAGCCAAGCTCTGGTTCTCCAACCTGCTCGAGATGGCTGAAATCGAGGAGTTTCTCCTTTTGCTCTCAAGCAATGGCGCCGCCGGTGTGCGCGCCTATCGGCGATGTAAAGTCAGATGGAGGATGAGCAACGAAATGGGCGTAGAATTCCTGCCAAAGGAATTGCCACCGATCAGTCGGCATTCATCCGGTTCGTTGAGGTAGACCGGAGCTTTGTTGCGTTCTGCAGAGTGTTTGGCGGTACTTTAATGCTGTCTGATCGGAGCGCTAGGTGAAGCGACGATGAGATTCGGCCGTGTCGCCCAAATTAGAGGAAGTTCGTCCAATGCCCGCGCACGACTCCACAAAGTGATCTGGTCTGGCCATCCTTGCCGGAAAGATCCGGGGCACGTCCGGCCAAAAGCTCACCCAACAGGTCTTTCTCGATCGCCGCCGTATGATGTGCCTCGTGCTTCATCACTGTGGCATCAAACACAAGGTTTCTGACTGTCCCCGAGAACCAGTCAAGTCGTCGTTTCCCCAAGAGGCCGATCGCGTACAAATGCACAGAGCAAGTTCATCGAGCGTTGCGCAAGCTCGACTATCGTCCCTCGAATCAAGAAGGTGGCTTAAGCAACGTCGGGAAATACTCTCAGTTCAAGCCCTGAGCTACGTTGCAGGCGCTCTCATTCTGTTGCTCTATGTGCATGCAGGGGCGATCCCGATCACTCTTCCAGCGGCATTTGTTCTTTCCGGCACTGGGCTAACGGCCATCTTTGCCGTCCTGTCGGAAATGAAGATCGGCGACAGATCCAACGATCATTTCCTTACGTTCTATCAGGCCGCGACCAATAGCGCGATGCAACTTGCATTTCTGGTCGTAGCCCCAGAAATCGGCATTGTTTTCCTTAGCGTCATTTTCGTGATTTTCGCATCGGCGGGCTTGCGTATGACTGCGCGAGAGGCCGCGACGCTGTGGGTTCTTACAGGTGGCTGCGTAGCAACAATACTCTTCGTCTTGAAAACGACAATTGCCGTTCCTCTGACAACTCCAGCCGAATGGCTAGCCGGAACCAGTCTGTTCGTGACAACAATCGGTCAGTGTGCGTACTTCGGTGTCATTGGCAATTCCGTAAATCGAAAGCTTCATCAACGTACCGTCGAACTCAAGGCCGCCTATCAACAAATCGAAGAGCTTGCCCAGCTGGATGAACTAACAGGAGTACGAAACAGGCGGAACATACTAAAATGCTTAAGCGAGGAGATTGCGCGCGTTCAACGCACCAAAGCTTCTTGCTCTCTCGCCATTATCGATCTGGATTTTTTTAAGAAGATCAACGATCAGTTCGGCCATCCAGCAGGTGATGAGGCGCTGCGCACTTTCGCGATTGCGATCTTTGCAAATATCAGGGCTATCGACAGACTGGGGCGCTATGGAGGAGAAGAGTTTCTCTTGGTTCTGCCAGACACTGCTCAGGACGAAGCAGTTCGGATGCTGGACCGGCTGCGATCGATTATCTCTGAGGTGGATTGGTCGGCAATCTCAGAAGACTTGAGATTGACCATGTCGGCTGGAATTTGCTCTATCCGACCAACGGATTCGACCGATGAGATTCTGTCTCGAGCGGACGCCGCACTTTATCAAGCAAAAGACGCTGGCCGAAATTGCGTTGTTGCGACTTAGCGCAAGCTTACATCGATGCTCAGGCTTGTTTCGCTATCGCCTTGAAGCGCATACATTCGGACATATTATCGCGATCCCCAAGCTTACATCAAAAAACTCAGCAACAAATGGACGGTGCGAAAGCTCCCTGTGACTCCCTGAAACACTATCTCGAAAACCTCCATCTCAGTAACATCATACACCAGTGGACCCGCCGATGTACCGCCCGCCGTATCCGTTCTCTACATAACCGACACAACCGACTTTCACCGGGCACGCCTACCCTGCATCTCTATCCGTGCAGGTGCGTGGGCCGCCCGTATAGTCGTGGATCGCACGGTGATCAGAGGGTGTCGCAACTCTAGATGTCCTCATGCTCAGCATTCTGAGCACATAGCGTGCAAGACCGTGCTGGCTTTTGTGCATAATATAGGGGCCTGATGAAGAAAGTAGATTTCGATTTGAAACGGACCTTGTCTACGGTCGCTGTAATCATCGGCGCCGCTGTTCCGGTAGAAATCTTCCGTCGCGGTATCTCGTAGTCGATTGAGTTCTTACTAATCGCACGCCATGATTGTCCGCCGGTTTCAACCGTCGGGAAGTCCCCGACCCATTTAGCGGGACCGTTCTTCGGCCTCCTAATCGTGAATGGGGCTTCGCTTTCCCAACCCCATTCTGGCGATACTTTTCCTTGATAGAGTTCGACCGGCTGATGCCGGCATGCAGCCTCAGGGCATGAGCATTAGCAAACGGCGAAAGTCAGCTGGCAGAGATGTTTTGGCCTTTTCAATTGCGTGGAGTATCTTGAAAGTCACGATATCCACAAACATTGCGGAGCCTTATGGAACTCCACGCCTGCGACGTCGTTTTTAACCGATCGCTGCTTAAGCTGCTGGAGCTCGTTTGAACCGTCGAAAATTTCTTTCAACCTCGGCCGCCTTGCCGGTCTTGGCACTTATTCCGCATGCGAGAGTTTCGGCTGCGTCATCGGCATCGGAACCCTTTGGCTCGTCCCGCGTACGTCAACTAGCGCGCGACGCGGCCGGCAAGGAGTTCGTGTCTCCGGATAGCTAACTTCCGGACGCGTTCAAGGATCTCGATTACGATCACTACCGTGCGATCCGCTTTCTGCCGGAACATGCCTTGTGGCATGGCGAAAAGCTGCCGTTCGAAGTCCAGTTCTTTCACCGCGGGTTTTTCTACAAGAACCGCGTTGACGTCTACGAGGTAGTCGACGGACAGGCGACGAAGATTCAATATCGGCCCGATTATTTTTCTTTCGGCGAGACCAAGCCACCGTCGCCTGACGCCGATCTCGGCTTTGCCGGCTTTCGAATCCATGCTCCCATCAACCGCCCTGACTATTATGACGAGGTCTGCGTGTTTCTTGGCGCAAGCTATTTTCGCGCGGTGGCGAAGGGCGAAATTTACGGGCTGTCGGCTCGTGGTCTTTCGATCAATACCGGCGAAGCAAAGGGCGAGGAATTTCCGCTGTTCAAGGCGTTCTGGATCGAAAAGCCCGTACCGAATGCAACCTCGATCGTTGTGCATGCCTTGCTCGATAGCAAGAGCGCCGCTGCATCCTACCGCTTCACCATCCGTCCGGGAGCGACGACCGTGTTCGACGTCGAGATGTCGCTCTATCCCCGCGTCGATCTTGATCACGCCGGACTTGCCCCGATGACCAGCATGTTCTTCTTCGGGCCGAACGATCGCAACGACGTCGACGATTTTCGTCCCGCGGTCCATGATTCGGATGGCCTTGCGATTTATAATGGGCAGGGCGAGCAGCTTTGGCGTCCGCTCAGCAATCCACGCGATCTCCAGATCAGCACCTTTGCCGACCTCAATCCACACGGATTTGGACTGATGCAGCGGGAGAAGAATTTCTTCGCGTATGAGGATCTGGAATCACAATTTGAGCGTCGGCCGAGTCTGTGGGTCGAGCCGATCGGAGACTGGGGAGAAGGATCCGTTCAGTTGATTGAGATTCCCACCAAAGAGGAGATCCACGACAATATCGCAGGGTTCTGGCATCCAAAATCGGCGCTGCAGTCAAAGGGAGAGCATAATTTCACCTATCGTCTGCACTGGGGGCCGGATGCGCCGAAGTCCCACGCATTGGCCAGGTTTTCCCGAACCGGCATCGGAATTCGCGGTGACAACAAGCTTTTCGTATTGGACCTGATCGGAGACATTCTGAAATCGGTCGACCCCAAGAAAGTCAAAGGCGCGGTCAGCGCCGAAAAGGCGGAGATCAAGAATATCGTCACCCAACCGAATCCCGATACTGGCGGCTGGCGATTGAGCTTCGAAATGCCGATCAAGGACAAGACGCCGGTCGAACTGCGGGCTTCACTGATGCAGGACGACAAGGCCCTCTCCGAGGTCTGGGTCTACCGATGGGCACCATAGACGCACCACGCTCGCCCATCGCTAACCGCGCCAAGGATGGATACGGCTTCCTGCCTGCCGCGAATCCATTGACCATGGTTCCATCGCAGCTTTGGAGTGCTGCGCCCCCGGGCCGCGCTCGGGACAAACCGACATCAACGATGCCGTTGCGGCGTATCTACATCTTCGTCGGGACCGCAGCCATGACGCTCGCCGGCGGCTACGAGATGTATGAAGTGCTTCAGGTTGGCGGAGTTACCATCTTGGAAGGTCTGGTCCTCGGGCTGTTTGTCCTGCTGTTCGCCTGGATCGCTTTTTCGTTCGTGTCCGCGCTCGCTGGCTTCGCCGTGTTGCTCCTCCGGAAACGCGAGGTTCTGCGAATCGACACCTTATGCCCCCTACCGACTGTCATCGGCCGAACAGCGATGCTCTTGCCGACATACAACGAGGATGCGCATCGCATCATGGCGCGTCTGCAGGCCATCTACGAATCCGTCGAAGAAACCGGAGTTAGCCATAGGTTCGACTGGTTCGTGTTGAGCGACACCACCGATCCCTCAATCTGGATCGCCGAGGAAGCGAGCTTCCTGCAACTGCGCCGGAACTGCGATACCGGCCGGTTATACTACCGCCATCGGGCCGACAACACCGCGCGGAAATCCGGCAACATTGCCGAGTGGATCGGGCGGTTCGGCGCAAGCTACGACCATATGATCATCCTCGATGCGGATAGTTTGATGTCCGGCGACACCATCGTGCGGCTGGCCGCGGCGATGGACTTTCATCCGGACGTCGCCCTCATCCAAACGCTACCCATTGTTGTCAACGCTCGCAGCCTTTTTTCGCGGCTCCAGCAATTCGCCGGCCGGCTTTACGGCCCCCTGATCGCGGCAGGAATCGCATGGTGGCACGGCTCGGACGGTAACTACTGGGGCCATAATGCCATCATCCGGGTACGTGCGTTTGCCCAGGATGCCGGGCTTCCGGAATTGCGCGGCCGCAAGCCGTTCGGCGGTCATATTTTGAGCCACGATTTTGTCGAGGCGGCGCTGATGCGGCGCGCTGGCTGGGCCATCCATATGGCGCCGACGCTTGGCGGCAGCTTTGAGGAATGCCCGCCGTCGCTGCTCGATTTCGCCGCGCGCGATCGCCGGTGGTGTCAGGGAAATCTCCAGCATCTGGCGGTATTGCCGGCACGTGGGCTGTATTGGATATCCCGACTGCACCTACTGACCGGAATCGGGTCATACCTTACTGCTCCGCTCTGGCTATTGTTCCTGTTGCTCGGGATCCTGATTTCACTGCAAGCGCAATTTGTCCGACCGGAATATTTCTCGAAAGGTTTTTCGCTGTTCCCTAAATGGCCGGCGCAGGATCCTGTTCTCGCGGCATGGGTGTTCGGGGGCACGATGGGCCTTCTGATCGTCCCGAAGATTCTGGCTTACGTTCTTCTTCTCACTCAACGCGACAATCGCCGAGCATTCGGGGGCGTGAGAGCCTTGGCTGGCATCGTGATTGAGACCTTGCTGTCCGCCCTGATCGCGCCCGTAATGATGATCTTTCAATCGACTGCGGTCGGTGAAATTCTTCTTGGAAGTGACTCGGGATGGCAGGTTCAGCGTCGCGACGACGGCGGAGTGACGCCACGTGAACTCTATCGCAAATATGCCGCCCCCACGCTGTGCGGTGTCGCGATGGCCCTCAGCGCTTACGCGGTCTCCGTGCCGCTGTTCTTATGGACATCTCCGGTAATCCTTGGCCTTCTGCTCGCCATCCCGCTGGGATTTGCTACTTCGGCTGGTTCGCGACCGGGCGGGCTGTTTGCGACGCCCGAGGAAACAGCGCCACCGCACGTGCTGCTTCGGGCAAATGAACTGGCGGCTGTTCCGGGGCCTCTTCCAACGGATGCGCTATCGACGCTCCGTGGCGATCCCGCGATGCTGAAACACCATCTGGATTCGATCGCTCCCCGCGTGGAGCGCATGCGCGGCCAGATTGACCCTCATCTCGCTATCGCCCGGGCCAAGATTGATGACGCAGAGACATTTGAGGAGGCCGTCGGCTACCTGACGATGCGAGAGACCGCCGCCGTCCTTAACGACCGACCCATGCTCGAGCGTATGATGACAATGGCACTGTCACTTCAAATCTCAGGTGACACAGCTAATACTATGACATGATAAAGTGCTTACTGCGCCGGTGACGGAAAGAATCGATCTCGCGGTCGTGCAGTCAACCAACAGTCCCACCCGCCCTTTTTCTCCCTGAATTATTGGAAAGTAATCCGATTCCGTGAGCTTTGGTTCGATCAAAATGATCTGCTGATTCATCACTCTCAGCACCGTCCGTATTCGCGCGGCCTTACCAATTAGCTATGAATCGCAGCACTGTTGGCCAAGCCGCACGACGCAATTCACGGTCACCCACGCGGCCAAGCAGAACAGGCCGGCCGAAGCCGGGACGCACTCATCGCAGCGCGGCCATCGACGACGAGGTAACGCGAGTTATCGACGTACTTGCCGATCCAGCAAGGTGCGTTCGTCTTAGGACGAGCGCGGCTCATAGACGGTGGCGTACATCGTCGGCCAGCCTGACGCTGGAATGGGTAGATGGTGGCGAGACGGGGAGCACCGGTTAACTCGCGCTCAGCTCCAATGGAAAATCAAGTTGAACGATTGTGCCGTTTGGCATGTTGGAGGCTACCGCAATACGACCGTCGAGCTGAGCGACCAAACTCTTGATGACCTTGAAGCCCAGGCTCGCCCGTGGCTGGTCGATATCGAAATCTTGCGGAAGACCAATTCCTTGATCCGATACCTCCACGTGCAGGTCGACTCCGCGCGGCTCGCCCGATACCTTAATCTCGCCGGATCCACCGGGGTATGCGTGCTTGGCAGAATTCGTTACGAGTTCGTTGATCAGAAGGCCGAGCGGAATCGCCCTGTCAGCAGAAATCATCAGATGGCCGAAAGCGAAGCTTACCTTATGTGCAACGGTTTCCTGCAGGTTCCTGCACAGTTCGCCCGCGAAGTCGGCGATGTCGACAAACCCGATTCTTGTGCTACGCCATAAATGATCGTGCACTTGGGCAATCGTGGTAATGCGAGAGGCAGCATCCTGAAGCGCATTCTGGACGTCCGCCGACTGCGCGTTGCGGCCTTGCACGCGGAGCAGCCCAACGACCGACGCCAGGCTGTTCTTGACGCGGTGGCTCATCTCGCGCGTCAACATGGCTTGGTGCTCGAGAGCCTTCTGAAGGTCCGCGTCGGCATGTTGGCGCTCGATGGCGATGCCAAGCAACCCAGCGAAGCCGGCAAGGAATTCCGCGTCCGCAACATCGAATTGCCCGGAGTCCGGACTATCGACTTCAAGGACTCCAAACGGCAGGAGACCTTCGCCACCTCGCGCGATCAGAACGTTGATCGCGCGCTTTATGCCATGATCCGACAGAAGTTTTGGCGTGCGAAAGCGGGTTTCTTGATGAAGATGATTGGAAATGACCGTTCGTCCAGTTTGGAACGCGTAGCCGGCAGGGGATTCCAGGTCGATCCCAAAAGACACTTGGCCAATCGTCCCTGGCGCCCAGCCGACGCCGGCGCACACCAACAGCCGTTTGTCGTCGGCGGTATACTCCAAGACTTTGGCGAACGGGGTTTCGAGGCCTTGGGCACAAAGCTCGGTGGCCCTCTGCAAGATTTGTCCGATGTCGCGGGTCTGCAGCGCGGAACGGCCGAACTCGCCCAGCAAGGACTGTTGCCGCAGGCGGTAAGGAAGCTCTTGCCTGGTGACATCGGTCGCTGCGGTAGGGACCGATACCGACTCCTTCCCTGGCGTGGCGGACATAACATTGTTTCCGTCAAATTGAGGTTGCAACCTGGGCACCCGACGACGTAGCACGGCGCGATTGAGAAAGCAGAGATTTTAGCCCAGAACCGTGCGTGTGCGGTAAGTTGCAACGATTGCGCCAATTTGTTGAGCTGGAAGGCACGCGTGATGCAAATTTCGCATTGATCTAAGCAGAGGACACTTGGCCACTGACCTCGATCGTGAGGTGGGACAAATCACGGAACTTGCTGAGATTGCGGCGATAATATTCGGCTCCACGGTGTTTCTCGGTCGTAACGGCGACGATTGCTCCGAGGTGCCCGGGCCCCAGCCGCCAGAGATGCAAATCGGTCACCCGATCTCCATCGCTCTCGATCGTCTGCCTGACCTTATCCGCCATGCGCGGGTCCGGGTTGCGGTCCAGCAGGATGCCACCTGTGTCCCGCAACAGGCCGAACGACCAGTTCGCAATAACGACCGCGCCGATCAAACCGGCGAGCGGATCCATCCAAAGCCATCCGAAGGTTCGCGCGAGAAGAAGTCCGACGATCACCAGCACCGAAACTGCGGCATCGGCCGCGACATGGACGATCGCAGCCCGCATATTGTTATCTCGATGATGGGCACTCCCAGACGCTTCGTGAGCGTGCTCTTCAAAGCTCTCTTCGAATTCCTTGAACTGATTGTCATGCTTCACACGAAGCTTGACCATGAACTCATGAGGTTCGGGAATCTCCTCGAGCGACTCCAGATATCCTTGGCGATTAGCGAATGTGAATGTCTGCCTGCCGCCAGCAGGTCTTATGGTTTCAACGGTGACGTGCGAAACATGCAACTGCAAACCATCCAGAAGCTGCAATCGGAAACGCGGCGGCACACCGTTTTCAAAAATCTCTAGTTCGACCACGCCGGCTTCGAGATCGATCCGACGAACATCCTCACCATCATCGTGTGGATGTTCGTTGCCATGCGAATGACCGTGTCCGTGGTCATGTCCGTGATGACCGCCGGACAGCAGCCACGCACTTGCCAGGTTGACGCCAAGACCGAGCACGGCGATCGGAATGGCCTCGTTGAAACTAATAGCGACCGGGGACAGAAAACGCGATACCGCCTCATAACCGATCAGCAATGCGATCATCGCCAATATGATCGCGCTGCTGTATCCGGCGAGATCTCCGAATTTTCCGGTACCGAAGGTGAAACTTCTGTCGCCGGCATGTCGCCGTGCATACGTGTAAGCCAACGCCGCCAACAGAAGCGCGCCGGCGTGCGTCGACATATGCAAACCGTCCGCGATCAGGGCCAACGATCCGAACAGTGCGCCGCCGACGATCTCCGCGATCATCATCGCGCCACACAGGACGATGACCGCCCAGGTCCGGCGCGCGGCCTTGTCATGATCTTCGCCAAGGAAAACGTGATCGTGTGCTGCAAAACGATCAATCGTTCGGTCGTCGGTCATGGCGTGTCCTTACTTCAGGTAGGTATGAACGACTTCGATCAATTGATCTGCCGCATCAGCATTGAGCGCGCCGGGGTTCTTCTGGGGATCGACGAGATGGGTGCGGATGTGATCTTCCACAACCTCAGCCATCAGACCCGCGACACTCCCGCGGACGCCGGCAATCATGTGCATGATGCGCTCGCACTCGGCTTCTTCGCTCAAGGCACGCTCGATGGCCTCGACCTGCCCGCGGATACGGCGGACGCGCGCAAGCAGCCTCTTTTTCTCTCGGATGGTATGGCTCATGCGACAATATAGCCTACCCCCCTATCCTTTTCAAGTCGCGGCTTTGGATTGGCTTATCCCCCTGGGGAGGATAAGCTCTGCGGATGGCAAAAGTTCATGTTCACGAAACTCATCCCAATATCGTCAAGCGACTCCGTCGCGCTGAAGGGCACCTTCGCCGGGTCATCGGCATGTTCGACGAAGGCCGGTCGTGCCTAGATCTGGCTCAGCAGCTTCATGCGGTCGAGAAGGCCGTCGGCGAGGCGAAGCGAACGCTGATCCACGACCACGTGGACCACTGCCTCGATATCGCCGTGAGCGGCCCCGGCAAATCGACAAGAACCGTCGTCGATGAGTTCAAGGCCATTTCCAAATATCTGTGACGGTGCCGCGCTGGCAGCACGTCGGAAGAGTATCATGATGAGTCGCTCGACAATCGTTGCGCTTGCGTTCGCGGCAGGAGCCGCGATTGTCGCGCTCACGCCGGGGCTGTCGACGATCGCCCAACGGGCGGTCGGAACAGGCCCCCAGTCGAAGATAGCAATTTCGCCGAAGCCGTCGGCACCTGAGCCGATCTCCGGCCTTCTTTCTATGAGCGATGAGCAAATCAAGCTCGCGCAGATCGATCTGGTCGATGTCGGACCGGCAGCAATCGCCAGGCGTCTCGTTGTTCCGGGTTCGGTCGTTCCCGACGCGAACCTGATCGCGCATGTCTCGGTCAAGCTATCCGGGACGGTCGCAGAGCTGCGCAAGAATATCGGTGAAGATGTCGCAAAGGATGAAGTGATCGCCGTCCTCGAAAGCCGCGAGGTCGCTGATGCCAAGAGCGAATACTTGGCAGCCAAACTCACAAACGATCTGCAACAGGATTTGTCCACGCGCGACAAGACGCTTTGGGACAGCCGTGTAGGCACCGAACAGCAATACCTGCGCTCACGCAACGCTGCGGCCCAAACCGAAATGCGCGTCAAGATCGCACGGCAGAAATTGCTCGCGCTGGGTCTCGGCGAAAGGGAGATCACCGCTGTGCCTGGAGCTCCAGAGGCTTCGCTCCGACGCCAGGATGTACGCTCGCCAATCTCCGGGCGGGTGGCCGAACGCAAGGTGGAGTTGGGCACAGCCGTTGGACGGGACAGTCTGGAGACCGAACTATTCGTCGTCGTCGACCTGAGCCGCGTCTGGGTCGAATTATCTGTCGCCTCCTCCGACCTCCCGTTGATCAAGGAAGGCCAATCGGTCAAAATTTTCGCGCGAGGTCTTGCCGAGACAAGTAGCGGCAAAATCGTCTTCGTGAGCCCGCTGATCGACAAGGATACGCGTACCGCGCGCGTTGTGGCTGAAATCCCCAATCCCGACCGGACTTGGCGTCCGGGATCGTTCGTCACGGCAGGGATCGTCCTCAACGAGCGCACCGTACCTGTCACTGTACCAGCGACCGCGATCCAGAAACTGGACGGCCAATCGATTGTGTTCGTCCGGACGAAAGACGGCTTCGAGAAGCGCAACGTCGTGCTTGGCGAGAGCGAGGATCAGACCCTCGAGATCGTGTCCGGCCTGAATCCCGGCGAGTCCATCGCAGCGACCAACACTTTTCCGCTCAAGGCCGAGCTTTCGAAGCCACGGGACGAGGACTGAGCGATGATCGAACGCGTCATCGATTTTTCGGTCCGGCGCCGATGGCTCGTCCTGCTGATCACGCTGGCGGCGGTCGCCTCGGGTTTCTGGTCGCTGACCAGGCTTCCGATCGATGCGGTTCCGGATGTCACCAACGTCCAGGTCCAGGTCAACGCGGTAGCTCCGGCATTGACGCCGGTCGAAATCGAGAAGCAGGTCACCGTGGCACTGGAGACGGTGCTGGCCGGCACGCCCGGTTTGGAATCGACGCGGTCGTTCTCGCGAAACGGCTTCGCCCAGATCACGGCCGTATTCACCGACCGCACCAACATTTACTTCGCGCGCCAGCAGGTCTCGGAGCGCATCAATGAGGCCAAGGCCAATCTTCCGCCCGGTGTGGACATCAAGCTCGGGCCGATTTCGACGGGACTTGGCGAGATCTACTGGTGGGCGGTTGAATACGCCAAGCCGGGCGCAATTGCGCCGGTGCGCGACGGGCAGCCCGGATGGCAATCCGACGGGACGTACCTGACGTCCGAAGGTGAGCGCCTGATCGACGATTTTCAGCGGACGGTATACCTGCGCACCGTGCAGGACTGGATCATCCGCCCGCAGATGAAGACGGTCCCCGGGGTAGCTGGCGCCGACGCCATCGGCGGTTTCGTCAAGCAGTTTCAGGTGCAGCCCGACCCGTCAAAGCTGATCAGCTTTGGGCTTTCGCTCAACCAAGTCATTGAAGCGATTGAGGCCAACAACGTCAGCCGCGGCGCCAACTACATCGAACAAAATGGCGAAGGTTACGTGGTCCGCGCGAGCGGCCGGGTCGAAAACATCGAAGACATCTCGCAAATCGTCGTGGCCACGCGAGCCGGAGTTCCGATCCGCGTCAAGGACGTTGCCAACGTCGTGATTGGTAAGGAGTTGCGCACCGGCAGCGCCAGCGTCAACGGCCGCGAGGTCGTCCTCGGAACGGCGCTGATGCTGATCGGAGGCAACAGCCGCACGGTCGCGGCCGCGGCGGATGCAAAGATCAAGGAGATCAGCCGCACGCTTCCGCCAGGCATCTATGCCCACACGGTACTCAACCGGACGCAATTGGTCGATGCCACGATCGAGACCGTCGCCACCAACCTGGCGGAAGGCGCCTTGCTCGTCATCGTCGTGCTGTTCCTCCTGTTGGGCAACCTGCGGGCCGCGGTGGTGACTGCGTGCGTCATCCCGGTCACCATGATGCTGACCGCAACGGGCATGCTGCAGGGCAAGATCAGCGCCAATCTGATGAGCCTGGGCGCCCTGGATTTCGGACTGATCGTCGACGGCGCGGTGATCATCGCCGAAAACAGTCTGCGCCACCTCGCCGAACGTCAGCGCGAGGTCGGGCGAGCGCTGACGTTGGACGAACGGCTCCAGACCGTCAAGAAATCCGCCATCGAGATGATCCGACCGACAGTCTACGGCCAGCTCATCATTATTCTGGTCTACGTGCCGCTGCTGACATTCACGGGCGTCGAGGGCAAGACGTTCGAGCCGATGGCGCTGACGGTCATCATCGCGCTCGTTGCGGCCTTCGTCGTTTCGCTGACGTTCGTCCCGGCCATGGTCGCCCTCACCGTCACCAAGCCGGTCAACGAGCAAGAAAACGTCATCATCCGCAAGCTGAAGGCGGGCTATGCGCCGCTGTTAACACGGGTGATCGCGTTGCCGCTGCCGGCTATCGGCATAGCCGCGGTGCTGTTCATCGCGGCGAGTTTGCTATTCACCCGGCTGGGCCAGGAATTCACGCCAACGCTGGATGAGAAGAACATCGTGATGGAGATCAAGCGGATCCCGAGTACGTCGATAACCCAATCGCAGGCGATGCAACTCCAGATCGAGAGTGTCGTGAGCAAGTTTCCCCAGGTGGCGTTCGTGTTCTCCCGCACCGGAACGCCGGACCTTGCCGCCGACCCGATGCCGCCGAACGCGTCCGACACCTATATTATCGTCAAACCACAGGCCGAGTGGCCCGACCCGTCGATGACAAAGGATGGCCTCATCAAGCAGATCGAAGCGGAAGCCTCGAAACTGCTGGGCAACAAGCTTGGCTTCTCTCAACCGATTGAAATGCGATTCAATGAGCTGATCGCCGGTGTACGCGAGGATCTGGCGGTCAAGGTGTTCGGCGATGATTTCGAAAAAATGCAGCAGACCGCGGGCAGCATCGCCAGTGTGCTTCGGCGCATCGACGGCGCCCAGAATGTGAAGGTGGAAGAGACCGCTGGTCTTCCGTTCCTGGAGATCAAGATCGACAAGGCTGAAATCGCCCGCCGCGGCCTCAGCCTGCTCGCGGTGCAGGATGTGATCGAAGCCGCGGTCGGCGGCCGGGTCGCCGGACTGGTATTCGAGGGCGATCGGCGTTTCCAGATCATCGTCAGGCTGAACGACAAACTGCGCAACGATATCGCGGCACTGGAAAATCTGCCGGTCCAACTGCCGCGACTGACGGCAAATGCCGCGGTGGCATCCGTGCCCCTTCGCGCTCTGGCAACATTCGAGCAAACCGAGGGTGCAAACCAGATCAGTCGTGAGAACGGTAAGCGGCGTGTCGTCGCGACCGCTGAAGTCCGTGGCCGGGATATCGGATCGTTGGTTGCCGAGGCGCAGACGGCCATTGGAGCAAAGGTCAAACTGGCGCCAGGGACTTGGCTCTCCTGGGGCGGGCAGTTCGAGAATTTCTCGATCGCTCGACAGCGTCTGATGTTCGTGGTCCCCGGATGTTTCCTCCTGATCTTCCTGCTGCTATTCGGCGCGCTCGGCTCCGCACGCGATGCATTACTGGTCTTCAGCGCGGTGCCCCTCGCGCTAACTGGCGGCATCGCCGCGCTTTGGCTGCGAGGAATGCCGTTCTCGATCTCGGCCGCCGTCGGCTTTATCGCACTTTCCGGAGTTGCCGTCCTGAACGGATTGGTGATGCTGAGCCAGATTCGAAGATTGATTTCGGAAGGTGTGGGTACGAGCGCCGCTATCAGCCAAGGCGCTCTGACGCGGTTTCGTCCGGTCATCATGACCGCGCTGGTCGCCTCGCTGGGCTTCGTGCCGATGGCGCTTGCGACCGGAACGGGAGCAGAAGTGCAGAAGCCGCTGGCGACCGTGGTGATCGGTGGCCTGTTGAGCGCGACACTGCTCACGCTGCTCGTTCTGCCGGCGCTTTATTCCTACTTCGCGTCCTTCGAAAGCCAGACAAAGCCCGACCGCGCGTTCATCCCGAGCCGGGCAGCAGAGTAGAGGCTCTGTTGGATTGCAAAGACGTACATTGCGTCTCCCGTTCATACGAATAGCGAGCGCGTTTCCGGAATCACCACGGCAGCATTCGCTGCATCACACGATCACGATGGATTAAGAGGTGTGCCATTGCCGCCGCAACGTGAACGCCGATCACTACGAGCAACGACCATTCCATAATTTGATGCCAGCCGTCGATCGCACGAACGCCTGAGGCACTTTCGGAGGCCAGCATCGGCAGACGGATCAAGAAGAAATACGACAGGCTCCATCCACGATACGAGGCAAACAGCCAGCCGGTTACGGTCGTTGCCAATACAAGCGCATAAAGCAGCCAGTGGACAGCTTCCGATGTCAGGCGTTGCCAGGGAGGAAGCGAGCCTTCCGGCGCCACCGGATGCGTGACTCGCCACCCGAAACGAACAACGATCAATGCGAGGATGGTGAACCCGAAAGAAACGTGAAACACCATGGCGCTGCCCGGCTGCGCGCCACGGTGAATGTCCGGCATGAACCAACCGATGGGATACTGCACCACCAGCAGCGCAACAATGAGCCAATGAAAGACTTTGGCCGTTTTTCCGTAGTACAATCGCTGGCCCATGATTATGCCGCTCCGATCAGGATGCCGACCGCCAGCACGATCGCGCCGCCAAGCACGATCTGGAATACCGCCTGCAGGAACGGCGTGTCCATGTACCGCGTGCGAATGTAGGCAATCGCCCACAATTCAAGGAAGACGACGACGCCGGCGATCGTTGTTGCGATCCAGAACGCATTAAGCCAGGAATCGGGAACCAGATAGGGCAGCGTGTGGCCGAGGCCGCCCAACGTCGTCATCAGTCCGCAGATAGCTCCGCGCAGCCACGGCGAACCACGTCCCGTCATCGATCCATCGTCTGACAGGGCCTCCGCGAACCCCATGCTGATGCCAGCGCCGATCGAGGCCGCGAGACCGACCAGGAATGTCTGCCAGTTATTGTGCGTCGCGAATGCCGCGGCGAAGAGCGGCGCAAGCGTCGACACCGAGCCGTCCATCAATCCGGCAAGACCCGGTTGAACGTATTGCAGCACGAACATTCGCTTGCGGGTTTTGTCCTCCTCCTCGCGGGCGTCAGGGCTGAGGTTGCCAGTCAGTCTCGCAGCGAAGCTTTCGTGACCTTTCTCAATCTCGGCAAGATCGCCAAGCAGCTTGCGGACTCCAATGTCGCGGGTCTGTTCGGCGGCTTTTGTATAAAAACGCTCAGCCTCGAACTCCATTGTTTCGGCTTCTTTGCGGATAGTATCGAGGGAGAGATTTTTGGTCAGCCAGATCGGACGGCGGCGCAGAAACCCGCGGACGTTGTTGCGCCGGATCGGCGGCAGATTGGGACCGAACCGTTGTTCGTACATTTCGAGCAGCAGGTGGCGATGGTTCTTTTCTTCCTCGGCCATCCGCTCGAAAATGCTGGCGGAGTCGGGATATCTGTTCATCAGATCTTCCGCGAAGCTCATGTAGATCCGGCTGTCCTCCTCCTCGCCCGAGATCGCGACGGCAAGCACTTCCCTTTCGGTCAGGTCCGCGAAATTCTTCATCGGAAGTTCCAGCGCACAATTTAGAATGATTCTAAGTTGAATAAGGATGCCGCAGCGACAGGTCAAGTCCAGAGTCGCGTTGCCATTCCGAGAACGATCAACGCGGTGTGTCGCGAGCGAGGGCAAAAATGCAGAAGGTCAAATATCGTCTGATCAACCCGCGGCTGGCGCCGCGACGGACCGAGTTGGAGCTACCTGGAGGGCGGGAGAGCTTCAGCCGCGCGCGAATGGTTCGCGCGAACAGGTCTGGCATTGTGTGCTCTTTTCGGAAGGCGCTCAGCACGGGATCGAGTTGCTTTTATCCTTACGACAACGAGCTTTGCGTGACTCGACGGTAATTTTGAACCAGCGGAATAGAGACTACTGCATCGCGCCGTTCCGATCCAGATGCTGCAGCGTTGGCGCCGATGTTTGCGGTGCCGGGGGCCGGTAGCTCAGCGATGAGTGCGGTCAGATCAGATCGTGTTGAAGCGCTTGCGCCATTGCACGATAACGACAAGGGCTTCCTTCAGGCAAGCTCGCGCGGGGCAGCTTTCTGACCTGGGACTGCCAGTTTGAGAGCTTCTCAGTCACGCGTCAGCGCCTGATGATTGCCGTGTCGGGCTGTTCCTGCTGATCTACCCTCTGCTATTCGGCGCATTGGGCTCTCTGCGGGATGCTCTTCTCAATTTCGGCCGCGGTCGACTTCATAGCGCTGTAAGGCATCACCGTTCTCAATCGCCTGGTGATGCTGACGCAGGTCCGCAAACTGATCAATGAGGGCCTTGATGCTGAAACGGCGATTGAAGAAGGCGCGCTGACACGCATCCGCCTCGCGTCATGACAGCGCGGGTCGCCTCGCTTGGTTTCGTTTCTATGGCACTCGCGACCGGAACCGGTGCGGAGGTAGAGAAGCCGCTGGCGACCGTCGTGATCGGCGGACTCATCACCGCTACGTTGATAACATTGGTCGTCCTTCCCGCACCGTACTCATGTTTTCTCGACTGGCGATGATCATCGAAGCTGATATCAAACCCAATCGTCGATACAAATGGACCGATGCAGCGCGCTCGTTGCTCGTGTCGTCCGACGATCGCTGGATTGCAGCTTCCCGCGAACTAAATATTTTTCCTTCCCCTGCGCAAGCTGGCGTGAATTCAGGATCTCGAAAGACTAGCATTTCGGCTGAATGAACTTTCCGATCTCATTGGGATTTGCAAAGATTACGGCCGCTCGATCGCCCATCATTCCCGCGGGCATGATTGCGGGGACATCTTTCTCCGGCCCATCCTTACTTGAATCGGTCATAAAACGGAGATTGCGTTCCCAGAACGTGCGCGTCTTCCCATCGACGGTGGTGACCCGATAGGTATCACGGCAATAGGTGAGCGCCTTCACCTGTCTGGCAGGCTCGATCTTTTTCAGGTTCGGGTCGCGACCGCCACTCACCATTCCGCCCATGCCCTTCATCGGCATCTGTGTGGATCGTTTCGGCGCGGCCCCCGGTTTGGTAGCCTCCTTGAGGAATGCCAAAAGATCGGCGCGAACCCCGGCTTCTTTGATACCCTCAAACGGCATGAGATTGTCCGGAACCATGTGCTGCGGATCGATCAACCATTCATCGAGAGTCTTGTCGTTCCAGACAATTCCGGACGACTTCAGCGCATCCGAATAGCGCTCGAAGCTCGCCAAGCTACCCGCCTTGCGACCCCAAAGATCGGCCAGGCTCGGTCCCGTCATGTTGCGACCCGGTTCGAGGGAATGGCACGCCGCGCATGCCCTGAAGTCGCTCCGTCCCCGATCGACGTCACCGGGTTGTGCAATCGCTCCGGAAGCAACGGCGACGCCAGCGAACACCAACATCCATAGCCTCTTCATCGGTCTCCTCCCTTGTTGGACGAGCGCAGATATTTGACGAGCGCCACCGCCGCGAGCAGCAGGACGATCACCACCAGCAGTCCGATGAGTCCCATTCCCAACATCATGCCGGGCGCCATTTCGTGCATCATGGATCATCTCCTCAGTTGGCAGGCTCTGGAATGCGTGGTCGCCGTTTCGATGTCGGGGTTGATGACGTCATCGGCCCGTGAGGACCTTCCGGCAACCGGAAGCCCTTGATCAGGCCGAAGATCGCCGGGATCACGACCAGCGTCAGCACTGTTGACGAGATCATGCCGCCGATCATCGGCACCGCGATCCTCTGCATGATTTCCGATCCGGTACCGGTGCTCCACATGATCGGCAGGAGGCCCGCCATGATAGCAACGACCGTCATCATCTTGGGGCGGACGCGCTCAACCGCGCCTTCCATGATGGCGTCGTAAAGATCCGCTCGCGTGACCAAGCGGCCCTCAGCCGTACGCTTTGTTTCGATCTCGGAATAGGCCTGATTGAGATAGATCAGCATGACGACACCGGTCTCGGCGGCAACGCCCGCAAGTGCGATGAACCCGACGGCGACGGCGACGGAAAGGTTGAAGCCGAGCCACCACATCAGCCAGAGGCCGCCCACTAAGGAGAACGGCAGCGACAGCATGACGATCATGGTCTCGGTGATCGAACGGAAGTTCAGATACAGCAGCAGGAAAATGATCAGCAACGTCACCGGGACAACGATCTTGAGGCGCGCGGTGGCACGCTCGAGGTATTCATACTGTCCGCTCCACATCACGTAGTAACCAGGCGGAAACTGAATGCTGGCCTGTACCGCCTTTTGCGCATCGGCGACATACCCGCCGAGATCGCGGTCACGAATATCGACGTAGACGTAGCTCGCGAGCTGCCCGTTTTCGGTCCGGATCGAGGTCGGCCCGGGATCTAGACTGATCTTGGCGACCTCGCCCAGTGGTACAGCGCCGCCCTGTGGCATTGGCACAAGCACGTCGGACGCGATCTTGCGGGGATTGTCGCGGAGGTCGCGAGGATACCGCATGTTGACCGTAAAGCGCTGACGGCCCTCGACGGTGGTGGTCACCGTCTGTCCGCCGAGGGCAGTGGCGATGGTGTCCTGCACGTCCTGGATCATGATGCCGTAACGCGCGAGCGCCATCCGATCAGGCGTGATGTCCAGATAGTAACCGCCGATGCCGCGCTCGGCATATGCGGAGGACGTGCCGGGCACAGCCTTCAGGACGCGCTCGACCTGCTTCGCCAGCTTGTCGATCTCCACCAGATCCAGACCGATCACCTTGACACCAACCGGGGTGCGAATTCCGGTTGACAGCATGTCGATGCGGGCCTTGATCGGCATGGTCCACGCATTGGAGACGCCCGGAAATTGTAACGCCTTGTCCATTTTGGCGATCAGACTATCGATGGTCACGCCGGGCGGCCACTGCTCCTTCGGCTTGAGATTGATGATGGTTTCAAACATTTCCGAAGGCGCCGGATCGGTCGCGGTCGCGGCACGCCCAGCCTTGCCGAACACCGAGGCCACTTCCGGGAACGAGCGAATGATCCGGTCTTGGGTCTGCAGCAGTTCGCCCGCCTTGGTGACGGAAATGCCCGGCAAGGTCGTCGGCATGTAGAGCAACGTGCCCTCGTTCAAGTTGGGCATGAATTCCGTGCCGAGTTGGCGCGCGGGCCACACGGTGACAGCGAGTATTGCGACGGCGAGAACGATGACCAGCGTCTTCGCCCGCATTACGCCCTTAATGACTGGTCGGTAGATCCAGATCAGAAAGCGGTTAATCGGATTCTTGTGCTCCGGAACGATCCGCCCGCGGACGAAGATCACCATCAACGCAGGCACCAGCGTTACCGACAAAAGGGCAGCCGCCGCCATCGCGAACGTCTTGGTGAAGGCCAGCGGGCTGAATAGCCGCCCCTCCTGCGATTCCAATGTGAAGATCGGCATAAAGGAGACAGTGATGATCAGTAGGCTGAAAAACAGCGCGGGCCCGACTTCGGATGCGGCATCGATCAGGATTTGGAGACGCGACTGACCGGGCACGGCACGTTCCAGACGTTTGTGCGCATTCTCGATCATCACGATCGCCGCATCTACCATGGCCCCGATCGCGATCGCGATGCCGCCGAGGCTCATGATGTTTGATCCGATGCCGAGCAGCTTCATCGCGCCGAACGCCATCAGTACGCCGACAGGCAGCATCAGAATGGCGACTAGCGCGCTCCTGACATGCAGCAGGAAGACGATACAGACCAGTGCGACGATGATGCTCTCCTCGAACAAGGTATGCTTGAGCGTCGCGATAGCGGCATTGATCAAGGTCGAGCGATCGTAGACCGGAACAATCTCGACCGACTTTGGCAGGCTGCTCGCGATCTCCTTGAACCGTTCCTTGACGTTGTTGATGACGTCGAGAGCGTTGAGGCCAAATCGTTGCAGAATGATGCCGCTGGTGACCTCTCCTTCTCCGTTTAATTCCGTAATGCCGCGCCGTTCGTCCGGGCCAAGTTCGACGCGGGCGACGTCGCGCAACAGCACGGGCGTGCCGTTGTCGGTCTTGAGCACAATGTTGCCGAGGTCGTTGATGTCCTTGATGTAGCCTCTGCCCCGGATGACATACTCGAACTCGGACAGTTCAACGGTTCGTCCGCCGACGTCGGCGTTGCTGGCGCGGATCGCGTCACGCATCTTCTGCATGGTGATGCCGCGGTCGCGCATGCGCTGTGGGTCGAGAACGACGTTGTATTGGCGCACGAAGCCGCCGGCGCTCGCGACCTCCGCGACGCCTCCCGCTTTCGCCAGCGCAAATTTCAGATTCCAGTCCTGAATGGCCCGCGTGTCTGCAAGATTGAGGTCCTTGGAGACCACGGCGTACTGGTAGACCCAGCCGACCCCGGTGGCGTCGGGGCCAATGGTCGGCGTCACGCCGGACGGCAATCGCGGCGCGGCACCGTTGAGGAATTCGAGCACGCGCGAGCGCGCCCAGTAGATGTCCGTTCCGTCCTCGAAGATCACGTAGACGAAGGACACGCCGAAGAACGAAAACCCGCGCACCACCTTCGATTTCGGTACCGTCAGCATCGCCGTCGCCAGCGGATAGGTTACCTGGTCTTCGACGACCTGCGGCGCCTGACCCGAATATTCCGTGTAGACGATGACCTGCGTGTCCGAGAGGTCCGGAATCGCATCCAGCGGCAGGTGCACCAATGCATAGATGCCTGCAGCAGCCGCGAAACCCGCGCCGAACAATACCAACAGCAGATTGCGGGCCGACCAGGCGATCAGGCGTGCGATCATGGCTGGCCTCCCGCTTCCGAGAAACCCTTCAGCGCAGCCTTCAGATTGCTTTCGGCATCGATCAGGAAGTTCGCCGACACCACCACGGGTTCGCCGTCGTGGAGACCGTCCTTCACCTCGACGTAACCGTTGCCACGCTGACCGAGCTTCACCTCCCGCGGCTCGAAGCGGCCCTGCCCCTTGTCCACCAACACCGACTGCCGCGTACCAGTATCGAGCACCGCACTTTCCGGAATCGCCAGAACCGGTGCCGGATCGCCCGTATCGATCTCGGCGTCGACGTACATGTCAGGAAGCAAGGCGAGATCAAGGTTGGAAAGTTCGACCCTGATCCGTGCGGTACGGGTTTCGCGGTTCACCTGCGGATAAATGACGCCGATCTTTCCGGAAAACGCACGCCCCGGAAAACTGCGTGCCCTCACGGTGACCGTTTGGCCTACGCGCACTGCACCGAGATCTCGTTCGGCCACATCCACCAGGGCCCACACCATGGAGACGTCGGCGACACGGAACAGGACATCCCCGGGCTGTGCCCGCATGCCCTCGATGGCGTTGCGTTCCAGCACGATGCCGTCACGTGGCGCGGACCATTCAATCGCAATCGGAACTGTGCGACTCTTTTCCATGGCGACGATCGCCGCGTCCGGAACGTCGAGATTCATCAAGCGTTGTCGCGATCCGCGACCGTATGGCCCGTTACCGCCTGTGGCCGAAGAATTGATCGTTGAAATGTAGTCCGCGGCCGCCGAGGAAATCGCTGGGCTGTAAATTTCCATCAGCGGCTGCCCTTTCTTGACGGCAGATCCGGTGGTGACGTTGGAAACCTTCTGCACCCAGCTTTCCGCGCGCATTGAAATGACGGATATCCGCCGCTCATCGAGCTGAATCGTGCCGGGCGCCCGAACCAGCGTTCGGACCACGCGGGGCGCGGCGCGTTCGGATTGCACGCCCGTGCGTTGGATCTTGCCCGGCGACAGCTTGACCGAGCCGTCGCCGGTGTCCTCGCCCTCATAGACGGGGATGTAATCCATGCCCATCGAATCCTTCTTCGGCACTGGCGACGTGTCCGGAAGGCCCATCGGGTTGCGGTAGTATTTGATCTTGCGCTCGATACCCTTGGTGTCGGCAACCTTGGTGCCGATCTCCTCGTGCACGGGATTATCAAAGCTGAGGTCCGCGCCGGACGGCACCGCGCGGTACGCCCGCCCATCCGCCGTTTTCTTCGGCGTCAACGAGTAGAACGGCTTGTCATCTGGATCCCGATAGTAAATCGGTGCCGCGGCGGACTCGGCCGCCGCCGACGTCGTGAAATGAACCAAGCCAACCCTGCGCACATGGTCGGCAATGAATGCGCCGCCGACCGCCGCAATTATTGCGCCGGCGGCAACACCTGTCAGGACAGCCCGGCTCATTTCTGCGCCGTGATGACGAGCTTGTTTTCGACAGTGCCGGTCTCGCCCTGCACCTTGGCGCCGAGCGACAATTGCCAACGGCCCGCCATGCCGAACGTCGCCTTGAACTTGTAGATGCCAGGCTCGCTTCCCGGCATCGGCGTGATCTTCGTCGCCATCTCCTGCATACCGTCTGGCGCCATATCGAGACGGATCGCGAAGATCACCGCGTCGGGGACCGGCTTTCCGGTCTTGTTATTGATCAACTTGACGGCGATGACCTTGTCAGGCCCAGCCTGGACGGCCTGATCGATCAGTTCAAACTTGTAGTCCTTAATGTCCGCAAAGGCTGCGGTGCTGGCAGCACCGATTACGGCCATAGCGATCAACGCACCCTGAAGGGTGCGCGTATAACCTGACATACTCATGTGTAAATCCTCGAACTTCGTTGGTCTGCCGTATGACGGCGCGCATCATCCGCGCAGGTTCGACCGCGCGGTATCGAACGGCGCTGATACGCCGATCAGACCAGGGTTCGAGGAGGATGGTCGGGCGGTGGACGATCGAGCCCGTCGCTCATGAGATCATCATGGAGCGCGATTTGGTGATGCCGAGCTACACGCACGACAATCGCCTCGACAGCGGGATGCGACGCCAAATTCTTCACTGCGCAAATCGCAAGCAGCGGGCAATCCTTGCAGTCATTCTTCTTTTGCGTGTCCGGACAACACGGCATGTCGCCAGCCATCGACGCCATGTCGGACATCGCGACGTTGGACGGCCCTATCTCGGCGGCTGGCGATACCAGCGGCGCTGCGACGAGCCCTACGATCGCGACGACCGCAAGCACTCGACCTATGAGATGGCGAATATCCATACTCTACCCTGACACGACCTCGGGAACCGGAAAAGTGGGAATCCTTCACATATTCGGCAACGACGGATCACTATGCCAAATGCAGAAGCCGAACTGGTTAATGAAATCGATCTGCTTTAGCCGACCGACCGCGTCCCCTCAAACTCCATGTAGGTACGTCGACCATCCGACCCGAACAGAACGACCGCGTATCGTTCGTGTGCTCCCCCCTCCATGCCGGGCGACCCCATTGGCATTCCCGGCACGGCCACGCCCGTCGCAACGGGACGCTCCCTCAACAAGCGCTGAATGGCCGCCACCGGAACATGTCCCTCGATGACGTAGCCGCCCGCTTCTGCCGTATGGCATGCGGCCAGATCGGTCGGGACTCCCAAGCGCTTTCGGATGTTCTGAAGGTTTCTCTCTTCCTGAACTGTGACGTTAAATCTTGCCACTTCCAGATGGCGCACCCACCCCGAGCAGCAACCGCAACTCGGATCCTTGTGAACACGGATGATGGTGCTCTCTACAGCCTCGGAAACCGTCGGAGCAATCAATGCCGCCGCGACAATTCCCAGTGCGCTCCGCCGCGATACGTTACCTGTGTTCACCTTGAGCCTCCTTCCAAGCGGATCATCCTTCACGTAATTCCATTGTCACTACCCGACGGCCGGCTGCATCGTACCGAGGATGCTGACCGCCAGGAGAACCATCCATCCCAAGACCTGCTCTCCGAGCACATGGTTGCGCAGCTTTGCGGACGACCTCGTCAATCCCTCAGCCGCATCCGTTCGAATCCTGCCCATCGATGGAACGAGCCAGAACCGATTCGCGACCGCGAGCGCGAGCATTCCACCGAACAGTGCAAGCTTCCCGAGAAGGATTTGGCCGTACGGCGTGTCCAGCAACCCGGACGGCGATCCGACCAGAAACCAGCCGTTGACGAGGCCCGACCCGATCAACGCAGCAACCGCAAGATATCCCATGCCGGAGAACCGGATCAGAATTCGGTCCATGTCCTTCGGTCCGACGTTAAGATCCGTTCCGAGATAGCGATGCAGGATCAACGCCAATGGAATAAGGCCGCCGAGCCAGGCTCCGGCAGCGAGAAGGTGTATGGCATCGGCAACAATGTGCACGACGCCAGCCCAGCCGTCCTCAATCTGAGCGTGACCCGTCCCGGCCAACGACGCCAAAAGGATTGCGGCCAGGAGCGGCATCATCCAGTTCTGGTGATGCGCCGCCACCTTCGAACGAAGGCCCCATGCCGCCACGCCAACCGTGAGTGTCGCAAGGAGCATGCGCGACGTCCAAACGGCACCGAAACCCGTGTCATGGAGGACCGCCCATACTGTCCCTGCATCGACGAGATCGGCCATGCTGCCGCTCATATTCGCGGCCGCAAACGCAAACCAGCCTAGGCCGCTGAACAGCGTCGCAACGGCGGTCCACAAAAGCCACCGTTGCCGCCAACGACCCAAGACGTCCGGTTCGGCTCCCGCATATGCATAGAGTGGAAACCACGACAGACCCGCGAGGGCCGTTGTCGCCAGATAGTGCAGGAACCGCGCGATGATAAGTCCGACCTCGATCATCAGCGGGTTACGCTGAATGAATAGGAGCCCTTGACGCGATGGGTGTCGTCCGAGACGGCGTGCCAATCGACCTTGTACTCACCGGGAGACAATTCCTCCTTCACTGGAACGACCAATCGCTTCTTGTCGGCCGGATCAACGGAAGACTTTCCGATGGCGACCGCCCGGCCCACCTTGTCTTTGATTTCGATCCCGGAGAATTTCGGTATCACCACTTCATTGAAGGTGATCCTGATCTGCTTGGGCGACGACGTCGTCGCGCCAGCGGCAGGATCTGACGTCTCGAGTTGCGGGTGAGCAAGAGCAACCCCGCCTGAAAGAATTGCTGTGATCAATGCAAGGCTCGTTGAGATCTTCGACATCATGTCTTCCTGTGTGGCTGTAAGACGGAGATTCATTTCACGTCGAGAACGAGCATCAGGCCTCCGCCGTCCTGCTGCTCGACATTGTTGTTCGCGGTGTGATGCGGGATGTGACAATGCACGAGCCATTTGCCCGGCTTGCGGGCGGTCCATATGACGTCATAGCGTTGGCCTGGGCCGACGTTGACGGTGTCCGCCTGATAACGCGCGCTTTCGTTCAACGTCACGCCATCGACCGCGACGACCTCGAACGGGCCGCCGTGGACATGCATGGGATGAATGAAGTTATTGTTGGTGCCGATGAACCGCAGCTTGATGGTTTGCCCGACCTTCATTGCAATCGTGTCGGTCGAAGGATAGGCCTTGCCGTTAATGGTGAAGTAGTTCGGCATCGCTCCTTCCATCGACATGGCGGGATAGGTCAGCCATTCGCGTTTCAGCCATTCCTGCAACTGGATCGTGTAATCCAGATCGGCTTTCACTTCGGTCAATGGATCCTTGGGCGCAATCAGCAATGCGCCGTAGAGCCCGAGCGCCTGCTGCCGGTCCGGGTGGTCGTGGCTGTGGTAAAAATACGTACCGCTTTGCCCGACCGTGAATTCGTAGGTGTAGGAACCGCCTGGAGGCACCGGATCCTGGGTGATCTTCGCCGGGCCATCCATTTTGTTCGGCACTATCAGGCCGTGCCAATGCACGGTCGTGGATTCCGGGAGATTGTTGTGAAAGTTGAAGCGGACGTGATCGCCCTCGGTCATCTGTAACCGGGGCCCCGGCACCTGATGATTGTAGGCGTAAGCATCGACGGCTTCGTCGGGAAGAATGTTCCAGCGAATGACGGACGCTTCCAAGTCAAACACTTTGACGCCGTTCTCGATCCGCGGTTGCAGCACCTGGTCGCCCTTTGCGTCGGGCGGAGCAATATAGGTAACCTGTCGCGGCTTCACAGCGGCCATGTCCTTCATGGCCTCACCGGGAAGATCGAACGTGTTGATCATACCCGGCGGCATGATGGAGGCATCGACGTCGCGGGCGCTGAGACTGAGGTTCACGGAAAAGCCGGGAATGACCATTCCGGATATCAGGAGAAACCCCGTCACGCCGGCGAGCGCCACCAACTGCGGGGTGGTTGCGTCGCCTCCCATCTGATGGTCGCTGCCGTGGGCCATCTTCTCCATGGCCGGCTTGTTTGTGTGGTCATCGTGGGCTTTTGCGTCATCATTGGACCGAACGGTCATCAGGCCGTGTTTGACCTTCTTCTTCACCATCCAGACGTTGAACGGGTACGCCGTCGTAAACCCAACCATGACACCGAGCGACATCACGCCCCAGAAAACCAATTCCAGCGGATCCATGGCGCGCATATCGCGGCCCATCATCAACAAGCTCATCGTTGGCGCCATTCCCGCCATCATGGCATTCATGCTGATGAATTCGGGCATGAAGCTCTTGCGCACGTTTTCCCAGTAGGTGCCGCCCATCATCTTTTTCATGAAGAGCGACTGGAAGATGAAAAGCCCGAACGAAAACCCGGCGATATATTCGACGATCAGGTCGATCCACATCGGCAGTCCGAGCGATGCCGTCACGACCGCCGCTAGAATAATCCCGGTGGCGTCGCCAGCGACACAGTGGATAGTGCTTCCGATCCCTTGTTTCCAAAGCGGCGCTGTGAACCGTTCGTGCTCACCGGGGCGCGGCTCCTTATCTGCCAGTACGTAGAGCAGCAGACCGAATGGCCCCATATAGAGCGTGACTAGAATGAAGCCCCACTTCATCACTACCGGTTCAGGGTTGCCATTGAATTGATCGAACGCAACGTACGCCGTGGAGGCGGCCGCGAGAACGAACCAGGCAATCAAGAAGTAGTCATATGGAAGGGCAATCATGGAGACCTCGCTCAAACCCAATCGCTGAACATGCGGACCATCGACCACAGGCGTGTTTCCGGTTGTCTTTTTGACGCCCGAGCTGCCTCATCGTTCTTTCCGAAGAAGGCCGCCCACGTCGCAAACCGTGATGACCGGTGGGTGCATCATTCATTCTCCCTTTTTCGGCTGATTGCCGCGCGTGACCGGCGCCTTGGGGGAACGCACGTCAAGAGTTCGGGACCACGTCCGATAGAGCGCGACGGTCGTCATCAGCAGAAGTCCGCCAACACTCACCCCGATTTGGGTAAGCAGACGGTCCGAATACATCTCCAGAATGAAATGCCCGACGAACGACAGGAAAATTCCTATGCAGAACACCTCCAGCGACCTCTGACCGCATACGATGATCGGACGCGCCAGCCTCGAACGAAGGCCGTTCCAGTCTCGCGGAACGACACGAACCACGATCACCGCAAGCGCCAGAAAATGAAGGATCCTGTAGGGAGCAAGATTGGTTTTCTCACTAAGGACATCGAACACGGGCGACAGCGACGTCGATAGACCGAGGCGAGCGCCGACCGTAACGACGAATGCGAAAACCACGAATGCCACGCTCGCAATCAGGACAATTCGGGACCGAGCCAACGCCTGCGCCCGCGCGGCACCGCCCAATGCCGCCCAAGCGCCCATCGTGAACAGAAGCTGCCATGTAAACGGATTGAAGTACCAGCCGCCGGAAGGATGCGCAGGGAAATTCCAGCCGAAATGGCGCGCCAGCAAATAGACCGCGGTTGCAGCAGTCAGCGCCGCGTCCGGGGCCCGCATCATCAGCATCAGCAACGGGGCAAAGCCCGCCATCAGCACGATGTACAAAGGTAGGACGTCTAGATTGAGCGGCTTGAACTTGAGAAGGAGGCCGTGTGTGAGAGTCGCTACCGGCTGCTGGATCAGTCCGGCCACGTTGAATTCGTCAAGCAGGTGGGAATGTCCGTAGCTTTGCGCCACATACCCGATGGCCGCGGCGTAGAACACGAACAACAGAACATGCGCCACATAGAGTTGCCACACGCGGCGGATCAGCAAGGCCATCCCCGCGAGGTATCCCTGCGCGGCCATCCTGCGTGCATAGATGAAGGCGGCGGTGTAACCGGAAATGAACACGAAGACGTCCGCGGCGTCGCTGAAGCCGTAGTTTCTCGTGGTCGCCCAGGCAACCGCGTTATTCGGAATGTGGTCCAGGAAGATCGCCCAATTCGCCAGTCCGCGGAACAGATCCAGCCGCAGGTCGCGCCCCAAGGATGATGATCTGCGTTCCCCAGCGATCGGCTTTTCCGCCCGAACGGATGCGCTTTGCGAGCGCCGCGCCGGACCCCGATCCTGTCTAGGCAGACTCATCGTCATCCTTCCAGTCTTCCAATGTTCCCTGCTGACTCGGCCGCTCGCCTTGGGGCGAGCCTTCCGGAACGGGCTGTCCAATCAGTCATTGCAAGTTCAATCTGAAAAGGAGGCTTCCGCCGACATGAGGAAGTTCGGGATGCCACGGTATCATGGCCCGGCGGACGCTCCGCTCCATGGCCTTCGGCGGTGCCTCCGCCGAGCGAACCTGCATTCGGATCGCGCCGCATGTCGCCCTCGGTCATCGGCGAATCCATTGCGCAGACTGCAATCGGTCTTCCCAAACCGGGCTTCGCGTGGCGAACACGTTGTAGCCGACCCAACGATATCGCTTCACGCGATCCAGCACCGCCGGACCTTCGACGCGAACGAAACGACAATCGGCGGGGTCGAAGATGTAGAGCCTCAACGCGGCCTCATTCATCAAATGATACGAAACACCGTGCGCCCGATCCGAGCCGCGATCCTCGCAGATCAAAAGCGAATCTCCGGACAACAAGTTCTTTGCGCCTTCGATTGCTTCGATCTCAACCCCTTTGACATCCAGCTTGATGACCGTCGGCGCCTGTGCATCGAGGACGCTGCCGAGTAGGCCGTCGAGCGAGACGCGTCTCACCGCTCCGTGATCGTCCTCCTTCGCCGCATACGTCGAAAATGCCTCGTGTCGTCGTCCCGCGACACGCACGAATCCGCCTGTGCTGCCGCCGATGGCCGCGTTCACGCAGCGATACCGGTTACCATTCAATCCGGCGTTCAATGCGAGCCGCGCGGCGTTATCGGGTGAGGCTTCGATCGCCAGGACGGTCTGGCGGCCGAACGGTTCGCTCGATGCGAGGACCGACCAGTAGCCGAAATTGGCCCCGCAATCGACGAAGGTGTACCTGATGTCGGCGACGCTCTTCAGAAACGCCTCGATCTCTTCTTCGTAGTCGTACCGACCGTTGAGGATTCGGCTCCAGTATCGATCACAAAACGGAATCGCAAATCTTGCATCTGCATTCAATCCAACGACGATGTCGCGTTGCGCGACGGCGCAGGAAACCACGTCGCACCCCCATCCGTAACCGCGGTGACCGACGGGCCGCGTAACGACGGAGCCGACCTGCAGTGCGCACACCGCCATTTGGTCGACCAGGCTTGCCCCACTTAGGCTGCCGCTCTGACGGTCGTAGAAAAACTCTGCATTGACCCCATCGTTACGACGCAACGATCCCTCCATCCTAAAACTCCTACTCCGCCGCATCCGACGCCGCCGAACCTGAGGCCGACGGCGTCGGAAAGCCGGGTGCTATTTCTGCTTCTCGATCTTGGTGACGGTGATGCCAGCCGTTGCCCGTTCGGCTTGGAATTGCACCTTGTCGCCGACCTTGACCTGTTTCAGCATCGCCGGGTCCTGGACGCGGAACACCATCGTCATGCCGTCCTCGTCCATGTCGAGGTTCTTGATCGGTCCGTGCTTCAAGGTGATCTTGCCGGCGGACTCGTCAATCTTCTTGACTTCGCCCTTGGCCATGTCGGCCTGCGCGATGGCGGCGGCGGACGACAAGGCGAAAGCGATCGCGAAAATTCCCGCCATGAAGTTGCGTGTTTTCATTTTCATTCCTCTTCAGTTACTTTGCCTTCCCTCGGAAGGCCTTCTTTCACGCTGCCAGCGCTGGATCCTGTTGCGCGCGTCGCGGAGGGCGAACAGTCCTCCCACGACCACGCGCGCGGTCACGTCGGGGCAGTAGTGAAATTCCCGGACGGCAAGCAGAACGCCTCGTTTGCCCGCGAGTCCCTTTTTGAATTGCCGAATTCCCGGATCACCGGGCCCGCCGAGTTCGTACCAGCGCACCTTCGTGTTTTCCCGCAGCCAGCGCATGACGTGCCATTGCAGGACGTATCCGGCATTCAACGCGGTTGCCTCATCACTGGTCGCACCGAAAACGTAGTAGGCGAGATCACCCACGACGCTGAATGCGATGCCGCCGATCGGCCTTCCCTCGTGATGCGCCAGCGCGATGCGCATCTTCATTCGCTCCGGAAGCCGCATCAGGTCCGGAATGGACGCGGGCAGATCGACGCCCGGATAGTTCAGGTTCTTGCGCCGAACCATCTCGGCATAGACGTCCTGGAAGGCCTTGATGTCGGCGGGAGCGTCACCGATGCGAACGTCGAGGTTGTGCGCAAGACCCTTGCGGAGATTGTAGCGCCATCGCTGGTCTAGGCTTTTCTGCTGCTCCGCTTCGTCCAGCGTCGCATCGACGAAATAGCGGTCAAGCATCGATGACGCGGAGCCTGCGAGACCCATTTCGCTCAGGATTTGCGCTTCGATCGGATAAAAGTCGGGATGCGGCCGCGGACGAAGGACGAGGTAAAGCTTTCGTCGTCGACAATATTCGTCCACCAACGCCGCCACTGCAGTCCGGTAACGCTCCGGATCGAGAGCACCGTCGAAAGAACGCCAGAACGGCGCGAAGCGCACGAGCGCCATGCCGCGACCGAGATAAGGCACCAGATAAAGGCCTACCCGAGCGCCTGCGACCGGAACCCCCTCGCGTTGCAAAAGAATGTGGCTCGAGCGCTCGCCCCGTTGCCCGGAGCCGTAAATTGCTGTCTGCTCGTAGTGAACGTCGGCAAACGTCGCCATCGCTGCGTGCCAGCCGTCGTCCGATACGCGATCGATCTGGTAGTCGTTCATGGCAGCCTCTTGCATGGCAAATGTCATCAGTTCACTTGACGACGACCGTGCCGATCATCCCGGCTTCGCGATGGCCAGGGATCAGACAGGAGTATTCGAAAGTGCCGCGCTTTGTGAATTTCCAGACGATCTCGCTCGTCTTCTTCGGCGCGAGGCGCTTGCCGTTCGGATCATCATGCTCCATGTCGGGATTCTTCTTCATCGACTCGGCATGCTTGAGATTTTCGGCGGTGGTCGCGAGAATGAACTCGTGGTCGAGTTCGCCGTTGTTGCGCAGCATGAACTTGATCTGCTCGCCCTTTTTGACCTCGATCTTGTTCGGCGTGAACGTCATCTTGCCGTCGGCTTCGCCCATCGTCACTTGAACGATCCGTGCTGGTTTGTTCGCCTCGCCCGGCTCACCAGCCGAAAACGTGTCGTCCTGATGTCCGGCAAGCGCTGCCCCGGCCCATGCCGGCGTCGCCAAGAGCAGCGTTGCAAATAGTGCGACGCCAGTTCGATGCAGTTCTTTCATGTCGCGTCTCCTTCGTTCGGTTGAAACATTCGGCCTGAACGCCGCGCTCACATCCCCTTCATCTTGATGCCTTTCATTCCCTTCATCCGTTTCATTTCCGTCGCCCCACCCTTGTCCTTGCCACCATCCTGCCGGGCCGGTTCCGCGGCTGGAGCATCGATCTCATAGGCGACGGTGCCAGGCGGATTCTTGTAGGGTCCGGGATCGCTGTAATCGTCGCGCGCCATGCCTTCGCGGATCTTCATCACCGTGAACATGCCGCCCATTTCGATCGGCCCGAATTGTCCGGAGCCCGTCATCATCGGCAGCGTGTTGTCCGGCGCGGGCATCTCCATTTCGCCCATCGCCATGCCCGTCGACCCCATCACCATCGCGTCGGGCGCCAGCTTGCCGACGGCTTTCGCCAGATCCTTCTTCGAGACGCCGATCATGTTGCGCATGTCGTGTCCCATGGCGTTCATGGTGTGATGCGACTTGTGGCAGTGAAACGCCCAGTCGCCAGGATTGTCGGCGACTACGTCGAACGCACGAACCGCGCCGACCGGTACGTCGGTCGTCGTCTCCGGCCATTGCGCGCTTTCAGGAACCCAGCCGCCGTCGGTGCAGCTGACGGCAAAGTGGTGTCCGTGGAGATGGATGGGATGGTTGGTCATGGTGAGATTGCCGATGCGGACACGAACCTTGTCGCCGAGACGGACCGGCAACGGATCGATCCCAGGAAACACGCGGCTGTTCCAGGTCCACATGTTGAAATCGGTCATCTCGTTGACCTTCGGCAGATAAGTGCCGGGATCGATGTCGTAGGTGCTCATGATGAAGACGAAGTCGCGATCCACGGGACGGAACGCCGGGTCGCGCGGGTGCACGATGACCATGCCCATCATGCCCATCGCCATCTGCACCATCTCGTCGGAATGCGGGTGGTACATGAACGTCCCGCTGTTCTTCATCTCGAACTCGTAGACGAAGGTCTTGCCGGGCTTGATATGCGGCTGATTGAGACCGCCGACGCCGTCCATGCCGTTCGGCACG
Source organism: Afipia sp. OHSU_II-C1 (assembly GCF_000497575.1). Classification (GTDB taxonomy): domain Bacteria; phylum Pseudomonadota; class Alphaproteobacteria; order Rhizobiales; family Xanthobacteraceae; genus Afipia. The sequence goes on from NZ_APJI01000020.1 coordinate 49,016, forward strand.
ATCATGCCGTGCCAATGCACGGTCGTATGCTCGGGCAGTTTGTTGGTGACGAAGATGCGGACCTTGTCGCCTTCGACGGCCTCGATCGTCGGGCCCGGCGCCTGGCCGTTGTAACCCCACAGATACGCCTTCATGCCGTCGGCGAACTCTCGCACCACGGGCTCCGCGACGAGATGGTATTCCTTCCAGTCGCCGTTCATGCGCCAGGGCAGCGACCAGCCGTTGAGGGTCACGACCGGGCGGTAATCGGGACCGCTGGTGGGATGCAGCGGCGGCTGCATCGTCACCTTGTCCATGTTCGGCGCTTCCGGAATATTCGCCGCCTGCACGCGGCCGCTCACGGCGCTGGCGCTCACCAACGCCGCGGTACCGAGAAATCCTCTTCGCGATAGCATGTTCGTCTCCATCAATGGCCGCCGCCGCCGCCAGCCTGGGCGGTCGTCGTCGGACGGGACTCCGTTGGTGTTTCTCCCGAGCCGCCACCGTTAACGGCGGTCTGCAGATCGGATTGGGCGAGCCAGAAGCCGCGCTTGGCATCGATTCCGGCCCGCAGCGACGCGATGCGCTGTCGCGCTTCCGTCAGCAGCGCGAACACGTCGACCTGCATGCTTGAAAAGCGCAGTTGCATTTCTTCGGTGATGATCTTCCGGAGTGGCAGAACCTCGCGCTCGTACTGCCGGGCGATCTCATAGCTCGATCGATACGTCCGGTACGCGTCGCGTGCTTCCGAGCGCACATTGATCGCCTTCTCGGTCAGGCGATTGAAGGCCTGATTGTAGGTCTCGCTCGCTTGTCGCACCCGGACTTCGCCGCCATCGAAGATCGGGATCTGGAACTGGATGTCGAAGCCGCGTTCACGGAACCGGGAGCCATCGGGATCCCTGGTGGTCTTCGCAATTCCTGCAACATCGAGCAGCGTGACGAAACGGCTCGCTTCCGTGAGATTGAGCGATTTCGCCAGCGCATCCAGTTCGATGCGTGCAATCTGCAGGTCGATCCGGTGCGTCACCGCATCCACTTCAATCGACGGCAGAGCGGAAGGACGTCGCGGCAATGGCGGAAGCGTCTTGGGCAGACGGAACGTAAGGTCGCCGTCCCAAAGCCCCATCAGTCGTGCGAGACGTTCGCGCGAACTGGTCGCCTCCTGACGTGCCGAGGCGAGATCGGCTGTCGTCTCCGCGTAGAAGACCTGCTCGCGGGCCTGATCGAGCTTGTTGAGCGAACCGGTCTCACCCAGCTTCGAGGCCAGCTTGGCGGTCGCCTCCGCCGTGGACTTGGCATCTGTCAGAAGGCCAACCATCTCGTTGGCGGCAACAGTACGGTAGTAGGATCGCCGCACATCAGACGCGAGCCTCAGGGTCTCCAATGCGGCCCGCAATTGGGCCTGGTGGAATCGTTTCCTGGCGATCTCGGAGCGGAATGGTAACGTCGCCAGCGCCAAAATGTCACCGACGACCTGACGCTCGATTTCGACCGCACCGCCGCCCGCGATCCTCGAAATCGAGAAGGTCGGATTGGGCGGAAGGCTTTCCTGGACAAGGTCGGTTTCCGCCAACGCCAATTCGTTGTAGGCGGCCTGCAAGCCGCGATTGTTGAGCAGCGCGACCTGGACGGCGGTTTCGACATTGAGCGTCCGGCGCAGCAGTCGCTTGACGGTGTCGTCAGCCTGCTGGGCTTCGTCCACGGAGCGGATCGCGACCACGTCCTTCTTGATCGTCTGGCCGGCGATCTCGGACACGACGCCCATTCCCCGATCCGGCGAGAACGTCGCACAGCCGGAAAGAAGCAGGGACACGGTGAGTGCCCACGCCGACCGATGGTGTCGGAGGCGGCTCAGATGGGGCGGCACGCCACGGATGATTTTCATGACGTGCTCCTAATGCTCGTGCCCGGATTTCGGTGACGGCGTGACGCGCTGGTTCTGTTCCTTCCAGCCGGAAGGCGTCGTCGGGCGAAGGCTGGTGTAAGGGGCGGTGGTCGACCGGTAGCCGACGCCCGCGACCTTTGCTCCGGGATCAGCGGGGTCCGCGCCGGCGAGCGGCGCCAGCGGTACTGCGCAGCCGCCGAGCGTCATGGCGGCCAAAGCCAATCCTGCGAATGCCCCAAGTTTTCTTTCGAATATTCCGCGCACCACCGAACCAACGGCGGCGGAAGTCGCCCCAATCTGCGCTGACATAAGACTTTCCTGAACTGACGATGAACCACAGGTACACGTGCCCTGAACGGGCGCGGCACCGCGTTACACTTGGGTCAGGTCAGGAAATGGGGGGGCGATAGCGCTGTGGGGGCGCGTTGTCGGTCAGCTTCCGGTAGCTTTCGGCCTCGCGCACGGCCTTCGGCACCAACGGCTTTGCCACGTCGACGAGCGTCGCGGGAAGCGCGGTGACACACATCAGGCCGCAGCAATTTCCATCCGCCGAATGCGGCGCCTTTGCCGGACCGGAATCGCTCTTCAACGCGACCGATTTCACATCATGATCCGCGGATGAATCCGCGTGGGTCTGGACCCCGGAATGATGATGGGCATGTCCGTCGTTGTGGACGTGCATCATGCCTTCATGATGCACGTGGACCATGCCCGGCACATGATCCTCGTCGGTCAGGCAATAGGGCGTGGCGTGACCGCCGGGCAATGCAAAGGACAGCGTCGGTGCCAGCACGCAAAACAGATAGGCCAGGGCGATGAGCCACCCTGCCTTAACCCGTTGCGTCCTGGTAAGTCCGACCAACATCAATGCGTCAATGCTTTCGATTTGCTGTACTCGGATTCGGAATCATAACTGCGAAATCTCGTGCCGCCAAGATGGAACCGAGAGGTTCATCGTTCTGCCCGTCCGACTACCGCCATCAATTCCGCGATCTTGCGGCGCTGATCCGCCTTGTCGCCGCTCGCGATTGCATGCTCGACGCAGTGGGCGACGTGGTCCTTCAACACCTCTTCCTCGACGCGGCGCAGGGCGGCACGAACGGCGGAGATCTGCGTTACGATATCGATGCAGTAGCGGTCCTCCTCCACCATCTTGGCGAGGCCGCGCACCTGCCCCTCAATTCGGCTGAGGCGTTTCTGGCATGACGTCTTGATGTCTTTTCGCATTCGCTTTATATACCCCTACCGGGTACCTGTTACAAGTCAATGAGGAGGCCTAAATGACCAGGTCGCGAAACGCAAGTTCCACGGGCCAGCCGGACACCTCCTCGATGGCAACTCACCAGCATGGCGGCCAAGCCCACGGCAATCACGGGCATCATCAACCTCCCGCGGAAAAGGAGAAAGTCCTCGACCCGGTTTGCGGGATGACCGTCGACCCGGCGACGAGCAAGCACCGGTTCGATTACCAAGGCCGCACCTACCATTTCTGTTCGGCAGGCTGTCGCACGAAGTTCGCGGCCGCTCCTGAAACCTACCTCGACAAGTCCAAGGCCGCACCGAAGGCGCCTGTTCCGGAAGGCACGGTCTACACGTGCCCGATGCATCCCGAGATCCGGCAGATCGGACCCGGCAACTGCCCCATCTGCGGAATGGCTCTGGAGCCCGAAGTGGCAACGCTGGACGCCGCACCGAATCCCGAACTGGCGGACATGACCCGACGGTTCTGGATCGGCCTCGTGCTGGCGCTGCCCGCAGTCGTCCTCGAGATGGGCGGGCATCTGGTCGGCGGCCATGGCTGGGTCGACCAAACGTTGTCGAACTGGATTCAACTCGTCTCGGCGACACCGGTCGTGATCTGGGCGGGCTGGCCGTTCTTCGTGCGCGGCTGGCAGTCGCTGGTGACCCGCAACCTCAACATGTTCACCCTGATCGCGATGGGAACCGGCGTCGCTTATGTCTACAGCCTCGTCGCGACCGTCGCCCCGCAGGTCTTTCCGCCCGCGTTTCGCGGGCATGACGGCGCCGTTGCCGTCTATTTCGAAGCGGCGGCGGTGATCACCGTCCTGGTACTGCTGGGCCAGGTGCTCGAATTGCGTGCTCGCGAGGCAACGTCGGGCGCGATCAAGGCTCTGCTCGACCTCGCGCCGAAGACGGCGCGCCTCGTTGCAGAGGACGGCACCGATCATGAAGTCCCGCTCGACGGCCTGAACGTGGGTGACAAACTGCGCGTCCGGCCCGGCGAAAAAGTCCCGGTCGACGGCATCATTCTTGAGGGGCGCTCATCGCTCGATGAGTCCCTGGTGACCGGGGAATCCATGCCCGTCACCAAAGAGGCCGACGCCAAGGTCGTCGCAGGCACCCTGAATCAATCCGGCAGTTTCGTGATGCGAGCCGAGAAGGTCGGGCGCGATACCATGTTGTCCCAGATCGTGCAGATGGTGGCGCAAGCGCAGCGCTCGCGCGCGCCGATTCAGCGGCTCGCGGATCAGGTTGCCGGGTGGTTCGTTCCAACCGTCATCGTCGCGGCGCTTGTCGCCTTCGCCGCCTGGTGGATTTTCGGGCCCGAACCGCGTCTGGCGTTCGGTCTGGTGGCGGCTGTCAGCGTGCTGATCATTGCCTGTCCTTGTGCCCTCGGGTTGGCGACGCCGATGTCGATCATGGTCGGCGTGGGACGCGGCGCCCATGCGGGCGTGTTGATCAAAAATGCTGAAGCGCTGGAGCGTCTGGAAAAGGTCGATACGCTGGTGGTCGATAAAACGGGAACGCTCACCGAAGGCAAGCCAAAGGTCGTCTCTATCGTTTCCGTCGCGGGATTTCGGGAGGACGATCTGCTCCGCCTCGCCGCGAGCGTCGAGCGCGCCAGCGAGCATCCGCTGGCCGATGCCGTTGTACGGGCGGCGAAAGAGCGCAATCTGACATTGATCAATGTAGAGGAATTCGACTCGCCAACAGGCAAAGGTGTGACCGGCAGGGTGGACGGCAAATCTGTCTTGCTTGGCAATGCGGCCTATTTGAAATCGTTAGGTGTCGAGACACAAACATTGGAGCCACAAGCCGAAATCCTGCGCGGTGAAGGTGCAACCGTGATCAATATCGCACTCGATGGACAATTGGCGGGCCTCTTTGCAATCGCCGATCCAGTGAAGCAATCCACGCCCGATGCCTTGAAGGCGCTGGCGGCGGACGGCATCAAGGTCATTATGTTGACCGGCGACAACAGGACGACGGCGAATGCGGTCGCGAAACGGCTCGGCATCTCGGAGGTCGAGGCGGAAGTGCTGCCCGACCAGAAGAGCGCCGTCGTGAGCAAGCTGCAGAAGTCCGGTCGCGTCGTCGCAATGGCCGGCGACGGCGTCAACGACGCCCCTGCCCTTGCCGCGGCCGAAGTCGGGATCGCGATGGGCACCGGCACCGATGTCGCGATGGAAAGCGCGGGCGCAACACTTCTCAAGGGCGACTTGATGGGAATCGTTCGCGCCCGCCGTCTCTCCGAAGCGACGATGAGCAACATCCGGCAGAACCTGTTCTTCGCGTTCATCTACAACGCCGCCGGAATACCGATTGCCGCCGGCGTGCTCTATCCGACGTTCGGACTGTTGCTGTCGCCGATCATCGCCGCGGCGGCGATGGCGCTATCTTCAGTCAGCGTCGTGGGCAATGCGCTCCGGTTGAAGTCCATAAACTTGTGAGGTGTGGCTGTTCGAACTTGGCGGACCTGCGATTGAGTACCCGCTGAGTTTGAAAGATAATCGAGCCTCAAGATGTTCATATCCGAGCCCTGATCATATCTGTCCTCTGGGAGACGTTGCGAGGGCAGTTGACCGAGTTCGGGTTGATAACACCCCAGGGCGTTTGGCGCATTCCCAAACTCCAGGCGTTGGCAACGACACTGCCCGGTTTTGTTCGGAAATAGCGCGCCATTTTTCGATTCAGTGCCAACACTTTACCGCGCACCAATTTGAGGCAAGCGATCTTGCTCTTCGCCGTATCGCCACTGTGTCGGATTTTCCCATCTTCGGCGTGCCGCGATTGGCCCTGCGACGAGCAGTCATTACTTCAAGGCCGCTTGATATTGATAATCCGAAGGTCGTAGGTTCAAACCTTGCCGCTGCATACAGCACTCGGTCGCTATTGCGTCATCCTACTCCCGGTTCACCGCGCGGAAGGACATTCTGTATAACATTGGCAGGCTCGGGATGATAAGCGGTGAGTTCGTCGATCGCCGGCTCGAACCGCCCGAAGCGCAATGCCAGCGTCGGCAGAACAAGCAGGTTCAAAACCATTGAGGTCAGGAGCCCGCCGAGAATGACGATGGCCATTGGCCCCTCGATCTCCCGCCCCGGTGCGCCACTGCCAATCGCCAATGGCAGAAGCCCAAGCCCGGTCACCAGTGTGGTCATCAGAATGGGCGTCAGCCGATCACCGGCGCCCTTGATTGCGGTCGCCAGCCCCCAACTCATACCTTCAGCCTCAACCAGATGCTCGTAATGGGAGATAATCAGGATCGAGTTGCGCACCGTTATTCCGAATACGGTCACGAATCCGATCATTGAGCCGAGCGTCAGCAGGCCGCCGGTGCCGAAAACCGCTAGGACGCCGCCGACGAGGGCGAACGGCAGATTAATCAGAACGAGAACAAGGTTGCGCCAGCCGCGCGTAACAATGGACAATAGTAGCACAATGGCGATGCCGCCGATGACGGAATTCAGGATCAGATCGCTCTGCGCCTGAGCCTGCGCCTGAGCGCTACCGGAAAACTGGATGTAGGTGCCGGCCGGCAGCTTGACTTGAGATGCAATGCTGGCACGTGCTGCCCGCACGACAGCGGCGGTCGATCCGCCGGCAACATTGAAGGTTACGCTCGCCATCCGCTGTCCGCCTTGGTGCATAATCTGATAGCGGCCGCTCGCTTCGTATATATCAGCGACCTCTTTGAGAAGGACGAGCATGCCGTCAGGAGCCCGCAGCGGGAGGTCGCCTATGTCGCTGACGCTTTTGCGATCCTTGGCGTCGAGGATCAGCATTACGTTGAAGACCTGATTGCCTTGGTACGTTTGTCCGACGGTATCGCCGGCATAGGCTGTCCGCACCGCGTCCAGCACCTCGGTTGGATCAAAGCCCCAACGGACCAGCGCGGCCTTGCGCAGGCTGATCGTCAATTGCGGCATGCCCGGAGGTGACTGTACCGTGACTTCCGTGACTCCCCTCATTCCGTTGAGCGCACGCGCGACCTCCTGCGCTTTCCGGTCGATGCCATCGAGATCGTTACCAAAGATGTTTACCGCTACCGCGGCTGTGTAGCCTGAGAGGGTCTCCTCGATCCGTTCGCTCAAGAAGGTCTTGACCGAAAAATTCACCCCAACGAAGCCTGCCAGTGCTTGCCGGATTTTTGCCTGCACGCCCTCCTGCTCGTCTCCCGAGAGGCTAGGTTTGAGGTCCACCTCGAATTCGCTGTAGTGCGTGCCGTATACATCGCCGGCAAGCTCCGCACGGCCCACCCGCTGCGCCACCGACCGTACCGCCGGGATATTTCGGAGCGCCGCCGACACACGCGCGCCGATCGCCAAGGATCGCTCAATCGACGTGCCGGGCACCGCCGACATGTGGATGATGAAATGGCCTTCCTTCAATTCGGGAATGAAGCTCGCGCCGAACAGCGGCAAGGTGGCGCAGCCAATGATGGTGAAGGCTGCCGCCAAGGCGATGACCACGCGCGGCCGGTTCGATATGCGCAGCAGCAGCGCTTCATAACGCGCGCGAGACCAGCGAACGACCGGAGGCTCGTCCGCCTTAGCACGCCGCGCCAGCAGGGCCATGCTCAACGCCGGCACGATGGTCAAGGCGACGGCGAGAGAGGCCAGCACCGCCAGGCTATAGCTGATCCCGAGCGGCGCAAACAGCGCGCCGGAAATGCCGGGCAGCAGAAGGATCGGCACGAATACGAGGAGCACTGCGAACGTGGCGTAGACGACGGGACTCCGGACTTCGAAAGTGGCGTCGAGGACGACTCGGGCGGCAGAGCGTGGATCGGGAAGTTGCCGGTTTTCGCGCAAACGCCGAACGATATTCTCGACCCCAATCACGGCGTCGTCGACCACCACGCCGACGGCAATCGCGAGGCCGCCCAGCGTCATTGTGTTCAGCGTGCCGCCAAGCCTTTCGAGAACGATGATACCCGCGAGCAGAGAAAGCGGTATGGCTACGACCGCAATCACCGCCGTGCGCAAATCGAAGAGGAAGAGGGTGAGGACAATGACGACGAGGACTCCGCCGATATACATGGAGCTGCGGATGTTGCTCATTGCCGTGTTGATGAAATTCGCCGGACGGAAGAGATTTTCGTGGAGGTCGATTGCTTGCGCCTTGAGTCCCGGCGCCAGGTCGGCGATGGCCGCTTCGACCCCGCGCGTCACTTCCACCGTATTCGACCCGTACTGCGCTTCGACGTTCATCACGACGCCGGGCTTGCCGTCGATGGCGGCGGCGCCGATCGGCGGCTCGGGCGCCTCCACCACCTTAGCGACATCGCCCAGCGTTACCCGGGCCGCTCCTTGGGAGAGCAAAACGGTGCGCGAGAGCTCGTCGGGAGTTAGCGATTGCCCTTCACTCTGAAAGACGATTCGCTGATTGGCCGTATCGATAAACCCCGCCCCGCGCACGCCCGTCGCCTTCTGGGCTGCCGCGAGCACGTCATTCAGCCCGAGCTGGTAGCGCGCGAGTTGGTCGGGACGAACTTGGATTTGGAGAGAGCGCGTGTCGCTGCCAAACACGGAGACATTGGCCACACCCGGCACTGCGAGCAGCCGCGGGCGGATGGTCCATTCCGCCACGGTCTTGAGATCCATCAGCGAACGCGTGTTGGAGGTAAGACCTGCCACCAGCACGATCCCCGTTGACGACGTCAGCGGCGTCATGGCCGGCGCCTTGACCCCTTTCGGAAGCTGTTGGGCGGCGACGGCGAGGCGTTCCGCCACGACCTGTCGGTCCAGATAGATGTTGCTGCCCGGATCGAAGAAGACCTTGACGATGGAGATGCCTTGGATCGATGTCGAGATCAGTTTCTGAATTCCCGGCACGCCGTTGATTTGGGTCTCGATCGGCGTGGTGACCAGCATCTCGACCTGTTCCGGCGTCAGGCCCTGTGCTTCCGTCTGGATACTGACCTGGGGCGGGGCAAACTCAGGAAAAACATCGTATTTAGCGCCAAGCAGACTGAAGATGCCGTAGCCGAGCAACATGCAGCCGAGCGCGATGACCACGCCGCGGAAGCGGATGGAGAATGCGATGATGGCCGCTTGCAGGCCGGAGGGGCGAGAGTCAGTGTACGAGGCCACTTTTAATCTCCCCCGACCTGAATCTGAGCGCTGAATTCCTGTGACAGCAGCGCCTGCGCTCCCGTCACCACCAGTGACTCATTTGTGGGGAAGCCTTGTGCGGCGCTATCCGCATCGGACGCAGGCGCGTCCGGCTCTAGGCGTAGCATGGTTGGGAGTACAGGTACGACATAGCCGCCGTTCGGCGACGGCAACCCCGTCGGGATCTCGCGCCGAGTGAACGTATCGGCTTTGGTCTGCAGATAGACCCAGGCGCTTCCCTGGAACCACACCACTGCCGTGCCGGGAATAGCCACCCCCGGTGTCGGCTGCCCGACGGGGAGCAGCGCGATTACGTTCATGCCTGGCAGTGCTTCGCTCGCCGCATCGGCGGTGTAGAAGAAGCTCACTCCTTGAATTTTCGGATCGGTACGCGTTGCCAAAGAGACAAACTCGATCCTGACGCGTTGTCCGGTGGTGGTTTCGATGAATGCCGTCTGCGGCGGCTGCGCGAGCGATACGCCCACGGGAAGCGTGACCTGAACCAACACTTTCCTTCGTTGAATCAGATCGCGGGCTAGTGCGGTGCCGTCCGCGAGCGAGCGGCCGAGCAACGGACCCCACGCTTGATATGCACTTGCCGATGCATTTTGTGTCTGCAACTGCGCCGCCTGAGCGCTTGCCTCATCGGACCGGTAAGTTGCTTCGGCGGTCTGGAACTGGGCCGTCGAGATAGCTTCGCCCTTGCCATGCAGCACTCGCGCTCGCTCAAATGCCGCCTGCGACGCATTGAGTTTTGCCTGAGCGACGGCGAGCTGGCCTTTGGCAGTGGCGATCTTGTTGCTGAGATTCGTGAAAGACTGTAGGTCGAGAACACTGCCGTAGCCCTGCACCTGCCGCTGGTAAGGCACAGTGTTCGGTCGCCTCACCGCGATATCGGCCTGCTTTTGCAAATCCGAGCTCAGCGTGATTGTCGGCAGCCCAGTGTCCGTGTGTGTAACATGGACGGCGGCTTTAACCGGCTGCTCGCGCTGGGCTTCCGCCGTCGCTTCGCTGCGGCCTTCAATGAAGCCCCAGATGAGGAGCACACCAAGAGCTCCGATCAACACCAGCACAATCAATCCCCGAAGGAACCGGCGCACATGTCTAGCCAGGCCCTTATCATCAGTCATGACCATGTTCGCTCCCGACGTTTTTGTTGCCCTCCGCAAATCGCGCCAGCAAGGCGAGGAGGCCGATGAGCGCCATGGCGGTGAGGGCTGCGCCGGCGAGGAAAGTCGCGACCGGCCCATAGATGTCCCAGAGAGCTCCTGCGACGACACTGGCGATGAGCATGGCGATGCCGCTTGCGAGGTTGAACACACCAAACGCTGTTCCGCGCAACTCGGCCGGCGCCGTGTCGGCGACAAGTGTCGCGAGCAGTCCCTGGGTCAAGCCCATATGGAGACCCCAAAAAACCACGCCCACCAAAAGGACTGGCACCGATGTCGTGAAGGCAAGGATCAAATCGGCGAAAACAAGCGTACTAACCCCGACGATCAGCACGCCCTGGCGTCCAAACCGGTCGGATAGCACACCGGCTGGATAAGCGGAGAGCGCGTAAACGATATTCATGACCACCATAACGGCGGGCACGATCGCGATTGCGAGGCCCACGTTCTGTGCCCTTAAAACCAAAAACGCTTCGCTGAACCGAGCCAGGGTCAGCACTACGGCAACTCCTACTACGGCCCAGAACGGCCTCGATAGTCGCCAAGCGTCACTGAAACGTGGCTTAGGTTTTTCCAGGGTGGCGGCAGCCCGCTCCGGCTCTTCGACGCCAAACACCATCAGGGCGAGAGCGAAAAACGCGCGGACGACCGCAATCCAAAACACCATCGCGTAATTGTCGCGGGTGAGTAGCATGAGCCCGAGCGCGGCGAGTGGCCGAGAAATGCGCCAATGGTGTCGAGCGATTGTCTTAGTCCGAAGCTTGCCCCGCGTAGCCGGGCTGGCGCGAGATCAGCTACAAGCGCATCGCGCGGCGCTCCGCGTACTCCCTTGCCTACCCGGTCAAGAAAACGGGCGGCTACAACCCACTCAATCGTAGTCGCGAGCGGAAAGATCGGCTTTGTCACGGCGGAGAGACCGTAGCCGATAGCCGCCAGCAGTTTGCGGCGACCCAGCCAGTCGGAAAGAGCGCCGCTGAAGACCTTAGTGATCATTGCCGTTGCTTCGGCGAGGCCCTCGATCAGCCCGACGGTGAGCGTTGAAGCGCGAAGAACGGTGACAAGATACACGGGCAGCAGCGCATGGATCATCTCGGAGGAGATATCCATGAACATCGATACGAACCCGAGCGTCCAGATTCCGCGTGGCAGGGCTCGAAGGCCTATAGAGGGAGGCAGAACATGATTAGCCATGCTGCCGTCTTCCCGGATGCTTCGGGGCGTGCTCCCGGCCGTTGGCGTCCAGCGGATCTGCATCACATTCTATTGGAGCATTTACGCCTTCGTGAGCGTAGACTTCCTCAGCGAAGGCGGTCAACGCTGTGCCGCAGGTCTCAAATTGCTCCGTTGCCTTCTGTATTCGGGCGTCCGGAAAGAAGTCGCGCGTTTTGATTTTCGCGAACCAGGCTGAAAGCTTGTTGAGGTCATCTTCAATCTCTTCGAGTTCGGCGAAGGTGAACTTCCGAAGCCGGGTCTCCTCTTTAATCTCATCAAGAAAGCCGCGCGAGCGTTCTGCGAATTCATCATATTCCCGAGCTCGATCGGCTTGGAAACGGGTGATAAGCGTTTCCTGTTCAGTTGGGCTCATCGCCTGGACTAGAAATACGGTCGCACTCCCGTTCTGCTTTCGAACGCTATCGGCCAGTTGCGCGAAGAGTTCAGCATGGCCTTCCGCTTGCGGTAGCACCCATGCTCCATTTAGGGCGCTAGCAGCACCCGCTGCGCGCAAGCGCCGCCAAAGTGCCACGCGCGCGCTAGAGGGCGCAGCAGGAAGCTGCGCCAGGAACAGCAGCCAATTCGGTTCGTGAGTAATATCAACCTCCATGCAACACCTGTTGCAATACAGATGACCCAGGCCAAATGCAACAGGTGTTACTCCAGAGCGAGGCTGACTGTTTGCCCGTGCGCATCAGAGGCGCTCGCGCGCCTAGGGTTGCGGAATTCAGCTATGATGCATCTGTCCGGAGAGGCACGGTTCGATCCGCAGACGTTACCCCGACCGGCTTGTAAGGTTGAAACGCCTGGCTGACCCGCTCTCCGCGAGGGACCGGAACGTGCTCACGCTTACGCCGCTTTCCAGATTCGCGCTTCCTTCACCTCACGTTCTTGGAGGGTCTTTAGTCAGCGAGGTACGCCAGCCATCTGCCGTTAACGAACTTCCTTCATGACCAGCGAAATGTAGCGTGGCGAAAAGTAGAGGACTCGGCCATAGCGCAGGACGCAGCGAAAACCGTTTCAAAAACCGTTTCAGAATTGACTTTTGAAACGGTGCAATATTGGTAAGCTATTGAATTGACTGGCGCGCCCGAAGAGATTCGAACTCCTGACCCCCAGATTCGTAGTCTGGTGCTCTATCCAGCTGAGCTACGGGCGCGCATTTCGCGGACTTGAGAGAGGCCGGTGGCCGGGCCGCGAAAGAGCGCCATAGCTACCGGCTCCGGAACGGCTTTGCAAGATCGATAAGACATGGATTTCGGGCCAAAATGGCAGTTTTTCAGGCCCGCGCCCGCGCATCCCGCAAGCTGCGCAGCTCCACGGCCCGATCCGGAATCGTGATTCGGAACGTCGCGCCGATGGTCCCATCCACCAGATTGAGCTCGCCGCCATGGGCCCGGATCAGTTCGGCTGCAATCGCCAACCCCAGCCCGGTGCCGCCATCCCGTGAGGAGCCCTGAAACGCCTCGAAGAGATGTTCGCGGGCCTTTTCGGGAATGCCGGGGCCGGTATCCGAGATTTCAAGGATCGTCACCGCGCCCTCGCGGCGGCCGGTGAAGCGGATTTGCTTGGCAATGGCGTCACCGGACTTGTCGCTCTCCAGCGCCTGCGCGGCATTGCGGGCCAGATTGAGCAGCACCCGGAACAATTGATCGGGATCGGCATCGACGGTCAGGCCACGCTCGATGGCGTTGATCCACTCGATCGAGGTATCGGAGGCCAGCCCGGTCGATTCGCGCACCTCGTTGACCACCGGCTCGATCAGAACGCGGCGGCGGTCAGGCGGCGCCTCCTGCGCCTTGCCGTAGGACAATGTCGACTGGCAGAACGCGATGGCGCGCTCCAGCGAGCGCATCAGCTTCGGCGCAAATCGCTGCACGCGCGGATCGGGCACGCTGGCCAATTGATCGGACAGAAGCTGCGACGACGCCAGCAGGTTGCGCAAATCGTGGTTGATCTTCGAGACCGCGAGCCCGAGCGCGGCGAGATGGTTCTTCTGATGCAGCATCGACACCAGATCGCGCTGCATGTCCGACAGTTCGCGTTCCGCAAGGCCGATCTCGTCGGAGCGTTTCGACGGTTCGATAATGCGCGCAGTGCTTTCCGGATTTTCGTGGAACGCGACGAGATTGGCGGTGACGCGACGCATCGGCCGCACGAACAGATGATGCAGGGCGTAGTAAATCAGGCCTGCAGTGATGCTCGTCATCACCAGCGACAGCAGCAGCACGTTGCGCGAGAAACGGAACATCGCCGCGCGCAGCGGCTTTTCGTCCACCACGACTTCGATGAACTGCCCGCTGCCGGGCGCCGGCCCGATCACGCGCATCACCTCGTCGCCGCTGTCGATCATGACCTGAAACGCGTCGACAATGGCCGACCATGCACTCGTGTCGCGCATGTCGATGTCGTGGTCGATCTTCGCGGGCATATCGGCCGCCGCCAGCAGCCGCCGCTGCGATCCGCTTTTGATGGCTACCGCGCGCGCGCCGATGCTGGCGAGAATCTGCCGCGCCAGCGCATCGGGAACCATGCCGCTCGGGGCGGCGTCCAGCACCAGCGCGGCGGTGCTTGCCGCAGCCAGCCGGTCGTTCAGCCGGTTCACCCGGAAGTTGGCGATGGATGGCACATAGATCAGGATTTCGACGATCAGGATCAGGGGAATCGTCAGCAGCAACAGCTTTCCCGACAGCCCGAACCGCAGCCCGGGCCGGAGCTTTTCCATTGTCCGATCAGGTTCCTGGCCGGATACCGCCATTGAGTGATCGCCTGCCCATTTTCATGATTTGCCGCCACAGGATGCGCCTGTCGGCGACCCGGGTCAAACCCCCGGAACTGTTATGGTTTAAGCCTCTGGCCGCGCTCCACAACCTGAGCGCGGTATAAAACCCCAAGATTGACGAAAACAGGCTGCTCCCGTATAAGCCGCGCCAACTGTCCTCGATGGCCCGGCTCGACCGGGCCGGTTCATTTTGGACCGAAATTGGTCCACTTCAGGGCCGGCATCGCAGGATTTCATCTCATTTATCGGCGAATTGCCTCCGACGAGCCGTCGGACGCGCATTTCGGTAGCGGAGAACGACCGTGAAGCGGACTTATCAACCCAGCAAACTGGTGCGCAAGCGCCGTCACGGCTTCCGTGCCCGTCTCGCGACCGCCGGCGGCCGCAAGGTTCTCGCTGCCCGCCGTGCCCGCGGCCGCAAGCGTCTGAGCGCCTGACCGACCTTTATCCCGGGACCTTTTCCCATGCGCCGGTTGGAATCATGGACCGGTTGAAGCAGCGCGCGGATTTCATCGCCGCGGCCAGCGGACCACGCATGGCCAGTCCTGCCTTTGTGGTGCAAACGCGCCGGCGCGACGACGACGGCCCGGTCCGCGTCGGATTTACCGTTACAAAGAAAGTCGGCACCGCGACGGAACGCAACCGCGTCCGCCGCAGGCTTCGCGAACTGGTGAAGCGGCTGGATGTCATATCCATGCGACCCCACCATGATTATGTGATAGTGGGCCGTCGTGCCGCGCTGGACCGCGGCTTTGAAACCATGTTCAACGATCTGCGCTCGGCGCTCAGCCGCCTCGAGCGCCAGACGCCCCGACCGCCAGCGACCTGAAGCCACACACAGTCCTTCCCGAACACGCCCGAGCGCATGACGAGACCTGAACGATGATCGAAAATCGCAATACCATCCTCGCCGTCATCCTGTCGGGCCTTGTGCTGATCGCATGGCAATACCTCTACAACATTCCGCAGATGGAAAAGCAGCGCGCCGCGCAGCAGGCCGAGCTGGCGCAGAAGCAGGCCGCCAATCCGGCGACGCCCGCGACCACCACGCCGAGCGCGAACCAGCCGACGCCCGCCGCTCCCGGCCAGCAGGCCGGTGCACCGGCAACGCCAGCCTCCGCTGCGCCGATCCAGAGCCGCCCCTCCGCGATTGCAGCCGGCCCACGCGTGAAGATCGACACGCCCAACATCAGCGGCAGCATCGCGCTGACCGGTGCCCGCATCGACGACGTCGCGCTGGTGAAATACCGCGAGACCGTCGATCCGAAATCGCCCGCCATTGAACTGTTCTCGCCGTCGGGCACCAAGGAACCGTTCTACGCCGAATTCGGCTTCGTGCCGGCCGCAGGCGCAACGACGAAGATGCCGACCCGCGACACCGTCTGGACGCAGGAAGGCACCGGCGCGCTGACCCCGAAGACTCCGGTCACGCTGACCTGGAACAACGGCCAGGGCCTGACGTTCAAGCGCACCATTTCGATCGACGACAAGTATCTGTTCACGATCAAGGACGACGTCTCCAACGTCGGCGATGCTCCGGTCACGCTGTATCCGTTCGGCCTCATTTCGCGTCACGGCACGCCGCACGTCTCCGGCTACTACATCCTGCACGAAGGCCTGATCGGCGTTCTCGGCGATCAGGGCCTGCAGGAGTACGGCTACAAGAAAATGGACGATGCCAAGGCGGTCGAGTTCAAGGTGACCAACGCCTGGATGGGCATCACCGACAAGTACTGGGCTGCGACGCTACTGCCGAGCCCGAAGGCCAACGTGCAGGCGCGCTTCTCGTCCAACCTCGTCGGCACGCTGCGCACCTACCAGACCGACTATCTGCTCGATCCGATGACGATTGCGATCGGCGGCACCGCCAGCACGGCGACCAGCCTGTTCGCCGGCGCCAAGGAAAGCGCCACCGTCGACGCCTACGACAAGCAGCTCGGCCTCAACAAGTTCGACCGCCTGATCGACTGGGGCTGGTTCTACTTCATCACCAAGCCGATGTTCTGGGCGATCGACTGGTTCTTCCACATCTTCGGCAACTTCGGCGTCGCCATCCTGGCGGTGACGGTGCTGGTCAAGCTGATCTTCTTCCCGCTCGCCAACAAGTCCTATGCGTCGATGGCGAAGATGAAGGCCGTCCAGCCGCAGCTGGCCGCGCTGAAGGACAAGTATCCTGACGACAAGATGAAGCAGCAGCAGGAGATGATGGAGATCTACAAGAAGGAGAAGATCAACCCGATCGCGGGCTGTCTTCCGATTCTGATCCAGATCCCGGTGTTCTTCTCGCTCTACAAGGTTCTGTTCGTCACCATCGAAATGCGGCACGCGCCGTTCTTCGGCTGGATCAAGGACCTTTCCGCGCCCGATCCGACCAACCTGTTCAACCTGTTCGGCCTGTTCGCGTTCGATCCGACGCAGCTTCCGGTTCTCGGCTACTACCTGCATCTCGGCATCTGGCCGATCATCATGGGCATCACGATGTGGTTCCAGATGAAGCTGAACCCGACGCCGCCCGATCCGACGCAGAAGATGATCTTCGACTGGATGCCGCTGATCTTCACCTTCATGCTCGCGGGCTTCCCGGCAGGTCTTGTGATCTACTGGGCCTGGAACAACCTGCTGTCCGTGCTGCAGCAGAGCTACATCATGAAGAAGAACGGCGCGAAGATCGAATTGTTCGACAACGTGAAGTCGACCTTCGCGGGCAGCAAGAAAACGACGTAGCGACGGCTCGTTCTACGAGCGCCGCGCATATCTCTCACCGTCATGCCCGGGCTTGTCCCGGGCATCCACGTCTTGTCAGGCGGTAAAGTAAGGCGTGGATGGCCGGGACAAGCCCGGCCATGACGAAATAGGATGGTCCAGCTCATTGGACAAAACTGGAAGACCTTCGCATGACCGATCAAACCGATGCGGAGCTGATTGAAGCCGGGCGGAAGATCTTCGCCGGCGACTGGCAGTTTTTCTGGGCTTCCCCGTCGATCGAAGCGCTGCCGCCGATGAAAGGCGTCGAGGTCGCGTTCGCCGGCCGCTCCAATGTCGGCAAATCCAGCCTCATCAATGCACTCACGGGCCGCAACGGGCTGGCGCGCACCTCGCACACACCCGGCCGCACCCAGGAACTGATCTTCTTCGAAGGCCCGACGCCAGCGGACGGCAAGGACGCCGGCCTGCGGCTGGTGGACATGCCGGGTTACGGCTACGCCTCCGCGCCCAAGGCCAAGGTCGCGTCATGGACCACGCTGATCCACAAATTCCTGCAGGGCCGCGCCAACCTCGCCCGCGTCTATGTGCTGATCGACTCCCGTCACGGCTTCAAGGACGTCGACAACGACGTGCTCAAGACGCTCGACAAGTCCGCCGTCAGCTATCAGGTGGTGCTGACCAAGGTCGACCAGGTCAAGAAGACCGCGCTTGAGGACACCCTCGCCGCAACCAAGGCAGCGCTGGCGAAACACCCCGCGGCGTTTCCCGACGTGCTGGTGACATCGTCGCGCACCGGCGACGGCATGCCCGAGCTGCGCGCCGCCATGATCCGTCTTCTCAGGGAAAGAATCTGATGACCCAGAATGGCGCGCTGCGCCTTGCAGCCATCCTCGCCGGGCTGATGGGCGCGGCCGGTGTCGCGCTGGCGGCGGCGTCTGCCCACCAGCCCGACGCATCGCGGCTGGCCTCCGCCTCATCGATGCTGCTGTTCCACGCCAGCGCCGTCATCGGCGCTGCGCTGCTGACCGGGCACGGCATCGCCAGACGCGGTCTCGGCCTGGCTGCGACCTTCGGCTTCATCGTTGGCGCGGCGCTGTTCGCAGGCGACTTGACCATGCGCCAGTATGCCGGTCATGGATTGTTCACAATGGCCGCGCCGACCGGCGGCACACTCCTTATTCTGAGCTGGCTGGTGCTGGCCATCGCTGCGGCCTGGCCGTGGCACGCAGGCTGATCCGCGCCGCGGACGCTTTGCACCCTCGCGCCAATCGGCTAAACCCTCGTCGAATCATTGCCCGCCTGAACGAGAATTTCCCCATGATCGATCTGCCGACCAATATCAGCGCACAGGATCAGGCCCGCATCCTGTCGGAAGCGCTGCCGCACATGCAGCAGTACGACGAGGAAACCATCGTCATCAAATACGGCGGCCATGCCATGGGCGAGGAAAACCTGGCCCGGCAGTTCGCCCGCGACATCGTCCTGCTTGAACAGACCGCGATCAATCCCGTGGTCGTCCATGGCGGCGGCCCGCAGATCGCATCCATGCTGGCGCGGCTCGGCATCAAGTCGGAATTCGCAGCAGGCCTGCGCGTGACCGACGCGCCGACGATGGAAATCGTCGAGATGGTGCTGGCCGGCTCGATCAACAAATCGATCGTCAGCCATATCAACGAAGCCGGCGGCAAGGCGGTTGGCCTGTGCGGCAAGGACGGCAACATGGTGACCGCCGTCAAGGCGACCCGCACCATGGTCGATCCCGGCTCCAACATCGAGAAGGTGGTCGATCTCGGCTTCGTCGGCGAACCCGACAAGGTCGATCTCACGCTGCTCAACCAGCTGATCGGTTACGAACTCATTCCGGTGCTGGCTCCGCTGGCCTCATCCGGCGACGGCAAGACCTACAATGTCAACGCCGACACCTTCGCGGGTGCCGTGGCCGGCGCGCTGAAGGCCAAGCGCCTGCTGCTCCTGACCGACGTGCCCGGCGTGCTCGACAAGTCGAAGAAGCTCATTCCCGAACTGTCGATCAAGGACGCGCGCAAGCTGATCGCCGACGGCACCATTTCCGGCGGCATGATCCCGAAGGTCGAGACCTGCATCTATTCGCTGGAAGCCGGTGTCGAAGGCGTGGTCATCATCGACGGCAAGACGCCGCACGCGGTGCTGCTCGAACTGTTCACCAATCAGGGCACGGGAACACTGATCCACAAGTGATGATGTCTCGACCATGAGCGAGAAGGTCGCAACATTCTCCGGCGTCATGGCCGGGCCTGTCCCGGCCATCCACGCCTTGGCTTCGCGCGGCAAGAAAGACGTGGATGCCCGGAACAAGTCCGGGCATGACGTTGAGAGAAACGTGGTTGTTGCTTTGATCGCTCTTGCGACAGCTATTTTTACTACAGTTGCATCAACCTCCCCCGCCCGCGCCGATCTTAAAATCTGCAATCGCATGAGTTATGTCGTCGAAGCCGCCATCGGCATCGAGGACAAGACCGCCACCGCGACGCGCGGCTGGTTCCGCATCGATCCGGCAACCTGCCGTGTGGTGGCGCAAGGCAACATCACCGCCGACCGCATCCTGCTGCATGCGCGGTCCCTGCCGGTCTATGGCGCGTCGCCCGCGCCGCAGAACGGCACCGACAATCTTTGCATTGCGCCAAAAGACTTCGTCATTGCCGGACGCCAGTGCCGCGGCGGCCAGACCGCGGCGGCGTTCACCGAAATCAAACCCAGCAACGGCGAAGACGGGCATCAGATCGCGTATCTCGCCGAAGGTGCCGAGTATGACGACGAGCAGGCGCGCCTCGCCGCGATCCAGCGGCTGCTGGTGATCGCAGGCTATGACGCCGCCCCCATCGACGGCGTCGACGGCCCGAAAACGCAGAATGCCCTCGCCGCATTCCTGAAAGCGCGCGGCCTCAATCCCGATGCAGTCCAGTCGTCCAATTTCTTCGAGACCATGATCGCGGCGGTCGAACAGCCCTCCGCCACCGGCCTCACCTGGTGCAACGACACGCAGTATCGCGTGATGGCCTCCATTGCCACCGACGACGGCAAGACCGTCACCAGCCGCGGCTGGTATCGCATCGAGCCCGGCAAGTGCCTGCATCCCGACGTGACGGGGCAGCCCCGCAGGATCTACAGTTTCGCCGAGGCGGTCGACAGCGATGGCCGCACCATCAAGATCAACAGCCGCCCGGTGAACTGGGGCGGCACCACCATGCTCTGCACCCGCGAGACGCAGTTCGAATTCACCGAACAGGGCGACTGCGGCGGGCGGGGATTGAACGCCAGCGGCTATGAGCGCGTCGAGATCGGCGCGGGCGCCGGCAAGACTTTGAGATTCGGACCACCATGATTCAGAAAGACAAGCGCAGCTTCACCCATGTCGAGACATGGGTGTTCGATCTCGACAACACGCTCTACCCGCATCACGTCAATCTGTGGCAGCAGGTCGACGTGCGCATCCGCGATTTCGTCGCGCAGTATCTGAATGTGCCGAAGGACGAAGCCTTCAGGATTCAGAAGGACTATTATCGCCGTTACGGCACCACCATGCGCGGCATGATGACCGAGCATGGCCTGCGCGCCGATGATTTCCTCGCTTATGTCCATGAGATCGACCACTCGCCGCTCGAACCCAATCCGGCAATGGGCGCCGCGATCGAAAAACTCCCCGGCCGCAAGCTGATCCTCACCAACGGCTCGCGCGCCCATGCCGGCAAGGTGCTGGAACGGCTCGGCATCGCGAAAAACTTCGAGGACGTGTTCGATATCGTCGCCGCCGAGCTGGAGCCGAAGCCCGCGCGGCAGACTTATATGAAGTTTCTCAAGCTGCATGGCGTGGATCCCGCCAAGGCCGCGATGTTCGAGGATCTCGCCCGCAACCTGGTGACGCCGCACGATCTCGGCATGACCACAGTTCTGGTGGTGCCGGACGGCACCAAGAACGTGGTCCGCGAGGACTGGGAGCTGGAGGGCCGCGACGCCGCCTATGTCGATCACATTACCGACGATCTGACCGGGTTTTTGGCGGCGATTAAGGCTCTATAGAAATCACCCCACCCGACCGGCCTTCGGCCGGCCACCCTCCCCATCAAGGGGAGGGACAAGAAATGCGGCAGCACTGGTTCTTTCTTCTCCCTCCCCCTTGTGGGGAGGGTCGGCGCGAAGCGCCGGGGTGGGGCAATCCTCGCAAACATCCCATGCTTATGGCGAGTTCGCCCAGCTTGACTCAACGCCCGCAAAACCGACAAAAGACGTATGCAGATTGTCAATACGCATACTGACAATCAATAAATCCGATCGCACTCCCCAAGGAACACCGATGTCTCTCTCCGCGCTTGAAACCACGCTGAATGCCGCCTTCGAGGCCCGCGATACCGTCAACGCCAATACCAAGGGTGAGGTGCGCGATGCCGTGGAGCTGGCGCTCAACCTGCTCGACAAGGGCGAAGCGCGCGTGGCGGAGCGGCAGGCCGACGGCAAATGGCATGTCAATCAGTGGCTGAAGAAGGCGGTGCTGCTGTCCTTCCGTCTCAACGACATGGCGCCGATCACCGGCGGCCCCGGCGGCGCGCAGTGGTGGGACAAGGTGTCCTCAAAGTTCGAGGACTGGGGCGAGAACCGTTTCCGCGACGCCGGCTTCCGCGCTGTGCCGGGCGCGATCGTCCGCCGCTCGGCCTATATTGCCAAGAACGTTGTGCTGATGCCGTCCTTCGTCAATCTCGGCGCTTATGTCGATGAAGCGACCATGGTCGACACCTGGTCCACCGTCGGCTCCTGCGCCCAGATCGGCAAGCGCGTGCACATCTCGGGCGGCGTCGGCATCGGCGGCGTGCTGGAGCCGCTGCAGGCCGGTCCCGTCATCATCGAGGACGACTGCTTCATAGGCGCGCGCTCCGAAGTCGCCGAAGGCGTCATCGTGCGAAAGGGCGCGGTGCTCGCGATGGGCGTGTTCCTCGGCGCATCGACCAAGATCGTTGATCGCGAAACCGGCGAGACCTTCATCGGCGAAGTGCCGGAATATGCGGTGCTCGTTCCCGGCACACTGCCCGGCAAGCCGCTGAAGAACGGCCAGCCAGGTCCGAACACGGCCTGCGCCGTCATCGTCAAGCGCGTCGATGAGCGCACCCGCTCGAAGACCAGCATCAACGAACTGCTGCGGGACTGATATATAGACTGCTTCCGGTTTTCGGTTGATCGGATAAATGTGGGCCATGGATTTGATAACACTGCTTTTCTATTTCAGTGGCCGCATCAGCCGGATTGAGTATTGGCTTTCCCTCCTCTTCTACCTTCTTGTAGCGATCATTCTCCTGACCGCCGTATTCTGGTTCGGGGGGGACAATCACCGGGTGCTGTTCAAGGTAATCGCGATTCCCATCGTCATCGCCGGCTCGTGGTCCGGTTTCGCAGTCGGCATCAAGCGGCTACATGATCGCAACAAAAGCGGTTGGTGGATTGGCTTGTTCTTGCTCGGCCCCAGCGTACTAAGCAGCGTCGGCAGCTCGATTGCCAATAGCATCGCGTTCCTCTTTTATTTCGCCGGTTCCGCGATCAGTATCTGGGCTCTCGTTGAGCTGGGCTTTCTGCGCGGCACCCGAGGACCAAACAAGTATGGCGCCGAACCGTTCACCGATTCTGACACCATAAAAAGGATATAATGTCGACCGACGCCCTTTCCATCGCCCGTGATCTGCTGCGTTGTCCCTCCGTGACGCCGGCAGACGCGGGCGCGCTCAGTGTACTGGAGAAGCTGCTCGGCGATGCCGGGTTCGAGGTGCATCGCGTCACCTTCTCCGAACCCGGCGCGGCCGACATCGACAATCTCTATGCGCGGATCGGCACGGAGGCACCGCACATCACCTTCGCGGGCCACACCGACGTGGTGCCCGCAGGCGATGAATCCAAGTGGACCCACGGCGCGTTCGCCGGGGACGTCAAGGACGGCATGCTCTATGGCCGCGGCGCGGTCGACATGAAAGGCGGCATCGCCTGCGCGGTTGCCGCCACGCTTGAATACCTCGCCGCGAACGGCGGCAAGCCCAAAGGCTCGATTTCGTTTCTGATCACCGGCGACGAGGAAGACATCGCCGTCAACGGCACCGTGAAGCTCCTAAAGTGGGCGGCGGAGCGCGGCGAAAAGTTCGATCACTGCGTGCTGGGTGAGCCCAGCAACGTCAACGAGATGGGCGATACCATCAAGATCGGACGGCGCGGTTCGCAATCCGGCACGATCATTGTCGACGGCGTGCAGGGGCATGTCGCCTATCCGCACCGCGCGTCCAATCCGGTGCCGGACATAGCGGCGCTGATCGCCGCATTGAGCGGCGATCCGCTCGACAAGGGCACCGAACACTTTCAGCCGTCGAACCTCGAGTTCACCTCGGTCGATGTCGGCAATCCGGCCTGGAACGTGATCCCGGCGCAGGCGCGGGCGCGCTTCAACATCCGCTACAACGATTGCCATACCCGCGAATCCCTCCGCGCGCTGATCGAGGAGCGCGTGACCAAAGCCAGCGGCAACCGCATCAAGGCGCATGTGGTCTGGGAGCCGTCGAACGCCGACGTGTTCCGGACCAGGCCGGGACCGTTCACCGATCTCGTCGTCGCCGCTATCGAAGACGTCACCGGCCGCAAGCCCGAGCTGAACACCGGCGGCGGCACCTCGGATGCACGCTTCATCACGCATTATTGCCCGGTGCTGGAATTCGGCCTTGTCGGCCAGACCATGCACCAGATCGACGAACGCACGCCGGTGTCCGATCTCGAAAAACTTACGAAGATCTATCGCGGCGTGCTGGATCGCTATTTCGCATGAATGACCCGGACATGAGCGGCCATATCGTTGTTCTTACCGCCATCGATACTGAACTGAACAAGGCGCGCGCGCCGGAAGGCGTCGAGGTGATCTACACCGGCGTCGGCAAGGTCAACGCAGCGAGCATCGCGACGCTGGCGGTGATGGCGCTGCAGCCGAAGCTGATCGTCAATTACGGTACCGCCGGCAAGATCGCGCATATCCATAACGGACTCGTGGAAGTCGCGCACACGGTTCAGCGCGACATGGCCGCGATGCCGCTGGCGCCGCGCGGGCGCACGCCGTTCTCGCCGGAGATGGACCGGCTGTCCTCGGGCCACGGCAGCGTCGTCTGCGGCACCGGCGACAGCTTCGTGACCTCCGTCGATCCGTGGCTGGTCGAGAACAACATCGACATCGTCGACATGGAACTGTTCGCGATTGCCCATGTCTGCCAGTGCCACAACGTACCGTGGCGGGCGTTCAAGTTCATCACCGATGCCGCCGATGAGAACGCCGCGGATCACTGGAACGAGAACGTCGCCGGTGGCGAAGATCTGTTCTGGGATGTGATGAAAGATATAGCGCGATAGTCGCTTCGTACCGTCATTGCGAGCGAAGCGAAGCAATCCATCTTCTCATATGTGCAGACAAAGAGTGGACTGCTTCGTCGCTTCGCTCCTCGCAATGACGATTTACCGAGCTAATACTCCACCCGCACCAGATAGAGTCCGTCCGGCGGCGCAACAGGGCCGCAGGCCGTACGGTCGCGCGCCTCGAGCGCATTGCGCAAATCCTGTGCCGTCCAGCGTCCATGGCCGACCCAGACCAGCGAGCCGACCATCGAACGCACCTGACTGTGCAGGAACGAGCGCGCCGAGGTCGTGATATTCACGTCATCGCCGTCACGCGTCACATCGAGTGCGTCCAGCGTTTTCTCCGGCGACTTCGCCTGACATTCGGTGTCGCGAAAGGTGGTGAAGTCGTGCTTGCCGACTAGCATCTGCGCGGCTTCCTGCATCGCCGCGACATCGAGCGGCCGCGGCACGCGCCACGCGTGCCCTGCTTTCAGGGCGAGGTTCGCCCGGTGATTGACGATGCGGTAGATGTAGTGCCGCTTGGTCGCCGAGAACCGCGCATCGAAAGTTTCCGGTACGATCTCCGCCGACAGCACGCCGATCGGATGCGGGCGCAGATGGGCGTTCAGCGCATCGCGCACGCGATCGGCCCTGTAGTCCTTTGCCAGATCGATATGCGCCACCTGCCCGAGCGCATGGACACCGGCATCGGTGCGGCCTGCGCCGTTGACCCGCACATCGTCGCCGGTCATCGCCTTCACGGCATCTTCAAGCGCGCCCTGCACGGACGGGCCCTTGTCCTGATACTGCCACCCCCAGAAGGGAGCGCCGTCATATTCGATGAGGAGCTTGTAGCGGGGCATCAGCTCACACGCGCCGGCGGCTTGAGCGGCGTGCCGTTGAGAAACGCATCGGCCTTCATCGGCGGCTTCCCGGCACGCTGCAAGTCGAGAATCCGGATCGCATCCTGGCCGCAGGCAATCGTCAGCTTGTCGTCCAGCACATCGCCCGGCGCACCGGAGCCCTTGGCCAATTCACAGCGCAGCACCTTGATGCGCACCGGCTCGCCATCGATGGCGATCTCGAACCACGCGCCCGGAAACGGCGAGAGGCCGTGGATATGCCGCAAAACCTCACGCGCTGATTTGGTCCAGTCGATCCGCGCCTCGGCCTTGTCGATTTTGGCGGCGTAGGTGACGCCCTCTTCGCTCTGCTTCGTGAATTGCAGGCCGCCGCGCGATAGTCCGCCCATCGCCCGCACCATCAAATCCGCTCCGAGAGGCGCAAGCGCATCGTGCAAATCCTGCGCGGTCATGGCGTCGGTGATCGGCAGGCGCTCCGCCATCGCCACGTCACCAGTGTCGAGTCCGGCATCCATCTTCATGACCATGACGCCGGACTCCGCATCGCCCGTCATGATCGCGCGCTGGATCGGCGCGGCGCCGCGCCAGCGCGGCAGCAACGACCCATGCAGGTTGAAACAGCCGAGCGGCACGGCGTCGATAATGTTCTGCGGCAGGATCATGCCGTAAGCCACGACAACGGCGGCATCGGCATTGTGCGAACGGAACTCGGCTTCGGCTTCCGGCGTCTTCAGCGTTTTCGGCGTCAGCACCGGAATGCCGAGTTGTCGCGCAGCCTGCTCCACCGGTGTCGCCTGCAGCTTCATGCCGCGGCCAGCCGGCTTCGGCGCGCGCGTATAGACCGCCGCAATCTCATGGCCGTGGTCCGCCAGCGCCAGCAGCGTCGGCACCGCGAAATCCGGCGTGCCCATGAAGATCAGACGAAGCGGCATCAAAAGCTCCGGCTTATTTCGCCGCGAGCTTGGCGGCCTTGGTGAACTTCTTCATCACGCGGTCGCGCTTGAGCTTGGAGAGATAGTCCACGAACAGCACACCGTTGAGGTGATCGATCTCGTGCTGGATGCAGGTGGCGTAAAGTCCCTCCGCATCTTCCTCGCGCATCACGCCTTCGATATCCATGAAGCGCACCCGCACCCGCGCCGGCCGCTCGACCTCCTCATAGTATTCGGGGATCGACAGGCAGCCTTCCTCGTAAACGGACATCTCGTCGGACGACGCCAGAATTTCCGGATTGATGAAGACGCGCGGTTCCTTTTCCCCCTCCTTCTTGGACAGATCCATGGTGATCAGGCGCAGCGGCACGGCGACCTGGATCGCGGCCAGGCCGATGCCGGGCGCGTCATACATGGTCTGGAACATGTCGTCGGCCAGCGCCCGGATCTCGGGCGTGATCTTTTCAACCGGCTTGGAGATCAGCCGCAGTTGCTTGTCGGGAAGGATGATGATGTCGCGATTGGCCATGGGCGCGATGTAATGGGAGCGCCAGCCGCGGTCAAACCCGTTGTGGGCTCAGGCGCTTGGCTGGAGGCAAATGCCGTTAACCGGCGATTAACCATAAAAAACAAGACGTTATTAACCATAAAATGTTCCCTATTCGTTCGCTTCGAGCACCGAATCGGGTTACAAAGGGGCATGAACGAGATCCTTTTCATGGCCGGCGATCTGCCGGTTCGCGTAGGCGATGCCCTCATCGCATTCGGCGTGCTTGCGCTGCTGCTGCTGCTGACCATCGCCATCGTCATCGCGCGCTCCGGCCGCAAGGGTGCTGAGGCGGCCATGGCGCAGGCGGTGCGCGCCGACGAGCTTGAAGAGCGGCTCGCAGAAGTCCTGCGCATGCAGAGCGAATCCACCGGCCGGGTTCATGAAATGGGGCAAGCGCTGGTGGGACGTCAGGCGGAGATGGCCCGCGCCGTCAACGAGCGGCTGGATTCGGTGACGCATCGCGTCGGCCAGTCCATGGAACAGACCACGCGCAACACGATGGATAGCTTGCGCGTGCTGCACGAGCGCCTCGGCATCATCGACAACGCGCATAAGAATCTTACCGACCTCACCTCGCAGGTAACGACGCTGCGTGACGTGCTCGCCAACAAGCAGTCGCGCGGCGCATTCGGCCAGGCGCGGATGGAAGCCATCGTGCAGGACGGCATGCCGAAAGACTCCTATGCCTTTCAGCACACGCTCTCGAACCGGACCCGCCCGGACTGCGTGATCTTCCTGCCGGACCAGCGGCCGCTGTGCGTCGATGCGAAATTTCCGCTGGAATCCGTCACCGCCTTGCGCGATGCGCGCAGCGACGAGGAGAAGAAATACGCCACCCAGCGGCTGCGGCAGGACGTGATGAAGCACGTCAACGACATCGCCGAGAAGTATCTCATTCCCGGCGAGACGCAGGACACGGCGCTGATGTTCGTGCCGTCGGAATCGGTTTACGCGGAAATTCACGATGGCTTCGACGACGTGATCCAGAAAGCCTACCGCGCGCGGGTGGTACTGGTGTCGCCGTCGCTGCTGATGCTGGCGATCCAGGTGATGCAGCAGATCCTGAAGGACGCGCGGATGCGCGACGCCGCCGACCAGATCCGCACCGAGGTCATGCACATGTCGGACGATCTCGGCCGTCTGCGCGACCGCGTGCTGAAGCTGCAAAAGGACTTCGGCAACGTCAACGAAGACGTTCGCCAGATCCTGATTTCGGCGGAGAAGATCGAGAAGCGCGCCGGCCGTATCGAGGAACTGGATTTTAGCAAGAGCAGCGAGCCCGCCGACGCGCGCATGGTGACCGGCGGCAGCGATCTGTTCCCGGCCCACCCGCTCCGCAAATTGCAGGCGGGCGAATAATCGTCGCAATCGGGACTTACCCCACCCCGGCGCTTCGCGCCGACCCTCCCCACAAGGGGGAGGGAGAAGAAAGACTTGTGCTCGCCACACCTCCTATCCCTCCCCTCGATGGGGAGGTGGCTGACCACAGGTCAGCCGGGTGGGGTGATCGGCCAAGAATCTGCTAACACCATCGCATGACAGCACCCGATAGCGCCGAACCAGTCTCAGCTCCCCGCGCCTCGTGGCGCGAGGCGCTGGCCGTCTATCTGCAAAAGCGCGTGCTGATCGTGCTGTTCCTCGGCTTCTCGTCGGGACTGCCGCTGGCGCTGTCCGGCTCGACGCTTCTGGTGTGGATGCGGGAATCCGGCGTCGATCTCGGCACCATCGGCCTGTTCGCTCTGGTCGGCACGCCCTACACCCTGAAATTCCTCTGGGCGCCACTGGTTGACGCGCTGCATGTGCCGCTGCTGACACGCCTGCTCGGGCGGCGGCGCGGCTGGCTGGTGTTCGCGCAACTGCTTTTGATCGGAGCGATCCTGCTGCTGGCGGTGACCGATCCGGCGCGCTCGCCATTCTATGTTGCGCTCGGTGCGCTGCTGGTCGCGGCCGCGTCGGCAACGCAGGATATCGTGGTCGATGCCTTTCGCGTCGAAAGCCTGCCGGAGAGCGAGCAGGCCGCCGGCATGGCTTCGTACGTGGCCGCCTACCGCGTCGGCATGCTGATCTCCACTGCCGGCGCGCTGTTTCTGGTCAGCGCATTCGAAGGCACCGGCCTGACCAAGCCGATCGCGTGGATGTGGGGCTACATCGCAATGGCCGCGATGGTGCTGATCGGGATGATCGCGGCGCTTGTCGCCACCGAACCCGAACAGTCGCGCCGCGCCGAAGCAGCAACCTCCGGTGAGAACGCGATCTCCCGCGTCGTCGGCGCCGCCGTCGGCGCATTCACCGAATTCCTGACCCGCAAGGACGTCTGGGCGGTGCTCGCCTTCGTGATCCTCTACAAGTTCACGGATTCATTTTCCGGCACCATGACCGCGCCGTTCGTGATCGATCTTGGATTCACGCGCAACGATTATGCCGCCATCGTCAAGGGCGTCGGGCTTGCCGCGACACTGGTCGGCGGCTTTGCCGGAGGCTTTCTCGCGCGCGCATGGTCGCTGGAAGCGTGTCTGTGGATCGGAGGCGTGCTGCAGGCGATTTCGAATCTCGCCTTCGCCTGGCTGGCCTTTGTCGGACACAATCAATGGGCGCTGGCGCTGGCGATCACGGTCGAGAACTTTACCGGCGCCATCGGCACAGTGATCTTCGTCGCCTATCTGTCATCGCTGTGCCAGAGCCCGCTGCACACCGCGACCCAGTACGCGCTGCTCACCGCCTTCGCCGCCATCGGCAGAACCTATCTCTCCGCGGGCGCGGGCTATGTCGCGCAGGCCACCGGCTGGCCGGCGTTCTTCGTGCTCAGCGTGCTGGTCGCGGTGCCGAGCTTGATCCTGCTGGCGTGGCTACAGCGGCGCGGGCACTTCAAGACGCTGGCACGGCGCGAAGCCATCGCGGCGTAATGCTCAGGCGGCCTTCTTCTTCGCGGCCTTTGAGACCAGCGCCGCAACCGGCCCGATGGTCTTGCCGACCATCCTTCTGTAACCCGCCGCGTTGAAATGCAGGTCACCTCCGCCAACGACGAGCGCCGGGTTCTGATGATCCGCCACGTTGTAAACCGGCGGCCGGATCACATAGGTGTCGATCCCCTTCGCCCGCAGGCGGCTGACGATACCGGCGACGTTGGCCTGAACTTCCGCCATGCTGACGCCGCGCTTGATATCGTTGATGCCGATCCAGATCACCACAACGCGCGTGCCGGACGGCACCGCTGAATCCAGTCGTCCCGCAAGGCCCGAACTGGTGTTGCCGTTGATGCCGCCATTGCTGACGCTCACGTTCAGACCTCGCGCATTGAGCGCGGCCTGAAGCTGGCTCGGATAGTTCTCGGAGGGAGAGATGCCCTTGCCGTAGACGTTGCTGTCGCCGATCACTGCGACCAGCACCTGCGCGCAGGCGGACTGCACAACAGCAGGCGCCGCGAGAAAGAAGACAGCAAGAAAAAAGGAAGCAAACAGGTTTCGCTGCAATGACATGACCCGCCCTAAAACTGATGTCTAAAATCAGCAGACTAGGGCTGGTGTCCAAACACCGTCAAGCGCGTCAATGCTTGGTCACGACGCTCCACTTGGTGACGACGGCGTCGCTCAACTGGCCGGCGGCCTGCGCACAGGCAATCTCGTTGGCCTTGAGCGCAATGCTTTTACCGATAAAGGGCTTGAGCGCCGCGGCTTCCGCATCGCTGTTGGTCACGATCTGAAATGTCTCGGGACCGGTTTCCAGATTGCACATGCCCGACGGCGGCGGCAGCCGGCGCGGCTCGCTGGTGAGCTGGTACGTGATGACGCGCTTCTTCTTCGGTCCCGAACGCATCGCGGTCAGTTCGCCGGACAGGACCTCACCGGTGTTGATCGGCTTGGCTTTCTGCTGCGCCATCGCGCCGGACGATGTGAGAACTGCGAAACACGCAATCAGGCAGCCAGCGGTAAAAATAATTGAAGTATTCGCGAACAGACGAGAGATCATGCGGTTTCCATTGGGTTTCAGAACAGTGTCCGCTGCCGCATGGCGGCCGACAGGGTTCCTTCGTCGAGATAATCAAGTTCCCCGCCGACCGGCACGCCGTGCGCCAGCCGCGTGACCTTGACGTTGGCCTCCTGCAACAGGTCGGTGATGTAGTGCGCCGTGGTCTGGCCATCGACGGTTGCATTCAGCGCGAGGATGATTTCCGTGACGCGCGGATCGAGCGCGCGCTGCACCAGTGCATCGATGGTCAGATCCTGCGGGCCGACGCCGTCGAGGGGCGACAGTGTGGCGCCGAGCACGTGGTAGAATCCATTTGTGGCATGAGCGCGTTCGAGCGCCCACAAATCCGCAACATCCGCCACCACAACGATAATCGAGGGATCGCGCCGCATGTCGGTGCAGACCGTGCAGGGATTTTGCGTGTCGATATTCCCGCAGGTGTTGCAGACCTGAATCTTGTCAATCGCCACCTGCAATGCCGCCGACAGCGGCGTCATCAGGGCTTCGCGCTTCTTGATCAGATGCAGCGCCGCGCGCCGCGCCGAGCGCGGGCCGAGCCCCGGCAGCCGCGCCAGCAACTGGATCAGCCGTTCGATTTCCGGACCTGCGACCGAGGAGACCATCAGAGCATTTTCACGTTGAGAAGGCGCATCGCGGCTCTAGCCGAGACCCAGCCCCGGCGGCAGGCCAAGGCCGCCGGTCAGCGCCTGCATTTTCTCCTGCATGGCGGCTTCGGCCTTGCGGCGCGCATCATTCTGCGCGGTCACCAGCAGGTCTTCGAGAATCTCCCGCTCGTCAGCCTTCATCAGCGACGGATCGATCTTCACGGCCTTTACTTCGCCCTTGGCGGTCATGCGCACGTTGACGAGTCCGCCGCCGGACAGGCCTT
Organism: Afipia sp. OHSU_II-C1; assembly: GCF_000497575.1. Classification (GTDB taxonomy): domain Bacteria; phylum Pseudomonadota; class Alphaproteobacteria; order Rhizobiales; family Xanthobacteraceae; genus Afipia. The sequence continues at coordinate 80,693 of NZ_APJI01000020.1, forward strand.
CGACCTCGATGGTGTCGAGTTCATCCTGCAGCGCCTTCATCTTGGACTGAAGCTGCGCTGCCTGTTTCATCATACCGAGAAAGTCAGCCATGAACGGTCCTTTGTCGTTGATGTCCGGACATCATCTTGTCCGAAAACCGGTTTCCACCTTTCGGGATCATGTCCCTAGAGATCGTCGTCTTCCTCGGCCGCCGCAACCGGTCCGGACTCATCAGCGCCGGAACCGGTATCCGGCGCGATGCGCCGTACTTCCACCAGTTGCGTGCCGGGAAACCGCGACATCACGGCCTGCACGCGCGGATCGGCCTGCACGCCGTCGGTGAGCTTTTCCTTCGCCGCCTGCGCCTGCGCGCGCAGCGTCGGCTGACCTTCCTCGTTGGAGACGATCACGGTCCAGCGCCGTCCGGTCCAGAACTCGAGTTTGCGCGACAGATCGTTGATCACCGAACGCGCGGCGCTGCGCTCGAGCGCGACCTCGAGCCGTCCGTCTTCCATCCGCACCAACCGCATGTCGGATTCCAGCGCGGACTTGATCTGCAAATCGCGTTTTTCGCCGGCCAGAGCGACAACCTCGGCGAACGTATTCAGCCGCCGCGCGGGCGCCGCTTCAACCGAGGCCGGCGCAGGAACGCTCATCTGCGGACGTGGCGAGGTGTCGAGTGCGGGCCGCGTGCTCGACCCCACCGCGCGAAGTTGCGAGCCGTCATCGCCGCTTGAGGAAAGCGCAGCAGACGGCGCGCGCGGTGCAGCGCCACCGGCACCATTGCCGGCAGGCATCGGCGAGGAACCGCCGCCGGCATCGATCATTTTGATCGCCTCGTCGGGCGTCGGCAGATCGGACACATAGGCGATGCGCACCAGCACCATTTCGGCGGCCGCCTGAGGACGCGTCGCGGACTGCACCTCGGCGATGCCCTTGAGCAGCATCTGCCACATCCGCGACAGCACCCGCATCGAAAGTTTGGCGGCGAAATCGCGGCCGCGCGTGCGCTCGGTTTCGCCGAGCGCCAGATTGTCCGCCGTTGCCGGAACGACTTTCACCCGCGTCACGAAATTCACGAATTCCGCAAGATCGCTGAGCACCACCACCGGATCGGCGCCGGTATCGTACTGATCGCGGAATTCCTTGAAGGCCGCCGCGATGTCGCCGCTTGCCAGCGACTGGAACAGATCGATGACGCGGGTGCGGTCGGCCAGACCCAGCATCTGCCGCACATCCTCGGCGCGCACCGTGCCCGCCGCATGCGCAATCGCCTGATCGAACAGCGACAGCGAATCGCGCACCGAGCCCTCGGCGGCGCGCGCGATCAGACCCAGCGCCTCGGGTTCGGCCGCAACGCCTTCCTTGTCCGCGATGCTCGCCAGATGCGCCATCAGCACATCCGAATCGACGCGCCGAAGATCGAAGCGCTGGCAGCGCGACAGCACCGTCACCGGCACCTTGCGGATTTCAGTGGTGGCGAACACGAACTTGGCGTGCTCAGGCGGCTCTTCCAGAGTCTTCAGGAAGGCATTGAACGCCTTCTCCGAGAGCATGTGGACTTCGTCGATGATGTAGACCTTGTAACGCGCGCTCGACGGCGCATAGCGCACGCCGTCGGTAATCTGCCGCACGTCATCGATGCCGGTGTGCGACGCCGCGTCCATTTCGAGAATGTCGATATGCCGGCTTTCCATGATCGCCTGGCAATGCACGCCCATCTTCGGCATGTGGATGGTCGGACCTTTCACCGAGCCATCCGGCAATTCGTAATTGAGCGCGCGGGCGAGGATGCGCGCGGTCGTGGTCTTGCCGACGCCGCGGACCCCGGTGAGAATCCAGGCCTGCGGAACGCGCCCCGCCTCGAACGAGTTCGAGATGGTGCGAACCATCGCTTCCTGCCCGATCAGATCCTCGAATGTGCCGGGACGGTATTTGCGCGCGAGCACGCGATAGCCTGACCCCGAACCTGCCGAGGGGGCTGGCGTTCCGCCGAGCTCGAAACCGGGCTGATCGTCCGCAGTCGCGCCGGCCATATCAGCACCAGCCATGTCAGCATCGGTCATCAATCGATCCGCGATTGAGCACGCTAGGCACCAGGCGCGCGTTGCGCCGCTGCGGACGCACGAAAAAAGAGAAGTAGGAGACTGACGAGCGACCCGATCCGGACCTCGTTAGGGCTGCTTCCTTCCGGACCTGACCCGGTTGGCGAGTGGCTCGTCCACCGCCAATCTCCCGGTCCCTATTTGGGGCCAAAAGCGCCGGAAAGCAAGCGCGCGGGAAGCCTTCGCACCACGTTGTTTCAGCTTGCAAAATGGCCCGCCTTCCGGCCCCGCGGCCACGGGTCCCGCCCCGGCATGACAAAGGCATGGAACCCCGCGCAAAGCCGGGCATGACAGGTGTTGTTTGCAGCACTGCACTCTGCAAAATTGCCGGAACCGCTCGTGTTCCGCATCCGACGTTCAGAAACCATATGTCCGCCTCCGCCTGGTCGCTCAACTCCACCCTTGAAAAAGACACCATCAACATCGGCGATCTGCCGCTGTCACGTGTGCTTGTCATCAAGGATGCGAATTATCCGTGGCTGCTGCTGGTGCCGCGCCGCCCGGACACAGTCGAGATCATCGACCTCAGCGAGATCGAACAGGCGCAACTCATGACCGAGATCAACCGCGTGGCGCGGGCGCTGAAAGAGGTCACCAAGCCCGACAAGCTGAACATCGCGGCGCTGGGCAACGTCGTTCCGCAGCTGCATGTTCATATCATTGCACGCCGGACCTCCGATGCCGCATGGCCGCGGCCGGTCTGGGGCGTGGTGCCGCCCCTGGCCCACGATCCGCAGGAAGTCGATACCTTCATCGCAGCGCTTCGCCGCAAGATCTGGCTGAGCTGATTTTCAAAGAGCCGAAATCAATGACAACAAAAGAGAATCCCTTTCCGCTCGGACAGCCCGGCTTCGTGTCGCATCCGATCGACCGCGCCGCTCATATCCGCACCGACGCGGAGAAACTGTTCGCGCTGGAAACCCACCGCAACGCGCGGGCCTATGTGGTTCATCGCGATTCGCTGGTGGTCACCCTGGGTGCCGATGGTCCCCGCGCACTGCTGACGCTGGAGGAAGCGCACAAGTTCGGCGCCAATCCCGGCACCATCTTTCTCGGGCTGCATGAAGGCGCGGCGATATTCGGCATGGGCATCAGCGCCACCGCCGCCGAAAACCTGATGGGCCGGCAGGACGTCGGCGTGGAAAATCTGCGGGCGGTTGCCGCAAGCGGCGCCATACCGGCGCGCGAACTCTCCACCATCGCGATGGCGAAGTCGCTGGTGAGCTGGCACCAGCGCCACGGCTTCTGCGCCAACTGCGGTTCGCGCTCATCGATGGCGGATGGCGGCTGGAAGCGCATTTGCCCAAGCTGCAAGACCGAACACTTTCCGCGCACCGATCCGGTCGTCATCATGCTCGTGACGGCGGGCGACAAATGCCTGATGGGCCGTCAGTCGCAGTTTCCGCCGACCATGTGGTCATGCCTCGCCGGATTCGTCGAAGCCGCCGAGACCATCGAGAACGCCGTGCAGCGCGAGATTCTCGAAGAGGCCGGCATCCACTGCACCGACGTGCGCTATTACATGACGCAGCCGTGGCCCTATCCATCGTCGCTGATGATCGGCTGCACCGCGCGCGCCACCACCACCGACATCGTGGTCGACAAGACCGAACTCGAAGATGCACGATGGTTCAGCCGTGACGAGGCCGTGGCGATGCTCGCCAGGACTCACCCCGAGGGCCTGACGGGCCCTCATCCGGTCGCAATCGCGCACCACCTTCTGGCGAACTGGCTCGCGGAAACAGCCTAGTTATTGCGGTTCCGAGCAAGGAACCGCACCGCGTGTCATCGATTGTCTTGGTCACAGCCATTTTAGGCGAGGCGCAGTGTCAGTGAACATCCACAATCAATCACGCAAGACATCACCACGCATTGTTTGCATCGGCATGCCGGTGCGCGATCTGATTTTCCGCGTGCCGGAAGTGCCCGCGCGCGGCCAGAAGGAATATGCCAGCGAGTTCGTCGAGGTCGCTGGCGGTAATTCGCCAAACGCCGCCATTTCGATTTCACGGCTCGGTGGACGTGTCCTGCTGACAGGCCCGATCGGCGGTTTGCTGGCGGCGAGCAATGCCATCATCGATGATCAATTCAGAAGTGAGGGTATCGACACCAGCGGCCTCGTGGTCGTCGATGACGTGGTCACACCGATCTCCAGCGTGCTGATCGATCCGAGCGGTGAGCGCACCATCGCCACCTTCCGCGATCCCAAACTGTGGACCGTGGCGCTGCCGCCATCGGACACGCTGCTCGCCGACTGCGATGCCATTCTGATCGAAAGCCGCTGCGCGGAATTCGGCACCGATGTGTGCACAGAGGCGCACCGCCGCGGCATTCCCGTCGTCATCGACGGCGACCGGATGATGTCGATGCGCGAAGGATTGTTGCAAGTCGCCTCGCATATCGTCTTTTCCGCGGAGGCGCTGCACGCCACCGCAGGCGAGAGCGATGATGTGACCGCGCTGCGCAAGCTCGCCCAGGTGACCCCCGCATTGCTCGGCGTCACATCGGGCGCCAGGGGCGTGATCTGGCTCGATCGGCAGGGCGAGCCGAAACACATGCCGGCCTTCCCGGTCCATACCGTCGATACGCTGGGTGCGGGCGACGCCTTCCATGGCGCGTTCACGCTGGCCGTGGCGGAAGGACAACCGCTCGAGCAGGCGATGCGATTCGCCTCGGCGACGGCCGCGCTGAAATGCACCCGCTTCGGAGGCGCCTTCGGCTCCCCGGAGCGCGCCGAGGTCGACACCCTTTTGGCCTCCAGCACGGTCGCTCTCCCAGCATAGAGGCCCTCTAAAGCCGGAAATCTGGGCTTGTCAGAGAATGATTTTCTATATATGAGGTATGCAACCCTCAATTATGGAAGAAAGTTCTTCTAATGTCTGACGCTGCTGTAGCAATTATCGATGCTCCGCGCCGCCTTGACGCGATAGATCGCAAGATTCTGACCGTACTCCAGGACGATGCTTCCCTTTCGGTGGCCGAAATCGGCGACCGGGTCGGCCTGTCGTCGACGCCGTGCTGGAAGCGCATCCAGCGCATGGAGGCCGAAGGCATCATCCTGCGCCGCGTCGCGCTGGTCGATCAAAACAAGATCGGCCTCGGGATTTCGGTGTTCGTTTCGGTGGAAAGCGGCGATCACTCCGACGCCTGGCTGAAGAAATTCGCCGACGCCGTCAGCGCCATGCCCGAGGTGATGGAATTCTACCGGATGGCCGGTGATGTCGATTACATGCTGCGCGTGGTCGTCGCCGACATGCAGAGCTACGACATCTTCTACAAGAAGCTCATCAGCGCGGTGGCGCTGAAGAACGTCACGTCACGCTTTGCGATGGAAAAGATCAAGTCGGTGACGGCGCTGCCGGTCCCGGCGCTCTCCGGCGCCTGAGCCGCACGGATTTCACAAAGCCCGCCTGCGGAAACGCCGGCGGGCTTTCTGCGTCCCGAACAATCTATTTTCTCGATTGAATTTACCGATATAATCAGTTGGATTGATCGATAGCGATTTGCGATTTTTCGGCCGGAACAAGGAGTTCGGCCATGACTGCTCAAACACTTGCCGACACGGAAAGCCATCATCAGCGTGTGCCGGTTGCATCGGAGATCATGCCGGGCCTGCTGCTGACCGCGCTCATCACGGCGGCGGCCTTCGGCCTGCGCGAACTCCCCGACGTCAGCACATTCAGCCCGCTGATTCTCGCCATCGTTCTGGGCATGGTCTTTCACAATGCCATCGGCACACCGTTGCGCGCCAAGGCTGGCGTGACCTTTGCTCTCCGCAAGGTTCTACGCTTCGCCATCATCCTGCTTGGATTGCAACTCACCGCGGCGCAGATCGCGGACGTCGGCCCGGCGGGTATCGCCGTGATCGCACTGACGCTGGTCGCGACATTCGTCTTCACAACCTGGGCCGGGCGGCTGCTGGGTGTGGAGAAGAAGCTCACCGAACTGATCGCAGCGGGCACATCGATCTGCGGCGCTTCCGCCGTGATCGCCACCAACACCGTGACCAACGCCCGTGACGAGGATGTCGCCTATGCGGTGGCCTGCGTCACGGTGTTCGGCTCGATCGCGATGTTTGTCTATCCGCTGCTGCCGGCACTGCTGCATCTCGATGCACGCGCCTACGGCCTGTGGAGCGGCGCATCGATCCACGAGATCGCGCAGGTTGTCGCCGCCGCATATCAGGACGGCCGGCAGGCCGGTGAGTTCGGCACCATCGCCAAGCTCTCCCGCGTCGCGATGCTGGCGCCGATGGTCATCGCCCTCGGGCTGATGGCAAACCGCTCCAACCGCAAGGCGGGTGTAACGAGCGCGGGCGGCCGCGCGCCGATGCCGTGGTTCGTGCTGGGCTTCGCCGGGCTGGTCGGGCTCAACAGCATTGTTACGATCCCGCCGGAGGCAAAAAGCATTATCGTCACCGCAACGACCGTCCTGCTGTCGATGGCACTGGCCGCGATGGGACTCGAAACCGACATCGGCAAACTGCGCGCCAAGGGATTGCGGCCACTGGTACTCGGCGCCGCAGCCTTCCTCTTCATTGCAGCATTCAGCCTGATGCTCGTGAAGATCACCACATAGGACATCGCATGACGCTGGAGCAGCTCCGGATTTTTGTCGCGGTCGCTGAACAGGAACATATGACGCGCGCCGCCGAAGCGCTCCACCTGACGCAGTCGGCCACCAGCGCGGCCATCGCCGCGCTCGAGGAACGGCACGCCGTGCGGCTGTTCGACCGGGTCGGTCGCAACATCAGGCTGACCACCGCCGGCCGGCTGTTCGTGACCGAAGCGCGCGCCGTGCTGGCGCGCACCGCCGCCGCCGAGGCGATGCTGGCGGATCTTGCCGGACTGAAGCGTGGGTCGCTGTCGCTCGCCGCCAGCCAGACCGTCGGCAATTACTGGCTGCCGCAGGTGATCCACCGCTATCATTCCCTTTATCCCGGCATCACGCTGGATCTGAAGATCGGCAATACCGATCAGGTGACCTCGTGGGTGCAGGACGGCCGCGCGGATCTCGGATTTGTCGAAGGCGCAATCGACGATCCCGCACTATCGGTTCGCGCCGTCGGCGAAGACAAACTGGTGCTGGTGGTTGGCGCATCGCATCCCTGGGCGGGGAAGCGCGCGCCGAAGCTCGCCGAGCTGAAGGCCACACGCTGGGTCGCACGCGAGCAAGGCTCCGGCACCCGCAAGATATTCGAAACCGCGCTGGCGAGCCTCGGTCTCGCGGCCCGTGATATCAACATCGTCCTGGAATTTCCGTCCAACGAATCCGTTCGCGGCGCCGTGATCGCCGGCGCAGGAGCAACGATCCTGTCGAAACTGGTGGCAACGAACACCCTGACGTCGGGAGCGCTCGTCGCGCTCAAGGTTCCGCTGCCATCCCGTAGCTTCTTCCTGCTGCGCCACAAGGAGCGTCACACGACACAGGCAGAGAAGGAATTTGCGAAGCTGATCGAAGTCATCCGATAGAACACTGGTCACGATCGCTCCGATCGTGACCAGCGCCTGACGTGCGGAGATGACGCTCCGTCAGATCTTCTGATTGTACTCGCCAACTTCCGGATGGGTCCGCAGCACCGAATCCATCGCCTCGAACATGTCGCGCATGCGCTGTTCGGAGACCGGGCTCTCGACCACCACCACAAGCTCCGGCTTGTTGGATGAGGCGCGCACCAGCCCCCAGCTACCGTCCTCGCAGGTGACGCGCACGCCGTTGACGGTGACCAGATCGCGGATCGGCTGGCCGGCGACCTTGGCGCCCTTCGCCTTCTGATCCTCGAAATGCTTCACCACCTGCGCGACGATTCCGTACTTGGTCTCATCGGAGCAGTGCGGCGACATGGTCGGCGACGACCAGGTCTTCGGCAGCGCGTCCTTGAGGTCCGCCATGGTCTTGCCCGGCGCGTGATCCAGCATTTCGCACACCGCGATCGCGGAGACGAGGCCGTCGTCGTAACCGCGCCCGACCGGCGCGTTGAAGAAGAAGTGGCCGGACTTCTCGAAGCCCGCCAGCGCCTTCAATTCATGGGTGCGGCGCTTCATGTAGGAATGGCCGGTCTTCCAGTACGTGGTGTGAGCGCCCTGCTTTTGCAGCACGGGATCGGTCACGAACAGGCCGGTTGACTTCACATCGACCACGAACTGCGCGTTCTTGTGAATTGCGGACATGTCGCGCGCCAGCATCACGCCGACCTTGTCGGCGAAGATTTCCTCGCCGGTGTTGTCCACCACGCCGCAGCGGTCGCCGTCACCATCGAACCCGAGGCCGACGTCGGCCTTGTGTTCAAGCACTGCATCGCGGATCGCGTGCAGCATTTCCATGTCTTCGGGATTCGGATTGTACTTCGGGAAGGTGTGATCGAGATCCACATCGAGCGGGATTACCTCGCAGCCGATCGCTTCCATCACCTTCGGCGCGAACGCGCCCGCGGTGCCGTTGCCGCATGCGACAACAACCTTGAGCTTGCGCTTCAGCTTCGGGCGGTTGGTGAGATCGGCGATGTAGCGCGCCGGGAAATTCTCGTGAAACTGATAGCCGCCCGCGGGCTTCAGCTTGAAATCGGCGTTGAGCACGATCTCCTTCAGCCGGGTCATTTCGTCCGGCCCGAATGTCAGCGGGCGGTTCGCGCCCATCTTCACACCGGTCCAGCCGTTGTCGTTATGCGAGGCGGTCACCATCGCGACGCACGGCACGTCGAGATCGAACTGCGCGAAATATGCCATCGGCGTCACCGCGAGGCCGATGTCATGAACCTTGCAGCCGGATGCCAGCAAACCCGAGATCAGCGCGTATTTGATCGACGCGGAATAGCCGCGAAAATCGTGCGCGGTGACGATTTCCTGCTTCTGCCCCATCTCGGCGATCAACGTGCCGAGACCCATGCCGAGGGCCTGAATGCCCATCAGGTTGATTTCCTTGCCGAACAGCCAGCGCGCATCGTATTCGCGGAAGCCCGTGGCCTTCACCATCGGCTCGGATTCATAGGCATAGGTGTTCGGAATCAGTTCGGGCTTTGGCTTCGGAAACATTCAGATGGCCTCGTGACAATGCGGGCGGGCGATATCCAGCAGCTTTAGCGAATGCTTGGAACCGTGGAAAGGCGGGAGCCGGGTGTTTAGGAGCGAAATGCGGCATATTGGTAGCGAGCTTGTACAGCCCTCATTCAGATCGGACCCACATGACCGACCGCCGCCTTGAGTATCCCGCCACCTTGCGTAACCGCGATGTCATCCTCGACGTCCTGCGCGGCGCGTTGCCTGCGTCCGGACTCGTGCTTGAGATCGCCAGCGGCTCCGGCGAGGATGTTGTGCATTTCGCGCGGGCGTTTCCGAGCCTGACGTTCCAGCCGTCGGACCCCGAGGACGCCGCCTTGCAGAGCATCGAAGCATGGACGCAGGACAGCGGTCTTTCCAATGTGCGGTTACCCCTGAAGCTGGATGCATCGTCGGAGCAGTGGCCGGTGACCGCCGCCGACGCCATCCTCTGCATCAACATGATCCATATTTCTCCCTGGCAGGCGACGACAGGCCTGATACGCGGCGCGGCAAAACTGCTGCGCACCGGCGCGCCGCTGTATCTGTACGGGCCGTACCGGCGCGCAGATGTCGTCACTGCGCCGAGCAACGAAGCGTTCGACGCGAGTCTAAAGTCCCGGAATCCGGAATGGGGATTGCGCGATCTGGAAGCTGTCGCGGAACTGGCGCGGACTGAGGGATTTTCGGCACCGGCGATCACTGAAATGCCGGCGAACAATCTGAGCGTGGTGTTTCGGCGGATATAGTCGTTATTACGAGGGAAGCAAAGCAATCCAGAACTGCAGACACGAAGCTGTATTGCTTCGTCGCAAGTGCTCCTCGCAATGACGCGATATAGCGAACTACTGCTCCATCACCAGCTTGCCGCCGGCCATTTCAAACCGGCGAAGCTTCGACAGATACGACATGCCGAGCAGATTTTCCGACAGCGCGTCGTCGGGCAGCACCAGCGCATCGACGTCGCGCACCACGAGCCCGCCGACATCGACCATGGCGAGACGGGTGCGTGCGGCCCTGATCGAGCCGTTGGCGGTTGAAACATTCGCGGTGTATTCGCTGGGCCGCGGACGAATGCCGATCAGCGCCGCCGAGCTTTCGTTGAGTGCTATCACCGAAGCGCCGGTATCGACCATAAAGCCGATACGGCGGCCATCGACGCGCGCATCGGTCTGGAAGTGCCCCCGGCTGTCGCGCGAAATGGTGACACTGCGGAGACCGGCATTGCCCGTGGTTTTCGGCTGCACCGATGCGAAGGCATTCATGGCCTTCGACTTGTCGACGGCATGGGCCTGCGCCTTCTGTGACGTCATCTGGTCGGCCATCTTCGCCATGGAGGTGCCGAACACGACCAGCAGGGCCGCCAGAATCATGATGTTACGCATCACACATACGCCTGTACCAACCCGTCCCGCGCGAACCTTACGGGAACCGCTTCACAACGGGCCGAAAGTTGACGCCTCGGCACCGGCAAAGACTGCTTTTTCCGAAATAAGGGTGAGGGAAGCGTTAATTCTCAGGTCCCGCGCGGCTTGACTCGGCGGGTTGGCGGCGCGGACGCCGGGTCTTCCGGCCAGGGATGGCGCGGATAACGCCCGCGCAGATCGGAGCGAACCGCTGCATAGGACCCGCGCCAGAAGCCCGGCAGATCGCGCGTCACCTGTACCGGGCGACGCGCCGGCGACAGCAGTTCCAGCACCAGCGGGATTTTGCCCTTCGCGATCGACGGATGGACATTGAGCCCGAACAATTCCTGCAACCTCACCGCAATGGTCGGCCCCTGCTCAGCCTCATAGTCGATCGGCAGCGAGGTTCCGGTTGGCGCCTCGAAATGCGTCGGCGCTTCGCGGTCGAGTCGCGCGCGCATCTCCCACGGCAGCAGATTCATCAGCGCGTCGGACAGATCGCCCGCGGAGAAATTCGCCAGCGAGGTCTTGTCGAACAATGCCGGCACGAGCCAGTCGCCTCGTGTCTCCGCCAGCGCATTGTCTGAAAGATCGGGCCATTCCTCAGGCGAGGCCGCGCGCAAAAACATCACGCGGTCGCGCCATTGTTTCAGCGGCTTCGACCATGGCAAGCGCTCCAATCCCAATGCGACAAGACCGTCCGCCAACACACGTGCTGTCTCCGCCGAGGGGGAGACCGGAAGGATTTGTTCTGAGAGCGTGATCGCATGCAGTTTCTTCCTGCGCCGCGCGCGCAACGCCATGGCGGCGCGATCGAACGTGATCTCATCGTCAGTCTGAATGTGATCGGCGAACTGCGCCTCGATCTCCCCTTGCGTGATTGGCGCCGCCAGCAGGATGCGCCCGTTCGCCGCCGTCCCGGTCAGTTCGGCGACCGCGATGTAAGGCGATTTCGCCAATGCCGAAGTCTGCTCAACGCTCGCACCACGCCCGTTGGCCAGCACGAACGAACCGTTGCCGCGATTGCGCGCCACGCGATCCGGAAACGCGAGTGCGAGCATGAGGCCGGTGCTTAACTCCCCTCCCCCATAGCCCGTCGAAGACGGGCGTGAACGCCCTGATGTCGGGGAGGGGTTGGGGGTGGGGGTATTGTTTCGCGTAATCGAAGATACAGCCCCCCCTCCCCGACCCTCTCCTGCAAGGGGAGAGAGAGAAGAAGAGCCGCGAACGCGAGCCGGAACGTCGTTCGCTGTATCTTCACTCGCCGCTACCTGTCTGGCCCAGCGATCCGCCAGTTGCCGCGCGCTTTGCGCCCGCTGCGAGCGGTCGCGGCGAAAGTTATCCAGCCGTGCATCGAGGTCGGCGCTGTCACCGCCAAGGCTGCGTTCGGTGAGAATGGCAGCGATCAGCGCGGCTTCATCGCCGGAGCCGAGCCGGTGCGAATCCACGATCATGCGCGCGAGGCGCGGCGGCAGCGCCAGCGCGCGCAGACTGTTGCCCTCGGGCGTGATGCGGCCTGCCTCATCGAGTGCGTTGAGTTCACGTAGCAAGGCACGCGCCTCGGTCAGCGCCGGCAGCGGCGGCGGATCGAGGAAGGCGAGAGCCGAAGGATCGCCTGCGCCCCAATGCGCGAGGTCAAGCACCAATGACGACAGATCGGCGGACAAAATCTCGGGCCGTGTATACGCTTCAAGCGACGCGGTCTGCGGCTCGTCCCACAGCCGGTAACAGACGCCGGGCTCGGTGCGGCCAGCGCGGCCCCTGCGCTGATCGACGGCGGCGCGCGAGGCGCGGATGGTTTCGAGCCTCGTGAGACCGATGTCCGGCTCATAGCGCGGCACCCGCGCCATCCCGGAATCGACCACGATGCGCACGCCCTCGATCGTCAGCGACGTCTCGGCGATCGAGGTCGCCAGCACCACCTTGCGTTGCCCCTTAGGTGGCGGCGAAATCGCACGGTCCTGCACGCCGGCATCGAGCGCGCCGAACAGCGGCACGATCTCGGTGTTCGGATCGCTGACACGCTCGCTGAGAAAATTCTGGATGCGGCGGATTTCCGCGGCGCCCGGCAGGAACGCCAGCACCGAACCGCTATCTGCGCGCAGCGCCGTGGCGATAGCGTCCGCCATCTGCCGTTCGATCTGCACATCCGGCTTGCGGCCGAGATAGCGTGTGTCGACCGGAAACGCGCGGCCTTCGCTGGCGATCACCGGACAATCGCCGAGCAGCTTCGCGACCCGCGCGCCATCGAGCGTCGCCGACATCACCAGAATGCGCAGATCCTCGCGCAGGCCGGTCTGCGCATCGCGCGCCAGCGCGAGGCCAAGATCCGCATCCAGCGAGCGCTCATGAAATTCGTCGAACAGCACGGCGGCGACGCCGGACAACTCGGGATCGTCGAGAATCTGCCGGGTGAAGATCCCCTCAGTGACCACCTCGATTCGCGTCGCGCGCGACACCTTCGAACCGAACCGCACGCGGTAGCCGACCGTCTCGCCGACCTTCTCGCCCAGCGTCTGCGCCATGCGCTCGGCGGCGGCACGCGCGGCGATCCGGCGCGGCTCCAGCACGATGATCTTCTTCTTGCCGGCCCAGTCCGCATCCAGCAGCGCCAGCGGCACGCGCGTGGTCTTGCCCGCGCCCGGCGGCGCGACCAGCACGGCGGTGCTGCCGCGCGCAAGCGTCGACGTCAGGTCGGCCAGAACCGCATCGATGGGAAGAGGGGTGGAAAAGTTCATCATCGGGACAAGATATATCCGTCATTGCGAGCGAAGCGAAGCAATCCACACTAAGGAAAGCTGGATTGCTTCGTCGCAAGTGCTCCTCGCAATGACGCCGGGGCCTACACCGCCCCGCGCCCGACGCTTTCATAGGTAAAGCCCAGCGCTTCCATCTCGTCGCGGCGATAGATATTGCGCAGGTCGACCATCACCGGATTGGCCATCTCGCGCTTCAGCCGCTTCAGATCGAGCGCGCGGAACTGCCGCCACTCGGTGACGATCACCAGCGCATCGGCATCCTTGGCAACGGCATAGGGATCCTCGCAATAGGTGATATCCGGCAGCTCGCTCTTCGCCTGCTCCATCCCGGCAGGATCGTAGGCGCGCACTTTCGCACCGAGATCGAGCAGGCCCGTCACCAGCGGGATCGACGGCGCCTCGCGCATGTCGTCGGTGTCCGGCTTGAACGTCAACCCTAGGAGACCGATGGTCTTGCCGCGCAGATTGCCGCCGAGCGCACTTGATACCTTGCGTGCCATGGCGCGCTTGCGGTTGTCATTCACCGCGAGCACCGCCTCGACGATCCGCAGCGGTACGTCATGGTCCAGCGCGGTCTTGACCAGCGCGCGGGTGTCCTTCGGAAAACACGAGCCGCCGAATCCGGGACCGGCGTTGAGAAACTTCGGGCCGATGCGGTTGTCGAGGCCGATACCGCGCGCAACCTCCTGCACGTCCGCGCCGACTTTCTCCGACAAATCCGCCATCTCGTTGATGAAGGTGATCTTGGTCGCAAGAAATGCGTTGGCGGCGTACTTGATCAGCTCCGCCGTACGGCGCTCGGTGTACATGATCGGCGCCTGATTGAGATAGAGCGGCCGGTAGACTTCGCCGAGAACCTTGCGCGCACGTTCGTCGTCGGTGCCGACCACGATGCGATCGGGATGCTTGAAGTCGCGGATCGCCGCACCCTCGCGCAGGAATTCAGGATTGGATGCCACCGCAACATCGGCCTGCGGATTGGTCTCGCGGATGATGCGTTCGACCTCGTCGCCGGTGCCGACCGGCACGGTAGATTTGGTGACCACGACGGTGAAACCCTGCAACGCTTTCGCGATATCGCGGGCGGCGGCGTGCACATAGGTCAGGTCGGCGTGGCCATCGCCGCGCCGTGACGGCGTGCCGACCGCGATGAACACCGCGTCCGCCTTGCCCACGGGCCCGGCGATGTCGGTGGTGAAATCGAGCCGCCCCGCCTTGACGGACGCCTCGACCAGCCGGTCCAGATCGGGCTCGAAGATCGGAATTTCGCCGCGGTTAAGCGCATCGATCTTCCCCGCGTCGGTGTCGACGCAGGTCACGCGATGGCCGAAATCCGCGAAGCAGGCCCCCGAAACCAGCCCCACATAGCCCGTGCCGATCATGGCAATCCGCATGTACCACCCGCTCCAAAACTCATTAACGATGTTTCGTTTCGCCGGGCTTTTAGCGCAATTCGGCGTGAATGGGGCACAACATTTGTATGAATAAAGAAGAATGAAACCCATGCGCCCCAGGATGGCGCGCCACTGGACCGAAACGGGACATCATGAGCAGCAACGGCACATCCGGCGCGCGCCCGTCGCCCGCCTCCGAGCGGATCGACTGGGTCGATTATGCCAAGGGCATCTGCATTGTCATGGTGGTGATGATGCACTCGACCTTGGGCGTCGAGGCCGCCGCGGGCAAACAGGGCTTCATGCACCTGCTGGTCGAGTTCGCAAAGCCGTTCCGGATGCCGGATTTCTTCCTGATTTCGGGGCTATTCCTGGCGCGGGTGATCAACCGCGACTGGCGCACCTATCTGGACCGCAAGGTGGTCCACTTCGCCTACTTCTACGTGCTGTGGGTGAGCATCCAGTTCGCCTTCAAGGCCCCCGCGTTCGCCGCCGAGCAGGGCTGGATCCATGTCGGTGTCATGTATCTGCAATCTTTCATCGAGCCGTTCGGCACGCTGTGGTTCATCTATCTGCTGCCGATCTTCTTTGTGGTGACCAAGGCCACCTTGCGCGTGCCCGCATTGGCAATCTGGCTTGCCGCCGCCGCGCTTGAAACCGCCCATGTCGCCACCGGCTGGACCGTGATCGACGAGTTCGCCGCGCGCTTCGTCTACTTCTACTCCGGCTATCTGTTTGCGAACTATGTCTTCGTGCTGGCGGACCGTGCGCGCGAGAAGCCCGGCACCGCGCTGATCGCCCTTGCGGCGTGGGGTGTTGCCAACGGCGTTCTGGTGTTCGCGGGCTACGGCGACCGGCCGGTGATTTCGCTCGCGCTCGGGTTCGCCGGCGCCTGCGCCATCATCGTCACCGGAACGCTGCTGGCCCGCGCCAGCTGGTTTGGCTTCCTGCGTTACTGCGGCGAGCATTCCATCGTGATCTATCTGGCCTTCTTCCTGCCGATGGCGATCGTGCGGGTGGTACTGCTCAAGACCGGCATCGTGCCCGACATCGGGCTCGTCTCGCTGATCGACACCATCGCGGGTGTGGTCGGTGCGCTCCTGATGTGGTGGGGCGCCAAACGCGCCGGGCTCAATTTCCTGTTCGAGCGGCCTGCCATGTTCTGGATCGCGCCCAAGCAGGCACGCCCCACATTGCAAGCGGCGGAGTAAATCCGCCCACGATGTCGTCCCCACGCAGGCGGGGACCCATACTCCCTGAGCAAGCGGTTCCTGTCGCGATTTTCACGACCTTCAGTGGTTATGGGTCCCCGCTTGCGCGGGGACGACGCGATTTTGTGAGCGCAACATCGAAATTTCCAGTGCGCATCTGTCCCGTGGAGGGGTGTTATTCGCAGCCAAAATCCTTAAGTTGCGGCCATGCCGAAAAAGCCCGCAACGCCCGCAACGTCATCCGCCGCAAAGGCTGAAAAGCCTGCCGCCACGAAACCCGCCGCCAGCGCGCCAGCCGCAAAGACCCCCGCCAAGGGCGATCACGTCTTTCTGGTGGACGGCTCGGGCTACATCTTCCGCGCCTATCACGCACTGCCGCCGCTGAACCGCAAATCGGACGGCTTGCAAGTCAACGCCGTGCTCGGCTTCTGCAACATGCTGTGGAAGCTGATGCGCGACATGCCGCCGGACAACCGGCCGACGCATCTGGCCATCATCTTCGACAAGTCGGAAGTCACGTTCCGCAACGAGCTCTATCCCGAATACAAGGCGCAGCGCGCCCCGGCCCCCGACGATCTCATTCCACAGTTCGGGCTGATCCGCGAAGCCGTGCGCGCCTTCGATCTGCCGTGCCTCGAACAATCCGGCTATGAGGCCGATGACCTGATCGCCACATACGTGCGCGAGGCCTGCGAGCGCGGCGCGACCGCGACCATCGTCTCGTCCGACAAGGACCTGATGCAGTTGGTCACGGATTGCGTCTCGATGTACGACACCATGAAGGATCGCCGCATCGGCATTCCCGAAGTGATCGAGAAATTCGGCGTCCCGCCCGAGAAGGTGGTCGAGGTGCAGGCGCTGGCAGGCGACTCGGTCGATAACGTGCCGGGCGTGCCGGGCATCGGCATCAAGACCGCGGCGCAGCTCATCAACGAATATGGCGACCTCGAAACGCTGCTCAAGCGCGCCCCCGAGATCAAGCAGCCGAAGCGGCGCGAGGCGCTGATCGAGAACGCGGACAAGGCACGCATCTCGAAAAAGCTGGTGCAGCTCGATGACCGCGTGAAGCTCGACGTGCCGCTGGACGATCTTGCGGTGCACGAGCCGGATTCGCGCAAGCTGATCGCCTTCCTGAAAGCGATGGAATTTTCCACGCTGACGCGGCGTGTTGCAGAGTATTCGCAGATCGATCCGTCGGACGTCGAAGCCGACACCAGCATGAAAAGCTCGTTCGCCCCCGCCGATGTCGCAGCCGATTCACCCAAGACGCCGCCGCTCGGCGGCGAGCCTGATCTGTTCGCGCGCGGGACGACCGAGAAAACGTCCAACGCCGGACAGTGGAGCGGGTCGCAGCCGAAGCAGGCGACGGCATCCGCCAATGGCCCTCAGACGCCGAAAGCGCTGGCCGATGCGCGCGCCGAGGAAGCGCGCAGCGCGAAGTTCAATCGCGCCAAATACGCGACCATCAAGACCGTGGACGAATTGCAGCGCTGGGTCGCGCGCGCCTTCGACATCGGTCAGGTCGCCATCACCGTCGAAACATCGACCGCCGACCCAATGCAGGCGGAAATCTGCGGCATCTCGCTGGCCACCGGGATCAACGAGGCCTGTTACGTGCCGCTTGCGCACACCAAGCCCGGCGACGGCTCGGGTCTCTTTGCGGGCGGACTTGCGCCGGACCAGATCAAGGCGGCCGATGCGCTGGCTGCGCTCAAACCGCTGCTCACCAACGCGGGCGTTCTCAAGATCGGCCACGATCTGAAGTTCGATAGCGTGGTGCTGGCGCAGCACGGCATCGAGATGGCGCCGCTCGAAGACTCCATCCTGATTTCCTATGTGCTCGACGCCGGCCGCGCCAAGCACGATTACGAGTCACTGGCCGAAAGCTGGTTCGGCCACAAGGCCATCGGTTTCGGCGAATTGATCGGCAGCGGCAAGAACCGCATCAGCTACGATCAGGTGCCGGTCGACAAGGCGACGGAATACGCCGCAGAGCGCGCCGACATCGTGCTGCGGTTGTGGCGTGTGCTGAAACCGCGCCTGATGGCCTATCGCGTCAACACTGTCTACGAGACGCTGGAGCGGCCGCTGGTGTCGGTGCTCGCGCGCATGGAGCGGCGCGGCATTTCCATCGACAGACAGGTCTTGTCGCGCCTGTCCGGCGAGTTCGCGCAGACCGCCGCGCGGGTCGAAGCCGACATCCAGAAAATGGCCGGCGAGCCGATCAATCCGGGGAGCCCCAAGCAGCTCGGCGACATCATGTTCGGCAAGATGGGCCTGCCGGGGGGCGCGAAAACCAAGACCGGCGCATGGTCGACCTCCGCGCAGATTCTCGATGAACTGGCCGAAGCCGGACACGAATTTCCGGCGCGCGTTCTTGAGTGGCGGCAGGTCACCAAGCTGAAATCGACCTACACGGATTCACTGCCCGAATACGTCAATCCGCAAACCCAGCGCGTGCACACGACCTACGCGCTGGCCGCGACCACCACCGGACGGCTGTCGTCCAACGAGCCGAATCTCCAGAACATCCCGGTGCGCACCGAGGACGGCCGCAAGATCCGCAAGGCCTTCATCGCCACCAAGGGCCACAAGCTCGTCTCGGCGGATTACTCGCAGATCGAACTGCGCTTGCTGGCAGAGATCGCGGATATTCCGTCGCTGAAGCAGGCGTTCCACGACAAGCTCGACATCCATGCCATGACCGCGTCCGAAATGTTCGGCGTGCCGATCAAGGACATGCCCGCAGAAGTGCGCCGCCGCGCCAAGGCGATCAACTTCGGCATCATCTACGGCATCTCGGCGTTCGGCCTCGCCAACCAGCTCGGCATTCCGCGCGAGGAAGCCGGCGCGTACATCAAGAAGTATTTTGAGCGCTTCCCCGGCATCCGCGCCTACATGGATGCGACGCGCGATTTCTGCCGCGAGCATGGCTACGTGGAAACCATCTTCGGCCGCAAGTGCCACTATCCAGACATCAAGGCGAGCAATCCGTCGATCCGCTCGTTCAACGAGCGCGCCGCGATCAACGCGCGGCTGCAGGGCTCAGCCGCCGATATCATCCGCCGCGCCATGATCCGGATGGAAGACGCACTCGCCGAGAAAAAGCTCTCTGCGCAGATGCTGCTGCAGGTCCACGACGAACTGATCTTCGAGGTGCCCGACGACGAGGTGGCCAGGACGTTGCCGGTGATCCAGCATGTGATGCAGGACGCGCCATTCCCGGCGGTATCGCTCTCAGTGCCATTGCAGGTCGATGCACGCGCCGCCAGCAACTGGGACGAGGCGCATTGATGGCAGGCGCGAGGTCATAGCGATTGTCCACATCCCTGCTCGCCTTCGCGCTGACATGCTTTGTCATCGAGATCACGCCCGGCCCGAACATGGCCTATCTTGCGGCGCTGTCGCTCTCGCAAGGCGTGCGGGCAGGCATCGCAGCCGTTGCCGGAATTGCACTCGGGCTCTCGGTTTATGGCGCAGCGGCCTCGCTCGGCCTCAGCGCGGTCATCGACAATTCGGCATTTCTCTATGAGACGCTGCGCTGGGGCGGTGTCGCTTATCTGCTCTGGCTTGCATGGGATGCGTGGGCGGCCGAGCGCGACGTCGCGCCGGAAGCCGTCGAGGGCGGGATAGGTCCGTGGACCGCGTTCCGGCGCGGACTGATCACCAACCTTCTCAATCCGAAGGCCGCGGTCTTCTATGTCGCCGTGCTGCCGGACTTCATCCAGATCGGCAAAGGCTCGGTGGCGGCGCAGACACTGATGCTGTCGGCGATCTACGTCGGCATCGCCACCGCGATCCATCTCATCATCGTTCTGCTGGCCTCGCAGCTTCAGAGTGTGATCGCCACACCCCGGCTGCGCCGTACGGTTCGCCGCGTCCTCGCCGTGCTGCTGGCTGCCATCGCCGTCTGGTTCGCGCTGAGCACGGGGCGAAACTGAGATTCGCATCGCCCTCACTTTCTTTGACCGGAGTTTGCTGATGCCGTCCTCCACAACCTTCCTCGCCTTCGCGCTGATCGCACTGACCATGGTGCTGACGCCGGGGCCGAACATGATCTATCTGATCTCGCGTTCGATCTCGCAGGGGACGATGGCGGGACTGATCTCGCTCGGCGGCGTCGCGCTCGGGTTTGTGTTCTACATGCTGTGCGCGGCCTTCGGCATCACAGCACTCCTGTTTGCCGTGCCTTACGCCTACGACGCACTCCGGTTCGCCGGCGCCGCCTACCTGCTGTGGCTTGCATGGCAGGCGATCCGGCCGAATGGCCGCTCACCGTTCGAAGTGACGAAGCTTGCCATCGACCGGCCGCGCAAGCTGTTCATGATGGGCCTGCTGACCAATCTGCTCAATCCGAAAGCCGCGGTGCTGTATCTCGCCCTGCTGCCGCAGTTCATCACGCCGGATCATGGCAGCGTGCTTGGACAATCCCTCGCGCTCGGCTTCACGCAGATCGCGATCAGCGTCGTAGTCAACGCCATGATTGCGCTCGCAGCCGGATCGATCGCGCAGTTCCTCGGCACCCGCCCCACCTGGCTCAAGCTGCAACGCTGGCTGATGGGCACGGTGCTCGCCGCCCTCGCCGTCCGGATGGCGCTGGAGTCGCGGCGCGGCTAACCCAGCTTCACCTCAAAGCCGCGCTTGACGCCCGGCCGCGCCATCATCGCCGCATACCAGCGCTTCACGTTCGGAAAATCCTCGAGCGCGACCTTGTGACGCTCATGTCGCCATGCCCAGCCGATGATCGCAAAGTCGGCGACCGAAATCCTGTCCGCGACAAATTCGCGCCCCTCGAGCCGGCGATCCAGCACGCCATAAAGCCGGCGTGTTTCCTTTGAAAATCGCTCGAGGCCGTAGCGCCGATCCTGCTCGTTTTCGAGTGCGATGAAATGATGCACCTGGCCGGGCATTGGCCCGAAGCCACCCATCTGCCACATCAGCCATTCCAGCACCGGAATGCGCTCGCCCAGATCCTTCGGCAGGAACCGTCCGGTCTTCTCGCCGAGATACAGCAGGATCGCGCCCGACTCGAAGATGCTGACCGGCCTGCCGTGCGGGCCGTCCGGATCGATGATGGCAGGAATCTTGTTGTTCGGGCTGATCTTGAGGAAAGCCGGCGCGAACTGCTCGTCCCTGGAGATGTTGATGGGATGCACCTTGTAGGGCAGACCCATTTCCTCGAGTGCAACGCTGATCTTGCGGCCGTTCGGCGTATTCCAGGCATAAAAGTCGATGGTCATTTGCCGCCTTTTGTTGGTCTTGCGCTGTTGACGGTGAGCGATCCGCTGTGGAATGTCCACGCCGCAAGCCGTAAAATCCGCGAAATTCCCCTTAGCTTGAAGAGATTGCCTTGTCCAAATCAGCGTCCCGCGCCCGCCTCGCCGACATCATCCGCAAGCGCTCGTTCGGGCGTGGAGAAATCACGCTGGCCTCCGGCCGCAAGAGCGATTTCTACTTCAACCTGAAGCCCACCATGCTCGACCCCGAAGGCGCGGCGCTGCTCGCCGAACTGTCGCTGGATGCGCTGAAGGACGACAAGATCGATTACATCGGCGGGCTTGAAATGGGCGCGGTGCCGATCGCAGGCGCGATCGCGCAGCTGTCATGGCTGAAAGGACATCCGATCGCCGCGTTCTTCGTGCGCAAGAAGCCGAAGGAACATGGCGCGCGACTCGCGGTCGAAGGCCTCGCCAAGGATGAAAGCCTCGCCGGCAAGCGCATTGTCATTGTCGAGGACGTCACCACCACCGGCGGCTCGGCGATCAAGGCGGTGGATGCGGTGAAGGATTCCGGCGGCGAGGTGGTGCTGGTGTTCACCATGATCGACCGGGACGAAGGCGCAACCGAAGCATTCGCCGAAGCCGGCATTCCGTTCCGCGCGCTCTACAAGGCGGGCGAATTTCTCAAGAGCTGACATCTGCGCCCTCGCCCTGCCTGCGGGAGCGAGGCGACGAGGAGGTATTTTTGACTGACACCAATGCGCGCCTGCCACGGGCTATCACCCGCCGCGCCCGCTTCGGGTTTGCTGCCGCCGCCCTCGCCCTTGCTCTGTTCCCCGCGCCGGCCTTCGCCGCCGAAGGACTGAATGGCGCGAAGCTCTCGATCCTCTGGGCGCTGCCGTTCGTCGGCATTCTTTTGTGCATTGCCACGGGTCCGGTGTTCTATCCCCATGTCTGGGAACATCACTACGGCAAGTTCACCGCGCTCTGGGCGGCGCTGATCGTCGTTCCACTGTTCGCCACCGCCGATGTTCACACCGTCACGACGACACTCGCGCACACGGCGCTGCTTGAATACATGCCGTTCATCCTGCTGCTGCTGGCGCTGTTTGTCGTCGCGGGCGGCATCTATCTCGAAGGCAACCTGCACGACAGCGTGTTCACCAACACCGTATTGCTCGCCGTCGGCGGGCTGATGGCCAGCGTCGTCGGCACGACAGGTGCCGCGATGATCCTGATCCGCCCCCTGATCCGCGCCAACGACGACCGGCGATACAACGCGCATGTCGTGGTGTTCTTTATTTTCCTCGTCGCCAATATCGGCGGCGCGCTGTCGCCGCTCGGCGACCCGCCGCTGTTTATCGGCTTCCTCAAGGGCGTCGATTTCTTCTGGACCACGAAACATCTGTGGCAGGAGACCCTGGTGGTCGGCGGGATCGTGCTCGCGATTTTCATGGTGATCGATCTTTACGTGCATCACCGCGAGGGCCGCTTCACCAAACTGAAAGACCCGACGCCGGACTCGCCGCTCAGGCTTCACGGCAAGATCAATCTCCTGCTGATCGCGGTCATCATCGCCGCCATCCTGATGAGCGCACAGTGGAAGCCCGGAATCTCCTTCCACATCGCCGACGTCGATCTCGAAATTCAGGACCTGCTGCGCGATGCGATCTTCGTCGTGGTTGCGATTGCCTCCATGGCGCTGACGCAAAAGTCGGACCGCGAGGCCAACGGGTTTTCGTGGGGACCGATCCAGGAAGTGGCGATCCTGTTCGCCGGCATTTTCATCTGCATCGTGCCGGTGATGGCGATGCTGCAGGCCGGGGCGCAAGGCCCGTTCGCCGCGCTGCTCGGCCTCGTCACCAACGCCGACGGCAGCAACAACGCCGCCGCCTATTTCTGGCTGACCGGTATCCTGTCGTCGTTCCTCGACAACGCGCCGACGTATCTCGTATTCTTCCAGCTCGCCGGCGGCGATCCGCAGGTTTTGATGGGAGTAAAGGCGGCGACACTGGCCGCGATTTCGTCCGGTGCGGTCTACATGGGCGCCAACACCTATATCGGCAACGCACCGAACTTCATGGTCTATGCCATCGCGCGGCAGGCCGGCGTGAAAATGCCGAGCTTTTTCGGCTATATGGTGTGGTCGATGCTGGTGCTGGTGCCGACTTTCGTGCTGGCGACGTTCCTGTTTTTCAGGCCGTGAGCGCGACCACCGTCTGCACAATTGTTCGGCGCAAAGCCGCTCCCTAACTCGGCGTTTACCATCACGCATTAAGGTCGTTGACGCTGCGGCATGAAGTTGCCGCAGGCGTCAGCGTTGCGTGAGTGGGGCAGTCCGTGTTGCGTACAGAGTTGCGTATTTCGCGCGTGCGGCGCCGCATGACGCTTGTTCTCACTGTCATGCTGGCAATGCCCGTGGCGCTTGCGCCCCACGCGGCCTCCGCCGGCATTTTCGATTTCCTGTTCGGCGGTGACAAGCCGCAGCGGCAGGAGCCTCAGCAGCAACAGCAGCCGAGCAATGCCTTTGCCGATCCGTTCGGCCTGTCCACACCCAATCCCGCGCCTGCGCCGTCGGCTTCCTCCGGCGGGCGCTTCACCACCTATTGCGTGCGGACCTGCGATGGCCGCTATTTCCCGCTGACGTCGCGCGGCAACGGCACGCCGGCACAGATGTGCCAGGCGTTCTGTCCGGCCAGCGCGACCAAGGTCTATTCAGGCAACAGCATCGACTACGCCGTCGGCAATATGGGCGAACGCTATGTCGATACGCCGAACGCCTTTGCCTATCGCAAGGCGCTGAAGGCGGATTGCACCTGCAACGGCCGCGATCCCGCAGGCCTCGCGCCGGTCGATCTGTCGCTCGACACCACATTGCGCCCCGGGGACATTGTCGCAACCTCGAACGGTCTTGTGGCCTACTCCGGCACCAGTTCCGCCAACGGCCAGATCGCGCAGTTCACGCCGGTGAACAATTATCCGGGCCTGACATCGGAGTTGCGCGCGCGGCTCGGGGAAATGAAAGTCGCGCCGGTCGCAGCTGAAATTCCGGAAGACACATACTCGTCACAGGATGTCACCGGATCGGTGCCTGAACCGAAATATGCCCAACCGATGGCGCCGGACGCCGTCATGCCGAAAGTCGCGCCGAAGCCTCGCGCGCGGATGTAAAAGAACTCACCGCCCGACAATGACGCCGATCACATTCGGCGCGGCGAGATACTTCTCTTCCATTTCCATCCGCGCCCGCGCCTTGATCTCCGGCGTCAGCAGGCCGCGATGTTCGGCCAGAATCATCCAGCAATAGCCCCACCAGTCGGCGAGAATGCCGGTGTCATCGACCAGATCGTAGCCGTGTTCGGCGGCGAAAATGCGCGCCCGCGCCTCGTCCAGCGAGTCGAGGAATTCATGATCCTTCAGCGAGAACAGATCGTCGCTGAAATCGTCGGTGGTGTAGCCCCACACCGACATGCAGACCGCGTTGAACTCGCGGTCGATATGATCGTCGTCCACCAGCCGCGTGCGGGCGGCGGCATGAAGACGGGAAAGCGTCCGGGCGAAGTCCGCGATGCGCGTCAGCGCCGTGTTGTCGAAAGCGATATTGGACATGTAGTCCTCAAGACCGATGACAGACCCTAGATGTGGTGGCCCGCAGGGACCGAATCACAATGATATATCAATGACTTGCTAAAGTGTTCTTAATTTGTTCCGAGATTGCAGTTTCCTCCGGGGAGATGATTTTCCGGGAACCCGACCAGCGCTACTATCGCACCGCTGATTCAGCGAAAGGGCGTCGACCATGTTCAGAAGCCTGATCCTTGTCGTTCTGCTGACGTTTGCCTCCACCACGGCGTCGAATGCCCAGATCGTTGCGCTCGGCGCCAGCAACACCGCCGGATACGGCGTCGGCGCATCGTCGGCCTTTCCAGCCGTCCTGCAGGAACTTCTGCGCGCGAAGGGCCGGCCGATGTCGGTGAGCAACGCGGGCATCAGCGGCGATACGACCGGCGGCATGCTGGCGCGATTGTCGAGCGCGGCGCCGGACGGAACCAGGATCGTCATCCTTCAGATCGGCGGCAACGATCGCCGGAAGGGTATCAGCGAAGCGGAAGCTGCGGCCAACAGGTCTGAAATCCGAAAGCGGCTGCATGCCCGCAGCATCCGCATCATCGAGGCTGACAGCTATGTATGGTCGGCTCTTCGCAGCGGGCTGCGGCAACCCGACGGAATTCATCTGACGGCAGATGGCCATCGCAAGGTCGCACAACAACTCGCTGCGTCCATCCGCTGACCGGCGATCCCCTCTTAAGGCACAACCATGATGGGGATCGAAGCGAGTTCATGAGAGAGCTTGCGCACGGCTTTTTCGGCTTCAGCCGGAAGCTGCTCCGGGCTGCAGCAGAATGGCACCTCCAGCCCCAATGACTTGCTGGCGTCGCTTTCCCACACCAATCCGACAAACGACTTCTTCGTCACGAAGTCGTGCGTGAGATTGGCGATCTTGATGCCGTCGATATCCGCCATCTGAACCTCCCGTTTTGAAGTCAGAATAGCACGCCTTGCGACTGGGTTATATTATGACGGCTCGGGCCCGAGTCCCTCTAGCGCCCGCCATTACCTCCCACGTCATTGAATCGCGCGGCAATCCTGCGAATACTTCCGGCAGCAAAGCCGGGAGCCCTCGATGCTTGAGAAGACGCCTGAGGCAACCGCCAATAAAACTTCGAACGCTATCCATCCGTTCGACCGCGCCACGCAGGCCGTCAATATGGACGGCCGCTGGCGCGGCACCGCGAGCGAGGATTACTTCGCATTCGTCGGCCCGTTTGGCGGCACCACCGCCGCGACCATGTTGCGCGCGATCATGGCGCAGCCGGAATGCACCGGCGATCCGCTGTCGGTGACGGTGAACCTGTGCGCGCCGGTGGCGCGCGGCACATTCGACCTGACTGCGCGGCTGATGAAAGCGACCCGCTCGACCCAGCACTGGATGATCGAGCTGTCGCAGGGCGGCGAGGTCGCGGCGTTCATGACCGCGGTGTTCGCAGTCCGTCGTCCGTCATGGTCGCACCAGCCCGCGCAGATGCCGCCCGCACCACCGTTCGACGCGATCGAACCGTTGCCGGACAGCGGCATCTCGCCGTGGGTGCGGCAATACCGGTTTCGTTTCGTCGAAGGCACGCCGGGCTACGGCAAGGGGCTGCGCGAGCCCCTCGGCAGCCCCTATTCGCGAATGTGGCTCAGCGACGCGCTGCCCCGGCGCATCGACTTTTTATCGCTGCTGTCGATGTGCGACACCTTCTTCGCGCGAATCTTTCATGTCCGCGGCGAGATCGTGCCGATCGGCACGGTGACCATGACGACCATGTTTCACGCCGATGCGGCGGATCTCGCGGCCGAAGACACCACCGTGGTGCTCGGCGCCGCCGACGCGAGGAGTTTTCACAAGAGTTTTAGCGACCAGACCGGCGAACTGTGGAGCCCGGGCGGACGCCTGCTCGCGACCACGTCGCAGACCGTCTACTTCAAGGCGTAAGCATCAGCGCGGATAGACCGGCGCGCAGACCGTCTGCCCGCCGGCCAGCCGCTCCACCGTGACGTCGACACCGTACACGGCCTTGAGCCGTGCGGCGGTGAGCACTTCAAGCGGCGTTCCCTGCGCAACGATCACACCGTCCTGCATCAGCGCGACGCGGCTCGCCACCGCGAAGGCCTGATCGGGATCGTGGGTGGAGAGAATGATCCCGGTGCCGCGCGCCGTGAGTTTGCGGATTTCAGCCAGCACCGCGACCTGATTGCCGAAGTCGAGACTGGCGGTCGGCTCATCCATCACGATCAGGGGCGCGGCCTGCGCCATCGCCCGCGCCACGATCACAAGCTGGCGCTGCCCGCCGGACAGTGTCGTCACCTCGCGCGACGCGAGCTCGGCGATGCCGAGTTCGGCAAGCGAGTCCTGTGCGATTTTCCGGTCTTCCTTCGTCGGCGCCGCGAACACGCCGCGATGCGCGACCCGGCCCATCAGCACCAGATCGGACGCGGTGTAGGGAAACGCCGTGTCCTGCGCCTGCGGCACATAGGCGATGCGGCGCGCAATCTCCGCGCGCGGCAGATCTGACAGCGCATCGTCGCCAAGTGACACGCGGCCGCCCTGTGCACGCAGCAGCCCGAGCAAAGTCTTGAACAGCGTGGTCTTGCCGCAGCCGTTCGGTCCGAGCAGACACAGCACCTCACCGGTCTCGACGGTCAGATTCAGATTCCGGCCAACAGGCCGCTCAGGATAACCGAATGCGAGATCGCGGGCGATGAGACGCATCACGACCACCCGTGCCGGCCGCGCCACAAGAGCCACAGGAAAAACGGCGCACCGACGACTGCGGTGAGGATGCCGAGCGGCACTTCAATGCGTCCCAGCGACCGCGCCAGCGTATCGACCAGCACGAGATAGCTCGCGCCCATCAGCATCGCCGCCGGCAGCAGCCGCTCGAAATTCGGGCCGACCAGCATCCGCGCGATGTGCGGGATCACCAGACCGACCCAGCCGATCACGCCGGAGATCGCCACCACACTGGCCGTGATCAGCGTCGCCGCCGCGATCACAACGACCCGCAAGCGACCGGATTCGACGCCGAGCGACTTGGCCTCCTCGTCGCCCAGGGACAGCACGTTGATCTGCCAGCGCAGCAGCACCAGCGGCACGAGGCCGATCGCGACCGCCGGCATGACATTCCACAGATCGCCCCCGCGCACGCTGGCGAGGCTGCCGAGCAGCCAGAACGTAATCGCAGGAAGCTGATCGTAAGGGTCGGCCAGAATTTTCAGCAGCGAGATCGCCGCGCCTGCCAGCGCGCCGACCACCACGCCGCCGAGCACAAGCACCAGAGTGGGATCGCGGCCGCGCACCGCGACTGCGATCAGATAGACGAGCCCCACCGTCGCTAGGCCGCCGCCGAAGGCAAGCATCTGGATCGCGAACACCGGCAGCGACAGGAAAATGCCGATCACCGCGCCGAGGCCCGCGCCTGCCGAGACGCCGAGCACATCGGGCGAGACCAGCGGATTGCGAAACAGCCCCTGATAGACGACGCCCGCGCCTGCGAGCGAAGCCCCGACGATCAAACCCGCCAGCACACGCGGACCGCGAATGCCGAACAGCACGCGCTGTTCGGCGGTCTGCGGCAGATCGCCCGACCATGCGTTCGATAGCGCGCGGAAAAAGCCGTCGAGCGTGACAGGAAATGCGCCGACGGTCAGACCGATCGCCGCGGCAGCAGCGGCCAGCACTGCGAGACCGGGAATGATCCAGGAGACTCGCGATGCCGCGCGCTGTGCCGTCATCGGCGTGCCGGAATTGACGGCGGCTTGCCGTCCGCCCATGCGATCAGCGTATCGAGATCGCTGTCCGCGACATCGACATGGTAGAACAGCCTGTAGAACGCGCGCGTGTCCTGCCGGATATCGAACGGAAAGCGCGCGCCGTGAAACAGATTGGCGAGCCAGCGCAGCCCGATCAGCCGGTTGATCGACGGCGGCCGGTCGATCCAGCCGAACGGCGCGGTCGGCGCGAGATAGACGCGGCCCTCTTTCACCGCCTTGAGGCCCTGCCACAGCGGATCGCCGCCCTTGGCGATCTTGTCGTGGAAGTTGCGATCCCATGTGATGATGACGTCGGGATTCCAGGCGAGGATCTGTTCGGGCGACACATTGGCGATGCCGCGACGCTGATCCTGCGCGTCGGCGACGTTGCGCCCTCCTGCGCGCTCGATGATCTCGGTGTTGATCGAGCCGCGAAGTCCTGTCTCCAGCCCATCCGGCCCGCGCGCGAGATAGACACGCGGACGCTGATCCTCCTCAATGCCCGCAAGCGTCGTGTCGAGGCTCTTGAACAAATCGTCAGAATACTTTGCAAGCGCCTCGCCGCGCTCCGGCACGCCAAAGATATTGCCGAGCAGCCGGAACGAGGACGCCGTCGATTCAAAGCGCCCGTCGATCAGCACATAGGGAATGCCGGTGCGCTGCTGCACGCTGTCGGCCAGCGATGCAAAAGTCTGCCGCACCGAACCGTAGTCCATGATCAGATCCGGCCTGATCTTCAGCACGGTCTCGACATTGGCGGTGTCGCCGCGTCCGGTGAGCAGGCCGACCTCCGGCAGATCGCGCTGGCGAGGTGCGATAAACGGACGCTCCTCGGCGCGAAGCGCGCGCGGCCAGCCCACCATGGTTTCGGCCCGCATCGCATAGACCACCACCGAGGCCGGGCCGCCGGCCGCAAACACCTTGTCGATACGATCCGGCAATTCGACGCTTCGACCGGCGGAATCCGTCACCGTGCGCGCGGCGCGCGCCGGCCGCGCCAGCAGCATCAGGCTGGCGCCGGCCACGAACGATCGCCGCTCAATGCGGATCATGGCTGCCTCAGTCGATGCCCACCATGACGTCGCTCGCCTTGACGATGGCGTAGACCTGCTTGCCGACTTCGAGATTCAACTCCTCAACCGAGGTCCTGGTGATGGCCGATGTCACGATAACGCCGCCGCCGATGTCGATCTTCACATGGCTGGTGGTGACGCCGTGGTCGATGGCGACGACCTTGCCCTTGAGCTGATTGCGCGCGCTGATCTTCATTCCGTGATCTCCGTGTGACGGGGCAACAAAAAGGGCGGCCCGTGAGCCGCCCTTTTATACGTCAAAACCGGTACGAAGGAACTCACTCCGCGGCGAGCTTGACCTCGGGAGCGGCGGCGCGGACGTCCGCGTCGACCTGCTTTTCGAACTGCTCGAAGTTCTTCTGGAACATGCCGACCAGCGCGCGCGCGGTCTTGTCGAACTCGGCCTTGTCCTTCCAGGTGTTGACCGGATCGAGAATGTCGGTCGGCACGCCTTCCAGCGCGGTCGGGACCGCGAAGCCGAAATACTTGTCGGTGCGGAACTGGGCGTTGCGCAGCGAGCCGTTCAGCGCTGCGGTCAGCAACGCACGGGTCACCTTGATCGGCATGCGGGTGCCGACGCCGTACTTGCCGCCGGTCCAGCCGGTGTTGACCACCCAGCAATCGACGTTGTGCTTGGCGATCAGCTCCTTCAGCAGCTTGCCGTATTCGGCGGGATCGCGCGGCAGGAACGGCGAGCCAAAGCAGGCCGAGAATTCCGGCACCGGCTCGTTGCCGAGGCCGCGCTCGGTGCCCGCGACCTTCGCGGTGTAGCCCGAGAGGAAGTGATACATCGCCTGCGCCGGGGTCAGCTTGGCGATCGGCGGCATCACGCCGAACGCGTCGGCGGCGAGCATCACCAGATTCTTCGGATGACCGGCGCGGCCGGTGCGCGAGGCATTCGGGATCGCTTCGAGCGGATAGGCCGAACGGGTGTTCTCGGTCTTGGAGCCGTCGTCGAAGTCAGGCTCGCGGGTGAGCGGATCGAGCACGACGTTTTCGAGCACGGCGCCGAAGCAGATGCTTGCGTCATAGATCGCGGGCTCAGCCTCACGCGACAGCTTGATGGTCTTGGCGTAGCAGCCGCCTTCGAAATTGAAGATTCCGTCCGGACCCCAGCCGGTCTCGTCGTCGCCGATCAGCGTGCGGTTCGGATCAGCGGAGAGCGTGGTCTTGCCGGTGCCGGAAAGACCGAAGAAAATCGCGCTGTCGCCGTTCGGGCCGACGTTGGCCGAGCAGTGCATCGGCATCACGCCCTGCGCAGGCAGGAAGTAGTTCAGCGTGGTGAACACCGACTTCTTCATTTCGCCGGCATACTGGCTGCCCGCGATCAGAACGATCTTGCGGGTGAAGTCGATGGCGACGACGTTCTCGGACTTGCAGCCATGGCGCTTCGGATCGGCGCGGAAGCTCGGAAGGTCGATGATGGTGAGTTCCGGCACGAAGCTCGCAAGCTCAGCCGTTTCAGGGCGGCGCAGCAGCGTGCGGATGAACAGCGAGTGCCACGCCATTTCGGTGAACACGCGCGTCTTGATCTGGAATTTCGGATCGGCGCCGCCGTAGAGATCCTGCGCGAAGAGGGTCATGCCTTCGCAGTGCTTGAGGAAGTCCTGATACAGGGCTTCGAACTGCTCTGAGGTGATCGACTGGTTGCCGCCCCACCACATGGTCTTGTCGGTGAGCGCATCGCGCACCGTGAACTTGTCTTTCGGCGAGCGCCCGGTGAAGACGCCGGTTTCCGCGACAAGCGCGCCGCCGGCGGACAGTTCGGCTTCATTGTTGCGCAGCGAATGCTCGTAAAGCGGCGCTGTGCCGAGATTCCAGTTCACCTGTTTGAGATTTTTGAAACCGAATTTGTCGGCGCCGAAGGCACCGTTGCGCACACCCGTCTCTTGCACTTTAAGAATCTCCCACAAAGACCGCGTATCGTTTCGCGCGGCTGTCGCCAAACGCCCCTGTCGCGGATGCCGGGGATCATAACTCCCGGGCCTCAATCCGGCGACTTATTAGTGGCCAACGCGCAGCTTGCCAAGTCGATCCGTCATATTGCGGTAAAGATCGCCGGGCCCTGCCGAAAACAGGTTGAATTTCACGGGCTTGCGAGGAGCGTGCCGCGGCGGGACAGGTATTCCGCGAGCCTGCCGCACTGCGGCAGAGCGCGGACGGCGCGGCGCGATGCCGCTGGAGGGCGCCTTGTTCCCCGCTCGGCGCGTCGCTGTAATCGCCCCCGCGTCTGCGCGGATTGCGCGCGGGAACGGCAACACCGGGAGTGTCGGATGCGGAAATCTTTGAGCGTTGTGTCGAGCGTGATGATGTTGGCGATGGCGGGGATGGCCCACGCCCAGGAGAAGAAAGTGATTTCGACACCGGATGCGCCGCAGGCGATCGGGCCGTACTCGCAGGCCATTCGCGCGGGCAAGACGGTGTATCTCGCCGGACAGATCTCAATCGATCCCAAGACCAAGCAGCTTGTCACCGGCACCATCGAAGAGCAGACCAAGCTGGTGCTGGAGAACCTGAAAGCCGTGCTCGCGGCCGACGGCCTGACAATGGATCACGTCGTCTCGACCAGCGTGTTTCTGAAAGACCTGAACGAGTTCGCAAAGATGAACGAGGTCTACGGCACCTATTTCAAGAATGCGCCGCCCGCTCGCGCCACAGTGGAAGTCGCACGCCTGCCGCGCGATGTGAAAGTCGAAATTTCCGCGATCGCCGTCCATCCGTAAGTCTGGACTGTGCGACCGGGCAGGCCGTTACACGCCGGCCCGCGCCTGTTCGGCCAGCTCCTTCAATGCCTTCCGCAGCGCGCCTGGCGTGGTGATCCGCTGCGGGAAATCGAGCCGGAGGGTGCGCCGGTCATCCTGCATGTCGAGGCCCTCGGGATCGCAGCCGGTGCAGCGCCATGCCCCCGCGCCGGCATCGAGCAGCTTCGTTGCATAGAGATTCATCGTGTCGGCGTGATCGGCATTCATGTGCGCGACGATGTCCGGCTCAGCTTCGAGCATGGCCTCGGCACCGGTGAGATCGGTCAGGAAATCCTTCGGTGCGATATCGACGATGCGGCCGAAGCCCGCCACCAGATGCACGTCCTTGGGCACAATGCGGAAAAACGAAAAGTCCTTGAAGCCGACGAAATCCTCAGCCGAGGGATGAGCCGCGAGATAGCGCCGCCGTGCCAGCTCAGCGTCGTCGCCCTGCACTTCCTCGGCGGCCCCGGCGAGCATGATGCGTGCGCCCTCCAGGGGATCGCCGGGCACGCGCTCGTCCAGCATCAGCGAAACCCGCGGATCGTTCAGAATATTCATGGTGTGGATCGCAAGCCGCGAGATCAGCAGGACCGGAGACCCGTCCGGCATTGATGCAACATTGACCAGTGAGCAATAGGGATCGCCGCTCCCGGGCATCAGCGTCGCCAGCGCCCCCTGACGACTGCGGCCAAGCAGCGAACGGGTCAGACGGGCCGGTTTGACGTGTACGGAGGGGTCCATGGATGGCCTGAATTCATTGGTTAACGGGGCTTTTTTCCGGCGATAAGGGGTTATTTCGGTGGGTTCCAAGTTTATATAGGGGCTCACGGTTCGCAATTCGTGCGCGCTGGGAACTCGGTCACATTTCAGCCCAGCTTGCATTGCTCGTTGGCACCCAAGCGAACGCCTTATTTCACGGCATCCGGTCTTGTCCGGTCAGTAAACAGTCGCCACGCCCGAAACTATCGATTTGGAAAGCAGGTCCATGCCCACAATCGCCCTGGTCGATGACGACCGCAACATTCTCACGTCGGTCTCGATCGCGCTGGAAGCCGAAGGCTACCGGATCATGACCTATACCGATGGCGCATCGGCGCTCGACGGCTTCAAGACAAGCCCGCCGGACCTTGCCATCCTCGACATCAAGATGCCGCGCATGGACGGCATGGAAACGCTGCGCCGGCTGCGCCAGAAGTCGGACCTGCCGGTGATCTTCCTCACCTCCAAGGACGAGGAAATCGATGAGCTGTTCG
Source organism: Afipia sp. OHSU_II-C1 (assembly GCF_000497575.1). Lineage (GTDB taxonomy): Bacteria > Pseudomonadota > Alphaproteobacteria > Rhizobiales > Xanthobacteraceae > Afipia. The sequence continues at coordinate 114,224 of NZ_APJI01000020.1, forward strand.
GCCTCAAGATGGGCGCCGACGATTTCATCCGCAAACCGTTCTCCCAGCGCCTGCTGGTCGAGCGCGTCAAGGCGGTGCTGCGCCGCGCGGTGCCGAAAGACGCCGCCGCCGCGCCGAAGGAAATGGACGCCAAGGCGCTCGAGCGCGGGCTGCTGCGCATGGACCCCGAACGCCACACCTGCACCTGGAAGAATGAACCGGTGACGCTCACCGTCACCGAATTCCTGATTCTTCAGGCGCTGGCGACGCGGCCCGGTGTGGTGAAGAGCCGCAACGCGCTCATGGATGCGGCCTATGACGATCAGGTCTATGTCGACGACCGCACCATCGACAGCCACATCAAGCGCCTGCGCAAGAAGTTCAAGGCCGCCGACGACGACTTCGAGATGATCGAAACCCTGTACGGCGTCGGCTATCGCTTCAAGGAAACCTGATCGTTCCGGCATGCGCCACGGACGGAACTGATCCGGCGACCGCGCCGTGTGACGGGTCGCTCGCATGCCGGTTGATTGCTATAATCGGCCGATCTCGAACCGAACAATCGGGCGTCTAGCCATTGCTTGATCGAACGCAGCATGACCGCGACGACGATGACGAAGCCAGTGCTCCGCCGCTTGCTCCGGTCGTCGACGCGCCTGCCGAATCGGCGGCCGAGACGACGAGCCGCGGCTGGCGCAGCCCGCTCGATCTGATCAAGCGCGCCGGGCGCTATTTCGCGGCGCTGACCTTCTCGAGCCTCACCCGCCGCATCGTCTCGCTCAACCTAATCGGCCTGTGCGCGATGCTGGCCGGCATCCTCTATCTGTCGCAATTCCGCGCCGGCCTGATCGACGCGCGCGCGCAAAGTCTCCTTGTGCAGGCCGAAATCATCTCGGGCGCGATCGCCGCCTCGGCCACGGTCGAGACCAACGCCATCACCGTCGACCCGGAACGTCTGCTGGATCTGAAGCCCGGTGAGACCTACGGCCCGAGCGACGAAACGCTGAGCAACATCGATTTCCCGATCAACCCCGAGCGTGTTGCGCCGGTGCTGCGGCGGCTGATTTCGCCGACCAAGACCCGCGCCCGCATTTACGATCGCGACGGCGTGCTGGTGCTCGACAGCCGCAACCTTTACGGCCGGGGCGACGTCATGCGCTTCGAACTGGCGCCGCCGAATGCCGAAAAGCCGGGCTTCGCCGAAAAGACCATGATCGCGATCCGCACCTGGCTCAACCGCGGCGACCTGCCGCTGTACCGCGAACTCGGACCGGAAAACGGCAACGGCTATCAGGAAGTCCAGCAGGCGCTCGACGGCCGCAAGGGCAGCATGGTGCGAATCAACGACCGCGGCGAAGTGATCGTCTCGGTGTCGGTGCCGGTGCAGCGTTTCCGCGCGGTCCACGGCGCGCTGATGCTCTCGACCCAGGGCGACGACATCGACCAGCTCGTGACCGCAGAGCGCCTCGCCATCCTCAAGGTGTTCGGCATCGCGGCAGGTGTGATGATCCTGCTGTCGCTGCTGCTCGCCTCGACCATTGCCGGTCCGATGCGCCGTCTCGCCGACAGCGCCGAGCGCGTCCGCCGCCGCATCAAGACCCGCGTCGAGATTCCGGACTTCACCTCGCGCGGCGACGAGATCGGCCATCTGTCGCGCGCACTGCGCGACATGACCGATGCGCTCTACAACCGCATCGAGGGCATCGAGCGCTTCGCCGCTGATGTCGCGCACGAACTGAAGAACCCGCTGACATCGATGCGCTCGGCAGTCGAGACGCTGCCGCTGGCGCGATCCGACGACAGCCGTTCGCGGCTCTTGGCTGTGATCGAACACGATGTGCGCAGGCTCGACCGCCTGATCTCCGACATTTCCGACGCCAGCCGTCTCGATGCCGAGTTGCAGCGGCAGGATGTCGAGCCGGTCGATATGCGCCGTCTGCTCAACACGCTGGTCTCGGTCGCCAATGAAACCCAGCACGGCACCGAGGTCACCGTCGAAGCGCGCTTCGAGGGCAAGCCCACCGACAGCTTCTCGGTGCCGGGACACGACTCGCGGCTCGGTCAGGTGATTTCGAATCTCCTGAGCAACGCGCAATCGTTCTCGCGTCCGGGCAGCAAGGTCCGCATCGTCTGCCGCCGCCTCAAATCCGAGATCGAGATCGTGATCGACGATGACGGCACCGGCATCCGGCCAGGCGCGCTCGAGAAAATCTTCGAGCGCTTCTACACCGACCGGCCGCATCAGGGCTTCGGCCAGAACTCCGGCCTCGGGCTCTCAATCTCCAAACAGATCGTGGAAGCCCATGGCGGACGCATCTGGGCGGAAAACCGCGCCGGTCCGCTCGATGCCGAAGGCGATGCCCGCATTGCCGGCGCCCGCTTCACGGTCCGGCTGCCCGCCATATGACGACGGGCGCCGATGCAAGCATCCATGCCTCCGCGGTGCTGGTCGGCGACCGCGCCGTCCTGATTCGCGGACCCTCAGGCTCCGGCAAGTCCCGGCTGGCGTTCGATCTGATCCTCGCCGGCCGCGCGGGACAGCTGCCCCTTACCACCCTGATCGGCGACGACCGGGTTCGCCTGACGGACCGCAGCGGCCGGCTGATCGTGCGGGGGGTGCCCGAACTGGCCGGAATGATCGAAATTCGCGGGCTCGGGATTCGGACCATCGATTTTGCCGCCGAGGCCGCCGTGGGGGTGGTGGTGGACCTCGATGCTACCGACGCCGAGCGCCTGCCGCCGCCAGAAGCCCTCAAAACCCTGGTTTCCGGGCTGGAAATCGCGCGAATCCCGGTGGCACGGGGGTATGGCGCTCTGCCCCTGGTTCTGGCATTCCTTACGACAGTTTAAGGTTTCAAAAGCGAACTCGCGACCTTCTGCTGATTGCTGGCGGCCCCTTGGTCGCCATATAAGCCATACCCTCGCCACTGAAGACGGCCAGCGCGGACACCTTTTTTAAGGGGGTACGCGGCAAGATCCCCCCTTGCGCCGGGGCTCTGGATGGTCAACATGTGGCCCTTTCGTGCGGTGCATCAAAAGCGCCCGCGAGGAGTTTTGGATGATTGGTCTAGTACTGGTGACCCACGGGCGTCTTGCCGACGAGTTCAAGGCCGCGCTTGAGCACGTGATGGGTCCGCAAAAACAAATCGAAGCGATCACGATTGGCGCCGAAGACGATGCCGATCTGTGTCGCAGCGATATTATCGAAGCCGTCAAGCGCGTGGACAGCGGCGATGGCGTTGCGATTCTTACCGACATGTTCGGCGGCACGCCGTCGAACCTCGCGATCTCCTGTATGAGCCGCCCGAAGGTCGAAGTGCTGGCCGGCATCAACCTGCCGATGCTGGTCAAGCTCGCCAAGGTGCGCGACGACAAGCCGCTGCCCGACGCGATCGCCGCCGCTCAGGAAGCCGGCCGCAAGTACGTGACGATCGCCAGCAGAGTGCTCGCCGGGAAATGAGCACCGCGCCGGAGCATACGTCTTCGTCTGCCGGCGTTATCGTCCGAGAACTTCCCATCATTAACAAGCGCGGCCTTCACGCGCGCGCTTCAGCGAAATTCGTCCAGACGGCGGAAAAGTTCGACGCCGAGCTGACCGTGACGCGCAACGGCGAAAGCGTCGGCGGCACCTCGATCATGGGCCTGATGATGCTCTCGGCCGGGATCGGCACCACGATCACCGTCGCCGCCAAGGGCCGCGAAGCCGAGGCCGCGATGAACGCCATCACCGAACTGCTCGCCAACAAGTTCGGCGAGGAAGAAGCAGGCTGATTCCACTTAAAGCTGCACCATCTCAGATGTCGTCCCCGCGAAGGCGGAGACCCATAACCACTCAGTCCACGGTTCGGAACAGGTAGCTGACATCTGTTCAGATCGAAGACGCAGGGAGTCTGGGTCCCCGCCTTCGCGGGGACGACCTGTGGAATAGATCGTGCGAAGCCTACTGATCGTCCTCTTCGTCCGGCCGTTCCGGAGCCACGATCCAGATCTTCCATTTCACCGCCGGGCCCGCCTTGCCGTGGAAATAGCGCCGTGAGGTAAGATCGACGCGCTCCGCGTTCGGCGCGTTCTCGGCCATCCATGCCTCGCACTTGTGAAGCTCGAGATCCTTGGTGTCGCAGATGCCGATGAAGCCGAGCCGCTTTGCCGCGTCGAGACTGGTGAGGCCCGAGCCCCAGACCTCGCGCGGCGTCAGCGGCGCCGGATGGTCGGGGCTGTAGAATGTCAGCGGCGCGCCGATTTCAGTGGTGCCCGCGACCACGGCCCAGCGTTTGTTGAAGCGCGCGCGCCACGCCTCGGTCAGTTGCAGCGCGAACTCGGATTTCGGCGCGAACGGAACGCCAGCATCGCCATCGCGCCGCACGGTCTGCGCCGCGATGATCGGCGAGATCAGCAGCATGACGAGGGTGAACGACAGCCACATCAGCATCAGCCGGATCAGCGCCATCTGCGTGACGCGCAGCGCAGGCAGCGCGACCAGCGCCAGCGGCACCAGGAAGAACAGCGAAATCCCCCAGTCGGTCTTCATGTAGATGCCGAACACTACGGCGGCGACCGGCGGCACCAGGGCGACGATGATCTGGATGATCCAGATGTTGCGCGCCTGCGTCAGGTACACGCCGGAATTGGGCCCGCGCATCCACGGGCGAACCGCTGAATCGGCGAACTCGCGAAAGACGCCCTTGGTGCGGATCGATTTCCACCATTGCAGCTTCCACGCCAGCGCGATGGCGGCGAACGCCACCGGCAGCAGCAGCAGGCCGAGATTGTGCACCAGATAGATCGACGCCAGCCGCAGCGTGGTGCCGAACGTCCGCCCGCTATAGACATCGTCGGCGTAGATCAGCGGCGCAAAATCCACCTGCTTCAGCCACCACAGATGCGGCAGCATGCCCACGAAGCACGCGGCGAATGCCACCCACGGCGCCGGCGAGCGCAAGAAGCGCATCCGATCCGGATGAATCAGCGCCGCCAGACCGGCGGCGCCGATCATGGTCAGCACCCAGTATTTGGTCATCAGCGCCAGCGCCGCGGCAAGCCCGAGCCAGACGCCGGACATCCATGTCCGCTTCTGGAACGCGTCGAGATAGGCCAGCACGAACAATGGCAGCGTCACGAGCTGCAACAGGTCCGGATTGTACTTGAAGCCCTTGAAGGTGAGGACCGGATAGAGCGCCAGCATCGCCACCGTGAACATCGCGCGGCGATGATCGACCACGCGCACCGCGATCAGCCAGCAGAGTACAAGACCGATGCCGGTCACCGTCATCGCCAGCGCATAGGTCGCCCAGTCGGTGACGGGGAAAATCCGGAACCAGACGCCCGCGATCCATCCCGCCAGCGGCGGATGCTTGCCGTAGCCGAGCAGGAATTTCTGGCCCCAGGCATAGGCCTCGGCGACATCCATGTGGACGTCCTGCGCGGCCTTCAGTGCGGTGAGGATGATGGTCCAGAGCAGCGCATGGGCCACCGCGAAGCCGATGACGAACTTGAGCGACGTCGCCGGATCGTGGGCGGCGGCCGCGATCCAGGCCGCCACGCGGCGCGTGACCGGCACATGGCGCAACCGTGCCTTCTGGCGGGATCGCAGTCCGGTGCGCGGGCCGGGATTTTTTCCGGTTCGGCGGCCTATCTCGGTCGAAGAAGCATCGGACATTCCAGTGACCCGTGTCGGCTGTGATTGCTGGTGTTTGCTAGCAGCGCCAAGCCCGCGACGGCAACAGCAAATCATTGCGATTTCTGCGGAAGTACGCCGCGGAACAGCCCAATTTTGTTGCCGCTTTGCAGCCCGGATGCTATCCCGCGCCCATGACAACGAGCCCTATCTCCAACGTCCGCAACTTCTCCATCGTCGCCCATATCGACCATGGCAAGTCCACCCTCGCCGACCGGCTGATCCAGACCACCGGCGGACTGGAGGCGCGCGAGATGAAGGAGCAGGTGCTCGATTCCATGGACATCGAGCGCGAGCGCGGCATCACCATCAAGGCGCAGACCGTCCGCCTCAACTACAAGGCCAAGGACGGCAAGACCTACATCTTCAACCTGATGGACACGCCCGGCCACGTCGACTTCGCCTATGAGGTCTCGCGCTCGCTGGCGGCATGCGAAGGCGCGCTGCTGGTGGTCGACGCCTCACAGGGCGTCGAAGCGCAGACGCTTGCCAACGTCTATCACGCGCTCGACGCCAATCTCGAAATCGTGCCGGTGCTGAACAAGGTCGACCTTCCCGCCGCCGAACCCGAACAGGTCAAGCAGCAGATCGAGGACGTGATCGGCATCGACGCTTCCGAAGCGGTGATGATCTCGGCGAAGACCGGCCTCGGCATTCCCGACGTGCTGGAAGCCATTGTCACCCGCCTGCCGCCGCCGAAGGGCGACCGCGACGCGACGCTGAAGGCGCTGCTGGTCGACTCTTGGTACGACGTCTATCTCGGCGTCGTGGTTCTGGTCCGCGTTGTCGACGGCGTCCTGAAGAAGGGCCAGCGCGTGCGCATGATGGGCACGGGCGCCGCCTACGACGTCGAGCGCGTCGGCTACTTCACACCGAAGATGGTCAATGTCGACGAACTCGGCCCCGGCGAGATCGGTTTCATCACCGCGGCGATCAAGGAAGTTGCCGATACCCGCGTCGGCGACACCATCACCGACGACCGCAAGCCGATCACCGAAATGCTGCCGGGCTTCAAGCCCGCCGTGCCGGTGGTGTTCTGCGGCCTCTTCCCGGTGGACGCCGACGATTTCGAGACGCTGCGCGCCGCCATGGGCAAGCTGCGGCTCAATGACGCAAGCTTCTCGTTCGAGATGGAGACCAGCGCGGCGTTGGGTTTTGGCTTCCGCTGCGGCTTCCTCGGCCTGCTGCATCTGGAAATCATCCAGGAGCGCCTCTCCCGCGAGTTCAATCTCAACCTGATCGCGACGGCGCCCAGCGTCATCTACAAGATGCACCTCAACAACGGCAGCGAGATCGAGATTCACAATCCGATCGACATGCCGGATGTGACGCAGATCAAGGAAATCGAGGAGCCGTGGATCGAGGCCACTATCCTCACGCCAGACGAATATCTCGGCAGCGTGCTCAAGCTCTGTCAGGAGCGGCGGGGCAACCAGAAGGAACTGACTTACGTCGGCGCCCGCGCCATGGTGAAATACGAACTGCCGCTCAATGAAGTGGTGTTCGATTTCTACGATCGCCTGAAATCGGTCTCGAAGGGCTATGCCTCGTTCGACTATCACCTGACCGACTACAAGCCGGCGGATCTCGTGAAGATGCAGATCCTCGTCAACAACGAGCCGGTGGACGCGCTCTCCATGCTGGTCCATCGCACCCGCGCCGAAGGCCGCGGCCGCGCCATGGTCGAGAAGATGAAAGAGCTGATCCCGCCGCACATGTTCCAGATTCCGATCCAGGCGGCGATCGGCGGCAAGGTGATCGCGCGCGAGACCGTGCGCGCGCTGCGCAAGGACGTGACCGCGAAGTGCTACGGCGGCGACATCACGCGCAAGCGCAAACTTCTGGAGAAACAGAAGGAAGGCAAGAAGAAGATGCGGCAGTTCGGCAAGGTCGACATCCCGCAGGAAGCGTTCATCGCCGCGCTGAAGGTGGATAGCTGAGTTAAACTCGCTACCGTTGCACTATTGATGTTGTCGGCACCCCGTGTAGAGTTGCACTATTGCAACTCTAGGGCATTTTCATATGACTGCCGTTGAACAGCAACCTTCGTTAGTCGACATTTCAATTCCTTGGTTGTTTGCGCGCGGCCATGCAAGAAAATTGCTAAAAGCCCTGATAGAAAAGAGCGATCAGCTAGATCGCATAATGGGTATGAGCCAGCAGTTAGTGGCAGAAGTCAAAACCCTGCGTGCTCAACAAAAAATAGCTTTCCAGCAGTTAGAAGAACTTGGCGCGCTATCCGTGACGCAACTGGAAATTAAGCGCCACACTCTCGAAAACGAGATCGCCCATCGCTTGAATGAATTTGAGCTTGAAAAAGCAGACGCTGCAGAAGCACTGGATGTTTTAAAGCGCAAGATAAAAGAGGCCCATCATTCGTTGGTTTCAACCGATGACTTGGCGCTTCTGCAGGATGTTGGCGTCTATCAATATCGTCATCCGTTAAGCGATGCCGTTGCATATCAAAGCGTTCTTGAAAAGATCGACAATCAAATCAAACAAATGGTCAAGAAGGATGGTGGCGCTGTTCTGGCTACAACGAGTTGGCAGGTAAACGGCTCGGAAAAAGAAGGGCGAGCGATGGTTCGCGATTTTTCAAAGCTGATGTTGCGGGCGTTTAATGCAGAAGCGGATAACGCAGTTCGCAGCCTGAAGCCGTACAAGCTCGACAATGCGATTGATCGACTGAACAAAGTTGCGGAAACAATTGCCCGACTTGGGCAAACTATGCACATCCGGATTTCGCCAGCATATCTGAAATTGCGACTACAAGAGCTGGAAATCACCGCGGACTTTTTGCAGAAACAAGCCGAAGAAAAGGAACAAGAACGCGCTGATCGCGCAAGATTACGCGAGGAGCGTAAAGCTCAGCAAGAAATAGAGAACGAGCGCGAGCGCTTGGAGAAGGAGCGACAGCACTACTCCAATGCTCTCGACGCCCTCGTCGAGAAAGGTGATGAAGAGGCTGCCGCACGCATCCGTGAGTATTTGACTGGCATAGAAGAATCACAGCGCAAAGTAGAGGAACGAGCCGCCAATACCCGCGCGGGATACGTTTACGTCATCTCTAACGTTGGCTCCTTCGGCGACAGAGTTGTTAAGATTGGAATGACTCGACGTCTCGATCCTAGCGACCGAATCCGTGAACTTAGCGACGCTTCAGTACCTTTCAATTTCGACATTCACGCACTTTTCTTCTCGGACGATGCGGTTGGTATCGAAACCGAGATGCACAACCGCCTGGATACGACGCGCGTAAACAGTGTAAATCGGCGCCGTGAATTTTTCCGAGCGAGCCCGCTTGAAGTAAAGAAACATCTTGCCGAGCTAGCAGGCGAGTTGCTCGAATTTCAGGAAATGCCTGAAGCACTGGAGTATCGACAGTGCTTGAGTTCTCAGTCGACCCGATAGCAACCCGAGCCGCCCTTGACTTTCGTTTTCTAGGATTATATTCTTGGTGACATTCCTCTCCCGCGCTCATGACGCGGAGGGATGAGCATCGGAGCCGCCACCCCATCATGTCGGGGTGCGGATGGTGGAGCGCCGGGAGGCGCAGCGTCCGCGCGGTGGGCTTCGCAACCCCATCGATGTTGTGACGCGCGCGCCTCGCGAGACGGACTCGCAATCCGTCCTCGTCACGGCACGCGGACGAACCTCTCGCAAAGGTTCGTCATGAGGGGTCTCGCAAACCCCTGGCGCCTCCCGGCGCTCCATTCTCTCTGCAACAAGAGACGGAAAACGGGACCGGGTTGTCCGCGCCCTCAGGTGAAGCGGATGAGATTGCGCGTCTTTGCTGGCAGACAACCCGGTCGTGCCGTTAGCAAATTTCAGAGACTGCTCTCTCTTCGTCATTGCGAGCAAAGCGAAGCAATCCAGCTTTCACTTGATTCAAGGTCAAAGCGGCTGCTCGCAAGGAATGGATTGCTTCGTCGGCTTCGCCCCCTCGCAATGACGAGGTAGCATCACACGTTAACCAGGAAGCGGCTTCCTAGCCGGAGCCGCGCGCTTTTTCCAATAACAGCACAGCAGCACCTCTCAATCCGATAGCGCGTTGCAATCCTTGAGAATAATCGCGAGGGGCAGATCGCACGCGGAGCATGATGACACCGCGCAAACCCTGATTACGCCGCATCACCTCACCGTTCATCGCCCGTTCAAGTCGAATCTGTTGGGTGCGCGATGGGGAGAAAAGCGCGAGCCGCGCTTGACTCTTCGCAACCGTCCATCGACGGTGCGCATGATTCGAATTTTCAACCATCGGAGACAGTGATGGCAGCATCCTACAAGTTTGAAATCTACAAGGACAAATCCGGCGAATTCCGTTTCCGCTTCCGCGCGCCGAACGGCGAGAAGATGTTCGCCTCGGAAGGCTATTCCAACAAGGCGTCCGCCAAGAGCACTATCAAGTCGATCGTGAAGCATGTCGCCAAGGCCGAAATCGACGACGTCTCGAAGGTGAAAGCCGCGCCGAAGGCCAAGCCTGCGAAGAAAAAGAAGAAGTCCAAAAAGAAGTGATTTTTCTGCGATCGATCATCGCAAAGAAAAACCCCGGCTCAGAACCGGGGTTTTTTATTGGAAGTGCCGACAGGCTGCGTCATGCCACGCGCGCGCTGGCAGTCGCGTTGCGCTGGGCCTGCAGCAGCGCGGTGATCTCCACATTCGGCCGGGCGCGGCTGAACAGGAAGCCTTGTCCCTCGTGACAGCCTTCCGCGCGCAGGCAGGCCAATTCGCATTCGGTCTCGACGCCTTCCGCGGTGATGGTCACGCCAAGACCCATGCCGAGCGAGATGATCGAGCGGACGATGGCCTGCGCATCCTGATTGGAGCCGAGATCGCGCACGAACGAGCGGTCGATCTTGATCTTGTCGAACGGGAAGCTGCGCAGATAGCTCAGTGACGAGTATCCGGTGCCGAAATCGTCCATCGAAATCCGCACGCCGAGCGCGCGCAGCGCATGCAGCGTCGCCAGCACCTGATCGCTTTTTTCCAGCAACAGGGTTTCGGTGATTTCGAGTTCAAGCCGCTTCGGCGACAGGCCGGATGTTTTCAGCGCATCCATCACCACCGACAGAAGATTGCCGACGCGGAACTGCAGCGGCGACAGGTTGACGGCGACACGGACATCATCCGGCCAGCGCGCCGCGTCCATGCAGGCACGGCGCAGCATCAGTCCGCCGACCGCGTTGATGAGGCCGGTTTCTTCCGCGACCGGAATGAACTCCACCGGCGGAATCATGCCGCGCTCCGGATCGGGCCAGCGCACCAGCGCCTCGAAGCCGGTGATGCGCCCGGTCTTGAGATCGACCAGCGGCTGATAATGCGGCTGCAGGACGTTGTTTTCGATCGCTGCGCGCAGATCGATTTCGATGCGGCGGCGCGATTGCGCACGGGCATCCATTTCGGACTCGAAGAAGCTGAATGTGCCGTGGCCTTCGCTCTTGGCGCGCGACAGCGCCATGTCGGCGTTCTTGAGCAGCTTCTCGGCGTCGTCGCCGTCGCCGGGCGCGATCGCGATGCCGATGCAGGCGCCGCTGATGATGGTGTGGCCCTCGAACAGATAGGGCTCACTGATGGCGTCGATCAGGCGCCGCGCCAGGAATGCTACTTCCTCGGGACGGTTCACGCCGGCCTGAACGATGGCGAATTCGTCGGAGCCGAGGCGCGCAATCGCGTCTTCCTCGCGCAGCGAGGAGCGCAGGCGCTTGGTCACGCCTTTCAGCAGCTTGTCGCCGATCGCATGACCCAGCGCGTCGTTGATGGCCTTGAAGTTGTCGAGATCGAGAAACAGCACCGCGACCTTGTCGCCGCTGCGGCGGGTGTGCGCCAGCAGTTCATCCAGCCGCTGCCGCAGCAGCATGCGATTCGGCAGTCCGGTCAGGCCGTCGTGCTGCGCCATGAAGGCGAGCCGCGCCTCGGCGCGCTTGCGCTCGGTGATGTCCATCAGCGCCAGCAGCACCGCGGATTGCCCCTCGAACACCAGCGCGCGCGAATAGATCGCCACGTCGATCAGCGCCCCGTCGGCCTTCACGTGTTTCCAGGTCCGCGCCGCGCGTTCCTCGGTGGTCTGCTCGCCGGTCCAGGGTGAGGCCTGATCGAAGGCCTGAATGTCCGAGACCTTTAGCTTCTCGAAGTCTTCGCGCGCGTAGCCGTAATGCGCGACCGCGGCGTCATTGACGCTGATGATGCGCTCGCTGTCCTGCGCGCAAACGATCATCGGCACGGGATTGCCGTCGAACAGCAGACGGAACGAGGCTTCGCGCTGTTTCAGTTCGGTGATGTCGACGCGCAGCCCGATCACGCCGCCGTCGCCGGTGAGGCGCTCCTCGATCAGGATGCAGCGGCCGTCGGACAGGGTTTGTTCGTGGCGATGACCGGGATGATAAAGCTTCTCGAGCCGCTCGTTGATCCATTCATCCTCGCGCCCGATCGCGTCCGGATAGTCGCCGCGCGCCACGCCCTCCTTCAGGGTGTCACGCAACATCGCGCCCTCTTCAAACAGATCGGCGCTCTTGTTGTAGATCTCGGCGTACTTCTTGTTCCAGAGGATGTAACGCCCCTCGGCATCGAGAAACACGATGCCTTGCGGAAGGATATCGATCGCCTCGCGCAGACGCGCGTTGGAGCGCGCCGCATCAGCGATCGCCGCCTCGGCCTCCGCGCGCTTGCGTACGATCTCGCCGATCTCGGAGATCTTGCGACCCTTGGGCGACAGCTTCGGCGCGGCCTTGGGCCGGCGGACCGATAATCCCCTTGTGAGCGCTGACTTGCCGGTCCTGTTTTTTGGTTTTGGCCGATTGATCGGCATTGCCCCGCATCCCTTGCATTCTGCGGGCAGCAGTTTTGCTATAAGTGTCTGAAAAATTGGTATCCTTTGGCGGGCTGGCCGACTTTCGGTGGACGCCGCGTCTGCACCGGTCTGCAAGGGTGCTCAATTGCGAGGCGTGATCCAGGTTTAAACGACAGGACAGAACGCCCATTACAGCGGGTGCAATCGCTTTTCGCCCGCGATCACGATGATACCTCGGCTCCAATGCGCCATCTGCCCAACGAATATCCGCGCGGGTGGCATTGCGCATCAATTTGCGTCAGTCTCCGTCATGGCTAACACCCGGTTAAAAATCGCGCCGCCTCGTCGCCATGCCAGCCTTCCGCTATAAGAGTGCCATGATGCGATTCCGTCTGATTCCCGTATTCGCCCTGATGTCGGCTGCTCTGGCGGCAGTCCCGGCTCAGGCGCAGGACAAGGGCAGCGTTAATCCGAAGCCGCTTCCGCCGCTTGCCAATCCCAGCGATCCCAACATCGCCGCAAAGGAATTGTTTGGCCGCAAGCTGGCGCCGGCTGCGCTCGCGCCGCAAGCCATCGGCTTTTACGCCAAAGGATGTGTCGCGGGCGCGGTCGCGTTGCCGATCAACGGATCGGCGTGGCAAGTCATGCGGCTGTCGCGCAATCGAAACTGGGGGCATCCCGATCTCATCGCCCTGCTCGAGCGCGTGGCGATCAAAGTACAGAAGACGGCCGGCTGGCCGGGGCTTCTGGTCGGCGACATGTCCCAGCCGCGCGGCGGGCCGATGTTCACCGGGCACGCAAGCCACCAGATCGGACTCGATGCCGACATCTGGCTGACGCCGATGCCGAACCGTCAGCTCTCCCGCGAGGAGCGCGAAGAAACATCCGCCGTCATGATGGTGCGGAAAGATCGACTCGATATCGATCCCAGCACCTGGACGCCGACACATCTTCCGGTCATTCGCGCCGCTGCGCAGGAGCCGCAGGTCGAGCGCATCTTTGTCAACGCCGCGATCAAGAAAGCGCTGTGCCGGGAGGCGAAAGGCGACCGGAGCTGGCTGTCCAAAGTGCGCCCGATGTACGGGCACGACTACCATTTTCATATCCGTATGAAATGCCCTCCGGGCAGCGCCAACTGCGAGGCGCAGACGCCGCCGGCCGACGGCGAGGGTTGCAGCACAGGCGACCTCGCCTACTGGTTCAGCGACGCGGTGCTGCATCCCAAGCCGCCGCCGGTGCCGCCTAAGCCGAAGCCCCCGCTCACGCTCGCAAACCTGCCGTCCGAATGCCGGCAGGTTCTTCAGGCTCCGGACGCAAAATAGCCCGGGCCCGTAACCGGGTAGCGATCCGGGACTTTACGCAGCGACCACGCCTGATATTGTCCGGGCGAACGATGCTCCAGCATGCTGCGCGCTGCCGGGGTTGCCGGAACGGCGCTTCCGCTTGTCGTCAGATGATTTGATCAAAGCCGGCTTGCGCGCGCTATTGCGCGCGCCCCGCTATGGAGCGCCCCAATGACCTTTATGCCCCGTTTTCTCGTTGTCACCGCGCTTGTCTGCGCACCGTTTTTTGCGCACGCGCAGGATGCGAAGCCAACAGGTACGCCGCCGGTGGCCGCGCAGGACAAGACCCTCACCGTATTCGCAGCCGCGTCGATGAAGAACGCGCTGGACGAAGCCAATGCCGCTTACACCGCCAAGACCGGCGTGAAGGTGGTCTCGAGCTATGCCGCAAGCTCCGCGCTCGCCAAGCAGCTCGAACAGGGCGCTCCGGCGGACATCTTCATTTCGGCCGATACCGACTGGATGGATTATTCGGCCGGCAAGAAAACCATCAGCGACACCTCGCGCGTCAACCTGCTCGGCAACAAGATCGTGCTGATCGCACCAAAGGACTCCAAGGCTGCGAACGTCACGATCGGACAGGGCTTCGATCTCGTCAAGCTCGCGGGCGACGGCAAGATCGCCACCGGCGACGTCAAGGCCGTGCCGGTCGGCAAATACGCCAAGGCCGCGCTGGAGAAACTCGGCGCATGGCAGGCGGCCGAACCGAAATTCGCCATGGCGGAAAGCGTGCGCGCGGCGCTCGCATTGGTGGCGCGCGGCGAAGCTAATCTCGGCATCGTGTACGAGACCGACGCCAAGGTCGAACCCGGCGTGAAGATCATCGGCACCTTCCCGGCGGATTCGCATCCGGCGATCATCTATCCGGTCGCTGCGACTGCGAGTGCAAAACCTGACGCAACGCCCTATCTCGCGTTCCTTCGTTCGGCCGCGGCGAAGTCGATCTTCGAGAAGTACGGCTTCACTTTCCTGATCAAGCCGACGTCGTAACAACCCGCCGTGTCCGAGCTCTCCGCTGAAGAATGGACGGCGATCCTGCTCTCATTGCGGGTCGCCGCCGTCGCCACACTTGTCGCCACGCCACTCGGCATCGCCGTGGCGTGGCTTCTGGCGCGGCGGAACTTCTGGGGCAAGGCGGCGCTTGATGCGCTGATCTATCTGCCGCTGGTGCTGCCGCCGGTCGTGACCGGCTATCTGCTGCTGCTGACCTTCGGGCGTAAGGGCCTGGTCGGCGCGTGGCTTGCCGACACACTCGGTATCGTGTTCGCATTCCGCTGGACCGGCGCGGCGCTTGCCTGCGGCGTGATGTCGTTTCCCCTGCTGGTACGGCCCATCCGGCTGTCCATCGAGGCGGTGGACCGCAGGCTCGAACAGGCGGCCAGCACGCTCGGCGCCGCGCCCTGGCGCGTGTTCCTGACTGTCACACTGCCGCTTGCATTGCCGGGAATCCTGGCCGGCATGGTGCTCGGCTTCGCCAAAGCCATCGGCGAATTCGGCGCGACGATTACATTCGTCTCCAACATTCCCGGCGAAACGCAAACCATCTCGGCGGCGATCTATTCGCTGACCCAGACGCCGGACGGCGATACGGCTGCGCTGCGGCTTGTGATCGTGTCGATCGGCATTGCCATGGCCGCGCTGATCGCATCCGAGATTCTGGCGCGGCGCGCGACGGCGCGACTGCACGGGTACTAGTGTGGTGGTCAGGCGAACTTCGGATTCGGGACACCAGCATGCTGTCAGTCGATATTGAAAAGCAGCTTGGCGATTTCAGGCTTGAAACATCCTTCACAAGCGATGGGCTGGTGACCGGGCTGTTCGGCAATTCCGGCGCCGGCAAGACATCGATCATCAACATGATTGCCGGACTGATTGCGCCCGATCGCGGCCGGATATCGCTCGATGGCGAGGTTCTGGATGATACTGTGAGGAAGCTGCACATCCCTCCGCACCGGCGGCGGATCGGTTACGTCTTTCAGGATGCAAGGCTGTTTCCGCATCTCAGCGTCCGGCAGAATCTCGATTACGGGCGGCGCATGAACCGGCTCGATTCGGATGCCGCCGCCGAAAAGCATACCGTTGACCTTCTCGACATCGGAGATTTGCTCGATCGACGGCCTGCGCAACTCTCCGGCGGCGAGAAGCAGCGCGTCGCGCTCGGCCGCGCGTTGCTGGCGAAGCCAAAGCTGCTGTTGCTCGACGAGCCGCTTGGGGCGCTCGATGACGAGCGGAAGGCGGAGATTCTTCCCTACTTCATCCGGCTGCGCGACGAAGCCAGCGTGCCGATGGTGTTTGTCAGCCACGATGCCGGCGAGATGCGGCGGCTGGCGACCAATGTGGTCATCCTGAAGCGCGGCAAGGTCGCCGCGAGCGGCGGTATCGAGGTTCTGCCAGCGGCGGTCTGAGGTCGTTACTTCAGCGTCGTGATCGCCGTCGCCAGATAGTCGAGCCCTTGCAATAGCGGCGGTCCGCCGCACAGCGTATAGCGCTCGGGGAGATCGATCCGCCGGTTCGCGCCATATCGCGCCAGCAGCGCCGGATGGGTGATGAACAGCGCGCCCTGATCCTGCGCCTCGCGCGGCGGGTCCTGCAAAACCAGCACGTCGGGTCCGTCAGTGAGCAGGTGCTCAAGTGATACGAAGCCGCCCTGCTGCGCCGACATGAAACCGCCCGCTCCTGCCGATTCGCGTTGCGGTGGCCGCAATCCGGCGATCGACAGCATGCCCGATGCCAGACTGGCCGGACCTTCCCGGTATCCTTCGCGCTGAATCACCAGCGCCGTCAGCGGCGGCTTCAACGCGACTGCCGACAGCCTCGCTTCGGCCTGCTCGATCTGGCGCGCCAATGCCTCGCCGCGTTCGGGATGACCGACAAGCTTTCCCACCTCGATGGCCTGACGGCGCGCATCGGCGAGATTGCGGATCAGTTCGACGTCCACGACGCGAATGCCCATCGCGCTCAGCATGGCATGGATCGGGCGATGGCTGGGCCCGCCGAGCACCAGATCGGGCGCGAGATTCACGACCGATTCCGCGTCCCAATCCAGACGGGGAAACGCCGCGGCCTTGTCCGTCATGACAGACAGAAGCGGATTGACCGCATAGGGCGACAACCCGGCAATCTGGGCGGGGTCGGCCAGCGCGAGCAGCAACTGATCGGCACAGAGGTTGAAGGACACGATGCGCCGCGGCGGCCCGTCTGCACGCACGTCCTGCGCGGTACTGCACAACGCCGCGAACATGGCCGAAACAAGTATGGTCGCAAAGATGGTTCTCTTGATCATGACAGCCTGTTATGCCACGCCAATTGCATTGCGTCAGCGGCCCTTCCTGCTGCGGAGATATGCCGGAACAAGATGAAGAGCGATCCCCAAAGCGATACTCAGGGCTCCCTGCTGACCGCGACGCTCGCCGTTCTGGTGGCGGTGCTGTTCGTGCTGTCGCTGATGACCGGACCTGCATCCTTTTCGCCGCGCACGGTCATTGCAGCATTGTTTTCCGATCAGGGTGTGGCGTCGATTATCGTCCGCGACATTCGTTTGCCGAGAACCCTCCTGGCCATGCTGATCGGCGCCACGTTCGGGCTGGCCGGCGCATCGTTGCAGGGCCTGCTGCGCAATCCGCTCGCCGAACCGTCGCTGTTCGGCGCACCGCAGGCGGCAGCGGCTGCGGCGGCGGCGATCATGGCGTTTGGTCTCGCCAATGCGCTGTCGCTGGCGGTGCCGCTCGCCGGCATCGCGGGTGCGCTGCTCTCGGTCGGCGCACTGGTCGCCATTGCCGGACGCCGCGCCTCGCTGACAGTGACTCTGCTGGCGGGCCTCGCGCTCGCCAGTCTCGCGGGGGCAGCTATCGCCCTCATTCTCAATCTTGCGCCCAATCCGTACATCGCACTGGAGATCGCATTCTGGCTGCTCGGCTCGCTGCGCGATCGCAGCATGGAGCACGTCTGGCTTGCCGCACCCTTCATGATCGTGAGCTGGTTCGTGCTGGCGTATAACGCGACAGCCTTTCGCGCACTCACGCTGGGCGAAGACGCCGCGGCCTCGCTCGGCGTCAATGTCGAGCGCACGCGCGTGCTGGTGGTGATCGGCGTGGCGATCGGCGTCGGCGCTGCCGTCTCGGTCGCGGGCGCCATCTCGTTCGTGGGACTGGTCGCGCCGCATCTGGTGCGGCGATTCTATGGATCGGACCCTGCGCGCGTGCTGCTGCCGGCATCACTGGCGGGCGCGGCGCTGCTGATGGCGGCGGATATCGCGGTGCGCCTGATCCCCGCCGTGATCGAGATCAAGATCGGCGTGGTCACGGCGCTGATCGGCGTGCCGTTCTTCCTGGCGATGATCTTCCATGAGCGCCGCGCATTGGAGGACAGCACGCAATGAAACCGAACAATGCGCCGCGCCTCGTCGCTTCCGGCATCACGGCCACCCGTGGGTCACGCCGGATCGTGGACAATGCCGATCTGACTTTGAATGCCGGTGAACTCACAATTCTCGCCGGACCCAACGGCGCCGGCAAAACCACACTGGCGCGCGCCATGGCCGGTGTGATGAGAACGGAGGGTTCAATCGCCTTCGATGGCGTCGCCTTGCGGAACATGCCACCCCGCGCACGCGCGCAGGCCATTTCCTATCTGCCGCAGGGACATGAATTTCACTGGCCGATGCGGGTGGACAGCATCGTTGCGCTCGGACGCGAACCTCATGCCGATCCGTTCTCGCAGACGTCGGTGAAAGACCGCATCGCCATCGAGCGCGCCATCGAGGCAACCGCTGTCGGCGAGTTTTCTTCGCGGCTGATTACGACACTGTCAGGCGGGGAACGGGCGCGCGTCGCCATCGCGCGGGCCCTCGCCACCGAAGCGTCGGTCTTGATCGCAGATGAGCCGACGACCTCGCTGGATGAGCGCCACCAATTGATTGTCATGGATCTGCTTCAGCGGATCGCCCATGGCGGCACCGCCGTGCTTGCGATCATTCACGATCTCGCTTTGGCAATGCGGTTCGCCGATCGCGTGGTCATCATGAACGAGGGCCGTATCGTCGCCAACGATACCCCGCAGCTTGCTCTGACGCCCGACCGGATTGCGGAGATCTTCGGCATCTCGGTGAACCGCGTCGAGACGCCGGACGGGCCGCTGCTGCTGCCGTCGCGCGCGCTGTAACCAGCTCAGCTCCCGAGCAGCCGGGTCCCGATCCGCGACAGCTTCCGTCTGGCGGCGGCGGTGCGGCTCAGTTCAGGGGCCGGCGGCTCCTCGTCCTCCGGCAGCCGCAGACCGACCACATTCACCCGGTTGCCGCCGATGCTCCGCGCCACCAGTACAATGGAATCGAGCGGCAAGGTCGCGCCGACGCGGGGCGCATGATCGAGATGAATGTCGAAATAATCCGCCAGTGTCAGATGCGCGTCGCTGGAGGCGATGGTGACGCCGTAAATATCGGCAACATCCTTGAGGGTCACGTCGCCAGGCATCATGAAGTCGCCGAGCAGATGCGGGTCCGGCGCCGGCACCACCGGCATGTCGACAAAGAAGCGATCCAGCGCCTCGGCTTTCTCCGGCGGCGCGAGCAGATAGAGGTAATCGCCCTTGACCACCGGCTCGGCTTCGACCGGCGACAGAATCTTCTCGTCGCGGATCACCAGCGTCGGCTTCGACCATGACGGGATCAGCCCGCGCTTCAGGAACAGGCTGTTGGCGCGGACCGGATAACCCACAAGCTGCTGTTCGAGCTGTCCCGGCAGATCGAGCTCGACGCGCCGGGGCCCGCGATCAGCCCGCGGCAACGCCACATGCAGGCGACGCGCCGCAGCAGCGAGGGTCCAGCCTTGCAGCAGCAGCGAAATAATGACAACCACGAAGGCGACGTCGAAATACACCTGCGCGTTTGGCAGCCCGACCAGCATCGGGATCGAGGCCAGAAAGATCGCGACCGCGCCGCGCAGGCCGACCCAGGCGATGAAAGTCCTTTCGCGCCAGTTGAACGGGAACGGCGCGAGGCAAAGAAACACCGCGACCGGCCGCGCCACCAGCATCAGCACCAGCGCCACCGCAACGGCCGGCAGCACCGTCGACAAGGTTCGTTCGGGTGAGACCAGCAAGCCGAGCAACACGAACATCACGATCTGCGCCAGCCATGTCGCGGCATCGAGGAACGCGACAACGGAATTGTGCGCGCGGGTCGGACGGTTTCCGATGATCATGCCGGCGAGATAAACAGCGAGAAATCCCGACGCGTGCGAGATCTGGGATACGCCGAAAATCACCAGTGCTGCGGTTGTCACAAAGGGCGCATGCAGTCCCTGCGGCAGGGAGATGCGATTCAGGGCGAATACGACAAGCCAGCCGCCGATGGCTCCGAAAAGCACACCGAGCACGCTCTCGCGTGCGAGTTGAAGCACGATATGTCCCGCCGAGCTTTGGCCGACCGACAGGAATTCCACCAGCATCAAGGTGAGGAAGATCGCAAACGGATCGTTGGTCCCGGATTCCACCTCAAGGGTCGCGCCGACGCGAGGACGCAGACGAAGACCCTGGCTGTGCACCAGAAGGAACACGGCAGCCGCGTCGGTAGAGCCCACGACAGCGCCGACCAGCAGCGCCTCGGGCCAGCCGATCCCGAGCGCGTATTTGGCGACGGGTGCTGTAATCAGCGCAGAGAGAAGCACGCCGATGGTGGCCAGCGCCGCCGATGGCGCCAGCACGGCGCGGATGCTCTGGAAGCGGGTCTTCAGGCCGCCGTCGAACAGGATCAGCGCCAGCGCCACCGAGCCGACCAGATAGGTCGATTGCACGTCATCGAAGCGGATGCCGCCGGGACCGCTGTCGCCTGCTAGGATACCGACAAAAAGGAAGACCAGCAGCAATGGGGCGCCGAAGCGCAGCGCCAGGAGGCTCGAGAGGATGCCCGCCATCACGAGGACCGAGCCGAGCAGAATGGCAATACTGACCGAGTCGAGGGATGCCATTAGCCGTGTGTCTCTCCGTGCATCGGTACGAGCCCCGAAATGCCTGCAAATTCATGAATATCGTCGCCGCCGCCCGCCGCCAACCGATTTGTCGTTCTCATCCCTGTTGTGCCGGATTTGCTGGTGTTAAGTCGGCCCCACGCCGGATTCTCACACGCCCATAGCGGCGGAATGTGGGAATCTGGCGCAGTGATCGAATCGAACCCAGGTCGAAGCCAAGGCAGCCGAAACCGGCCTGCCTCCTTTTGAGGTGAGTTGCCCATGGAATGGGATGATATCCAGCAGGCGCTGCAGGCGAGCATCAAATCCGCCGAGGCCTATCTCGTATCGCCCTGGTTCTACATGCAGGCGGGCATCGTCCTGGCCGCCGCGGGCCTGTCACTGGCCCTGGCGAGCTTTCTGCGCGCGCGGGTGAACCCGACATCGCTGGCGATGGGGCTTCCGGCGCCGCTGCGCGCGCTGATCCGTGTCCTGATGAGCCGCGCAGGCACGATCATCTTCGCGCTGCTGATCAGCATCTCCCGCGCCATCATCGTGAAAGCCGAGGTAATGCGGCACGGCTACCTGCTGTCCACCGCAGCCAGTCTGGCGACCGCGTGGGTCATCATCCGGCTGGCGACGGGGCTGATCCGGAATGAACTCGTGGTCCGTGCGGTCTCGGTGGCAGCGTGGATCGTGGCCGCCCTGAGCATTATCGGCAAGCTGGACGATGTGGCGGCCGCGCTGGACTCCGTCGCGATCCCGCTCGGCGCACTGCGTGTCACCCCTCTGCTGGTCCTGAAGGTCGCAGTGTCACTCGGCATCGCGCTCTGGCTGGTCAACATCCTCGGCAACTTCCTCGAAGCCCGCATTTCGCGCTCCCGCGATCTTACACCATCGGTTCAGGTGCTGCTGATCAAGATGGTCCGCCTGGCGCTGATGGTTGCCGCATTCGCAGTGGTCATGAGCGCCGCGGGCATCGATCTGTCCGCCTTCGCGCTGTTTTCCGGCGCCATCGGCGTCGGTCTCGGCTTCGGCCTGCAGAAGATCGTCGCCAATTTCATCAGCGGCGTGATCCTGCTGGCGGACAAATCGGTGAAGCCCGGCGACCTCATCACCATCGGCGACAGTTCGGGAAAGATCAGCGCGATGAACACGCGCTATATTTCCGTCGCGGCGGGTGACGGCCGCGAAATCCTGATTCCGAATGAAGATCTGGTGACCCAGCGGGTGGTCAACTGGACCTATACCAACAGGAACATGCTGGTGAAGGTCAACTTCGCGACCAACTACGATGCCGACCCGAATGTGGTGTGCAAGCTCGCGATTGACATCGCAACCCAGACCGCGAACGTCGCGACCTTCAAGGCGCCGAACTGCCTGCTCACGGAGTTCGCCGAAACCGGCATGAAGTTCTCGCTGACCTTCTGGGTGGCTGACCTCGATGTCGGCGCCGACAACATTCGCAGCGAGGTGATGCTGAAGCTGTGGAACGCCTTCAAGAGCGAGAACATCCGCGTGCCGTATCCGGTGCGCGAAATCCGCGTGCGCGGCGGCGCGCTACCGGTCGAAACCGTTGTCGACGTGCAAAGCTGATGCGCTTTGCCAGCGAACTGATGCCGGCGACCCTGATCCGCCGCTACAAGCGTTTTCTCGCCGACGTCGAACTCGCCGACGGCAGCGTCATCACCGCGCATGTCGCCAATCCCGGCGCCATGACCGGCCTGCAGGCCGAAGGGGCGCGGGTCTGGCTGTCGAAGTCGCCGAGCCTTGCGCGCAAGCTGCCCTACTCCTGGGAACTGATCGAGGTGGACTTCGGCAGCGGTGTTGAGCTGACCGGCGTCAACACCATGCATCCCAATCCGGTGGTCGCCGAAGCACTCGCAGCCGGCGCGATTCCGGAATTGACGGGCTATGCAAGCATTCGCCGCGAGGTGAAGTACGGCCGCACCATCAACGGCAAGGGCTCACGCGTCGACTTTCTGCTGGAAGATCCTTCGCGGCCACCCTGTTATGTCGAAGTCAAGAACGTGCACCTCATGAGGCGCCAAGGCGTCGCCGAGTTCCCGGATTCGGTCACCGCGCGCGGCGCCAAGCATCTCGACGAGTTGGCGGAGATGGTCGCCTCGGGCGCCCGCGCGGTGATGCTGTTCGTCATCCAGATCGGCTCGGCCCAATCGTTTGCACTGGCGCGCGACATCGATCCGGCCTATGCGCGGGCCTTCGACAGGGCCCGGCTGGCCGGCGTCGAGGCTCTTGCGTGGACATGCGATGTCACCCGCCGCGATATCAGGCTGGGGCGTTTCATTCCGATCGAGACCTAAACAGGGCAGAAATGCCCTGAAAACAGGGCTGGGCAGCCCGGCGGATGCTGCGGCTTGCACTGGGGGCTGCATCCATTAAATTGGGCGGATGCACCCTCAAATTTCCTCGATTTCAAGCCAGATTCGCTCATGAACTACGTCGAAGCCACCGAAACCTCGCTGCGAAAGACCGGGCAGATCAAGCTGCACGGCCCCCAGGCGTTTGCCGGCATGCGCAAGGCCGGAGCCCTGGTCGCGCGATGTCTCGATGAACTGGCCGCCATCGTCCGCCCCGGGATCTTCACCTCGCAGATCGACGATTTCGTTCGCAAGTTCGCCTTCGACCACAAGGCCTATCCCGCGACGCTGATGTATCGCGGCTATCGCTATTCGACCTGCACCTCGATCAACCATGTCGTCTGCCACGGTATGCCCGGCGACCGGCCCCTCAAGGAAGGCGATATCGTCAACGTGGACGTGACGATGATTGTCGACGGCTGGTATGGCGACTCGAGCCGCATGTATGCCGTCGGCGAAATTTCGCGCCGTGCGGAGCGGCTGATCGACGTGACCTATGAGGCGATGATGCGCGGCATTGCCGCCGTGAAGCCTGGCGCCACCACCGGCGACATCGGCCATGCCATCCAGAGCTTCGTCGAGCCGCAGCAGATGAGCGTGGTGCGCGATTTCTGCGGGCATGGCCTCGGCCGCATGTTCCATGACGAACCGAACATCATTCACGTCGGCCGCCCCGGCGAAGGCGTCGAATTGAAGCCCGGCATGTTCTTCACCATCGAGCCGATGATCAATCTCGGCAAGCCGCATGTGAAGGTGCTGTCCGACGGATGGACCGCGGTGACCCGCGACCGTTCGCTGTCGGCCCAGTTCGAACATTCGGTCGGCGTGACCCAGGACGGCGTGGAAATCTTCACGCTCTCCCCCGGCAAGCTGGACAAGCCGCCTTACAAGGTCTGACGCTCTGGCTTCGCGCGGATGGACATATCCGCATTCAGCAAGGATTCTTGATACTGGAATAAACCCGGTTGCAAATGCAGCCGGGCGCGGCGATGCTTGCAGCATACTTGAGCACGCATTCCGTCATGCCCGCAAAATCCGACGATCCGTCCGCGTCATCCGGCTTCTCCGAAGCGCCGCACTATCATGGTCATCGCGAACGGCTGCGGGATCGCTTCCGCGAGGCGGGCGCTGATGCGCTGAGCGATTACGAACTGCTCGAAATGGTGCTGTTCCGCGCGCTGCCGCGCCGTGACGTCAAGCCGCTGGCGAAGGCGCTGATCGCGAAATTCGGATCGTTCGCCGAAGTGGTTCACGCGCCGGAATTGCGCCTGAAGGAAGTCAGCGGCCTCGGGGATTCCGCGATCACCGAAATCAAGCTGATCGCGGCGACCGCAAGCCGCGTCGCGAAGGGGCAGATCAGCAAAGAAAAGACCGTGCTGTCGTCGTGGTCAAACGTGATCGAGTATTGCCGCGCCGCCATGGCCTTTGCCGACAAGGAGCAGTTCCGCATCCTGTTTCTCGACAAGCGCAATCAGTTGATCGCGGACGAATTGCAGCAGGTCGGCACCGTCGATCACACGCCGGTCTATCCGCGCGAAGTGGTCAAGCGCGCGCTGGAGCTGTCCGCCACCGCGATCATTCTGGTGCACAACCATCCCACTCAGGGTCAAAAACTCACGCTCAATCACGCATAAGCACTATCAATCACTGTCATTTCGATCATTCTTGACTGGGGACGGTTTCGGCCCAAAAGTGGGCTCACGGGGCTCTTACCGCCCCCAGTTACAGCCCCCTATTTTGGGCCGCGGCTGCAGATCGGAGAGACGCAATGCCCAGTCTGACAGACAGTGCGATCCGCCATGCTTTGAAGCGCGTCGCCAAATCTCGGAAGCAAGAGTCTCTCGCCGATGGTGAAGGACGTGGCACGGGGCGATTGGTTCTGATTGTCAAACCGATGCCAACCCGGGTTACGGCCGAGTGGATGGCACAGCAATGGCGCGACGGGAAACGTACAAAGTCCAAGATCGGTGACTACCCGGCGATGCCCCTGACAGAAGCAAGAGAGACGTTCAGGCGCGATTTTGCTGAAGTGATCCAGAAAGGCAGTAGCATCAAGATCGCCGGTGACGCCCGGCCTGGCACCGTCGCTGACCTGTTCGATGCCTACGTCAAAAACCTCAAGGCGGCCGGCAAGTCATCTTGGTCGGAGGCCGAAGCGGGTCTGAACAAAATCGCAAACGTGCTGGGACGTAATCGGCTCGCGCGCGACATTACCCCGGAGGATGTACTTGGCGTACTCCGCCCGATCTACGAGCGCGGGAAGCGCGCAATGGCAGATCACGTGCGCAGCTACATTCGATCCGCCTACTCATGGGGCATTAAATCCGAGCATGACTATCGTAGCACGTCGCCTCGACGATTTAAGCTCGTCAACAACCCGGCAGGTGGCATCCCCACCGAGCCGAAGGTCGTCGGTACGCGTTGGCTCGATGAGGACGAGTTTGTCAGACTCTATCGTTGGCTGGAGTGTCCCGATGCGCCTGTGCACCCGCCGTACACCCGTGCCGTTCGCATATTGATGCTTACGGGGCAGCGGGTCGAAGAGATTGCCATGCTGCATGTTGACCAGTGGGACGCCCGGGAGAGGATCATCGACTGGTCGAAGACGAAGAACGGAAAACCTCATTCGATTCCCGTGCCGCCCATCGCCGCTGAGCTGATCGAGTCAATCATCCCGAACGAGTTCGGTTGGTTCTTTCCTTCTGCGAAAGATCCTTCCAAGCCAGTGAGGGCGTCGACGCTATATAGCTTCATGTGGCGCCAGCGCGACCGGGGCGTCATTCCGGTGGTGACCAACCGTGATCTTCGGCGGACTTGGAAAACTTTGGCCGGAAAGGCTGGTGTAACGAAGGAGATTCGGGACCGCCTACAAAACCATACGCTGCAGGACGTCAGCTCTAAGAGTTATGATCGATGGAATTACATGCCCGAAAAGCGCGACGGTATGAAGAAGTGGGATACATTTGTTGCGGCCATGTTACGCAAGAAGTCTCTGCGCAAAGCAGCATAGAAGAAGCTTGTCGCGAAAGGCGAGGCCTGTGCTGATCACGTACAAGGGGGACGCATGAGACGTCGCGTCATGATTGTCGACGGTCCGTTGGCGTTTCGGATGCGCCGGGTCGACGCAGCGCGCGCAGGCGATATTGGGCTCGAGATTCTGACGATGCCTCTGCTCGCCGCGCGGCTAGCCGGCGGGTTTTGCAGGCTAGCAGACCGTGAGTTGCTGGCCCCCGCGATCGCCGCTGCCCTCAAGAGCGGGGGTTTCAAAGAAATCAGTGAGGTTCGAAGTCTGCCAGGAATGGTTCGGGCGGTCATTCAGACGTTGGATCGCGTATGGGCTTCCGATCTTGACCTCGACACGCTGGCAAAGACCTCATCCCGACTCTGGGATCTCGCACTTATTCAGGAGCGCATTCGAGCGAGTTTGCCGGCCGGAGCGATGCTGCCGCGAGACGCACGAGACGCCGCGCTCGCGCGCATCGAGTTTGCGCCTGCAGTTCTCGGCAGCGTAACACTGGAGCGGCTTATTGACGTCGATGCAGTGTGGCGGCCGCTGCTGATCGCTCTGGCTGCTCGAGTTGACGTCGCGTGGGCAGCCGTCGGTGCCGCCGACCGGAGCTGGTTTCCCGGCACCGTGACCTTGAGCGAGGAAGCAACTCCACGAACGCTCGCGGGTGATCTTTGTGCTGATCCCCGCGCCGAAACGGTGGAGGCGTTGCGTTGGGCGCGAGACCTTCTGAGCCGCGGAAGCATTGCGGCCGCGGACATCGCTATCGTGGCCGCCTCACCCGCGACGTGGGATGAGCACATGCTTGTGCTCTCGCGCGATGCAGATCTACCGGTCCACTTCTCACATGGGCTTCCGGCGCTTAGCACGTGGGAAGGTCAAGGCTGCGCGGCGCTGGCGGATATCTTGGTCAACGGGCTCAGTCAGGACCGGGTTCGACGGTTGTTGCGCCGCTCCTCCTCACGAGCTTCGGACTCCCTTCCATCGGATTGGTCGGCGGGCTTGCCACGACGGGCTGGTCTTTTCACTGTCGAACAATGGCGGCAATCGCTTGCTGCTGCGCGTGCCAGACGCCAAGAGCCCGAGGCGGCTGAGCGTGTTTTGTTGCCGATCTTGGATCTGCTGGCCCATGGAACGCCACGCGCGGATGAAGCCGGACGACTGTTGTTAAGCGCTGCCAGTCTCGGGCTGTGGCAAGAAGCGTTGCGGAATGCGCCTGCGGCCGCCATCGTGCTGTCTCTGCAGGGCTTGCGTGTTCGTGACAAGCGTGATCCAGGCAACAGCCTGGTTTGGGGTCCGGCATCGCATCTCGCTGGAGCTCCGCGTCACTGGGTGCGCCTTCTCGGACTTGACGGAAGGGCTTGGCCCAGGCCCGAGAGCGAAGACGCCTTAGTTCCGAATCACGTTTTAGCGCGCCGCCGCCTCGTACCGGTATCGATCACGGAGCGGGACCGCACCGCGTTCACGACGCTACTCGGACACTCCTCGCAGGCGATCGTACTTTCGCGGGGCCAACGGTCGGCCGAGGGTGGTCTGCAGTGTGCGAGCGCCCTTTGGCCGGCATCGGTCGTGCCTCAAGCAAAAACACGCAGCCGGACGCCCCAGCACGCCTTCAGTGAGGCTGATCGGCTTCTCGCGCGGCCTTCCGAAGCCGGGAAATCGCCTCGTATCAAGGCGACGCGGACCTGTTGGTCGAATTGGCATCGCGCCGAAGTGACGCCTCACGATGGCGCCATCCGGGCTAACCACCCGGCTGTCGAGCGCGCGTTGGGACGAGTTCACTCGGCGACATCACTGAAGCGGCTAGCACGCGATCCTCTCGGCTTCGTCTGGCGTTACGCGCTCGGCATGCGATCGGTTCCGTTGGCGCAGCAGCCTCTTGCGCTTGATGCTCTGATGTACGGTGAGTTGGTCCACGAATTGCTCAGACGAACCGTCGACGCGCTCGAACCCGATCCTGGCTTCGTTCGTGCTTCGCGCGATGAGATTGAAATTGCGCTTTCGGCAGCCGCTGACCAGGTGCGTGTGGAATGGCCACTCGAACGTCCCGTCCCCCCGCGACTGTTATGGGGTCACACCCTCGACGAGGCGGTAAAGCGCGGTTTGCGTGGATTGACAGTCGACGAGTCTTTTCAATCTGGCACGCGAAGTTGGACCGAACTTGCCTTTGGCGACGGATTGACCGATGGCGACGCACCTTGGCAAGGAAAGAAGGACGTTGTTATCGGCCAAGCCCAGCTTCGTCTTGGGGGTCGGATCGACCGTCTGGATCTTGGCATGACCGGCGATCGGGTCCGAATATCGGACTACAAAACCGGAGCGACGCCAGCGAACGCCACGGCCATTGTCATCGATCGCGGCAGGGAACTTCAGCGAGTTCTCTACGCGATCGCGGTACGACAACTTCTTCCGGATGCAACCATCGTGGTTTCACGACTTGTATTCCTCGATGGCAGCTCGAAGCCCTATCAATTGAACGGGCCCTTACTTGATGCGGCTGCACAGGATGTCACGCAATTTCTAGACATCGCGTGCTCGCTCGTCCGGCGCGGCGGAGCGCATCCCGGGCCCGACGCCCAGGATCGCTACAATGACCTCCGGCTAGCGCTTCCAATTGATCTCGAGGCGTATTTCCAACGCAAGGGCACGGCCTTCAGAGAGCTCGGTCGCGAACTGTCCCCGTTGTGGAGCAAGCCATGAAGCTCGCCGACGAAAAGCAGCGACGGCGTGTCCTGACCGACCTAGATGCCATCCTGCTCGTCGAAGCTGCGGCAGGCACGGGCAAGACGTCTCTGATCGCGGGTCGCGTCGCAATGCTTCTCGCAAACGGGCGCCCGCCGCAGCACATCGCGGCTATTACGTTCACTGAACTCGCGGCCAGTGAATTATCACTGCGCATTCGCAGCTATGTAGCGACCTTATTGACAGGCGAAATTCCGAAAGTCCTCACGCTCGCACTACCCCGGGGGTTAACTGCGGAGCAACGCACCAATCTCGTATCTGCACAACAACGTCTCGACGAGATTACTACCTCAACAATACACGGCTTCTGCCAGGAGATGATCCGAAGCTATGCTATTGAGACCGGACTCGACCCGGGCTCGCGGGTGATCGACGGGTCTAGCGCTGATGCTATGTTCGAAAGCGTATTCTCTGCCTGGATGATTGATCGACTGTCCAGCGGGATACATGCGGACGATCCGGTCGCGGTCCTATCTCAGGACGCACCGCTTAAAGTCGTCGAACTCATCAAAAAACTGGCCGATCTAAAGCGGACCCATCCGACAGCGCGTACTATGCCGGTTCGCCTTGAACATCGAGGTGACATCGACTTCGTTGAGGCCGTCGATGGATTTGCGCGCTGGTTTACCACCAGCCCCGGCGAGCCCCGCACTGCTGTTGTTTTGGACGATCTGCAGGTGCTGAGCTCTTTCTATACGGACTGCTTCAAGGCAAAGCCGAGCTTCCGCGATTTATGGCGTCTAGCACATCCCCCACAGCTAGGTTCGATGGCGGCGGGCAGTTCGAACCTGTCTGCCTACCGTTGCAAGACGGGCTGGAAGAACAAGTGTGGTGCGGAGGCCGGGGAGCGGTTCAATGCCGAGGCCGAGCGCCACGTCACCAACATTGATCGTCTCTATCGCTACCTGCTCGGGCAAGTCGCCGACGGCCTGGTCGGCATGCTGTCGGAAGCGCTAGACGATGTCATAGGCGCGTACACGCGGCGCAATCGCGAGGCGGCGGCACTCGACTTTGACGATCTTCTGTTGCGCGCGCACGACCTCGTCTCGAAGCACGAGGCCGTGCGGGTCGCGCTCGGCGAGCGATATCAGCACATCTTTGTTGACGAATTCCAGGACACTGATCGCATCCAAGCGGCGATCATATTTCTGATCGCCGCGGAAAAGCGCCCAAAACGCTGGCAGGAAGCGCAGTTGCGTCCCGGCGCGCTATTTCTGGTAGGCGATCCAAAGCAGGCGATCTATCGCTTCAGAGGGGCAGACATCGACGCCTACAACGAAGCGCGTGCAACGATTGCCTCACAGGCGCGCGACAGCGTGGTCGAGATCACCGCAAATTTCCGCTCCCAGCAGGCGATCATCGAGCATGTGAACAAGTGTTTTCAGTCGGTTCTTCAAGCGGACGGGCAGCCTGGCTATGTGCAGTTGTCGCCGACACTAGAAGCCGCAGAACATGGCCTTCCGTGTGCAGCGACGGTAAGTGTAGACCTGCCGCCAGGACCCTCTGCTGCGGTTCAAAGGGATGAGGAGGCCGCGATTGTTGCGCAGATCTGTCGTCGCCTGATTGGTACAATTCACATCAAGCGCGCTGATGGATCGAAGTCTCTGCTCATGCCTGGTGATATCGCGCTGCTTGCACCGACAGGCACAGAACTCTGGCGTTACGAGCGGGCGCTAGAGAGCGTCGGGCTGTCGGTGGCATCGCAGGCGGGTAAGACACTCCTGCGGCAGCAAGAAGCGCAAGATGTACTGGCGCTACTCCGCGTTCTGGCGGACCCCGCTGATACCCTGGCGTTCGGCGCCTTCATGCGCGGTCCGATGGTCGGTGTCACGGACGAGGAACTACTCGATATCGCCGAGGCCGTGCATCAGCCATCTGGCGGGACGGAGCCGTATCGCGTGTTCGATGTTCGCACACAGCCGGACTTGGTATCACACCCAGTGGTGCGGTCGATGCTGATAACGCTGCAGCACCTTCGCGCCCGTGCCGGCGCAACGACGCCCCGTATCTTGCTTTCTGAGGCGATCGAGAAGCTTCATCTCCGCGTTGTCCTGGCAGCTCGACACGGGAATCGAAGCGCCCGCGCGCTCGCCAATCTTGATGCGTTGATTGAGATGGCGCGGCCGTATGATGTGTCTGGCCTTAGCGCCTTTGTGCGCGATCTACAGTCGGACTGGGAACTTCGAACACAGCGATCCGAAGGTCGGATCGACGCATCAACGGACGCAGTCGAGATCGTTACGATCCATAGTTCTAAGGGCTTGGAGTGGCCGGTGGTGATTCCCATCAATACATCAACGACCTTCAGGCCACCGCCGCAGTTCGTTCATCGCCGGTCGGACAATACGCTGCATTGGATTATTGGCGGTGTGACACCACCCGTGCTGGAGGCGGCCCGTGAAGAGGAAGCTCACCAAGAATCTCTCGAACGCGAGCGTATGTGGTACGTCACCTGCACCCGAGCGCGCGATCTTCTGATCATTCCTGAGCTTCCGGCGGCCTCGCCGCAATCCTGGTTCAGAATTCTTGATCTCGGCGTTCAAGGATTGCCAAAACTTGACCTGGGTCAATTGCCACAGCCTGCACCGCTCCAGCGGGCGGCCGCGGTGAACCAGCAAACGACCGAGCAATTTGAGCAGGAAGCGGAAGCTGTGGCGATAGCGGCACCGTCGCTGACCTGGATTCGTCCAAGCGATCATGATCACGATCGAGCCGAAGCTCTCGACCCTGTTGCGAAGACGGTCGACGAAGCTTTCGATTTCGTCCAACCAATTGGTCCCGGCCGGGTCCGAGGCGTCCTGCTGCACAAGCTGATGGAAGAGTTCCTGACAGGAGAGCTTCTCGACACCGATCCTGTGGTGGTGGAGCAGCGTGCCGCACAGTTGTTGGAAGAGTTGCTCGGGGATGAAGCGCCCGACGCGAGGCCTGATCCAAAAGAAATGGCACGCACGGCGCTCAAGACGATCCGCTTCGCGGATGTCGCCGCGCTGCGGCGTCATCTCATTCCGGAGGTCCCGATATGGTCGAGTTTGGCTGACGGGACTTTGCTAGCCGGGCGCGCGGACGCATTGGCTGTCGAGGGCGGTAACATTGTCGCGGCTCTAGATTGGAAAAGCGATGTCGCACCAAGCCATCAAGAACGATCGGACTATGTTGGACAGATGCGCGCCTATCTAACCGCTAGCGGAGCGCGGCGCGGGGCATTGGTCTATATGACGCTCGGCGAAATTGTCTGGGTCGAAGCGAACACGTGAGATTAGGGCGACGACGCGCGCGCCTTTACCAAAACGAACTTTTTGGGCTTGTGGCGAGTCGTCCGGCATCGTTCTGCTAACACCACAATACGCGGCCATTCCGAAACCAGAAATGCGATCCGCATTCCTTCTTCCTCCACACCGAAGGATTGAGAGTGGCGGTGCCATCGTCATGCCGTGTCACGCGCCAGCAAGGACGTTCGTCCGGAAGAAGGTTCATGTGTAAAATGGAACGGCAGCCGCACGGGCAGATCATTGCGGCCTGCTCCTCGAAGCCGTCCTCCTGGACTACGTAAAGAGCCCGGCGCTTCAGTTTCTTCGGAAGCGCTTCCTCAACGACCAGAGTCGCATACGGCGGTACGATCCAATTGTAGATACGCCGGTATGCACTTCGGAAAAATTGACTGAGCCCGTTCACGCCGTTCGCCTTTCCGCGAGCTCCATAAGCCCCAGCAGCGGGGTGGTATCGCCGAAGCCCACCTTACCGCCGAGGATGTCGCAGATACCGTCTTCCGGATCGTAGATGAGCTCCATGCTGGCAAGGCTGAACGTGACCGCGGCGTAGGCGGCGTTCGGCTCCTCGCGGTAAGGATGAAGGCGCGCGAGCAGTTCATTCACGGCGAGCGCCGAGGCGAACATGTTGACGCTGATGACGGCGGGCCGGTGCCCGACCACGCCCCTGATATAGCCATCCTCCACCTGACGGTCATGAGCCGTGGGATCGTTGCGGCGAAGACCGGCGGCGGAGACATCGCTCATCGTGAACAGGCCCCGGCTCACAAGGCTGGACCGGCCAGGGCGCAGGTAGTTCACCGTGCCGCATACTTCCCGGATGTGAGCCACGCCGTCGAAATCTTTGGTCGCGTCAAGGCGCACCCCGATGTCGAAGTAGGGAATCGAGTAGTAGGAGGCAATGGCGTTGAGAAGATAACGTCCATCCACCGTGTCCATGCAGCCAAAGATGATGTCGCACTGAGCGACTTCGCGGATGACCTCGGGGTCCCACAGGTTCTTCTTCACGCGAGTGATGCGGGTGCCAAGGCCGGTACGCTCGACAGCATCGGCGAGAACATCGACCTTTGGACGCTTTTGCTTCACGTCGTCCATGGTGGAGTTCAGGATGCGATTGACGTTGCGCTCCTCGATGTGATCGTCGTCAACGATAACGATCACGGCGGCACCGAGCCTCATGAGCTGTTCAACGGATGGGCTGCCGGTCCCGGACGCGCCAATGACCGCAAAGGACAGGCGGCGAAATCGTTCGATCGTGCCCTTGTCGAACGCTTGCGCGTGAGAGGCAACAAAGTTGGGCAGTTCGATATTGCCTGCGTCCGCATACCAAAAATGAAGATCGTCTCCCGCGACGCTAATGCAATAAATCGGATCGAATCCGCCGGCTGCGTTCAAGACGCGCCCGAACATCTGGCCGTTCGGCAGCATCACGGCGCTGCCGTGCGGCACGTCCGCCTCGACCCATCCGCGGATCATGGGCAACAGCCGTTCGTCGCCCTTATCGTCCGTCATCGAAAACGCGGCGTAGCCGCCGGGATGACTGTGAACCTTGACGACCGTGAGCCCTTCGGCGGCAGCTCGGTCTAGCATCGGTGCGATGTAGTCCGGCGGCCAGGTCACGCGCATCGGCGTCCGTTCGGAACAGTCTTCATAGGGAATGCCATGAATCTCGCGCACGACGAGCCTGTGGCTGTGGTCGCCCGCGCGGCTGCCGCACAGTAGAATCGCGACGGCTTCGTTCCCGTCGCCGGGGAAGAGGAAGCTCTTCAAGTGCTCGTGTTGGTCGCCTGAGAAGGCCAGGGTGACGGGGGCGCTCATTTCTCAAACTCCCGGTCAAGCCAGTCTTCGATCAGGATGACATGCGTCCCGATGTGATCACGCCCGATCTTCCACGGGTTCGCGCCGGTGCGGTGGCGGGACCAGCGCTGGTAGGTTTTTCCGTCGAGTTGCTGCTGCGCCTCGGTCGCCCCGATCTTCTTTCCGTCCGCGCGCGCGAGCGCGGGAAAGAAATACACCATGTTGAGTTCGGTGTTGGGGTAGCCGGTCTCGATGCGAATGGCCGCCGCCGCGGTGGCGTGGTTGTATCCACGCGGCGCCGGGAAATCGTGGATGAGCACCCACTGGGAGCCATCCACGATCGTTTCCCACGGCAGGCCGTATTCGTCGAGAAATTCCCGGTCGATGGGCAGCAAGTCAAACTGACGACGGAGGGTCATCGCTTAGCCCTCCGTCTGGTCGCGCGGTAGCGCCTTGAACTTCTCCACACCGGCGTGGCGGAGATCGACCTTTTCGTCGAGCCCGACCTTCTTGGGCTTCTCGCCCGCGAGCTTGACGCGGAGCGTATAGTTCTCGGGGGGCAGCAGACCCGCGAGGGTCAGGATGGCACGGCCCGTCGGGTTCGGATCGTGCACCACGAACGGATCGCCGTTCACGCGGATGCGGTAGCCTTTCGAGAGTGGGGGCCGCTTGCCCAGCTTGGCGTACTCTTCGAGATCGATGATCTCGTCGAGGACCTCTTCCACGCCGGGGTCGGCCCTCCTGTCTTCAAGGTTGTCAGTCATGTGCTGTTCTCCATATTGGACGTATCCGGGCACCCCGCCCTTCCACAGTTCCAATATGACATAGCGCGCTAAGAATATCAAGCATCTTCTTTGCGCGCTTGACGCCTGACAAAGGCTGCGCTAGAATCATAACAGAAACAACAACTTGCAGGAGCAAGCCGCCATGCTGGCCCCAACCGATGAGAGGAACACATCGAAAAGGACACTCGGTCAGTATCTCGCGTCGATTCGCGTGGACCGGAAAATGAGCCTGCGCGACGTCGAGGAAGCCACGAGCAAGCAGGTCTCAAACGCGTATTTGTCCCAGATCGAAAACGACAAGATCAAAAAGCCGTCGCCGAACATTCTGCATGCGCTCGCCGAACTCTACGCCATCAGCTTCGAGAATCTGATGGATATGGCCGGGTACATATCCGGCACCAAGCGCGCCGATACCGAGCGGCACGGACGTGTCGCGACATTCGCCGAGCATAATTTGTCGGCTGAGGAAGAGACCGAGATGCTCCGATACCTACAATTCATGCGCACGAGGAAAAAGCCGGGTGACAAAAGCTGACGATAGCAGCCTCGATCCCGAAGATCTTCGCGCGGTCGAGGAGCGAGCACGGCAGCTCCTCGACCGCGCAAGCGCATGGGACAGATTCCCCGTGCCACTCGAAGATATCCTCGCCGCCGCAAATGTGCGTGTCGCGCAGACCAGCCTGTTCGATCCCGTTGCCGTCATGGAATACTTGGCGGGCAAGGCGATCCAAACGGCAACCATCGTTAAATCGGCGCTTGGCAAGCTGTTCGGCCTCTACGACTCTGCTGAAACGCTCATCCACATCGATGACAGCGCCATCAAGTCGAAATCCAAGAAGACCTTCCTGACGCTCCACGAAACCGCGCATCACGATCTTCCCGTGCATAAGCGCATGTTTCGGTTTTTCCAGGACAGCGAACAACATCTCGACCCTGAAATCGCCGACCAGTTTGAACGCGAGGCAAATAATTTCGCGCGCTTCGCGTTATTCAAGGGCGACACATATGCGCAGTACGCCGCCGATTGTAAGTTCGACATCAAGACACCGATCACGCTCGCGAAAAAGTTCGGCGCATCCAACTATGCTTCGGCGCGCGAATTCGCGCGCACAAACCACCGAGCCTGTGTCGTCTATATCCTAGAGCCGATTAAATTCGTTCAAGGACACGGTGCGCAGGCTGCCGTGCGCCGTATCGAGCCGTCGCCCTCGTTCATCACTCAGTTCGGTAAGCCTGCGGACACCTTTATCACGCCGGAGCATTTTCTCGGACGTATCCTCCCCATTGGCCGGAAGATGACAAGGCCGACGACGCTTTCGCTCACGGACCGAAACGGCGCTCCGCATGAATGCGTGGCCGAAGCGTTCGACACCACGCACAACGTCATCATCCTGCTTTATCCCGTCAAAGCTCTCGGCAAGCCGACTATCATCCTGCCGCCGGAATTTAAGAAAGTCGTTTGAGATATGGCGGTGCGGTTTCATTCTTCCGTTGACACCGGTGAATTGCGGTTATGCGCACACTGCGTCGGCAACGCACATTTTTCATCATGGATCGAGCAAAACGGCTCGAAAGGGAAATGCGACTTTGACAAATCCCACGGACGTTCCGCAGCCGCAGTCACGGTGAAAGCGTTCGCGGAACAGGTCGATCGATACTTTCGCGAGAATTACCAGCGCGGAGCAGAATACGCATACGCGACACCCGAGTCCGACAACCCGTCGTACGATACGTACGGCGAGCCCTACAAAGACATTCTAGGAAATGATCTGGAGTGCGACGGTGACCTTGTAGATGCGATAGCGGAGAGCCTGCCGGATTGCACCCACTCTCAGATCGCCGACGGCGACGAGCCCTTCTACGATGACACCGCAAACTACGAGTCAACTGCCAAGGCGAGCGGCCGCGAACGAGCGGATGAAGAGGAATATTGGTACCAAAATCGATTTACGTTGCAGTGGCAGGATTTTTGCGAGGTAGTGCAGTTTCAACGGCGCTTCTTCAAAACCAAGGAGTTGCTCGACGAGCTGTTCGGAAAGCCAGAAGAGTACAACGAGGGGACCATACGGCCCGTCTATTCGCTGAAAGGGGGAGTTAAAATCTTCCGGGCGCGTCTCCTGGACGATACCTTCGACGAAAGCGGTCTGACAAAAAATCCGGAAGTTGAATTAAGCGCTCCGCCCAAGACCAAAGCGCGCGCGGGACGCATGAATGTTGAATATATCCCCGCATTTTACGGCGCGTTCAGCGAGGAAACGGCCATCGCCGAATTGCGTCCCAGCATCGGCGACCAACTCGCAGTTGGAGAGTTCGAGACTCAGATCGACCTTCAGGTCTTCGACTTCACGGTCTTTTCCAAGGTGGATAACGAAAAATGGCACGAGGCCGCCGCTCATACGCGCTATGACTTCATCAAGCAGATGGAGGATGAAATCAGCAAGCCGATACTGCCCTTCGAAAAGCAGCGTGAATACATCGCGACCCAGATCGTTGCAGAATATCTGCGCGAGTATTTTGGCTGCAACGCCGTCATCTATCGCTCCTCACTGCACAACAGTGAGAAGGCCGACAACCGAAACATAGTAATCTTCTACCGCGACAAGGATTTTGTCGGAAAGGATGCCGCGTTATCGCTTAAGCGGCACTGCATCACCAACGTATCCAACGTCGTCTATACAACCTATCAAATGTCCTTCTAACGCCGCTGTTGGCGCACGAACGATTACAAACTCCGCCGAACCTGGAATGGTGCTCAAAAGGGGGCGGCCGGCGCGGCTGACCGCAAGCTTATGAAGTCGCTCTATTTTTGCGCGCCTTTGCAAAGGCCCGGTCGGTCGCCATGAAGCGCTCGATCATGGGCGCTACGATCTTGGCGGGGTCGGGAGCGGGTTGCCCGGTTTCTCGTCCAATTGCCTCCGCATAGGCGACGAGGTTGCGATGCAGGGGAGCCGGAAGCTCGATAGCGAGCTTCACCGGCTTGTCGTCCTCGATCCCGCCGAGCTTAAGCTTCGTCATCGGCTTGCCTCCTGGCCGTAGGGCGCCATCACGAGGTCGCGGTTGACGATGACGCGCACCGGGAAGCCCTGGCGGATGGTGAGCGTCGGCTGGATGTTGAGCTGGCGCCGCACGAGCTGCTGTCCGGTGTTGTTGACCGAGTCCTGCGAACCGCGTCGCAATGCGCGCACAAGATCGCTCTCATCGCTGCTGGAGCCCATCTCGGCGCCGATGCTGAGCAAGGTGGAAAGAGCGGCCGCTTTTGCGAGGTCCCACCAATGATAGTCGACCTCGTCCTCGAGCCCTGAGAAGCCCTGCGCATCCGCGCCTTGCTGACGCTCCAGCACGATGGACTTGCCATCCGGCAGCATGATCCGATTCCAGACCAGAAGAACGCGCTTCTGTCCGAAGGCGACCTGGCTGTCGTACTGGCCGATCAGGCGCGAGCCCTGCGGGATCAGCAGGAACTTGCCGGTCGGGGTGTCGTAGACATGCTCGGTCACCTGAGCCGTGACTTGACCGGGCAGATCGGAATGGATGCCGGTGATGAGCGCGGCCGGAATGATAGTGCCGGCCTGCACGACATAGGGCGACGCGGGATTCGCCAAACGGTCTGCGCTGACGGTGCGGCGATCGACCGGGCCGTTGATGAACGCGAGCTTGCGGTCCTGCATATTCTGCATGGCGTTGGGATCGAGCGGCGGCGCCTCCGCCGGCACAGCGAGCGTCGTCCCCGGCATCGCAGTTGGTGGGATCGACTGCAACGGCGCGACGCTGCGGCTATCCGTGGCGGCGAAGAGCTTGCTAAGCCGGGCGGCTTCGATCTCCTGCAATCGCCGCTGCTCTTCCGGCGTCACGCCCGGCTGCGGCATCGTCCCGGTCGGCGGCACCGGCATGCCCTGATTCTGGGCGCTGAGGATCGGACGGCCGAGATCCCCCGGCAACGGAGGCCCGAGCTTCGGAATGCCGGTGTAGTCGCGTGGCAGTCCGGTAAGCCCGTCGGCTGTCGTGCGGTTCTCGGTCGAATAGAGCTCCTTGCCGGCCTGATCGGCATGACGGGTCTGAAGCGCGTAGATCAGCGCGGTCGCGATTGCGAGGCCGGACACCCCGCCGAGACCGATCAGCACCTTGCGCGACAACCGCGTGACTTGCGGACGCTCTGCGCGCAGCCGCAGGTCAGGCTGAATATCGGGTGCCCTCGCCGTGCCGGAGGTTTCGGTCATAGCCGCGGCCTTCCGTCGGTGCGCACGATGCGAACGCGGCGCTCGCTGCTTTTGTCGCCGAGACGAAGCTCGGCGGCGGCGAACATCCGATCGACAACGTAGTAGTTCTGTCGCGCACGATAATTGACCAATTCGGAATCGCCGCCCGGCCCGATGATAAAGAGCGGCGGCATCTCGCCCTGGCGGATGCCGGACGGGAATTCGATGTAAACCTTGGTGCCGTCGTCGAAGGCACGCAGCGGGCGCCAGGCCGGCGTGTCGCCTTCGATCTCGTAGCGGAAGTTCAGCGCCGAGATATCGATGCCGGCGGCGACGGGCTGCGCCGCGACCGCCGCCGCATTCTGGCGGCGGAGCGCGATGAGCTGGTCCTGCGGGTACTGCCAGGACACGGAGGCCATGTAGGTCTTCTCGGTCGAGTTCAGTTCGAGCAGGTAGGTGCGCCGATCAGTATTGATCACCAGGTTGGTCTGGAGCTCCGGCCGGGTCGGCTTCACCAGAATATGGATTTGCTTGGCGGCGCCAGTGCCGCTCTCCGTGTCGCCGATGATCCAGCGTACGGTGTCGCCGGCGGCGACCGGGCCAGAGCCGACGAGTTGCTCGCCCGGCTGCAAGGCGACGTCGGTCACCTGCCCCGGCGCGGCATAGACCTGATAGAGCGCACCGGACGAGAACGGGTAAACCTGGACGGCATTGATGAAGCCGTTGCGCACCGGTTGTACGCGGGCGGCGGCGTTGGCCTGGGTGATGCGCTGCTTGGGATCCTTCGGCTCCGGCGGCGACTTGCTGCCGGGCACCGGCTTCAACTGGCCCGGCAGCGGCAACAGCTTCGGCAGTTCGACGACGGTGACGGGCGCCGGCGGATCGGCCGAGACCAGTGCGGGCATGAACTCATCATAAGAAATGTCCGGCGGAATCAGCTTCTGCGCACAGCCGCCGAGCGCGGCCGCTCCGATCAGGAGGACCGGAATTGCAGAGATGCCCAGAGCCGGCGGACCAGGTTTGCGAAACGGCGGCTTCATTGTCCAAGCTCCTTCGACCAGTTGATGGCGTTAACGTAGATGCCCAGCGGGTTCTGCTTCAGGCGCTCGGCGTCGCGCGGCTGTTGCAGGGCGATGGTGAGGATTGCGGTCCAGCGTTCCGTGGCGGCGAGTTGGCCGTTCTCGTAGCCCCGCTCGATCCAGGCGACCCGGAAGCTTTCCGGTGAGGCACGGATGACGCTGGAGACCTCGATGGCGATCTGGCGCTTGCCGACTTTCGCGAACGGATCGTTCGCACGCGCATAGTCGTTCAGCGCGAGCGCGCCGCGATCAGTCGTGAACTCGTAGGCGCGCAGCCAGTTCTGCCGCACGACAACGGCGTCCGCGGGAATCGAACGGACCTGCTCGATGAAGCGTGCGAGATGCCAGGCGATCTGGGGATCGGCCGGCCGATAATCCGCGGCGGCGGGACCGATGGCCTGGGCTTCGCCGAGCCGGTCGATCTGCACCACCCACGGCACGATCGTGCCGGTCGCCGACTGCCAGACCAGGCCGAACGCTAGCCCAGCCGACAGGAACAGCGAACCGAACGCCATCAGGCGCCAGTTCTTTGCCTGCACGCGGGCGGAGCCGATGCGCTCATCCCAAACTTGCGCGGCCTTCTGATAGGGAGTTTCGGGTTCGGGCGTGCGACCGAAATGCACGGATGCTCTGCGGAAGGGGTTCATCATCGATCATTCCTGACGGAGGGAAACGGAGGCGCCGCCGCCGTGGCTGTCGCCGGATTTGACGGCGTGGGCGGCGGCGGTGGCGCCGTGACTCATCGTTTGATGGCGCCTCATGCGCTGCGCCCAGGCGGGGGGTGAGGATGCGGCTTGCGTACTGTCGCCCGCCGTTCCGCCACCGATCGTGCCCATGGTGGACGAGCCGCCCGTTGATTCCACGGCGGCCTTCGCGCCACCGCGATAACTCGACGCCAGCGTCTCGGCGGCTTTGCCGGCCGCGCGCTTCGTCGGCTGCGTGGCGGCTGCCGCGCCGGCTCGCGCGACGCCGCCCAGCCCAGACGCGACGCTTGCGGCACCATTCTGTCCGGCCGACGCGAGGCTGTAGGATGTTGCGGCACCACCCGCGAGCGCCGCGCCGCCGCGTGCGGCCGCCGCGGTTGCACCCATCGCTGCCCCTGCTCCCCTCACGGCCATGCCTGCGGCAGCACCGCCTGCCACGATCGCTCCGCCGGCGGCGATGCCTGTTCCGATCGCCGATCCGGCGCCGAGTTGGGGGCCGCCGGATATGAGGCCGTTGGCGATGCCCGGCCCGAAGATGCCGAGACCGAGCAGCGAGAGCGCGGCGAGCACGATCGCCATCGCGTCCTCGACCGTCGGCTGGTTGCCGCCGAAGCCGGCGGTGAACTCGGAGAATAAAGTCGAGCCGATGCCGACGACGACGGCGAGCACCAGCACCTTGACGCCGGAGGAGACGACGTTGCCGAGGACACGCTCGGCGAGGAACGCGGTCTGCCCGAACAGGCCGAAGGGGATGAGGATAAAGCCGGCCAAGGTGGTCAGCTTGAACTCAATCAGCGTGACGAAGAGCTGGATGGCGAGAATGAAGAAGGCCAGCAGCACCATGACCCAGGCGAACAGCAGCACAACGATCTGGATGAAGTTCTCGAAGAAAGCGATGTAGCCCATCAACCCGGAGATCGACTCCAGAATGGGCCGCCCGGCGTCGAGACCGACCTGGGCGACGCGACCGGGCCGAAGAAGATCGGCGGCGGAAAAGCCTGTGCCGGACGCCTTGAGCCCGAGGCCGGCGAAGCTCTCGAAGACGATCTTTGCGAGCGCATTCCAGTTGCCGATGATGTAGGCGAAGATGCCGACGAACAGCGTCTTCTTCACCAGTCGCGCGATGATGTCCTCGTCCGCCCCCCACGACCAGAACAGAGCGGCAAGCGTCATGTCGATGACAATCAGCGTCGTGGCGATGAACGCCACCTCGCCACTCAGCAGGCCGAACCCGCTGTCGATGTAGCGGGTGAAGACCTCAAGGAACCGATCGATGACGCCGGTGCCGCCCATCAGCGTACCCCGTCGCGGTCAGACTGGACGCCAACGGCCGGAAGCCTGTCCTGGCCCTTGCCGGGCGTGGCGGGTGCGGACGCGACAGGATCATGGATCTTGGTGTCCGGGCGTGAAGACGACGGCGCGAAGAAGCGTCGGCGGTTTT
Organism: Afipia sp. OHSU_II-C1; assembly: GCF_000497575.1. GTDB lineage: Bacteria > Pseudomonadota > Alphaproteobacteria > Rhizobiales > Xanthobacteraceae > Afipia. Next base: position 156,346 of record NZ_APJI01000020.1, read on the forward strand.
CAGCCCAGACACGCCGGCAGGTATCGTCGATCGCGAATTGCTCCGGCGTGATGGCGCGACAGCGGATGAGATCGGCTGCCAACGGATCGGCAGCAATCGCCATCGGCGGCGGAGCGTCGATTTCGGAACGGCGTAGCTGCATCACGGCAACGACGAGCGCGGCCGCGACGAAGGCGAGCGCGCCGACGCGCAGGAGCACACTCAAGCCGGCAGGACGCTCCTGCGGAACGAACCGTCTCAATCGCAGCCGCGCCCTCATTGCTGGAACATCCGGGCGTTGCCTGGCTGATACCCCTGGCCGGGCACAAGGAAGCGACGGCGCTGCTCGCGGGCCTGTTCCTGCGCGGAGGTGCGTTGCGCTGCTTCGATATTCTGCGCGCGTCCCTGCGCCGCGACGGCAGCGGTGAGATCGGCAAGCTGCTGCGCTTGCAACGCAAGGAGCTGGTTGCCGGCCTGCATCGCCTGGAGCGCCCCGGTCGCCGACTGGCTCGACGTCACCAGCGCGGACATCTCGGCGCGGTTGGTGTCGATATTGCCGACGACGCCGGCCTGCACCTTGAGCGCATCCTGGAGCGCTGCCACCGAGTTCCGCCAGCGCTCGCGTGCGCCGTCGATGAGGGATTGATCGCTCGCGGTGCTCGACGCGGCGCCATAGGTGGTCGAGAAGGCCCGATCGATCTCACCCGCGTCGTAGGCGATCCGCTGTGCCTGGCCGAGAAGCTGCTGCGTGCGTTGGATCGATTGCTGGATCTGCTGGAGTGAGGACTGCGGCAGGCTCGCAAGATTGCGCGCCTGGTTGATCAGCATCTGCGTTTGATTCTGAAGCGAAGTGATCTGTTGCTTGATCTGCTCCAACGCGCGGGCCGCCTGCAGCACGTTTTGCGCATAGTTGTTGGGGTCAAAGACGATCTGCGCCGATGCGGGCGGGATCGTCGGCAGCGGCAACAGTATGCTGGCGATCGTTGCGGCGAGCAGCGCCGCGCGAACATGCGAATGCCTGGTGGTCATGGTGCCTCCACGTTTGTCAGGTCAGGGATCAGGTCGGCGGCCCAAAGCAGCTCACGCTCGGCGAGCCAGGCTTCGACGAACCGGTCGGAGCCGTATTCCGAGAGCACACGATCAATCGCCGTGTGATCGGCCTTGGACGACGCCGCGCAGAAGGCGAGCGCGATCGGACCGAGTCCGAGCTCGAACAAGCGATTGCCGCGACGAGACTGGCAGTAATAGTCGCGCTTGGGGGTGGCGCGCGCGATGATTTCGATCTGGCGATCGTTGAGACCGAAACGCCGATAGATGGCGGTGATCTGCGGCTCGATCGCACGCTCGTTGGGAAGGAAGATACGTGTCGGGCAGCTCTCGACGATGGCGGGCGCGATGGCACTGCCATCGATGTCAGAGAGCGACTGCGTGGCGAAGATGACGGAGGCGTTTTTCTTGCGCAGCGTCTTCAGCCATTCGCGTAGTTGCGAGGCGAAACCGCCGTCGTCGAGCGCGAGCCATCCCTCGTCGATGATGAGAAGCGTCGGTCGACCATCAAGGCGGCCCTCGATGCGGTGAAAGAGATAGGCAAGCACGGCTCCCGCCGCCGCGGTGCCGATCAGGCCCTCGGTTTCGAAAGCCTGGACAGAGGCCTCGCCCAGCCGCTCGCTTTCGGCATCAAGCAGGCGGCCGTAGGGACCCCCGATGCAGTATGGGCGGAGCGCCTGCTTCAGCTTCGCGGACTGCAACAGCACGGCGAGGCCGGTCAGCGTCCGCTCCCCGACGGGGGCACTAGCGAGCGACGTCAGCGCCGACCAGAGATGCTCCTTCACCTCCGGCGTGACCGCGACACCCTCCCTGGTCAGGATGTCAACGATCCAGTCCGCCGCCCAGGCACGTTCCGGCGTGTGGTGGATGCCGGCGAGCGGCTGGAGTGAGACGGCCCCGGCATCGAACGTTTCGCTTACGGTCGATGAAACGAGCACACCGTCCGGATCGTCCGGCCGGCGGGCGGCGTTGCCGCCGAGATCATGCCAGTCGCCGCGCACGGCGAGCGCGGCCGCCCGGATGCTTCCGCCAAAGTCGAAGGCGAAGACCTGCGAGCGTGGATACCGCCGGAACTGCAAGGCCATCAGCGCCAGCAGTACAGACTTGCCGGCGCCGGTCGGGCCGACAACCAGCGTATGCCCGACATCGCCGACATGGAGCGAGAGGCGGAACGGCGTCGAGCCTTCGGTCTTGCCGAAGAACAATGGCGGTGCGCCAAAATGCTCATCGGTCTGCGGGCCAGCCCAGACGGCCGAGAGTGGAATCATATGAGCGAGGTTCAGCGTCGAGACCGGCGGCTGGCGTACATTGGCGTAGACGTGGCCCGGCAACGATCCGAGCCAAGCCTCGATCGCGTTGACGCCCTCGCCGATGCAGGTGAAATCGCGACCCTGGATGATTTTCTCGACCAGCCGCAGTTTCTCGGTTGCGACGCCGGCGTCCGTATCCCAGACCGTTACCGTCGCGGTGACATACGCCTGTCCGACGTCATCGCTGCCGAGCTCCTGCAGCGCCATGTCGGCATCGGCGGCCTTGTTGGCGGCATCGCTGTCGACGAGGACGGACGCCTCGTTGGTCATCACCTCCTTGAGGATCGCGGCGATACTTTTCCGCTTGGCGAACCACTGCCGCCGGATCTTCGTCAGCAGCTTCACGGCTTGCGTCTTGTCGAGCAGGATCGCGCGGGTCGACCACCGGTACGGGAAAGCGAGCCGGTTCAATTCGTCGAGGATGCCGGGGTGGGTCGCGGTCGGGAATCCAACAACCGAGAGCGTGCGCAGATGGGCGTCGCCGAGGCGCGGCTCCAGACCGCCCGCGAGCGGCTGGTCGGCCAGCAGCGCATCGAGATGCATCGGCGTCTCGGGGACGCGCACACGCTGGGCTCTCGTGGAGACCGTCGAATGGAGATAGGTGAGCGTCGCCGGGTCTTCGAGCCAATCGGATTCAGGGACGAAGCCTTCGAAGAGCTGCAGCAGGCGGTCGGTGCGATCGATGAAGCCACGCAGCAGCTCGTGAACATCGACGCCGTCGTGCGCCCGTCCCTCATAGAGCCAGTTCTCCGCTCGTGACGCGTCTTCGGCAGGCGGCATCCAAAGAAAGGTCAGGAAATAGCCGCTCTCGAAATGGACGCCCTTCTCCTCGAACTGCTCGCGGCGTTCAAGATCGACGAGTGCGGATGCCGCCTCCGGAAATAGACTATTCGGATAGTCGGTTGCCGGACTGCGCTGCGCCTCGACGAAGATCGCCCATCCGGAGCCGAGACGACGCAACGCACTATTGAGCCGCGCGGTCGTTCCGATCAGTTCGGCGGGCGTTGCGCTGTCGAGATCCGGGCCACGGAAGCGCGCCGTCCTCTGGAACGATCCGTCTTTGTTGAGGACGACGCCGGGCGCAACCAACGCGGCCCATGGCAGATAATCAGAGAGGCCGGCGGAGCGGTTGCGATACTCGGCGAGGTTCATCATCGGCAAAGCCTCACGCGCTGAAAAAGGACGGGTAACGGAGATGACGGCGTACGACGTCGATGAACTGCGCGTCGCGCTTCGCCGCCCACACCGCCGCGAGATGTCCGACCGCCCACATCGCGAGACCGACCAGCCACAGGCGCAGGCCGAGACTGACAGCGGCGGCCAGCGTGCCATTGGCGATGGCGACCGCGCGCGGCGCGCCGCCGAGCAGGATCGGCTCGGTCAATGCGCGATGGACCGGCGCATGGAATCCGGCGATGGGCTTGGCTGCCTGCATCACAGCAGCGCCCCGCCGCCGAACGAGAAGAACGACAGGAAGAAGCTCGATGCGGCGAAAGCGATCGAGAGTCCGAACACGATCTGGATCAGGCGGCGGAAGCCGCCCGACGAGTCTCCGAAGGCGAGCGTGAGACCGGTCACGATGATGATGATGACGGCGATGATCTTGGCGACCGGCCCCTCGACCGAATCCAGAACCTTCTGGAGCGGTGCTTCCCAAGGCATCGAAGAGCCGGCAGCGTGCGCCGTGGATGCGGTCATCGCGGCGATTGCGGTTGCCGCAACGAGCGTTGCAGCACGGGTTTGCAGGCGACGTAGAATTCTGGTCATGCGGGGTCTCCGTTGGACGTGTGATCGGCGGCATCGGGCGGAACGACGAGGTAGTCGCCGCTTGCCGGATCGAGGCCGGCGACGAAGGCGAGCTCAGCAAGCCGACGCTGTGCGCCGCGCCTGGCGAGAACGGCGACGATGTCGATCGTCTCGGCGATCAGTGCGCGCGGCACGGTGACGACGGCTTCCTGGATAAGCTGTTCGAGGCGTCGCAGCGCGCCGAGCGCGGTGCCGGCATGGATGGTGCCGATGCCACCTGGATGCCCGGTGCCCCACGCTTTCAAGAGATCAAGCGCCTCGGCGCCGCGCACCTCGCCAATCGGAATGCGGTCTGGCCGCAGGCGCAACGATGAGCGCACGAGATCGGAGAGCGTGGCGACGCCGTCCTTTGTGCGCAGGGCAACCAGATTCGGTGCGGCGCATTGCAGTTCGCGGGTATCCTCGATTAGCACGACCCGATCATCGGATTTGGCGACTTCTGCCAGAAGCGCGTTGGTCAGCGTGGTCTTGCCGGTCGAGGTGCCGCCGGCGACGAGGATGTTGCGGCGCTCGGTGACGGCCTTGCGCAGCAAGACGGCCTGCCCCGCAGTCATGATTCCGGCGCGGGCATAATCGTCGAGCGTGAAGACGGCGACGGCGGGCTTGCGGATCGCGAAGGCAGGAGCCGCGACGACCGGCGGCAACAACCCTTCGAACCGCTCTCCCGTTCCGGGCAACTCGGCTGAGACGCGCGGACTGTCGGGATGAACCTCGGCACCGACGTGATGTGCGACAAGGCGGATGATGCGCTCGCCATCGACGGGCATGAGCACCGCGCCGGTGTCCGACAACCCTTCAGACAGGCGGTCAATCCAGAGCCGTCCGTCCGGGTTGAGCATCACCTCGACGACGGCGGGGTCTTCCAGGAACGCAGCGATGTCCGGCCCGAGCGCCGTGCGCAGCATGCGGGCACCGCGCGTGACCGCTTCCGCTCTGTTGGATGCTTTCCCCATCTTGCCCCCGGGCATTGCGCCGGCGCCTGAAGATGGGCCGGACATCGGGGTCGAATAGAAGAGGCAGAAAATCGGACGACGCAACAGGTTCAAGGGGGATGTCGTAGAGGGGCGAAAAAATACAGGCGAACGGCGGATTAGACCGTCAGGTCAACGATCCGTTGCTTGCGAGCGGCACCGCGGGGTGAGCCTGCAAGAGGCTTAAGAACTGCTTGAGCGCAGGGTTATCGTTGTTTCGCCGCCAATAGGCTACATAACCGACGCGGGTCGGTCCATTGCCGTCACGAACCTCTCGGAAAAGAACACCCGGCATGATATTGCCGGTCGCCGACTCACAAATCAGGGTAATGCCACGATTGCCGTCCACGACGCTCAGGATGCTTTCACGATTGGCATTGACTGACTTGATAAGAGGACGATCTCCAGGCGAGGTCAGCTTGTTGATGAGTAGGTCTTGAATCTCTGGACCCGGATCGCGGCTACTCATCAGAAAGCGTTCGCTCTTGAGGTCCGTCCAGTAGATAAAATCCCGCACGGCGAGCGGATGGTTCTTTGGGAGCGCGACCATGATCCGATCTGACCATAGGCTCATGTGCGCGTAGTCAGAGTAGGTTGGCTCGCCCAGCACTACAACGATGTCGATTGCGCCGCGATCGAGAAGCGGGATCAACGACACACGTGCGCTTTCGACGACGTTGATCTCCACATCGGGATGTTGTTTGACGAATGTCAACAGTGTGTCGCGCAGCGCCCCTGCGGAAAGCGAGGTGTAGAATCCGATCTCCAGCCGACCGGCGTCGCCGCATTTGCCGGCCTTTGCACGGGCTTCCATCGCTTCCAGCTCTGCTAACACCCGACGAGCAGATACTACGAACTCTTCGCCTATGGGCGTCAGTCCAGCGCCGCCCGTCGAACGTTCGAACAAGAGAATGCCTAGCTTGTCTTCAAGCTCGCGGATGCGCTTACTCAGCGTCGGCTGCGTGATGTTGAGCGCTGATGCGGCGCGTCGAAAGCTACTATGCTCCGCAGCCGCGACGACATAGCGCAAATGCGGAACCTCAATACACATTAATATGCCAACCGCAATCTATCGTGGGCGGCAACATTCTCCGTGTTGAGACACCTTGGTTGCATCGCGATCAAATCGTTCCTAATCAATTGATCAAATGCTTATTAAAACGCGGCCATTCTCATTTCGATAACGACCAGCACGGCGCCTCCCGCCTAGCTTTCTGGCGGGCATCGTCATGCATGGACACCATCACTACTTCGTCGACCGATTGAGAAAGGTTACAGTCGTTGACCTGCACCCCTGAAACGCCCCCGATT
>NZ_APJI01000021.1 GCF_000497575.1 Afipia sp. OHSU_II-C1
GGGAGGACCACTTCAAAGGGGGCAGATCAAAGACACTTGAACAGGCGGAAGCGATTTCCGGCGTGCCCGCGCTCGCGGCCGTTCCGCTGATCGGTACGCGCGAACTCGCCGCACGGGCGAAACGCGGGCGTGATGAACTTGCCCGCTATAATCCGAGAACGGTAAGGCTGTTGCCGCCTCCGTTGCAGCCGCCACTGATGCGTTATGCCATTGACGAGCCGGGCACCTTTTTTGCGGAGGCCATCCGCGCAGTCCGCCTGGCACTTCAACGCACGATGCGGATCCAGCCACTCAAGGTAGTACTGGTTACCTCCTCGCTCGACAACGAGGGAAAGACGACGCTTGCCGCCAACCTCGCCCTTTCGCTCGCTACGCTCGGCGTCAAAACACTTCTAATCGACGGCGATCTCCGCAATCCTCAGTTGACGCGCGCGCTTGCCCCTCATGCCGACGCCGGACTGATGGAAGTCGCCATGGGACAGACTCCACTGGAGCGAGCGATCTTGCTGGATCGAAGCTCCGGACTTTCCATCCTGCCATCGCCCGCGGCGAAAGATGTCGAACTGATAACCGAGCTGATGTTTTCCGAGCGGATTGTCGACATTCTCGATCATCTACGTCAGCACTACGAGTTGATTATCATCGACTCTCCCCCCCTTGTCCCATTGGTTGACGGTCGCGCCCTCGCCGAACTTTCCGATCGGATCATTCTTGCCATGGGTTGGGATCAGACACCGCAGGAGGTTATCTCCCATACGATCAATCTTCTCTCTCCGGTTCACGAGCGGATTCTTGGGACTGTGCTGACGCGGGTCGATCTCAGTCGTCTGCGATTTTATGACTATTATAAAAGTTCCGCCTATCTGAAGCCGTATGGCACCGCTGGACTAAAGCCCAGGCCGGCACAATGAGGGCACGCGGACCGATGCACAAATCCGCGCGCGCCTTTCCGGTAAACGAGCCATTGCCGCTCGGTCTTCGCGGGTATCCTGCCGCGACAGGATTTCGCCAGCCGCCGCGCCCGCATAACCAGGAGTCGGCAGTTATCAACAGCGCTATCGATAGCATGATCATCGGTCTGATGTTGGTGGCGGTCGTCGCAACATTCACATTGTCGTCGGCAATGCTGACCAACTGGAAGATTCATTATCTGACCGCCGGTGGCAGCTTTTATGAGAAGCTGCATCCTGCAACATATGCATCGTTTTTGGCATTCGGTCTTCTATTGGTACGCAACGGCGATCCTGTTGGCGAGATCGATCGTATGTTCTCCGAAGCCAAACTCATTCTTGTCTATCTGGCTTGCTGGTCGTTCCTGCTTGTCCAGATGTTCGTGCTGACCAGACCGTTCACAGTCATCATAGACACCTTCCTGCTTCCGGTCGTGCTCTGCCTTGTGATCTGGCGGCTTCAGTCGCCACAGCGGAAGCCATTGGTGTGGGCCGTTCACCTCACAATACTGCTGAACGTCTGCGTTGGATACTATGAGTATTTCTCCGGCCATCGCCTCATACCTCTGACGCTCGGCGATGTACTGGTCGTCGGGGAGTGGCGTTCCTCGGCCTTTCTCGGACACCCCCTCACTGCCTCCGGCATTGTCGGCGCCTATATTCTTGCGATGACTCTTCGCCCCGCCCTCTGCTCCGCGGCCATGATCCGGATTCCACTTATCGCGTTGTGCCTCGGATCGTTGATGGCATTTGGTGGACGGACTGCCCTTGTCACTGTTTTGCTCTTGATGAGTTTTCTCGGCGCAGCTGAGGCGTTCCGGATCCTGCGCGGCAAGCGGGTTTCACTCCCGACGGTTATCGGGACCATCTGCCTGTTGTTTGTAGCGGGTGCGGGAATCTTCGCTGCTTACGATCTCGGAATCTTTGACAAGATGCTGTTGCGGTTTTCATCCGACAAGGGCAGCGCGCTGGCACGTTTCGCGACGTTCGATCTGCTGTCTCATTTCGACTGGCACGAACTCGTTATAGGCCCGAATCCCGTCCGCGTAAACGCGCTTCAGGCACAGCTTGGCCTCAACTATGGAATCGAGAATTTCTGGATTTCATGCGTTGTTCAGTTCGGTATCATTCACACAACAATGCTGACGGTCGGACTTGTCTGCTTCTTTGTGGAAATTCTCAAACGAGCAGATCCGGCGGCTTGGGCGATCATGGTTCTGATACTGGTGATCGCAGCAAGCTCGGTAAGTTTTTCATCAAAGAACATTCAGTTCGCGCAGTTTATCATCCTTATCACGCTGCTGTTGCCACGATATCCGGTCCGGATCGCGAGGACGCAGTGCGGAACTTCCAATAAATCTATCCGGACTCCGGCAACATCGAGATTCGCATGACTATCTATGTCGACCACACTCATGTCGGACGCCACGTCACCGGTCTCGAACGCATCACGCTTGAACTATTCTCGCGCACAGCACTGGCTCCGCTCGATGTAACCCCGGTGCTGGCGCAAGGCACCGGGCGAATGGTGGCGACGCAGACATTCGGATTGCCGCTGCGCCTGCTCAGTATTCCATCGATTCTGCTTTGTCCCGGTTTTCCGCCGAGTCCGCTGCTATGGCCATTCGCGGCAAGAGTCGTTCCATACATTCATGATATTTTTCTGCTGTCCCGCAGAGACGATCTTAATCGGCGCGCAAGAATGTATATGGCCGAACCGTTCAGGCTCGCGGTGCGAACGTATCCCCGCTTTCTCGTCAACTCGGCGGATACCAAGCGTAAGCTCGCGACTCGCTGCCGAACCGATGCAGAAATCACGCTATACCGACCGCCGGTACGGAATGTGTTCAGCATTCGTCAGGATAATCGCCTTGAACGAGCCGGAACGCCGTCAGCGCTCCGTCTCGTGACCCTCGGAACTGTAGAACCGCGCAAGAACTTCGTCGCAGCTGCCAGAATCCTCGCTGCCCTGCGCGAACGCGGATTTCCCGATGCGACACTGGAAATTGTCGGGCGTCAGGGCTGGGGCAATGACTGGGATGAACTCGAAAAGTGCCCTGGCGTGATCCTGCACGGTTATCAATCCGCCGACCGTGTCCGCCGGATTCTACAGAGCGCAGATATGTTCATCTGCACCTCTCACGAAGAAGGCCTGGGCTTACCCCTGCTTGAGGCTCAATATGCAGGTCTCCCGATCGTAGCGCCCGACGCTGCCATCTTCCATGAAGTCTTGGATCAGTCGGGAATATTTGTTGATCCCGTCAATCCGACTTCAGCGGCCGAGAGAATCATCGCTGCGGCATCTGCTCCGGAATGGCGGGCATTGCATGCCGCACAAGCAGCGAAAAACCTTGATCGCTGGAACGATTTGGCCTCAGCGGATCGTGACGCCGTCCTCGACCTGATCGCACGACTCGCCCATCGGCAAATTGGGCTTTCGACGAAACCTGAACCGCATAATCAGAAAGATCGCGGCATCACGCTTTGAAACGCGACGAGGCTGGAACACAGGGCGAGGATAGGCTTGTTGCAGACAAGAGACAGCACACGTCATCTGGATGGACTGCGGATCATCGCCGCCGGCGCTGTCGTCATTTTGCACTATTCAGACTACTTAAAGGATCACTCCGCGGGGCGCTTCGTGTTTGAGCACACCCTGCACTTCAACCTGTTTGTCGATCTGTTCTTCGTTGTGTCCGGCTTTGTGATAGCCAGCCAGTATATCGGCAAGGTTGAAAGCTTCCCCGCGATTTTTCGCTTTCTCGGGCGCCGGCTGGCGCGGATCTATCCACTCCATCTGGCCACGTTGATGTTCTACCTGGCCATCGCCCTGGCGTTTTACCTTGGCTTTGCGAAGACCGACAATCCCGCGCGCTACCCATTATCTGATGTTCCCGCACAGCTGTTCTTGCTTCATGCTGTCGACGGACAACGGCTGACCTTCAACTTCCCGAGCTGGTCCCTGTCTGCGGAGATGTTCTGTTATCTCCTCTTCCCGCTCGTTGCCCTCGCTACGAAACGGCGCAGAATGCTGGTAGTCGCGCTGGTGATACTCCCCGCACTTGCCAATAGTATCTACGTGGCAGCAGCGGGAACTGAACCGTGGGCCGAATGGATCAACAACGGTGGCATCTTCAGGGCGCTGCCGGGCTTCAATCTCGGCGTTGCCTGCTATCTCCTTCGCGACCAAATCGCGCGGTGGCCAGTCTCTTCCCGGGCATTCACCCTCTCCTTGCTTGCATTCACCCTGTTCGGCTGGCTGCTTCCGGAAATGGTGGCGCTTGTCGCGGTATATACGATCGCGGTTCTCGCTATCCAATGTGACTATTGCGGCGCAACGACTTTGCTGACGCGCCTGCGATTTGATCGAGCTTCGGCATACACCTATTCCTGTTATATGCTGCATATCCCGATCGCTACCTTGGTTCTGACATTCGGTGCGAGGGCCTTAACCGACCTGCCCGGCGGAAAGCTGTCGCTATTGCCCGTCGCAATAGCTGCCTTGGCGATGGCAAGCTTTTTGTCCTATCGTTTTTTCGAAACACCTTTGCGGCACTCTCTCAACGAGATTTTCGACCGGCAACTTCCCGCTCATAGATCCATCGCGGCGACCTCATCCTCGGAGGGGGCGCGATGACAATTGCCGCCCGGATACCGGAAAGTTGGATTGCGCATCAGGATGAGCGCGTGCAGATAGCTGGCCGGGACACTGGCATCGACACCATGCGCGGTATCGCGATTCTAATGGTGATCGGCATCCATTCGCTCCCGCAGCCACTGGATACATCATCGGCCAAGCTGGCCGATGCAGCATTGCGCCCTTGCGTGCCGATTTTCCTGTTTGCGTCGGGATATCTAACTGCTCTCTCCGGGCGGATCGCCTTGTGGAAGCGGATCAAGACCGCGCTCATTCCCTATGCTATCGCCTTTGTCGCAGCCTATTTCTATATGGCCTGGCACAATTCAGCGATGGATCATCGGGTTACAACGACTGTTGCACGCTTCGTTCTCGCCTACGTATTTGTCTATTACTACGTCTTTGTTTACATCGGCTGTACCATCGGATTGTGGCTGATGTTGCGGTTGTCAGGCTCTGGTAACTCAGAAACCTCGCAGCGACTTGTCATCTTCATCGCACTATCGTTTGTATTTGGACTCATCTCCGGCAATTATCTCGACCCGCTCCTGCTGCACGCTGGCTTCTCCGATTCGTTTGTTCAAGAAGTCCGTCTACGCGACATTCCGTTCTGGTTCTCCTTCGCTTCGCTCGGAGCCCTTGTCGGGGTAACAGGCATCGGCTTGGTACTACGCCACATGCGTATACTAATCTTGGGCGCAGTGGTGACTGCCTATCTGATCTACGCCGCAGTGCGAATCTTCAACATAGGCGACGCTGCTGATTATGACTCGGTCGCGTTCTTCGGCTACGCGGCCCTGCTCAGCACCTTGCTGTTCATCCTTCACCTAAGACTGCCATTTCTCGCCGCTATCGGCTCGGGTAGCTACTTTATCTATCTCTGGCATATTTTCGTGGTGATGGCCCTGCGCGACCACGCGTCCTTGCGCTCATTTGGGGCTCTCACAGATTTCGTGATGACCTTTGGCATATCAGCATCGATCAGCATCGCTCTCATGCTGATAGTCCGGCGAGTTGTCCCGTCACGCATTTCAAGCCGGCTGGGGGTCTGATTATGCTATTGCGCCACACCTTGCTCTATATGCCTGCGCAACTCATCGGGCCGCTGTTCCAGTTGATCGCCATGATTGTCTGGACTCACGTCGTCAATGAACACACCTTGGGCGTCATCACACTGTTGACAGCGACGCACGAACTCCTGCAAATCGGCTTTCTCGCCTGGTGGTCTCAGTATGCACTCCGTTTCTTCGGCCGTTTTCAGACCGGAGAGGAAGCTCAACGCTTCTATCGGACGGAAAATGCGATCTTGCTGCTTTCCGTGTTCATCCAGAGTGTTGCCATAATCGGCATCCTTTTTTTGGTGATTGCACCAGACGCCAAGGCCGGACTTCTGACGGCGACAGTCGCCTACGTCATCACCCGATCGCTCAATCTTTACATCGGTGAGCGCGCTCGCGTACAGCAGAAGATCGGCGTCTACTCAGTTCAACAGATCATCGGCCCAGCGTTAGGCTTTCTGATCGGCCTCCTCATGATCGATCTGTTTGGCCAGAATCCCGAATGGCCGCTCGCCGGCTACGCTATCGCGCAGCTCGCCGCGGTACTCATTGTGCTCCCGAAGATCGGCTTTGGGCGCAATCTCTGGCCAGTTGATCGCACAATCGTCAATCATGCATTGCATTACGGTATTCCAATCATTGTCGGCAGCGGACTCGGCTGGGTCGGCCTCAATGCTTCACGCTTTATCGTCAACGATATATTGGGTGTCGCTGCAGCTGGCCTGTTCGCCGTTGGTTACGGCCTCGGCCAAAGGGCTGCTGCCGTTGCTGCAATGCTGGTAACAGCTGCAGCCTTCCCGATAGCCGTAAAGCGGATGGAAAGCAGCGGCAGCAACGCCGCGATGCAACAGCTTTCGGAAAATAGCGCGCTTCTTGTCGCTATTCTTGCGCCGAGCATCGTTGGGATCTTCATGTTGCGAGCGGAAATTGTCCACCTGCTAATTGCAATGCCATTCCAGCAAGTGACCCTCGCTGTCCTGCCGCTTTCGGTTCTGGCGGGTGCGATCCGTAACCTGCGCGCCCATTTTGGCGATCAAGTGTTTCTCCTTCATACTCGAACCCGCCTGATGATCGTCGTCGCGAGCATCGACGCAGTGGTGACTGTGGCTCTCAGTTTCGCCTTTATCTGGTATTGGGGCATTATCGGCGGAGCCGTCGCGACTGTCATTGCCGCTGCAGCGGCCGCGATTACGAGCTTCGCCATCGGATTCTCCCAGTTCAATCTCACACTGCCGCTGGGCCATCTTTTCCGTATTGCGATTGCGACCGCCGCGATGGGAGCGGCTCTTCGCCTGATGCCGGAAGCCGCAAACTTCATATCGCTGGCTGCGCATGTGGCGAGCGGTGCGGCCATTTATAGCGTCGTGCTGGTCCTGCTCTATGCGCCCCTAATGTTCAGGATGCTGCGCGCCCGTCCACAACGATCGCAAGCATGACTAAGAGACAGGAGGGAGGCTATGTTCGTTTTGAATTCCGGAAAGCCCGCGCCATCGCGAACCAAAGCGGCTTCTTCTGCATCGCATCGTCGAACGGCAAAGGCCGCGGAAGCCGTTCCGCAAGAGGGTTCTTCTTCTTTGCTGCATCCGTGTAGAATGAGTAATTGTCGGCAAGCTCCCAGGCGATCACCATTTTGACAGCGGCGATACTCAAGACGTTACTCAGAAACCTCTCGGCCGTATCTGCAATCATGGCGTCACGGGTTGGAATGTCGTCCGGAAACGTATCGTCGCGTACGTCGAATTCCGTGACGTAAATATCGACCTTTCGTTCAGCGAGCGCATGAACGAATTCGGCGAATCGCCCAGCATCGTACGGGTAGCGCGGCTGAAGGTGACCCTGCAGGCCGACCGCATGAAGCGGCACGCCCGCATCCTTCAACTCATCAACCAGACGCAATAATCCCTCGCGAACGGCTCGACCGACCGCATCATCGCGCTCAGTCTGAGCTTCGTTGAGTACAAATCTCGTGTTCTTGTCGGCCAAAGCTGCGCGTTGAAATGCACGACGAACATAGTCGGTGCCGAATGTCTCATACCATGGGCCAAGCCGATACCCGCCAGGCGCCTTGTGTCCGGGCCAGAACGGCTCGTTGACGATGTCCCACGACTGCAGCTTTCCTTCATAGCGACCGACGACTTCTTCGATGTACTCGTCGAAGAACCTCTTCCGCTCCGCCACACTCATGCTCTTGATCCATGACGGAACCCATTCGTTCCAAATGAGGCAATGCCCTCGCATGGGAATGTCGTTTCTTGCACAGAAATGCAGCAAGCGATCTGCGCTCTCAAAATGCTTCGATCCGGATTGCGGCGCGATGGTGCCCATTTTCAAGGCTATGTCGGTCGTAACGATGCGCGTGTGCCTTGTGTAGAGTTCACGGTAGGCAAGATCCTTATCGATAACCGGACCAGCAGCAGCTCCGAACACGAATCCATTTGCTGCCGCAATCGCGCCGAGACTTTCATCCGCCGCAGCGAACGCATCACCGCCGCTCACTGCAACTCCCGCGCCAGCGAGCACCGTTATCGCCTCCCGGCGAGACAACTTCACATGCATGGCAGATCTCCATCGCGAGAATGATTTAGTTTCATTGTCATCGTGTTCTTTGGACAAGACGCCATCGTTGCGACGCATTGGTACGTTTTCGTGACGATGCTCATCGATAGAAGTTTTTGGCACGTAGAGTTCCGTCGCCAGAAACGTCCAAGCCGTTGAGCACGCCACATTGTCATCAGGGGGATAGACATGCTGGAACCGAATCTGCATCGTTCAAACGATGTGACTGTCGATGGAATCACCATCAACATTCTCTCCATGCCTCAAGCTGTATCGTCGATCGTCTCGGCAACACAAAGCGGCGATAGCTTTATTGTCTGTACACTCAATCTCGACCACGTCGTGCAATTGCAGCGACGGCCGGACTTTCGCGCCGCTTATCGCCGGGCGCGCTTTGTCACCGCCGATGGGTTTCCCATTGTTGCACTCGGCCGTCTCGCGGGTGCGCAGATCGAGAGAACGACCGGTGCCGACCTTGTCGAACCTCTCTGCGAGCAAGCCGGACGAAGCGGAATTCCTGTCTATCTGCTTGGGTCCAACAATCTGACACTTCACAGAACAGCGCGCCGCCTGTCGCGCCGCTTCAGGGGGCTTCAGATTGCCGGATACTATGCACCCAGCGGCGATTTTGACCCTTACTCGGACGAAGCCGACCGCGCGATCGAAAGTATTCGAAGATCGGGAGCGAGACTTTGCTTCATCGCGTTAGGCGCCCCCCGGCAGGAGGTTTTTGCCGCGCGTTGTCTCGACAGCCTTCCGGGGGTTGGGCTGCTCTGCACCGGGGCGGCCCTCGACTTCATCGCCCACACTCAGGATCGCGCACCGCGAATCACCCAAAAGATCGGTCTTGAATGGGCGTGGCGAATGCTGCGGAGTCCCCGCCGGCTCGGACCACGTTACGCGCGCTGTATGGCCATCGTTCCACGGCTGGTAGCGCGCAGCATCCCACAAATTGTAAGTGCACGGACAAGGAAAGCGGCATGACATCCTCAGTCACACTGGCGCAGCGCGCGCGCAATGTAAGCCACGCCGGCGCGCGGTATCAGATTTGCCTGATTCATCCATTCGATCCGCGCGGCGAGAAAGTCGGCGGCCTGGAAACCTATATCCGGGATTTCATCACGTTTCACCCGACCGATACCGATCTGCTTTTCATCGGCACCGATTCCGTCGGCGATCTAAAGCTCGGAGAGGTCCACAAGCTCACCTTTAGGGGCCGCACGTTCGATTTTCTGCCCATACTGCATTACTCTGACAGTCGGGCGCGGGAAGCCGCCCGCACTATCCGCTCGTCACTGACCGGGCAGTTCTTCGTCGCGCTTCTACGCAACTTCGGCCTGATCTCCCGACAGATTCGCAAGAGGCGATGCTCGATCGACCTGCGCCGTGTTGAATTCTCCTGGCTACCGGCTGTCCTTCGCCTTCCGTTCGTCCAGATGCTTCACGGCGAGGGCGTTCCCAAGCTCCAGATGGATTCGCTGCTTCGCAGATATTCCTTCGTCCACAATGCCGGCGAGCGCTTTGCCATGGCGACGAGTGAGAAATTCCTGTGCGTGAATCCATACATCACCGAACGTCTTCAGAAAACCTATCCTCGTCAGAGAGAGAAGATCGACACGCTGTGGACCTGGGTCAATACCGATATCTTCAAGCCTCAACCCCTGCCTCGCGATAACAAGTCTTTCCGCGTCGTTTTTGCCGGCCGGCTCGACGAGTTCAAGGATCCGGCGCTGATGTTCCGGACCATCGACCGTCTGCGTCAGGTGATGCCGGAGAAGGTGGAATTTCATTACATTGGCACCAGTGATCCGCATCGATTCCCGGAGTTCGCGGCGATCGAGACCATCACAGTTCGTCATGGATTCAAGGACGCAGCCGGAATGGCTGCGACGCTCGCGTCAGTTCATGCAGGCATTCTGACCTCCGAGTTCGAGGGAATGCCGCGATTTGTTCTCGAAACCCTTGGGGTGGGACGACCCGTTGTTGCCGTGCATCTACCTCAACTCGAGGCGGTGATCCGCGATGGCGAAGCCGGGTATCTCGTTCCGCGAAGCGACTCAAAGGATGACATGGTGGAGCGCCTCGTTCACCGTTTCATCGACGTTCGCAACGCCATTGCAAGGGACGAGATGGAATCATCCCGTATCGCGGCCAGCATTCGGACCTTTACGCCGGGCACTCAACTCGCCCGTGTCTTCCGCTATCACCAGGAAATTCAGAACACCCGGGGCTTGGTGACTCCGCAAGCCTATTGAGGGACGCTCCATGAATATCCTCTTGCTGACGAGTGAGTTCGCGCCCGCGACAGGCGGGATTGGAACCTACGCAAAGGAGATCGCATCTGCGGCTACCGAACTCGGCGCGCGGGTCACGGTGGTAGCTCCAGATTACTCTGAATGTTCGCTGGAGATCGACAGGTCCCTTCCCTTCGAGCTTTATCGCTTTCGCGGTGGGCTACACTCGATGCGGAATCTTCCCGCCAAAATTCTTCTCGCCCGCAATCGGGTGCGCATCGAAGACTACGATGTAATCCATGCGGCAGATTGGCCGTTCTTCATTCCCTTGGCTCTGTCGCGGCATCGGACCCAGGCGCGCTTACTGATGACCGTCCACGGTTCGGAAATCAATGAGACTCAAACACCGCTCAAACGGTTTGCGATTCGAGCTGCAGGCGTATTTGGACCGAGAACCGAGATCGCTGCCAACAGCCGGTTCACGCGGGAACTTTTTCGAGAACGGTTTACAATTGAAAGCGAGCGCGTTTCCGCGATCCCGCTTGGCGTCTCGGATTTCTGGTTCGGCCCGCGCAAAAATCGAAAGGCAACGCGTCATGCCTATGGCGTGGGGCTGGATAAGATTGTCATGGTGACCGTCGCCCGTCTTACCCGCCGCAAGGGGCACCTCATGACGCTTGCGGCGTTATCGCGCTTGTCGGACGAATTGCGCAGGCGCATCGCCTGGCTCGTGATTGGTCCCAACGGCGAGGCAGATTATGTCGAGGAATTTCGCGACATGATCGAGACTGCGGATTGCGAAGTTCATCTTCTCGGATCATTGCCGAACGAGAAAATCCGCGACATCTATGGCGCAAGCGATTTCTTCTGTCTGACCGGAATTCCGGATTCGCTGGGGCGCGTCGAGGGTTTTGGTCTGGTCTATCTCGAGGCAGGTGCGGGTGGCTTGCCGAGTGTCGCGACAGCAATCGGTGGGGTTCCGGATGCTGTTCTCGCCGACGAGACCGGATTGCTTATTGAGCCCGACGTCGAGGCCGTCGCTCAGGCAATCACTGAACTGGCCGAAGACAGTAATACCCGCTCAATTCTCGCGGCCGGCGCAGCCACACATGCCCGCGCGCTGTCCTGGGAACGTTGCGCCGCCGAGACATACGGCCTGCCCCGTTCGAGTTTGCGAACTGGTGTTGAAAAGGTGGAGCAGCCCCTTCCCGCAAGGCCGATGCCCAGGGAACGTCCCGCGCCTCGCGCCGCGGCCGCGGGCCGCTGACAATGCGAGCGTTGATTGCAGGCGTCACTGGGATTCTGATTGCGGCCAACTCCGCGAATGCTGAAAGCTGCACAAAAAGCCGGGATTATTTGCTTGGAAGTCTGGGCGGGGACCTGATGCAACCCCCGCAATCCTATCAAAACCTGTTCAAGATCTGTCTTGCGACCATGAACATGTCGAACGTCAAGGACGCCTTTATCCTGAGAGACGGTGGGATCGCTGTAATCCCGAAACAGGACAGCGTGGCGGCAACGGCTGCGACGCTGTCAGCCTTCTGCGATGCCTACCCGCGCGGCACCTTGCGGTTTCTCAGCCGCAAGGATCTTGTTCAGCCCCCCTCGGTGACGAGCATTGTCCGAATGTCATCCACCGCATCGACGCCTTGCCGGAAGATAAAGGGCAATGCTTCGTCCTGAGCATTCGACCAGGCCAATCTCGCACAGGGGATGAGATCAGCAGACCGCCGGCATGATGCTGCTATCTGCAGCGACGCACACGCACGCCATCGACCCACACCGTACGGCAAACAACGGCCGGCGGCCGGCGCACAACCACAGCTCCCCGGGCCCCGGCGCAGCCGGCGCGGTACACTCCGCGGGCGCAAACCGCCGCATTGGCATCAGTCGTTTCGACAACCATTGTTCCTGAAAATGCCAGGATGGCGGAGGCAATAAGCAGAAGCGAGCGCATGGCAAACTCCTTAAGCTGTCTTGGTTGATCTTGGGGCAAACAACATTCGCAAGGGCGCGTCAGGACCTGAGAACTATTTCTTCTCTGCTGCAGTTAGCACTTTCTTGCATTCAGGTGTGAGCTTGTCGCTTGACTTGGACAGGCAGGCGATAATTCGCCCTCCTCCCGGAGCAACGCCTTTACAGAATTTTTCATAGTCCCCCATGCAAGCGCTGCGCTGCTCGGCTGTCAGATCCTGTGAGTACGCGGAGCTGGAGACGCACAGAAGAGCGGCTATCAACATGGCATGTCGCATGTGTTTGTTCCTTTCCGATTCTCAGTTGATCGTGTGTGGCAAACAGAGATTCATTCCCTGCCGTTCCGCACGTGTCTTGGGGAAACGATAAATTGGGGTTCTTGCTTCTTGTTTAGGGAGCCGCTGTACTGAGACGAACCAAGGCCTTTGATCAGACAACCGTTCAAGGCCAGTTTGTCGCACGCGGTCAGTCGCGGGGGGAGAACCATGCAGGACATCAGGACTAGGTGGCTTACATTCTATGCTGAGCATCTCGATGCAAGCCTCGAAGGAAATGTTCGGTCACGTCGAAAAAATGATTGTGGCCACGTTGGTCATATCAGCAGGCGCACATGTCTCCAGCACCGACCCGGCCATACTTCTGTTCGGTTACTTGCGTCATAGCTTCATTGGCCGCGGCGTCAAACTATTCGGTATCGTTCTTCTCTTTCTCAATTTTCTCGACGGCTTCTACAAACTTCAGGCGCGACGCCGTCACAAAGTGTGCGGACATCCGCTCCGCAGGCGGATCTCAGGACAAACAATTCCTCCCGCGGCCGCATTGGGCGCAAGACCAGGGCGGGCGCCGGGGCTGCTGCTGTAGCTCCTGCGGGGGCCGCCGGTGTGCCCCCGGCGGCCGGCGCGGTTGCGGTGCCGCTCACCGCGCTCACCGCCTGCTGGCAACTCGCCGAAAGCTTTGACTTGTTCTTTTCAAGACAATTCAACGCCGGCGCACCGCCGGGCGGGACACTGGCGCAGTTCTTCTGGTAGTCCGAGCGGCAGGCGCTGCGCATGGCTGCTGTCTGCGCGTCGCTCGGCTTTTGCGCTGATGTGGTCGCTGCTGCTTTGGGAGCAGCGGCTGGCGCAGCCGCTTTCGCCGGCGCTGACGCGGCGGGAGCCGGTGCAGTTTCTGCGTTCGGTGCAGCGGCCGGTTCGATAGCCCTGACCGCCTGCTGGCAGGAGCCCGACAGCTTCGACATATTCTTCTGCAGGCACTGCAACGAAGCGGCTCCGCCGGGCGGTACGCTGGCGCAATTCGCTTCATAGTCCGAGCGGCATGCAGAGCGGATGGCATTTCGTTGCTCATCGGTAGGTTGCTGGGCGACGACCAACATCGTTGTCACCCAGAAAATCGTTGCCGTGAGCGACCATAGCGTTGCCACACGTCTCAACGTGTCGATCATTTGAAGAAATCCTTATTGGCGTCCGAAGGACGATGCCCGCAAAGAAGTGAATTCAAAAAAATTGTCAGAAAATTCCTAGCGGTCGATATCATTTTCTCTTTTGGGTTCCACCGCAAGTAGATTGTTGGTATCCATGAGACAGTGATTGTTATCTCCGAGCGGAATAATTTCCGCGAAAAGAAATTTTAACAGGGCATCGAAATGAAACCTTCGTGTCCGGCCAGCATTAAATTTCCCAGCGTTGCGAAGCGCAGCGCATCATCTAGGCTGCGTATTCCTCCAGTCATTTTTTTACTGACTGCGCTAACAGCTTGCGAACAGAATAGTTTTGTACCGCCGCCACCGCCGAAGGTTGACGTTGGTCATCCTGTGCAGCGCACCATCACTCGGTATTTAACAGCCACTGGCAATACCGGACCGGTCAACACGGTCGACCTTGTTGCCCGCGTCCAGGGATTTCTCCAATCGATCTCCTATCAGGATGGGGCTTTCGTAAAGCAGGGCACGACGCTATTCACAATCGAGCCTGAAACTTACAAGCTGAAGCTGGAGCAGGCACAGGCGGCGGAAGCTGGTGCGCAGGCCTCGTTGAGGCAGGCTGAGTCCGACTTCAAGCGTCAATCCGATCTGGTCTCGCGGCAGGTCGTGTCGCAGGCGACTCTCGAACAGTCCACATCCTCAAGGGATAATGCGCAAGCCAATCTCCAGCAGGCTCAGGTCAATACAAAGATCGCGGCAGTCAATTACGGCTATACGAATGTCACCGCGCCGTTCGACGGAGTCGTGAGCGCGCGTCTCGTCTCGATCGGCGAACTCGTCGGTGCTTCTTCGCCGACCCAGCTCGCGACCATCGTTCAGCAAAGTCCGATCTATGTAAATTTCAACGTCAATGAACAGGACGTTTTGCGGATACGCGCGGCTGCCGCTGAGAAGGGTCTCACGACGAAGGATCTCAAGGAAACGCCGATCGAGGTCGGGCTTCAGACCGAAAGTGGCTTTCCTCACCGAGGAAAGCTCGACTACGCCGCGCCGACGGTCAATCAGTCGACCGGAACGCTTGCAGTCCGCGGAATTCTGACAAACGCCGACCGGGTGCTGCTGCCGGGATATTTCGTACGCGTTCGCGTTCCTCTCGATCAGCAGAAGGATGCCTTGCTGATTCCCGATGTCGCGTTGGGAAGCGATCAGGCTGGAAGATATGTCCTTGTGGTCAACAAGGAGAATGTCGTCGAACAACGCAAGGTACAGACCGGCCCTCTCGAAGGTGAGTTGCGTGTGGTCGAAGACGGACTGAAACCTGATGACCGTGTTGTGATCGCTGGCCTGTTGCGCGCAATTCCCGGCCAGAAGGTCGATCCTCAGTTGCAAAAAATAGAACAGCCTCGCGCTTCGACAAACTAGGACCGGAAACCGGCCATGATCTCGAAATTCTTCATCGAACGGCCGGTCCTTTCAAACGTCATCGCGATCCTGATGATCCTGATCGGCGGCGTGGCCTTGTTGGGCCTTGCCGTCGCACAGTACCCCGACGTGGTTCCGCCGACCGTGCAGGTCACGACACGCTATCCAGGCGCTAGCGCCAAGACGGTCATCGACACCGTCGCGCTGCCGATCGAGCAGCAGGTGAACGGCGTCGAAGGCATGCTCTACATGCAGTCCTACAGCGCTGCTGATGGCACCTACTCGCTCACAGTAACATTCAAGATCGGCACCGATCTGAATTTCGCGCAGGTGCTGGTCCAAAATCGGGTTTCCAGTGCGTTATCCTCCCTTCCACAATCGGTTCAGACGCAAGGTGTCACGGTCCAGAAGAGGTCGACAGCAATCCTGCTGTTCGTAACTCTGACTTCACCTAACGCCACCTACGACAGCCTCTTTCTCAGCAACTACGCCACGATCAACATTCGGGATGAGCTATCGCGCCTTTCCGGAGTTGGTAACGTTACCGTTTTTGGTGCCGGTCAATACTCCATGCGAGTCTGGCTTGATCCAGACAGGCTGCAAGCCCTGGCGCTCACGCCTCAGGATGTCATCCAGGCAATTCAGCAGCAGAGCCAGCAAGTCACTGCCGGGCAAATCGGAATGCCCCCGACGCCCCCCGGGCACGCGTTCCAGTACACTCTCAACATCAACGGTCGGCTCGAAGATGCCCGCGAATTTGAAAATGTGATTGTCAAGACCGGTAACAACGGCGATGTGGTCCGCGTTCGTGACATCGGGCGCGTTGAACTTGGCGCCCAGACCTATAGCCAAATATTTTCGCTGGACGGAAAACCAGCGATCGGAATTGGCGTCTTTCAGTCACCGGGCGCGAACGCGCTTCAGGTCCAGCAGGCCGTAAAGCAGAAGATGGCAGATTTGGCCCGCGGATTCCCGCAGGACGTGAAGTTCGACATTCCGTTCGACACGACAAAATTTGTCACGGCGTCGATTCACGAAGTTTATAAAACATTGATCGAGGCGGGATTTCTTGTCCTCGTTGTGATTCTGGTATTCTTGCAGGACTGGCGCGCCATGCTGGTTCCGGCAACGACAGTCCCAGTTACCATCATCGGGGCTTTTGCCGCGATGGCGGCGCTTGGCTTCACCATCAACCTGTCGACACTGTTTGCCATCGTACTTGCGATCGGAATCGTGGTCGACGACGCCATCGTCGTCGTTGAAGGGGCTGCCCACAACATTGAGCAGGGCCTGTCGGGTCACGATGCCGCGATCAAGGCGATGGATCAGTTATTCGCGCCGATTATCGGAATCACACTGGTCCTGGTGTCGGTATTTCTTCCGGCGGCTTTCCTTCCTGGTCTGACCGGCCGCATCTATGCGCAGTTCGCGCTGGTGATCGCCGCAACCGCTTTGATCAGCGCCATCAATGCTGCGACCCTGAAGCCCACGCAATGCGCGCTCTGGCTTCGGCGGCCAATCCCGCCAGAGCAGCGTAATTGGTTCTATCGCGGCTTCAACTCGATCTATGACCGGATCGAGAGGGGTTACAGTTCATTTATCGATCGCATGGTTCGGCACAGCAGTATCTCATTGATCATCGCGCTGATCCTGATTGCTATCGGCGGCTATGGCCTGTCTCGCGTGCCAACGGGATTTATTCCGATCGAGGATCAGGGATATCTGCTGGCAGCCGTGCAGTTGCCAGATGGTGCCGCGCTCGACCGCACCCAGCGCGTGCTGGATCAGGTTACTGAAATCGCCGGAAAGACACCCGGCGTTGCGCAGGTTATCGGCATCTCCGGCATTTCGGCACTTGATAACAGTTCCAGTCTCGCCAATGCAGGCGTTGCCTATCTCATCCTGAAGGACTGGGAGGCACGTGGTCACGGAGAAGATTTGCGCTCTCTCGTCGTGGGACTAAATCAGAAGCTCGAGGCGATTCCGGAAGCACGGATTTTCGTGCTTCCCCCTCCGCCCATTCAAGGTATCGGCAATGCCGCCGGTTTTGCGATGCAGGTTGAGCTGCGTGACGGCAATTCCGATTTCGGCAAGCTCCAGGCCGTCACCCAAGCGGTGGTCGCTAACGCCCAGACGCAAAGCGCGCTACAACGTGTCAGTTCTCCGTTCCGCTCAATGGTCCCGCAGTTCGACGTCGAGGTTGACCGGATCAAGACACAAACACTGCATGTCACGACCGATCAGGTATTCTCGACACTGGCGGCCTATCTCGGGTCGTCCTATGTCAATCAATTTAACAAGTTTGGACGCACCTTTCAGGTCTATGCCCAAGCCGATGCACAGTTCCGCCTGACTGCTAAGGATATCGCAAACCTGACGGTGCGTAATCAACAAGGCGCGATGATCCCGCTGGGCACGATCGCGACAATTACCCCGGCTGTTGGCCCTTCTCTGATCAGCCTGTACAACCTCTACCCGTCCGCGACCGTTATTGGATTGCCGTCGCAGGGTTACAGTTCTGGCCAGTCCATTACGCTGATGGAGCAAATTGCCGACAAGACATTGCCGCCGGGCACAGGCTACGAGTGGACGGCGATGTCACATCAGGAGAAAGCCGTCGGCAGCCAGATTTACTACGTGTTCGGCCTCGCCCTGCTGCTGGTTTATCTGGTTCTGGCTGGACAGTATGAAAGCTGGTTTGCACCAATTGCGGTTATTCTTGCCGTGCCGCTATCCCTGCTCGGACCTATGGCAGTCCTCACAGGGCTAAGGATCGAAAACAACCTTTACACACAGATCGGACTGATCCTGTTGATCGCGTTGTCGGCCAAGAACGCCATTCTCATTGTGGAAGTCGCGCTGGAACTCCATGTCCGGGATCGCAGACCACTGCTGGAATCTGCCGTCGAAGCCGCGCGGGCAAGGTTCCGGCCAATCCTGATGACGTCGTTTGCCTTTATCCTCGGCGTGGCTCCGCTGGTGTTCGCTACCGGCGCCGGCGCGAGTGCCCGTAAGTCAATCGGCATCACCGTGTTCAGCGGGATGCTTGCTTCGACCTGCCTTGCCGTTCTGTTCGTTCCGACATTCTTTGTCGTGATACAGCGGTTCGAGAACTGGCTCGCCGAGCGCAAGACGAAGAAGGCCGCCTCGCAGCCAGTCGGAGCGGGACCTTAGCGGCCAGGATATGCTCCGAACTACCTAGGTCAGGTGGAAATCGTTCTGGTGCGTATGCAATTCTACCGATGAACTGAAGCGCGTCGTTATCGCGTGATCGTCATGGCTGGCGAAAAACTCGACGCTTGTCACGGCTTGAACAAGAGCGGCTACATCGCTCCCGTTACCGGACCACGATTTTTCGAACTGCGTGAAATCGGATGTCGAATGGCTGTGGTCCAAATTGCGACCGAGATCCGACCTGAAATCGAAGCTGTCCGCATCGCGCCCTCTCCCGGACGTGCTGCTCCAGTTAAATGTCACGCTGTAGCTGGTCGAGAAAGAGCTGTGATTATCGTGCGATGAATTCATCTGACTTGAATAGTCGACCACTGAGCGAGACCATCCAGTATGCATCTCCGTGTGGTCCGAACGATCGGAATCAAAATTGCTCGGAACAGGCGTCTGGGCTGATCCATGGGCGCGCATATCGCTGATGCCGCTTCCGCTATTTGACTCATATGTGACATGCTCCCTGTGAGATAATGAAGCTATGTCTGTCGACGAGTTTGGTCGATCGTCTCTTTCTGGTTTTGATTCATGGGAGCAGTTATCGCTGCAACCGGCAGAATCTATCATTTCCGATTTGTGACAATCTTCTCCCTGATTTTCCGAGGCGACGTCGCTAGCTCCTGTCACCGGTTCACGGTTGTCGCTTACTGTAGTCAAATCTTGGCCACTCAAGGCAATCGCACTGTCATCGTGGAAATGATGATGGTGCTGGTGACTTTCCGCGATCACGATATCGAACTGATCAACGGCTGTCGCATTGTGCTCGTCGCTCGCGATAACTTTGATATGGAGTACGCATTCTTCTCCCTTCGGCGGTGTTCCGGAAAACGTCATCGACACGGGATCGAACGTAAGCCAGCTTGGAAGTGGATCGCCGTTCGCCAACGTCGCACGGAAATTTAAGGTATCGTTTGCATCGAGGTCGGCAAACACGCACGCTGGGATGACATATTCGAATCTGCAGCCTTCCCTAGCCCGCTGGTCCGGAATAGGATGTTCGACGGTTGGCTTGTCGTTCAACCCATTGATGGTCAGCGTTAAAGTCTCAGGAACAATGGATGTTCCGGGCTGGCTATCGAACCCAATCGTATAGATTGCCGATTCCCCAACGCCCAAAAATGCAAACTGGCTCGCGTCGTATGTTACGACGCCCGTTGCAGGATCGATATGCACCAGGCTGGCGAGATTGACGCCCTGAGGGGCCGGTACAGTGCTTTCCACGCCGGTCACGCTACCAGTGCCTGATACATAGCGCCCTGTCGACTGATCTACCACCTGTCCATTGATTGAAACCGTAACCTGATCGCTGATGGCAAAATTCCGTTCAACGGGGCCTTGCGACGCCTGAACATCCACGACGTTTGCCACTGCAATCGCGCGCACCGCCGGAGCCGGGGGAGCATCCGGAAAAATCAGGAGATCCTGCGGCGTCGCCAGGGCCGGCGTAATAACAACGCCGCTTGCAAGAGCGATCAGGCCCGGCACACCGGACTCGATTCCTTGCGCAGAAGAAATCCCGGCAAAATTTGCAAGGGGGTTTACGCTGGAACCGGTTTTGTCGCCTCCCGGTCCGTTTGGATTGTAGTTGGGATAGTAGATCTGGAAAACCTGCTGAATAAGACCTCTCTCGCTTTGAATATCGGCAAGCGTCTTTAGCTGATCTATCGCGGAGACCGGCTGCCCTGCGCCGAGCGGTGTGACAATCGTGACGAGACCAGCGTGAGATACAACCTTGAGGAGCTCTCCGGTCCCCTTGTCGTAAAGATGAAACGATCCAATCTTTCCATCTGGCTCTTTGAGTACGGAGAACTTGCTCGGCCCATCGTCTGAGACGATTTCCACCATAACAGCCGTGCCCCGGATTCCCATTGTGGCAACCGGCGTTTCGACGCGCATGTTTCCGAATTTCGCAGTATGCCCGGCAACAAGGGTAATCGTGCCCTGTATCAGGCTTAAAAGCGACGAATTGGACGACCCGTTTGGATCATACGTCATCTCATCCAGAACAATGCGCGCATTCGATGCAAGTCCCAGCGCCGTGCCATCTACGAAGCTGATTCCAATCGTCGTGTCCGGACCGGTCTGGACGACGTCTCCCTTGAGAAGCCTGTCGCCCTGCTTTAGTTCGACAGGCACACCACTACGCGTTACGACTGCGGTGCCGCTCACCTTCGCGACATTTCCCACAGCAGCTACCGCGCTCGCAATCTGGTCAGCCTGAACGTACTGGACACGTGCCGTCATTGCTTCGATCACGCGCCCCGCAAGGCTCGCTCCTTCCGGAGACATCAGCGATGCGCGGTACTCGCCCTTGAAATATTCATGTACGGTGAAACTTTCCGGTCCGCTGGAAATAACCAGATCAAGGCCGACCCGATCGTAATGACCGGAAAACAACAGGCCGGCATCGACAAAGACTGCCGGGGCGCATACAGCGGGGCACTCAATTTCGTTCGCAGCAAATACGAACCCGTCAGAAACTACAGTCCCGGCCAACCCTTGCATACTGAGATTGCTGCTCATTTGGGTTCTGGTGCCTCGGTTTCTTGCCAGACTTGGCTACACTGCTGCTGCTTCACCCTGCGCTATACTGCCATTGATAACACGTCGTGTTTTCGGCTCCCGACCGTTCATCTGGGGTACGCTTTCCACTCGTCCAATAGCCGCGACAAGCGCCATATTGACGTCTTCGATCCGACCGAGTTTGACGAGTGTCGCCGCTAGACTGGAGAAGGCCTCCGGTAGATCTGGCTTCAATCGAATGACCTCTCGATAGGCGCTGACGGCTTCAAGATGGTGCCCCAGCGCATCACACGACTGCGCAAGGCAGAGCCAGGGTTTGTAAATCTCGGGTCTGATCCCGGTGAGCGTCTTGAAGAGCCTCTTGGCGCCGGCGTGGTCTCCCTTGCTGACCAACAGCTGACCGAGCCGGTGGATCGCATCGGCATTCTTCGGTTGGATCTCCATAATCTGCCGGTAGCCATGCTCGGCTTCCACGAGCTTTCCCTTCTGATGAAGCTCCGTCGCCTCTTGTAGAACGTCGGGGATGGTTCGTTGATCGAGCCTGCCGCCGAGATTCAGTCCATTCTTTGTGCCTATCATGACAAAACGAATGCGGCGCTCCTTCACACCGAATGAGTACTTGTAGGTTTCATTGCCGCGCAGAAAATCATATTCGGTAAATCCGTTCGCAATTGCATGCCGGATGCTATGGGCATGCAAAATTACACCTGGCGGCGGGCCATCGAATGTCTCATCTCGTCCGGTCATGTAAAACAGGAAAGAGCGTTTCCGCTTGTCGATCAGTGTCGCAAGCGCCGCGAGCGGTCGGTCTTCTTTCCAGAGTGTCGGCAAAAATAGAAGATCGGCCCTGAAGCTTCGCGTCAGCATGGCCCGATTAGAGCGTATCAGGGTATGAACCAGGTCGCCTTTTCGCGGCGTCCATTTAACCTCCCAGAATCGAAGCAATGTATTGAGATCTCGCTCAATCGTCTCTGATGTTGCGACGGTGATGCGGTACTCACCGGTTTCGTCAACAAGCCTCAACAGGCGTCGTATTTTCTGCCGGGTGTTCGCACTCAGCATATCGAGGTATGCATTCCAGTCCGGCGGAAGCGCCGCAAACGGACATAGATTATTGTCGATATTGTCGACCTTTCCGATGCGGTTGATCTCGCTGGTCTGGAAACTGGCTTTCGGAAAATGCGCCAACAGAAGTCGGATACGTGGCTCCGACATACGAATGTTTTCGAGGTTGAGGCGGGCCCAATTCATCCGCTTCAGATGCCGGGCAAATGCCGGAATGGCCTGATGCTCTAATCCCGGCGCGCAGAGAATGCCGGTGTAATCGGCGGAGAAATTACCGGCCATATTTAGTTCATTGTGGAAACGCGCGTTCTCCAGCTTCGTTTGGATACGCAACGGCAGAAATGCCACGTAAGGCGCATCTGCCTTTTCGCTCGCTTTTGCTCCAAGAACAAACCAGGGGCTGGAGATTTGCCCGAGCCAAGCCGAAAGCCATTTCCAGGACATGAACAACTGGGCATCCGGATCCGCGTCATAAACGGCGTTCCAGTTCTCTTCCAGCCGGGTGAAATCCGGTAGCGTGTTTATGACATCAATTCGCACGGTGTGACCTCGCTTGTGATGCTCAATACCTTGAACCAGCGCTTCAACCTTCCTCCGCAAACCTCGTTTAAGATCGCAATTTCCTTCCTCATCGCTCGCGGAACGCACGAGTCATACTGTCGTGGATCGGCTTCACGAGGTACTGGAAGAAGGTTCGCTCCGATGTCTTGACGTAGACTTCTGCCGGCATGCCTGGCGTCGGGCTGAATCCCGGAATGGTCGCCGCTTCATGGGTATTCAGCTTGACGCGGATGATATAGATATCGGTGGGTCCAACCTGCTGTGACTTCTTCTCGTCGGCCAGCGTATCGGCCGAGAGATAGATGACCTCTCCCGAAACCATCGGCGTGATGCGCTGATTCAGCGCGGTGAGTCGGACGGTTGCGTGCTGTCCGTGCTTGACGCTATCGATATCCTGCGGGCGCACGCGGGCTTCGATAATAAGCTCGTCCTTAAGCGGCAATATTTCCATGATGTTCTTGCCGGCTTCGATCACACCTCCTTGCGTATGATACCGCAGCTTGACGACGACACCCCTGACAGGTGCTGTGATGCGAATGCGATCCAGCACACCCTTCGCGCTCAGCATTCTCTCACGCACGTCGACCAGTTCACCGCGCACCTCATGCATCTGCTCGACTGCGGTCTTGATGGCGGTCTTCTTGACGCCGTTGATCTGTTCGAGAGATTTCGCGATACGCTCCTTGGCGTCGCCTATATCGCCCATGATCCGGCCCACTTCTCCCTCAAGGTTCGCTTGACTTCTTTGCAACAGCAAAACCTCCGGCTTCCTGACCAATCCGGTCTTCAGCAGATACTCTTTCGCCTCAATTTCCTCCTCAATGAACTTGATTTGCCGACGCACACCATCGAGTTGGACTCTCGATCCCTGAATTCTCTCGTTCAAGGCATTGATGCCCTCATTAATGCCCGCGATTTCACTGTTCATATTGTTCCTGCGGGCAGTAAAGGTTAATCGTTGGCTCTCCAGAATTTCCTTCACTTCGGGCTCGTTCAGCGTCTGATCCAGTTCATCAGGGAACGTGATCTCGGGAGCCTCGCGCATTTCGGCCTGTAAGCGGGCATCCATCGCCGTCAAGCGCGTCCGGCGAAGAAACAGCCGGCGTAATTCGGCACGCGGCGCGGTTTCATCCAGGTCAACCAGCAACTGCCCCTGTTCGACGATATCGCCCTCGCGAACGTAAATCTCTCGTATAACGCCACCTTCAAGGTGCTGAATAATCTTGTTTTGTCCCGTCGCGACGAATACGCCCGACGCAACAACAGCGCCCGCAATCGGAGCCATATTGCCCCATACGCCGAAACCCATCACCGCAACTGCCATGATGAGAACTCCGCCAATGGTCGGCAGCCGCGTCGACCGCGGAAGCGTATCGTACCAAGTTCCCCCGGTTACCTGTTCCTGCGCAGTGAGCTTTTTGCCTGACACCACAGCACCTCGACAGTCAGTTAAATGTCAATATCGGCCTCGCAGCAGCAATCGTCGTCAAGAATTCAGCATCGGCGGTCCATCGCCGCCATTCGGCTTGCGTCCGGAAATAAGCGGAATGATCTCATCGCGAGCACCGAACGCCTGAACCGATCCGTTGTTGAGAATCATGATCTTGTCGACGCTCCTGAGAAGCGCTGCACGCTGCGTAATGGTAACAACCGTTATCTGCTTCTCTTTGGCGCGAACGAGTGCCTTGGCCAGCGCCCTCTCACCATTCGCATCAAGATTTGAGTTCGGCTCATCGAGAACCATGAGGCGCGGATTTCCATAGAATGCGCGCGCGAGCCCAATTCGTTGTCTTTGACCGCCGGACAATGGGCTTCCGTCCATGCCGACAACGGTCTCATACCCTTGTGCAAAACTGGATATCATCTCATGGACATCCGCTGTTTCAGCCGCATCGAAGATGTCTTCATCGACCGCGTCCTGACGCATTCGAGCGATATTCGCCTTGATGGACGCGGGGAAAAGCTGGACGTCCTGCGGCAGATAACCGACGCTTTCGCCGAACTGCCGTGTATCCCAATTCCGAAGATCCATCATGTCCAGGCGTACATTGCCGGCCGTAGGGATGATTGAGCCCACGAGCATGCGTGCGAGCATGGTTTTACCTGTTCCGGAGTCGCCAACAATCGCCAGCGATTCCCCAGGCTGCAATTGGAAACTGATGCCGTTCAGAATGACCTTCTTGGTAGGCGGCGGAACGTAGAGAATGCGCTCGACGCTCAGGTGCCCCTGCGGACGCGGAAGCCGCAGCCGGTCCAGGTTCAACGGCGAATTTTGAAGGAGAGCTTTGACACGCCCGTAGGCTGAGCGCGCCTGTACAAAGCCGCGCCACCCCTCGATGGTCCCTTCCATTGGAGCGAGAGCGCGGCTTGCCACAATCGAAGCAGCAATGATCATGCCGCTGGTCAGTTGACTCTCCAGCGCCAGCCACGCACCCCAGCCGAGAATCGCGATCTGCGTACAGAGGCGCAAAAATTTCGAGATTCCGGTCATCATAATATTGAGATCCTGCCCGGCAACCTGTGCCTTCAGGGACTCGACTGTTTCGTGGCCCCAGACCTGCACACCTTCCGGGATCATCCCCATGGCATTGATGACCTGCGCGTTGCGAGCCATCGCTTCGGCCTGGAGATTCGCACGCGTTCCAAAAGCATTGGCGCGCGTAAACGGAATGGCTGTGATCTTCTGGTTGAGTATGGCGACAGCCATGAGGGCCAAGCCGGACGACAGAACAATCAGCCCGAGATGGGGATGAATCAGAAAGACCACAGCAAAATAGACAGGAGCTACCGGCGCGTCGAACATCGTGAGCAGCACCGGGCCGGTAATGAATGCGCGCAGGTGCTGGAGGTCCGCCAGCGTCTGAAACTCGCGGCTCGAACCGCCCTGTGCCGCTTTCGCGGCGGCGCTTAGGACAGGGCCGCCCAACCGCGCTTCGGTTTCTACGGCGACGCGCATGAGAATGATCCTGCGCATCATGTCCATGAGAACGTGCGCCGCAATCGCCACCACGACAATCATCGACAACATAACAAGCGTGTCGGTACTTCTGCTGGTCATCACGCGGTCCGACATATTGAAAAGGTATACCGGGATCGCGAGAACAAGGAGGTTGACCGCAACAGAGAATATTCCAACGGTCACAAGATTCCGCCGCGCGTTGGCCAAGCCTTTGCCGAGCACATCACGGAATTCGTTGTCGCTGGACCGTTTATGGAGAGGTGGAGAGCCTCCGCCTCCTCCACCGCCTCCACCGCCACCATTTGACGGCCCGTTACCACCGCCACCGCCTCCATTTACCACAGCTGGGACTGTTGCGCCGGCGTTGACCGGCGCTGGTGGGCGGGCCTCATTCTGTGGTTCCGGCGGTGTCTTCGCCACCTCCGGCGACACATGCTCATCCGATCGCTTGGCTGCGCTGTCTGCCGCTGACAACGCCTGCCGAATAGCAGCGGCTGTTGAGGATTGATCTCCTGCCGGTTCGGGAGCACGCGGCACGTCATTCGTGGCATCCGTTGTATCGTTCCGGACGGGGAACGGAACGACCTCTGCTGTGCGCAGTTTCGCGCTCTCTTCCTCGGTCAGGTGCGTCGATGCACCAATTTCGTTGTGAGGTTCGTTGTCGCCCCGTGCCATCAACCCCAGCCTCCGTAATACGTCGCTCTTGTTAACTAGATGCCTTCCTTCCGGTCCGCGCCATGCTGTTCAGTGCGTGACGCTGGCTATTGGATCTTCGTGCACGGGCGTGCACAGTATGGGCTGCGCCGCCGGCGTCTCTTCCTGACTCTCGTTGACGAAGGCGATCAACTCCGGAACCAGAGCTTGCGCATCCTGCGTCAGCATATGGCCTTTGTCGTCCGGCAGCAGATTTGCCTGCACGAGGATCGTATCGCCGTACACCTGACCGTTGACGAAAGTATTCGTCGCACCGACATCGATAATTGCGACGTCGTTGGTAAGAAGATTCTTTCCGGTTGTTACAGATTGGGACTCTGCGCCATCCGTATCACGCGCGAGAGCTGCGGCCGATGGTGGATCGAGGAACTGCATAACCATGTTGACGTCTGAAACGACATTCGTCTGCCAGACAGCGTTGAGATCGTAATAGTCGCCCTTGACATACAGCACGTTGAACACGCCGCCGGATCCGTCAATAAACTTTCCGTAGGATGGATCGAGTGTCGTCGTTCCGGCTCCAACCGCGGAGACTAGACTTTCGAGATTTTGATTCATCGGCTCGAAGTTATCGTCACCATAATTTTCGATTGTTGCCTTGTTGTTCAGCTCGTTTTGACCCGAAGCGACGGACTGTGACGGATCGGTACCGTCCGCAAGCATCTTTATAAAATCGTTGTTTAGAAGTAGGTTATTCTGGAAAATCACATTCATGCCGTGATAAGCGCCGGCAACAATGATCAGATCGTAGTGAATTGTTCCGTCGAACACCTCGGCTAAATTGCCCTGCTCGTTTCCGCCGCTGTATAGCTCATAGTGCGAGTCCGCGCTCTTTTGAACGACAATGTCGTTATCGAGCAGATAGTTCATCTGCACCACGGTGTGGATGCTGTAGTAATTTCCATCCACCACATCGACGTTCCAATGCGGTCCGGCAAAGGTCGCTTTCACGTCTGAGTAAATGCCGGGGTGCTGGACGAAGTCAGCAATATTATCCGTCAGATTGTCTCCCTTTAGGATTGAAAGGGGGTCGCCTCCGGCCATCTCGACATGATCATGATCAACAATCGAGTTGGTCTGAAAGATCGCATTGGTCTTAAAGTAGTCTCCCATCACGATCATCGAGCGTCCGGATTCGCTCAGATCGACAATCAGACTGGCGTTCCAGCTGTTGTTGGCACCGGTTTCTGCCCATTGTCCCAGACCGTTGCCGAGATCCGTCGCGGGCTCAGGTTGCGGAATCGGAGTCTCGTAAGGCGGAAGAGGTGCCGGATCCTGCAATACTCCATTCAGATAATAGCCAGGCTGAACAGAATGAGCTCCAGGCGCACCATCTTGAGAGACCTGATCCTCGTTGTACGTCGTGACGAACTCGGTGATGCCGGTTCCATTCTGGGGAATCCACCATTCCTTCGGAATTTGATCGTTGGCCTCGTCCGCCATTCTCTCAAGAACAGCCTCGCTGTGCTGCGCGATCAGATCAGACTGAGCTGCGACGAACGCAGCATCGAGAGGAAGGCCACAAACAAGGTCCTCGCCATGCGCCAATACAAGCAAATTGTCGTTGTCCACCATGAAGTTGTGTTGCTTGATCTCAAGCTCAGTCTGCTGGCCACCTTCCTGATGCTGGACGGTGATCTTGAACTCTGCACCTCCACCTCCACCGCCGGCGCCACGCGGCAGTGATAGCCTTGGAAGCCCAGCCAGCCCGTCAGAATCCAGATCCGGCTGTGGGGGCGA
This sequence comes from Afipia sp. OHSU_II-C1, assembly GCF_000497575.1. Taxonomy (GTDB): domain Bacteria; phylum Pseudomonadota; class Alphaproteobacteria; order Rhizobiales; family Xanthobacteraceae; genus Afipia. Next base: position 28,039 of record NZ_APJI01000021.1, read on the forward strand.
CGGGCTGAGGGATTTTATCGGGAGGAGACGAGGAGTATGAAGCTCCTCAAATGGCGCAGGCTCCAGCGTCTTCAGGCCCTGGCTGTCGAGAGGGTCAAAAACCGGATCGCTTTCATAGTTTGGACGCGGCGTGACGTAGTCGTCTTGCAGATTTCGGAATGCCGAGGGATCGTAATCGATACGATCTCGCGCGATGTCATTTATGATCTGGAAGTATCCCGCGAAATGCCAAACTACTTCGGTTATGCCGCCGGGTACCATGGGAGCCTCCTATGTCAGGCTCAAGCAAGCGACGATCCTGCGGGGTTAGCCGCGAAAGCAAATCGTTCAATCGTGTGAAGTTCAAGGAAAACCCGCGCGGCGAACGCCGCGCGGGGAAACCCGTGAAATCAACCCAGATTATGGGAGTCGGTCCAGTCATCGCCGGCGATATTCGCGGTGACGCTGTTGAACTGGATGTTCGCACCCTGCGTGATGGTCTGGTTGAATGCGTCCTGCGTCAGAGCGGCGTCGGCGCTTGCAATGGCGCCCGTCGCGCTGTTGCCAGCCACGTCGTCGATCTTGGAGTCCATCTTGACGTCGCCGCCCTCGATCTTGGCGTCCATCGAGAAGCCGTGGCCATCATCGCCACCCTTGAAGGAAACCTTCGGATCGCACAGCGTGTCATTGTCCACCAGGTTGTTGACCTGATCGAGATTGAACTGGTTACCATTGCCGTCGAGCTTCTGGTTCACCACGTCCGGCATGATCACCGAACCATGAACATCGCTCAGGCACGACAGATCGATAACCGGGCTGCTGAGGCCGTCTGCCTTCAGGTCGAGGTCGACCTTGACGTCAACGTCAACGTTGACCTTGTTGTCGATGGTGTTTTCGACCTTGTTCTCGACCTTGTTGTCGAGGCTGTTGTCGACCTTGTTGTCGACCTTGTTGTCAAGGTTATTGTCGACCTTGTTGTCGTTGCTGTTCTTGTTGTCGTTGCTGTTCTTGTTATCGTTCTTGTTGTCGTTATCGCTCTTGGAATCGAGCGACTGAACAGCAAGCTGGGCCTGACCTTGGGCCTGTCCCTGCCCCTGAAGCTGACCTTGTCCCTGAAGCTGTGCCTGCAAATTGGCCTGCTTCTGATCCTGATCCTGATCCTGCTTCTGGTCTTGGTTCGGATCGTTCTTCTTTGGCTTGTGATAACCCATGACGAACTCCTATGGGATAAGGAGCATCTCGTCGCCTTGAAGATCGCTGATCTTCTACGTCTGCGATAATCAATGCGCTGCGATGCGGTTGATGTCGGTCTCCCGACTGCGATCCCCTCGCAATTATTTGCGAGACTCCGCATCATCAGCGTTACTTATGTGGAAGTCTTGGAATAGCCGCACATTCGAGCATCGCGCATCGTCTTAAGAATTAGACAAATGTCACCATTCGGTGCGAATTCGACGGCGCATACGTCATTCGGTCATAACCAGACTAATCCTATTGGCTTAGTCCGGCCTATTCGAATGGGTGAGAATTGGCCATAACCATCTTGCATGAGACAGCGGCCATAGAAATAGCCTACACCACAGCCCCCTGGAGCGCAGCGCGAAAATGAGCCGCCGAGCAGTTTGTCCACCGGGAATAGTTGATCACCGCCTTCACCCGCGACCTCGCTGAGTGGTCAGTCGCATCAGCGCGGTGGCTTATTCGTCGAAGCCAGGTGGCTTTCCAGACGCGGCAGAAAATCCCAGATATCACGGTTGATGCGCGTCATGTCCTTTGTCGCCTTCACCATGCCCTTCAGCCGCGCTTCATCCATCGGCTTCATTTCGCCAAACCGAAGGCTATCTTTGGTCTGCACAATCCGCATCGATTGCGTATGGGTTATCTGCCCGCTTGCATCGACGATATACATACAGTGATTGAATTCGTTCCGAACGTGGGTGGACTCATTGAAACGCTCAATGATCTTGGAAAGCGACTTTTCGAGATTAGGGTCCCGGATAGTGATCTTTGCCAAGCGCTGGATAAGGTCGAGCCGCGCGCGCGTTGTATTAAGCGTGGCGAAAGCCAGGGCGGCAGAGGCCTGGTCCGTTCGCAAAAGAAGCATGAGAACGTAAATGAACAGGCTCTCGTTGTTGGTCCAGCTTGAAACCAGGTTTCCGATCAGCGCCAGAATAAGTGTACGGCGGTCGGCTGATGCGGGCGCCGATGCCGCGAGCGCCTCGAAATCCGGCTTTTGCGGAAGCTGGCTGGACGTCATGAAGAAGTCCACTCCTGACTGGTCTGGAGCACCACGCGATTATTGAGGTATGATCCAGCAGGTCCTTGAACAAAACAAGGGCGGCTTTTGCATTCTGACACTTTTTGGAGACGTTACGGAGAGCAGCGACATGTGGCGCTGGGTCCTTGATCTGTCCAAAGTCCGCAGAGCACACAGGGCTGCTACCGCTGTGATCTCGCCGATGGTCGAAAAAAGCCGGCATCGGCTCGGCGGTATATCTGACCTTACATGGTCGGAACCGTATATGGTCGGCTTCATGGTCATGCTGATCACCATCGCCGCGAGGATCGAAGCCGGCAAGATCGAGGGCGAGGCTCTGTGCCGTGTGCAGGCGAAATCCTGGGAAGACATCACGACAATTCGATCCGGTCTGATCGGGGAAGAAGTGCTCTTGCTGAGTACGTCGCATAATCGAGACTTTGAAACCGGCTGCCGGAATGCGGTCGCGTTCGGCTCGATGCTTGTGGGGAATTCAATCCTCGTCGCCGGCCTGGGGAGCGGATGGCAGGATCGGCATCGCGACCTGCAAGATGCGGATTCCGACACGATGGCGGAGCGAGACGACGTGTCAGCCGCATGGGAACGCTTTTTCGATGCGCACGTCTCGATACATATCAGTGACATTATGGCAGAGCCCGGCCGAATTGTGCTCTGAAGTTCCCTCGCGGAACCCGCGATGAGGTGCCTAGAACAAGCGATCAACTTTCAAATCGCAAGTTTTGTGCAGCGCGATGAGCCTCCACACAAAAACGTTGCAGGATTGCAAAAAAAGAGGACTATATTGAGTATTAGAGGCAAATTGATCGGATCCGGAAATATCGATTTTGAAATGGAAAGGTACGTGCGACGACCGAAGTAATGAGTAGGGGCGTATTATGAGTATCAACGGCTATTCATACTCACTTTCATTCCGTAAACGACACCAACCTTTGGACGATTTGTCTGAACAATTTTCTAGTAACGAATTTCCAGAACCTCGTGCCAACCAGAATACGATCCAGCCGCACAAGATTCATCCCAGCGATCGTTTTCAGCAATTTGCAATCAAGCAATCTCTTCTAAAACGATCGTTGCCGAATAGAGCTCGTCTTTTCACACTAGCTCCTTCCGATGGCCAACGTATCCAGCGCGAGACAAATCCCCGCCCAGAACCGGCGTTTCGACGCGAGATCAACTCCCAGGATCCGCATCCTCACCCACCGCATCATCGCGCAGACACCAAAACCCACACCAAACCGAATGAGATCACGCGTCTCAACGGCGTAAACGGGAAAGACCACAAACCTGCGGCGAAGAAGCCGGGAATCGTTGTGATCCATCCACGCGCATTCTTTCGAGACTGCTTTGTTCGCTGTCTTGAAATTTCTTACAGAAGCCACGACATCTTCGCGTTCACAAATATCTGCGAATGGCGAAATTCTACCGAACAAAGCGCCCTCACCCCGACGGTCATCGTATTCTTCGTCGATGGCAGCGGATCATCCAGCGTTGCCGATCTCCAGTTTCTTGAGTCAAGTGCGGCAAGTATTCCTGTCGTCATCATGTCCGACATAGACGACACCAACTATGTGATGCATGCATTGCGAAATGGCGCGCGCGGTTACATTCCCACAAGCTTGCCATTCAATGTCGCAGTTGAAGCCGTCCGTCTGGTGGAAGCTGGCGGCACGTTTGTGCCTGTCAGCAGCCTGGAGCTTGATAGAAACAAGCAATCGGCGACATCAAAAGCGAACGAACTTCTGACAGAACGGCAGATGATGGTTGTCGAAGCACTTTGCCAGGGAATGGCCAACAAGCAGATTGCCTATGAACTCGGAATGAGCGAGCACACCGTTAAGGTTCATCTTCGCCACATCATGCGAAAGCTCAAAGTCAGGAACCGGACGGAAGTTGCCGTCCTGACCAAAGACTTCTTTGAAAAAACAAATGAGCAAAGGTGGCTGGACTCCGGTGCCGCCTCCCCTAAGGATGCTCAGTCGTCCTGAATCGCGTCGGGTAGCCTCCATCGAATCCAAGCTAGGTCATACCGACGAAGCGCAGCACGTTAGAGGCTGCGATTCCATCTCTATAGAAACGCGGTGCTGCGGTTGGCTCGGCCAAGCGCATCAATCAGGCTTTGCTCGGTCACCGTTCCGGTAAATTGCCTGAGATATGGCGCTTCAGCGATCGACCGCTGAGCGATCGTCCGGATGCCAGCCTGCTCGTCGCCGAAAAAACCGAGGTCTTTCAGGCTGGTCGGAAGGCCAATGGTCTTAAAGAAGGTAACCATGTCAGCGAGAAATTCAGGCGATCTTTGCTCAAGACAAAGCTGCGTCAACAGACCAAATGCCACCTGTTCGCCGTGGAGCGCGCCATTGAGTGACGGAACCGCCGAGAACCCGCGTGTCAGCGAATGCGCGATCGATAAGCCCCCGCTTTCAAAACCGAGCCCGCTAAGCAGAATCGTCGCTTCCACAATATTCTCAAACGCGTCGTCTGGCGACTGTCGATCAATCGCCGCAAGTGATGCAACCGCTTCCTTCCTGATCACCCGATAGCACTGATCGGCAATCGCGACTGCGAGCGCGGCGGGGCGCGCCTTATAGAAATTCATGCCGCCCGAACCAAAGCACTGTTCCGCTTCGAATTTCTTGGAGAGCGCATCGCCGATTCCGGCAACGAAGAAACGACGCGGTGCACGCGCGATGATTGAAGTGTCGACAACGACCACGTCCGGGTTCGTCGGCATCAGCCTGACTTCCTTCAGAACATGATCGTCGGTGTAGATGATTGCAAGCCGGCTGGTTGGCGCGTCGTTCGAGGCCACCGTCGGCACCACGATGATGCCTCCGCCTCGCTGGATGCGGACACCTTTCGCAGTATCGATCGCCTTGCCGCCCCCAATCGCGATGATGACATCGGCCCTAGCAGCGTTCGCCATGGCCGTCATCGCGTCGATCTGGGCAGCAGAACATTCTCCCGAGAACTCAGCGAACTCCACGCCGTCGGTGCATGGCTGGAGCAATGTTTCGAGCTGCTTGCGAAGGGTGCCGATCACCGCCACATCCGCCACAATGAACGGTCGGCGGCCATATAGCGGAGCCAGCGTCACAAGCTCATTCAGAGCGCCGGGGCCCTGAACGTATCGATGCGGGCCGCCGAATGCTCGAATGGTCATTGATCACCCCAGAAAAAATCACGCTTGCCGCCGTCCATGCAGATCAGCGCGCCATTGATAAAAGCAGCCTGAGCGGAACACAAAAAGGCGATCAGCGAACCTACCTCTTCCGGTTGGCAGAAGCGGCCGAGCGGATTTTGCCCGGCGATGATCGCCCGCTTCTCCGCGGAAAACCCCGCGATCAGCGCGGTCTCGACATAACCGGGCGCGATCGCATTCACGGTAATGCCAGCACTGCCCACTTCCTTTGCGAGCGTCCGTGTAAACCCAATAACCCCTGCTTTCGCAGCCGAATAGTTCGTCACGCCAGGACGTCCGCCACCCGTAACATTCATCGACGAGGTATTCACGATGCGGCCGAAACGTCCCTCGCGCATTAACGGAACTGCGTGCTTGCTGCACAGAAAGGTGCTGCGCAGATGGGTGCGGACAATAATATCCCAGTCGTCGAGGGACATGTTTTCGGCCAGGCTTCCGAGGTGGCGTCCGCCCGCTCCAGCATTATTCACCAAAATATCGAGATGACCGAGACCGCGATGCGCTTCGCCCACGACCGCCTCTGCGCCGGCCTCCTCGGATACGTCGCCAATGCAGGCTACCGCCTTCGTCCCGCTCGCGCGCAATTCGGCGACCGTGGCGTCAGCGGCCTCGCGATCGATATCATTGATCGCAATCGAACAACCTTCCGCAGCAAGCGCAAGCGCTTCAGCCTTACCGATACCTCTTGCCGCGCCGGTCACCAGTGCGGCCTTGCCTTTCAGTCCAAGATCCATGATTAGCCTTTTACTGCGCCGGCACCGAGGCCTTGAATGAAATACTGCGTCAGCAGCGCGAATGCCGCGAACAATGGCAGCGCTATCAGCGTCGATCCCGCCATGATTTCCCCCCAGCGCAGATCGAATGATCCAACCATCGAGGCAAGTCCCACCGGGAGCGTTTTGTTCGCATCACTTCCGATCATGATTAGCGCGAAAGTGTAGTCGGTCCACGACAGCAAGAACGAGAAGATCGCAACCGTGATCAGTCCCGGCAACGACAACGGCAGAACGACCCGCAGAAATGCACCAAGCCGCGTACATCCATCGACCATCGCGGCTTCCTCCAGCTCGAAAGGCATTCCTTTGAAGAATCCCCAAAGGAACCAGACACCCAGTGGCAGCGTCAGCGTCAAATGCGACGCAATGAGCCCGGTCAATGTATCGCTAAGACCAAGTTGCGCGAAGATCGTGAACATCGGAATCGCGATCAGCAACGGCGGAAACATGTAGGCATACAACATGGCTCCGACGATCAGCTTCTTGCCGCGAATACGCTGACGCGTTACCGCATAAGCAATCATAATCGAGAAGATCATCGTTACGGCAACGGTTACCACTGCAACGATGACACTGTTCAGGAAGTGCGTCGGATAATCGGTCAGCTCAAGGAGATTTCGATAGTATTCAAGCGTCAACGGTCCGGGCAGCAAAGAGACGCGGCTCAAGAGACTCGTCGGCTCGCGCAGGCTTGAAATCACCATCCAATAGATCGGAAATGCCGAATAAATGGCTATAACAGCCGCCGCGATATAGATTCCGAGACGAGCGGGAAGCGAACGGCGGGTGATGGCCATTAATCATCCTCCAGCGGGAAAATACGAAAATAGAAGAACACCGCTATTGACAGGATCGCAAACGAGATCGTGGCAATCGCAGCACCTCCACCGATGTCGAACAGACTGAAGGCGTGACGATACGAGAGAATGGCAAGATTTTCCGTCGAACCGACGGGACCGCCTTTTGTGAGCAGCCAGATCACATCGAACTTGTTGAACATCCAGATCGCACGCAGCAGCACAACAACCGTCAGGATCGGCTTCAACATCGGAAGCGTGATGTGAAAAAAGCGCTGAACAGCCGTCGTCCCGTCGACCTTGGCGGCCTCGTAAAGAGATACCGGAATGGTCTGAAGCGCTGCGAGGAAGCACGTCGTGACAAACGGCGTCCACATCCAGACGCTAACCAGGATGGTTGAACCCATCGCCGCGCCGGAACTCTCGAACCAGTTCACCGGTGGCAATCCGATCGCCGCAATGGCCTTGGTGATAATGCCAATGCTGCCATCGACCATCCACTTGAATGTCAGGATGACAACGACCGTTGGCAACAGGTACGGAAGAATGGAGAGGCCGCGCACAAAGTTTCGGCCCGGGAAAACCTCGTTCAGGATCAGTGCAAAGCCTATTCCGAGGATCACCTGAAGAACGATCGATCCCAGGGAGTATACGATGCCGTTCCAGAGCGCCCGCCAGAACTCTGGCAATTGCAGAATCGTAACATAGTTGTCGAAACCGACCCACTTGGCCGCACCGACAAACGAGTCGAGCTTGTAGAAGCTCAGGCTGATGGCATACGCCACCGGCGCGACGATCAGAACGAGCGTCACGAGAAGTCCGATCACCAGGAAGGTGTATATCGTCGCCTTCGAACTCAAAATTCGTCTTTCCGTGGAAAAACCCGGCCGGGAGCATCCGGCCGGGCAGTTGGCACACGCGTTTCTTATGCCGTGAGCTTGCGCATCTTGTCGCCTGCCGCCTTCACGCAATCGGCTGCGGGCATATTTTTCAGGATGCGGTTTTGCAACATCTCGGGAATCACGAAGCCCTCAAATACCTTGCCGGGACGCAGATCCGGCACGGGGCCTTCAGTATCCACGGACGTCAAGATCATCGACTTGTCGACGATGAAGTTCTTCATCGTTTCAACAGCGTCCTTGTGCTTCTCGATCAGCGGATGAGCTCGCCAGCGAGCGTCCTCATAGACATCGAGGCGTGGCGGCTGGAAGTGCAGCGGCGCGGTGTGCAGGAAGTTGATGTACTGGTTCTCGGTGAACCATTTCATGAACTTCATCGATTCACTGGAGTTCGGCGTCTTCAGCACGACCCAGCCGTCATAACCGTGGTTGACGGCCTTCGCCTTCCCTGCGCTGTCCATGTACGGCATGATGCCATACTTGGTCGCGAGAGCCGGCGACGTGCGCTCGAGGGCCTCAATGATGCGGCCCGCATAAGCTGTGTGCCCCACCTTATCCGAGGAGAAATTCGACAGAACTTCACCGAAGCTCGCCTGGCTGGTGCCTGACGGCATGGTCTTGTAGAGGTCAGCGAAGAAGTCGAGATAGGCCGCAACTTTCGGAGCGTTGGCGGCATTGTCGATAGCGACATTCCACTTGTCGTCGAACAGCTTGACGCCCTCGGCCCACATGAATCCCGGCGAGAGCCAGTTGGTCGCGCCGTTGCTGCCGATCGGAAACAGCGAGCCCGAGCGGCCGTCCTCATTGAGCGCCTGCGAATTCTTGAGCATGTCGGCCCAGGTCTTGGGAATGCTCAGGCCCTTCTTCTCGTAAAGGTCCTTGCGATAATAGACCCAGGCCAGATTGTAATCGTAGGGATACCAGTAGGTCTCCCCCTTGATGGGGAAGAGAATCTTCGGTCCCCACTTGTGCTGGCTGGTCAGTTCAGTCAAGGGCATCAGATGACCTTCTGCCTGCAACAGCAGAACGTGACCAACGAATGCGAAGGTCGCAATATCGTAAGGCTGACCGCCGCGCAGAGAGGTCGTCACCTTGGTGAAGGCATCGTCAAGCGGCACCGAGTCGACGATGACTTGCGTACCCGTCATCCGCTCGTACTCGGCACAAGCAACCTTCAGCGCACGAATGCTGTCAATCGACGTTTCGGTGTTGAGGAAACGCAAGGTCTTCTTGCCCTGTCCCCAAACCGCCGGCGCGCCGAGGGTGCCCACAGCAAGACCTGCGCCAACGGCACCCGCCCCCTTAATGAGCGTCCGGCGATCGATATTCGATATCTTGTCCTTAGCCATTTCCCTTGTCTCCCCTAGAAATTTCACTGTTGTGAATGCTTGTTCTGGTTCTTGGTCGTCTAAAGTCGCTGTCCCGTTGCCTTCGAGAACAGGTGGAGCCGCCCGGCTTGCAGCCGTACGGGAATTCGCTGTCCGAATTTCCAGTTATCAACACGATCGGTGAGAACACGCAGGCGAGCGCCGCTCACCTCGCCGATGCTGAGGGTCTGCGCCCCGAGCTGCTCGACGACGCCGACCTCAAATGCGAGCGTATCGGCGCCTTCGCCTAGCGCGATATGTTCCGGGCGAATGCCAAGCACGGCATCTTCGTTGATTGCCCGGTATTGCTCAGGAAGCCTGATCCGAAGTTGGCCACTTTCGAACACGCCGCTTGTAGCCCGTCCTTCGATCAAGTTCATTTCCGGCGAGCCAATGAAGCCCGCTACGAACAGATTTACAGGGCGATCATATACCTCGAGGGGCGCTCCCACCTGCTGTACATGACCGTCGCGCATGATCACGATGCGATTGGCAAGTGTCATCGCCTCAACTTGATCGTGGGTTACATACACCATGCTGGTGCCGACTTCCTGGTGAAGCCGCGCGATTTCTTCGCGCATCCGGACGCGCAGTTTGGCGTCCAGATTCGACAGCGGCTCGTCCAACAGAAACACTTCTGGCTCACGCACGAGCGCGCGGCCGAGTGCAACGCGCTGCATCTGGCCACCCGAAAGCTGCTTCGGCTTGCGCTTCAAAAATTCATCAAGGCCCAGCATCTTCGCTGCGCGCTGAACCCGCATGTCGATCTGCGCGGGCTCCATCTTCCGCATCCGAAGGCCGAAGGCGAGGTTCTCGTAGATCGTCTTGTGCGGATACAGCGCGTAGTTCTGGAACACCATCGCGATGTTGCGATCCTTTGGCTCCAGCGCCGTGACATCGCGGTCGCCAATGAAGAGCCTGCCTGAGGTAATTTCCTCAAGGCCGGCCATCATGCGAAGCGTCGTCGACTTTCCGCAGCCTGACGGCCCCAGAAAAACAACGAATTCACCATCGCGAATCGTCAAGTCGACGCCGTGAACGGCAACAACCGGACCATAAGCCTTGCGAACTTTCTCGAGCCTAATCTCTGACATGCATCACTTGCTCTGACCGGCCACGAAACCGTGGATGCGATGGTTGATCGGCGCGAGCGCCTTCTGGATATCGCGGTAAATCGGAAAACCCTGATCGTAGACAGCCGCTCGAGCTGGGTCCGGCATCGCCTGGGACACGATTTGGACGACACCGGCGGCCGCGTGCTCGTCCTCGAACACACCAATGCCGACGCCTGCCAGCAATGCGGCTCCATATGAAGCGTCGGCAACGGCAGGAAGCTCAACTGTGATGTTCAGGACATCCGCTACGATCTGCCGCCACAACGCGCTGCGTGCGCCGCCGCCCGTCAAGCGCGTCGCCGAGAACCCAAGCCCCTTGGATTTCAGGACCTCGAGGCAATCCCGCAGCGAATACGCCACGCCTTCATAAAGCGCACGGACGAAATGACCGCCGCTATGATTGAAGCCCGCACCGACGAAATCCGCGCGCAACAGCGGATCCCAATACGGACTGCGTTCGCCATTAAGATAAGGATGAAAGAACAGCCCTTCTGAACCCGGGCGCACCACAGCAGCACGCGCGTCCATGGCGTCGAATATGGCGCTGCCATCCTCGCCTTCACGGCGGAAGAATGTATCACGCAGCCATTTGTGCGCGGACGCGCAGGAATTGGTGGCGGCGATAACATACCAGTGATCCGGTACGACGTGGTAATAGTTGATCAATGAGAAGTCCGGCCGCGCCTTCGGTGACAGGACATTCACGGTGGCAGCCGTTGCAAGTTTCACAACGCCCATGCCCTCACGGACCATACCGGCGCCGAAGGTTTCCGCAGCGGTATCTGACGTACCGCAAACCACCGGCGTGCCTTCTGCAAGACCCGTCGCCTGCGCTGCTTTCGCCGTCACCCTGCCGACAACGGCGCTCGGCTTGACGATCGTCGGCAACGTCGCCATCGGCCAGCCGATCATGTCGCACAGCTCTTTCGACCACTCTACCGACTGCGCATCCAGCATCAGGGTGCCCAGCGCGTCGATGGTGTCGGTCTCCCAAGTGCCGGTGAACTGTGCACGCAGCCAGTCCTTGGCAAGGTAAAGCCGTCTGACACGTGCAAACGCTTGCGGCTCGTGTGTACGCAACCACAGCATCTGCGGTAGCGTCCAGGTTGGATTGGCGCGGTTGGCCCCGATTTCCAGAATACGCGCGTCAGCCCTGTCGCGGAGTTGCTGCGTCTCCTCGCGGCTGCGCTGGTCGTTCCACAAGATCGCGGGACGGATCACTTGGCCGTCAGCATCCTCAAGCACCTGCGTATGTGCGCCCGCGGAGAACGAAATCGCGGCGATATCGGACGCAGGATGCCCCGACGCCTTCAACCCACGGAGCAGTGCGTCACATGCCGCCAGCCACCAGTCATCAGGGTTCTGCTCGCTCCAGCCCGGGTGCGGCGACGATGTCGCGACCGGCGCCGACGCCTCGCTGACCAGCGAACCATCCCCCTTGATGATGCTGATCTTGAGCGAGCCCGCACCGAGATCGATACCAACCAGGAGAGGATCAGACACGGCCATGCACACCCTCCCCGAATGCCGCGCCGTTGCGCGCCCTGTCAATCACGGCGGATGTCTTTCGCGTTCGGTCCGGCGCGCAAACCGAGCTTGCCGGGATTCAGAAGATTGCCCGGATCGAGCGCATCCTTGATTTTCTGGAGCACTCCAAGGCCCGCGCCGAGTTCGCGCTGCATCCATGGGTTTCTGAAGAGGCCCACGCCGTGATGGTGCGCGATCGAGCCGCCATGCTCCAACGTCAGTTTCTGCACAGCATCCCAAAGCTTGGCATGAATCGGCAACGCCACCTCATCCGCCATCGGCGGCAGACGGATCGTCATGTATTGACAAGCGCCTTCCGGATAGACGTGGGACCAGTGCGCGCCAAAGTGGATGCCCGGATGAATCTTCCGCACGGCATTGCCGATGGATTCATACATCGCAGGAATCGCTGACCAGTTGCCGGTCACCTCGATGGTGTCGTTGAAATAGCCTGCATCGTGCCATTTCTGCGAATAGGCAACGTAGCGGTTTTCCTTCCAATGATGGAAAGGAGCATCCGGCCCGATTTCGCCGCCAAGTTTCTTGGCGATGCCCAGCGCCATATCCTGCTCGACCGAAACCAGCGGCTCACTGCCACTGAACATCATCATCGCCAGGTACGGCTTGGTCTTGAACAAGGCGATGTCCTTGGTGCGCTCATCGCTCTCGACCCGATCGTAGAGCCGCACGATAGCCGGGCGCAGCTCCGCCTGCATGATGAGGCGCGCGCAGTCCAGGGCCGCTTGCTGCGTCGGGAACGCTAGCACGACGCCGCGCTCGGTCTCAGGCTTTTTCCAGATTCGCAGCGTAGCTTCAGTGATAACACCGAAAGCGCCCTCACCGCCGATCATCAGATCGCGGATCGACGGTCCGACCGAGCGCCGCGCGACAGGACGCACTTCTAACGGCGTACCATCCGGCAGCACCGCCTTCAGGCCGACAACAATGTCTTCGATCTTTCCATAACGGCTGCTGGCCTGCCCGCCGCCACGGCATGCCAGCCATCCGCCGACAGTCGAAATCTCAATCGACTGCGGCAGGTGGCCGCATGTATATCCCGCTTCATTCAGCTGGCGCTCGAACTCCGCGCCGTTCATGCCCGCCTGCACGGTCACGATAGCGTCGGTCGGATTAATCGAGACAATCTTGTCGAGGCGGCGCGTGTCCAGCATGATTTCGCCGCCGAGCGGAATAGCACCACCCAGCACACCCGAGCCATTGCCATAGGGAATGATCGGAATGTTGCGCGCCTTCGCAAGCTGAACGATCCGAATGATCTCATCCTCGTTCGCTGGACGCACAACCAGGCGCGGCACCGCTCCGGCGAGCGTGCCTGCGCGTTCGCGGAAAACCGCGAACGGAAGACGGTCGCGTGCATAGCCGAGACGCTGATCGAACGATGCCAAAACGTTGGCGTTGCCAACAATTGCGCCGAAAGCCGAGACAAGGCTTTCATCAACGCGATCGGTTTCGCGCACTGCGGCGATGGTGGTAGCAGTCATGACAACCCCTTTTCAGAGGCCAAATTCGTCACGCTCACTCGGCGCACTCCCCTGATCGCATTATGTTTTCTGGCGATTGAACAAGCAGCTTGAGCAATCGTTTGTTCAAACGTCGTATAAACTACGCCAGTGGTCAAGTTAAAATTTCAGAGCGGAGCTGGGCCTGTGGAAGCGCGGATGACGAGACCATCTGGCGCCAATGGCGCGACGGGTTGCGGTGTACCGCCATTCAAAAGGTCGATCAGAAGATCGGACGCAATTTCGCCCATCAATTCCGTGGGCATTTTCACCGACGTCAGTTGCGGATAGAGCATCGTCGCCACCGGTGCGTCGTGCAGGCCCACCACCGATATGTCGCGCGGGATTTGGAGACCGGCTTCATGCAACACCGCCATCGCACCAGCTGCGGTGACCAGCGTCGCACCAAGAACAGCCGTGGGCTTTAGCGCAAGAAGGCTGCGCATCGCATCCGCTCCGCCCTCCGCAGTGTACCCAGCGACGGCGACGAGTTTCGGATCGAACGGAATACCGTGCCGCTTCAATCCGTCGCGATAGCCGGCCAATCGTTCGCCAGCATTGAATCCGCCGGGACGGCCCGCAAGATGCGCAATCCGCCTGTGTCCCATCTGCGCCAGATGATCGACGGCAATCGCTGCAGCGGCGCGGCTGTCCAGCACCACGCAATAAGGACTACCCGACAATTGCCGGTTCAGCAGGACGAAAGGCGTGTGAGTGGATTCAAGCTCTTCGCGCAACAAACTGTCGTCGTCGAGACTCGCGACGAGCAGCCCATCAGCACGATTACCGTGCGACAGGCGATGATACACAGCGTCGGTCGCACCTGACTCCCGATGAGCGATCAGCAATGAATAGCCATGCCGTGCTGAAGATTTTTCGGCGCCGCGAATAGCAGACGCAAACACCGGATTGTCGAGCTGAGGAACGATAAGACCGAGTGTTCGGCTGCGCGAGGTCCGCAAACTCTGCGCGAGCGTATTCGGCGAATAATCCAGGCTACGAGCGCTTTCAAGAATCCGTTCGCGCGTCTCCGGGCGAATGCGCTGGCTTTCCTCGCCGCGCAACACGCGTGAAGCGGTGGATACGTCCACCCCCGCCATACGCGCAACATCGGCTAATCTCGGCCTCATCGATTCCAATATCCCAAGCAATGCCCCGCGCAACGAGCGTAGACTTGGAGGCTTGATAAAACAAGCAACCGTCAACCAATAGGCTCGACGCCATCCGACCATCCACGTACAAAGCTTGTCGAAAAGCCCAGATAAGCGAGCCGGGTACATCCATGAGCGTTACCATTTATCACAATCCGGATTGCGGAACGTCACGCAACACACTTGCAATGATCCGGCAAAGCGGAGCCGAGCCGGAGATTATCGAGTATCTGAAGCACCCGCCCACCCGCGCGAGGTTGCTCGAGCTTACTGCGGCGATGAGAATTTCGGTGCGCGCGCTGCTGCGCGAGAAGGACACGCCCTATGCCGAACTTGGGCTCGGCGATCCAAAATGGACAGATGACGAACTTCTCGATCTGATGGTCGCACATCCCATCCTGATCAATAGGCCGATTGTCGTGACGCCCAAAGGCACCAAACTATGCCGGCCGTCGGAGGCGGTGCTCGATATTCTGCCCAATCCCCACATCGGCAGATTCGTCAAGGAGGACGGAGAAGTCATCAACGCGATCTGACCGCCCGCACGCGGCTGAACCGACACCTCACGTATGCGAGGTGAAGGTCAGCTAGCCCGCGGCTCAGTTCTGTGAATCAGCCTTGGCGAAACGATCGTCGAGCGCATAACCCGCGCCACGAACTGTGCGAATCGGATCCGACTCACGCCCAAGATTCAGCAGTTTCCTGAGGCGGCCGATGTGCACGTCCACCGTACGCTCGTCGATATAGATGTCACGGCCCCACACGCCGTCAAGCAACTGCTCACGGCTGAACACGCGCCCCGGATGCTCCAGGAAGAACTCCAGAAGCCGATATTCGGTCGGACCAAGATCGATCGGACGGCCGGAACGGGCAACACGCCGGCGGTCCCGGTCAAGTTCGATATCGCCGAAGGCTAGAACCGTCGCGAGACGCTCGGGACTCGCACGCCGCAACAATCCTTTCACGCGCGCAAGCAGCTCCGGCACCGAGAACGGCTTGACGATATAGTCGTCTGCTCCGGTAGCGAGCCCCCTCACCCTTTCGCTTTCCTCGCCACGCGCAGTCAGCATGATGATCGGGATCTGCTTGGTCTCCGGCCTTGCGCGGAGCCGACGGCAAAGTTCGATCCCCGAGAGACCCGGAAGCATCCAGTCGAGCACGATAAGATCCGGAACATGCTCCTTGAGCCGGGTATCCGCATCATCGCCGCGCGCGACTGTTTCGACGTCGTAGCCCTCGGCATCCAGGTTGTAGCGAAGCAGCGTGGTCAACGCTTCTTCGTCTTCGACCACAAGAATTCGGGCGCTCATTTCCAGTCCTTTAGTTCGTCGTACAAATTAACTGCCTGACGCGGCCGTTGCAAAGTTCGTCATGTCGCCCTTAGGACGTTGATCGAGCATTTGCTGGCCTTCGATCATGTAGAAAACCGTCTCGGCGATATTGGTTGCGTGATCGCCGATACGCTCAATATTCTTGGCGCAGAACATCAGGTGAATACAGAAACCGATATTACGCGGATCTTCCATCATATAGGTTAGAAGTTCGCGGAACAGAGAAGTGCAGATTGCATCGACCTCTTCGTCGCCCTTCCAGACGGTCATCGCGGCAGGCAGATCGTGCGCCGCATAGGCATCGAGCACCGACTTGACCTGTGACTGAACCAGGTCGGTCATGTGCTCCAGACCACGGATCAGCTTCAGCGGATGGAAGTCGCTATCGAGCGCTGCGACGCGCTTGCCTATGTTCTTTGACAGATCCCCGATCCGTTCAAGATCGGTCGCAACACGCATCGAACTGACGATTTCGCGCAAGTCGACAGCCATCGGCTGACGGCGAGCGATGGTCAGCACGGCACGCTCTTCGATCAGATGCTGCAACTTGTCGATCTCGAGATCGGCGGCGACAACGCGCTTGCCCAGCGCGACATCGCGCCGGATCAACGCGTCTACGGAATCGACGATCTGCCGTTCAGCCAGGCCGCCCATCTCGGCAACAAGCCGGTTGAGCTCCTGAAGATCGTCGTCGAACGCTTTGGCGGTATGATCTGAACCCATGGTATGTCTCTCCCGCAAATGCGCGTCAGCCGAAGCGGCCGGTGATGTAGTCTTGTGTTCGCCGATCGGTCGGCGAAGTGAATATCTTGTTGGTGTCGTCGAATTCGACCAGTTCACCGAGATACATGAACGCTGTCTTGTCAGACACACGCGCCGCCTGCTGCATATTATGCGTCACGATGGCGATCGTGTAGTCCTCCTTGAGTTCCTGGATCAGTTCTTCGACCTTGGCGGTCGAGATCGGATCGAGCGCCGAGCAAGGTTCGTCGAACAGGATGACCTCAGGACGGACGGCGACAGTGCGTGCGATGCACAGGCGCTGCTGCTGGCCACCCGACAGGCTGAGCCCACTGGCGTTCAGCTTGTCCTTGACCTCATTCCAGAGCGCGCCGCCCTTCAGCGCGGCCTCGACGCGGCCGTCCATTTCGGACTTCGAAATCTTTTCATAGAGCCTGATGCCGAACGCGATGTTCTCATAAATCGTCATCGGGAACGGCGTCGGCTTCTGAAACACCATACCGATCCGGGCGCGCAGCAGGTTCAGATCGAGCTTCGGATCGAGAATGTTGGTCGAATCCAGCATCAACTGACCGACAGCACGCTGACCGGGATAGAGGTCGTACATGCGGTTGAAGATGCGCAGCAACGTCGACTTGCCGCAGCCCGACGGACCGATAAACGCCGTGACGCGATTTTCGCCGAGAGCAAGGTTGATGTTCTTCAGGGCGTGGTGTTCGCCATAGTAGAAATTGAGATCGCGCGCAGTCACCTTGGGCCGCGCATCCAGCCGGCCGGCAACACCCGGCACGGGCCCGCGAGGAATATCTACGCTAACAGAAAGCTGCTCGTTCATTTCGATGTCCTCTCGGCGCCAAGAATGCGCGCGCCAATGTTAAGGGCAAGTACGGTCAAGGTGATAAGCAAAGCCCCGGTCCATGCGAGCTGTTTCCAGTAATCGTAGGGGCTTTGGACGAAGTTGTTGATGGTAACCGGCAGGTTCGCCATCGTTTTGGTCAGGTCGAGACTGAAGAACTGATTGCTCAGGGCTGTGAACAGCAACGGCGCAGTTTCACCGGCGACACGCGCGGTCGCCAGCAGAACGCCGGTGATGAGACCAGAACGTGCAGCACGATATGCGATGCGTTTGATGACAAGCGACCGCGGAAGGCCGAGCGCGGACGCAGCTTCACGCAGCGGATTAGGCACCAGGCCGAGCATGTCTTCGGTGGTCCGAACGACGACCGGGATCACGATCACGGCGAGCGCCAGCGTACCCGCCAGCGCCGAGAAGCCGCCCATCGGGACAACAATCGCACCATACACGAACAAACCGATGATGATCGACGGAGCGCTCAACAAGATGTCGTTGATGAAACGAATCACCGAGGTCAGACGATCGTGCTTGCCGTACTCAGCGAGATAGGTCCCGGCAAACAGCCCGATCGGCGCGCCGATGCCAACGCCGAGCACTGTCATGATGATCGAGCCGACGATTGCGTTCAGCAATCCACCCTCGGTGGATCCGGGCGGCGGCGTGTTCTCGGTGAAGACACCGAGATGCAGGCCGGCGAAGCCGTTGTAGAACAGCGTGAACAGGATCAGCGCGAGCCAGGTGACTCCGAAAACAGCGGCGCCAAGGCACAGGAAGCGGACGACGATGTCCCAGCGGCGGCGTGAGGCATAGATCGGGTTCATGACTTAGTTCCCCGCCTTCTTTTCAAGACGCATCAGCATCAGCCGCGCAGCAGCCAGCACAAAGAACGTCAGCACGAACAGCAGCAGGCCGAGCAGAATGAGGCCCGACTGATGCAGACCGTCGCTTTCCGCGAATTCGCTGGCGATGGCCGCTGAAATTGTCGTGCCCGGAGCAAAGACCGATGAGGATATCCGGAACGAGTTTCCGATAATGAAGGTCACCGCCATCGTCTCGCCGAGCGCGCGGCCGAGCGCGAGCATGATGCCTCCGATCACGCCGACCTTGGTGTAGGGAATGACGACGTTGCGGACGACTTCCCATGTGGTGCAGCCGACGCCGTAGGCCGCCTCCTTCAGAACCGGCGGCACGGTCTTGAACACGTCCACGGAAATGGCGGTGATGAACGGCAGCACCATGATCGCCAGAATCAGCGCGGCGTTGAAGAGGCTGAGATAGGACGGCGGCCCCGCGAAAATCGTGCCGAGAATGGGCACACCGTCAAACAGCCGGATCATGAAAGGCTGAAATGAGTTTGCCAGGAATGGGCCAAGTACGAAGAAGCCCCACATGCCGTAGATGATCGACGGAATGCCTGCGAGCAATTCGATGGCGATGCCGATCGGACGGCGCAGCCACTGCGGACAGAGTTCTGTCAGAAACACCGCGATGCCAATACCAACCGGGATGGCGATAATCATCGCGATCACCGAGGTTATCAGTGTGCCGTAGATTGGGCCAAGCGCGCCCAGAACCGGAGGATCAGCGGACGGCGCCCAGCGCTGCGTCCAGAGGAATGCAAACCCGTATTCCTTCATCGCGGGCCACGCGCCAGCGATCAGAGAGAGAATAATGCCGCCGAGAATAAGCAAGACGGCGATCGCGCAGGCCCTGGTGGTCCAGTAGAATGCTTTGTCGCCGAACTTGAATGCGCTCAGAGCTTTTGCGCGATCGTAAGGTCCGGCTGCTTCCATTGAGGTGCTCTGAACCGCCATCTCTGCCACGCTAGTCCCCTGTCCCATTCACTTTGCATAGTTGCCGGCTGCACACGCGTTGCGCCAGCGGTCGTCCAAGAAAACGGAGGAGAGGTTACCCTCTCCTCCGGAACGTTTGCTTAGCTCTTGATGTCAGCCGACCAGGTCTTTTCGATCAGCTTGACCACCGGCTCAGGCATCGGAATGTAGTCGAGCTCTTCAGCCATCTTGGCGCCCTTCTCGAACGACCACTTGAAGAACTTGATCGCTTCCACGGAGGCGGCCTTGTCGACCGGAGTCTTGTGCATGAGGATGAAGGTTGCGGCGGTGATCGGCCACGAAGCTTCGCCCGGCTGGTCGGTCAGGATCACGTAGTAGCCCGGAGCCTTGGCCCAATCAGCATTGGAAGCCGCCGCCTGGAACGCAGCAACGGTCGGCTGAACGGTCTTGCCGGCCTTGTTGATCATCGCAGCGTAGGTCAGCTTGTTCTGCTTGGCATAGGCATACTCGACATAGCCGATCGAGTTCTTGGTCTGGCCAACATTGCCGGCCACGCCTTCGTTGCCCTTGGCGCCGACGCCGGTGGGCCATTCAACAGCGGTCCCCTGACCAACCTTGGCCTTCCACTCAGGGCTGGCCTTCGACAGATAGTCGGTGAAGTTGAAGGTCGTTCCCGAACCGTCCGAACGGCGCACCACGGTGATGGCATCGGTCGGCAGCGTCAGCTTCGGGTTCAGCTTGGCGATTGCGGGGTCGTTCCACTTGGTGACCTTGCCGAGATAGATGTCGCCCAGCAGTTCGCCGGAGAGCACCAGTTCGCCCGGCTTGATGCCTTCGAGGTTCACGACAGGCACGATCGCGCCCATCACCATCGGCCACTGAATGAGGCCATCCTTCTCGAGCTGTTCAGCCTTGAGAGGCGCGTCGGTCGCGCCGAAGGTCACGGTCTTGGCCTGAATCTGCTTGATGCCGGCGCCGGAACCGATCGACTGGTAGTTTAGACCGTTGCCGGTCTCTTTCTTGTAAGCGTCAGCCCACTTCGAGTAGACGGGGAACGGGAACGTCGCACCCGCGCCGGTGATGTCGGCGGCAAAGGCCGAGGTCGATGCGGCAACAAGGCCGGCAGCGACGATCGTTTTTGTAATGAAATTCACTGGGTCTCTCCATCGTGTGAGCGAAGCGCCTGACCGTTCGAGATCGTTATCGCGCTTCGAGGCCGCCTTCTTAGAAGGCCGAGCCTGCACTTTTTATGAAATCCACATGACAGCGGTGTGACACCGTTTACCGCTGGGTAACACATGTGTAAGCTATTGATGCAGTTAAATAATTATCAAAATCCCGGCACGGGGATCACATGCCGCACCAGCAATATCTAGCGCCGCCGCACTGGAAGGCCGCCGAGTGTGACAACGCCAGCCCCTGGCTGGCAGCCTGGTACCGCATTGCGGTGAAGAGTGACGCCCTGCGTCCGGGCTGGCGTTGACAGTCAGGCCGCCGGGAACCTCCCGCGCTCCGCAGTTGCCCCCGCCACCTCCGACGCCTCGCGAGCCTCCTGGAACCTATTGTACACTTGCCTGCCTGATGCCGGGCGGAACTGCCTCTGCTTTCTTCCCCTTGGAATCGAACTGCTTGAGGTAGGCGACGACATCGTCAATCTGCTTTGGATCTTTCAGGCCCGGGAAAATCATCTTGGTGCCCGGAATCTTGGCTTTTGGATCCTTGATGTATTCCCGGAAGGTCGCTTCATCCCAAGTGAGGCCGGAGTTCTTGTTCGCCGCCGAGTAGTTGAAGCCTTCAATAGTCCCAGCTTTCCGCCCGAACAATCCGTTAAGCACCGGACCGACCGCGTTCTTCGCGCTCTCGCCGGTCTGGTGGCATGCCCGGCATTGAGCAAAAACCTTCTCCCCCGCGGCGACATCCTGGGCGATGGCGGGAACAACCGAGAGAAGCCCTGCTCCTACGACGAGAACGAAAATGCGCATGCGACCACTCCATGTCTGACAAACAGAACGGCTGAGAAAACCAAATCTGAAACGAGCGCGCTGTTGGCTGGGCGGGTTAGCCCAGCGAATTGATGATTTCCCGGTAAGCTGCTTCGGGGAACGCCTTCAACGTGCGCGTCCTGATATTTCCCATCATTCCAAGTTGCAGGTTGAAACGCGCGGCAACCGCGTCGTCTGGAGCTTCGTAAACCGCGACGATGTCATACTGTCCCATGGTCAGGAAAAATGATTTGAACTCGCCGTCCATATCCTTGAGCGCCTTCTTCGCCGCATCCAGGCGGCGCGGCGAATCCTTCACGGCCTGCACGCCTTTGTCGGTCCAGTTCGCCAGCATGATATATGTCGTCATGGCAGTCCTCCGTGCGTACGAGGCCCCCACCAGTCTCAAGCCCCTGACTTGAAGAACACGATCCGGGTCAACAACGTGTAGTCCGACTCCAGAACCATGATGGCCACGAACACTAACAGCACCAGCGGCGGCAGCAGGATGGCATAACTCAACGCGAGCCGCTCCCAGGCCATATGCATGAAAACGGCAACGATCAAACCTGCCTTCAGAATCATGAACAGCAGGATCAGCGACCAGCGCAGATATCCGTGAAAACCGAAATAATCGACGAGATACGAACAGGCGCTCAGGACAAACAGCCATGCCCAGACCACGAGATACAGCTTGATCGGGTGCTGTTGTCCTTCCGCATGCGTCGCAGCTGGCGCAGCGGCAGGTGCCGCATGAGAAACTCCGTTCATCGTGACTTCAGCCATCTGTCACCTCACCACAAATAGAAAAATGCGAAGATGAAGACCCACACCAAATCCACGAAATGCCAATAGAGCCCGGTGATTTCGACGATCTCGTAGTGTCCCTTCCGGCTCGTGAAAAAACCGCGCCGCTCGGTGTCGAAATCCCCGCGCCAGACCTTTCGCGCAATGATGATGAGGAAGATCACGCCGATGGTGACGTGGGTTCCATGGAAGCCTGTAATCATGAAGAAGCATGAGCCGAACTGCGCCGCCCCCCACGGATTTTCCCATGGCCGGACACCCTCCATGATCAACTTTGTCCACTCAAAGCCCTGCATGCCAACGAATGTCGCGCCGAATGCAGCCGTCACCAGCATCAGGATCGCAGTCTTGCGGCGATCGCGGCGATAGCCGCAGTTGACGGCCATCGCCATGGTTCCGCTGCTGCTGATGAGCACGAAGGTCATGATGGCGATCAGGATCAGCGGCATATGATGTCCAGCGATCTCGAGCGCGAACACTTCACTGGGGTTCGGCCAAGGCACCGTCGTCGACATTCGCGCCGTCATATAGGACAGCAGAAAACAGCCGAAAATGAAGGTGTCGCTGAGGAGAAAGATCCACATCATGGCCTTGCCCCACGAGACATTCTTGAACGCCCGCTGATCTGACGACCAGTCGGCCGTAATGCCTCGCCAGCCCTTGGCCCGCGCGTGGGGTTGTCCGGTGTGTGTCAGCACAGTCTCCGCCATCGGTCCCAATCTCCTTAGGTCAGCAGTTGGCGGCAGATGGCGGCGAAATCGTCCGCCCAGCCGGTCAACAACGCAAGCAGGATCAGCCAAACCAGAAGCAGGAAGTGCCAGTACATGGTGCACAGTTCGACGCTCAAGCGCAGCCGCGAGACCTCAACGCCGCGCCAGGCCTTGGCGATGGTCCTGCCCAGCGCCGCGAGGCCGCCCAGCACATGCAGTCCGTGAACCGCGGTGATGAGATAGAAGAAGGCATTGGCCGGGTTAGCCGTCAAAAAATAGCCGGCTACGTTGAGTTGTTGCCACGCCAGCAACTGGCCAATCACAAAAACGACGGCAGAGACGCCTCCTGCGAGTAAGCCGATCAGCGCATTGTCACCGTCATCCCGGCGCGCCGGGACTTGCGCCCATTGAAGTGCTGCGCTGCTTACGATCAGAACGCCGGTGTTGAACCACAACAGCTTCGGTACCGGCAGCGACCGCCAGTCAATCAACTCCATGCGCATGGAGTACGCACTGATGAAGACGGCAAACAGCGATCCGACAACCGCCAGAAATACACCCAGTCCAATCTTCGCGGGCGGCAGCGACGAAACGCTCCCACCGGGAAAATCGCCGATGACGCCCTCCTCCAGCCATGGCTTGGCGGCAAGGCGCTGCTGCGAGAGCCACCATCCCGCAATGGCCGCGATTCCAGCCATGAACAGGACAATCGCTGTCACGGGTGCGCCCCCTTCGGTGCCAGAGCAGCCGGTGGCTCATTCTGCGGGATAAAGTCCTGCGCGGCGCCGGGCACGCTGTAGTCGTAGGCCCAGCGATAGACCACGGGGAGTTCCTTGCCCCAGTTGCCATGGGCCGGAGGGGTTTCAGGCGTCTGCCACTCCAGCGTGGTCGCTCGCCAAGGATTGCCGCCAGCTTTCTTTCCCTTACGCAGGCTCCAGAACAGATTGAATACGAAGACGAGTTGAGCGACCCCCACGATCAAAGCAGCAATGCTCATGAATGCATTCAGATCGTGCGCGGATGCCGGGACGAACGCCGTTTCACCAATGTCGTGATAGCGGCGCGGCATACCCAGGAGGCCGAGATAGTGCATGGGGAAGAAAACCGCATAGGCTCCGAGAAACGTGACCCAGAAATGAAACTTGCCAAGTCCGTCGCTTAGCATTCGCCCAGTAACTTTCGGATACCAATGATAGATCGCGCCAAACACGACCATGATCGGCGCCACTCCCATCACCATGTGGAAGTGAGCAACAACGAACATCGTGTCGGATAGCGGGACGTCCACGACCACGTTGCCGAGAAACAGGCCGGTCAACCCTCCGTTGACGAACGTGACAATGAAGCCGAGCGCAAACAGCATCGGCACGGTCAGATGAATGTCGCCGCGCCACAGGGTCAGAACCCAGTTATAGACCTTGATAGCCGTCGGGATCGCAATGATCAGCGTCGTTGTTGCGAAGAAGAAGCCGAACTTCGGATTCATGCCGCTAACATACATATGGTGCGCCCACACCACGAAGCTCAGCGCACCGATGCCAACGATCGCCCACACCATCATGCGATAGCCGAAGATGTTCTTTCGCGCGTGCGTGCTGATGAGATCGGAGACGATGCCGAACGCCGGCAGCGCCACGATGTAGACCTCGGGATGACCGAAGAACCAGAACAGATGCTGGAACAATAGCGGACTGCCGCCGCCATATTTCATCTGTTGACCCATCTCCACCAGCGTGGGCATGAAGAAGCTGGTGCCGAGAAGCCTATCGAGCAGCATCATCACCGAAGCGACAAACAGCGCCGGAAACGCGAGCAGCGCCATCACCGTCGCAGTGAAAATGCCCCATACTGTCAGCGGCATTCGCATCAGCGTCATGCCCCGTGTGCGCGCCTGCAGCACCGTCACCACATAATTCAGGCCGCCCATGGTGAAGCCGATAATGAACAGGATCAGCGACAGCAGCATCATGATGATGCCTGCCTCCTGCCCCGGCGTTCCGGAGAGAACTGCCTGCGGCGGATAGAGCGTCCACCCGGCGCCCGTCGGCCCGCCGGGAACGAAGAATGTCGCCACCAGCACAAGCACGGCGAGCAAATAGATCCAGTAGCTCAGCATGTTCGCGTAAGGGAAAACCATGTCGCGAGCGCCGACCATCAACGGTATGAGGTAGTTTCCGAAACCTCCGAGAAAAAGCGCCGTGAGAAGATAGATCACCATGATCATGCCATGCATGGTGATGAACTGGAGATACTGGCTTGGATCAATGAATGAAAACGTACCGGGGAATCCGAGTTGCAGCCGCATCAGCCACGAGAGCACCAGCGCGACCATGCCGATGGCCATCGCGGTAAGTGAATACTGGATCGCGATGACTTTCGCATCCTGCGAGAAAACGTATTTAGTCCACCAGCTATGCGGATGATAAAGATCGACCTCACCCACTTCAGCAGGCGGAATTCCTGCGAGCACGTCAGACGGGACATCAACCATCGGGAATGTCCTCCTTGGTCTTCACTCATCAGAGAGGGGCCTGCTCACGAGATGTGACATCCCCTCCTTGATATTCTCATTCACTTCCTGCCTTGAAGTTCGCCTTCATGATGTTGCGCTGACCGGATAGCTCCGCGAACGTTTGCTGCTGCTCAAGCCACGCGCGGTAATCCTTCTCCTCTTGAACGATGACCTTACCTCGCATCTGAGCATGCGCCAGGCCGCAAAGCTCAGCGCAAAGAACCTCGAACGATCCTGTCCGCGTGGGGGTGAACCAGAAATAGGTGACTGAGCCCGGCACCATGTCCATCTTGGCGCGGAATTCCGGCACGTAGAAATTGTGCAGAACATCGATCGACCGCAGCAGCACCTTGACCGGCTTGCCGATCGGCAGATGCAGATCGCCGTTTTCGATCACGATATCATCCTGTCCGGCGGAATCCTTGGGATTCAGACCCAGAGGATTTTCGGCACTGACGTTGCGGGCATCGGATGTACCGAGCCGGCCATCCTTTCCCGGAAGACGATAACTCCAGCGCCACTGCTGGCCCATGACTTCAATTTCCGTGGCGTCGGCCGGCACGGTGACGAACTGGTGCCAAACCACCAGACCCGGTGCGAGCATGGCACCGACACCGATCGCGGTTCCTATGGTAAGCCACCATTCAAGCCTTTTGTTCTCCGGCTCGTAGGCAGCCTGCCTTCCCTCCTTGTGATGGTAGCGGAAGACGCAATAGGCCATGAAAGCAACGACAGCGAAGAACACCGCTCCGGTGATCCAGAACGTCATCGTGATTGTATCGTCGATGTAGCTCCAGTTTGAAGCAATCGGCGTCCACCACCAGGGACTCCAGAGGTGGAACAGCACGGAAGCGACCGCGACCAAAAGCAGTATGAGTGCTACAGCCATCCCTTGTTCATCCTTGCCTCTAGAGGCTACGGACAAGACTTAAGGGGCACGGCTCATGTCGACATGGATGGCACAACTTTGACCTAGCCATCGCAATGCTGGCCGCCTTGCCCCCTTAACCGGTCGCAACATCGAACCCGACGTAATCATTTTAAGAGCGGTTCAAGCCGGTCGGGGTCTATTCACGATCGCTGGTGTCATTGAACTGCGGGCATTACCACCAGAGGATGTTCCTCGGCAGGCTTGATTGTCAATAGACCGGGTTATGCGGATGAATGATGCTTGTTGATCGCGGCGTGGGCGTGCGATGCCGCATTGCAATCTGGATCAGCCAAGTGCGCTGCTTCCACGGTGGCAAATTTTGCAGATGCACAATGGAGCTAACAACGCGTGCTATTCTTATCAGGCTGCGCTATACTTGTTTCACAGGTCGCGACCCGCTTTTGCTCGGCAAAGCTCTTTCGTGAACTTGGCCGTTTGTCTGGTCGCCATTTCTGCGCACGAAGGCGATTGAACGTCGCTTGAAAAAGACGCCCAATCTCGCCGGTGCGAACGCATGGGAGATTGTGACCATGGCCACACCGTACTCCGACAATATTTCACAGGCTGGACCAGACGCGTCTTATAACGCAACAACGCCTGTCGTTCGCGACATCCGCACATCTGACCTGCGTGAAGCCTTGCGGCTGGGCTGGGAGGACTTCAAGGCGATTCCAAGTCACGCGATTATCCTGTGCATTATCTATCCGGTGCTTGGACTTTTGATAGCGAGGACGGTGCTGGGCTATTCGGTACTGCCGCTCCTGTTTCCGCTGGCCGCTGGATTCGCGTTGATTGGCCCCTTCGCCGCGCTTGGTCTTTATGAGCTCAGCCGCCGCCGCGAACGCGGGGAAGAGCCTTCAGCGTGGGACGCTTTTGCCGTGTTGAGATCACCTTCCTTCGGAGCGATGCTCGGTCTGGGTGTGATCCTGCTCATTCTCTTTGTTGTCTGGGTCACCACCGCAGATTCTATTTACGTTGCGATCTTCGGCAACACCCCTGCTGCAAGCATTCCCGATTTTGCCTCACGCATTTTCACGACCAAGGAAGGACTAAAGCTGATGGTGGTCGGATGCAGCGTCGGCTTCCTGTTCGCTGTCATCGCCTTGTGCATCAGCGTTGTGGCGTTTCCGCTGATGCTCGATCGACATGCAAATACGATCGACGCAATCCGGACCTCGCTGCGGGTTGTGATGAAGAATCCTGTTGCCATGGCAACGTGGGGACTGATCGTTGCCGCGCTGCTGGTGATTGGATCGATCCCACTGTTCCTGGGTCTCGCCGTCGTTCTTCCGGTACTCGGACATGCGACCTGGCATCTATATCGCAAAGCACTGGAGCCGGATCCAAATCCCTATCAGGAACCACCCCGCGCGCCAAAAGGACGGCGTTATGCGGCGGATTTCCCGGCTTCTCTGCTCCCCTGGGGGCGCGACAAGCCGTAAAGCCAACCGCCGCCGAGCCGTTTCCGCTGTGACTCCGTCGTCAACAGCGGAAACGCTTGGGCTGTTACACGCCTAGTGCTCGCCCGTCGCTACGCGGATCGTGGGCTCCGGTCATCCGTCCATCGGCTTCGATGCGGATGGCGCCGGGATGTCCGGCGAGCGGACTTTGCGCAGGAAGCGGACTCATTTCGTGACCCCGCTCCGCAAGTTTCCTGAACACTTCTTCACCGGCGTCCTTTTCCAGCTTCAGGCTGTCGCGTGAATCGGAGAACGTCTTGCCGAGAAGGAAGCGCGGCCGGGATAGCGCGGTGAGCGGGTCCATATTGTAGTCGATCAGCCGTGTCAGCACCGCTGCAAGTGTTTGCGGCTGACCATCCGCGCCCTGTGTTCCGTAGAGAAGATGAGGTCTTCCTTGTTTGAGATACATGCCCGGATTGAGCGTGTGGAACGGGCGCTTGCCTGGCTTGAGGCAATTCGGGCTCGCGGGATCGAGATTGAATGAGGCGCCGCGGTTGTGCCAGAGAATTCCAGTGTCGCCTGCGACCATGCCACTGCCCCAGTCGAAATAGACCGTTTGCAGCATACTGACGCAATTTCCGTTCTGATCCGTTGCCGCGATATAGACTGTGTCCCCTCTCTTGAAGACGTGCGGCCAGGACATCGCCTTTTCCATGCTGATGGCCTTGGCATGAGCATCCAGGCTTTCCTTCGAAAGCAGCCGGTTGACGGGAACGTCGACGAACTCCGGATCGGCAATGTAGCGATTGCGATCGATGAAAGCATACTTCACGGCTTCCACCATCAAATGATAATGATCCGCGCTTCCTTCCGGATATTTTGCAAGATCGAAACGATCAAGAATGCCCATGATCTCGAGGGTGGTGATGCCTTGCGTCGGCGGGCGCAGCCCGACTAGTTCGCCGCCGCGATAGCTGACACGCAAGGGAGCTTCATCGCGTGCACGGCAGCGAGCGAGGTCTTCGGCTGTCAGCGGCGAGCCGATCTTCTTCAACCCGGAAACGATGCGTTCCGCGAGCTGACCTTCGTAGAAATCACGCCCGCCATTTGCGGCCAGCATTTCCAGAGAATTGGCGAGCTCGGGCTGCACCAGCGTTTCGCCAATTTCCGGCATCTTCCCGGCTGGCATAAAGATGCGCTGAACGTCGGGCCAGTCTTTCAGATTCTTGGTTTCAAATTCCTGCCAGAAACGCTGCGAAGGTGTGACGGGAAATCCTTGGCGAGCATATTCGATCGCGCGGTCGAACAGCGACGCCCAGCTCAGCTTGCCGCTCCATGACTTGCGGCTGAAGTCGAAAGCCTGATCCCAGGTATCGACAGTGGCAGCAGCGGTCAGCGTCGATCCGGGGCCCCGTATCGGCACGCTGCCGCTGTAATTCGGAGGGTTTGCAGCAGCCTGCCCCACCCCGGACAATGTGCGGATGTTGCCCCTGCGATCGCTCATGACCATGAACGAATCACCACCAAGACCTGTGAAGTGCGGGTAGGTCACGCAAAGAGTCGCGCCGATGGCGATGGCGGCCTCAATGGCATTGCCACCCTTCTTCAGGACTTCAAGGCCAGCGTGCGTGGCCAGTTCGTGCGGGCTTGTGACAATGCCCTTTGTGGACTGGGCAAGCGCCGACGGATTGGAGAGCGCACGTACCGGGGTCGGCATCGCCGCCGCAACAGCCGCAAACGCCGACGAGACAAGAAGCTCTCTTCGCGAGAGGGCTCTATTCGTGACATGGTTCATTGGTGATCCCTTCCCATTTGCCGGCGTGGCGAGATCGTCAAGGCGCGATCATTGAATCCATGCCAGGGCGAGTTACGGTTCTTTTCTCCCAGTCAGCGAAGCTTTTTTTATTGTGAGTACGAAAGCGGCTATGGGTTCCGCACGATATGCGTTCCTGTTTCGCCGCGCAGTGCAGGCATCGCATGATCAAGGTGACTGATAATCGCCCGCTTGCCGCCGCCTTCCAGGAAGCGGATCGCCGCATCGACTTTCGGCCCCATGCTACCGGGCGGGAAATGCCCCTCCTGGTGATAGGCCTTGATTTCATCGAGCGTCACCTCCGCAAGCTCCTTCTGGTTTGGCTTGCCGAAATTGATCGCGACGCGCGGCACCGCCGTCAGGATCAGCAACTCGTCGATATCGAGTACGTTTGCGATATGCGCGGAGGTCAAATCCTTGTCGATGACCGCGGGCACCCCGGTGCGCACGCCCTTCGCATCGCGGATCACCGGCATGCCGCCACCGCCACCGGCAATAACGATAGTCCCGCGCTTGACCAGTGCATCGACCAGCGAGATGTCGCAGACATGCTTTGGCTTCGGAGAAGGCACAACGTGTCGCCAGCCGCGACCTGAATCCTCTCGCATCGCCCAATTCAGTTCCTTGCTGATGTTCTTGGCTTCATCTTCCGTAAAGAAAGGCCCGACAAATTTGGTCGGGTTGCGAAAGGCCGGGTCATCAGCATCGACTTCCACCTGAGTCAGGAGACTTGCGACGTGCCGCTGGTTGCCCTGTTCGCGTAATGCGTTTTCGATCGCCTGCATCAGGAGGTACCCGATCCCGCCCTGACTATGCGCCACGCAGATATCCATCGACATCGGCGGAATGCGGCTCATGGTCAGCATCTGACGCATCATAATTTTGCCGACCACGGGGCCATTGCCGTGCGTGATCACCAACTCATTGTCGATCTGGGCCAACGGCAGCAAGGCTTCTGCGGTCTGCTGCGCGACGGATTTCTGCTCTTCGGAGGTGCCGCTGATGTCTTCCGGATGCACGGCGTTCCCGCCGATGGCAATCACAAGGCGGCGCGGAACTTCATTAAGTGTTCGCATAACGGCTCACCTTCATGTCATTGGCAGCGAGAGCAAGCACGAGGTCGCAAGCCTGCGCGTTCGACGGCGCGACCATAACGCCCGCCGCCTCCAGACGCCGGACCTGTGCGGAGCGCACCTGCGGATCGAGCTCGGTGCCGGTCACCGAAGCGACAATGACGGGCGCGCTATCAGCTCGATCTGCCACGATCTCCGACAGATGTGCCGCAGGATCGGCATGCGCGCCGTAACCGATCACGAGATCGACGAGAATGACCGCAACCTCAGGATCGATCAGTGCCGCACGCAAGGCATCATCGCGTACCGACGGATCAATCATCGGATGCGGCCGGCCCTGGGTATATTCATCAGCCCCGAGATCGATGATCCGATCCCGGCCAACGCTCTCTGGCGCATCGAGATAAGGAACGTTGGGAATCGCCGCGTTCGACGCCACCTTCCGTCCGCCAGCTCCAAGGATGACCTGCGCTTCGGCGCAGAGTGTTCCTCCCGCAAACAAACCCTCGATCCGTCGCTCCCCTCTGCGCCGGGGCAAGCGCGTGGCCAGCTTCGTGACATTGAAGTTGCCGCCGATAGTCCGGCCCCCAAGCGCGAGTTCCGCCGCGTCCTTGAGAGTACGCGCAAACTTCGCATTCGGCGGAAGATCGGCCGTAGCTGCGCCGATGAAGCACACCGTGTACGGCTTCGGACTTCGGGCAATGCGCGCGATCACGATCTTCGCAACATCCGGATGCGGCGGCTTTGAAATCAGCACCACACGATCTGTCTCTGGATCGGCATCCAGCGCGTCCATGGCCATCAAGGTGGTAATGCCGCCGATTTCCTTTTTCAGATCACGACCGCCAACACCGATCGCATGCGAGATGCCCTCGCCTGCTTCCGAAATGAGACACGAGACTTCCTGCGTGCCGGTTCCTGACGCGCCGATAATTCCGATCCTGCCGCGTTTCAGCTTGTTGGCGAACGCCAGCGGCGCACCGCCGATGATCGCCGTGCCGCAATCCGGCCCCATCATCAGCAACCCCAATTCGCGTGCATGCAGCTTCAGCGACAACTCGTCTGCGATCGAGACGTTGTCACTGAACATCAGCACATGAAGTCCGCGGTTGAGCGCCTTGCGGGCCTCCGCCGCGGCGAACTCACCGGGAACGGATATCAGCGCCAGGTTGGCGCCTGGCGTGGCCTTGGCTGCGGCACCGATGCTACGTGGTCGCCATGCGGCTGTCTCGCCCGAACCTTGTGTCTTCGGCTTGTCGAGCGCCTTGAGCGCATCGCCAAGCGCGGCCCGCGCCGCCTGCTCACTCTCGGCCTTGACCGCAAGGATGAGATCGTTGCCCAGTGCAGCGACATCGCCGTCAAGAAGTCCCGCGTTACGCATGATGGCCACATTGGACGGCGTCGCCATCATCAATGCGGCTTCCAGAATGCCGGGTGCCGAAGCGATCTCACGCGACAACCGCATCAGCGCGACGGAATCCAGATAGAAACCTTTTCGAATCTCATTCAGAACGAACGCGCTCATGATACCCCCAGGTCTTTCGCAATAGCCCGAACGGCTTGCTGGAAGCAGGCCATCGGCGCCTTCACCACGCCGGCCCCCACCTGTCCGATCCCCGGCTCTCGATGGGCAATGCCGGTATTGATCACTGGCGCCAGTCCGGTTTCGACCACCAGCCGCACATCGATTCCGGTCGGAACGCCGGCGAAGTCGAGCGCGGCGATCGTCCATTCAGGATTCTGTCCCACCGTGATTTCGCCCATCGCTCGCGTGAAATTTCCCGCTGACGACGGCGCACCGGCACCGATGAAGCCCGCGACTGCTGGTGACGCGGCCATGGCAAAACCACCAAGGCCGATAGTCTCCACAATGGCGGAGTCACCCATGTCAGGATTGGCGTCCTTTTCGGAATAGCCCGCGAAATACAGCCCCTCCGGCATTTCGACAGGCGCGGTGAACCATTGGTCACCGAGGCCACTGACCCGCACACCGAAGTCGGTACCGTTGCGGCACATGGCGGTGACGATGGTTGAGCCGCGAATGCCCTTCGCCGGATCGGTCATTGCCTTACCCATGGCCATCGCGATATTGAGAAAGAACTGATCGTTCTGCGCAATGAAGGCGATACAGTCGGCGAGAATTTCGTTGTCAGTCGAAGTTCGCGCCAGCGACGGCCCCACCTCTCTCAGAAAAACGCTCGAGCAGGCGAGATTGCGTTGGTGCATCTCGTCGCCCATCGAGAGACCGCGCGCGATGATCGACTTGAGTTCAATTCCGCCTCGCGCCCGGATCGCCCTGGCGAGTACCGGTCCAAACACATCGCGCAGCCAGGCGAGACGCGCCAGCACACTCGCGTCATTCCCGCCGAAACGCATCACCTTCCCAAGGCCTTCGTTGATCGCGCAATAGGCACGGTTCGAGAATCGAGTGTTCTCGACGACGAAAAGCGGCATCGACACGGTTGTCATGCCGGTCATCGGACCGACCGCGCCGAAATGATGGTTCGGATGAAATTCGATACCGCCGCCAGCCGCCAATTCGGTAGCGGCATAGAGGTCAGGTGCCCAGCCTTCAAACACGATCGCGCCAGCGACGGCGCCCCGCATCGGACCGCACATCTTGTCCCAAGTGATCGGCGGCCCGGCATGAAGGACCATCCGGTCCTTTAATCCCTTCAACACATCCCGTGCCGGAACGATATCGATCAGCTTCGGCTCGCCCTCGAGAATGCGCGCCAGCGCCTGCTTGTTTGCGTCTTCGATCAGCTTCATGAACGCCCCCTCATACGCCAAGCTTTGCGAGCAGCGCGGCCATCTCGGGATCACCGCCGGCCGGGGGCGACCAGTCGACGTGGACGACCTCGATGTCGCAATCGCGCAGATCCTTCACAAAACCTTCTAGCCCGACGTTCACGACTTTCACGTCGCTCGTCAGCAGAACCTGGTACGGCGCATTTTTCTGGGTTGCCACGAACGTTATTCCTCCACTCTCTTCGTCGACGCCTCAAGATTAGTAAGAAAATTCTTACTTTGTCAAATGTCAATGCAACAGAACTTCATGGATCCGATGAAAGTCATGAGTGGATAAAGGATGCTGTAACAACAGCGTTGAAGGCCGCCTGCGGGGCGCCAGGCCATATCGAAGACGCCGCGTGATCGGCTCACGAGATCACACCTCAGCTATCAGATTCCGACGACGCCACACCGCAAATCGCAGCTATCTCGCGGCGACCACGCCATCGCTGCGGGGGTCGCTTGCACCCTCAAGCAATCCGTCCGGATGCCGCACGATTGCACCAGCGTGTCCCATGAATTCCTCGAATGCGCCCACGACCTGCACGTCGTGCCCAAGGTTGCGCATCGCCTCGATCGTTCCCGGGTCAAAGCGGGATTCGATTTTCAGATTGTTGTTGACCTCGCCCCACGTTCGGCCGAGCAGCCAGCGCGGAGCCGTAACTGTCGACTGGAGATCCTGGCCGTGCAGCGCATAGCGCGAAAAGATTGCGGCCTGTGTTTGCGGCTGTCCTTCGCCGCCCATCGTGCCATAGGACATCAGGCGGCCATCGCTCAGTTCTGCCATCGCAGGCTGGATGGTGTGGAAGGGCAGCCGCGACGGCTCCAACCGGTTTGTATCGTTCTCACCGAGGCCGAAGCTTGTTCCGCGATTTTGCCAGGTCACGCCACTCTGAGGAAGAACGACACCCGAGCCGAACTCCCAGTAAATGCTCTGAATGAAGCTGACGCTTAGGCCGCTGCGATCGGTCGCAGCGAGCCAAACCGTGTCGCCTTGCTTGGAAGGATCCGGCCACGGGGCAGCGCGTTCGGGAGCAACAGTTTCGTCGAGAGCCGCGAGTGCCTCGTCCGTCAGGAAGTCGGCTGCAGTTCGCTCCATGTAATCGGGGTCCGTCACATGCCGGTTGCGGACACGGAACGCCGCCTTGGTACATTCAACCAGCCGGTGCAAATAATCGACGCCATCGGCCACGTTGGCGATACGTCGCGCGTAAAGCCCTAGGATCAAGAGCGACGCAAGACCTTGTGTCGGCGGCGGCATATTGAAGACCTTGTGACCGGCCACATCGAGCGACAACGGGGTTACCAGCGTGGCCTGATGACGCTCAAGATCAGCCAGGCGGATCGGGCTGCCAGCCTTTTCAAGATCCGCGGCCATCGATCGGGCGAGATCACCGCGATAGAAATCCGACAAGCCCGCTTGCGACAGGCGCGCGAGGGTGTCCGCGACGCGTGGCTGCCGCAGCTTTGAACCCACAGCAAGAGGAGCGCCATTCGGCAAATAGACGTCGGCGAAGCCCGGCACGTCCTGCAGCTCGGGGCGCTTCTTCTTGATGTTTTCGTGCAGGGTTTGCGGAACCGGCACGCCTTCCCACGCGTAGCGAATTGCGTCCTGCAGTAACCGCGACATCGGCAAACGACCGCCGTGCTGCCGACGGCTGAGATTTTGCGCCTTATCCCAGCCGTCAACGGTGCCAGCAACGGTCAGCGCCGCCAGCGGACCACGTCCCGGAATGGCTGTACATCCACGCTGCCGGTACCAGTTGCGATCAGCTGCCATCGCCGAGCGCCCGCACGCCTGGATTCCGATCGGAGCCGATCCCGGCTTGCCGATCAGCCAGAAACTATCCCCGCCGAGGCCGTTCATATGCGGATAAACGACGGCGATTGCCGCAGCCGAGGCAATCATTGCCTCAATCGCATTGCCGCCGTCCGACAGGACGGAAAGACCGGCCTGGGCCGCAAGGTGATGCGGCGCCGTGACCATACCTCGATAGCTTCTTTTCGTCTGCAACATCAGAACACTCCGCAGAAGAATAAGTAATAATATTTTTACTTATTAATCGTCAAGAGCTCAACATACGAGTAACCCGACGCGATCGGACGGCGCAGCTTTGAGAACACATTGACGCTGAAAGCATCACTCAGCAAAGAAAGGGCTGCTCCGGGCACGGCCCGGAAGCAGCCAAGTTGGGAGAAATCCGTCGGACGTGGAGGCGCTAAATATTACAGAGAACCGCAGGCACCTCTTCACAGGCGAAATACCGTTCGACAGCCCTCATCACCATCAGGGCACCCGCAAAGCCATCCCTGCCCGAACTGTGTCCGATCGCCGATACCGCGGCCAAAGCCGGCGCCACACGATATCCATCACCCTGAATGGTGGCCTGAATTGCAGCATGCATCGCGGCGGCTCCATAACCCTGCGCCGCCGTCTGCAAATGGATCCTGCTAATGTCGTTGGTGCGACCAAGATGATTGCGGAAGGTACTCCAGAGCACATCCCGGATATTCGGTAAATCGAGTTCCGCGAGCGCAATCAGTGCGCCTCCGACCAGGTCATCACCCGACGGTGTGAGACCGGGTCCAAGGCCGATCAGATTTACAAGTGCAGAACAGTCGACGGGAGACGGCGTGCGTTCATGGAGCGCGTCCATAACGATTCGATCAAGAGCAACGATTCCCGGCGCAGCGGCGATAACAAGTGGCGCAAGCTTCGTTGGAAGTTGAACACATCCCACCGCCCCCAACCCCGCCTCCCCCGGACC
>NZ_APJI01000022.1 GCF_000497575.1 Afipia sp. OHSU_II-C1
TTTGGGCGAGGGGACCGTACTTCCGGGTGCGGACGGGGGAGGTACTCGACCCCTGATCCGGACGGCTTTCGCCGCCTTCGTCCGCTCCGCGTCCAGCCGGCGAACGGCAGAGCCACGTAGTTGGCCCGGACGGTGACCCCAGCCTCCCGGACGCAACGGGTGCGAACCGTGCGCGCAGGCGCCGCATCCTGCTCCGCTTCAAAGCGCCCTCGAGAAGCGCCCCTCATGAACAGGACGCAGCGAATTTAAGCGCGGTGCGGAGCGCGGGGATACGTATCCCCATCACGAAATGTTTCGGGAGTCGGAATCTCCCCACTCGTCATTCCGGGGCGCGCGGCTTCGCGCGAACCCGGAATCCATAGCCACTCAGGAGATCGTCGCAATCATGGATTCCGGGCCTGCGCCAAGAGGCGCATCCCGGAATGACGGGTGAGATATTCGCGCCAAGACGCGCATACCGGGAATGACGGGCGGAGAAATTGCGGTCGGCCGGGCCTTCACGCCGGACCTGAAAAGTTCCACTGCCGGGGCGATATTTTACAACCGGTGGCAATCCGGCGCCGGAATACCCATATGTTGATAATGACCAGCAAATCACAGACCAAGCCGCGAACTCCCGAACAACTGGCCCGCCTTGAAAAACAGCGGCTGGCCAAGATCGAGGGCGAAATCGCACTCGCAGAAGTCGGCAAGGAGTATGTCGACGTCCGCAAGAACATGGGACGCCTGAAGGCGCTGCGCCTGGCGAAGGAAGCCGAAGAGGCTGCCAACCCACCGCCGGTCGAGCCGAAAAAGAAAAAGGCCGCGCCGAAAAAGCGCGCCGTTGTCACAGCACGCGAAGCGGAAGCCGTCGGCGGCGAGTGACGCCATTTGTATTTTCTTGCAACTGACATCTTTTTCCGACTGACCAAGGCCCGGCAATTTGCCGGGTCTTTTATTTTTCGGCGGATTGTTGCCGTCGCGCTTTGAATCTGTAACGTCGACCTGATGATAATCAGCAGGACCAGCACCGGCACATTCGATGGCTAAAGCGCGATGGATCGGCATCGCCTGTCTCGGTATCACCGCGTTCGGCTGGGGCCTGAACTGGCCCTTCATGAAACTGCTGTTGCGCGAATTGCCGCCGATGTCCGCGCGCGGTCTCGCAGGTGTGACTGCTTCTCTCATTCTGACCGTTGTCGCCGTGGGCCGCCGTGAACGATTGGGCCTGCCGCGGGCGGCCATCCCGCCGCTGCTGTTCGCGACATTTACCAATGTCATCGCGTGGATGGGATTTGGCACCGTCGCCATGAAGTGGGTCACCGTCGGTGAGGGCGCGCTGCTCGCTTACACGATGCCGATCTGGGCGACGCTGTTTGCGTGGCCGCTGCTCGGCATGCGTCCGACCGCGCGCAACATCATCGCACTGTGTCTCGGCATTGTCGGAATCGTGATCCTGTTCGGAGGAAACGGATTTTCATTCACGCCGGAAAAGCTGGCGGGCGCATCGCTGGCGCTGTCTGCGGCAATTCTCTTTGCGCTCGGCAACATTCTCAATCGCGCGCCGATCCCGGTGCCGCCGGTTGCGCTGGTGGCATGGCAGGTCGGGCTTGGCTGTCTGGCGATGCTTGTCTTCGGCCTGTTGTTCGAGAAGCCGGACTTTCCCGCCGTCTCTCTGAAGGGCTGGGCGCTGATGGCCTACATGACAATCATTCCGATGGGCGTCTGCTATCTCACCTGGTTCGAGACCTTGCGCCGCCTGCCGCCCGCCACCGCATCGACCGGAATGTTGCTGGTTCCCATCGTGGGCGTGATCTCCGCCGCGCTGATGGTTGGGGAACCGCTTGGTCTGCGTGAGATTCTTGCGATGGTCTTCACGCTGGGCGGTGTGACACTGGCGTTACAACGGACATGACGCCTGACGGACGTGCGGATTGCGCATGGTCCTGCGGCAATGCCGATGCTGCGCGCGGAACCCCGGCATGCTATCCATCGCAACCAGATTTTACCTCAAAGGAACAAATTGTTACTCGAACTTGGAATCGTCACGGTTCTCATCGTGATCAATGGCCTGCTTGCGATGTCGGAGCTTGCCATCGTCTCATCCCGTCCCGCGCGATTGTCCGGTCTGGTTGAGAAGGGCGTCAGCGGTTCGCGCCGTGCGCTCGCCCTGGCGTCCGACCCCGGAAAATTTCTCTCTACAGTTCAGATCGGAATCACGCTCGTCGGCGTGCTCTCCGGCGCGTTTTCAGGCGCGACGCTCGGCGCGCGCTTGTCCGCGTGGCTTGTGAGCGTCGGGCTCTCGCAAAGTGTCGCCGATGCCGTTGGTGTCGGCGCGGTTGTGACCCTGATCACTTATGCATCTCTGATCGTCGGCGAACTGGTGCCGAAGCAGATCGCGCTGCGCGATCCCGAAGCGGTGGCGGTGAAGGTCGCGCCGGCGATGGTGGTGCTCGCGAAGATCTCGCTGCCGCTGGTGTGGATCCTGGACCGTTCCGGCAAGGCGCTGCTGTGGGTGCTCGGCCAGCGCGGCGAGGCCGAAGAGAAAGTGAGCGAGGAGGAAATCCACACGCTGGTCGTGGAAGCGGAGAATGCAGGCGTGCTGGAGCCGGGCGAGAAGGAAATGATCGCGGGCGTGATGCGGCTCGGCGATCTTCCGGTCGGTGCGGTGATGACGCCGCGTCATGAGGTCACCACCATCAACCTGTCGGAGCCGGACGAGGCGATCCGTCTGGCCTTCAGGACCAGCACGCATTCGCGCCTGCCGGTGTTCGACGGCGAGGAGACGCTCGGTATCCTGCAATCCAAGGACATGCTGGATGCGTATCTTGCGGGCGAGACACCGGACATCCGCAAGCTGATCCGCGAGGCGCCGATCATTCCCGAAACGCTCGATGCGCGGGATGTGGTCGCCATCCTGCGCGATTCACCGGTGCACATGGGTCTGGTGCATGACGAGTACGGCACGTTTCAGGGGGTGGTGACCACCGCAGATATTCTCGAATCGATCGTCGGGAGTTTTCACACCGAGGAAGGACCGGCCGAACCCGCCTTCGTCAAACGCGACGACGGCTCGTATCTGATTTCCGGCTGGATGCCCGCGCTGGAATTCGCGCGGCTGCTCGACATCGCGTTGCCGGCGTCACGGCCCTACCAGACCTGCGCCGGTTATCTGCTGGAGCAATTCGGCGCGATTCCGTCGGTGGGGCAAAGCATCAGCGCCGACGGCTGGAGATTCGAGATCGTCGATCTCGACGGGCGGCGCATCGACAAGGTGCTGGCCAGCAGGGAGTAGGCTCGTCATTGCGAGCACTCGGATCGGCGCTCTGCGCCGTCCGAGCACACGAAGCAATCCATCTTTTAAAACAGAAAATGGATTGCTTCGTCGCAAGCGCTCCTCGCAATGATGTGTTCTCCAAAGGCTGATTACAGTCCCGCCTTCTCGTTCTGGTCATAGACCAGCCGCGCGACGCGTTCGAGGCGGGTGCGATCGGCGCCGCCGCTGACGACGTAACCCACCCCGCGATCGGCCCAGAACAGTGCGCCGGTGCCGTCATGGGTGGCGTAGCGCATCTGCGTCGCCTCGGTTTCCGCGCGCGCGGCGAAGATCGTGAAGCGCTCGCCTGACGCCGTCTCGTACATCAGGAACGATGCGGGGCCGGTGGGGCCGGGCAGCAGGCGTCCGCCGACGAGCTTCAGGCCGGTGGCGTCGAGTTCGGGCGCGCGGACTTCCCAGCCGCAGCGTTTGCTCAGCCACTGCTGCAGATGCGCCTTGTCGCTGCCCGCCACTTCGACGGGATGGCGCACCTCGACCACATAGAGCTTGTGCGCGCCGAGTGCATCGCCGGTGAAGCTTGCGAACATCGAGGGCGTTGCATTCGCGCCGCGCGCGGCCCAGCCGATGCCGCCGCCGACTGCGAACGCCAGCAGCGACGCGGCGATCGCGCCCATCATCCAGCGGCGCGGGGTGCGCGACAACTGATCGACCGAGAGGCGGTATGGCACCGGCTCGTCCGCGACAGAGTCGTACTTTGCATGCAGCGCGTCGCTCATTGCGCGCCATGACGTCACCCGTTCGGCGTCGTCGGGATGTGCCGCGAGCCAGGCTTCGACCGCCGCGCGGCGCTCCACGGGGAGTTCGTTGTCCACGTAGGCGTGGAGTTCGTCCTCGGTCACCGGAATGTTGTGGTCGGTCATCAGCGTTGTCTCTCAAATTCGAAATCTTGCAGCAGCAGCGGCATCACGTTCGTGCAAAAAGTGGGGTGAAGGCTACGCATGGTACAAAGTCTGCCTCCACCCCGCGCGCCAATCGCATGGCGTTCAGCGCGCCACCCTCTCCACAAGGAAGAGGGAGAAGAACCAGGTTTCCCCATTTGTCGCGCATCGCTTCCATCTCGCATCGTCCCCCGCGGTTTCATTTCACCCGCCGCAGCGCAGGCCGTTCGCCTTCGAGCGCGGCTTTCACATGCGCCCGTGCGCGGGCGAGCCGCGACATCACGGTGCCGATCGGCACGCCCTGAATGTCGGCGACGTCGCGGTAGCTCAGGCCTTCCAGCACCACCAGCAGCAGCACCGCGCGCTGGTCTTCCGCCAGTGTCGCGAGCGCGCGGGAAATGTCGCGGCCTTCAGCCTCGGTGCCGGAGGCGTCGGCGGTGGTGTCGTGCAGTTCCATCATCGCCGGCTGCCGCGCCAGCGAACGGCGGCGGTTGCGGTTCAGGTTGGTCAGGATCGTGTAGAGCCACGCGCGCAAGTCGCCGCCGAGGAACAGCTTCTCCGAACGCAGCGCCCGCACCAGGGTGTCCTGCACCAGATCGTCCGCGATGTCGGTGTCCCGCGCCAGCGCCCGCGCATAGCGCCGCAGGGCCGGAATCATGGTCTCGACGCTGTGGCGGAAATCGTTACTCATCGGGTCTGTCCGGTCCGGCGGCTCACAGCCGTTCTATCCTGAAAAACACCGAAAACGCGGGAGTATTCCGGCGGTTTCGCCCGATAAGGTGAAGGCTTTGCCGCACGTCCGGGTTGAATGGCAGGGATGCCTATGTCATGAGGGGCGTCCTCTTTAGCCCCGATGTCCCGAACATCGTGTTCGGCTGGAATGAACAAAAGACATCGTCATTTGCGAGCGAGGCGAAGCAAACCATTGCGGCACAGAAAACTGGATTGCTTCGTCGCTACGCTCCTCGCAATGACGGTTTGAGCTCAGAGTTCGGTATCTCATGTCATCGCCCACCGTTTACTTCGTTCGTCACGGCCAGACCGAATGGAATGCCGCGGGCCGCTTTCAGGGCACGCAGGACATTCCGCTGAATGATCTCGGCAAGGAGCAGGCGGTCCGCTCCGGTGAACTGCTGACCGATATTCTCGCGCGCGACTCCCATGATCCCGCCAAGATCCCGTTCGTGTCGTCACCGCTCGGCCGCGCACGCAACACGATGGAGTTGCTGCGCGGCGTGCTCGGCGTACCGCCACACGGCTACGAGCTCGACGACCGCCTGCGCGAGATCGGCTACGGCCACTGGGAAGGCTCGACCCTGCCGCAGATGGAGCAGTCGCATCCGGAGATCTTCGCCGAGCGCCAGATCGACAAATGGGGCGTGCCGCCGCCGGGCGGCGAGAGCTACGCCTCGGTGACCATCCGCATGCGCGACTGGTACGACTCCCTGATTCAGGACACGGTGGCGGTGTCGCACGGCGGTTCGATGCGGGCACTGCTGGTGGCGCTCGATGTCGAGACCCCGGTCGGCGCGGCAGAGCTGACGGTGGAGCAGGGCGTGGTCTACGTTTTTGCCGACGGGCAGGTGACTAAACATAGTTAACGCTTCGTTAACGCGGCACTTTAAGCGCCTCAGATTTGACCCTAAGGGGCCTGCGCGTTACGACTTTACGTCAATTTTCGCGAATAGGGGCCCTGCGGGCCGTCGGGTAATTTCCTATGTCCTTCAACACCTTCGGCCACATGTTTCGCGTCACGACCTTCGGCGAAAGCCACGGGGTCGCGCTGGGCTGCGTGGTCGACGGTTGCCCGCCGCAAATCCCGCTGACGGTTGAAGAGATTCAACTGGATCTTGATCGCCGCCGCCCCGGCCAGTCGCGGTTCACGACCCAGCGGCAGGAGGCCGATCAGGTCAAAATCCTGTCCGGCGTGATGGACACCGACAAGGGCCAGGTCACCACCGGCACGCCAATCGCGCTGATGATCGAGAACACCGACCAGCGCTCGAAGGACTATTCGGAGATCAAGGACAAGTTTCGTCCGGGTCACGCCGACTTCACCTATGAAGCGAAGTACGGCCTGCGCGACTATCGCGGCGGCGGGCGCTCCAGCGCGCGCGAGACCGCGGCGCGTGTCGCTGCCGGCGCGGTGGCGCGTAAGATCATTCCCGACGTGAAGGTGCGCGGTGCGCTGGTGCAGATGGGCCCGCACAAGATCGATCGCGCCAACTGGGACTGGGATGAGGTCGGCCGCAATCCGTTCTTCTGTCCCGACAAGGCCAAGGCCGAATTTTTCGCCGAGTATCTCGACGACATCCGCAAGAGGGGATCGTCGATCGGCGCGGTGATCGAGGTGGTCGCTGAAGGTGTACCGGCCGGATTGGGTGCCCCGATCTATGGCAAACTCGACAGCGATCTAGCGCTGGCGCTGATGAGCATCAACGCGGTGAAGGGCGTCGAGATCGGCGCAGGCTTCGGCGCCGCCGAACTGCACGGCGAGGAGAACGCAGACGAGATGCGCATGGGCAACAACGGTCCGGTGTTTCTGTCGAACCATGCCGGCGGCATTCTCGGCGGCATCTCCACCGGACAGCCGGTGGTGGCGCGTTTCGCGGTGAAGCCGACGTCATCGATCCTGACGCCACGCCGCACCATCGACAAAGCCGGCGCGGATACAGACATCATGACCAAGGGTCGTCACGATCCCTGCGTCGGCATTCGCGCGGTGCCGGTGGGCG
Source organism: Afipia sp. OHSU_II-C1 (assembly GCF_000497575.1). Classification (GTDB taxonomy): domain Bacteria; phylum Pseudomonadota; class Alphaproteobacteria; order Rhizobiales; family Xanthobacteraceae; genus Afipia. The sequence goes on from NZ_APJI01000022.1 coordinate 6,930, forward strand.
AGGCGATGATGGCTTGTGTGATCGCCGATCATCTTTTGCGCCATCGCGGACAGGTCGGCGGCTGACGCCTTCCCGCATATTCCGCATCGCCGCCGGTTATGCCGGCGGCTTTTTCTTCGGTTTCGGCGTATCGGCCTGCTTCAGGCCTTCGGTCGCCGCGAGCATCGTCTCGTAGCCCAGCATCGTGAAGCGGATCAGAAACTGCAGTTCGTCGTCTGAGTATTTCGACCACGCCTTGTGGATCGATTGCTGCAGGGATTCATAGAACTTTCCGATCTTCGCCTCGCTCTCCGGAACGACGGCGATAAAGACCTTGCGCCGATCGCTGTCGTCGCGCTCGCGGCGCACCAGACCGGCCTTCTCGAGGCGATCGACGACGCCGGTGATTGCTCCCGTGGTCAGGCCGGTCACCTCGGCCAGCCGTCCCGCGGTGACGCGGCCCTCCAGATTCAGGAAATCCATGCATTCCAGATCGGAGCTGCTGATTCCGATGCGGCTGGCGACCGTCTGGCTGAAAATCACGCCTTGGGCGGAGGACCGCCGGGCGGCGTGTTCCAGTTCCTGTATCAGGGCGTCGCGCGCCTTCGACCTTGACAAGGCAGATCCTTTATCTTAGCGAAAGAATATCTCATAGACTAAGATAATTAGTCTCCGTACCTTTTTAGCACTGTGACATTCGGCGGAGCAAGGCATGATCAGACGCTCACGCAAGGCCATCATCATCGGAGGCGGAATCGCCGGCCCGGCCACTGCGATGTTTCTGCGGTCTGCCGGCTTCGAGTCCCAGATTTTCGAGGCGCGGCCTCGCGCCGCCGGAATTGGCGGCGGCTTGCAGATCGCGCCTAACGGCATGCATGTGCTGGACGAACTCGGCCTTGCCGACGAAATGGTTCGCATCGGCTCCGTCGCGGAATCGATGCTCTTCACCAATCAGAGCGGTCGGTTTCTCGGCAGCATCAACCGGGACATGCGGGAGCGCTTTGGACAGCCGGCGGTGAACGTCGCGCGGGCGGCGTTGAGCGACGCGATCCTGGCGCAGGTGCGCTGGGCTGGAATCGAGGTCAGTTTCGGCAAGCGGCTGGTCAGAATCGAGGATCTGCCTGACCGGCCGATCGCGGCGCATTTCGATGACGGCACCATGGCCGAAGGCGATCTGCTGATCGGCGCGGATGGCGTTCACTCCTCGGTGCGCGCACATGTGAATCCCGGTGGCCCCGTGCCGTTCGATACCGGCCTCGTGGGCTTCGGCGGCTTCATACCGAGATCGGTACTTGAGAAGGCCGGTGTCGGGCCGCATGTGATGATGACCCTAGGGCAACGTGGTTCGTTCGGTTATGGCTATTGCAGCAGTACTGAAGACAACGGCGCGATGTGGTGGGACACCCAGTCCTCGGGCGGCATGGACGCTTCGGCCTTCCGCGCGATGAGCCAGGAGCAGCTCAAGCAGCATATCCGCGCGTTTCATGCCGGATGGCACGATCCGATTCCGCAGATCATCGATCACGCGCGGGATATCATTGTCACCGATACGCTCGACATCGCAACACTGCCGCAATGGTCGCGCGGACGGGTAGTGTTGATCGGCGACGCCGCACACGCGACAACGCCGCATGCCGGGCAGGGCGCGTCAATCGCGCTTGAAGATGCGCTGCGGCTGTCACGCCTGCTGCGCCGGGGCGAGGAGTTCGGCGTCACTTTCGCAAAATTCGAGGCCGAGCGGCGGCCACGGGCGGAGCGGATCGTTGCTGCGGCACGGCGTAACGGTGGCAGCAAGGGCGACATGAGCCGCGCTGGTGCACTCATGCGTGACATCGCCATTAAACTGCTGCTGCCGGTGTTCGCGCGCGGACAGGACTGGATGTATCAGTACAACCCGCGCGTCCGCTAGCGTTGCGATCCTAGCCGGAGCGATAGGATTGCTTCAGTCCGTAGGTCAGGACGAGCAGGGTGATCCACAGGCGCAGCATCGCGAAACTGAAAATGAAAACGAAGAAGATCAGATTCTTGACGAAATGGCCGTGCGGCGCGGTCTGTCCGTAAAGCCAGATCGCGTGCCGGACCGCGCCCTGAACGAATCCGAGCCCGATGCAGATAGTGCCGAGAACCGCGATCGCCGCGCCCATCCAGGCGAAGCGGCGTCCGAATTCCCTGACCGCCGAAAGGAAATCGACCGCGCCCTTGTTCGCCTCTGCGCCGACGATCATCAGCAGCACCAGCGAAGCCACCGTGGCGCTCCAGAATTTCCCCGCGATGGTGGGTTGATCGAACGCCATCCCGTCGAGACCCAGCATCAGGTTCGGCGCCAAGGTTGTAAATCCGGTGAGGGCGAAGAGTATCGCCGCCGCGACCATCAGCAGCGTCACCCGCTTGAGAATGCCGAGTGCGAGCTTGACCTGCTCAGCCAGTGTCAGTGAGCCAAGACCTGTCTGGCCGTCCGCAAGCTCGATCGAACGCTGCGTGACCAGCACGAACGCGAGCAGCACGGCGATGCTGGCAATGATGATTGCAGGCAGGGCAAACGGTCCGCCGCCATAGGTGATGACCCGCATGGTGGCGGCCAGCACCAGCCACGGCAATGCTTCGAGAAAACGAAACGGGCCGAACGATGTATGCGGGCGGGTTATCCGTTGCTGGTGCAGCGCGAGGAGCATCCGGCAGTTAGGCCAGATACGGATAAACAGCCGGTGGAAGCCTAAGCTAAAATTGAACCGATATGTGAGGCGGTGAGCCGCCGGATCCGCGCTGCACCCGGATGATGCCGCCGGCGCCGTTTTCATATTCCCGGCCAATCCGGAGCATGATACCTTTAAGGCGTCAGCTTTTTGAGCGGGCGCGGGCGCGCGTTTTTGCGGGCCCGGATTTCATTGTGACGTGAATCGATATTCTGGCGGGCGCCTATGGCGACGGATGTGTCCGACGCGGTGCGTGAGTCGTTTTCGGTGACGGTGATTGACCGTGCTGAACTTGAGTCCAGCACGGTCTGGCGTTCGGCATTCGCCGACGAGCGCAAGGATCATCGCTATTACGAGATCATCGAAGACACCCTGCGCGAGGGCTTCGACTACAAGTATTTTGCCATCCGCGATGCATCCGGGCGCATCCGGGCGATACAGCCGTTCTTTCTGCTCGATCAGGACGTTCTTGAAGGCGTCGGATCGGAGTGGCGGCTGATCTCAACCATCCGGCGCCGCTACCCGCGCTTCCTCAAGATGCGAACACTCATGGTCGGCTGTTCCGCAGGCGAGGGGCATCTCGCTGACGCTGAGGGCCTGTCCGCTGCAACGGTTGCGGACGTGCTTTCGCAGCATATCCGCAAGCTGGCGAAAACCCTCGGCGCGCAGCTCATTGTGCTCAAGGAATTTCCCGCCAGATATCGCGAGACGTTTGAATGCTTCGTGCGGCGCGGCTTTGGCCGCGCTCCGAGCATGCCGATGACAAAACTGAACATCGAGTACGAGAACTTCGATCGTTTCATCGAGAAAGCGCTCAGCGGCAAGGCGCGGAAGAATGTGCGCCGGAATCTTCAGGCATCAGCCGGCGAAGATATCCGCATGACCGTAACCGACGGTACTGAAAATCTGGCCAAAGAAATCTATCCGCTTTATCTTCAGGTCTATGAGCGGTCCAAATTCCGCTTCGAGAAGCTGACGGAGGACTATTTCCGCGATCTCGGCACACGGATGAAGGACAAGGTCCGTGTCTTCACATGGCACCGCGGCAATACGCTGGTGGCCTTCAACATCTGCATGGTTCAGGGCGAACATTTCTTCTCGGAGTATGTCGGCTTCGATTATTCCGTGGCGCTCAATCTGCATCTCTATTTCTGCGTGGTTCGTGACACGATCAACTGGGCCATTGCGGGCGGCTACAAATGGTTTCGCAGCAGCGGCCTGAACTACGACCCGAAACTTCACCTGCGGCACCAGCTCGATCCGGTCGATCTGTATGTGCGTCATGTTTCGCCGCTCGCGAACGTGGTCCTGAAGCGCGTGCTGCCGTGGCTGTCGCCGGTGCGCTACGACGCGACGCTGAAGAAGTTCCCGAATTATCGGGAGATGTGGTGAGCGTGGCTGACGAGCTTGACCGGGCCCGCCCGCCGTCGCAAAACGAACCTTATGCAAGCCAACAGTCTTCAGAGCGTGATCGACTGGCTGATCGACGGGGCGCGGTCGGCGTCACGGGTCGATCAGTTCGTGAGACAGACCTGCGAGCGGATCGTCGATTGCGGCCTGCCGCTCTGGCGCGTTGGCGTATTTGTCCGCACGCTCCATCCCAACATGCTCGGCCGCCATTTCGTCTGGCACCGGGACAGGAGCGTGACCATGGGAGCGATGCCCCATGGCGATCAGGACGAAGACTACTTTCTCTCCAGTCCGCTCGCGATCGTTTTCGAGCAGGGGCAGGAAGTCCGCAAGCGGCTGCTGGACGCGGGAGCGGGCAATGTGCCGTTCTTCGCCGAAATGCAGGGGGAGGGTGCGACCGACTACATCGCGCTCCCGCTTCTGATGTCCGACGGAACGGTCCATGCGGTGAGCTGGATCTCGCAGCATCCCGAGGGTTTCAGCGAGGCGCAACTCGCCGATCTCCGCTTGCTGATGCCGGCGCTGACGCGAATGATCGAGGTCTGGCTGCTGCGGCGGACGGCTGCGGGCTTGCTCGACAATTATGTCGGCGCGCGCGCCGGCGCCCGGATTCTCGCCGGGCAGATCCGCCGCGGCCATACCGAGACCATGCATGCTGCGATCTGGCTGTCTGATCTGCGCGGCTTCACGCCGCTGTCGGACCGGCTGTCGTCCGAAGCGATGGTCGATGTTCTCAACACCTACTTCGACTGTCAGGTGCCTGCGATCCTGAACCACGGCGGCGAGGTGCTGAAGTTCATGGGCGACGGCCTGCTCGCGGTGTTTCCCATCACCGGCAAGGAAGGGGACACGGAAACGGTCTGCAAGCGCGTGCTGGAAGCCGCGCGGGAGTGCAGCGCCCGCGTGGCGGCGATGACCTACGCCTACGAGTCCGAAACGCTGCGCAATTTCCGGTTCGGTCTGGCGCTGCATATCGGCAAGGTGCTGTACGGCAATATCGGCGGCGGTGACCGGCTCGATTTCACCTGCATCGGGCCTGCGGTGAATCTCGCCGCGCGCATCGAGAAGATGACCAGCCGCCTCAACCGCACCGTGCTGGCCTCCACCGCATTCGCCAGCCATGTCGATGCGAACTGGACCGATCTCGGCCTGTTCTCGGTGGCGGGCTTTGCCGCGCCCGAGCGCGTCTACGGCCTGCCGGACGATGCCGCATTGATGAACGGCTCGCCCGCATCGTCGGTCGGCGCGGACCGCGTCCCGTCTCCGTAGAAATTTTATCGTCGCTCACGGAAATAACCTTCTCGCCCGAGCGTTATGAGTCAGGGGCACGCTCGGGTAGGAGTGAGCCATGTTCAGAAAATTCATGATCGGTGTTGCCGCTGTTGCGGCGATTGCTGCGTTCGCGCCGCTTGATGCCGTCGCGCGCGGTGGTGGTCATGGCGGCGGAGGCGGCGGCTTCCACGGCGGCGGCGGATTTGGCGGCGGCGGTGGTTTCCGCGGCGCGGCTTTCTCAGGCGGTGGTGGTTTTCGCGGAGCTGCTTTCTCAGGCGGCGGATTCAGGGGCGGCAGTTTCGCCGCCATGCATGGCGGCGGATTCGGCGGACCGCGGTTGGCCGCTGCACCGGGAGTTCCCCGGTTTGCCGCGATGCCGGGCGGAGGTGCCCGCTTCGCCAATGCCGGCTTCCGCCATGGCGGGTTTGGCCGCCATCATCGCTTCCGGCATTTCGTGCCGTTCGCGGTCGGGTTCGGCGTGCCGTACTACTATAACAACTACTATTACGACGATTATTACGCCGGTTATCCGTATGACGAGGGTTGTTACGAGCTGACGCAAGTACCGACACCGTATGGCTGGCGCTGGCGCCGGGTCTATGTCTGCGGTTGATGGCGCAAATGAAAACGGCGGCTGAGGTCAGCCGCCGTTTTGGAACGTGATGCGGACGAGCCTACGCCGCGCGGACGGTCGTCAGGAACTTCTCCACTTCGATCTTGAGGCGGCTGCTGTCGCTGGACAGAACCTGCGCCGACGACAGCACCTGACCGGAGGCGGCTCCTGTTTCACCGGCGCCGCGGCTGACCTCGGTGATGCTCCCGGCGACCTCGCCGCTGCGCTGGGCGGCGTACTGAACATTGCGGGCGATTTCCTGCGTCGCCGCGCCCTGTTCCTCGACCGCGGCTGCGATGCTTGAGGAGATTTCCGAGATCAGGTTGATGGTCGAGCCGATCTCCTTGATCGTGGCAACGGACTCCCGTGTCGCAGACTGCATGCTGGCGATTTGGGCGCTGATCTCGTCGGTGGCTTTTGCGGTCTGGGCGGCGAGAGCCTTCACCTCGGAAGCGACCACCGCGAAGCCGCGGCCGGCGTCGCCGGCGCGGGCGGCCTCGATGGTGGCGTTGAGGGCGAGCAGGTTGGTCTGTTCGGCGACCGCCGTGATCAGCTTGACCACGTCGCCGATGCGGGCAGCGGCCTGCGACAGTTCGGTGATGCTGGCGTCGGTCTTCTGCGCCTGACGCACGGCGTCGGCGGCAATGCGGCTGGATTCCTGCACCTGCCGGCCGATCTCGGCGACCGACGAGGTGATTTCCTCGGTGGCGACTGCGACCGATTGCACGTTGCTGGAGACTTCCTGCGAGGCACTGGCCGCCGAGTCCGAGATCTTGCCGGTGGAGTCGGCCGTGGTGGTCAGAGTATTCGCCGCCGCCTCCAGCTCAGTCGACGACGACGACAGTGAGCCGACCAGTTCCCCGATCAGCTTTTCGAAGTCGCGGGTGATGGCATCGACACGCTGGCCGCGCTGGATTTTGGCGTCGGCGTCGCGGGCCGCGGCTTCATCGGCGGCCTTCTTGGCGATCAGGGCATCCTTGAACACCTGCAGGGTGTCGGCCATGGTGCCGATTTCGGTCTTCTCGCCCTGATGCGGCACGACGGCGGTGAGATCGCCTTCGCCGAGCGCCTTCATCGGCGTCACGATCGAAGCGATACCCGTTGTGACACCACGGACGAGATAGAAGCTGAAGGCGAGGCCGGCCACCAGTGCAAGGCCGAGGATCACGAGTCCGAGCTGGACGGCGGTGGAATAGCTGTCGTTTGCGCGCTGGCCCTCGATGGCGGCGCCCTTGCTGTTCATTTCGACCAGCTTGGTCAGCGTCTCGTCCACCTTGATGCCAATCGGGGATGCCTTTTCGAAATTCAAATCTTGCGCCATGGAGCTTTCGCCTTTGCGGGACGTCTCCAGAACCTCATTGGCGGCGGCGAGATACTCCTTCCAGACTTTGACCAGTTCGCCATAGACGGCGCGTTCCTCGGGCGACGAGATCAGGGCCTGATACGTCTGGTTCGCCTGATCGTAGGCCTGCAGGCGGCCTGCGAGATTCTTGTCGATCTTGGCCTTGGCGTTGTCGTCGAAGGTCAGGAAATGGTCACGGAGAATGGCGCGGTAGCGTGCGGCCTGCGTCTGCATGTCTCCGAGCCAGCGAACGCTGGGAAGCCAGACGGTCTGAATCTGCTGCGCGGAGGCATTGATCGACCGCATCTGAAACATGCCGAAAAGATTCGTCGCGGCCAGAGTCAGCAGAAAGAACGATACGATTCCGATCAGTTTGGCGCGGATGGAGAGCTTGGACAGCATCGTCGTGATCCCTGGTTATCGATTTTTCTAACCGGATGCCGAAGGAGCCAGATCAGGACGAGGATCGGGCGAGAGGGCGGGTGGCAATTTCCAGTCGAACGCAGCGCCGTTCTGACGCCGCGTTCGCGGGCGGAATCATCAGGGATTCCAGTGAAATGTTAGTAAATGGGAGATCCGCCGCGTCGCTCTGACGCGGCGGTGGCGGAAACAAAAAGGGCGGCTGAAATTCAGCCGCCCCTTTGCCGTTCGATGTTGCGGCGAGCTTACGCCGCGCGGACGTTGGTGAGGAATTTCTCGACTTCGATCTTGAGGCGGTTGCTGTCGGTTGACAGCATCTGCGCGGCGGAGAGGACCTGACCCGAGGCAGCCCCGGTTTCACCGGCGCCGCGGCTGACATCAGTGATGCTGGTGGCGACTTCGCCGCTGAGTGCAGCGGCCTGCTGCACATTGCGGGCGATTTCCTGCGTCGCCGCACCCTGTTCCTCCACCGCCGCGGCGATGGTCGAGGAGATTTCCGAAATCAGCGTAATGGTCTTGCCGATTTCCTTGATGGTCGCGACCGATTCCTGGGTCGCGGTCTGCATGCCCGCGACCTGCGCGCTGATCTCGTCGGTGGCCTTGGCGGTTTGCGCGGCCAGAGCCTTTACTTCGGAGGCAACCACCGCGAAGCCGCGGCCGGCGTCACCGGCGCGGGCGGCCTCGATGGTGGCGTTGAGTGCGAGCAGGTTGGTCTGTTCGGCGACCGCCGTGATCAGCTTGACCACGTCGCCGATGCGGGCAGCGGCCTGCGACAGTTCGGTGATGCTGGTGTCGGTCTTCTGGGCCTGACGCACGGCCTCATTGGCGACGCGGCTGGATTCCTGCACCTGACGGCCGATCTCGCCGACAGATGAAGTGATCTCTTCGGTCGCGACCGCGACCGACTGCACGTTGCTGGAGACTTCCTGCGAGGCCGCGGCGGCTTCGCCCGAGGTCTTGCCGGTGACTTCCGCGGTGGAGGTCAGGGTGTTGGCGGCGGCTTCCAGCTCGGTGGAGGAGGAGGACAGCGAGCCGACCAGTTCGCCGATCAGCTTTTCGAAGTCGCGGGTGATGGCATCGACGCGCTGGCCGCGGGCGATCTTGGCGTCGGCATCGGCAGCGGCGGCTTCGTCCGCCGCCTTCTTGGCGATCAGGGCTTCCTTGAACACCTGGAGGGTGTCGGCCATGGTGCCGATTTCGGTCTTCTCGCCCTGATGCGGCACGACGGCGGTGAGGTCGCCTTCGCCGAGTGCCTTCATCGGCGTCACGATCGACGTGATGCCGCGCGACACGTCGCGCACCAGATAGAAGCCGACAACACAGCCGATCAGGACAGCCGCGCCGAGCATGATCGCCACTAGCATGAATGCAGTGTTGTAGCTGTTTGTTGCCTCCTGTCCGGCAAGATCGGCGCCCTTGTTATTGAGGTCGATGTCTTTCTTCAGGATGTTGTCGGATTTGATGCCGATGAGGTTGACGGTCATCGTGTTCAGATCATGCGCCTCGCGCGGATAGGAGCCCGCGGCCTTGCGCGACAGTGCCATGACTTCCTGGGTGCCCTTCTTGTAGCTCTCCCACGTCTCGACCCATTCGTTGTACAGCGCGCGTTCTTCCGGCGACGTAATCATCTTTTCATAAGCCTGCCGGGCCTTCATGTTGGCTTCGACAACCGTTTCCAGCGTTTTTTCCTGCGCCAGCTTTTCCTCGATCAATTCCGACAGCATGTGTTCGCGGATAACGTTGCGATAGGTGATCACACCGGCGCGCAGATCGCCCAGGACCCGCACGCTGGGCATCCAGTTGGTCTGGATGTCGACGGCATTGGCGTTGATGGCCTGCATCTGGCGGATGGCGAAGAGGCCCATGCCGGCCATCGCGACCAGCAGGATGACGAGAACGGCAGTGATCTTGGAGCGAATGGAAAGCCTGGAGAGCATGGCGGACCTTGAGTCTTTCTGACCGGTGGCTGATGGGCTGGGTAGCGACGAGGACGATGAGAAATCGGGAAGCCCGATCCGCCTTCCAGCGTTTCGGATTCGTGGTTTCCAATTTCACTATGTGAAGTGAAATGTTCGTAAAGGTATTCAGCGGCCGACTCAGAAAAGTGCATTTCATGTACGGCGTTTATGCCGATACCTGCTGCATTGGATGCATGTGTCGCTTCGCGCAGTTGCAGACAAGAAAAACCGGCGGAGCTTTGGCGCCGCCGGTTTTAAAATGTTCGCTGGGCGAATCTCGTCAGGCGGCGCGGATCGTCGCAAGGAAGTTATGCACCTCGGTCTGAAGGTGCGTGCTTTCCTTTGAAAGCGACTGCGCCGCCGTGAAGACCTGGGCTGATGCGGCGCCGGTCTCGCTGTTGCCACGGTCGACATCGGTGATATTGGCCGCGACGCGCGCGCTCAGTTCGGCCGCCTGCTGAACGTTTCGGGCGATTTCCTGAGTGGCGGCGCCCTGTTCTTCAACCGCGGCGGCGATTGTCGATGAGATTTCGGAGATCAGGTTGATGGTGCTGCTGATCTCCTTGATGGTCGTGACGGAGGCGCCGGTGGCCGCCTGCATGCCGGAAATCTGGGTGGTGATCTCGTCGGTGGCCTTGGCGGTCTGAGAGGCGAGCGCCTTGACCTCGGAGGCGACCACGGCGAAGCCGCGGCCGGCTTCGCCGGCGCGGGCGGCCTCGATGGTGGCATTGAGCGCGAGCAGGTTGGTCTGTTCGGCGATGGCAGTGATCAGCTTGACCACGTCGCCGATACGGGCGGCGGCCTGCGACAGTTCGCTGATGCAGGAATCAGTCTTCTCGGCCTGCTGGACAGCGAGCTGGGCGACCCGGCTCGATTCCAGCACCTGACGCCCGATTTCATTGACCGAGGAGGTGATCTCCTCGGTGGCGCTGGCGGTCGACTGGATGCTTTCCGAGACCTCGCGTGAGGTGTTCGCGGCGGAGTTCGACAGCTGCCGGGTGACGTCGGCGGCGTTGGTCAGGGTGCTGGCGGTGGCTTCCATTTCGGTGGAGGCCGATGACAGCGAGCTGATCAGTTCGCCGATCATGCCTTCGAAGCTGCTGGTGGCCCGGTCCAGCGTTTCGGCGCGGCGCATCTTGGCGCTGGCTTCGGCTGCGGCAACTTCGTCGGCGGTCTTCCTGGCGATCATGGCGTCCTTGAACACCTGCACGGCGTCGGCGATCTGGCCGACCTCGGTGTTTTCGCCCTGATGGGGGACGTTGGCGGCGAGATCGCCGGTGGCCAGCGCCCGCATCGGAGTCAGGACCGAACCGATGCCGCGGGCGACATCGCGCACGATCAGGACCGCGGCGCAGAGCCCGGCCAGAACCATGGCAGCCAGCGCGGCCAGAACGATGTGGAATGCGAGTTCATAGGTGTTTTCGGCATGCTGTCCGGCGGCGGCGGCGCCCTTGTCGTTCAACTCGACAAGCTTGGCCAGCACCGCATCCATGCTTCGTCCCGCCGGCGTCGCACGCTGAGCGTTGACGGCGCGCGCCTGCGCGACCTCGCGCTTGCGGGCATGGACGATCACTTCGTCGGCGGCCTCGCGGAAGATTTTCCAGGTTGCCGCCAACTCTTTATAGAGCGCGGCTTCTTCAGGGGAGGAGATCAGCGGCTCATAGGCCTTGTTCGCGGTGTCGTAATCCCTGGCCCGGGCATCGAGATTGCGCTGGATGTCGGCCATGAACTTGTCGTCCGGCTCCGTCAGATAGTCGCGCAGCACCGCGCGGTAGCGCGCCGACTGGGTGCGCAATTCACCGATCAGGCGGACGCTGGGGAGCCAGCTTGTCTTGATGTCCTGCGCCGCGGCGTTGATAGCGCGCATTTCCACCACGGCGAAGGCGCCCATGGCGGAGAGGGCAATCAGCAGGAGGGCGACGAGAGCAACGAGTTTGGTGCGAATGGAGAGCCTGGACAGCATGAAACAGTCCTTTGAGGTCTTTCTGACCCCTTTCAAGAAACGCGGGGCGAAACCAAACGCGGTGGCTTGGCCGCCGAAATGATTTCGACGCCTGAATGGGCGTGGGTGGTGTTGGCAATTTCCAGTCGGAGACCGTCATCAATGAAGGGTCAGCCGCGATCCAAATCGTAAAGAAATTCCGTGAAATGTTGGTAAATGCCTGCCGTGCAGGCAACCAGCCCGAAAAAGGGCCCGAATCTGGTTGCTGTGTACAGGAAAGGGTGCGGCTCAGGTTCCTGCTTCCCGGGCTCGGCGGGCCGTGTCACCATCCTGACGTGAACGACGGGAGGTCCGCCAATGCGCTGGTGTGTCTCGATCGGAGCGGTGCTTGTCGCGGGCGTGGTCGCCGGCGGCGATATTCCCGGGCTGGCTGCACCGGCCACCGCGCCTGCGCCGGCCGCCGCTGAGGCCAAGGTCGACGTCGAACTGGTCCTCGCGGTCGATGTCTCCTATTCCATGGACATGGACGAACTGGCGCTGCAGCGCGAAGGCTATGCGCTCGCCGTCACCTCAAAGGAGTTCCTGCAGGCGCTCAAGACCGGCCCGACCGGCAAGGTGGCAGTGACCTATTTCGAATGGGCCGCCTCAACCGACCAGAAGATCATCGTGCCGTGGCGGGTGATCGATGGCCCTGAATCGGCGGGCGCGCTGGCCGAGGAAATCCTGAAAGCGCCGCTGCGCCGCGCCTCGCGCACCTCGATCTCGGGCGCGATCAATTTCGCGATGCCGCTGTTCGAGGCCAACGAGTATCAGGGCCTGCGCCGCGTGATCGACATCTCCGGCGACGGGCCGAACAATAACGGCGAACTCGTCACGATTGCGCGCGATGCAGCGCTGGCCAAAGGCATTACCATCAACGGCCTTCCGATCATGTCGAAGGAGACCAACTACGCGACCATGGATATCGAGAATCTCGATTGGTACTACGAGGACTGCGTGATCGGCGGCGCCGGATCGTTCGTGGTGCCGATCAAGACCAAGGAAAAATTCAAGGAAGCGATCCGCACCAAGCTGATCCTCGAAGTCGCGCATCGTGTGCCGGAGCTGCGGGTCGTGCCGGCGGCCACGCGTGAGCCGCGGGTGTCATGCACCATCGGGGAGAAGATCTGGCAGGAGCGGTGGGGTCGGTGAGTCCTTTCTGTGTTTCGCACAGGCAATCAGCCCCTCACCCCAACCCTCTCCCCGCGCGCGGGGAGAGGGAGCTAACAAATTTTTCTACCTCTCCCCGTTTTTACGGGGAGAGGTCGCGAGCAAAGCGAGCGGGTGAGGGGCTTCTGCTCTTTACCTTCTAAACCGCGCGACAAGCTCCACATGCGGGGTGTGGCGGAACTGATCGACGGGCGTCACGCGGTCGATCTTGAATCCAGCGTCGATCAGAATGCGGGCGTCGCGCGCGAAAGTCGCCGGATTGCATGACACCGCGACCGCCAGCGCGATCTTGCTTGCGGCGAGTTGCTGAGATTGTGCCTGCGCGCCCTGGCGCGGCGGATCGAACACCACGCAATCGTAGTCGCGCAGTTCCTGCGGCATCAGTGGACGCCGGAACAGGTCGCGGGTCTCGGCTTTGATGGGCTTCAGACCCTGCGTGAGCTTCACTGCATTCTGCAGCGCCGTCACCGCAGCCGCGTCGCTGTCGAAGGCCGACACCTTGAATTTTTCCGCGAGGCGAAACGCGAACGGACCAAACCCGCAAAACAGATCGGCGATATGCTTGGCACCTTTGGCCCGCGCGAACGCCAGTTCCGCCAGCGTCTCTTCACCCAATGCCGTCGGCTGCATGAACGAACCCGGCGGCAGTGTCACCTGCGCCTTGCCGACCCGCACCACCGGCGGCTTGCGCATGATGACCAGTTCGCCATGGCGCGTCAGCCGCGCGAGATCGTGTTTCTCGGCGAGCTTCGACAGGGACGTCAGCAGTGCTGTGCCGAGCGGACCCGAGCCGCGCACATCGACGTCGAGTCCGTTATCGGCTGCGGTGATCTGGATATCGAGCGGCTTGCTTACCGGCCTCAGCAGTTCGGCGATCTCGTTGGCTGCTTCGATGGCGCCGTGCATGGCGGGATCGAGGATCGGACAGTGATCGATGGCGATGATCTCGTGGCGCCCGGCGGCGGCGAAGCCGGCGCGCAGGATGCCCTGCTGGCTTTGCCGCGCATGCAGCGTCATGCGGCGGCGGCCGGTGCCATGGGCATCGATCAGTTCATCAACCTCACAATCGATACCCGCGTGAGCGAGCGTGTCGATCACGAGCTGCCGCTTCCAGTTCCGGTAAGCATCGTCCTGCCAGTGCTGGATGGCGCAGCCGCCGCAGGTGCCGAAATGCGGGCAGAATGGATCGATGCGCTGCGGGCTTGGCGTGACGACATGGGCAAGCGCGCGGCGGTCCGGGTGGCCGGACGAGGGCAACACGTCGACGGTCTCGCCGCCCAGTGCATACGGCACGTAGAGCGTCTCGCCGCCGGACACAGCAACGCCATCGCCGAAATGGCCGACATGATCGATGATGAGGCGCTCGGTCATCGTACTAGTGATCCGGTTCTGACATTCGTATTATATCTTTCGCGGGCATTTTACGAATGTCAGAACCAAAGGATCACTAGAATCATGATTTGCTAGTGTCCTTTCGTATCCGACGTTCGCTCAGAAGACGCTGCGAGTGAAGCGAACGTCGGATACGGGACACTAGCCGCGCCGCGCGCCGATGAAGAATTCGGTGTTGCCGTCGCCGCCGGCGATGGACGAAGGGAACACCTTGATATCGGTGCAGCCCAGGGACTCCGCGAAGGCGGCGATGTCGTCACACACCGCCTTGTGCACGGCCTCGTCGCGAATGATTCCCTTCTTGGAATGTTTCCGCTCGGCTTCGAACTGCGGCTTGATCAGCGCCAGGAGGTGCGTCGGGGCGGCGGCAATCGGCAGCACCGCGGGCAGCACCAGCTTCAACGAAATGAAGCTGACATCGATCACCACGATATCGGGACGGATTTCGAGCCGCTTGCCCGCCAGCGAACGGATGTCGGTTTCTTCCATCGAGACGATTTTCGGATTGCCGTGCAGGCTCGGATGTAACTGTCCGCGTCCGACATCGATGGCGTAGACGAGGCTGGCGCCGTTCGCCAGCAGCACTTCCGTAAAGCCGCCGGTTGACGCGCCGACATCGACACAGACATGATCCTCGATGTCGATGGGATATTGCTCCAGCGCGCCGCTGAGTTTGACGCCGCCGCGCGATACCCAGGGATGCGCGGGCTCGGCCGAGATGTCGGCATCCGCCGGAATCGTCTCCGACGGTTTCAGCACAGGCTTGCCGTTTGCGGTAACGCCACCGGCTTCAATGGCGGCTTGGGCGCGGGCGCGGCTTTCGAACAGGCCGCGCTCAACCAGCAGAAGGTCTGCGCGCTTGCGTGAGGTCATGTGCCACACCCTTTCACCTCTCCCCGTGGGGGAGAGGTCGGCGCGCGAAGCGCGGCGGGTGAGGGGGCTCGATAACCTTGTTCAGACATCCAGAGCCCCTCACCCCAACCCTCTCCCCCATAGCCCGTCGAAGACGGGCGTAAACGCCCTTTCGGGGGGAGGGAGCGCATCGCATGCGGCGTGATAGCACGTATCTGCAATGAAGCCCGGCGGCGATCAGGCCAGCTTCGCCGTTTCGGACTTCATGTCCTTGCCGAGCGCCTCGAACACTTTCGCGACGATGCCCTTGGCATCGAGGCCAGCCTGTTCGTACATCTTTGCCGGTGAATCGTGATCGATGAAGGTGTCAGGCAGCACCAGCGTTCGCACGCGAAGGCCGCGATCGAGAGCGCCGTGATCGGCCAAGGCCTGCAGCACATGGGTGCCGAAGCCGCCGATGGAGCCTTCCTCGATGGTGATCAGCGCCTCGTGCTCGCGCGCGAGCTTCAGGATCATGTCGAGATCAAGCGGCTTCATGAAGCGCGCGTCGGCGACGGTGGTGGACAGGCCCAGCGTATCGAGTTCGTCGGCGGCCTTGAGACATTCGCCGAGCCGTGCGCCGAACGACAGCAGCGCGACCTTCGATCCATTTTTATCGGCCTGGCGCATGATGCGGCCTTTGCCGATCGGGAGCGGCACGCCGGCTTCCGGCATCTCGACCCCGCGGCCTTCGCCGCGCGGATAACGCAGCGCGCTCGGCGCATCGTCGATCGCGACCTGCGTTGCCACCATGTGAACGAGATCGGCTTCATCCGCAGCCGCCATGATGACGAAGCCGGGGAGGCAGCCGAGATAGACGTTGTCGAACGAACCGGCGTGGGTCGGGCCGTCCTGGCCGACAAGACCGGCGCGGTCGATGGCGAAGCGTACCGGAAGACGTTGGATCGCCACGTCGTGCACGACCTGATCGTAGCCGCGCTGCAGGAAGGTCGAGTAGATCGCGCAGAACGGCTTGAAACCTTCTGTCGCGAGGCCTGCGGCGAAGGTCACGGCATGCTGTTCGGCAATGCCGACATCGAAGGTGCGGTCGGGGAACGCCTTGCCGAAGATATCGACGCCGGTGCCGCCCGGCATCGCCGCGGTGATGGCGACGATCTTGTCGTCCTTGCGCGCTTCCTTGACCAAGCTTTGGCCGAACACCGACGTATAGGACGGCGCGTTGGATTTTGCCTTGGCCTGCGCTCCGGTTGCGACGTCGAACTTGGCGACGGCGTGATACTTGTCGTCGGACGCTTCGGCGGGCGCGTAGCCCTTGCCCTTCTGCGTGACAACATGAACCAGGATAGGTCCGGTCGGCGCATCGCGCACGTTGGTCAGCACAGGCAGCAGGTGGTCGAGGTTGTGGCCGTCGATCGGCCCGACATAGAAGAATCCGAGTTCTTCAAACAGCGTGCCGCCCGTGACCATGCCGCGCGCGTATTCCTCGGCGCGCAGCGCGCGGTCCTCGAAGAACTTCGGCAGCTTGTGTGCGAGATTCTTCAGTGCTTCGCGCGCCGACGCATAGGTCTTTCCGGACAGCAGACGCGCGAGATAGGCCGACATGGCGCCCACCGGTGGCGCGATCGACATATCGTTGTCGTTGAGGATGACGATCAGGCGCGAGTGCATCGCGCCGGCATTGTTCATCGCCTCATAGGCCATGCCGGCGGACATCGAACCGTCGCCGATCACCGCGATGACATTGTTCTTGCCGCCGGTGAGGTCGCGCGCCACCGCCATGCCGAGGCCTGCGGAAATCGAGGTCGAGGAGTGCGCCGCGCCGAACGGATCGTATTCGCTTTCGGCGCGCTTGGTGAATCCCGACAGGCCGTTGCCCATGCGCAGCGTGCGGATGCGGTCGCGGCGGCCGGTGAGAATCTTGTGCGGGTAGGCCTGATGGCCGACGTCCCAAATGATGCGGTCATCCGGTGTATTGAAGACGTAGTGAAGCGCAGTGGTCAGTTCGACCACGCCGAGGCCTGCGCCGAAATGGCCACCCGTCACCGATACGGTGTCGATGGTCTCCAGCCGCAGCTCATCGGCGAACTGGCGCAGTTGCTCGGGCTTGAGCTTGCGCAGCAGGTCCGGAGTCGGTGCGGCGTCGAGGAGGGGAGTCTTGCTCGAATGTGACACTTGAATATCCGCAATAATTTGGGGGCGCCCGGCCCGGCATGGAAAGCTGCTCAGAAAGGTCCGAAACGGTCCCGTGGCTTATACCAATTCCAAAACGATGCCAATCCGTTAGGCAGGCGTGAAAGGCCTCACTTTCGGGGCATTTGGCGCCGGGAATAGCTGTTAAGGCTCGAAACTCGAGCCTCCGCTGGTTCCCGCCTTCGCCGGGGAGAGACAGAATAAGCTTGTGCGAAACGGCGACGTTTGTTGCGCGGATTTACTGAACGTCGAGCGGTTCGGTGCCGGCAGCCTGTCCCGACGCATCGGTGGTGATCTTGTCGACGCGCGCCTCCGCCTGGCGCAGCAGCTCTTCGCAGCGGCGCTTCAGGCTCTCGCCGCGCTCATAGATCGCGACCGATTCCTCGAGCGGGACCTTGCCGTCCTCGAGACGCTTGACGATGGACTCCAGTTCCTCGATCGCGCGTTCGAAGCTGAGCTTCTTGACGTCCGCATGGGGAGTGTCGGCCATGGTCGTTTTCCGAGTTGCGATTCGTGGATCGATGACAGCGCCGCGGAATCTAGGAACGATTTGCGGGCGCAATATGGCGGCAATGTAGCGCGATTTGCAGCGGTGAGGGAAGTGCTTCGCTTGGCGTCATCCTGAGGTGCGGAGCGCGCAAGAACGCGCACCTGAGGATGACGGGTCGCGCTAGTTGTTCATCAGCGCGGCGACGTGCACGGCCACCGAATCGCGCAAGCCCTGCAGATCGTAGCCGCCTTCGAGCACGGAGACGATCCGCCCTTCGGCCGACTTGTCGGCGATCTCCATCAGCTTGCGCGTGACCCAGGCGAAATCCTCTTCGCGCAGTTCGAGACTGCCGAGCGGATCGCGCCAGTGCGCATCGAAGCCCGCCGAAATCACGATCAGTTCGGGTGCGAACGCTTCCAGCCGCGGCAGGATCGCAATGTCAAAAGCTTCGCGGAATTCGCGGCTGCCATTGCCGGCGCGCAGCGGCGCGTTGACCACGGTGTCCTGATCGCCGCGCTCCTGTGTGCTGCCGGTGCCGGGAAACAAGGGCATCTGGTGAGTCGAGGCATACATCACACTCGGATCTGACCAGAAAATTTCCTGGCTGCCGTTGCCGTGATGCACGTCGAAATCGACCAGGCAGGCGCGCTCGATGCCGTACTTGCGCTGCGCGTAGCGCGCGGCGATGGCAGCGCTGTCGAAGAAGCAGAAGCCCATCGGCCGCGAGGTCTCGGCGTGATGTCCGGGCGGACGGGTTCCGACAAAGGCGTTGGTCCGTTTGTTCTTCATCACCGCATCGACGGCTGCGACCGCACCGCCGGTGGCGCGTAACGCCGCCTCCCATGTGCCCGGCGACATCGACGTGTCGCCGTCGAGATAGACGATGCCGTCCTTCGGCGCGATGTGGCGCAACTCGTCGATGTACTCGTTGCTGTGGCACAGCGCGATCACGTCGAGATCGGCTTCCGGCGCCTCGACACGCACCAGCGATGTGAAGGGCTCTGCCGACAGTCCCTGCTCGATCGCGCGCAGACGATCCGGCCGTTCGGGATGGCCGGGAGCGGTCTGATGATTCAGGCCGGCGGCGGTGTGGTAATAAAGTGTCGGCATGGACTGTTGTCTTTCTTCTGGTGCCGAAGCAATTCCTCGCAAGTGACCCATAATAACGCGTGATGCCCGGGTTTGTCCCGGGCATCTGCGCTTGACTTCGAGATTAGGTGAAGGCCGAAAACAGCGCTTAGGCCTTCTTCTTGCGGGAGAAAAATGCGCTGAAAGCGTTCCGTGCCTCGTCCGATTTCAGGCGCTCGCCGAAATGATGCGATTCCTCGTCCATCCTGCGCAGCACATCTTCCCGCGCCGGCTTCAGCAATTTGCGGGTAAGCGCCACGGCGTCCTTCGGCAGGGAGCCGATTTCGCGCGCGATTTTGCGCGCCTCGACTTCGGTGTGTCCGGGCGCAACGATGACATTGACGAAACCCGCTTCGCGGGCTTCCTCCGCCGTCACGGTCCGGCCCATTACCAGCATCGAGAATGCGCGCTGATGCCCCATCACGCGCGGCGCGAGCAGGCTGGAGGCCGCCTCGGGAACGAGCCCGAGGTGAATGAACGGCGTCGAGAACGTTGCGGTGGTTGAGGCGAGAACGTAGTCGCAGTGAAACAGCATGGTGGTGCCGACACCGACTGCGATGCCGTCGACCGCGCCGATCAGCGGCTTCTCGTTATAGGCGAGCGCCTTGAGAAACTGGGTCGCAGCCATCGGCCGCGAACTGTCGTCGTTCGCGGTGTTGGCCTTGGCGAAATCCTCGAGGTCATTGCTGGCGGTGAACACGCCCGAGCCGCCGGAAATCACGATGCTGCGAATGTCCGGATCGTTCTGCGCGGATTTGATCGCATCAGCCATCGCAATGTACATGCCTTGCGTCAGTGCGTTCTTCTTGTCCGGGCGGCGCATGGTGATGATGCGCGCGCTGTCTTCATCGGTGACAATTACGTGGTCGGTCATGGATGTTTTCCTGGGCGTTCCCTGAAATGGCGGATGGCGCTGCAGCATGGAGGCGGCTGGCGCTGTCGGTTGGTTCATCCTACATCATTGGCCAGAAACGGAATAATGGCCATTCGATTTCCGCCCCTCCGGTATAAAGGGACACTGCCATGCAACTCACCGGCATCCATCACCTGACAGCGATTTCCGCGAATGCCAAGGGAAACCTGGCGTTTTATACCGGTGTGCTGGGCATGCGGCTGGTCAAAAAGACCGTCAACCAGGACGATGTCAGCGCCTACCATCTGTTTTATGCGGACGGGAAGGCCAACCCGGGCACCGACCTGACCTTCTTCGACTGGCCGGCGGCGCGGGAACATCGCGGCACCCGCAGCGTGTCGCGCACCGGTCTGCGGGTCAATGGCGAGAAGGCGCTGGCCTTCTGGCAGGACCGGCTGATCAAGCTAGGCGCCCATGTCGGCAAGGTGACCGAGGTCGATGGCCGCCTGACGCTGCCGTTCGAGGACCCCGAAGGCCAGCGGCTGGTGCTGGTCGACGACGGCGGCCGCGGCGAAGCGCATCCGTGGGAGAAGAGTCCGGTGCCGGCCGAACACCAGATCCGTGGCCTCGGCCCGATCGTGCTGAACGTGCCGGATCTGACGCGGACCGAGCGCGTGCTTGTGGATGTGATGAACATGACGCGGGTGCGCGACTACGCCTCGCCCGACGGCGAGCATCGCATCAATGTTTACAGGATGGGAGAGGGCGGCCCGGCGGCGGAACTGCATGTGCTTGAACAGAAGGATTTGCCCGCCGCGCGTCAGGGCGCCGGCGGTGTGCATCACGTCGCATTCCGCACCCCAGATGAAGAGCAGTATCATGCCTGGACGGCGCGGCTTGCGGAGTTCGGCGTTCATTCCAGCGGCGAGATCGATCGCTTCTATTTCCGCAGTCTTTATTTTCGTGAGCCGAACGGCATCCTGTTCGAGATTGCGACCGACGGGCCGGGCTTCGCCACCGATGAGCCGATGGAAACACTCGGGGAGAAACTGGCGCTGCCGCCGTTTCTGGAATCGCGCCGCAGGGAAATCGAAGCGGGATTGAAGCCGCTCTAATGCGCTTGCGTTTGGTCAGGACACTTGCGGCGGCAGAAGCGAACGGTTTCCGCCCAGAATTGTCCACGGATGGATCTCGTATTTGATCCAGACGCCGCCCTTGGCATAAGGATCGTTCGCCGCAAGCGCCTCGGCCGCGTTGCGGTCTTCCGCCTCATAAACGATCAATGCTCCCGCGCCGTCCTCGAACGGTCCGGCGATCACGATCTTGCCATCCGCGCGAAGCCTGTGCGCGTACTCGCGATGCGCCGATCGCACGGATTCGACCTTCTCCGCATCCGGCACGTAGGTGATGTAATTGACGAACTTCATGCCCTGACCCTTGCTGAGTGCGCGATCGCTCCCACAAGGAAAGGCCGCGCGGCGAGACCTTAGTGCTCTGGCCGCGCGGTTCCATAGCAAAGCTGAATAGCCTTGCTCCGGCTTTGAATAGTGCCGGCTGCGGTGTTTACGCGACCAGCACGGCGTCCGCGCCGGTGGTCGCCGTGGCAGCGTCCATGATCGTGCGTTCGAGAGCGCCAGACTGCACCGTGACGTTCTCCGCGAAGAAGCGCGCCAATGCGACGTATCGTTGTACGTCGTTCTGATGCGTCTCGTCGGTGCGCGCGGCCAGCGCTTCGTTCGCGAGCGAACAGCCGCCTAGGGTGGTCGAGAACAGCCGCAGATACGGCGTCGCGCCGGCCAATGCTTCCGCAGGCGAGGTCGCAATCTTCTCGAGCAGCCACTTGCTGCTGCGCTCAACCGAGTCAACCGCATCGCGCAGCTTGGCGCCGGTGGTGCCGAAGGCCGGATCGTTCGAGGCTTCCACCTTCGATACGATGGCTTTCAGTTCACCCAGCAATTCCCAAACGGCTTCGCCGCCGGACATCTGCAGCTTGCGCATCAACAGGTCGTTGGCCTGCACGCCGTTGGTGCCTTCATAGATGGTGAGAATGCGCGCGTCGCGGACGTATTGCGCGGCGCCGGTTTCCTCCATGAAGCCCATGCCGCCGTGTACCTGCACGCCGATGGCCGCCACTTCGTTGCCGATGTCGGTGGAGAAGGCCTTTGCCATCGGCGTCAGCAATGCCCCGCGTGCCGCGGCCTTCGCCTTTGCCGCCGGATCTGTGGCGCGATGCGATACGTCGATGGCAACCGCGGTGGCGTAACAGATGGTGCGCGCCGCCGCCGTCATGCCGCGCATCAGCATCAGGTTACGCTTGACGTCCGGATACATGATGATCGGATCGGAGCCGGTGTTCTGGCTGCCGAGCGCCTTGCCCTGCTTGCGCTCCTGCGCATAGGCCAGCGCGCGCTGATAGGCGCGGTCCGCGATGCCGACGCCCTGCAGGCCAACGCCAAGGCGCGCCTGATTCATCATGGTGAACATTGCGGCCATGCCGCCGTTTTCCTTGCCGACGAGGTACGCGATCGCTCCGCCCTTGTCGCCCATGGTCATGGTGCAGGTCGGCGAAGCATGAATGCCGAGCTTGTGTTCGACGCCGCTGGCGTAGATGTCGTTGCGCGCGCCGAGCGAGCCGTCGGCATTGACCAGATATTTCGGCGCCAGGAACAGCGTGATGCCCTTCGATCCGGCAGGCGAGCCGGGCAGGCGCGCCAGAATGAAATGAACGATGTTGTCGCTCATGTCGTGGTCGCCGTAGGTGATGAAGATCTTCGAGCCGAACAGGCGATAGGTCCCGTCGGGCTGCTTTTCAGCGCGCGTGCGCAGTGCGCCGACGTCGGTGCCCGCCTGCGGCTCGGTGAGTTGCATGGTGCCGGGCCATTCGCCGGAGATAAGTTTGCCGAGATAAATGTCTTTCAGTTCCTTGCTGCCGTGCGCATCAAGCGCGTCGATCGCGCTGAGCGTCAGCAGCGGGCAAAGACCGAAAGCAAGATTCGATGCGCTCCAGATTTCGTTGACGGCGGAATGCACCGCCAGCGGCAGACCCTGTCCGCCGAATTCCTCCGAACCCGATACCGCATTCCATCCGCCTTCGCACCAGCGCTTGTAGGCATCGGGCCATCCCGTCGCCGTAACGACGCCCTTGTCGGTGAGCTTGATGCCCTCGCGATCACCGGTCTGATTGAGCGGCTCGAGCACGTCGGTGGCGAACTTGCCCGCCTCCTCGATCACCGCAGCGGAGAACTCCGGATCGTAGCCATTATAATGTCCCGCCTCCACGGCGGCCAAAAGGCCGGCACCGTGGTTGAGGGAAAGCAGGATGTCGTTGATCGGCGCGCGGTAAGTCATGGCATGCTCTCGCTGTTCGGCTGGCCTCGGTGCCTCTTCCCGGAGCGGGACAGGCACGCAAGTCTTGCTCTCATAAATCGTTGTTGGGCGGTGTCTTTCCTCGCTTGCGGTTTCTTGTGCGGGGCCGCCTTGCGCCCTTTGTCTTCCCACGAAAAAGGCCGGTCCTCAACTGCGGTGCAGGCGTATCTCAGGTATGCCACGGGGCCGGTTTCCGGCCAATGCAGAGTGCCAACCTTGAGCCAGCCCCGCTTCCAAATCTGCGGCGTGAAGCGAATGCAGGTCCGGACACCTGAATCGGCCCGATTTTTCCTTTTCTGGCAGCATTTTCCGGCCCAAAAGCGGGTTTCCACTTTGGCGGAAAATGCTCTAAGACCTCCGCAGCCACGGTGAATCGGTGCGGCTCAGGACTTCCGGCAGGAAACCGGCCAGCCACCTTCCGACAACGAGCGGCGCGAGGCGGCAAGACCTGATCTTGCCGCGAACCGTTCAACGCTATTGGGGCGTCGCCAAGTGGTAAGGCAGGGGATTTTGATTCCCCCATGCGGAGGTTCGAATCCTCCCGCCCCAGCCAGCCAGTCTGACAACGAGAGTTTTTCCCTGCGAGATTGCAGAAAGACCCGCCAATGGCGGGCTTTCTTGAATAGGTTCTCGGTCTCTACCTTAGCAGTTCGTGCCTTCCGCGGCCAAACGCCCGAAAGTCTCTGGCCAATACCCCAAATATTCCCGTTTCCAGAGACTGTCGGCGGGAGACGTGGTTCGGTTGCTGCTTAGTGGACGAGGCGGCAGTGCAATCCGTCGGGTTCTCCGCGGCCCGCGTTGGCGAAGCGAATTCTCCACTGGTAGGTCGGTAAACCAGTCAGCATGGACGGTTCGTGCCAAGTCGTGGAGGATGTTGCCAACCTTTTTTGGCCGGCAATTGCAAAAGATAGTCGGCGGAAATGAATCGGTATTTCACGATGTCGCTATCGGATGTTTTTCGCGATAGGTATCACACCCCTGGCTGGGTTTACATTTTAGGCTCCGCTTCCGAGCGCGTCCTCAAGCTCGGCATCACCGTCAATCTCCGTCAGCAAACCGGCCGAAACCGAACCCAAAAGTACGGAGGCATAGGTGATTGGAAGCTGCTCTATCGGGTGTGGGTCGAAGCGAGTGCAAGAATCGAGACTAATGCCCTCGGACGCTTGAAAAAGTACAAGGCCAACCGGGGGTATCTGAAGGATCGCCAGCGCCCCCAAAGGTCGCGCGAGATTGTGAACTGCGCTTTTAGCACCGCCGTAGAAGCTTTGGAGAGCTGCCTAAGCGAGAGCGAGCGGGCCAGTGCCTGGCGCTCTAATGATACTGACGCATATGAATTCGGTCGTGAACTGCAGATTGTTTCTATGGACTGGCTCAAGCGCGCAGATCCTCGTCCGCCCGTAGGGATGCCGGCCGGCTCGCTATTCTTTATGTGGATAGACGATCTCGAGCTATCGGTTCGATCGGCAAACTGCCTCAGCAACGATGGAATTTTCCACGTTGGTACGCTGGTTCAGAGGTCGGAAGCGGAGATGCTTCGTACACCGAATTTTGGTCGAAAGTCGCTCAACGAGATCAAGGAAGTGCTAGCGCACCTTGGGCTCAAACTCGGCATGGAGGTTCCTGACTGGCCGCCCGACGATCTGGACCGGTTGTCGCAGCGCATCTCGCCTTTCCTGAAGCGGGTAGACGACTTGGAGCTGTCGGTTCGATCGGCGAACTGCCTCAAGAATGACGACGTCTTCTACATTGGTGAATTGGTACAAAAGTCCGAGGAAGAGATGCTGCGTACACCTAATTTCGGTCGAAAATCGTTGAACGAGATAAAAGAAGTCTTAGCGCAACTGGGTCTGCATCTTGGAATGGAAATCCCAACGTGATTGCCAAAGGTAGGTAACGTCAAGGAACCCTAGGAATTGTTTTATCATCGAATAGAACTCCGACCGGCTCGGCGCTAGCCGCCGCTTGCGCCCATCGGCCGCTTTCCTCAGCCCTCGCAAAACGCGTGTGGAAATGCCAATTTACAACTTAATCCCTTGCTCCACATCGGTACGAGCGTACGCTTGGATTTTAAGCAAGTTCCGATTCTCGATAACCCCACCTTTAGTTTGGACAACTACTTGGACGATAGTGAGCCGGTATCCCGCGATCTATTCGGTGAGCCAGTAACTACTGCGAACGTGCGGCGCAGGAGTAAAATTGTTGTTGCCGGTACACTCGAGAAAAACTCTTCTCTCGAAGAGATTGCGACTGTTTCGCCTGCCGTCCGACTTCGCTTTCCGGCACGGTTTCTTGTCGAAGGCTCTGTCTATGGCAATCCCTTACGCCAGATCGCACTTGACCTGCACCCCTGATTGCCCTCGTTTA
>NZ_APJI01000023.1 GCF_000497575.1 Afipia sp. OHSU_II-C1
CGGACTGCGTCTGCTACCTGCCGGCCCTGTGCCATCAGCACATCAACCTGCCGCAGCTTCGCAACGATCTCTTCAGCCGTATGCCTCTTCCTTGCCATTGATCTTATCCTCCATCCGAAAATCATACTTCAGGGAGGACCACTTCAAAGGGGGCAGATCAGACGGGTATAAAATTGCAACAAGCCTGCCCAACATACGACTCGACAAAAGTGAAGATGATCAACTCGCGTGGTGAAGAGCCAGCAATCTCTCCATCAGAATTGGAAACATTTCTATCGCCGACAATATTCGCATTCTCGAATCGCAAAGCTGTGATTGTCCCAATAAGTCGTAGCTACGCTGCTGACCTCTTGGGAACAGACCAGCAATACTCGTTGCTGGATGTCCCCGAAGCAACCTTCATGAGTCGCCGCACTTACTTCAACACTACCAACGCCGCGCGTGCTATGATTCGGGGAGCCGTAATCGCATTTTATGAAAACGGAAAGAAGGGTGGCCGTGGAGCTATCGTAGCGCTGGGTCGAATCGTGGATGTCACAACTGTGCCGGTTGGCAACATACCCGAGAAGCTAGGACGCGGGGCCGTCGTCGAAGATATTGGCGCTATTACAAGCGCACAGCGAGTATTGGCGACAACCTTCGACAACCTTGTCCCGTTGCAAACCCCCGTAAAGCTGAAAAAGCTTCGTGAAATCGGTTGTGATACACGAACAAATTTCATTTCAGCTACCCCTGTCTCAGCGCCTCATTTAAAAGCAATTGTGGATGCTGGCTTCTCAAAATGACCAAGGGCACTGACATACTTATCTCGTTGAAACCAAAGTACGCCAATCAAGTGTTTGACGGACTTAAAACCGTTGAATTGAGGCGGCGGCGACCAAACGTTAACCCAGGAACGCGGATTTGGATTTACGCAACGACGCCCGCGGGAGCGATAAAAGGGTACGCCAGCATTGCGCGGATCGACTCCGCAACACCAGCATCGATATGGAAAACTTGGGGAAGTCGAACAGGTCTTTCTAAGGATGAGTTTGATTCATATTTCGAAGATCGAGAATTTGCCCATGCCATAGTTCTTAGAGACGTAATGGTGATGAAAAATTCGCTCTCGTTGGCTGAAATCCGCGAGCTAGTAACGGATTTTCATCCGCCTCAATTTTATTTTCGTCTAAACGGAGCAAAGAGAAAAATGCGGCTATCTTCTAGGCAACACACGCAGGTCAATAAAAGGAAGTTATAGGTCGCAACTTTTACTAGTACTCTGTTAGTTTACCCCTCACATCGCCACCTTGATCTCCACTCCACTCCACTCGCAGCGCCTTCGACGCCGTCGGACTTCTGCCAGTCGCCCCTCGTAGGAATAGACCTTCGGGCGCGCGGGGATTTTCAGGTTGAACAGCCAGGTCAGGCCGCCGCCGATGGTTATCGCCAGCGTGCGCGTGTCGGCGGCGCGGCAGATCCCGCATGCTCCCGTGCCGCGGATTACTGTTGCGACCGCCGCGACCGGAGAAGCGTCTCGGAGGGGCGCTCGCCAAAGGCCTTGCCGTAGTCCCGCGCGAAATGACCGAGGTTCGAGAAGCCGCACCTGAATGCGACAGCCGTCACCGATGTATGCTCGTCGGGACGCGAGAGTTGGGCGCGCGCGTGCTTCAGCCGCACCGATTTCGCAAACGCCATCGGCGTATAGCCGCGGCTCCGGCTGAAGGCGGCAAAAATCGCGCGCGCTCCGACACCCGTCATCGCAGACAGATCCTCGATGCGGACAGGCTGATCCCAGTTGGCCTCGATATAGGCTTCAACCTGACGAACGGTCCACGGGGCGGCATCCTTTGCCCCGCGCTCGAGCAAATGACTGAACGTATGGCGGTTCGCACACAGGAACGCGACCACAACGACCTGTTCGAGTTCATGCTGCACAAGAGGCGACAATTCCGCCGAGGTGGAGTCCAGTTGCTGCGCCAGAAAGGACACGGCGCTCAGCAGGTTTTGTGTATCGGGCGACGCTCGCGCCGACGTTTCCTCGAACCGAAGCGCTCCGGCCGGCTCCGCACCAAGAATGGCCCGCAGTTTCTGAATCATGCCCTGTTTGCTGATGCGCAGGACGAGTTGTTCATAACCTTCGCCGAACACAAGCGTCGCCGATTGCCCGGGCGATGTGATGCAGGATTTTCCGCCGTCCGTCTCGACAGCCTTGCCGCCGATCGATGTCAGCGCCGTGCCTCTCAGTGAAATCTGCTGCCTGGCATATTCAGCTTCCGGAAAATCGACCGCGACTTCGGAGCCATAGGCACAGAAGCCCAGCGAAACCGTCGGCAACTGAACGAAATTTGCGCGCGCCTCGAAGTTCGTTTTCGTGATCAGATCGAAGCGAACGGCTCCGTAAACCGTTTTCAGAGTATGCGCCATCTCCTCCGGATTGCGCGTCGACACAACGGGAAATTTTTGAAGGAGACTGATCTGTCCAGCGATGGACATTTGGAG
This sequence comes from Afipia sp. OHSU_II-C1, assembly GCF_000497575.1. Classification (GTDB taxonomy): domain Bacteria; phylum Pseudomonadota; class Alphaproteobacteria; order Rhizobiales; family Xanthobacteraceae; genus Afipia. Next base: position 2,482 of record NZ_APJI01000023.1, read on the forward strand.
GCTCTCGTTCGAGGCAACAGAGGTGGACAACTACTCAAAAAATGCACTCACCACTCATAAAGCGCACGCGACATGAGCAGCACTTTCACTGACGGGATTAAAGCACCATTCGCGAATCACGCCTAAAACACAGGCCAAGTTAGCATTCGCCAATCGCTCGAACAAATCGCACCTGTTGCTCCGCCAGCCCGAAGAAGCCCCGCATTGACAACACATCTCCCGGAAACACCCGCCCACCGCAGCTCGCTTCACGCCGACGACCCGCTTCACCGGATCGAGTCGCTCGACCGGCGGCTTACGGTCGCCATGACCCGGGCCAGCAACACCCTGCGCGAGGCTCTGGACGATATCGAACCGGCATACGCCAACATTTCCGCGGACATGCAGGATCGCGCGTTGGATGAACATCGCGCCTTCTGGTGCAAGGTCGTGCTTGCGCGATTCATCGCGCTGCATCTGTCGTCGCGGCTGACACCCGAACAGATGATGTGGTGGACACGATGAGCAAGGAACAGAGAGCAAAACCCCGGGTGGCGTTTCGCCACGCCTTCAAGTCGCGGATCGTTGCAAGCGACGGCACGCGCTCCACGGCCTGCCTCGTTCTGGATATCTCAGCTACGGGCGCGAAGGTGTCTATCTCGGGGGCCCTTGATCCGCGGATCGAGTCAAAGAACTGCTTTCTGGTTCTGACACCGAACGGAACGGTCCGGCGGCGGTCGCGATTGATCTGGAGTCACGGCGGACAGATGGGGTTTGAGTTTCTGCCCGACATGCCGGCGAGCGCGGTGTCTGCTTCGAAGCCCGCAGGCCGGCCACTCGCGATGAGCGACTCTGCGTCGTGACCGCCGCATCGCCCCTTACATCGCCACCCTGATCTCCATCCCCTCGCCTGCGCCGCTGGCCGCGCCTTCGACGCCATCGGGTTTCTGCCAGTCGCCTTCGTAGGAATAGATCTTCGGGCGCGCGGGCGCTTTCAGCTTGAACAGATACGTCGGACCGTCGCCGATGGTCACTGCCAGCGTGCGGTTGTCGGTGGCGCGATAAATCTCGACGCTCGAATAGGCCTGCATGCGGCCGTCCGTGAGTTTCCAGTCCGGCTCGCTGTAGGGCGACGACTTGCGCGTTTCCTTGTCGCTGCGCAGCTCCATCACGATCTTTTTGCTCTTATCCGGCGCGGCGACGCCCGGCGGCAGGCGGATTTGCGCGCTCAGCGACCGCGCGCCCTGATACTGCGTGTCGATATAGTCGCTGGTGCGGATCATCTCGAAGATGACGCCGCCCGCTATCAGCGCCGCGATGCCGCCGAGCGTGATGAGAAAGAAGCGTTTGCGCTTCGCGATGTCCTCGCCGTAGCCCTTCGACATGCGATAGCCGAAGACGCCGCCGCAGACGAGCCCGAGCGGCGCGCCCACAAACACGCCGAAGATGGCGGATGAGCCTTCCATATGGCGGAAGCCGAACAGCGGGCCAAGTTCGCCGAAGATCACCGATCCGGCGGCCATGCCGATGATGCTCCACAGAGCGACGATCAGAAACGTCATGTCAAAAGGATCATGGGTGCCCGCCCCGGATTTCAAACCCGGGCAGCCTACACACCCGCGCGGCGGATCGCCATGCGCCGATCATCACGGCATGAGGAAAGACATGAAATTAAAGACATGGGATTGGGGGCATGGAATTCGTGAATGTGCGCGAACCGGCGCCGGCCGCGATAGGCTCCAGGCCACGCGGATTTCAAGCCACGCCCTTTTTCAGGCCACGCGTTTCGGCTTTTCCAGCCCCGGCAGCGGCGTCGCTTCTTCCGGCTCGGCTTCGCAGATGCTGTAGCCCTGCTCAAGCACGCGCTCGGGCTTGCCGGTCGAATCCTGAATCGGCGCATCGACCACAAGCCCGGCGTCGTCGGCGTAATGCCAGACATCGTTCTCGGTCGGCAGCGCGCGGCTGATCTGGTGGTCTTCGACAAAGAGTGCATAGGGCATGGGTTGCTCCTCCGGACGCGCCGCGCAGACCGTGGTCCCGGCGGCATCACATCCCGACGACCGTTAACGCGGAAGCCGCGCGCTAGTTCATCACCATGCCGAACATGAGCAGAACCGCCAGCCCGGCGAACGCATAGCGCAGCGGGCGGTCTTCCGCGATCTTCTCGATGAGCTTCATGAGCGAGCCCTTGGTTGCCCCGTGAAAAAAAGACAAAACGGTGGCGGCGGTTTTGTTCCGCGCGAGCACGCATTTTTCCGGCAACCAAATTACCGGCGCGCGCGTTGAACTACCTGCGACAACAAGGGATCGGAACCATGAGAAAAGCAGCAGTCATTCTTGCGACAGTCGCCACTCTGGGTGCCACGCTGGCCGCCGCTCCCGCCGAAGCCCGCTACTATCGCGGCGGAGGCTGGGGCTGGGGACCGGGCGTCGGGTTTGGCCTTGCCGCCGGTGCACTCGCAGCCGGAGCCGCCTATGGCGCGTACGGACCTTATGGCTACGGACCGGGCTACGGCTATTACGGCCCGCGTTATGTCTATGGACCGGGGCCTTATGTCTATTACGGCGGGCCGCGTTACTATTACGGGCCGCGCTATTACCGGCCCCGATACTATCACTACTACTGATGAAAGAGCCCGGAGCGAACCTCCGGGCTTTTTCATTTCAGGCACCCGCGGAGAGTTTGGTGCGACAAACCTCCGCGCCTGCGCGGATTTCGTTCCACCGCCGTTCATCTTGTTTCCGGCATCTTGCCGTCGCCGCGCATGGAACTTTCCCAAGGCTGGCCGGTTGATGGCGTGGTCACGAAAGGATTGAGGTCATGAAAAAGATTGCAGTTGCACTGGCCACGGTCGCCACCGTCGCCGTGATATCCGCTCCCGCCGCCGAAGCCCGCGGCGGACGTAACGCCGCCGCAATCGGTCTCGGCATTGCCGCCGGTGCGCTTGTGGCCGGCGCTGCAGCCGCCAACTCGTACAACTACTATGGCGGTCCCGCTTATTACGGCGGCGGACCGGTCTATTACAGCGAGCCGGGATATGCGTATGGCGGGCCGGTTTACGCGGAGCCGGTTTACGGACCGGGCTATTACCGCGCCCGCGCCTATCAGCATAACCACCGCAACGATCCGAATCCGGTGGACATGAATCCCTACAATCCCTGGTAACGGCGAACGCATGAATGCGAAAAGCCCGGAGCTTGCTCCGGGCTTTTTTGCGCGCGCTTTTTCGCGGACGTCTCGCGCGTGCTGATGCAGGTGTTCACGCGTTCATTGTGCCGCGACACAAGTGTTGAATCAGCAAATTGTTTGCTTGACGGCGAAAGAACAAAAAGAGAACATGCGCGCCACTCATCAATACGGACCATCGTCATGTTGGACAGACTCGCCTCCGGCCCGCTGCCGGAATCCGAGCGGCTGGATGCTGCCGCCGATCAAGCCATCGCGGCCTGCGGCGGCGACATGCGCTCAACGATCCGCGCGCTGATCCTCGCCAACGAATTTCTGGAGTACGAACTCTGCGAGATGTTCAAGGCGGTGACCAACGGACCCGGCAAGTTTTCGGGCGACCGCGCCGACTGGTTCGATTGACGCCGCCGCTTTACGCGAACACGGCGCCATAGTGATACGACGGCAGCTCGACCATCTTCACGAGTTTCAGCCCGGCGGCTTCGACGGACTGAATGGTCTGCTGCGGCGTCAGCCTGAGTTCGGTTGCCGGTCCGCGCGGCTCACCCAGAACGGTCGTCTCCTCGCGCGGCCGCGCGTGCCAGTTCACAATGGCAAACTGGCCGCCCGGCGCAAGCGTGTCACGGACGGCGCGGGCCAGCCGCGTCCGGTCCGGCACGCCGTGAAACGCGTTGGCGAGAAAGACGAAGTCGGCCTTCGACGGGACCAGTGCCGCGACGTCGTAGGCATCGCCGGCAATGAAGCTGCAATTCGCCGCACCGCTCTCTTTGAGGCGCACGCGCGCCGTATCCAGGAGTTGCTGATCGAGATCGATCGAGGTGACGTGGCGCGCGAGCTGCGCGATTTTCAGGGTGAACCAGCCGTCGCCCGAGCAGAGGTCGATGACATCCATTCCGGGCCGAAGTCCGACCCGTTCGAGCACGCGGGCAGGGTCAGGCCACAGTGCCTCCCACCAGCCCGGATCCGGCATTCCGGTCCCGTCGAAAAATCCCGGCAGCGTCATGACATTCCTCTCTGAACTGAGTGGCTGTCCGGCAGAGTTGCCGTCTAGAAAAACGCCGGACCTTCCGGCCCGGCGCGATGTCGCTCGCCCTGTCTCAATACTCCCGCGAGCAGGCGTGCGTTACTTCTTGCCGCCCTTGCTCTGCTGATAACTCGAGCCGGCGCCCTTCGGCGTGTTCTTGTCCGCCTTCGGCTTTTTCTTTTCCTTGTTGCCCTTGTCCTTGCCTTTGGCCATCGCGTCCTCCTGTTGCCGTCCGGCCGCAAAGGGGCGATCCACTTCGCGGGCGACGCGATCAGCCTAACAGCTTGCGATGAGGCGCGCCGGAAAAGATGCCGCGTGAGGCATCAACGATGCTTGAGAGGCTGGGAGCGGATCAGGCCGACTTGCGCAGTGCAGGCTCGGCCTCGAGCGGCGTCGCGTCGAACACCGCGTAGCCGTTCTTGCCGTCCTTCTTGGCGGTATAGAGCGCCCGGTCGGCCGCGGCCAGGAGACGCTCGGCCTGCAAGCCGATCTCGGGCCGCCACTGCGCGACGCCGATCGACGCGGACAGCGCCAGCGGCGCGCCGTTCCACTGCACCGTCTCGCCCTGGCAGGCTTCCAGCACATGGCGGGCGACCATCGCCCCCTCGCGCAGCGTGGTTGCAGGCAGCACCACGCAGAATTCGTCGCCGCCCATCCGGGCCAGCAGATCGCCGGTGCGCAGCCGGCTGCATGCGGCGCGGGTGAACAGCCGCAGGCACTCGTCGCCGGCGGCATGGCCATGGCCGTCGTTGATATCCTTGAAGCCGTCGAGATCGATCATCAGCAGCGCGAACACCTCGCCGCTGCGGCCGGAGCGTGCGCATTCCTCGTCGAGCCGCGCCAGCAGCTGGCGGCGGTTGGCGGCGCCGGTGAGATCGTCGAACAGCGCCAGATCCGCGACTTCGGCGCGCAGCCGGTCGATCGCCATCAGCAGGAAGCCGAAATTCCACATCATCGAGAGGAACACCAGCCCCAGGATCAGCACCGCCTGAAACTGGTTGAAGTCGATCAGCGAGATGGGGCCGCCGACATGCAGCAGCGCCGCGATGGAGCGCGCGACATACACCCCGATCATCAGGATCGCGATGTAGCCTGACATCCGTGCGCCGGGATGAATGGTGCCGTTCTTGCGGGACAACAACAGCGGCAGCGTTGTCGCGATCGGCACGGCCTGACAGGCCGAGTAGATCACGATGCGCATCGCCATGTTGTCCTGCCAGATGAAGTACGCCAGGCCGAAGAAATTGATCCCGACCATTGCAAACGTGAAACGCCACGACACCGGAACGCCGTAGAAGCGCCGGATGCCCATCGAGGCCAGACAGATCGCCAGAATCAGGATCGAGCCGCCGATCAGCAGCGGAATGAGAAGCAGTGTCTTGGCTTCCGGATCGATGAAGCTGCGGGTCATTGCCACAGCGGCGCCGAGCGCGGCGACCAGCGCGCCGCCGGTCCAGAACCGCGCGGCATCGAGATTGGGATAGCTGCGGACGACGTAGACCCACACCGTCCCGATGGCGACGAAGTTGACGATGAAAACGATCCAGAGTGTCGGGACGCTCAGCATGAGCAGGCCCAGGGTGCGCGGTGACCCGCGTCTTGTGCCCTGTCTCTCTGATCGATAGCCGCCCGATGCATGAACCTGCTCCTCCATCCCGCAAGTGCAGGATCCGCCTCCCCCGAAGCCGGATGCATCCTTGCAGGGGCGGCCTTAACGGAGTCTGACCTGATCGGGTAAAACCGCGCCGTGGTTGTGAATTGATGAAGAACGAGGACGCGCGCCCAAACGAAAGCCGATCAGGCGCACGCACAGGCAATCGCGAAAGCAAAACGAAAGGCTTTGCTTGTTGTTAACCCTGCACGCCGGACTGTCATCCACAGGAAAAAGCGCGGGCGATGTCACCAAGTCGGCACATTGTTGAAAAACAGGCGACAAATTTCAGCGAATCGGTTCGGATCGGATTTGAGGCTGTGCACTGGCCTATCGCCGAGCATGCCTCGTGACGTTGACGTCAACTCGAACCCATGAGGATGCCATGGCGAAGAAAGCCAAGAAGGCGAAGAAGGCAGCGAAGAAGACAGTGAAGAAGGCCAAGAAGGCCAAGAAGAAGTAGTTTTATTAATTTGAAGTGGCTCGGGCGGAGTCGCTTCGCCCGAGCTGCCGGTTCAGGCGGCTTGTCAACTCATCCGCCAGACCGAAGGCCCGCGCATCGGCGCCCGGCACCTCTTTCTTCGAGAGATTTCCCGCCCCCCGGCGGCACTTGAACCCTCCAACCGATCCCGATAAGACAGCCGCGTGCTCATCGCGCCGTAAGCGTCTCACGTCAGGCAACGCATTCAACTGAGGCCGACCGGCCCGGAGGGATGCCATGACCCGCAGGACGCCTGTCTTACCGTCATCGCCGTCTTCCGCGATCGGCCGGCCGCTTCCAAAGAGTGATCTGATGAAAACGCTTTCCCGACCGCAACGCCGCGGCAAATTGCCCGCGCGCTATGCATCCATCGTCATGCCGCTGGTGCTGTCGGTGCTGATGACCTTCGTCGTCTCTGCCATTTCGACGCTAAAGAGTCTCGGCTTCACACAGGAATTCCTCGCCACCTGGCCCGCAGCATGGGCGATCTCATGGGTGGTGGCATTCCCGACCCTGCTCGCGGTGCTGCCGCTGGTGCGGCGGATCGTGGCGCTGGTGGTCGCACCGCCGCCATCGAACTGACAGCGGAAGGGCGGCCCTCGCGCCGCCCTTCTTTCCAACGGATTTCCTCGAACGCTGCACGCCTCCGGCTGCGACCACGCGCCGCAACACTTAGGCATTGACCTAACTTTTAACATCCCTATAGTTAGTAATATGACTAACCAACAAGATCGCCTCAACGACACGTTTCACGCGCTCGCCGATCCGACCCGGCGCGCGGTGCTGGCAAAACTGACATCCGGCCCTGCCACCGTCAGCGATCTCGCGCAGCCGTTCAGCATGGCGCTGCCGACATTTCTTCAGCATCTCAAGGTGCTGGAAGAATGCGGCCTCGTGAGATCGAAAAAAGTCGGCCGGGTACGGACCTGCCAGCTCAAGCCCAAACCGCTCGAAGAGGCGCAAGACTGGCTCGGCACACAGCACACGCTCTGGACCAAAAGGCTCGACCAGCTCGACGACTACCTGAGACACCTCAACGCCACGGAGAACCGAAAGTGACAGCGTACCCTATCGACCCCAAGCTCGACCTGATCCTCGAACGCAACATCGATGTGCCCGTCGAACTGGTCTGGAAAGCATGGACCGAACCCAAGCACCTGATGCAGTGGTTCACGCCCGCCCCGTGGAAGACGGTGGACTGCGAAATCGACCTGCGCCCCGGCGGCATTTTCCGCACCGTGATGCGTTCACCCGAAGGGCAGGACATGAACAACATCGGCTGCTGTCTCGAGGTCGTGCATCACCGCAAGCTGGTCTTCACCGACGCGCTGCTGCCGGGCTTCCGCCCGCGCGACGACGGATTTTTCACCGGCGTCGTCCTGATGGAGCCGGCCAAGGGCGGTTCCAAATATATCGCCTGTGCGATTCACAAGGATGAAGCCGGCCGCAAGACCCACGAGGAGATGGGTTTCCACTCGGGCTGGGGCACGGCGCTCGATCAGCTTGTCGCCTACGCCAAGACGATGTGAGCGCCGCGTACCGAACAGGAAAGGGCAGCATTCGTGCTGCTCTTTTTCTTTTGGAGCTACCGCATCCGGAACTGCAGGTCCCCCGTAAGGATGACGGGCGCGCGTGAAGCGTGCCACAGAGAAGCACCGAAACAGGACATAGTCTGTGCCCGTCGCTACCCCTGACAGGAGCCACGGATATGACAGCCCTGTTGACCGCCATCGCGCTCTGGCTTTCCGCCAACTTCAACCTCCCGCCCCTGAACGAGCCGCCGAAAGTCGAACTCGTCTCCCAGGCCAGGATCATGGCCATCCGCTATCAGGCCTTCCGCGTGGAGCGGAGCCACGACATCAATGCCATGCCGCCTGTGTCAGATCCGCGCGACACCGTCGCCATCTATGACGACAGCAGCCGCACCATCTATCTCCCCTTGTCATGGACCGGCAGCACGGCGGCGGATCTGTCGGTGCTGGTGCACGAAATGGTGCATCACCTTCAGAATATCGGCGGCATGAAATACGAGTGCCCGGCGGCGCGCGAACAACTTGCCTATCGCGCGCAGGACAAGTGGCTCGGCCTGTTCGGGCAGGATCTCGAGCATGCGTTCGAGATCGACCAGTTCACGCTGAAAGTCAGCACATCCTGCGGGTTCTAGACAGCAGCGGTCACCGCCCCGCGAGGCGGTCGGCGAAATAGGCGATGGTCTTGCGATAGATCGTCGCCCTGTTCCACTCGCGCATCGCCTCGAAATTCGCGGAGCCTTCGTGATAGTCGGCGCCGCCGCGGAAGCCCGCGGTCTTGAGCAGGTTCGCCGTTGAGGCCAGCACGTCCGGAATGCTGTGACGCAGATCGACATGGCCGTTGCCGTCGAAGTCGACGCCGTACTTGATGTAGGACGAAGGCAGGAACTGGGTCTGGCCGAGCTCGCCGGCATAGGCACCGATCAGATCACGCAGCGGCAGATCGCCGCGCTGGACGATCTTCAGCGCCGCCAGCAGTTCGCCCTGAAACAGTTCGGTGCGGCGGCAATCATGCGCCATGGTGGTGAGCGTGCGGATCACCGGCATCTTGCCGATGTCGCCCTTGCCGAAATCCGACTCCAGACCCCAGATCGCGACCACAATCTCCGGCGGCACGCCGAACCGCTGCTGGATGCGCGACAGCAGCGCGGCATGACGCTGCAGCATCGCCTTGCCGGTGTTGATTCGCCCCGGTCCCACACGGGTCGAAACATATTGCTCGAACGACTTGTTGAAGGTCCCGCGCTGGCGGCGATCGAACGACAGCACTGCCGGGTCCTGCGTCACGCCCGCGAACGCCTGAGAAATAACGCTCTGCGAAATCCCCGCCGCGGCCGCCTCCTGCGACATCGCCGCGACGAAGGTCTGAAAATCGCCGCCACAGCGGGCGGCATTTGCGGGTGCTGTGAGGGAGAGCGCGGCGGCAATAACGGCGAGGCGAAGTCTGAACATCATGAACTCCGTTTCAATATGGCCGCGAGTCTACACATCATGGCCGGACTTGTCCCGGCCCGCCGCGCCTGAGTTTGATTGCTTTTTAACGACCGGCGGACGTCCACCCTTACTTCGGCATCCCCTTCAAAAACGCCCGCAGCACCGCGACGGAATTTTCCGACGCCAGCTTCTCGAAGGTCTGCATCTCGTTCTCGCCAGCGCCGCCGCCGGCGAGGTCCGACAGCGAGCGGAACCCGAGGAACGGCACCGCGTTGGTGGTCGCCACATGGGCGACCGCGGCGCTTTCCATGTCCAGCACCTGCGCCTTGAAGGTGTCGAACGCCCAGGTCCGGAACGCGGCGTTGTCGACAAAGGCGGTGCCGGACACGCCGTTGCCGCCCACCACCACCTTGGGCGGATGCACCAGACACGCCGCCTCGATGCAACGCTTGAGTTCGACGCCTGATGTGGAGGTACGCGCGATCTTGAACAGATTCGCATCCACCGGAATCCAGAACTGCCGCTCGGCCTTGTCGATGCCATCGCGCGGCACCCGCACGCCGCGCGCGAAAATCATCCCGTAGTTCGGAAATTCCTGCTTCGACCACGACGGCAGTTGAAAGCCCTGCGGGGTCTCGCGCGCGAGAACCGTTTCAAGATATTGCCCCCATTGCTGCGACACCACGACGTCGCCGATGTTGAGCGAGGGATCGACCCCGCCCGCGATGCCGGAAAACAGGATGGAGCGCAGATTGAAGCGATCGATCGCCATCTGCGCCGTCATCGCGGCGTTCACCATCGAGACGCCGGAGAGCACGAGCACGACGTCGTGGCCCTCGACACGGCCGGTGACGAAATCGACGCCCTTTTCCCTGTGCGAGACCGGCTGCTCGACAATCGCCAGCAGCGCCTTCCATTCCGGCTCGAAGGCGGAGAACAGCGCGATGCGCGGCGCGGTGTCGATCGGCCGGCTGGCCGCGCGGGCAGAAACAGGCATGAGGGCGAGAAGCGAGATCAGAAGCAGGCGCAGGACAGGCATCGGGCTACCGCATTGATGACAACGATCCGACATTATCCAAGATGCGCGCACTCTGCTACGCTTCACATAGATTTGCTGCGCCGATATGCGGCGCGCGACACAATCGCGCTCACAAACGAATCTAAATTAAAAGCCGCGCTGTTTCATCTCGCCCGTGCCCGCAGAATCCCGGAGAAGCCACGTGTCCCATCCCGCCCTCGCTCCGAATGCCGTCGCCGTCATCACCGGCGGCGCCTCCGGCATCGGCCTTGCCGCCGCAAACCATTTCGCCAGGCTCGGTCTGAAAGTCTGCATCGCCGATCACGACGCCGACAGGCTGTCGCGCGCAGCCGAACTGCTGACCTATGTCGCGCCCGGCGGCAGCGAGAACATCATGTCGCTTGCGGTCGACGTCAGTCATCGCGACCAGATCGAAAAACTTGAAGCCGCCGTGCTCGGGCGGTTCGGCGGCACCGACGTGCTGATGAACAATGCCGGCATCCAGCCGGGCAGCGCGATGTTCGGACCGCTCGATGCCTGGCAGCGCGTGCTCGGCGTGAACCTGTGGGGCATCGTCAACGGCACGCAGGTGTTCGCGCCCGGCATGATCGCGCGCAGGCGGCCGGGGCTGATCATCAACACCGGATCGAAGCAGGGCATCACCACGCCGCCGGGCGATCCGGCCTACAACGTCGCGAAAGCCGGCGTGAAGGCGTTCACCGAGGCATTGCAGCACGAACTGCGCAACACGCCGGATTGCCGGATCAGCGCGCATCTGCTGATCCCCGGCTTCGTATTCACCGGCCTCACCTCGCGCGGGCGCACGGAAAAGCCCGCGGGCGCGTGGACCGCGGAGCAGACGGTGGACTTCATGATCGAGAGTCTCGCGCGCGGCGATTTCTACATTCTCTGCCCCGACAACGACGTGCCGCGCGCGCTCGACGAAAAGCGCATCCTCTGGGCCGCCGGCGATATCACCGAGAACCGGCCGCCGCTGTCGCGCTGGCATCCGGATTATGCGGAGGCGTTCAAGCGGTTCGTGGACGGTGTGAAGTAAACGCCGCTCGTGGAGTGGATTTGACATTCGCTACGCTGCCAACAGCAAGCCTGCAAAGCGAATGTCAAATCCAGAACTCCACTAGCAGTTCATATTTGCTAGTGGGCTGTCGATTCTAACATTCGCAAGAATGCCTGCTGAAATGGGATGCGAATGTTAGAATCGGACCACTAGGCGTTGCCGATGAAAATGCCGGCGGCGAGAACCAGCGCGCCGCCGAGCACCACCTGAAACGCCGCGCGCAGGAACGGCGTTTCCATATAGCGGTTCTGAATCCATGCGATGGCCCACAGCTCGCAGAACACGACGATGCCCGCGATCGCCGTCGCGGTCCAGAACTGCGGGATCAGATAGGGCAGCGCGTGGCCGAGACCGCCGACCGTGGTCATCAGCCCCGACGCGAGGCCCCGTTTCAGCGGCGATCCGCGCCCGGAGATGACGCCGTCATCATGCGCGGCTTCGGTGAATCCCATCGAAATGCCGGCCCCCACCGACGCCGCGAGGCCGACGGTGAATGTGGTCGATGTCGATTGCGTCGCGAACGCCGTGGCGAAGATCGGCGCCAGCGTCGACACCGAACCGTCCATCAGGCCCGCGAGGCCCGGCTGCACCCATGTCAGCACGAACTGACGCCGCGCCTTGTGGTCCTCCTCGTCGCGCGCGCCGCCCGTCAGCGTCGTGACCTGAAGCTCTTCTGCGCGATGTTCGTGCTGACGCTCGGCGGCGGCGAGATCGCCGAGCAGCTTGCGCGTGTCGGGATCGGTCGAGGCCTGCGCCGCGCGGACATAGAAATTCGCCGCGTCGTCCTCCATCCGCTCGGCCTCGGCGCGGATGCGCTCAAGGCCAAGATTTTCCACCAGCCAGATCGGCCGGCGCGAATAGTAACCCGCCACATGCTCGCGCCGGATCAGCGGGATCACCTGGCCGAAACGCTTCTTGAAACGGTCGATCAGCAGCTGGCGATGGCCGTCTTCCTCCGCCGCCATCTCGTCGAACATCGCCGCCGTCGCCGGATACTGCGACCGCAACTGTTCGGCATAGGTCGCGTAGATGCGCGCATCGTCCTCTTCCGACGAGATGGCGAGCGCCAGCACCTCGGCCTCGGACAGATCGCTGAACTGCCGCCGCGCGGCGAAGCCCTGAAACATGGCCAAAACTCAATTTAGAATGATTCTAAAGTGAGTTTTAGCGGGGTTTGGAGTGGGAGGCAATGGAAAAGAGCGGCATCAATGATGCCGCCCTTGTTAAGCGATGATCTCCTCAAACGGTTAGATGAGGTTCAGACAACCATTTCCGAAGCGGTGTTTCATCCCAAGTTCTGCCATCCAAAACTCTGCCCGTTTTCTTTTTATTTACGCCACCCCATTGCTTGAAATGGAAGGCGACATTGGCTGCGTTACATTGATCTCTGATTGATCTGACCCATTCTGGGTTCATAGCGCGAGCGCCCGGTCCACTTTCGCCTCCCGCAATGGCCCAATCGATATCCTTGAGATTTAAGTTATCGAGCGGGCCAAGAAGTGGCTCCAAACTCAAAAACTTTATTTCTGCGCCAGTACGGCGCAAAGCATCAATACGCCAAGTAAACTCCTTATTCTCGACGCTGACGCCGAGCCAGACGTTATTGGACCAAGGCAGTTTAGAAGATAGAGACTCAACTCTTTCAGCTCTTTTTGTAAGCACCTGATACGTATGCTGTGGAGTAGAGGCCATCGTGTTAAAAACTTCACGAATGAAATCGAAAGGAACATCCTCGTGAAAAAGATCTGACATCGAATTTACGAAAATGACTTTTCCTTTTTTCCAAGTCCGCGGCAATTCTAACGCCTTTCTATCAAGGACGATCTTGCCGTTCCATTTTGCTCTGCCGCCGCTAATCCTAGTCGTACCAGCGTATTTTGTTTGGCCCATTTTCTCTAAGCGGCTTGCTAGACGCATGGCATAACAATTCGTGCACCCTGGCGATATTACTGTGCATCCACCAACGGGGTTCCAAGTTGCTTCAGTCCATTCAATTGAAGAGTTTGTGGCCATCTATTTTCCCCTACGAAAACGTGACCATGACGTGGTCAGCAAAGGTATCTTTTTTTCGCTTATCTGGGTTAGCCTTTATTCTGCCTTCAACTTCTAGGGCGAGAAGCGCGTCTTTATAGTTCTTCTTGATGAATGGCGTATCGACACTGTGCTGTTCGTAAATTTCTTTCATTGACAATGTTTCACCCGCAAACATTTTTGGAAGCTCATCTTTCAGCCCATCAAATGGCCGGGCCAATGAAAAGAGGAGCGGCGTTGACGCGTCTGCGGGTGAGTAAGTAAATGAAGGGACGCCCTGATCCGCGACAGAGCTTTCCTTTGCCATGATGTCTTTCATAATCTCGTATCCCTTAAAGTGTTTCGATACGAAAACTAAGCTGTGAGAGGTGCGTGTTCCCTTCGCATTTTTAAATCGAAACGGGAGAACATATTTTCCGCCCATCGCTTTAATAGCCTGCGCCAGCTCCTCCAAGATTACTTCCTCCCGTTTTTCGGGGCTCATGTCTGGAAGTATCTTTCGGAGTTTTTCGGCGACCGCCTCGCCGAAAAGCGCATCCATATGCGATTTCACTGCCGGATTTGAAATGCCCGCATTGATTCTATTGTAATTAAAAAAGAAGACGCAATCGCATCCCCAATCCTTGATAAAGCCGTTTACAATTTTCAGAGAAAGACCTTTGTAACCGAACGGATCAACAAAAGAGAAAGAGGGAATGAGACGCGTCTCGTTGAAATAACTTTCCGCATCCTTGTCTACTTCGCCGCAAGTAATATGCGGCTTGAAAGCGAGCGTCTCGATTCCTGCCAGCTTATCAATCTCCGTCTGCAAAGCATTTGTATGGTCTTTGTTAGCGTCATTGAAAAACGTAACAAGCATTTGCTTTAGATCGGGATCTTCAATCGCGCGCTCTAAAATCATAAGAGGCGTTGAAGCTGCACCATCTTTGTAACGGCCCGGCCCCGCGTACAGATCTATATACGCAATCTTCTTTTCTCGTTGTTTAGCGGTCGGAATAATGACTTTCGCCCAAACGTAAAAATACTTTTGTACGATGCGAGCCTTTACTTCAGACTGGTCGGATCGCTCGTCGAAAAATTTGACCTGCGCCATTGCCCCACTTTCTGATGATGGATTCGTGTGCAGGAGCATAACAACACCTTAGACAATATTCCTATTAAGAACATATCATGAACAAGCTAATTATGCAACTGTTTGAAGAAAAAGCGGCGGACCTTGCGGCCCGCCGTTTTGCATTCTGGGTCCCCGCCTTCGCGGGGACGACTTCGTGAGATGCGCTCAGTTGCCGAAGCGCATGCGCGGCACGCGCTCCGGCCCCGCGGCCGTCAGGCCGCCTTGCGCTCGTGCTTGCCTTCGCGAATTTCCTCGATGATCTTTTTCGAGAAGGCTTCGAGATCGCCCGGATTGCGCGAGGTGATGACGCCCTGATCGGTCACGACTTCGCTGTCTTCCCACTTTGCGCCGGCATTGATCACGTCGGTCTTGATTGAATTATAAGACGTCATCTTGCGGCCCTTGGCGATGCCGGTCTCAATCAGCAGCCACGGCGCATGGCACACGGCGGCGACCGTCTTGCCGGAATCGTAAAACGCCTTGATCAGCGCCAGCGCGTCCTTGTTGACGCGCAACAGATCAGGATTGATCTGCCCGCCGGGCAGCACGATGGCGTCGTAATCGTCGGCCTTCGCGCCCGAAAGCGGCTTGTCCACCTTGACCGGGCGGCCCCAGTCCTTCTTGTCCCAGCCTTTGATTTCGCCGCTTTCCGGCGAGACGATATCCACCTGTGCGCCCGCGGCTTTCAGCCTGTCGCGCGGAACTTCGAGTTCCGATTGCTCGAAACCGTTGGTCGAGAGAATGAGAACGCGTTTGCCATCGAGTTGTCCGGCCATGCCTGTCTCCATCGCTGTGAGGATTGCAAGGTGACAACGGCGCGGCGCGCGAATGGTTTCGCGGAACGGCAAAAACGGCGGACCTTGCGGCCCGCCGTTTTGTTTCGATGGATTGCTGGAGAAGAAGCCCCTCACCCGGATCGCTGCGCGATCCGACCTCTCCCCGCGAGAGCGGGGCGAGGTAAAAGATCAATTATCCAGGAAGCTCCGCAGCTTCCGCGACCGGCTCGGATGCTTCAGCTTGCGCAGCGCCTTCGCCTCGATCTGACGGATGCGTTCGCGGGTCACCGAGAACTGCTGGCCGACTTCTTCCAGCGTGTGGTCCGTATTCATGCCGATGCCGAAGCGCATGCGCAGCACGCGCTCCTCGCGCGGGGTGAGCGAGGCGAGCACGCGCGTGGTGGTCTCGCGCAGGTTCGACTGGATCGCCGCGTCGATCGGCAGCACCGCGTTCTTGTCCTCGATGAAATCGCCGAGGTGTGAGTCTTCCTCGTCGCCCACCGGGGTTTCCAGCGAGAGCGGCTCCTTGGCGATCTTGAGAACCTTGCGCACCTTCTCCAGCGGCATGCCGAGCTTTTCGGCGAGTTCTTCCGGGGTCGGCTCGCGGCCGATCTCGTTCAGCATCTGGCGCGAGGTGCGCACGATCTTGTTGATCGTCTCGATCATGTGCACCGGGATGCGGATGGTGCGCGCCTGGTCGGCGATCGAGCGGGTGATGGCCTGACGGATCCACCACGTCGCGTAGGTCGAGAACTTGTAGCCGCGGCGGTATTCGAACTTGTCGACCGCCTTCATCAGGCCGATGTTGCCTTCCTGAATGAGATCGAGGAACTGCAGGCCGCGGTTGGTGTATTTCTTGGCGATCGAAATCACGAGGCGCAGGTTGGCCTCGACCATTTCCTTCTTGGCCTGACGGGCCTCGCGCTCGCCCTTCTGCACGCCGAGCACGATCTTGCGGAATTCGCCGATCTCAAGGCCGGTCAGCGCCGCCAGCTCCTGAATGCTCTGGCGCAGTTCCTTGATGCGGTCCTTCTCCACCGCGACGAAATTCTTCCAGCCCTTGGCGGCCAGCTTCGAGACGCGGTTGAGCCAGCGCGGATCGAGCTCCGAGCCCTGATAGTTGCGCAGGAAGTCTTCGCGGCCGACGCCATGGCTGTCGCCGAGACGGAACAGACGGCCCTCAAACGACACCAGCTTCTTGTTGATGTCGTAGAGCTGCTCGACCAGCGAATCGATGCGCGCCTGATTGAGCCGCAGCGACTTCACCTCGACAACGATTTCGTCCTTCAGCTTCTTGTACTTGCGCTCCTGCGCCGGCGAGAGCGTCTCGTTCTGGAGCTGGTTCTGGATGTCCTGCTCCTGCAGGCGGCGCAGCTTCTTGTACTCGGAGGCGATCTTGTCGAAGGTCTCGACCACCTTCGGCTTCAGCTCGGCCTCGATGGCCGCGAGCGACATCTGGTTCTCGAACTCGTCATCCTCGTCCATGTCCGCTTCGGCGGCAGTCTCGCCGGCGTCCTTCGCGGCGGTATCGCCCGCGGGCGCGGGACGGAACGGCGTCGGCGACGGCGGCGCGGCCGGCGCGGCGGCAGCCTGCGCGGCGGCGATCACCTGCACGGTGCCGTCGGCATTGATGATGGCGTTGGTCGGCTGACCGTCAGGACCCGTCGGACCCGCGATCATCGCCGGGTTCATGTTGTTCTTGGCGTCGGGACCGGCGTAGGTCGCTTCAAGATCGATGATGTCGCGAAGGAAGATCTTTCCTTCGTTGAGTTCGTCGCGCCAGATGATGATGGCCTGGAAGGTCAGCGGGCTTTCGCACAGGCCTGCGATCATCGCCTCGCGGCCGGCCTCGATGCGCTTGGCGATGGCGATTTCGCCCTCGCGCGACAGCAGTTCGACGGTGCCCATTTCGCGCAGATACATGCGCACGGGATCGTCGGTGCGCTCGCCCGGCTCGGACTTCTTGGTTTCGGTGACGGCCTTGGAGGTGACCTCGACGAGTTCGTTATCGGTCTCGTCGTCGGCCTCTTCCTGCTTCTCCTCGTCTTCGTCGGCGGCGTCGTCGGACTCGGAGACGTTGATGCCCATGTCGGAGAGCATCGCCATGATGTCTTCGATCTGTTCGGGCGAGGTGGTGTCGGACGGGAGCACTTCGTTGAGCTGATCGAAGGTTACGAAGCCGCGCTTCTTGGCCTGCTTGATCATCTTCTTGACGGCGGCGTCGGACAGATCGAGCAACGGCGACGGAGCGTCCGCACCATCTTTCTCAGGAGTGTCAGCGGCCTTCTGATCCTTGTCTTTGTCCTTGATCGCTGCTGTCTTTGCCTTGATGGCCATTCACTGCTCCTGAAACGCGCTCACGACGTAGGCCCACGGCCTGCGTTGAATCTGACACCCGCACGATGCGGAAAGGGCGGCGCTTTTGAGGGCACCACCCGGGCCGAAGATGTAGGTATGGCCGAAGGCCGTTAAGCTACGATTAACCCTGTTTTTGCGGGTAAAAACCCGGTTTGGCGAGTCTTTTTAAGGCCTTGGCGCAGACATAAAACCCCCGGCGGGGCCCTGCCGCATCATTTTCATCACACGCTGCGCTGGAACCGGCCCGAAGATTCACCGAAACCCTCAATCAGCGCGTCAAGGCCGTCCACGTCAGCAAGCCGGGCTTTCACATCGCGCAGCCAAGCCTCATTGGACTCGCTGCTGTCCTGCCCCAGTGCCTGCTCGGCATCCTTGAGTTCTCTAAGTAAGGAGTGGGATTGGCGATGCAAGACAACAAGTTGATGCCACGTTGAAAGAACGTCCTCTGCCGCAGCGTCGGCCTGCGCCCCCCAGACGCTCTTGGTCGTCAGCGCCCGCTCAACCCTTTGAATCTGCTCATCATATCCGTTCGCCGTCAGCCAGGTCCGGATTCGGGTCCGTTCGGTCTCCAGATCGTTGGTCGGCCCGTAATTCGCAAAAGCCGTCACGATCCCGGCGCGCAGCTTGTGGGCCTCGGGATGAGCCAGCTCCAGGGCGGTGATTTCCTCCAGATGATCATGCAGCAGCCAGGGGTGGTTGAGCAGCGATTGCAGGATCAGGGCCTCCCGCCGGGAGATGGAACTGCGCTGACCGCGCATGATCGAGGAACCCGCCAGTTGCGGGCTCGCGACCTGATAAGGCGAACGGTTGATGGTGCGCGGACCTGTGGATAGTCCACCTCTGGCGTCACCCCGCCCGGCCCCGCCGGGCGCAAACGGCGGGCGCGGCTGAAAACGCCGCCCTGATTCGCCGCCAAAGCCGCCCTGGTTCGGGCCCCGGAAACCGCCGCCGCGGGCGCCGCCCTGATACCCGCCTTGATAGTTTCCTTGCGGCGCGAACGCATTGCGCAGCCGCTCGGAAAAATCCTGCTTGTAATAGCGCCGCACGACTTCGTCGCGGATGCCGTTGGTGAGTTCAACAATGCGCGCTTCCAGCGCCGCGCGGCGCTCTGGCGTAGCGAAGTTGCCGCCTTCGATTTCGCGCGACCACACGATGTCCGCCAGCGGCTTGGCCTGCGCGATCACTTCCTCGATGGCGCCGCGCCCGCCGGAGCGGGCGAGATCGTCGGGGTCCTGTCCTTCCGGCAGCAGCGCGACACGCAAACTTTTTCCCGGCTTGAGATGCGGCAACGCCAGATCCGCCGCGCGGAATGCCGCGCGCTGGCCGGCGCTGTCGCCGTCGAAACACAGGATCGGCTCGTCCGCCATCTTCCACAGCAGCGCGAGCTGGTTCTCGGTCAGCGCGGTGCCGAGCGGGGCGACCGCTCCGGGAAACCCCGTGGTGACCAGCGCGATCACGTCGACATAGCCTTCGGCAACGATGAGCTGCGCGCCGTCATGGACAGCCTGCCGTGCGGTGGCGAGATTGTAGAGATTGTCGCCCTTGTGAAACAGCGGCGTTTCCGGCGAGTTCAGATACTTCGCGGGCACGTCCTTTTCGAGCGCGCGGCCGCCGAAGGCGATGACGCGGCCCCGCGCATCGGTGATTGGAAACATCACGCGATCGCGGAAACGATCGTACGGCACCGGGATGTCGTCCCCCGCGATCAGAAGCCCCGCCTCGACCATGTCCTCGACCGGAATACCGAGCCTTCCGAGATGCTCCTTCAGCGCAAAACGTTCGCCCGGCGCATAGCCAAGACGAAACTGCAATTGCGTCGCGGGCGAGATGGCGCGGTCGCCGAGATAGCCGCGGGCTTTCGCGCCATTGCGCGAGGCCAGCGTGTCGGCGAAGAATTTCGCGGCGAGGTCCATCACATCGTACAGCGTCTTGCGGCGCTGCTCGTGACGCGCGGCGTCAGGCGTCACCGCCGGAAGCGGCATGCCGGCCTGCGAGGCCGCGACCTCCACCGCCTCGATGAAGCCGAGGCCTTCGGTCTCCATGATGAAGTCGAAGATGTTGCCGTGCTTGCCGGAGGCGAAGCAGTGGTAGAACCCCTTCTGGTCATTCACCGTGAACGAGGGGGTCTTCTCCTGCTTGAAGGGCGAGAGTCCCTTGTACTCCTTGCCCGCCCGCTTCAGCTTCACGCGCTTGCCCACGACTTCCGAAACCGGAAGCCGGGCGCGCAGTTCTTCGAGAAATTGGGGCGTGAATCGCATGGAATCGGGCAGCCTTTGCAACCGACCATCAATATAGGCTTCCTGGGTCCATCCCCCAATGAAAGCCGGATTGTCCCGGCTATTCACAGCCCTTATGGTCCGGCCCCGGTTCCGGATTACTCAACGAAAGCAAGAAAATATGGCTCCCGCCCCGAAATCCCTGCTCCAGATCGCCGGTGCGCCGCTGCATCCGAGCGCGCTCGATACATCCGCCCTCGTCATCATCGACGCCCAGCTTGAATACACGGGCAAGGGCAACCTGCCGCTGGACGGTGTCGACGCCGCCATTGTCGAGGCCGCCAAACTGCTGAAGCTGGCACGCGAGCGCGGCGTTCCGGTGTTCCATATCGTGCAGCACGCGCCGTCGGGCCGCCCGCTGTTCGCAGAGGACGGGCCCACCGCCGCGATCGTGCCGCTGCTGACGCCCGCCGCAGGCGAGGTCGTGGTGCGCAAGACGCTGCCGAATTCGTTCGCGGGCACCGATCTCGATGCGCTGGTGAAGAGCACCGGCCGCACCGAACTGATCCTCGCGGGCTTCATGACCCATATGTGCGTCAGCGCCACCGCCCGCGCCGCGCTCGATCTGAAATACCGCACCACCGTCGTTGCGAATGCCACCGCAACGCGCGACCTGCCCGATCCGCTCGGCGGCACGATTCCGGCCAGCGTGGTGCATCGCGTGGCGCTGACCGAACTGGCCGATCGTTTTGCGATTGTCGTCAAGGACACCGCGGCGCTGACGGCCGCGGCAAAAGCCGCGTAAGTCTACGATTCCACTTCGTCGAACCGGCCGGACTTGATCCGCTCCCGGTTCTCGAGGGACCAGTTGTAGACATACATCCACGCCTCGACGGACGTGCCGTCGGCCAGCGTCATTTTCTGAAGCTTGCGCAGATACTGGGTCGGCTCGTCATCGTCCGGGCCGCAGCCTTCGTAAGCGTCGAGCGCTGTCAGAATCTCCGGATCGCGCAGTTCGAAGACATCTCCATGCACCCACTCATCCGGCTGGGTGGACGGAACGACGCCCGGATAGTGCGTGATGCGATAAAGGCGGCCGTTGTAGCGCGCCTCGCCGAGGAAACTGGCCTTGGCTGCCAGCTTTACCGCCCATGGATGCCGTGAACCGCGTCTTAAGGTGCCGTAGACGAACAGACGCTCCGTCATCGCAACTGCGGTCCCTTATCCGACGCTTGCTTCACTGGCTGGCCTTGGACTCGATAACTTCGTCACTCACGATGACGAACTTGTTCAACACCATCTGCCCGAAGGTCGTCGAGATTGCAACGTCTGCCGCATCGCGGCCGGTGGCCATCAGGATCCGGCCGATGCGCGGCTTGTTGTGCCGCGCGTCGAACGTGTACCACTTGCCGGACAGATAGACCTCGTACCAGCCGGACAGATCCATCGGCGCCGGATCGGGCGGAATGCCGATGTCGCCCATGTAGCCGGTGGCATACCGCGCCGGAATGTTCATGCAGCGGCACAGCGTCAGAGCCAAGTGTGCGAAATCGCGGCAGACGCCCTGCTGCTCTTCAAAGACATCGAAGGCGGATTTGGTCGGCCGCGCCTGCTGGTAGTCAAACCGCACATGGTTGTGCACCCATGCATTGATCGCCTGCACGCGCGCCCAGCCGGGCGGTGTATTGCCGAACTGCGCCCAGGCGAAGTCCGTCAGGCGGTCCGTCTCGCAATAGCGGCTCGGCATCAGATAAAGCAGAACCTCGTCGGGCAATTGCTCGACCGGCATCTGCTGCGCTTCAGGCACGACCGCGTCGGGCAACCCGGTATCGCGCACCAGCGTATCGGCGCGGAACGTGATGCCGCCCGGCGGCGCGGTCAGCCGCCCGCAGATGTTGCCGAAAGAGTCGTGATAGTAGCGAATCCGCACATCCGGATCGGTGACGATCGTCTCCTCGCCGACGATATCCCGGGCGCGCGAGGGATGAATCCGCATCATGACGACCATCGGCGTCTCAGCCACAGCACCGTAGGAAATCTCGAATCCAACCCTGATCAGCATGCGGCGGCTTCCTCCAGATCTTCCCCGACCGAGAGGACGTGAATGGTGACGTCCATGCCAAGGTGGGCGTCGGCCGGCCCCATATAGGTGCCGTGCAACGGAATCGCCTGTTGCGGGTCGCGCGCCACCGCCACGCGAATGAGATCGCGGCTGCCGACAATGCCGTTGGTGGGGTCGAACTCGATCCAGCCTGCGCCCGGCAGATAGGCCCGCACCCAGGCATGGGTGTTGCCGCCACCGACATAGCCATGGGCCTCGTCGCCCGGAATGAAGATGTAGCCGCTGACGAAGCGCGACGCGATGCCGAGTCGTCGCAGCGCCTCGATCATGAACAGCGCGAAATCGCGGCAGGTGCCCGAACCCGTATCGAGGGTGTCGAGCGGATGCTGGGTGCCTTGCTCGTGGCGCTTGCGATACCCGAACGACTCCCGGACACCATGGGTCATGCCGACCAGAAGATCGATCGTTTTGGTGCGGCTTCCAGCGCTCAGAAACTGCCGCGCCCAGGCGGCCAGCGCGCCGTCGGGGTCGCTGTATTGCGGCGTCATCGACGGTGTGAGGTCGGTCAGTTCGTCGTGATCGTAGAAGAACGGATAATAATAGGCCTGATCATCGGGGCTCAGAACGATGTTCTCCAGCGGGGTGTGATCGACGGTGACGGTCGAATCGAACACCAGCCGGTCCGACTCGGTGTCGAAATCGGCGATGGCGACGCTGTTGCCGAAGACATCATGGATGCGGCGCAGCGAAGACGGCTGTGGCGAGATGTCGAGCCGCTCCGACAGCACGCGGATATCGTGACCGTCGCGCGGACGCAGCATGATCCGGTGTTCGCCGAACGCTACCGGGCGGTCGTAGCGATACTCGGTCTTGTGATGAATCGTCAGCAGGGGCATCGTCTCATTCAGGCCGATTGAATTCGTCTGCGAATCGTACATGCTGTTTTTGCTGCATTTCCGGCTAATTGTTGGGCTTGAATGCCGCTGTGATAGGCAACGAAAGCAAAATGGCCCTGCCCGATCCAGCCGACACTTTACGACTCCTTGAGCACGACGAAGTTCCCCCCGTGCTCGAGGAAAATGCCGGCAGCCGCTCGCCGTTCTTCTTCACCTGCGATCATTATGGCCGCCTGATCCCCCGCGCGCTCGGCGATCTTGGCGTGCATGCCGGCGAACTGGAGCGGCACATCGCCTGGGACATCGGCATTGCCGAGGTCGCGACCTGGCTTGCGAAGGAAATGGACGTGCACCTGATCGCGCAGCGCTATTCGCGCCTCGTGATCGACTGCAACCGGCCGTTCGACAGCCCGGGCTCGATCCCGCTGATCAGCGAGGCGACGGAAATTCCGGGCAACGGCGGGCTCACCCGCGAGCAGGTGGCGGAGCGGCAGCGCGCCGTGTTCGCGCCCTACCATACGCGCATCGCGCAGGCGCTCGACGCGCGCAAGGCCAGCGGCCTGCCGACCATTCTGGTGTCGCTGCATTCGTTCACGCCGGTCTATGCCGGCATCGCCCGGCCCTGGCACATCGGCACGCTCTACAACCGCGACGACCGGCTGCCGCATCTCTTGCGCGACAAGCTACGCCTTGAGGGCGATCTGGTGGTCGGCGATAACGAGCCTTATGCGGTGAGCGATGCGACCGACTACACCATTCCTGTGCATGGCGAAAAGCGCGGGCTGATGCATACCGGCATCGAGATCCGGCAGGATCTGATCAGCGACCAGTCCGGCCAGCATCAATGGGCGGAGCGGCTGTCACGTCTCCTGCGCGAGATCGAGGAAGGGCTGCACGCCAGGAAACTGATGCCCGCCGAGTGAGGCGCTAGCCTTTCGTCGCGACGTAGTACGCCAGCGCCCAGATCACCGCCACCGCCACCCAGAGAAACCACGCAGCCGTGGCGCGCGGCTCCAGCACCGACTCGGATGGATTCTGCGGATTGACGTAAACGTCGACAATGGCGCCTTCCGGATACTTCCTGACGTAGCGCTGCACGCCCCAGTCGGAGGTGGAGGACACCTGCCCGTTCATGCTGGCCACGAGACCGGTGTAGTCGGCGTTTTCATAGCGATAGGTGTAGGAAATGTTCGCCCTGAACATGATCGGTCCGCGCGAGCCGCTATCATCCGCGCGGGCACGGAAGCGATCGAGACCTGACGTCCTGATCCTGCCCTTCACCACCGGCCATTTCCGCGCCAGCGCCGCGTGACGATGCAGCCCGATCGCGAACAGTGCGATCGCCGCGCCGAACGCGCCCAGAGCCACGGTCATGCCCGACATTTCGGGGTTGGCGAGTCTGGTCGAGACGAAATCGGTCAGTTTGTGAAAGCCGATCGCCGAGCCGAACACCAGCGCGACCGCAATCACCACCATCCAGCCGATGCAGCCCCACATACCCTTGGGCATGTCGCGCTCGAGCACGGCCTCGCTACGCTTGTTTGGATTGTAATAGACGGTGACAGCCGTCCCGACCGGATAGCGCGCGAGGGTTTCGGCGACTTCGAAATTGCCGCGATCCTCGCCGATGGTGACGCGGTTGTTGCGATAGGCCTGCCCCGCGATCACATATTCATAGGTGACGTTCGCGAAGTTGCGCTCCTCGTAGTAATGCCCCGCCTCGCGGTCGCTATCGATGACCCTGACGTCGCGCGTTTCCGGCTTCGAGATCACCACCTTGCCCGGCACGCTTGGCCAGTCGCTGGCGGCGCGGACTTCCAGATATTTGTAGATCGCCGCGAATACGATGAGGCCGACCGGCGCCAGCAGCATCGCATAAACGAACCACGGAATATCCGGCAGCATCGTTACCTCGCCCGCGTCAGGGCGAGCCAGATGCCGCCGCCGATCATGAAGCCGCCGGAAATGCGCGAGACGAGGCGCACCCGCCGCGCCGACAGCAGCTTGCCCGCACGGCCCGCCAGCAGGGCGTAGGCGCCGTCGGACAGCGCCGCGATCACGGTGAAGGTGACGCCGAGCAGCGCCACCTGCGGCAGGTGATCCTGATTCATATCGACGAATTGCGGAATGAACGCGCCGAAGAACACCAGCACCTTCGGGTTGCTCAGCAGCACCAGGAATCCCTGAAGGAAGAATCCGCCGCGCGGCGGCGGCGGCGCGTCGGTCGACGACAGCGCGCCGGTCGACCGGAACAGCTTGATGCCGAGCCAGACGAGATAGGCCGCGCCTGCGAACCGCACCCATTCGAACCAGTAGCCCATCGTCGCCATCAGCGACGTGAGGCCCACGGCGATGATGCCGATGATGATCACAAGGCCCACCTGCGCGCCGGCAATGTTGGTGAGCGCCGCGCGCGTGCCGTAGCGAAGACCGTTGGCAATGACGAGGGTGACGATCGGACCCGGCAGGATCGCGAGCGCGACACAGGCGGCGACGTAGGCGAGATAGACCTGAAGCGACATGAAATTCCCCGATGCGAGAGACCGCATCAAAGGATCAGACGCTGAGCAAATGCAAGCGGTTCAATTCCACCGCAAATGATTTCGGGCGGCGCTTGACAGGCAACCGTTTGGTTGCCTATTATTCTGACCATGGACGAGGTCTTCAAGGCACTGGCGGATGCATCGCGGCGCTCATTGCTGGACCGGCTTCACGCCCGCAACGGGCAGACATTGCTGGAGCTTTGCGATGGTCTCGCCATGACGCGGCAGGCCGTGACCAAGCATCTCGGGATTCTCGAAGACGCCAATCTCGTGACCACGCTCAAGCACGGCCGCGAGAAGCTGCACTACCTCAATCCCGTTCCGATCCACGAGATCGGCGACCGATGGATCAGGAAATTCGAGCGCGGCAAGCTCGCCGCGCTCAGCGAACTCAAACGTCAACTGGAGAAGCGTGATGCGTAAACCCGAATTCGTCTATGTGACCTTCATCAAGACCACGCCGGAAGAACTCTGGCATGCCCTGACCAACACGGCCTTCACGGAAAGCTACTGGTTCGGCTGCAGCCTGCATTCCGATTGGAAGGTCGGCTCGCGGATGCACATGGACCGGTTCGGCAAGGTGGTGAACGAGGGCTTCGTGCTCGAATCCGATCCGCCGCGCCGGCTGTCCTATAGCTGGCTCTCGGTCTTCGATGCGGAGATGATCAAGGAGCGTCCCTCGCGCGTGACATTCGTGCTTGAGCCCAGCAACGGCGCAGTCAAGCTCACCGTGACCCACGAGGATTTCGCCGAGGACAGCAAGACACTGCCCAGCATTTCCGAAGGCTGGCCGCTGGTCCTCTCCAGCCTCAAGAGCATTCTGGAGACCGGCAAGCCGCTGGATTTCGACATGCCACGCAGCGCGGAGCGCGCGTGATGGACATCGGCAAGTTCAAACCGTCCCTCGTCTACACGATCTACATCGCCTCGACGCCGGAGAAGGTGTGGGACGCGCTGACGTCCGCCGAATACAGCCGGGATTACTTCTCGGGCTTCGGCGTCGAGGTCGAGGACCGGGTGGGCGGCGCGTTCGTGCTTCGCGCGCCGGACGGATCGGTTCACATCAGCGGCGAAGTCGTCGCCTACGATCCGCCGCGCAAGCTGGTCATCACCTTCAACGTCAACTGGCCCGGCCTGATCGAGGCGCTCGGCGAGACGCTGGTGACCTATGAGATCGAACAATCAGGCGACGCCGTCCGCCTGACGATGTCCGAGGCCAATGACCGGCCAATCGACGAGGACATTCTCTCCGGCGGCCGGGCGGGATGGCCGGCGATCCTTTCCAGCCTCAAGAGCTTGCTGGAAACCGGCAAGCCGCTGGCGGTGAAGATGGAGCCGCCGAAGCGAATGCTGGAGGCGCTGAAGCGGCTCGGCGTGAAAGTGCCGGGGATGTAACCGTTCGTCATTGCGAGCGAAGCGAAGCAATCCATCTTGATAACAAAGAGTGGATTGCTTCGTCGCAAGTGCTCCTCGCAATGACGACTAACCCAGCGTCCGCAATTCCCGCCGCAGCACCTTGCCCGTGGCCGTCATCGGCAAAGTGTCCGTGAACTGGATGTGACGCGGATACTCATGGGCGGCGAGCTGCACCTTGACGAAATCCTGAATCTCCTTCGCCAGCGCGTCGCTTGCGGTAAATCCCGGACGCAGCACGATCCATGCCTTGATCGCTTCGGTGCGGATCGGATCTGGAATCCCGACCACGGCGGACATCGCCACCGCCGGATGCTTCATCAGGGTATGCTCGATCTCCGCAGGACCGATGCGATAGCCCGCGCTGGTGATGACATCGTCCTCGCGGCTGACGTACCAGAAGTAACCGTCGTCATCCTGCACGCCGAGATCGCCGGTGAGCAGGAAGCCGTTCGCATATTTCTTCGCGGTGGCCTCCGGATTCTTCCAATATTCGATCATGGTCACCGGATTGGGAACCCGCACCCCGACAATGCCGCGTTCATTGCGCGGCAATTCCTCGCCCTGCTCATTGACAATGCGCACATCGAATCCCGGCGTCGGTTTGCCCATCGAGCCCGGCTTGATCGGAAACAGATGGGAATTGTTGGCAAGGACCAGATTGCATTCGGTCTGGCCGTAGATCTCGTGCACATCGACGCCGAAAGTGGCGCGCACCCACTCGATCAGTTCAGCGCCGAGCGACTCGCCCCCGGAGAAGATGCTGCGCAGCTTCACGCCGTCATGCCTGACGTTCGCCTGACGCATCAGCTTCAATGCGGTGGGCGGCAGGAACACATTGCGCACGCCGTGATCGGCCATCAGTTGCATCGCCGCCTGCGGCTCGAACTTCTTGGCGCGATAGCCGAGCATCGGCACGCCGTGATACCAGGCCGGGAACAGCGCATCGAACAAGCCGCCGATCCAGGCCCAGTCCGCCGGCGTCCACATCAGGTCGCCGGGCTTCGGAAAGAAATCATGTGCCATCTCGACATTGGGCAGATGGCCGAGCAGCACGCGATGGGCGTGCAGCGCGCCCTTGGGATTCCCTGTCGTGCCTGACGTATAAATGATGATCGCCGGATCGTCGGGGCTGGTATCAACGGTCTGGAAATCCTCCGAGGCATCCTCGATGGACTGCCAGAACGATTTCGCACCGGCATGGACCGCGCCGCTGGTGACATAGATGTCCTGCAGATGCGGCAGCCGGTCGCGGATTTTGGAGAGTTTCTCCCAGCCGCCCTCGTCGGTGATGACCGCCCGCGCCCCGCTGTTGGCGAGGCGGAATTCCAGCGCATCCTCGCCGAACAGCGTGAACAGCGGTACGGAAATCATGCCGGAGCGGAAGGCGGCGAGATGGGCGATCGGCAGTTCCACCGATTGCGACAGGAACACGGCGACGCGGTCGCCCGGCTTGAGGCCGTCGGATTTCAGCACATTGGCGAAACTCTTCGACAGCGCGCTGATCTCGTCGAACGACAGCTTCTGCGTGCCGCCGTCTTCATCCACATAGATCAGCGCCAGCCGGCCGGAGCCATCCGCATAGCGGTCGCAGCACGCGGTTGCGATGTTGAACCGCGCCGGAATGTCCCAGCGGAAGTTCTTGTAGAGATCGTCGTAGGTGTCAGCTTGAGGGAGCATGGCAACCATCTCGAAAAAGCGTAATCCTAACACCCCCACCCTGGCGCTTCGCGCCTTCCCTCCCCACAAGGGGGGAGGGAGAAGAAAGGGTACGACGTCACCGCATCTCTTAATCCCTCCCCTCGATGGGGAGGGCGGTTGACCGCAGGTCAGCCGGGTGGGGTGTCTTCCGAACTAACCCGCCAGCGCCGCCTTCACCAAACCGCTGGCCTTGCCGAAATCCATCTGGCCGGCGTACTTCGCCTTCAGCGCGGCGATCACCTTGCCCATGTCCTTCATGCTGGCGGCGCCGGTCTCGGTCACGATGGCGGCAATCGCAGCCTTCACCTCGTCGTCGGACATCTGCTTGGGCAGATAGGCGGAGATCACCGCGATCTCCTCGCGCTCCTGCGCCGCGAGTTCGGCGCGGCCGCCCTTGTCGTAAAGCTCGACCGATTCCTGACGCTGCTTGATCATCTTCTGCAGCACGCCGAGGATGTCCTCGTCGCTGAGCGGCGGCTTGCCCTGCCCGCGCGCCTCTATGTCCGAGTTCTTCAGCGTCGAGTTGATCATGCGCAGCGTCGAGAGCTTGCGCTCGTCCTTCGCCTTCATGGCGTCCTTGACGGCGTTGTTGATGTCATCGCGCAGCATCGGTCTCTCCCTCGCGGCAAATCGGATTGCCGTTCATTTAGGGCGTTTTGCGAGCCCGCACAACCAACGCCGTCACATCTCCAGCCAGTCCAGCAGCGCATCCGTCACTGCCTGCGGCTTCTCAAGTTGCGTCAGATGACCACAATCCTGAATGTTGACCAGCTTCGCGCCGGGGATACCGCTCGCGATCTCGCTTGATGCATCGGGCGGCATCATGTTGTCGGTATCGCTGGTCAGGACCAGCGTCGGACATTTGATCTGCGCCAGGGTCGGGCGGGAATCGATACGTCCCGTGATCGCCTCAAGCTGCCAGACGAAGGCATCGGGACCGACGTCGTCTGCCATGTCGAGCACAATGCGGTGCAACTGCTCGTCGCGCGCCAGCGCGGGATGCACGAAGTTCGCAAACAGGCGATCCATCACGGCGCGGTAACCGCCCTGCTTCACCTCGGCGATCATCGCCCGCCGCTTTTCGGAGACTTCCGGCGCTTCGGGCCGCGCCGATGTATTCAGGAAAGCGAGCCGCGCAATCCGCTCCGGCGCCTGCCGGAACATTTCAAAGATGATGTAGCCGCCCATCGAATGGCCCGCGAGCGAAAAGCGCAGCGGGGCTTCGGCAAGAATGCGCCGCGCGATCGCCGCCATGTCGCCGCCGCGCGCATGGTTGGCGACGAACACCGCGCCCTGCCGCCACAGCGAAGGTATCTGCGGCTCGTAAATCCGCGGCGAGCACGCAAGACCAGGCACCAGCACGACGGGAAGCGAATTGAGCATGCGAACCTTCCTGTTCTGTCATTGCCAGGCTTGACCCGGCAATCCATCACTTGAAGAGCTTTTCTCAGGATGGATGCGCGGGTCAAGCCCGCGCATGACAGCCTGAGTATGTCTCACATATCGCGAGGCCGAATCCTCTCCACTACGCCACGCCGCGCTTGCGGCCTTCCCAGTAAGGCGCACGCAGCGCCTTGCGGTCAATCTTGCCGAGCCCCGTGACCGGAATGACATCGACGAAATCGATGGTCTTCGGCGACCACGGCGCGCCGCGCTTGTCTTTCACATGGGCCTGCAACTCGGCGACGCCGCTGTTGGCGCCGGATTTCAGCACCACAAAGCCTTTCACCGCCTCGCCCCACTTGTCGTCGGGAATGCCGATCACCGCGGCGGAGGCAACGGCGGGATGCGACATCAGCGCATCCTCGACCTCGCGCGGATAGATGTTGAAGCCGCCGGAGATGATCATGTCCTTGGTGCGGTCGACGATATAGAAGTAGCCCTCCTCGTCCTTCACCGCGACATCGCCGGTGTGCAGCCAGCCGCCTTTCAGGGTTTCGGCATTGGCCTCGGTGCGCTTCCAGTAACCGTCCATCACCAGCGGACCGCGCACGCAGATCTCGCCGGGCTCATTGATGCCGACCTCGCGCATCTCCGCGTCGAACAGCTTGACGTCCACGAACGGGCTGGCGCGGCCGCAGGAGCCGAGCCGCTGCGGCTTGGTCTCGTCATGGTCGATCTTGCGCATCGAGGTGATGCATTGCGGCGCTTCGGTCTGGCCGTAAAGCTGCACGAACACCTTGCCGAAAATCTTCATGCCCTCTAACAGGCGATCCGGCGACATCGGCGCGGCGCCATAGACGATCATTTCCAGCGACGACATGTCGTGACGCTTGCGCAGGTCTTCGTTGTCGATCAGCGCATAGATCAGCGTCGGCACCAGGAAGGTCGAGTTGATCTTCTCCGCCGCGACCACGCCCGCATAGACCTCGGGCTCGAAGCCCTGCACGAGGCGCATCAGGCCGCCGCGCATCATCACCGGAAACAGCGTGACACCGGCGGCGTGGCTGATCGGGGTCGCGGCAAGGAAACGGATCTGTTCGGGCCAGTCCCAGTCCGAATAGAGCAGCAGCGTCATTGTTATCAGGGCGCGATGCGGCAGCATCACGCCCTTGGAGCGGCCGGTGGTGCCGCCGGTGTAGGCCAGAAACGCGATCTCATGGGACGAGCTTTCGTCGACCAGCGGCGCGGCTTTAACCGTCGCGAGGTCCGGCATGATGTCGCGCACGCCGTCCATCGGACCGATCGAATAGAGATTCTTCAGCGACGGCACCCGGTTCTTGATCGCCATGCCCCGTGGGCCGAACTTGGCACCCTCGACAATCAGAAGATCGATCTCGGCATCCTCGATGATGAAGGCGTGGTCGTCCTCCGCCGCCATCGGATGCAGCGGCGTGTAGCGCACGCCCATCACCAGCGCGGCGCAGATCGCGGCCCATGATTCAGCGCGGTTGCTGGCCAGAATGGAGAGCGCGCTGCCCTTCTTGAGCCCGAGGGAGCGGAACAGGCTGATGAACCGGCCGATGGTGTCGCCGAGTTCGCGGTAGCTCCACCGCACCTTGCCGTCGGCGATGGCGGGCTGGTCGGCATACCGGCCCACCGCATTGACGATCAGATTCCCGATCGTTCCGCCCGAATGAAGGTGATGCAATTCCGGCGCAACGCCCGCTGAACTCATGGATATGTCTCCTGCCTTGCCGCAGTTCTTTCCCGGCTGCGTGGAGGCGCAGATTAGGGTTCTCTTGACACCTGTCAATTTTTCCAGAGAACCCCAAAAAACCTGATGAAACATACCTGTTCCGCCTTTGACGCGCCGCGGCACAGGGGTTATGTGATGGGCTTATGACCACATCAGATAACTCCTCAGCCTGGCCGGACCTCAAACCGACCGCGCTCCTCGTGCTCGCCGATGGCACCGTGCTGGAAGGCTTCGGCCTCGGTGCGGAAGGCCAGGCGGTTGGCGAAGTCTGCTTCAACACGGCGATGACCGGTTATGAGGAAATCCTCACCGATCCGTCCTATGCCGGGCAGCTCATCACCTTCACATTTCCGCATATCGGAAATGTCGGCACCAACGATGAAGACATCGAAACGGTGAACATGGCGGCAACGCCGGGCGCACGCGGCGTGATCCTGCGCGCGGGCATCACCGATCCGTCGAATTATCGCGCCGCCAGGCATCTCGATGCATGGCTAAAGGCGCGCGGCATCATCGGCCTGTCGGGCATCGACACGCGCGCGCTGACCGCGCTGATCCGCAGCAAGGGCATGCCCAACGCCGTGATCGCCCACAACAAGGACGGCAAGTTCGATCTGCACGGCCTCAAGGAAGAAGCGCGCGAGTGGCCCGGCCTGGAGGGCATGGACCTCGTGCCGATGGTGACCAGCACCCAGCGCTTCAACTGGGACGAGACGCCGTGGGAGTGGAACAACGGGTTCGGCAAGCAGGACAAGCCGGAATTCAATGTCGTCGCCATCGACTACGGCATCAAGCGCAACATCCTGCGTCTGCTCGCCGGAGAAGGCTGCAAGGTCACGGTTGTCACCGCGAAGACGTCCGCCGAAGACATTTTGGCGATGAAGCCGGACGGCGTGTTCCTGTCGAACGGCCCCGGCGATCCGGCAGCGACCGGCGAATACGCCGTGCCTGTCATCAAGAAGGTGATCGAGTCCGGAACGCCGACCTTCGGCATTTGCCTTGGCCACCAGATGCTCGGCCTCGCCGTCGGCGGCAAGACCATGAAGATGCATCAGGGCCATCACGGCGCCAACCATCCGGTGAAGGACCTCACCACCGGCAAGGTCGAGATCACGTCGATGAACCATGGCTTCGCCGTGGACAAGGCTACGCTCCCGGACAACGTCACGCAGACGCACATCTCGCTGTTCGACGACTCGAATTGCGGCATCGCGCTGGAAGACAAACCGGTGTTCTCGGTGCAGTACCACCCAGAGGCGTCACCCGGTCCGCGCGACTCGCACTATCTGTTCCGGCGGTTCGCCGATCTGATGCGCGAGAAAAAGCGGGCTTAAGTCTCAAGCCCGCTTCCCCTTACGACTTCGCCGCGCTGAGTTCGGCCCAGTCGAACTCCTCTTCCAGCCGGTGAAACGCGTCATCGCCGATTTCACCGGAATCGCGCATCTCGAACAGCACACGTCGCGCGGCATCGATCGCCTGCAACCGCACAGGATCGGCAGGCAGTTCGCTCGACATCAGACCATCCGGATTGCTTTCGGCCTGATCGAGCAACTGCCGGTATTCAAGCCGCAGCAATTCCGCCGCGGGCGAGGTGTTGCCGTCGATCGCTTCCAGCGCCGCATGCAAGGCCGCGCGGCGCGCCCAGCCGATCTCCTGACCGACCGGATCGCCATCATCCAGCGCAAACCAGTCGATCAGCGGCCGCAGCGTCAGCCCCTGAATGACGAGCGTGCCCAGCACCACCCCGAAGGCGGTGAGCAGGATCAGATCGCGATAGGGAAAGCCCACCGGCAGCGCGAACGCAGCCGCGAGCGTGACGATGCCGCGCATCCCGCACCACGAGATCAGCAGGCTGCTCTTGACCGATGGAACGCCGGATTTCCGCTCCGGGTTGTAGCCGTAGCGCAGGAGCTTCGCGCGCACGACGGTGATGTAACACATCATCCAGATAATCCGCACCACGATCACGGTCACGAGCACGATGCCGGCGACGATGCAGTACTGCTGGCGGACCGACCCGTCGCCCAGCCCGCTCCAGATCGGCCGCAACTGCATTCCGATCAGTACGAACGCCATCACATTGAGAAGAAAGACGACCGTCTCCCACACCGCATAGGACGGCACGCGCATTCGCGCCGAGGTGAGCATCGGCACGCTGCGTGAGATGACGATGGCATAGACCACGATGGTCAGGATGGCCGACAGTTGCAGCTTCTCGGCGATGATCCAGACAACAAACGTTGTCGCGAACTGCATGATGATCGCGGTTGGCACGTCGGAGATCCGCGTCAGCAGCGGCATTATCACCCGCGCCAGCACATAGCCGGCGATGACGCTGCCGATCAGCGACAGCGTGAGCGCCGGGGCGATGCTCTCCAGACTCAATGATGACGCCATCGCTGCGCCGACGGCGATACGATAGATCAGCAGCGCGCTGGCATCGTTGAGCAGGCTTTCGCCCTCGAGAATTTTCTGGATGCGGTAAGGCAGCCGGACACTGCGCAGGATCGCCGTCGCGGCGGCGGCGTCCGGCGGCGCAACGATGGCGCCGAGGGCGACCGCCGCGGCCCACGGCATCTCCGGCACCAGCCAGCGCACCACGACGGCGACAGCCACGGTGGTGACGCCGACCGCAGCCACCACCAGCATGGCGACCGGAAGCCAGTTGTCCCGCAGATCGCGGGTGGACGTGTCGAACGCCGCATCGAGCAGCACCGGCGCGACGAACAGCGCCAGCGCCAGATCCGGCTCAAGGGTCCAGTTGGGTGAACTGGGCAGGAGCGCAATCGCGATGCCGCCGAGCGCCAGAAAGGTCGGGTAAGGCACGCCAAGACGCCGCGCCAGTGCCGACAGCAGCATGGCGCCCATCAACAGGCCGATCAGCCATTCGAATGCGTGCAAGAAACGTCTCCACCCCGCCCCGCGAAAGCGGGACACCTTATTAGCATGGGCCGAAGACAGATCGGAATGAAACAAAACGCCCGCTACGAGGCGGGCGTTTTTCCAGAACGCGACGTTTTTGGAAATCAGGCTTCGTTGCCGCCCTCCTGGCGGCTTGCCTCGAACAGGAACCAGGTCCGGCGCTCGGCAGCGTCGATGAAATTATCGAGGATGTTCCCTGTCGGCGTGTCGTCGTATTTGTCGGCGATTTCGCGCGCCTTGCGCATGGCGACAACAGATTTTTTGTTGTCTTCCATCAGTTCGCGCAGCATCTCGCGCGGCGGCACGAATTTTTCGTCATTATCCTTGATGCTGGTCAGCTTGGCGAGGTGGCCGACGGAGCGCAGCGTAGTACCACCAATCTTGCGGACGCGCTCGGCCAACTCATCAATGGATGCGAAGATCGCCTCGGCCTGCTCGTCCAACAGCAGATGATAGTCGCGGAAATGGCGTCCGCTGACATGCCAGTGGAAATTCTTGGTCTTGATGTAAAGCGCGAACGCATCGGCCACCAGCGGGTTGATCGCTGCCGAAATCTTGTCGACAGCCTCCTGCGAGAGGTCGGTGGGCGTATCGAGATCGGGGGAAACGGTGGTCCTGGTTTTGCTCACGGCGGGGCCTTCCTGCTAGGAGATAGAGATCAGGCGATGGACAGGGATCGCCAGACCTTCTAACGCATCCTGCAACCGCCGGTTCCTGCACAAGGAACCCTTCATTTGGAGGCATGGTTCTGCGGCAACGCAGGGATGCCATTAACGTAGAGGCATGATCTTCCGAAAACCGGCTTCCACTTTTCGGGATCATGCTGCCGGACAGGCCGATGGACGACTGGATCGACTATTACGATTCAACGCATACGATTTATGTCAGCAAGCTGCATCGCGATGTGCATTTCCGCGTGATCGCCAATGACATTCTCAGCTATGTGCCCTCGCCCGACGCTGTCGTGCTCGACTATTCGTGCGGGGAAGCACTGTTCGCAGCGGGGGTTGCCGCCGCCTGCCGGAAGCTCATTCTCGCCGAACCCGCGCCCGGCGTGCGCGGGCGGCTGAGTGCGCGCTTCGGCCCGAACCCGAAAATCGATGTCCGCTCCCTCGACGACCTTCAGCAATTGCCGGATCGCTCGGTCGACCTCGCGGTGATGATTTCGGTCGCGCAGTACATGACGCCGGCCGAACTCGACCGTGCCTTCAGCCTGATGCGGCGTATCCTGAAGCCTGGCGGCAAGCTCGTGCTCGGCGACATCCTGCGGCCGGAAGTGGGCGCCGCCACCGACGTGATCGCGCTGCTCAAGCTCGCGGCCAAAAACGGCTTCCTGACCGACGCGCTGTGGGGCCTCGCGCGCACCGCCCTCTCCGATTACTGGCAATTGCGCCAGAGCATCGGACTGCAGCGCTATGGCGAAGCGGACATGGTTGCGAAGCTGAAGGCTGCAGGTTTTTCGCCGGTCCGCGCCAAAACCAATGTCGGCTACAACCCGGCCCGCATGACCTTCGTGGCGTTGCGCAACTGAGCGCGCTACCTATCGGCCGCGCGCCGTTCGCTTCGGCGTTTCATCCTCCACCGCAACGAATTCGCATTCGGGCAATTCGAGGCGATCGGCGTCACGTTTGACGGCCGAAAGAATAGAATCGATCAGACCGGGAAACCGGGCTTCGATATCCTTCCTCCGCAAACGCATGTAGCGGGCCGTGCCCTCGATCTTTGTGTGAACGAGCCCCGCCTCCCGAAGTCTCGCAAAATGGTAGGCGAGATTGGATTTCGCACCGAACCCGCTGAAGTCGCCGCAGCGCAGGTCGGATTCGCGGTTTTCATGATTAGCAAGGTTGTAGACGATCGCCAGCCGCGTCGGATCGCTCAAGCAATCCAACAACATAGGCAGTTCGATCTGATCCCGCGTGGGGTGCAAGGGAATGCGCGCCATGCGTTAAATGTAGCAACGCTCTGCGTTCGGCGCAATGTTCAATAGTTATTGAACTAATTGACATCCAGCCCCTGCGAGCCCATTAGTTCAATGAATTTTGAACAATGAGGCCTGTGATGAGCTTGTACTGGTTGGCGCTGACGGCATTCGCGATCGGCACCGAAGCATTCGTGATCGCGGGCCTCCTCCCGGTGATCGCATCGGACGTTCACATCTCGCTGGTGGCCACGGGGCAACTCGTGACGGCCTATGCCCTCACCTACGCGGTCGGCTCGCCGATCCTCGCGGTGCTGTTCAACAATGTCGATCGCAAGCTGACTCTCATTCTCGCCTTGAGTTTTTTCATCGCCGGCAATCTGGCTGCCGCGACGGCAGACGGATTTGCAGTGCTGCTCATCTCGCGGATGGTGATGGCCGTAGGCGCCGGCCTCGCCATGCCGACAGCAACTGCCGTCGCGGTTGCCGTCGCGACGCCCGAACGGCGCGGCCGCGCCGTCGCGATCGTGATTTCCGGCATGACCATCGCGACGGTGGTGGGCGTTCCGCTCGGGACCATGATCGGCAGCAGTTTCGGCTGGCGCGCTACATTCGTGCTGGTCGCCGGCCTCGGCGCGATTGCGCTGGCCGGCCTGGTGTTTGGCCTGCCCCGCAGTTTGCCGCGTGCAGCAGCCAGTTTCGCACAACGTGTCGCTATCGCGCGTCACCCCTCGGTGTTGCAAACGCTCGGCACCACCACGATCTGGGCGGCGTCCGTCTTCACGGTGTTCACCTATATCGCCATCCCGTTGCACGACATTGGCCTGTCCACGCCTGCGGTCAGCTTCGCATTGCTTGTATTCGGCGTAGCCGCCGCGATCGGCAACACGGCGGGAGGACGACTGGTCGATCGCTTCGGACCGACCGCAATCGGGGTGCTGGGCCTGGCCCAATTGGTCGTCGTATTCGCGATGCAATCGGTGGCGCTGAAATTCCTGCCGCCGGAACTGGCGGCATATGCGATGCTGCTGTTGATCTTCTTGTGGGGTCTCGCCGGCTGGGCCTTCTACGTGGCGCAGGTGGTTACCCTCGTCCGCCTCTCGCCGGATGCCCCCATGATCGCCCTGTCTCTGAACGCATCCGCCATGTACCTCGGAATTGGGCTGGGCGGCGTCATCGGCGGCGCCGTCTTGTCCACCCTCAAACCGACGGACCTGGGGTGGGTC
Source organism: Afipia sp. OHSU_II-C1 (assembly GCF_000497575.1). Lineage (GTDB taxonomy): Bacteria > Pseudomonadota > Alphaproteobacteria > Rhizobiales > Xanthobacteraceae > Afipia. Next base: position 40,178 of record NZ_APJI01000023.1, read on the forward strand.
GCCGCCTGCGGCTTCCTGGCGGCACTGGCACTTGCTCTGTGGCGCACACGGCAGGAAAGCCCGAAACTGCATAAAATTGCCGGTTGATCGCAGCCTTAAAGGCCTTTCACCGCTCCGGAATCTGGTCTAAAGACACGGCGCGCGCGAGGGCAACCTGGCGCTTGGCTCAAGGGACGCGCGGATGCGCGCCCTTTTTTTGTGCCCAATTTCCTGCCGTGAGACTGAATGCCTAAAAGAACCGACATTTCGACGATCCTCATCATCGGCGCTGGCCCCATCGTGATCGGCCAGGCCTGCGAATTCGACTATTCCGGCACCCAGGCCGTGAAAACGCTCCGCGAAGAGGGCTATCGCATCGTCCTCGTCAATTCCAATCCGGCCACCATCATGACGGACCCGGAACTGGCGGACGCGACCTATATCGAGCCGATCACGCCGGAAATCGTCGCCAAGATCATCGAGAAGGAACGCCATGTCATTCCCGGCGGCTTCGCGCTGCTGCCGACCATGGGCGGCCAGACCGCGCTGAACTGCGCGCTGTCACTGCGCCGTCAGGGCACGCTGGAAAAATTCGACGTCGAGATGATCGGCGCCACCGCCGACGCCATCGACAAGGCGGAAGACCGCCAGCTGTTCCGCGAGGCGATGACCAAGATCGGGCTCGAGACGCCGAAGTCGCGGCTCGCCAACGCCTCCGACCTGAAGAAGCAGTATCGCGACCAGTATCTCGCCGAGAAGGAAAAGCTCTCCGGCGAAGCGCTTGCCGAACACGAGCGCCAGTGGGTGCTGCACGAGGGTGACCGGCGCAAGCGCTATCAGGAACATGCGCTCGGTCAGGCGCTGATGGCGCTGTCCGAGATCGGCCTGCCTGCCATCATCCGCCCGTCGTTCACCATGGGCGGCACCGGCGGCGGCATCGCCTACAACCGCGAGGAATTCCTCGACATCATCGAGCGCGGACTCGATGCCTCGCCGACCAACGAAGTGCTGATCGAAGAGTCGGTGCTCGGCTGGAAAGAGTACGAGATGGAGGTTGTCCGCGACAAGAAGGACAACTGTATCATTGTCTGCTCGATCGAGAACCTCGATCCGATGGGCGTGCACACCGGCGACTCCATCACCGTCGCCCCTGCTCTGACGCTGACCGACAAGGAATACCAGATCATGCGCGACGCCTCGCTGGCGGTGCTGCGCGAGATCGGCGTCGAGACCGGCGGATCGAACGTGCAGTTCGGTGTCAATCCGGCGGACGGCCGCATGGTCGTCATTGAAATGAATCCGCGCGTGTCGCGTTCGTCCGCGCTGGCCTCCAAGGCCACCGGCTTCCCGATCGCCAAGGTCGCGGCGAAGCTCGCCGTCGGCTACACGCTCGATGAAATCGCCAACGACATCACCGGCGGTGCGACGCCGGCGTCGTTCGAGCCGACCATCGACTACGTGGTCACCAAGATTCCGCGCTTCGCGTTCGAGAAATTCCCCGGCGCCTCCACCACGCTGACCACCTCGATGAAGTCGGTCGGCGAGGTGATGGCGATCGGCCGCACCTTCCAGGAGAGCTTGCAGAAGGCGCTGCGCGGACTGGAAACCGGTCTCACCGGTTTGGACGAAATCGAAATCGAAGGCCTCGGCCAGAGCGACGACAAGAACGCGGTGCGCGCCGCGCTCGGCACGCCGACCCCCGACCGGCTGCTGCAGGTCGCGCAGGCGATGCGGCTCGGCTGGACCAACGAGGAGATCTTCACCTCGTGCAAGATCGACCCGTGGTTCCTCGCCGAAATGCGCGGCATCGTGGAGATGGAAGACAAGGTCAAGACGCACGGCCTGCCCGGCAACGCCCACGGCATGCGCACGCTGAAGGCCATGGGCTTCTCCGACGCGCGCCTTGCGGTGCTGGCCGGCAAGACCGAAGCCGAAGTAAAGTCACTGCGGCGATCCTTGAACGTGCGTCCGGTGTTCAAACGCATCGACACATGCGCCGCCGAATTCGCATCCCCGACCGCCTACATGTATTCGACCTATGAGGCGCCGTTTGCCGGCACCGCCGCGGACGAAAGCGCGCCGTCGGACAAGAACAAGGTCATCATTCTCGGCGGCGGACCGAACAGAATCGGTCAGGGAATCGAGTTCGACTACTGCTGCTGTCACGCCTGCTTCGCGCTGCATGACGCCGGTTACGAGACCATCATGGTCAACTGCAATCCGGAAACGGTGTCCACCGACTACGACACCGCGGACCGGCTCTACTTCGAGCCGCTGACCGCCGAGGACGTGCTGGAGATCATCGACACCGAACGCAGCAACGGCACGCTGCACGGCGTGATCGTGCAGTTCGGCGGCCAGACCCCGCTGAAGCTCGCGCATGCGCTGCAAGCCGCCGATGTGCCGATTCTCGGCACTTCGCCCGACGCCATCGATCTCGCCGAAGACCGCGACCGCTTCAAGCGCGTGCTGGACAAGCTGCGTCTCAAGCAGCCGAAGAACGGCATCGCCTATTCGGTCGAGCAGGCGCGCCTCGTGGCCGCCGATCTCGGTCTGCCGCTGGTCGTGCGTCCGTCCTATGTGCTCGGCGGCCGCGCCATGCAGATCATCCGCGAAGAGTTCCAGCTCGGCGATTACCTGCTCGGCACCCTGCCGGAGCTGGTGCCCGCCGACGTCAAGGCGCGCTATCCCAACGACAAGACCGGCCAGATCAACACGGTGCTCGGCAAGAACCCGCTGCTGTTCGACCGCTATCTGTCCGATGCGACCGAAGTCGACGTCGACTGCCTGTGCGACGGCAAGGATACGTTCGTCGTCGGCATCATGGAGCATATCGAGGAAGCCGGCATTCACTCCGGCGACTCGGCCTGCTCACTGCCGCCGCATTCGCTCGACGCCGCGATGATCGCCGAACTCGAACGCCAGACCCGCGAGCTCGCGCTCGGCCTCGATGTCGTCGGCCTGATGAACGTCCAGTACGCCATCAAGGACGGCGAGATCTACGTGCTCGAAGTGAATCCGCGTGCGTCCCGCACCGTGCCGTTCGTCGCCAAGGTGGTCGGCATTCCGGTCGCCAAGATCGCAGCCCGCATCATGGCCGGCGAGAAACTCGCCGACTTCAAGCTGAAGCCGCGCAAGCTCAACCATGTCGGCGTCAAGGAATCGGTGTTCCCGTTCGCGCGCTTCCCCGGCGTCGACACCGTGCTCGGGCCGGAAATGAAATCGACCGGCGAGATCATGGGCATCGACACGTCGTTCGCCGTCGCCTTCGCCAAGAGCCAGCTCGGGGGCGGCACGCGCGTGCCGCGCAAGGGAACCGTGTTCGTGTCGGTGCGCGAAATCGACAAGGCGCGCATCCTCGATGCAGTGAAAATGCTGAGCTCGCTCGGCTTCAAGGTGATCGCAACCTCGGGCACCCAGCGTTTCCTCGTGGAGAACGGGGTACCGGCGGAAAAGATCAACAAGGTGCTGGAAGGCCGCCCGCACATTGTTGACGCAATTACCAATGGCGAGGTGCAACTCGTTTTCAATACCACCGAGGGGCCGCAGGCGCTGGCCGACAGCCGCTCGTTGCGACGTGCTGCCCTCTTGCATAAAGTGCCATATTACACCACTCTTTCGGGTGCACTGGCGGCGGCGCAGGGTATCCGGGCCTATCTGGGCGGGGATCTCGAGGTCCGCACCCTGCAGGGTTACTTCCCCGATTTGTGAAATTGGTAGCCGGTCGGCTTGGCCGGCGTAGTATAAAGTGGGACCAGCGGCGGGAACCGTCTCGCTGCGTTCATGTTCTCATTCGTTGCCCGGCGGCCCAAGGCGCCAAAGGGATCACATCACATGTTTCGCGCGCCCGGCCAGTTCCGACGCGCGAGATACAAGGACGGCGAAATGGTTGAGAAGGTACCGATGACACAGGGCGGATACGCCGCCCTGGAAGTTGAACTGAAGCAGCGCCAGTCGGTGGATCGCCCGCGCATTGTCGAGCAGATCGCCGAAGCGCGTTCGCATGGCGACCTGTCCGAGAACGCCGAGTATCATGCCGCGAAGGAAGCGCAGTCGCATAACGAGGGCCGCATCGCGGAACTCGAGGACAAGCTCGCGCGCGCCGACATCATCGATGTCTCGAAGCTGTCCGGCGACACCATCAAGTTCGGCGCGACGGTGACCCTGATCGACGAAGACACCGAGAAGAAGGCCGTCTGGCAGATCGTCGGCGAGACCGAAGCCGACGCCAAGAAGGGCCGCATCTCGATCACGTCGCCACTCGCGCGCGCGCTGATCGGCAAGAAGAAGGGCACGTCCGTCGAGGTCGTCGCTCCCGGCGGCGCGAAGGCTTACGAGATCACCAAGGTGGACTGGAAGTAAGCGGGACGCTCGCAACTGCGCAATTCAGGAAATGGCCGGGACTTCCCGGCCATTTGCTTTTGTGATTCCAAATCTCGCGGAATGCGAAGAACATCGGTCCCCTTGAATAGCAGGCTGGGTCCCCGCCTTCGCGGGGACGACATGGTGCGAGCGGAATGAAACGATTTTACACCTCAAGCCTCGCTATTGCAGCAATACTGGCTGCCACCGGCGCGCGTGCCGCCGAGCTTGAGATTCCGCCCCCGGGCAAGCCGAAGGAACTGTCGGTCTACGTCAACCAGCCGCACTGCACGCGCTGGACCGACGAGTGCGTGAGTTGCACGCGCGGCGCCGACGGCAAGGGACCGGCCTGCTCCAATATCGGTTTTGCCTGTCAGCCCAAGGCCATCCGCTGTATCGGCGCTGACATTCCGCAGAGCGAGCCGGACAAGAAGTAGCGGTTTCCAGCCGGAAACCAGGGCACACGCACAACACTGCGCTTTGCGAATTATTCCAGATCGCCCCACGAAATCGTCATTGAGTCGGGCCTGCTCCATCTTTCACTTGGCCGGATGGCGCGATAACTAAAGTGTGTGGAATTAAACAGGGGGACTTCCATGGACTTCAGATTTCTCGAACCGTACCGACCGCAACTGCTCAGCGTGCTGCGCATCATCATCGGCCTTATGCTGTTTCAGTATGGCGTCGCAAAGATTCTCAAGTTTCCACCGGACTCGCCATTCGCCAAGGTCGAACTCTTCTCATTATACGGCGCTGCAGGATCGCTCGAACTGATTCTTGGCGGTTTGCTGATCATCGGGTTGTTTAGCCGGCTGGTAGCTTTCATTCTCGCAGGCGAGATGGCCTTCGCATATTTCATCGGTCACTTTCCGAAGAATTTCTATCCTGTGATCAACGGCGGCACCGCGGCTATCACGCTCTGCTTCGTCTGTCTCTATCTGGCGAGCGCCGGTGCAGGCCCATGGAGCGTCGACGCCTCACGCGGCAAGGCCTGATCGCCCAAGCCGTCAGGACATGGTTCCGGTCATGTCCTGAGAAAGAACACGACAGTCAAAACCGCGCCGATGGCCACCACCGCGGCGCGGATTATTTTTTCCGGAACGCGGCGCGCGACCACAACGCCGTAATATCCGCCGAACACCGATGCGCCGATCGTCACCAGCGCCTGCGGCCAGTGTACAAGACCACCGGCGATCAGCAGCGCCGCCGACATGATCTGTATCAGGAACGCGACAAGAAGCTTGGTCGCGTTCGCCTTGTGGAAATTTCCGCTTTCGAGAATGGCCAGTGCCGCCAGCATCATGATGCCGGTGCCTGCGCCGAAAAATCCGCCATAGACCGCCACCACCATCATCAGCACATAGGCGGCAATTCGTGCGCCCGCATGCTGTCCGCGCGACCACGGCTCGACGAAGTTGCGGATCTGGCTGCTGAGGGCGAACAGCAAAGTGGCCAGCAACAGCAGCCACGGCACCAGCGGGCGGAAACCGCCATCGCCAATCCAGATCAGCAACAGCGCACCTGCGGCTCCGCCGATCAGTCCGATGATCGCGAATGGAATCATCTCGCGGAAATGGCTGCGGACTTCGGAGCGATAGGCCGCGACGCTGGACAGATTGCTGGGCGTCAGGGCCACCGCGCTGGTGGCGTTGGCATCGAGCGTCGGCAATCCGCAGGCCACGAGGGCGGCAAATGTAACGAACGTGCCGCCACCGGCGACAGCATTGATGGTGCCGGCGGCGAAACCAGCCAGCGCCAGCACAATGATCTGGAATAAAGTCACGTCAGTCCCATCACGCAATTGGGCAAGCGCCCGGCACGCGGCTTTTAGATGAAACCTTTGCCCGCGAGAATGCTGGGTCTCGTATGGCCTCTATGTCGTCCCGGCCTTCGCCAGGACGACATCGAAACTGAAGCCGCGAGCAGCGTCAGCCTTGCGGGACTTTCAGTTCGAGCGGAACGTCCGGCGCATTCTTGGAATTATGCAGCACCAGCGAGGTCCGCACATTGCGCACATGGGGCGCGGCGGTGAGATGCGAGACGAAGTTCTGGAAGGTCGCCATGTCCGGCGCGACGCATTTGAGAATAAAGTCGATCTCGCCCGACAGCATCCAGCATTCGCGCACCAGCGGCTCATGGCGGACGAATTCCTCGAACGCGCGCAGATCCGCGTCGGCCTGGCTCGACAGGTGCACCGAGGCAAACACCGTGACGTCGAAGCCGAGGGACGGCGGGTCCAGCAGTCCGCGGTAGCCGCGGATATAGCCCTCCTCCTCCAGGGTGCGGACCCGGCGCAGGCAGGGCGGCGGCGAAATGCCGACCCGTTTGGCCAGTTCGACATTGGTGATTCGGCCATCAGCCTGAATCTCATTGAGTATTTTCAGGTCGATTTCGTCGAGGCTCTTTGACACGGACACCTAACCCCCTGGGGACCGGATATTTCCGGCCCTTTTCCAGACCTGTTCTAGCCAGCAGCACGGCTTCGCGCAATTTTATTTCGCGCAATATGCTATCTCATGGCTAGCTGGGGAAAATTTCATGATAGGGGTTGCATATCTTGCATAGCTCGTAGGATGGCCTACATTCGGAACATGCACTTTTAACAGCGCAGCGATGCCTTTGCGGGCATTTCCCGCCTCTTCGCTGGTCAATCCATGCAACAAGCTCCTAAGGGTCAGGTTATGGCCGCTCCCATTCATGCCAAGGTTGTCATCATCGGTTCGGGACCGGCGGGTTATACTGCCGCGATTTACGCCGCACGCGCCATGCTCGAGCCCGTGCTGATCCAGGGCATTCAGCCCGGCGGCCAGCTCACCATCACCACCGACGTCGAGAACTATCCGGGATTTGCCGACGTCATCCAGGGCCCCTGGCTGATGGAGCAGATGGAGAAGCAGGCGGCACATGTCGGCACCAAGATCGTCACCGACCATGTCAACAAGCTCGAACTGGGCCAGCGTCCGTTCCGCATCTCCACCGACAGCGGCGACGTCTATCTGGCTGATACGGTGATCCTCGCCACCGGCGCGCAAGCGCGCTGGCTCGGACTGCCTTTCGAGGAGAAGTTCAAGGGCTTCGGCGTCTCGGCCTGCGCCACCTGCGACGGCTTCTTCTACCGCAACAAGGAAGTGTTCGTGGTCGGCGGCGGCAACACCGCCGTCGAGGAAGCGCTGTTCCTGACCAACTTCGCCTCGCAGGTCACGCTGGTTCACCGCCGCAACAGCCTGCGCGCGGAGCGCATTTTGCAGGACCGCCTGTTCAAGCACCCGAAGATCAAGGTGATCTGGGACAGCGAAGTCGCGGATATCCGCGGCCAGGACAATCCCTCCAAGGTGACCCACGTCGTGCTGAAAAACATCAAGAGCGGCGCGGTGACCGAACACGCCGCCGACGGCGTCTTCGTCGCCATCGGCCATGCTCCGGCGACCGAGCTCGTCGCCGGCCAGCTCAAACTGAAGCCATCCGGCTATATCGAGATCGCACCGCATTCCACCGCGACCTCGGTGCCCGGCGTCTTCGCCGCGGGCGACGTCGCGGATGAAACCTATCGCCAGGCCGTGACGGCTGCGGGCCTCGGCTGTATGGCGGCGCTGGAAGCGGAACGCTTCCTGGCGCACAGCGCCACCGAACGCGCAGCGGCGGAGTGACCATGCCACGAACACGCGACGGATTAAGCGATATGGATTGGGACAAGCTCAAGGTCTTTCACGCGGCAGCGGAAGCGGGAAGCTTCACGCATGCGGGCGAACAGCTCGGGCTGTCGCAGTCGGCCGTGTCGCGCCAGGTCAGCGCGCTGGAGCAGGAACTGGCAGTCTCGCTGTTTCATCGCCATGCGCGCGGACTGATTCTCACCGAACAGGGCGACTTGCTGTTCCGCACTGCGCATGACGTGTTCATGCAGTTGCAGGCCGCGCGCGCGAAGCTCACCGACAGCCGCGAGCGGCCGAGCGGCGACCTCAAGGTGACCACCACACCGGGCGTCGGCATCAACTGGCTGATCCCGCGGCTCGGCGAGTTCACCGCGCTCTATCCGGACATCCGCATTTCGCTGATCGTCACCGACGAGGAACTCGACCTGTCGATGCGCGAGGCCGATGTGGCGATCCGCACCCGCAAGCCGACCCAGCCGGATCTCATTCAGCGCAAGCTGTTCTCGATGGGCTTCCATGCCTATTGCTCGCCGGAATACGTCAAGCGCCACGGCACCCCGCGCACGCTGGACGAACTGGACGCACACCGGATCATCGTCCTCAGCGACCAGAACGTGCCGCAGCACCTGCAAAACCGGAACTGGCTGATCGAGGCCAACACCAACGGGTCCGGGCCGCGCGAGCCGGTGTTCAAGGTCAACAACATCCTCGGGCTGGTGCGCGCCTGCCAGCAGGGCCTCGGAATCGCGGCGCTGCCGGACTATCTGGTCGAGGACAACAACCGCCTCGTGCAGCTGTTCAGCGAGGCCGACTCGATTCAATTGGATACGTATTTTGTCTATCCCGAAGAATTGAAGTCCGTGGCGCGCGTGCAGGTTTTCCGTGATTTTATCGTGAGTAAGGCGCAGCGCTGGCCGTCCTGATGCTGTTCAAACGGACGTTTGAGCCCGCATCCTGAGCATGACTGACATACCGGGATCGGAGTTGTCCGCATGGGAAATCGCGGACCATACTCTCCCCACACTGAATGAGCGTTCTGCACACTGTCCCCCTCCTCCAGCGGAACGCGCGCTCAGTTATCCCTCTTGGAAGGTGATTGTGTCGGCCTCACGTGGCCAAAAACTAAACAGGCCGGGCTTTTTAGCCCGGCCTTTTTTCATGCGCATGTTCCCTTGCTATCGCGCGTGACCCGAACAACTTCGAATGAAGCCTCTTATGATTGAAGCTTCATGCGCGCCAGCCGCAGCGCATTGCCGATCACGCTGACCGACGACAGCGCCATGGCCGCAGCGCCGATCATCGGCGACAGCAGAATCCCGAACACCGGATAAAGCACACCCGCCGCGACCGGAATGCCGGCTGCGTTGTACAGGAAGGCAAACGCCAGGTTCTGGCGGATATTGCGCATCGTCGCCCGCGACAGTTGCCGGGCTTCCACCAGCCCCATCAGATCGCCGCGCAGCAGCGTGATGCCCGCGCTTTCGATCGCCACATCGGTGCCGCTGCCCATGGCGATGCCGACATCGGCCGCGGCAAGCGCGGGAGCGTCGTTGATGCCGTCACCGGCCATCGCCACCACGCGGCCCTCGCGGCGCTGACGCGTTACCACATCGCCCTTGCGCTCGGGCAGAACGTCAGCCTCCACGTCGCTGATGCCGAGCGCCTTCGCCACCGCCTGCGCCGTCGTCACATTGTCGCCGGTCAGCATGACAATGCGCAGACCGCTGGCGCGCAGTTGCTTGAGCGCCTCAGGCGCGCTCGGCTTGACCGGATCGGCAATGGCGATGACGCCCGCAGCGCGGCCATCGACAGCGACATAGATTGCGGTCGCACCGCGCTCGCGCTGGTCGCGTGCGTCCTTCTCCAGTGCCTTCGTGTCGACGCTCGACTGCTGCATGATCACGGCATTGCCGATCACAATGCGGCGGCCATCGACAGTACCGGTCGCGCCCTTGCCCACAGGCGAGTCGAAACCCTGCACATCGGAAAGCGCGAGACCTTCCTCCTTCGCGGCCTTCAGGATCGCGAAGGCCAGCGGATGCTCGCTAGCGCGCTCGACACTGGCGGCCAGCCGCAGCAGTTCGCCGCGCGTAATTCCATTCGCGGGAATCACCGCGACCACCTTCGGCTTGCCTTCGGTTAGCGTGCCGGTCTTGTCGATCACCAGGGTGTCGACCTTCTCCATCCGCTCCAGCGCCTCGGCGTCGCGGATGAGAATGCCGGACCGCGCGCCGCGGCCGACGCCGACCATAATCGACATCGGAGTCGCAAGACCAAGCGCGCAGGGACACGCGATGATGAGGACCGTCACCGCGGCAACCAGCGCATAGGTGAATCGGGGCTCGGGACCGAACACCGCCCATGCCGCGAACGCCGCGAACGCCGCCGCGATCACCACCGGCACGAACCAGCCTGCGACCTGATCGGCGAGCCGCTGGACCGGCGCACGCGAGCGCTGCGCCCGCGCCACCAGATCGACAATGCGCGCCAGCATGGTGTCGCGGCCGATCTTGTCGGCGCGGACCACAAGGCCGCCGCTCTGGTTGACGGTGCCGCCGATCACCTGCGCGCCGATCGCCTTTTTCACCGGCATCGACTCGCCGGTGACGAGGGACTCATCGACCAGCGACGATCCCTCGGTGACGGTGCCGTCGACCGGGACTTTTTCGCCCGGCCGCACCCGGAGCAGATCACCCACCGCGATGGCGTCGATATCGATGTCCTCGTCGCCGGTCTGCGAGATGCGCCGCGCCGTCTTCGGCGCAAGTCCGAGCAATGCGCGGATCGCGCCTGACGTGCGCGCCCGGGCGCGCAGTTCGAGCACCTGACCCAGCAGAACGAGAACGGTGATGACGGCGGCCGCTTCGAAGTACACCGCAACCGCGCCGTGGTGATCGCGGAATGCGTCCGGAAACACCTGCGGCGCCAGCGTCGCGACCACGCTATAAATGTAAGCGACGCCTGTGCCCATCGCGATCAGCGTGAACATGTTGAGATTGCGAGTCCTGATCGACTGCCAGCCGCGCTCGAAGAACGGCCAGCCGGCCCACAGCACCACCGGCGTCGCCAGCGCGAACGACAGCCAGTTCGAGGTTTGCAGCGGCAGCAGGTGGATGCCGCCGAGATGCGCCGCCATGTCGATGACGAACACCGGCAGCGTCAGCGCGAGACCGATCCAGAAGCGGCGCGTCATGTCGATCAATTCGGGATCGGGCGCATCATCCAGCGAAACGGTTTCGGGCTCGAGCGCCATGCCGCAGATCGGACAACTCCCCGGCCCGACCTGTCGCACATCGGGATGCATCGGACAGGTGTAGATGGTGCCTTCGGGCAGCTTCTCTTCAGGCTGTGACGATTTCGGCGCGAGATATTTTTCCGGGTCGGCTTCGAACCTGGTCCGGCAGCCCGCCGAGCAGAAGAAATGGTCCTGCCCCTTGTACGCAAGTCGATGCTTCGCGGTCGCCATGGTGACGGTCATACCGCAGACCGGATCGATCGCCTGACCCGCTTGATCTTCATCAACGTGGCCGTGGCCCGCCACATGGGAATGGTGGTGCGCGTGAGCGTGCTTGTCGTGGCTGTGACCGCCGGAACCTTGATTGCCATGTCCGCCGCAGCAACTGCCCTTGCCGTTGCTCTGATGATCCGATGACGCCACGATTCCAATTCTCCACTTGCAACATATACCCTATGGGGGTATATAGTATGGCATGCGCAAGGAAATCAAGTCATCATGCCTGAAAAGGCTGAAACGGATCGAAGGCCAGGTTCGCGGTCTCGCGGGAATGGTCGAAGATGATCGCTATTGCATCGACATCGTCACGCAGATCGCAGCCGCCCGTGCAGCGCTGCGGCGGGTCGAGGAAGAGGTCCTGCGCGATCATGTCGCCCATTGCGTGGAGCATGCGATTACGTCTGGCGACAAGGCGGACCAGCGGCGCAAGATCGCCGAACTGATGGATGTGGTGAGCCGCGCGGACCGCTGATCGGCGAGAGAAACATCTTCTCATCGTCACATGGTTTATTGCGCGTTAGTCCCCGGTTTCCTGCGGGATACTTCGACCGCATGCGAAAAGTGATTGCGGCACAGGGTTTCTCGCGATTGTTCGCTGTGCGTACACATCGTAACGATAGCCGATAGCACCCCGCGCAACCACATCCGTCAAACCTGCGCCGGCGAGTTTACCTCTTCTTACGCAATTCCCCGTACCTGCCGACGCTTGCGTGTTCTCGCGTTCCAGGTTGTCCCATGTTGAAAGTCTACAACTGCATCGCCACCGCCCATGATCTGCGGCTTGTGGGGCTCGCGGCTGTGATTTGCGCCATCGCGTCGCTCGCGGCCATCAATCTGCTCAGACATGCGCGCCTGTCGACCGGTTACATGCGCAAGGTCTGGCTTGCGGTCTCCGCCATTTCGACCGGCTTCGGCATCTGGTCCACGCATTTCATTGCGATGCTGGCGTTCTCGCCCGGAATTCCGAACGGCTACAACATCTCCCTGACAGCACTGTCGCTGATCGCCGCGATCGTGCTAACGGGCGTTGGCCTCGCGATGTCGATGCAGCCCAAATGGCGGCTGGGACCGTGGCTCGGCGGCGCCGTGGTCGGTGGCGGCATCGCCACCATGCATTATCTCGGCATGGCAGCGTTCGAGATCGAAGGGACGATCCTCTGGGATCCAACGCTGGTGGTGGTCTCGATTCTTCTGGGAGCCGTGATCGGCGCGGCAGCGCTGCCGGCGGGTCTCCATGGTCAATCGGAGCGATGGAAAGCCACCGGCGCGCTGCTCCTGACCCTTGCGATCTGCAGTCATCATTTCACCGCCATGGGCGCCGCATCGATCATGCCGGACCCAACCATCAAGGTGTCGCAGCAGGCCTTGCCGGCTGCATGGCTCGCCTTCAGCGTCGCGGTCGCAAGCTTTACCATCATCATCCTCGCGTTGGCCGGCCTCGCGCTGGACATCCGCGATCAGCGCCGCTCGGTGCTTGAAGCCGAGCGCATGCGCGGTCTCGCCAATGCCGCGGTCGAAGGCCTGCTGGTCTGCGACGGCGATATCGCTGTGACCGTCAACACCAGTTTCGCGCAGCTTGTCGGCTCAACGTCGGACAAGCTCATCGGTACGAACCTGCAATCGTACATTCCGGATGCCGGCGCGCGTGCGAAACTGTTCGCCGCCCCTAACCAGCCGGTGGAGGCCGATCTTCGTCACGCCGACGGATCGATGATTCCGGTCGAACTGATCCTGCGTCCGATCGACTTCGCCGGGCATGCGCATCACGTCATCGCCGTGCGCAACCTGCAGGCGCGCAAGAAGGCTGAGCAGCATATCCGCTATCTCGCGCATCACGATGCGCTGACCTCGCTGCCCAACCGCGGCACCTTCCATGCGCGGCTCGACCATGAAATCGCCGCGACCCTCGCAGGCGGACAGAAGTGCGCCGTGCTCTGCTTCGACCTCGACAGGTTCAAGGAGGTCAACGATCTGTTCGGACACGCGGCCGGCGACAAGGTGCTTCAGACCGTCGCCTCACGGGTTAACGCGATCCTCGACAAGACATGCATGGTCGCGCGCCTCGGCGGCGACGAATTCGCGGTCCTTGTCCCCGGACTGTCCAGCCCCGCCACGGCCGGACGGCTGGCCGAGCGCATTATCGAGGCACTGCGATCCGACGGTGATAAATCCGACAGCGAGAACATGACCTCGTGCAGCATCGGCATCGCAATCTGCCCGGACGATGCGGACAACCGTGAGACGCTGCTCACCCACGCCGACACGGCGCTCTACCGCGCCAAGATGGAAGGCCGTGCCACCTACCGCTTCTTCGAAGCGAAAATGGGCGCGGAAGTTCACGACCGCCGTGTGCTGGAGCACGATCTGCGGCAGGCGGTGTCGCGCGGGGAGTTCACTCTGGTCTATCAGCCGCAGGAAGACATCCAGAGCAGGACCGTGGTCGGCTTCGAAGCCCTGTTACGCTGGAATCACAAGACCCGCGGTTCGATTTCGCCGGCCGTATTCATTCCGATCGCAGAGGAAACTGGCGCGATTCTTGGCATCGGCGAATGGGTCCTGCGCGAAGCGTGCAAACAGGCCGCGAGCTGGCCGCAGCCTCTCACCATTGCCGTCAACGTCTCGGCGGTTCAGATCTACAACGAGAACTTCGTGCAGCTCGTGCATGAGGTGCTGCTGGAAACCGGCCTCGCGCCCGGCCGGCTCGAACTCGAAATCACCGAGACCGCGCTGGTGCGCGATCTCAACCGCGCGCTCACCACACTGCGGCGGATCAAGGCGCTGGGCGTGCATATCGCGATGGACGATTTCGGCACCGGATATTCATCGCTCTCCAACCTGCGCGCATTCCCGTTCGACAAGATCAAGATCGACGGTTCGTTCATCAAGTCGGTCAACACCAACGAGCAGGCCGCGACCATCGTGCGCGCCGTGCTCGGCCTCGGCCGCGGTCTCGGTCTGCCGGTGCTGGCGGAAGGCGTCGAAACACCGGCGGAGCTGGCGTTCCTGCAATCGGAATTGTGCAACGAGGTTCAGGGCTATCTCGTTGGGCGGCCCGCCGCGATCGGAACCTTCGCAACCCTCACCCATCCCGGAAGCGGGCCTGCAACAGGCGAGGAAATCCGCGTCCTGCTGGCGCAGTCGGCCTGAGACTTCGGATTTTCGGGGCTTTGGAAGTGGTACAGTTGGGTGGGATCGAACCACCGACCTCCGGATCCACAATCCGGCGCTCTAACCAGCTGAGCTACAACTGCATTTTCAATCGGACGGCGGCCAGTCGGCTGCCCCGCCGAGGGCGGCGATTTCGCGGGAAACTAGGTGCAACGCCGCGCTTTGGCAAGACGCTTTGACCTGCCGAAATCACGTCGCCAACAGCCCGTTATTGGTGACCGCGGCGACGGAAACGGTTCAGTGGCGCAGGCCCTGCCGGTAACAGATTCCGCGATCAGACGCCGGTCTTGAAAGCCTTTGCCGCACCGGCGGCGATCGGCTCGACAGCCGCAGCCGCCGCTTTCTGGGTCAGGGCCGCAAGGTCCTGGGACTGTGCGGTGAGAACCTCGAACTGCTTGCGGGCGTGAGCATTCATCAGTTCGAGGGCTTCCGGCAGCGATTTCACGCCCATCAGGCTCTGGGTGAAGGCGAACGCGGCTTCGGTGTTGGTCTGCGCCATTCCGATCACCTTAGAGGTGAAATCGCCGGCGCTCCTGGTGGACTGCTCAACCAGCGCCTCGAGTGCCCCATTGTTGGAAACGGCTGCGTCCTTGAGCTTCTGGTAGCCATCACGGGCCTGGAAAACGCCCATCTCGGCGAAGGCGCGAAACTGCTCGGGAACCTTGAAGGGGACAACAGCGAATGGATCGTTCGCGCTCATAAAGGCAGTCCTTGTGTCTGGAAGTGAAGCCGCCGGAACGGCGCAACCGGCCGCGGGCCCGTCAAGGCTGGCGGCGGTCCGTTTCTATTCGGCACTATACGGGGGATTTTGTGCATTGCAACAAGGCTGGCGCATGCCTGATCCGGCGCGAGCGCCGGATCGACCCTCCAAAATGGCCTGTGCCGGACAGGTTATTTGGGCTTGGTGGCATCCATGGCGGCACGGGTCACGGTCTGCCCCATTTCACTGGCCTGCTCCGCCAGCGCCCGCATCTGCCCCTGCACGTATTCGGTGTGGAGACGCATGACCTCGGTGAGGTCCTTGGCGTGAATCAGCTGTTGCGCATAGGCCAGCGAGGTCTGCACGTTCTTTTCCGCAAACGCGATGGCCTTGGCGCTGATCTCCTTGGCGGTGCTGCCCGGACCACCAAGCGCCGAGCCGCCGAACGCCGCCGCCGTCTGCTGCGCGCTGCTGATGAAGGTCTCGAATGCCTTGCGTGCCTGTTCGAGGCTCGCTTCCGCCATCGATCGCATTTCCTTCGGAATCTCGAACTGATTGCCAGTCATATCGCGCCCTCCTGTTACATTCGGGTCCTGCCGGACCCGTGTCCGCAATTCACCGCCGGGTGGCACCACATATGACGCAGCGCAACGACAGTTCCTGCATGTCCATCGTGAACGTTTGAATATCTTTTGCAACACCCAACGTCCGAGCGGCGTCGGGGTTCAGCGCAGGCCCGAGGGAATTAACGTTATCGCTGGTTTGGAGCGGTAGTCTCGCGCCGCACTGGTGGACCTTGCGGCAGCCGCGCCATACTAATCATTTGTTAAGGCTGTCCGATCCACCTCCCGCGCCCCAATCAGGGCGCCACGAAAGCGAGACACAGACCCGTTGCCCAAGACCCGCGAAGCCGACTTCCAGCTCCATGGCATCCGCGATCCGCGCCTTGCGGTTCACGCGACAAGCAGCTTGCCTGCGTGGGTCTGGTCGCTCGACGGCGCGCACATTCTTTGGACCAACACAGTCGGAGCGCGGCTGTTCGGCGAACGCAACGCCGCCGCCCTCGCCGAGAAAACCATCGGCCCCGCCGACCCGCATCGCCGCCAGGCCGCTCAGCTGGCAGCGCGATTGTCACCGTCAGGCGCATCACGGCTTGAACGGCTGCGCGGTTTCGGCGCGCCGCTCGGCCGCCTGCTGACATGCTCCTGCGCGCGGCTCACCTTCGCGGACGGAAGCGCCGGGATTCTCATCGCCGCCGCCGATCCTGCCGGACGTCCGATGCCGCTCACCGAGCGGCTTGCGCATCTGGTCGACAGCATTGCCATGCCGGCCATGACATTCACACCGAACGGCGCGCTGGCGGGCGCGAACGAAGCTGCGAAGACATTCCCCGGATTGTTCAACGATCTGACCGGGCCCGGATTCGACGACGCACGCACCGGCGCCCTGCGGAACGGACAATCGATCCTGCAAATGGACTCCAGCCGCGTCACGGTCCATCGCGTCGGCAGCGGCGACGAAACCGCCCTGGTTGCATTGATCGATCCCGTGATCGTGCCCAAGCCGGTGCCCAAGCCGACGCCAGTGGTGCTGGCGCCGGAAGCGGCGGAGCCGGTGCGCGCAAGCGGCACGGAGCATGCTGAGCAGACTGCACCCGCTGAACCCGCTCCGGCTGAAACAAAAACGCCAGCACAGGTTTCCGGCCAGACAACCGCACACGCCGCCGGCGTGACCCCGGTCGATCTTTTCGAATCCGTGTTCGATGACTCGTCCGAACCGGAAGCGCCAGCTCAGACTGTTGCGGACACCGCAGCGCCTCGGCACATCGCGAGCGAAGAACCTGAGCCAGCCGCAGATGCAGACGCGCCGCGCGGAGAGCCCACGCATCACGACAGGCCAGCGGAAAACGTCACGCGCATCTATATTGATGACGAACGACGCCAACCCTCTGCTTCGGCCGACGCCGGCGATGTATCGGCAACGCTGCTTGAGATGGACGGCCCGCCGTTGACGCCGCGGCGGCATCCGCTGCGCTTCATGTGGCACATGGACGAGGACAGCCGCTTCTCGCTTGGCTTCGACGAATTCAGCCGCCTGATCGGCGCGCGCACGGCTGCCGCGTTTGGCCGGCCGTGGGGCGAGATCGCCGATGCGCTCGGCCTCGATCCCGAGGGCCAGGTCGCGGCCGCCGTCGCCACCCGCGACACCTGGAGCGGCATTGTCGTGAACTGGCCTGCCGACGGCGCGGGCGCCCGGCTGCCGGTCGAACTGTCAGGACTGCCGCTCTACGACCGCGCCGGGAATTTCCTGGGCTATCGCGGCTTCGGCATCTGCCGCGACGTCGAAGGCATGGCGAGGCTCGCCGCCCAGCGCCATGACGACGTGTTGTACGCGCCGAAGCCTCCGGCGGCGGCGCAGCCCGGCGAACCGCCGCGGCAAGACACGACGGCGCCCGAGCCGGTCAACGAACACATTGTGGACGAGCCGCCAGCAAGCGTGCTTCCGTCAGAGACGGTGGTGCATGCCGCGGACAGCGTGCAAGATAACTTCCCAAGGGACAGTGTCCCGAAAACGGAGCAGAAGCCCATGGTGGACACTCCGCAGAACGTCGTGCCATTCCCGGTGGCCGAACCGAAATCGCCGACGCTGACGGCTGTCGAAAGCAACGCGTTCGACGAACTGGCGCGGCGGCTGTCGGCGCGTCTGGAGAATGCAGCCGAGGACGAAACGCTCACCGACGCCTCCGTCGCAGAACTGTTTGCTGCCGACGACGCTGCGCCGCCCCATGCACCCGTGTCCGAACCGCCCGCGCTTGAACATCCTCCCGCATTTCTCCAGCCCGAGCCAATCCTGCCGCGTGCCAATGCCGCACAGGATTCGCTGTTGCTCGACCGCCTGCCGGTCGGTGTGCTGGTGTATCGGCTCGACCGGCTGATCTACGCCAACAAGGCGTTTCTCGCCTCCACCGGCTATGAAGACCTTCACGCGCTGACAGAGGCCGGCGGTCTCGATGCGCTGACTGTCGAGGCCGGTGCGGGCTCTGCCAGCAGCACCTCCGAGACCGGCACGCCTGTCGTGATCGCGGCCACCAGCAAGAGCGGCCCGGACAAGGGCGAGCCCGCCGACGCCCGGCTGTTCGCCATCACATGGGACAACGAGCCGGCGCATGCGCTGGTGTTTTCCGGTCCGCGCGCCGAGCCAAGAGGCGAACCGAGGATCGAACCCGCGCCGGCAATCGCCATCACGCCGGTCACGGTCGCCAGCGACGACACCACACAGGCCGAAGAACTCGGCACGATTCTCGACAACACCGCCGAGGGCGTCATTGTCTTCGACGCTCAGGGCCGCGTCCTTTCCTGCAATCGCAGCGCCGAGATACTGTTCGGCCGTGACGACAACGAAATGGCGACGCTCGGTCTGACCGATCTGTTCGCAGCGGACAGCCAGCGCGCCGTGCAGGACTATGTGAGCGAGGTCAGGACCGCCGCGGTGACGAGTCTGCTCAACCACGACCGCGAGATGCTGGGCCGCGCCCGTGACGGCAGCGTCATTCCATTGTCGATGACCCTGGGCCGCACACGGCCGGACGGCGCACGCCTTTTCGCGATCTTCCGTAACCAGTCGCAGACACGGAAAAGCGAAGGCGAACTGGTGCAGGCGAAGCGGCAGGTCGAGCGCGCTGTGAACGCGCGAGCGGACATCCTCGGACGGATCAGCCATGAGGTCCGTATGCCGCTGAACGCCATCATCGGCTTCGCCGACGTGATGATCGACGAGCGCTTCGGCCCGCTCGGCAACGAACGCTATGTCGAATACATGAAGGACATCCGCGCTTCCGGGCAGCGCGTGATGGCGATCATCGACGATCTGCTCGATCTGTCGCGTATCGAAACCGGCAGGATGGAACTGTCGTTCGCGAGCCAGGACCTCAACAGCATGGTCGAGCAATGCGTCGCCGTGATGCAGCCGCAGGCCAATCGCGAACGCATCATCATCCGCACATCGCTCGCCCACGCGCTGCCGACCGTAAAGGCCGACGCCCGCGCGCTGCGCCAGATCGCGCTGAACCTGATCGGCAATTCGATTCATCTGGCCAATGCCGGCGGGCAGGTCATCGTCTCGACCGCCACCACCGATTTCGGCGACATCGTGCTGCGCGTCCGCGACACCGGCCCCGGTCTCAACGACAACGAGATCGCCGCCGCCATGGCGCCGTTCCGCACGACGGGCGCATCGGACCAGACGGCGGATGGCTCGGTGGTAAACCTGTCGCTGACCAAGGCGCTGGTCGAAGCCAACCGCGCGCAATTCCACATCAAGACCGCGCCGCATTCGGGCACGCTGATCGAGGTCGTGTTCTCGCACGCCAGCGCGATCGCCTGATCGCCACTCTGGAATCTCTCTAAATCAGCGATCTCGCGACATCGCGCCGCGTGAATGTGCGCGCTCTCTGCGCTACAGAACCGGCACCGCGCGCTGCAACGCTCAGCGCCGCGACGCTCATCAAAGCTGCCGGAGCCTCATCATGTCACGATCTCGCATTCTCGCCGCCGCAACCGTCATCGCTTCCGCGATGACCCTGAATGCGGCCGCATTCGCCCAATCCGGCGAGGTCAACGTGTACAGCTATCGTGAGAACAAGCTGGTGCAGCCGCTGATCGACGCCTTCACCAAGGACACCGGCATCAAGGTCAATATCGTCTCGGCGAGTTCCGGCCTTGAGCAGCGCATCAAGTCGGAAGGCGCCAACAGTCCCGCCGACGTGCTGCTGACGGTCGATATCGGCCGCATCGATGAAGCCGTGCAGGCCGGGGTGACCCAACCGATCAAGTCAGACGTCATCGACAAGGTCGTACCGGCGCAATATCGCGATCCCGACGGCCACTGGGCCGGCATCTCGATGCGCGCGCGCGTGATCTACGCCTCCAAAGACCGCGTCAAGCAGGACGCCATCACCTATGAGGAACTCGCGGACCCGAAGTGGAAGGGCAAGATCTGCATCCGCTCCGGTCAGCACATCTATAACAACGCGCTGTTCGCGGCCTATGTCGCGCATCACGGCGAAGCGAAAGCCGAAGAATGGCTGCGCGGCGTCAAGGCCAATCTCGCGCAGAAGCCGTCCGGCGGCGACCGCGAGCAGGCGCGCGACGTCGCGGCGGGCAAGTGCGACCTCGCCATCGGCAACACCTATTACTGGGCGCTGATGAACAACGACCCCGACAAGAAGCCATGGGCGGAAGCCACCAGGGTGATCCTGCCGACCTTCGCGGGCGGCGGCACCCATGTGAATCTGTCCGGCGTACTGCTGGCGAAGAACGCGCCCAACCGCGCCAATGCAGTCAAGTTCATCGAATGGTTGGCCGGCGAACACGCGCAGCACCTCTATGCCGATGCCAACTACGAATATCCGGTCCGCGCCGGCGTCGCCGTCAATCCGACCATCGCAGGCTACGGCAAGCTGACCGCCGACACGCTGCCGATCGCGAAGATCGCAGCGAGCCGAAAGGCCGCCTCCACGCTGGTCGACAAGGTCGGCTTCGACAATTGAGGCGCTCGTTCTGATCGACCGATACCAAAAGCCCCTCACCCCAACCCTCTCCCCAGCGAAAGGGCGTTTACGCCCGTCTTCGACGGGTTATGCGGGGAGAGGGAGTGAGGACACGTGACCACCACGCGCGTCGCAGAGCCCGCCGTCTCGGCGCTGGCGGTCTTCACGGCGGCGCTTGTTGCGTTGCCGGTGCTGGCGATCGTCGTGATCGCGGCACAGCCCGCGCCCGGTCTGTGGTCGCATCTTATCGAGTACGTGCTGCCGCTGGCGCTGCGCGACACAGCCGCGCTGCTGATCGGCGTCGGATCAATCGCACTGCTCGCAGGTGCGGGCACCGCGTGGCTGGTGTCATCGCACGATTTCCCGGGACGCGGACTGCTGCTCTGGCTGCTGCCGCTCCCGCTGGCGATTCCGACCTACATTGCGGCTTACGTTTATGTCGATCTGTTCGAACCGCTCGGCCTGATCCACCGCGCGCTGACGCTGTGGCTTCCGCCGCGCGATGCGCTGGCGCTGTTACCGAACCTGCGCTCCCTGCCGGGCGCGATTTTCATCATCGGCATTGTGCTCTATCCGTATGTCTATCTCTCCGCGCGCGCGACCTTCCAGTTGCAGAGCGCCGAGTTTGCCGAAGCCGCGCGCACCCTCGGCGCGGGACGCTGGGATGTGTTTCGCCGCATCTCGCTGCCGATGGCCCGTCCGGCGTTGGCGGTCGGCCTCGCGCTCGTCGCTCTGGAAACGCTGAACGACATCGGCGCCAGCGAGTATCTCGGGGTGCGGACACTCACCGTCTCGATCTTCACCACCTGGCTCAATCGCGGCAGCCTTGCGGGCGCAGCACAACTGTCATGCCTGGTGCTGGTGATCGTCGGCGGACTGATCGCGTTGGAGCGCTATGGCCGCCGCAACGCCGTCACGGAATTTTCGTCCGAGAGTCCCCGGCTGACGCCGCGCACGCCGTTTACCGGACTCAGAGGCTGGCTGGCTTTCACCGCATGCGCCCTGCCTGCGCTGCTCGGCTTCGTCGTGCCGCTGCTGTTTCTGCTGTATCAGAGCATCCATCGATCGTCGGTGACGATGGATACCGCTATCTGGCGCGACGCATTCAGTTCGGTGAGTTTCGCGGCGCTCGCCACCTTCGTCGCGCTGGGTCTCGGACTGGCGACAATCCTCGCCACGCGTTGGCGTCCCGGTTCATGGCGCACATTCTCCGCCAACATCGCGCAGACCGGCTACGCATTGCCGGGACTGGTGCTGGCGCTCGGCCTGCTCTCGCCGGTGCTGACAATCGACAACGTGCTGAACACAATCGCGGCGTGGCTTGGACTCGCGCTGCCCGGCCTGGTGCTGATGGGCTCGGGCGCGGCCGTGGTCATGGCCTATGTGATCCGCTTTCTCGCAGTGCCGACCGGATTTCTGCGGGCCGGCTTCGAGCGCATTCCGTTCGACTATGACGACAGCGCGCGCAGCGCAGGGGCCGGGCAGATCACCGCCATGCGGCGGATTCACCTGCCGCTGCTGCGCCCGGCGCTGCTGGGCGCCGCGATTGTGGTGTTCGTCGATTGCCTGAAGGAACTGCCCGCGACGCTGCTGCTGCGGCCGCTCAATGTCGAGACGCTGGCGACCTCGATCTATCAGTATGCCAGCCGCGGCAGCTTCGAGGACGGCGCCCTCGCCGCGCTTCTGATCGTGGCGGCGAGCATCGGCCCGGTGGCATGGCTGACGCGGTTCTCGGATATTCCGCAGGGACCGGCCTAGAGATCGGTCTCAGCAGCCCGCGCCTTATTCCGCGATATCGAAAAGATATCCCACACCGCGATGAACATCGCAGCGATGACCGGGCCGATGACAAAGCCATTGAGCCCGAAGGCTTCGATGCCGCCCAGCGTCGAGATCAGCACCACATAGTCCGGAAGCTTGGTGTCCTTGCCCACCAGCATCGGGCGCAGCAGATTGTCGACAAGGCCGATGACCAGAAAGCCGTAGGCGATCAGAATCACGCCCTGAAGAAACGATCCAGTGGCCAGCAGATAAAGCGCGACCGGCATCCAGACCAGTCCCGCTCCGACGGCGGGCAGCAGCGACAGGAACGCCATCAACACCGCCCACAGCAGCGCCGCATTGATGCCGAGAATCCAGAAGATCAGACCACCGAGCGCGCCCTGCGCCATGGCGACCAGAAGACTCCCCTTCACCGTGGCGCGGATCACGACCGTAAACTTCTCCAGCAGCGCATCGCGCAGCTCGGCGCGCAGCGGAATCGCGTCCTTGACGCGCCGCGACAGCGCGCCGCCGTCGCGGAACAGGAAGAACAGCAGGTAGAGCATGATCGCGACGTTGACGATGAATTCGAGCGTGCTCTGACCGATGTTCAAGGCCTGGGCCGCGATCTGCTGGCTGCCCTTGAGCAGCCCGGCCGCGATTTTCTCCTGCATCCCGCCGAGGCTTGCGACACCGAAGCGGTCGAGCACACTGGTTACCCATTGCGGCAGCGCATCCAGGATCTGCTGAAACAGCCTGACGAAGTTGAGTTCGCCGGACTGCACCTTCGCGAACACTGCGGCTGCCTGCTGGGTGAGCGACGCGGCGATCAGCGTCAGCGGCAGGATCACGATCATGACGACCAGCAAGATCATCGCCACCGCCGCAAGAGTCGGCCGCTCCGGCATCCGCTGCAGCAACCGCCGGTACAGCGGTGCAAACATGATGGCGATCACCACGCCCCAGAGGATCGCGCCATAGAACGACGTGAGAATCCAGCCGAAGGCCAGCGACACCACGACGATCAGGATCAGGAAGGCCTTGTCTTCGATGCTGCCGCGCATGAGATTGTCCTTTGCAGTTGAGCGCGCCGCCGAAAAAACGCCGCAACGACGTCGCAGCATCGAAAGAGCCTCGGATATACCGTCAGACCTAGCATATTTTATTCTTAACTTGCTGTGCTTGGACCTGCCGCAACCGTATAATGCGTGAGATGATGGAACTTCTGAAATATCGAATCGCCGTCAAGTGCGCCCTTGCTCTCGCCGCTGTACTGACTCTGGCCGCGTCTGCCGCCCAGGCTCAGGTCGCACCCATCCGGTACTGGATCCCAGGCGGGCCTTTCGGGCTCGGCGGCGATACAACGACGCAGTATTGGGACAACGCTCCGGACGAGGACGGTTTCCGCAAGGGCTTCTCGTTCAGCAGCTACAGCATACCGGCAAATTCATTCAACGTCCCGTTCAGCGCCGGCGCATTCACTGTCGGGAGCGGATTGTCGTCCGATGGCGCGCAATACGGCTACAGCTTTAAGGGCATTGGCGACACACCAGTGACACTCTTCGGAGGTGTCAGCTCGCTGCGAACGACACCGGACGTCTTTACATCGATTGTCACGCCCGGCCTGCAGCCTAGCGGCACGCTTGCCACCAGCGTCAACGCCGGGGTCGAATTCAAGCCGACCTCCAACGTCACTCTGTCGCTGTCAGGCAGTTTCGTTCAGTCGAACCCAACCCTCGACACCGACTTGCGCGCGCAATCGCCGTTCGCGCACAATCCCGGCATCTTCGGCCGGCGATAGCGTCGCGCGGCCAATGAGGCCGCGCTGCGCTGTCATGACGGTCCAGGCGTTCAGGCGTTCTTCAACGCGACACGGAAGGTTGCCTCGGTCTTGGCCTTCACCTCATCGAGCGTGACGCCGTCGGCAAGTTCGATCAGCGCCATGCCGTCGTTGCCGTGCTTGTCGATGGTGAACACCGCCAGATCGGTCACGACCATGTCGACCACGCGCTCGCCGGTCAGCGGCAGGTTGCAGCGATGCAGCAGCTTCGCGCCGTCCTTGGCGGAATGCTCCATGACCACGACGACACGCTTGACGCCCGCGACGAGATCCATCGCGCCGCCCATGCCCTTCACCATTTTGCCGGGGATCATCCAGTTGGCGAGGTCGCCGTTCTCGGCAACCTGCATCGCGCCCAGGATCGACAGATCGATATGGCCGCCGCGCACCATCGCGAACGAATCCGCGCTGGAGAAGTAGCTGGTGTCCGGCAGTTCGGTCACGGTCTGCTTGCCGGCGTTGATGAGGTCGGGATCTTCCTCGCCCTCATAGGGGAACGGACCCATGCCCAGCATGCCGTTCTCGCTCTGCAGGGACACATCGACGCCGGCGGGAATGTAGTTGGACACCAGCGTCGGAATGCCGATGCCGAGGTTGACGTAATAGCCGTCGCGCAGTTCCTTCGCGGCGCGCGCTGCCATCTGTTCGCGGGTCCAGGCCATGGGGCTCTCCTTAAGGAAATCTGTTATGCGCGCTTGCGCGTGGTGCGCTGCTCGATCCGCTTCAACGCGGGATCCACGGCGATGATGCGCTGGACGAAAATGCCGGGTGTGTGGATGTGATCGGGATCGATCTCGCCCGCAGGCACCAGATGCTCGACTTCCGCGATCGTGACCTTCGCGGCGGTCGCCATCATCGGGTTAAAGTTGCGTGCGGTCTTGCGGTACACAAGGTTGCCCGCGGTATCGCCCTTCCAGGCGTGAACGATGGCAAGATCGGCGACGAGGCCGGTCTCCATGATGTACTTCTCGCCGTTGAATTCCTTCACTTCCTTGCCCTCGGCGATCAGCGTGCCGACGCCGGTCTTGGTGTAGAAGCCCGGAATGCCTGCGCCGCCGGCGCGGATACGTTCCGCGAGCGTGCCCTGCGGATTGAACTCGAGTTCGAGCTCGCCTGCGAGGTACTGCTGCGCGAACAGCTTGTTCTCGCCGACATAGGACGAGATCATCTTCTTGATCTGGCGGGTTTCCAGCAGGCGGCTGAGGCCGATGCCGTCGACACCGGCATTGTTCGAGACGACCGTCAGGTTCTTGACGCCGGTTTCGCGCAGCGCGTCGGACAGGGTCTCGGCAATGCCGCAGAGACCGAAACCGCCGGACATGACCATCATGCCGTCTTTAACAACGCCATCGAGCGCGGATTTCGCGTCGGGGTAAACCTTGTTCATGGGGGTGCAACCTGATGGAGGAAAACAGGCGGGCAAGCCGCTCGAGTGGTGGTTGGCAAGTCCGAGTTGGGGCCGATTATTAGGCGGAATTTTCAAGGCGCGTCAATCGCGTCGCGGCGTCCCGCCGGTTCGGCCGGCTGCGATCCCGCTTAATGCGACGCATCGTCCGAACACCTTCGAATACCTTTGCTTTTGGGGCGCGATTGCGGGGTTTAAGGCTTCGGATGGCCTTGAAAGCGTCAAGAAAAGCAATCAAGTTGCGGTTGCCCGGCGCAGGGAAACCCGCCGATGCCCGACACAGCAACCTTACCGGATGAACTCATTGACGATGGCCCAAGGGATAAAGCGCCTCGGGATGCCGGTTGCGGCATTTCTCGCTGCCGCGCTGATCGGCCTGATCGCCATTTCATGGATGATCGACGAGAACGCCGTGCGGCTTTCGGTCGAGAAGCAGATTCGCGCAGCGACCGGTCTCGACCTGAAGGTTGGCGGCGACGTCCGCGTCTCGGTTTTTCCCGGTAGCTCCATCACCCTCCGGCAGGTCGGACTGAAAGGCGCGAGTTCGCGCGGCGGCGGCATCGCCGATGAGCCGCTGACCGTTGACGAACTGACCGCCAACCTGCGCCTGCTGCCGCTCCTGATGCGGCGCTATGAAATCGCCGACGTAACGCTGCAGAATCCGCGGATCAACGTAAAGCGCAGCGCCGATGGCCGCAGCAACTGGTCGGCTATCGTCGAAACGCTGGCACGCACCGTGAAGCCCGGCGTCGACAGTCCGGTGTCGTTCTCCGAAATCCGCATCAAGGACGGCGTCCTCACCTATCAGAACGACGCCCGCGATATCGCCGAGACCGTCAACGCGATCGACCTGTCGCTGGCATGGCCGTCGATCTCGCGCTCCTTCGCCGCCACCGGTCAGTTCAACTGGCGGGGCGAACTGGTCGACGGCAGCCTGAGCATCAACGACTTCATCGCCGCGCTCTCCGGCGACCGATCCGGCATCAAGGTCCGGGTCGCGAGCGCGCCGCTCAAGTTCGCTTTCGACGGTGCGATCGCCAACCGCACCAGCCTCCTGATGGAAGGCACGCTGACCGCCGACAGCCCCTCGCTGCGCAACGCCATGCGCTGGGCGGGACAGGCCCCTCCCGGCACCGGCGGCCTCGGACGGTTTTCGCTGAAGGCCCGCACCAATGTGGTCGGCGAATCCATCGCGCTGACCAATGTCAATCTCGAGCTCGATGGCAACACCGCCGAAGGCGTCATCACCTACAGCAACAACGACCGCCAGACCGTGCAGGCGACCTTGGCCGCCGACACGCTCGACTTTTCGCCCTATATCGAGACCATTCGCCTGCTCGCGAGCGGCGCCCGCGACTGGAACCGGCAACTGTTCGATCTGCGCGGCCTCTCCGCCACCGATCTCGACATGCGTCTGTCGGCTGCGAAGGTCACCATCGGCACATCCCGGCTCGGCCGCACCGCGCTCGGCGCCAATCTGCGCAACGGCACGCTGGCGCTGAGCATCGGCGAAGCGCAGATCTACGGCGGCATCCTCAAGGGCTCGTTCGGCATTACCCGGACCGATCCCGATGCGGATGTCAAAGCCCAGTTCCAGTTCACCGATGTCGATCTGGCAAGCTGCGTGCAGGAACTGTTCGGCGTCAACAAGCTGACGGGGCGCGGCAATCTCAACTTCGCGCTGGAAGCCAAGGGCGCCAGCCCGTTTGCGCTGGCGCAGTCGCTCGACGGCACCGCGACACTGACGGGGCATGACGGCGCGATCAGCGGACTCAATGTCGAACAACTTCTGAAGCGTCTCGAGCGCCGCCCGTTGTCGGGCGCCGGCAATTTCCGCAGCGGCTCGACGCCGTTCGAGACGCTGAATATCGCGATCCGCTTCAATGACGGCGTCGCCACCGCAGAAGATGCGCGGATCGAAGGGCCGACCATACGCGTCCTGCTCACCGGCACGGCGTCGGTGCCGTCGCGTGAATACGATCTGAAGGGCGTTGCCAGCCTTGTCGTCGCGAGCGATGTGCCGCCGGCGTTTCAATTGCCGTTCGTGGTGCAAGGGCCGTGGGATGACCCGCTGGTGTTCCCGGATTCGGAATCGCTGCTCCGCCGTTCGCCGGCCTCCGCGCCGCTGCTGGATTCCCTGAAGGACCGCAAGACGCGCGACGCGGTGAAATCGGTGATCGATCGTTTCACCGGCGGTCGAAAAGCTCCCGCCGAACCGGCGGCGGCGCAGCCTCAGGCCGCAGCCCCGCAACCGAGCGCCCCCGCTGCCGTTGTCTTGCCGGTGCCGGTGCTGCCTGCTCCGATTGCGCCCGCTGCGGAAGCCCCCGTTCCGACGCAGTCCACCGAGACGCCCGAGAATCCCACACCACCGGCCGCCACGGAATCAAAATCCGACAAGGCGGACTAGGCCAGCGCCAGTTTCAGAGCCGCGGCCCCCTGCCAGGATCAGCACCACACCGGCAAGTCGCATTTCAGAGACAGGCCGTTGCGGCAGGTCTTTCAGACTAAAGCGGCGCGGCGCTTTCGCCCTGCTCGCTCGACAGCTTCGATGCCAGCGACGCGGCGACGATCACCAGCGCTACCACCGCGATCACCAGCGTACAGATCGCGTTGATCTCCGGCTTCACGCCGAGCCGCACCTCGGAATAGATCCGGATCGGCAGCGTTGCCGATCCCGGCCCGGTGGTGAAGCTGGCGATCACGAGGTCGTCCAGCGACAACGTAAAGGCCAGCATCCAGCCCGCCGCAATCGACGGTAACATCAGCGGCAGCGTCACCGCGATGAACGCCTGAACCGGCGAGCAGCCGAGATCCATCGCGGCTTCCTCAAGACTGCGATCCAGCGTGCTCAGCCGCGACTGCACCACCACCGTCACGAAGCACATGGTGAGCGTGGTGTGCGCGACGGTGACGGTCCAAAACCCGCGTCCGGCATCGATGGCGACGAACAGCAGCAGCAACGACAGCCCGGTGATGACTTCGGGCATCACCAGCGGCGCATAGAGCATCCCCGAGAACAGCGTGCGCCCCTTGAAGCGCTCCCCGCGCGCCAGCCCGAGGGCCGCCAGCGTGCCAAGCAAGGTCGCGGCGGTCGCTGAGCAGAACGCCACGCGCAGGCTCATCCATGCCGCCGACAGCATGGCCTCGTCGTTGAAGAATTCGATGTACCAGCGCAGCGACCAGCCGCCCCACACCGTGACAAGGCGAGAAGCATTGAACGAATAGATCACGAGGATCGCAATCGGCAGGTACAGAAACGCCAGCCCCAGCGCCACCGCGGCGAGATTGAATGTGGAGAAGCGAGCTTGCCGCGCAGCCATCAGCGCTGCTCCAGATGACGGCGCTGCAGCTTCTCGTAGATCAACAGCGGCACCAGCAATACGACGAGCAGCACGACGGCAATCGCCGATGCCACCGGCCAGTCCTTGTTGGTGAAGAACTCCAGCCACAGCGTCTGACCGATCATCATGCGATCGGAGCCCGCCAGCAGATCGGGAATCACGAACTCGCCGACGATGGGAATGAAGCACAGCAGCACGCCCGCGCCGATGCCCGGCAGCGATAGCGGGAAAGTCACCAGCCAGAAGGCCTTCAGCCGCGAGGCGCCGAGATCGGCGGCGGCTTCGAGCAGCGCGTCGTCCATTTTCGACAGCGTCGCGTAAAGCGGCAGGATCATGAACGGGAAATATGAGTAGACGATGCCGAGATACATCGCTGCGTCGGTCGAGAGCCAGACCAGCGGCTTGTCGATGATGCCCAGCGCGAGCAGGGCCTTGTTCAGCAAGCCGTCATGCTGGAGCACATTGATCCAGGCGTAGATGCGGATCAGGAACGAGGTCCAGAACGGCACAATCACAAGCATCATCGCGATGGGCTGCCACCGCTGCGGCAGCCGCGACATGCCGTAAGCCACCGGATAGCCGATCAGCAGCAGGATCGCGGTGGACGTGATCGCGACCTTGAGGCTGCGGACATAAGAGAAAACATAGAGATCGTCCGACGCCAGCAGCTTGAAGTTGTCGAACGACAGCGCGCTCAAGCCCGCCTTAAAGGCATCCCAACCCGCAGCAAGATCGAACACCGGAACGTAGGGCGGCTGGGCGATGGCGGTTTGCGACAGCGCGATCTTCAGCACGAAGCCGAACGGCACAAGGAAAAACAGCGCCATCCAGAGATAGGGCGCGATGGCCGCAAGCCGCGCCGGGCGGGTGAAGATGCGCCGCCCGCTCATCGGTCCAGCACCACGACATCGTCGGGCGCGAATGAAACGGTCACCCGTTGCCCCACCACAAACCCATCGGCGGATGCTCGCGTCGCGTTCGCCGCGGCCACCCGCAGGACCGCGCCGCCATCGAGTTTGACCGCATGGACCGACACGCCGCCGAGGAACCCAGTGGATGTCAGATCGCCGCTGAATGTGTTGACGGCGGGTTCGCCGGACGCCTCCTTGGATATCCGGATTTTTTCCGGGCGGATCGCCACGCAGATAACGCTGGTTCCCGATGACGGCGCATGCGACGCGACAATTGTACCCGCACTCTGCGTCGCGATCGTAAAGTGACCCGCCTGACGCGCGGCCACCTGCCCTTCAATCAGATTGATGTCGCCGACAAAGCCGGCGATCCAGCGCGAATTCGGCGCTTCGTAGAGTTCCCGCGGCGGCGCGACCTGCACCAATCTGCCTTTATTCATCACGCCGATGCGGTCGGCCACCGTCATCGCCTCTTCCTGGTCGTGGGTCACGATGATGAAGGTCATGCCGAGACGACGCTGTACGTCCAGCAATTCGGCCTGCGTGCTTTCGCGCAGCTTCTTGTCGAGCGCGGCCAGCGGCTCGTCGAGCAGCAGCACCCGCGGACGGCGCGCCAGCGACCGTGCCAGCGCCACGCGCTGGCGCTGGCCGCCCGACAATTGGTCGGGGCGGCGTTTCTCGAGTCCCTCCAGGCGCACCAGCGCCACCACTTCGGCGACACGCGCGGCGATCTCGTCTTTCGGCAATCCTGCGCGCTTCAGCCCAAACGCGATGTTGCCCTCAACGGTGAGATGCGGAAACAGCGCGTAATTCTGGAACATCATGTTGACGGGACGCTCATGCGGCAGCACATGCGCGATATCCGCACCATCAAGATGGATCGCACCCGCGTCCGGCGTCTCGAACCCCGCCAGCATGCGCAGCAGCGTGGTCTTGCCGCAGCCTGATGGCCCCAGCAGCGCGAAGAATTCTCCGGCAGCGATATCGAGCGACAGATCGTCCACCGCCGTGAAGCCGCCGAAGCGCTTCACCACCGATGCGATCCGCAGCAGCGGGCTTTTAACAACGCCAGCCGTCATGCCGTCGCCATGAATGTTTCGAGCGCCTCGCGGTCCTGCCGCGACATCGTCAGGCCGAGTTTGGAGCGCCGCCACACAATGTCGTCGGCAAACCGGGCGAATTCTTCCGTCATCAGATAACGCACCTCCACGCCGGTGAGGTCATCGCCGAACCGTGGCCCAAGGTCATCCATGCTTTTTGCCGCACCCAGAATCCGCTCGATCCGCGTGCCGTATGACGCGATCAGCCGCTGCGCATGACGCTCGCTGAGGAATGTCCAGCGCTGGCGCGCAGTGTCCACCTGATCGCCAAACGTATCCCACCCGAAATCGCCACCGGGCAACGGTTCGGACGCAGTCCGAGACGGCGGCAACTCGAAAAACGACGCAAGCTGCGCCAGCGCGATTTCCGCCCGCCGACGCGCAGTTGTCGTCGCGCCGCCGATCATGGTCAGCAACGGCGCCTTGCCGGACTTCCGGTCCCGTTTCACGATGCCGTTGCGATGGCCCGTGGCGTCGCAGCCGGCCATCGCGTGCATCACGTCGGCTCCTTCGATCCGCACCCGGAAATAGCGGCTCGCCGCCGCGCACAGATAGGCGATGTCGTCAGCACTTGCCGAGGCCATCGCCGGATCTCCGGCGAAGCTCCGCTCGGATGTTCCGATCAGCGTGAAATCGCGATGATAGGGAATGGCATAGACCATGCGGCGGTCGTCGTTCTGGAGCACATAGACATTGTCGCCATCGAACATCCGCCTCACGACGATCTGGCTGACTTTCACGAAGCTCGCTTGAACGGCAGGCAAATGCAAGACGGTTTCGGCGACCTGCCGCGCCCACGCGCCGCTCGCATTCACCAGAGCCCGCGCGGTGACGGTTTCGCGCCGGCCGCGGTTGACGACCGCCAGCCGCCAGGTCCCGGAGCGTTCAGCCCACACGCAGCGTGCGCCGGTCCGGATCGCGGCGCCGCGGGCTGCGGCGTCGGCCGCATTGAGAACGACAAGCCGCGTTTCGTCCACGGTGCAGTCGGAATATGCCAGCGCCAGCCCGAGCGATCGCTTGAGCGAATGACCCGCTTCGTCGATCGTCAGGTCGAGGACTTCGGACCGCGGTAACGGGCTTCTCGCGGCAAGAAGGCTATAAACAAACAGCCCGCCGCGCAGCATAGCCGGAGGCCGCTCTTCGGAATGAACCGGGAGCACGAAACGGGCCGGACGCACCAGATGCGGCGCGATACGCAACGCGATGTCCCGCTCCGCCAGCGCGGCGCGCACCCGCAGCGCATTCCCCCGTTCAAGATCGATGAAATTGCCATGCATCAAATGGGGAGCGGCTGCCGTCCCGCCGCTGCCGAGATCGTTCTGCTCGAACAGCGCCACCCGCAAACCGCGTCCGGCAGCATCGCGCGCGACGCTCGCGCCGTTGAGGCCGCCTCCGATGATCGCAATGTCGACATCAGCCATGCCGCGATGATCTCCGATGGCGATCATCGCAAGTCAAGCCCGGGGATTAGCGACAGATGTTCGTCAGCCAACCCTGCGCGGCAGGTTCGAGACGTTGGAAACGCTCTTGGTGCGGCCGATCCATTCCGCATAGGTCTCGATCGGCGCCGGCTTGCCAAGGAGATAGCCCTGCACCTGATCGCAGGCCTCGTCCGCGAGGAAGGACAGCTGTTCCTGGGTTTCCACGCCTTCGGCGACAATGGAAATGTTCAACCCGTGGCCAAGACCGATCATCGCGCGGATGATGGCGGCCGATTGCGGATTGCGTCCGAGATTCATGACAAAGGCGCGGTCGATCTTGATCTTGTCGAAGGGGAACGCCTGCAAATAGGTCAGCGAGGAATAGCCGCTGCCGAAATCGTCCATCGCGATCCGCACGCCGAGCGCCTTCAGCCGCCGCAGCAATGAAAGCCCGCGGTCGAAGTCCTCGATCAGCACGCCCTCGGTGATTTCAAGCTCTAGCCGGCCGGGCGCGAGACCGGTTTCGATCAGAATGGAATGGACCAGCCCGACGAGATCGCCGTGCATGAACTGCGCCGGGGACAGATTGACCGAGATTTGCAGATCCTTCGGCCACGACGCCGCCTCGCGGCAGGCTTCGCGCAGAATCCACTCGCCCATCTCGACGATCAGGCCGCTTTCTTCCGCCAGCGGAATGAAGTCGCCGGGCGGAACGAAACCGCGCACGGGATGGGTCCACCGCGCCAGCGCCTCGAAACCGAGAACGTGATCGGACTTCATCTTGTGGCGCGCACGGGCCTGCGGCTGATAGTGCAGCGACAGTTCGCCGTTCCTGATCGCAGTCGACAGATCCTGATGCAACGCGCGGCGGTCGCGGAGCTGCTGGTCGAGCTCCATATCGAAGAAGTTGATCGAGCCGCGCGCCTTGGTCTTGGCCCGGAACAGAGCGGCGTCCGCGTTGGTGAGCAATGTTTCGGCGTCGCGGCCATTGCGCGGATACACCGAGATTCCGATGGTGAGACCGATGCGGACTGCGCGCCCGTCGAACGTGAATTCGGTCTGCATCGACTGCATCAGGCGCGTGGCGAGCGCCTTGGCGGAATCGGGCTGAAGACCGTCGATGATGAGACCAAACTCGTCGCCGCTGAGACGCGCAACCACGCCGCCGGAAATGACCGATTCAAGACGCCGCGAGAATTCGATCAGCAACTGGTCGCCGACCTCGTGGCCGAACACATCGTTGATTTCCTTCAGCCGGTCGAGATCGAGCGAGAGCACCGCGAATTCCTCGTCGGTGTCCTCGCAGGCGTCGATCATCTGCTCCAGAGCCTGCAGAAACGCCGCGCGGTTCGGCAATTCCGTCAGCGCATCGTGATAGGCCATGTGGGCCATGCGCGACTCGGTCTCGCGCCGGTCGGTGATGTCTTCGTTGGTCTTGATGAGATATTGCGGCTCACCGGCCTCGTCGAGAACGGTCACGCGCCGAGTCAGGAACAGACGCAGCCCGTTTTCGGTCTGGATCGGATGTTCCTCGGTGACGACGCCTTTCTTGCGGACGGCCTCCTCATCGCGCTTGAGAATGAACTGCACGTCGGCCGGGTTGTAGATGTCCTCGAGCGTGGAGCCGATCACGTCCTCGCGCCGGCGCGTCAGCATGGCTTCGGCGGCGCGGTTGGCGAGCACGTACTGACCATCGCTGAGCCGCTTGACGACGAGCGAGACCGGGATGTTGTCGACCACCTGTTCCAGGAATTTCTTCGCGCTCTGGACTTCCCGCGACAGGGAGCGGCGATCGGTCACGTCCTCGAACAGGGAAACCAGGAATTCCGGTTTGCCTTTCTCGTCGCGCGCGATCATGCGGTTGCAGGCGATCAGGCGTCTGCCGCCATTGTGCTCGATGGACAATTCGGTGCGCGTCTGCCCGGTCGGCGAAGCGATCGCGTCGCGGTCCGCCTCCGTGACCATCTGCGCCGCTTCCGGCACGTAAACCTTCTCCGCGGTGTGGCCTATAATCTGATCGCGGCTCAATCCGGAGAATTGCTCGAACGCGCGGTTGGCGAGAATGTACCTGCCATCCTCGATGCTCTTGGCGGCGACGCAGACCGGAATGTTGTCGATGACCGATTCAAGGAAGTGCGTGGTGGTTGCAAGCTTCCGCGACATCCTGCGCTGCGCGGTGCAATCCTCGTGGGTCGAGACGACCCCGCCGTTCGACAGTTCGCGATGCTTGATCACGATTGAGCGCCCGTCGCGCAACTCGCAGATATGCCCTTCTGCGGTTTTGACGTTGCGGTAGTACTCTTCGATGTCGTCGCACAGCATGCCTCGTGTCGCACGCAGTGCGGTGAGATCGCGGCCGGTCATTCCGGGCACGAGATCCGCACGGGAGAACCCATACATTTCCAGATAGCGGTCGTTGCAGAAGACGATGCGCTTGCGCGCGTCGACCATGACAATGCCGATCGTCAGATTGTTGAGCGCGCTTGAAACGAATGCGGCGCGCCTGATATTGGCATGACGTGCACGCCGCAGCGCGGTCGAAACCCAGAGGATGATGGCGGCAAGAAACGCGGCGACAACGAAGCCGCCCATTGCCACCTGCCATACCAGCGCGGTATTCGAGATTTCCAGAGCCGTTGCAGAGAACGAGCCATCGGGATTGGCGACGATCTGCGAGGCCGCGCTGCCCGGCGCCAAAATGGCGCAGAGACATGCAGCGGCCCACACCGGGCTCGCTGTGGTCGCTCGTGCTTGCTTCTGCCAGCCGGTCATTACCATTCCGCGGAATTCTTCATCCCGCAGTGTCTGGCTGTACCTCTTTGGATCGGGTAAACGCGTAATCGCGGCTCCCTCACATTGTGACTTAAATGCGGGCAATTGGCCACTTATGCTTAACCAAGCCCTAACGCGGACAGCATCGCAAAGTGGCGCGCTGAACATAGAATGAGCAAGAAACGAATCGTTCCAGCAGGGCGAAACATCCATGGACAGAATTGAGTGTGTTGTGGTCGGCGCCGGCATCGTCGGGCTCGCCGTTGCACGCAAACTGGCGCGCGCGGGTCTTGAGGTTGTGGTGGTCGAGGCCGCCGGGGACATCGGCACCGGCACATCCTCGCGCAACAGCGAGGTGATCCACGCCGGGATTTATTATCCGGCGGGCAGCCTGATGGCGCGGATGTGCGTTGCCGGCAAGCAGGCGCTCTATCAATACTGCGACGCCCATGGCGTGCCGTACTGGCGCTGCGGCAAGCTGATCGTGGCGACCGCGAGCAATGAGGACGAGAAGCTGGTCTCGATCAAGTCGCATGCCGAAGCCAACGGCGTCGATGACATGCGGGTGCTGTCGGCTGCCGAAGCGCGCGCCCTCGAGCCTGCCCTGCATTGCACCGGCGCGTTGCTCTCGCCATCGACCGGCATCGTTGACAGCCATGCCTATATGCTGGCACTGCGCGGCGAGATCGAAGATGCGGGCGGAGCACTCGCATTTCATGCACCGCTCAAGCGCGCGACCGCTGTTTCTGATGGCTTCGAAGTCGAGATCGGCGGCGACGCGCCGATGACGCTGAAGTGCCGCATCCTGATCAATTCGGCGGGGCTGAACGCGCCTGCCATTGCCCGCGCCATCGACGGCATGCCCGCCGACCGCATTCCGGTAAGCTACTACGCCAAGGGCAACTACTTCAGTTGCAGCACGCGCGCGCCGTTCTCGCACCTGATCTATCCGGTGCCGGAGCCAGGCGGACTTGGCGTGCATCTGACCATCGATCTCGGCGGACAGGCGAAATTCGGCCCCGATGTCGAATGGGTCGACAGTCCCGACGCGGCAAGTCTCGACTATGCGGTGGATCCGGCACGTGCAGAGCGGTTTTACCCGGCAATCCGCCGCTACTGGCCGGCGCTGCCGGATGGCGCGCTGACACCGAGCTATTCCGGCGTCCGGCCAAAGATCGTGCCGCCCGCCATCGCACGGCAGGATTTCGTGATCCAGGGCCCGCAGGACCATGGCCTCGCGGGGCTGGTCAACCTGTTCGGGATCGAGTCGCCCGGCCTGACCTCATCCCTCGCAATCGCAGACGAAGCCGCCCGCGTCGCCGGGGTAACGTAGCCTCGGCCGCAGGCATCACCGCACCTCGCAACGGCACCTGCTGCCGTTACGAGCATCGCGCTGAATTTCCGTGCGATTAAATGGTGGAAAAGTCAGTGGACCGTAGAGAGCTTGATGCGCTCGATTTGATCCTTGAGCACCAGCTTGCGGCGCTTGAGTTCGATAATCTGGAGGTCGTCGGTAGAAAGATGCTGGAGAGCATCGTGCAATTCGTTTTCCAGAACTTCGTGTTTACGTTCCAGTTCAACGAGATGCGCCTGAATCGCCATAGAAGTCTCCTCTGCTAAGTGGACCTCAGATCGGATCTGGACGGTTAAGTCTACATGACCGAGGCGGTCTGTCGACAGCGGAGTTAAAAGAGCCGTTCAAAATTTTCGTGCACAAAGGAAACGAATTGTGAGGGAACCCGGCCCGCGATACCGTCACCGGTATATCGCGCGTCCGCGAGCCGACTTAAATCCTCTGGGGCTCGCTGATCCAACATGCGCGAAACGCCCGCCGAAACGGATGCAAATGTTGGAACTGGACTACTGGAGTTGGTAACAATTTTCTGCAATGACGGTCATGCGGAAGCGTTCTGAGACACTTACCTGAAAGTCTGGGCGAATTCAGTCAAATGACGGTTATGGTAGATCAGGACAACAACGAATACGCGCTTGAACTGGCGCAGTTGCAGCAGGAGCATCGCGACCTGGACGCCGCCATCGAAGCGCTGCATCAGTCGCCCGCGCCGGACCTGCTCAGATTGCAGCGTTTGAAAAAACGCAAGCTTCAGTTGCGCGACCGCATTTCATTCATCGAAGACCAGATCACGCCAGACATCATCGCCTGAGCTGCGTGACGACTCTGCCGCATGGTGTCAGAGCGCTGCCAGCGCGCGGCCTCCCCGCCGCAATGCCTTTCGCGCATACATTGCGCGATCCGCCGCCTCCATCACATCCGCAGCACTGTCCGCAGCGCCGATCAGCGCAACACCTGCAGATGCGCCTGCGACCACAGGCCTTCCCTTGAACACAAATGTGAGCTGATCGATCGCCTGCTCCAGCGCCGCCGCTTTCGCCTGCGCATCGGCCTGCGTCAAATTCCAGAGCAGCAGTCCGAATTCATCGCCACCCAGACGGCCCACCACATCCGACGAGCGGACATGGCGCATTAGCACTGCGACCACACCCTTGAGCACGATGTCGCCGGCCGCGTGACCGAAGGTGTCATTGATCGGCTTGAGGCGATCGACGTCGAGCACGATCAGCGCGCCGCCCGCCTTGTAGCGACGGATGTAGGCGATCGAGCGGTCGAGTTCGCGTTCAAAGCCGCGGCGGTTGTAGATGTTCAGCAGGAAGTCGGTATCGGCCCAGGCCTGCAGTTCGTCGATCCGGGCCTCGGCAGCGGCAAGTTCCACCTTCAGGGCCGCGACCTGCCGCCTGGCCTTGGCCAGCGGATCGGCCGGCGGCTTGCGCTCGGGCTTCGGCGGGGCGGATTTTGCGGTTTTGCTCCGGCTGGCCGGTTTCTTCGCCGCCCGCCCCCGTGACGCCATTTTGCCGCGCGCTTTCTTCAAGTTTCCGCCTCTAATCCGCTTGACCGGCGCGGCCATTGACCATGAAAGGATAACGGATTCGCGCCGATGTCGCATTAGCTTGCCTCGCAGGGGCGCAACCCTATAATCCGCCCTCTTTTTCGGCCCTTTTTGAAGATTCCAGATGACCACCCTCGTTGCCATTATCATGGGAAGCCAGTCCGACTGGGAAACCATGCGCCATGCCGCAGAGACCCTGACCGCGCTCGGCGTCGCGCACGAGGCGCGCATCGTCTCGGCGCACCGCACCCCCGAGCGGCTCTACAGCTTCGCCAAGGGGGCCAAGGCGGCCGGGTTCCAGGTTGTCATCGCCGGTGCCGGAGGCGCTGCGCATCTGCCCGGCATGGCAGCCGCGTTGACGGAACTCCCGGTGTTCGGCGTGCCGGTGGAATCCAAGGCGCTGTCAGGCGTGGATTCGCTGTACTCCATTGTGCAAATGCCCGCCGGAATCCCCGTCGGCACCTTGGCGATCGGAAAGTCGGGCGCTATCAATGCCGCCCTGCTCGCCGCAAGTGTGCTGGCTCTCAACGATGCCGGCCTTGCAACCCGGCTTGCGACATGGCGCAAGCAACAGACCGAGGCCGTGAGCGAGCGCCCAAAGGAAGAAACTAAGTGACATCTTCAGGTCGGGTGACGCTGAAACCAGGCGACACCATTGGAATTCTCGGCGGCGGACAATTGGGCCGGATGCTCGCGCTCGCCGCAGCACGTCTCGGCCTCAAGGCGCAGGTGTTTTCGCCGGATCCGGATTCGCCGGCCTTCGACGTGGTGCAGAACGCGACCTGCGCGGAATATGCCGATGTCGAGGCGCTCGAACTGTTCGCATCCGATGTCGCCGTCATCACCTACGAGTTCGAGAACATCCCCTCCTCGACCGCGATGATCCTGTCGGCCCGCCGTCCGGTGCTGCCGGACCCGCAGGTGCTGGAAACCGTGCAGGACCGGTTCGCGGAAAAGAATTTCGTGAGCAAGCTCGGCATCGCCACCGCACGCTATGCCGATGTCTCCTCCGCGCAGGATCTGAAAACCGCTATCGCCCAGATCGGGCTGCCCGCCGTGCTCAAGACCCGGCGCTTCGGTTACGACGGCAAGGGTCAGGTCGTGGTCCGCGAAGGCGACGATCCGGAAACGGTGTGGGCCGATCTTGAAACACGCTCCGCAATCCTCGAAGCCTTCGTGCCGTTCGAACGCGAGATTTCCGTGGTCGCCGCGCGCAGCGCCAGTGGCGAAGTGGTCTGCTACGACGTCACCGAGAACGAGCATCGCGACCACATCCTGAAGTATTCCCACGCCCCGGCGCGCATTTCCGATGAGCTCGCGGCACAGGCCCGCGTGATCGCAGAGAAGATCGCGACCGCGCTGAACTATGTCGGCGTGCTGGCGGTGGAGCTGTTCGTGGTGCCCGGCAAGGACGGCCCGAGCCTGCTGGTCAACGAGATTGCGCCACGGGTGCACAACTCCGGCCACTGGACGCTGGACGGCGCGTCGGTGTCGCAGTTCGAGCAGCACATCCGCGCCATCGCCGGCTGGCCGCTGGCGCATCCGGTCCGGCATGGCGACGTCACCATGACCAACCTGATCGGCGACGACATCCTCGATTACGGCAAGTGGCTGGGCGTCCCCGGCGCCACTGTGCATCTTTATGGCAAGGGCGCGCCGCGCCCCGGCCGCAAGATGGGCCATGTGACCGAGGTCAAGGCTCCCCAAAAGCAGAAATAAAAGGGCTGCCGCGATCGCTCGCGACAGCCTCCGTCTTTATCTGAAGATCAGGCGTTACCTGCCCGCGACGACTCCTTCCGGCTCGTCACTCAGCCAGCGATAGACCACGCCGCCGATGACACCGCCGATCAGCGGCGCGACCCAGAACAGCCAGAGTTGCTGAATGGCCCAGCCGCCGACGAACAGGGCGGGACCGGTGCTGCGCGCCGGGTTCACCGAGGTGTTGGTGACCGGGATGCTGACGAGATGGATCAGCACCAGCGCAAGGCCGATGGCGAGCGGCGCGAAACCGGCCGGTGCCTTGCCATGGGTCGCGCCCATGATGATGAAGAGGAACATGGCCGTCATGGTCACTTCCATGACGAAGCCTGACATGAGGCTGTACTTGCCCGGCGAATGATCACCGTAACCGTTGGACGCGAAGCCGCCGGCGAGATCGAAACCGGCCTTGCCGCTGGCGATCACATAGAGCAGCCCGGCGGCGGCGACTGCGCCGATCACCTGAGCAATCACATAAGGCACGATCTGACTGGCCGGGAACCGTCCGCCGGCGGCGAGCCCGACCGTGACGGCGGGATTGAGGTGGCAGCCGGACACGTGGCCGATGGCGAACGCCATGGTGACAACGCTCAGGCCGAAGGCAAACGAGACCCCAAGCAGGCCAATGCCGACCTGCGGAAAGGCCGCTGCAAGGACCGCGCTGCCGCACCCCCCAAACGTCAGCCAGAACGTGCCGATGACCTCGGCGGTGTACTTTTTCGCGTTCATATTGATTCTCCCCTGATCGTGCCGCAGGACTATCCGGCGGCGGGGACCGCAGGAACCCGGTATCCGGGGCTTTCCAGCCCCTCCGAATCGCGGCCCGG
The DNA here is from genome assembly GCF_000497575.1 of Afipia sp. OHSU_II-C1. Taxonomy (GTDB): domain Bacteria; phylum Pseudomonadota; class Alphaproteobacteria; order Rhizobiales; family Xanthobacteraceae; genus Afipia. Next base: position 81,141 of record NZ_APJI01000023.1, read on the forward strand.
CACCGGGATTCTGCCCGAAAATCGGCCGCTCCGGCCCCTGAAAAACCCCGGTCCACAGTGGACATTCGCGGTTTGATCTGGTACATCCGCGCCTTCGATGGGAAGGGCGTGGCCTTTAGCCAGTCCTTTGTCGTCTCCAGAATTTCCTGATTGAAACCAAAGAGGATGCCGCGTGCAGGTTCTCGTCCGCGATAACAATGTCGACCAGGCTCTCAAGGCGCTGAAGAAGAAGATGCAGCGCGAGGGCATTTTCCGCGAGATGAAGCTCCGCGGTCATTACGAAAAGCCCTCCGAGAAGAAGGCCCGCGAAAAGGCGGAAGCCGTTCGCCGCGCCCGCAAGCTCGCGCGCAAGAAGCTGCAGCGCGAAGGCCTGCTGCCGATGAAGCCGAAGCCCGTGTTCGGTGCCGGTCCGGGCGCAGACCGTGGTGCTGGCGGCCGTGGCGGCGCTGGTGCGCCGCGTGGACCGCGCTAAGCGCTTCAATCGAATTTTGAATATCAAAACGCGGGCCTCACGGCCCGCGTTTTTGTTTGAACGGTGCCTCTTCACCTCTCCCCGTTCACGGGGAGAGGGAGATTTCAAACGTTCAGATTCATCCAGACCGCTTTCGGCTCGGTGAAATTCGCCAGCGCTTCGGTGCCGTGTTCGCGGCCAAAGCCCGAGTCGCCCGCACCGCCCCATGGCAACCGCACATCGGTATAGCCATAGGTGTTGATCCAGACCGTGCCGGCCTTTGCCTTTTTCGCGAAACGCTGCGTGCGTCCGATGTCACGGCTCCATACGCCTGCCGCGAGACTGAACGCCGTGCCGTTGGCGATGCGGATCGCATCGGCCTCGTCCTTGAACCTGATGACGCTGACCACCGGGCCGAAGATTTCTTCCTGTGAGATCCGCATTTCGTGCTTCACATTCGCGAACACCGCCGGGCTGATGTAGTAGCCGCGATCTCCGACATGCTGGCCGCCGGTGACAAGCGTCGCGCCCTCCTTCTGGCCGATATCGACATACTCGAGAATCGACTTCATCTGCTTCTCGGAGATCACGGGCCCCAGCGCTGTGGTCTTGTCGGCGGTGTCGCCCATGCGCAGTGCTTCGGCACGGGCGGTGAGCCGCGCGACCACTTCTTCATAGACCTTCTCGTGCGCGAGGACGCGCGAGCCTGCCGAACACACCTGCCCGGCATTGAAGAAGATGCCTGCGGCTGCGGCCTTGGTCGCCGCATCGAGATCGGCGTCGTCATAGATCACGTTGGCCGACTTGCCGCCGAGTTCGAGCGACACCCGCTTGAAGTTGCCTGCCGCGCCTTTGAGAATTCCGCGGCCAACGCCGGGCGAACCGGTGAAAGTCACCTTATCCACGCCGGGATGATTGACCAGCGCGTCGCCGACCACACGGCCGGGACCAGGCACGATGTTGAGCACGCCCGGCGGCAGACCTGCCTCGAGCGCAAGCTCGCCAAGGCGCAGCGCCGACAGCGACGTCAGCTCGGCAGGCTTCATGACAATGGTGCAGCCGCAGGCCAGCGCTGGCGCCAGCTTCCACATGCCGATCATCAGCGGGAAATTCCATGGCACGATCACCGCGACCACACCGACCGGCTCGCGCACGGTATAGGTCAACGCATCGCTGCGGGTCGGCACGGTGTCGCCGTGAATCTTGTCGGCCCAGCCCGCGTAATAGGTCAGCGTGTCGACGGCGGCGGGGAGATCCTGCCGCAGCACGGCGGCGATCGGCTTGCCCGCATCGCGGCTTTCCAGTTCGGCAATCTCTGCGCCGTGCTTCTTCAGAAGCTCCGCGAAACGAAACAGGATGTGGCCGCGTTCTGCGGGACGCATGGTGCCCCAAATCCCTTCAAAGGCGCGGCGCGCTGCATCGACCGCCCGGTCGACATCGGCCTCATTGCCCTCCGAGATGGTCGCGATCACCTGCCCGGTGGCGGGATTGAGCGTGTTGAAGGTCCGCCTCGAGACCGACTCGACGTGGCGACCGTCGATGAGGAGTTGCTTGCGGAGAACGACGGCATTGTCGTGCGCGGTCGTACCGTGGGAGTAATCATATGCAATTGACATCATATTTCTCCTGTTCTTTTCTTGAGTTTGTTCATTAGAAATCCCACAGTAAATATGATATGATGTGCCAATGGCTCACGATCATATGAAATTGGATTCATAAGGACGTCACGATGCTGCAGATCGAGATCGAACCCGTCTGGCGGTTTCACAAGGAAGGCAGCCCGCAGACCGCCGTCGTGATGCTCGGCGTGCTCAACGACATCCGCACATCCGGCAAACTCACCAGTGCCGCAGACCACGCCGGGCTTTCGTATCGGCATGTCTGGAATCTGGTCGAGCAATGGTCGGAGTTCTTCGGCGTGCCGCTGGTCGAAACCCATCGCGGCAAAGGCACGACGCTGACCGCATTCGGCGAGAAACTGGTGTGGGCCGGACAACGCATGCAGGCGCGGCTCGGCCCTCAACTCGAAAACCTCGCTCAGGAACTCGCCACCGAGATCAAGCCCTTCCTGCATCAGCGCCCGTCAGTCATCCGCGTGCACGCAAGCCATGGATTCGCGGTCTCAAAGCTGCGCGAGCTGCTCGACAAGGAACCCGGCATCGGCGTCGATCTGCGCTATGTGAGCAACCAGAACTCGCTGGTATCGCTGGCGCAGGGTGCCTGCGATCTGTCCGGCGTCCACATCCCGCGTGGCGAGCTGCGCGCACAAAGCGTCAAGGCCTGCCGGGAATGGCTCGATCCGCGCGAGGATCGCGTCATCAGCTTCGTGACCCGCGAGATGGGCCTGATGGTGAAGTCCGGCAATCCGCTCAGGATCGGATCGCTGAGCGACCTCGTCGAAACCAGGGCGCGCTTCGTCAACCGCGACCACGATTCCGGCACACGCACGCTGTTCGACCAGTTGCTGAAACTGCACAAGATCGACGAGGCGAGGATCAATGGCGCGCAGCAGATGGAATTCACCCATGCCGCCGTGGCCGCCTATGTGGCGAGCGGCATGGCGGATGCGGCGTTCGGCGTCGAAGCCGCCGCCAGACAGTTCGGACTCGATTTCGTCCGGCTGCTGACGGAGGACTATTTCTTCGTCTGCCGCCGCGCGTTTCTGGACACCGAACCGATGCAGCGCGTGCTCGACATCATGAAGGGCGATGCGTTCCGCGATGCGGTCACGCAACTTCCCGGCTATCTCGCAGCGAGCCCCGGAGCGGTCAGCACGGTGAAGGAGTTTCTGGATATCGTCGACGCCACCAGCCGGCCCATTAAGATTAAGCCTTAACCAATTATTAAGTCTGAGTTTGCGGGCCCGAAAAGCCGGACCTAGCGTGCCATGAGTGCTGCTCGCAACTTGGAACTGGTGCGTGCCATGACGTATCGAATTTACGGAGCGCTTATCGCCTCTCTTGGCGCAGTCGCGCTTGTCCTTGCCCCGAACGAGACATTTGCCGATCCGGCAATCGCATATGCTGGAAGCTCCGGTTCGGCGCGGCCGGCTTTCCGTCCGTCAGCGGGCCGGCCGCTGCATCGTCACCGGGGACACCACGCAGGGACTTTCTGGCCGGGCACGGCAGGCCTGTTCTACGAACCATCATATGCCGAACCGGGCGTGGTGGATGCCGTGCCGCCATCATCGGGCGACGTCCGTTACACGTACACCTATGACGTTCCCTGGGATTGGTCACACCGGTTTCCGCCGGCGGTCGCGCCGTCCGACAGACCTTATGTGCAGGAATGCACCAGGCAGACCGTCAAGGTCCCGCGGCGCGAAGGCGCGGAAGAAACCGTCAGCGTGAATATCACGCGGTGCTATTAAGCGGCTCAGGACAACACGCCCACTTGAATGAGAGATGCAGCAGTTCTCTCATCCGAGCGTCGAAGCGACACGTCTAGTTCGATTCCGGCACCACGGCGTGAAACACCGACTTCGCGGCCGAGACAACATCTTCCGTCACAGACGAGATCCGGCCCTGTTTCGCGCGCAAATCCAGCGGCCGCGAAGGAATATCCGCGGGCGGCGTCAGCCGCAAACCATCGTCAGCCCGGATGTCGGATGATCCGGAAATGGGCTCAGGGAAGGGTTTCGGTGGCGTGACTGCCGCTTCGCTCGGTCCCGGCGCAACAGTCACCGCGGGCGGCAGCGGCTGCATCGCCGGCTGCTGCGGGGCGGCTGCCGGCGCATAAACAACGCTGTTGACCCTGGCGCGCTCCGCTTTCGGCTGTTCCTCGGCACGCGCGGCTTCCGGCGCACGCGGCTGTTCGGAGGTCTTGGCATTGCGCAGCCGTTCGATCGCGGCCCGCGCCAGATCGTTGGCGTCGCGCCTGTCGTCGGAGGCGGCATTGGCTTCGGCGGGCAGCGGCACAACGGGCGCGGACTTCGTAACCGGCTTTGCCTGCTTCTCGGCAGCGGCCTTCTCGCTGGCGGTTTTCTCGGCGGCAAGTTTTTCGGCGGCCCGCTTCGCGTTCTCGGCCCGATCAGCCGCCGACCGCTCGGCCGCAGCCTTTTCGAGGGCAAGCTTTTCCGCCTTGAGCCTGGCGGCCTCGGCCTTCGCGCTCTCTTTTGAGACCCTGTCGCCGGAGTCGTCTGCTTTCAGCGTTTGCGGGGCGGCATCCTTCGAGGTCCCGGCGGGGGCCGAGATCGCAGCTTTCGGCTTGTCCGTTTCCGACTTGGCGTTGATGTAGTGGGTGACGATATACGCACCGACCACCGTCGCCACGATCGACGGAATGACTTCTAAAAAGTACTTGGTGAACAGCTTCTTGATCATCGCAACTCCCCGCGCGGAGATGGATGAGGGAACTTTTGGGCCGATTGAGGGATCAACTGCGACGGATCGGTGGCAAAGGCCGGGAAAACGCCGGGTGACGGCTTTGTCAGGCCGTACCCGGCGCTCCCGCGCCGGGCTATTTCGTCTTCTCGATTCCGGTCAGGGTCATCTGCCCGTTGATCTTGTCGACGTCGAACCTGACCTTGTCGCCGACCTTCACCCGCCTCAGCATCTCCGAGGTCTGGGCCCGGAAAACCATGGTCATTCCCTCCATATCCATTTTCTGGATAGGACCATGTTTGATGGTCATTTTCCCGGCCGCCTCGTCGATCTTGGTGACCGTTCCGTTGACCGGAAGTGCCTGAGCATAGGCCTGCGTCACAAGGACAAGGGCCGACAGCGCCATGGAGAAAGACGTCGCAAGAATGAGCTTCCGCATATTTTTTCCTCTGGTTTTCGGTTCGATTATTTCACGACGACGGTGCCGATCATGCCGGCCTCACGATGCCCGGCTATCAGACACGCAAACTCGAACGTCCCGGTCTTGGTGAATTTCCAGAGGATCTCTCCGGATTTCTTCGGCGCGAGCTGAACCCCGTTCGGCTCGCCATGCTCCATGCCGGGATTTTTCCGCATCGCCTCGGCATGCTTGAGATTTGCCTCCGTGGTATCGAGCAGAAATTCGTGGTCCTCATAGCCGTCATTGCGAAGCACGAAGCGGACCTGCTCGCCGCGCTTCACCTGGAGTTGCTTGGGGCGATAGTACCGGTCCCCCATCTCTACGACGATCTCGCGCGAGGGCTTCTTCGGATCTCCGGGTTCGCCGGCGGCGTAAGATGCATGGTTGTCGTGCGCCAGTACGCGTACGCCCATTGCCGGCAACAGCACGGCAAGCGCAGCTGCGATCCTGATCGTTCTGGAAATTTGTAAAGCGTGCATCTTCAGTGTCCCTTGTGGTTCATGGAAGGAGTCTTGGAAGGTTTGACAACGTTCCTCTCGATTGCGGGTTTTTGCTTGGGCCGCGGGACCGCGTACTTCGATGGCGGCGGGGCGGCCGCGCTCGCAACCTCGTAGGCGACCGTGCCCTGCGGGTGCCTGAACCAGCCCGGATCCTTGTAGTCGCCGGATGCGAGACCTTCGCGCACCTTGACCACCGAGAACATGCCGCCCATCTCGACCGCACCGAACTGCGCGAAGCCGGTCATCATCGGCAGCGTGTTGTCCGGCAGCGGCATCTCCATCTCGCCCATGTCGGCCATGCCGGCGTTGCCCATCGGCATGTAATCCGGCACCAGCTTGCGCACCGACTTGACGAGATCGCTCTTTTTCGTACCGACGAAATTGCGAAGGTCATGCCCCATCGCATTCATGGTGTGATGCGATTTGTGGCAGTGAATCGCCCAGTCACCCGGATTGTCCGCGACGAAATCGAACGCCCGCATCTGGCCGACCGCGCAATCGATAGTGACTTCAGGCCATGCAGCCGTCTCCGGCACCCAGCCGCCATCGGTGCACGACACCTTGAAGTCATAGCCGTGCATGTGGATCGGGTGGTTCGTCATGGTGAGATTGCCGAACCGGACGCGCACCTTATCGCCCTTCGCCGCGACAAGATGATCGATGCCGGGAAAGACACGGCTGTTCCAGGTCCACATGTTGAAGTCGGTCATCTCCGACACCTTCGGCAGATAGGTGCCGGGATCGATGTCGTAAGCCGACATCAGAAACACGAAGTCCCGGTCCACACGGCGGAACGCCGGGTCCTTCGGATGCACCACGAAGAAGCCCATCATGCCCATGGCCATCTGGATCATCTCGTCCGCATGCGGGTGGTACATAAACGTGCCGCTTTTCGTCAGCACGAATTCGTAGACGAAGGTCTTGCCGACGCCGATCGGCGGCTGCGTCAGGCCCGTCACGCCGTCCATGCCATTCGGCAGCAAAATGCCGTGCCAGTGCACTGTCGTGTGTTCCGGCAGCTTATTGGTGACGAAGATCCGCACCTTGTCGCCTTCGACCGCCTCGATTGTGGGGCCGGGCGACTGGCCATTGTAACCCCACAGATGCGCCACCATGCCTAGAGCGAGTTCGCGGACCACCGGCTCGGCGACGAGATGGAATTCCTTCCAGTCACCGTTCATGCGCCACGGCAGCGTCCAGCCGTTCAGTGTAACGACAGGCTGATAGTCCGGACCGCTCGTGGGAACGAGCGGCGGCTGCATCGTGTTTGCGGTCGACATTGGTGCTTCGGGAATACCGGCGGCCTGAACACGGCCGCTGACGGCGCTGGCGCCAGCAAGGATCGCAGCCGATCCGAGAATTGCTCTTCGTGAGATCATTGTTCGCGCTCCTTTAATGCTGCGCTGGTTCGGCGGACGCGCCGGGTGCCGACGCCGTGTCGACGCGCGCCGAGACGCCTCCGCCCATGACAGCGGTGTTGAGATTGGTGGTGGCCAGCCAGAAGTCCCGCTTCGCTTCGATTGTCGCCGTCGTGGCAGCGATACGCTGGCGCGCTTCCGCCAGCAGCGAAAACACATCGATCAGCATTCCGTTGTAACGAAGCAGGGTTTCGTCGGAGATGATCTTGCGCAGCGGCAAGACCTCCTTCTGGTAGTGCATGGTGATGTCGTAAGCTGACCTGTAGCTGCGATACGCATCGCGCGCTTCGGAGCGGACATTGACCGATCGCTCCATCAGGCGGTTGACCGCATGCATGTAGGTCGCCTCGGCTTCCCTGACGCGAACCTCGCCGAAATCGAAGATCGGAATCTGCAGCTCGACATCAAAGCCGCGCTCGCGGTTCTTTTCTCCGGTTGCTTTCTCGCGCGTGGTCTTTCCGGCCAGCCCGGCATCGAGCACATTGATGAAACGGGTCGCCCGCGTCAGGCCATAAGACTTGGCGAGTGCATCCAGTTCGATCCGTCCGATCTGCAGATCGACATGACGGCGAACCGCCTCGATTTCGATTCCTGGCAATGATTGCGGACGCAACGGAAGCGGCGGCAACGCCGCAGCCGTCTTGAACGCCAGATCGCCGCCCCACAGCCCCATGGCGCGGATCAGCGCTTCGCGTTCGCTAGCCGCGCGCTGACGCGTGGCGGCGAGCTGCGCGGTGAGATCGGCGTAGAACACCTGCTCGCGCGCCTGATCGAGCTTGTTCATGCCGCCAGTTTCGCCGAGACGCGTGGCGAACTTCGCCGCGGTCTCCGCGCCGGACTGCGCCTGCGCGAGGAATTCGGCGAGTTCACGCGCGGCGACCGCCCGATAATAAGCCCGTCGCGTGTCAGCCGCGATCCGCAGCGTCTCGCTCAGGGCAATGATCTGCGCCTGCCGGAAGCGCGCGGCCGCGATCTCGGAGCGAACCGGCAATGTCGCAAGCGCAAGCACGTTGGCGACGATCTTGCGCTCGACTTCAACTTCCACCGAGCCCGCGATCCGCGACAGCGAGATGGCGGGATTCGGCGGCAGACTCGCTTCTACGGCCCGCGCTTCGGAGATGGCGAGTTCGTTGTAGGCCGCCTGCAATCCGCGATTGTTGAGCAGCGCGATCTGCACGGCAGCATCCGCCGACAGCGGTTTCGCAAGCAATTGCTTGGTCACATTGCGCGCGGATTCCGATTCTTCGGGCGTGCGTTGCGCAGAAGCCTCCTTGCCGAGATCCTTCGAGACCGTCGCCGTGACAACACTCATGCCGCCATCGGGCGAAAACGACGCGCAGCCTGACAACAGCAGCGCCGTGCCTGCCATCAACCATCGGCTGATGCCGCTCAGAGCGTGGCGACCATTCGAAACGGAAGTTAAGACATCCAGATTGATCATGGTGCACCTACCCGCCGGACTTCGGCGCAGGTGCGACCTGCTCGTTCTGCTTTTTCCAGGCAGACGGGGCCACCGGCCGCTGGCTCGTGTAGCGCCCGATGGTGGAGCTGTAGCCTGTGCGCGGCGTCCGCGCACCGGGGTCAGACGGGTCCGGCCCCACCGAGACCGGAGGCCGCGCGGCGCACCCCGCAACCAGCAGCAGGGCACCCAGCAGGAACGGGGCATTGAATCGTCGTGGCACGAGCGCCATCGCCACCGAACCAACGGCAGCGAGCCTTGCCAGATTTTGCGCGGGCATCTTATCCTCGAATGTCAAACGGCTTCGAAGGCGCGCGGCTGGTCAGCCGCTACACCGGCGATCACATCGACAGGAGGACGATCGGGGGACGGTAGAGAAGCTCGGGAGCTTCGCCGGAAATGCCGGCATCGGACGACGCAGCGATCGACGCGTGGATCATCGCTCGCGGTGTCAGCTCAAACAGGCTGGCAGGAATCGCGCTGACGCACATCATGCCGCAACAGGCCGGTGCGCTGCCGCCTTTCATGCCGGCATGATCGGCAGGCGCGCCGGTATCATCTGCCATCGCCATCGCGCTATGATCATGACCGTGATCGGCATGACCTTGATGCGCCATCGCCTCGTGCTGATGTCCGGAGTGCTGGGTCTGCACGACAACCGGCGAGCCTTCCGTCAGGCAATGCAGCGCCGCGGCGCTGTTGCCGATTGCAAATCCGGCGACCGGCATAAGAACGCACAGGGCATACAGCGCGACGAGAACGCGCGCCGCGTTGACCCTTGCTGCTCTGCCCAGCCTGTTCAGCATCCGGAACCGGAACCCCATGACGACCGCGCGGACGGCGACCGTTCGACATCGACCGATACTGTCAGATTGAGGATCAGGCAAGGACGGTTAGAACCCATTTGCCCAATCGCGACAATGCATCACGGTCAATTGAGCGCTACGGCACCAGCACCAGGAAGAGGAACACCGCGAACATCACCAGATGGACCAGGCCGTACAGGATATTGGTGCGGCCCGTTCCGAATGTGGCAAGGCTGACCAGGAAGGTCATGACCAGCATCATGGTGTCGCGTGTCTCAAGACCGAGCACCAGCCGCTTGTCGAGGATGTAGGTGGCGATCGCAACGGCCGGGACGGTCAGACCGATGGTGGCCAGCGAGGAGCCGAGCGCGAGGTTGATGCTCTTCTGCAGGTCGTTCTTGCGCGCGGCCGACAGCGCGGCGACGCCTTCCGGCAACAGGATCAACAGCGCCACGACAACACCGGCAAACGCCGGCGGCGCACCGATGGCGGCAGCCCCCGCATCGACGACCAGAGAAAACTTCTTGGCCAGCATCACCACGCCGACCAGCGACACGAGCAAAAGAATCCCGCTGATCGTCAGCATACGGCTGGATGGCATGTGACCGTCATCTTCATCGCTTGCGCCTGCGATGAAGTAGTCACGGTGCCGGATGGTCTGGGTGTAGAGGAACACGCCGTATAGCACGATGGTCACAACGCTGACAAAGCCGAGCTGGCTCGCCGAATAAACGGGGCCCGGCGTGGTTTCCGTGTAGTTCGGCAGGATCAGCGTGATGGTAGCAAGCACAATCAGCACACTCAGATAGACGTTCGCGCCGGTGACCTGAAAATCCTGCTCGCGATAGCGCAAACTGCCAAAGAGAATGCAGATACCCACGAGGCCGTTGCACACGATCATCACCACCGCGAACACCGTATCGCGCGCCAGCGTCGGTACGCCGCTTTCGCCGAGCATGATGGTGGCGATCAGCGCAACCTCGATGATCGTGACCGAGAGGGTCAGTAGCAGCGTGCCGAACGGCTCGCCAATCCTGTGAGCGATCACCTCGGCGTGGTGCACGGCGGCAAACACAGTGCCGAACAGAACGACAAGCAGCACCGCTGCAAAGACAAGCCCGGCGGGAGAGCGGGTAAAACCGATGCCAAGCCCGGGAATTTCGGTAGCGATGTAAAGCAAAACGGCCAGCGCGGGATAGACCCAGGCTGACCGCGGCATGTGTGTTTGTCCCCTCATGCGTTCACTCTAACGGCACGATTGCAAAAGACCTAGCCAGCTAGGGGGAAATTTGCACCCGGAAGCAAGATGCCTTAACCAAAAAGGACTGTTTTTGGGAAGGAAACGAAAAGAATGTTCTCTCACGTCATGGTCGGGACAAATGATCTCGATCGCGCCAAGGCTTTCTACGACAATCTGCTGGGCACGCTCGGCGTGCCGCCGGCCATCGTCGATCGCCATCGCATCTTTTACCGCACCAAAACCGGGACGTTTTCGGTTTCCAGGCCCATCGACGGCAAGCCTGCCACCCCAGCCAATGGCGGGACGATTGGGTTTGCTGCCGCTTCGACCGAAGCGGCCGATGCCTGGCATGCGGCCGGGATCGCGAATGGAGGCACAACCTGCGAAGATCCGCCGGGCATTCGCGAAGGCGGCGGCGTCAAGCTGTACATCGCCTATCTGCGCGACCTGGACGGCAACAAGCTCTGCGCGATCCATCGATTGCCAAGAGAGGCGTAACAAAAAAGGCCGTGCATGCAGCACGGCCTTTTGCTTTCGCGAATGGAAAGGCTGATGCGCGCCTACATCGCCTTGACGATGTTTTCGGTCATCTTCTTGGCGTCGCCCAGCAGCATCATGGTGTTGTCACGATAGAACAGCGGGTTGTCGACGCCGGCGTAACCGGACGCCAGCGAGCGCTTGATGAACATCACGGTGCCGGCCTTCCAGACCTGCAGCACCGGCATGCCATAGATCGGCGACTTCGGATCTTCTTCCGCCGCCGGGTTGGTCACGTCGTTGGCGCCGATCACGAAAGCCACGTCCGCCTGCGCGAATTCCGAGTTGATGTCCTCGAGCTCGAACACCTCGTCGTAAGGCACGTTGGCTTCGGCCAGCAGCACGTTCATGTGGCCGGGCATGCGGCCTGCCACCGGATGAATCGCGTACTTCACCTCGACGCCTTCCTTCTTCAGCGTGTCGGCCATTTCGCGAAGGGCGTGCTGCGCCTGCGCCACCGCCATGCCGTAGCCCGGCACGATGATGACCTTCTGCGCGTTCTTCATGATGAAGGCCGCATCGTCGGCGGAGCCGAGCTTGACCGGCTTCACTTCGCCGGTGCCAGCGGCACCGGCCGCGGCCGTCTCGCCGCCGAAGCCGCCGAGGATCACCGAGATGAAGGAACGGTTCATCGCGTGGCACATGATGTAGGACAGGATCGCACCCGACGAGCCGACCAGCGCGCCAGTGATGATCAGCGCCGAGTTGCCGAGGGTGAAACCGATGCCGGCCGCCGCCCAGCCCGAATACGAGTTGAGCATCGAGATCACGACCGGCATGTCCGCGCCGCCGATCGGAATGATCAGCAGGGCGCCGAGCACCAGCGCGATGATGGTGATGAGCCAGAAGTCCACCTGGCTCTGCGACACCACGAGGCCGTAGATGAAATAGACCAGCGCCAGCGCAAGCACGATGTTGATGATATGGCGTGCCGGCAGGATGATCGGCGCGCCGCTCATGCGGCCCGACAGTTTCAGGAACGCGATTACCGAGCCTGTGAATGTGAGAGCGCCGATGGCGACGCCGAGCGACATTTCGACAAGGCTGGAGGCGTGGATGTTGCCACGGGTGCCGATGTCGAACGCGGCAGGCGCGTAGAACGCGCCGGCTGCCACCAGCACCGCCGCCATACCGACCAGCGAGTGGAAGGCAGCGACCAGTTCCGGCATCGAGGTCATCGGCACGCGGCGGGCGATCACCGCGCCGATGCCGCCGCCAATGGCGATACCGAGGATCACGAGAATCCAGCCGATTTGGCCCGACGGCGGATGCGCCGCCAGCGTGGTGGCGATTGCGATGGTCATGCCGACCATGCCGAAGAAGTTGCCCTGGCGGGAGGACGCGGGACTCGACAAGCCGCGCAGCGAGAGAATGAAAAGGACGCCTGCGACCAGATAGAGCAGCGCCGAAATGTTAGCGTTCATGTGCCCCGCCCCGTCACTTCTGCTTCTTCTTGTACATCGCCAGCATGCGCTGGGTGACAAGGAAGCCGCCAAATATGTTGATGCATGCGAAAACCAGCGCGACGAAACCGAACGCGCGGGCCCAGAGCGGGCCGTCGTCGTTGCCGACCAGCGCAACGCCGGTCGCCAGCAGCGCACCGACCACGATGACCGACGAAATCGCGTTGGTGACCGACATCAGCGGCGTATGAAGCGCAGGCGTCACCGACCACACCACGAAATAACCCACGAAAACCGCGAGAACGAAAATCGACAACCGGAAGACAAACGGGTCGACAGCCTCAATTCCATGCATGTCGGCTCTCCTTATGCTTTCGGCTGAAAATTCGGATGGATGACAGCGCCGTCCTTGGTCAGCGCGGTGGCCTTCACCAGTTCGTCGTCCCACTTCACGGCGAGCGACTTGGCGGCCTTGTCGTAAAGCGTCTCGATGAACGACAGCAGGTTGCGTGCGTAAAGGCTCGATGCCGATGCCGCGACTTTGCCGGCCAGATTGGTGTAGCCGACGATCTTGACGCCGCCGACATCAGCCACTTCGTTGGCCTTCGCGCCCTCGACGTTGCCGCCGCGCTCGACCGCGAGATCGACCAGCACGGACCCTGGCTTCATCGACGCCACCATCTCGGCGGTGATGAGCTTTGGCGCCGGACGGCCCGGGATCAGCGCCGTGGTGATGACGATGTCCTGCTTCTTGATGTGCTCCGCCGTGAGCGCGGCCTGCTTGGCCTGATACTCTTTCGACATTTCCTTGGCGTAGCCGCCGGCGGTCTGCGCGTTCTTGAATTCCTCGTCCTCGACGGCAAGGAACTTGGCGCCCAGCGATTCAACCTGCTCCTTCGTCGCAGGCCGCACGTCGGTCGCGGTGACCACGGCGCCGAGGCGGCGGGCGGTCGCGATCGCCTGCAATCCGGCGACGCCGACGCCCATCACGAAGACCTTCGCCGCGGGCACAGTGCCGGCCGCGGTCATCATCATCGGGAAGGCGCGGCCGAAGGCTTCAGCCGCTTCGACCACGGCGCGGTAGCCGGCGAGGTTCGCCTGCGAGGACAGCACGTCCATGACCTGCGCGCGGGTGATGCGCGGCATCAGCTCCATCGCGAAGGCCGAGACACCGGCATCGGCCAGCGCCTTCAGCGCGGCTTCGTTGCCGTAGGGGTCCATGATCGCAATGACCAGGGCGCCCTTCTTGTACCTGGCAACTTCAGATGCCTCGGGACGCTTTACCTTGATGACGATGTCGGCGTCTTTCACCGCATCGGCGCTGACAACAGCGCCCGCAGCCTCATAGTCCGCGTCCAGCACGCCGGACTTGATGCCCGCGCCAGGCTCGATCGCAACGTCGATCCCCAGCGCCTTGAATTTCTTGACTGTGTCGGGCGTCGCCGCAACACGCGGCTCCGCCGCATCGACTTCCTTGGCTATCGCAATTTTCATGACGCCTCCCGCAGCCGTTCGGCCGCGCATGACTTAATCACCGGCCACGCTGCCGGTACAACGAATTTCAATCAGGTGAGAAAGATCGCCATCAGGGCGACGATGGCGACGACGGCGATCGTGCCGTACTTCGTCATCATGAGAAAACCTTCGTAGGTCTGCTCGTGCGCGGGATAGTCCATGCCATCCGCCGTGGTGTACGCAACTTCGTTGTGGTCGGCCATCGATCCCCTCCAGCGCCATCCTCAATTGTGACGCGAATTAGCCCAATTGCGAGACAAGGGCAACTTTCGTCGTAGGTGCATTCAGGATTAAACACGCCTGCATGCAAGCCATGCAATGGCCCCCGCGGAAAATTTCCGCAATGCGGAACGGGAGGGCCTCCACACCGGGCCATTGCTTCAAATAGAGGCTACCCCATCGTCTCCAGCTCGGCGATCAGGCTCTCGATCACCGACAGCCCGCCGTCCCAGAACCTGGGATCCTTGGCATCCAGCCCAAACGGTTGGAGCAATTCGGAATAATGTTTCGTGCCGCCCGCCGAAAGCATGTCGAGATAACGCTCCGCGAAGCCTTCCGAGGCATTCTCGTAGACCGCATAAAGCGAATTTACGAGACAGTCGCCAAAGGCATAGGCGTAAACATAGAAAGGCGAATGGATGAAATGCGGGATGTACATCCAGTACGTCTCGTAGCCTGGCTTGATCTCGATCGCGGGGCCAAGGCTTTCGCCCTGCACGCTGAGCCAGATTTCGCCGATACGCTCGGCGGTGAGCTCGCCGTTGCGTCGCTCGGTGTGAACCGCACGCTCGAACGAGTAGAACGCGATCTGGCGCACAACCGTATTGATCATGTCCTCGACCTTGCCGGCGAGCAGCGCCTGACGCTCCTTCGCGTTTTTGGTCTGGGCCAAGAGCCGCTTGAAGGTCAGCATCTCGCCGAACACGCTGGCGGTCTCGGCCAGCGTCAGCGGCGTCGGCGCCATCAGCGCGCCCTGCTTTGCAGCAAGCACCTGATGCACGCCATGGCCAAGCTCATGCGCGAGCGTCATGACGTCGCGCGGCTTGCCCTGATAATTCATCAGCACATAGGGATGCGCCGACGGCGTGGTCGGATGCGAGAACGCGCCCGGCGCCTTGCCCGGACGCACCGGCGCATCGATCCAGCGATCATCGAAGAAGCGTTCCGCGATGCTCGCCATCTGCGGCGAGAAATCGCCGTAGGCTTTCAGAATCGTGCTCTTGGCGTCATTCCATCCGATCTGGCTTTTCGCAGCGAACGGCAGCGGGGCGTTGCGGTCCCAGTAGGGCAGCGTCTTCTTTTTGAACCAGCGCGCCTTCATCTTGTAATATCTGTGAGAGAGCCGCGGATACGCCGCGCGCACCGAGGCGACAAGCGCATCGACGACCTCGCGCTCAACCCGGTTCGCCAGATGCCGCGAATCCGCGATGTCCTGAAAGCCGCGCCAGCGATCGGAAATTTCCTTGTCCTTGGCCAGCGTGTTGGTGATCAGCGCGAAGGTGCGCTCGTTGGCCTTGAAGGTTTTCGTCAGCGCCTGTGCGGCAGCCTTGCGCTTGTCCGGCGCACGGTCCTGCAACAGCGTCAGCGTGGGCTCGATGGCCAGCTCCTTGCCCGCCACCTTGAAACGCAGGCCTGCGATGGTCTGGTCGAACTGCCTGTTCCACGCGCCATAGGCAGTCTGCGATTTTTCATGGAACAGTTGCTCGACGCGGTCCTCGAGCTGATACGGCTTGTCCTTGCGCAGGTCCTCGATCCACGGCCGGTAATGATTGAGCGATGGCGTTCCCATCGCGCGCTTGATCACCTCGTCATCGACGCGGTTGAGTTCGAGCGCGAAGAACAGGAGATGGGTCGAAGCTGCAGTGATGCGCTCGGAGATGTCGCCATAGAATTTCGAGATCGCCGCATCGACCGTGTTGCCCGCGTGCGCGAGCCCGGCATAGGACGCCAGCCGCCCGGCGAGATCGTCGATCGCCTCATAGCTTCTGATCGCTTCGGCAAGCCACTCACCGCCGTCCGACGCAGCAACCTGTTCCGCGATCTTGCCCTTATAGGCGTTCTCGAACGCCACGCAGTCGGCATCAAGCTTGTCGAGATCGCGTGTCACCTCGGGCGCATCGATCGCCGGATAGAGGTCGGTCAAATTCCACTCGGGCAATTTGGCTGCCTTGCCCGGCGCACCGGACGCCTTTCTGGCAGGAGCTTTCGCCTTGGGAGCGGTTTTCGATTTTGCCGGAGATTTGCGGAGAGCCGATGTGCGCGAAGCCATATTTCAATCCGTGATGTTCAAGATCGTGCGGGACGCGTGACGATTGCAGCAGTTGTGGACAAAGCCAACTCTTAAGAGGTCGTTAATCTGCGTCGGCCAGAGTGCCCCGATTCGAGACATGTTGTTGAGATAGTCCAGAGTTGCGGGGAATGCCATGGTTGCGACTGTTCTGATTGCCGACGACGATGCCGTACAGCGGCGCCTCGTCGAGAACATGGTGCAGCGCTGCGGTTACGACGCCGTGACAGTGGACAGCGGCGATGCCGCCCTCGCCCATCTGATCGATCCCGACACGAAACCCGTCGATGCCCTGGTGCTCGATCTCGTCATGCCCGGCCTCGACGGTATGGGCGTGCTGGCCAAGATTCGTGATCTCGGCCTCGATCTGCCCGTGATCGTGCAGACCGCCCATGGCGGCATCGACAATGTGGTGTCCGCGATGCGGGCCGGGGCGCACGATTTCGTGGTGAAACCGGTCGGCATCGAGCGCCTGCAGGTGTCGCTGCGCAACGCGCTTAACGCCAGCGCGCTGAAGGGCGAACTGCAGCGCATCCGCCACCGCCGCGAAGGCAAGCTCACTTTCGCCGACATCGTTACCCGTTCCGAGACGATGAATCATGTCATCGCGATGGGCAAGAAGGCTGCATCGTCCACGATTCCGGTGCTGATCGAGGGCGAATCCGGCGTCGGCAAGGAACTGATCGCCCGCGCCATCCACGGCTCCTCCGAGCGCAGCGCCAAGCCGTTCATCACCGTGAACTGCGGCGCGATCCCGGACAATCTCGTGGAGTCGCTGCTGTTCGGTCACGAGAAGGGTGCGTTCACCGGCGCCACCGAGCGCCACGCCGGCAAATTCGTTGAAGCCAATGGCGGCACGCTGTTCCTCGACGAGATCAGCGAACTGCCGCTGGCGGCGCAGGTGAAACTGCTGCGCGCCTTGCAGCAGGGCGAGGTCGAAGCCGTCGGCGGGCGCAAGCCGGTCAAGGTCGATGTCCGTATCGTATCGGCGACCAACCGCAATCTGCTCAATCAGGTGAAGGCCGGCGCCTTCCGCGAAGACCTGTTTTACCGGCTGCATGTGCTGCCGCTGACGATTCCGCCGTTGCGGACGCGCCGCGAGGACATCCCGCATCTGGTCCGTCACTTCATGGCGCGCATCGCCGCCGAAGAGAACCGGCCGGTCACCGGCGTCAGCGGCGAAGCGATGTCGCTGCTCGGACAGATGCCCTGGCCGGGCAATGTCCGTCAGCTCGAAAACGCCGTGTACCGTGCCGTCGTCATGAGCGATGGCGGCCAGCTCGGGCCGGATGACTTTCCCCAGACCGGTGGGGTGCCGGCGGCTGCAATGACCGACGCCGAACCGGTGATTTTGGACAGTCCCCCCTCGTCGCCGACTGATGTTGTTTCCGGTGCCGAAATACCTATCGCTCCTGCTTCTGCGCCCCATCGGTCGGCGCCGGTCTACGGCACCCTGGCCATGCTGGGCGAGGATGGCGAGGTCCGGCCGCTCGACGACATGGAAGCCGAAACCATCCGGTTCGCCATCGCCCATTACCGCGGACAAATGTCCGAAGTCGCGCGGCGGCTGAAAATCGGACGCTCGACGCTGTACCGGAAAATCGACGAGGCTGCGGCCTCCGGCAGGGAACCCATCGCCCCCTCACGCTAACGCGAATCACGCCCTGACATGGAACGAATGCACGGCTTTTTCGCTTCTCTGTTTGAACCGTTGCGAGCCGGTGACAGACAGAGGAAAAGCGCGCGGCAATGCGCGCAAATCGTTGCAAGAAATGCCGAATTGAAGTCATTTCTCTGGAGTTGACTTCGAGTTGATCCGGCGGCGACTGGCCGCTTCAAGCTGGCGCGTGTACCGTTTCGCAGTGTTTTCAATGCGGGATTGCGTAGCAAAGTCCGATCAAGCCGGCGCTTTTGCAACAGGTACTGACGGAAACCATCATGAGCTGTTCCATGCGGGAGCAGTGTCGTCCAAGGGGTGCGAGAATGCATGACTTTTCGACCGGCCACCGCAAGGGCCTTCAAGGCTTCGACCGGGTTCTGATGGCCGTGGCGGCCACCTTCCTCACGGTTGCCGCAAGCACCGCCGTCGCTCAGTCCGGCCCGTCAAAGAGCCCTGCGGATCTCGCCATCGACGCGGCCGTGCCGCTTCCCGAACCCGCCAACGTGCCGCCGCCGACGGTCAGCGATTTCAAGCTGGACACCGTGACGGCTGCACCGGCCGCGACAGCTCCGAAGAAGGAAGAGGCAGCTGCCCCCGCTGCGGCTCCGGTCACCACCGCAACCGTTCCCCCGGCTGCGACCGCGCCGGCCGCAACGCCGCCAGCCACCACGCCGCCGGCAGCCGCAGCAGCCGCGCCGGCCGTTGAGCCCGCCAAAGCCGCTCCCGCTGTTGCGGCCGCCGATCAGCCGGTCGCCGACAAGCTGCGCGACCTGATTGCAACCAAGGGTGCGCGCTACTTCGACCGCAAGAACGAGCGCACCGCCGTCGAGAACTTCTACAAGGACCGCAGCTACGCGCCGCTGTGGAGCGAATCCGGTGCAGTCACCGCGCGCGCCAAGAGCGTGATTGCGCGTCTCAAGGATGCGAGCAGCGAAGGCCTGAACCCAGCCGATTATCCGACGCCGGATTTCGCCGCGGCCTCCACACCTGATGCACAGGCCGAAGCCGAACTGCGTCTGACCGAAAGCATGCTCGACTACGCGCGCCACGCCCAGAGCGGCCGCATGCACTGGTCGCGCGTCAGTGCGGATATCTCCTATCCCGAACATCCGGTCGATCCGGTCGAGGTCCTGATCAACGTCTCGACGGCGAAGGATGCCTCGGCGGCACTCGAGGGCTACAACCCGCCGCACAAGGGCTACAAGGCCCTGAAAGCGAAGCTCGCCGATCTGCGCGGCATCACGGAAGACACGTCCAAGCATATCGCCGAAGGCGACGTGCTGAAGTTCGTCAAGCCGACGAAGAAGAATGCGAACCCGGTTGTGATGGAAGACGAGCGCGTGCCGGCTCTGCGCGCGAAGCTTCACGTCACTGAAAACGCCGACGATAAGCGTTACGATGCAGCGGTTGCGGACGCGGTTCGCAAGTTCCAGTCGAACAACGATCTGAAGGCGACCGGCGTCCTCGACAACGCCACCGTCCGCGCCATGAACGGCCCGAAGAACGACCGCAAGATCGACATCGTTCGCGCCAACATGGAACGCTGGCGCTGGCTGCCGCGTGAGCTCGGCGCGAAGCAGCTCGGCGATGCCTACGTGATCCTCAATATTCCTGATTATACGCTGAAGCTAATGCACAACGGCAAGCAGGTCTGGACCACACGCGTGGTCGTCGGCAAGCCGGGCAAACACGCCACGCCTGAACTGACGGAGACGATGAAGTTCATCACCGTCAATCCGACATGGAACGTGCCGCCGTCGATCATCTACAACGAGTATCTGCCTGCGCTGGCACAGGACCCGACCGTGCTCGACCGCATGGGCCTCAAGCTCGCGCGCGCCGCCGACGGCAGCGTCCGCATCTCGCAGCCGCCTGGCGAAGCCAATGCGCTCGGCCGCATCCGCTTCAACTTCCCGAACAAGTTCCTCGTCTATCAGCACGACACGCCGGACAAGCACCTGTTCGCCAAGGAAGAGCGCGCCTTTAGCCACGGCTGCATGCGCGTGCAGAACCCGGATCAGTACGCAGCGAATCTGCTGAGCATCGCGCTGCCGAAGGAGGGCTACACGCCCGAGAAGATCAAGGCGATGTACGGCCGCAGCGAACTCAACATCAACTTCCCGACGCCGATCCCGGTCAACATCACCTATCAGACGGCGTTCGTTGAC
The DNA here is from genome assembly GCF_000497575.1 of Afipia sp. OHSU_II-C1. GTDB lineage: Bacteria > Pseudomonadota > Alphaproteobacteria > Rhizobiales > Xanthobacteraceae > Afipia. Next base: position 101,367 of record NZ_APJI01000023.1, read on the forward strand.
GACGCGGGCAAGCTCGAATTCCGCAAGGACATCTACGGCCGCGATGCCCGGGTGATCTCGATGCTCAAGGGCAGCGAAGGCAAGGAGATGGAAATGGCCGTCTCACATGCCCAGCCGAACTATGTCCGCCCCACCAACGTTCGGGTTCCCGGAGACAGCTTCGCCAGCAACAGCGGCATGGGCTTCTTTGAACGCCTGTTCGGGGCGCCGACCCCGCCGCCTGCCCCGGTCCGCGGCCAGCGCCGCGTGGTTCGCTAAGCGCCGGATTCGGCCGAAAACGGGTTTATTTTACACGGTTTTCCAAGTTCCAGGGGCCCCGCCAACCGCGGGGCCCTTTTTGTTAACCATTGCCCACAAAGCATTCCGCCCCCGATCGGCCTACCGGCCCTTTTTTGCCATACTCGCAGCGGCATACTTGGCCCTTCACAGGCCTGTGACAGACTTGGGTAAGATTGACTTGGGCAAGACTGATTAAGACTTGGGATCGCTAAAGACTTGGGCAACTGAAGACTTGGGCAACGAAGACTTGGGTAGACCTGACTGCAAGGCGTGGGGATTGGTAAATATCGATTAACCCTCCTGCCTTAGGACTATGTTCATCCTCTCCCGTTGCGTGGGGTAGCGGGGGATCACCTAACAGACTGACGGCTGACGGGATTCTGAGTGGCGGGCGGTTTTCCACGCGGCATTGGCTTTGAATGGCTTTCGCGCACTTCGGTGCGCGTCGGCCTTGCCTCGCTGCTGCTGGTCGCGACCAACGCCCGCTCCGTCCACAACGCCACCGCCGACGGCGATACCCGCACCCTCTCCTTCCACCACACCCATTCCGGCGAAGACCTCACCGTCACCTTCAAGCGCAACGGCCGCTACGACGAAGCCTCGCTGAAGAAACTCAATCACTTCCTGCGCGACTGGCGCAGCCAAGACTCCACCACCATGGACCGCCGGCTGTTCGACATCGTCTGGGAAGTCTACCGCGACGTCGACGGCAAGCAGCCGATCCAGATCATTTCCGCCTATCGCTCGCCCGCCACCAACGCCATGCTCCGCCGCCGCTCCTCGGGAGTGGCGCGCCACAGCCAGCATATGCAGGGCCACGCGATGGATTTCTTCATCCCCGGCGTGCCCCTCGAACAGATCCGCTACGCCGGACTTCGCCTGCAACGCGGCGGCGTCGGCTTCTACCCCACCTCCGGATCGCCGTTCGTGCATCTCGATGTCGGCAGCATCCGCCACTGGCCGCGCATGACCCACGACCAACTCGCGCGCGTGTTCCCCGATGGCCGCACCGTGCATGTGCCGTCCGACGGCAAGCCGCTGAAGAACTATGAGCTTGCGCTGGCCGACATTCAGCGCCGCGGCAACGGCGAGGACATCGCCGCGCCGTCGAAGTCGAAGAGTTTCCTGGCCTCGCTGTTCGGCCGCAAGACGGCGGACGACGAGGAAGAGGTCGGCAACGACGATGTCGCACGTGGCGGCAAGGTTACGCAGGTGGCGATGGCCGCAGCCGACAAGGCCAAGGACGCTGCGCAAGCCACCGTCACCGCCGCCGAGAAGGTTCTCGAACGCGTGCCGTTGCCCCGCGCGAAGCCCGCAGGCGCGACGTCCTATCAGGTCGCTTCGGCCGAACCCAAGGCCGTCGCCCTCGCGAAAGCCCAGCCGGCGCTCAAACCAGTTCCTGCCGACGAATACGCCCCGCAATCTCCCATCGATATCATCAACGCCCGCGGCTTCTGGGATAACGAGCCGGCGCCGAAGCCTGCAGTTGCACAGGCCCAGATCGCCGCCCTTAAGGCCCGCGGCGCAGTGGTCGCCTCCGATCCGCAGTTCACCGCCAGCCTGCCGCAGAACGTATCGCAGGCGCTGGCCTATGCGCCCGCGGATGCCCCGCTCGACCGCGCCCAGATCGTCGCCGCCAGCGCGCCCGTTCCGCGCAGCAACCCGCGCCTCGCCGCACTCGCACCCAATCCGATGTCCGGCGCAGAGATCAAGGCCAACCGTCAGGGCCCGGTCGCGACCGCGGCCCGTATCAAGCAGGCCTCCCAGACCAACGACATCTGGATGCGCGCGATGATCCTCGCGCCGAGCGCCAGCACGTCGCTGTCCGTTTCGTCGCTCGGCGATCAGGACATGACCGTGATGCGTGTCCACTTCGTCAAGCCGAACGCGGCGGTGGCGATGACGTTCTCGGAAGATCCGCAGATGGGCATCGTCTGCGAGAAGTTCACGGGACCTGCGACCGCGACGCTGTCGACCACATCGTTCGCGATGCGCACCGCCGCGCTGCGGTAAACCGTCATTGCCGGGCAATAGCCGTTCGAAGAACGGCGTCGCTTCGCTCGCCTATGACCCGGCAATCCATCTTCTCAAGATCTCTGGATGGATGCGCGGGTCAAGCCCGCGCCTGACAAACAGTATGTGTATGCCTCACAGCATTCCGAGCGCCTGCATGTAGGTCTCCAGGATCGTTTCCTGTTCCTGGCGCTCGTCGGCATCCTGCTTGCGCATGCGGATGATGGTCCGCAGTGCCTTCACATCGAAGCCGTTACCCTTGGCCTCGCCGTAAACGTCCTTGATGTCGTCGCTGATGGCCTTCTTTTCTTCCTCGAGCTTCTCGATCCGCTCGATGATGGCCTTGAGCTGACCCTTGGCGAAGCTATGCGCGGTGTCGTCGTTGTCTTTCTCGGCAGGCATAGCCATCGGAGATACTCCTGAACTCGATATGGGGCTTTAGGAAAGCGTGCGCGGCCGCACGTCATTGGCGGGTCACACTCAAGAGTGGGGGCTGTCCCGTCAAGGCAGAGTCACGGTCATCCACAGTGACCCACAGAAGAAAGAAAAGCCGGCGCTGGCGCGCCGATTTCGCTTGCGTGTTTCAGTGACCGGCGTGGCTTTTCTTCATGGCCGCGACCTGCTCTGGCGTCGCCTCGGTCTGATAGGTCGCCTTCCAGGTCTCATAGGGCATGCCATAGACGGCCTCGCGGCTGTCGTCCTTGGTCAGCGCCACACCCTTCGCGTCGGCGGCCTCCTTCAGCCAGTTCGACAGGCAATTGCGGCAGAAGCCCGCCAGATTCATCAGGTCGATATTCTGCACGTCGGTCCGTCCGCGCAGATGCGCGACAAGCCGGCGGAAAACCGCTGCTTCCAATTCTGTCCGGGTCTTGTCATCCATGGCCATGGTCATTTTTCCGCCATTTCATCCGTCGTATGAGCCGTCCCATAAGGGCTTCTAACATGGGACCGTATCCGGTGATTTTCCATATGGTGGAAAAAACCAAACCGGCCCGCGCCGCAGCGCGGCAAGTGGCCTATTAACGGGTGCGCATGGTTTGGCGAAACCGCGAAGCCCCCTTATAGTGAGCGGGCCTGACCGACATGGGATCTCCGACTTTTGCCGATCATGGTCAATGTGTTACGCGAAATCAACGAACGGTTGATAGTACTTGGTTAGATGACAGCCCCGATTTCCCACCGCATGACGCTTTCCCGCACGATTACCGCCGCCCTCACCGGGCTTGTAGCGCTGATCGGACTGTGCGCGTGGAGCGCACCGGCGGCCGCGGATTTCCGGCTCTGCAACAACACCTCGAGCCGGGTCGGCATCGCGCTTGGTTACAAGGACAATGAGGGCTGGGTTACGGAGGGCTGGTGGAACGTGTCGTCGCGGGCCTGCGAAACCCTGCTCCGTGGAACGCTTGTCGCACGATACTATTATATCTACGCCATCGACTATGACCGCGGCGGTGAGTGGTCGGGGCAAGCCTTCATGTGTTCACGCGACAAGGAATTCACCATCAAGGGCACGGAAGACTGTCTGGCACGCGGTTTCGACCGCACCGGCTATTTCGAGGTCGATACCGGCGAACAGCGGGCATGGACCGTGCAACTGACCGAATCCAACGAACAGAACCCGCGTACTCCAGGCCTTCCCGGCATGCCGAATGCGCCGGGGGCTGCACAACCCGGCGCACTTCCCGGTGCAGCTCCTGGAAATCCTAAATGAGACGTCTGCGACGCATCAAGATTCTAGCCACGCTTGGACCGGCATCGTCGGACAGCGCCTCCATCCGCAAGCTGTTCGAGGCCGGCGCGGACGTGTTCCGCATCAACATGAGCCACACGCCGCACGACAAGATGCGCGAGCTTGTGGCGACGATCCGCAATGTGGAAGGCAGCTACGGACGGCCGATCGGCATCCTGGTCGATCTTCAGGGACCGAAGCTGCGGCTGGGCAATTTCGAGAACGGTTTTGTCGAACTCAACAACGGCGCGATGTTCACGCTCGATTCGGATACGACGCCGGGCAACAAGAATCGCGTCCATCTTCCCCATCCGGAAATCCTGAAAGCGCTGCGGCCGGGGCATGCGCTGCTGATCGACGATGGCAAGCTTCGCCTGATCGCGGAGGAAACATCCCCCGATCACGCACTGGTCCGCGTCGTGACAGGCGGCAAGATGTCTGACCGCAAGGGCGTCAGCCTGCCCGACACCGACCTGCCGGTGTCCGCCATGACACCGAAGGACCGCGCCGATCTCGAGGCCGCGTTAGAAACCGGCATCGACTGGGTCGCGTTGTCGTTCGTGCAGCGCGCAGACGACGTCATCGAGGCCAAGAAGCTCGTGCGCGGCCGCGCGGCGATCATGTCGAAGATCGAGAAGCCGCAGGCAATCGACCGTCTTGCCGAAATCATGGAAGCCTCCGACGCGCTGATGGTTGCGCGCGGCGATCTCGGCGTCGAACTGCCGGCCGAACGGGTGCCCGGACTTCAGAAGCAGATGACGCGCATGGCGCGGCGCGCCGGCAAACCGGTGGTGATCGCGACGCAGATGCTCGAATCGATGATCACGTCACCGGTGCCGACACGCGCCGAAGTCTCCGACGTCGCCAACGCTGTATTCGAAGGCGCGGACGCCATCATGCTGTCGGCGGAATCTGCCGCAGGCAAGTTCCCGGTCGAAGCGGTACTGACCATGAACCGCATCGGCGAGGAATGCGAACGCGACCCGACCTATCGCGGCGTCATTGCCGCGCAGCGGCCCGAACCCGAAGCCACCGCCGGCGACGCCATTGCCGACGCGGCGCGGCAGATCGCCGAGACGCTCGATCTTTCCGCCATCGTCTGCTGGACCAGCTCCGGCTCGACCGCGCTGCGCGTTGCGCGCGAACGGCCGAAGCCACCGGTGGTCGCCATCACACCGAGCGTCAATACCGGCCGGAAATTATCGCTGGTCTGGGGCGTGCATTGCGTGATCGCCGAAGACGCCCACGATCAGGACGACATGATCGACCGTGCGGCGCGTATCTCGTTCCGTGACGGCTTCGCAAAGGCCGGCCAGCGCGTCATCATCGTCGCCGGCGTGCCGCTTGGCACGCCGGGGACGACGAACATGGTGCGCATCGCCTATGTCGGCCCCGAGCGCGACGCCGACATCTGAGAACGATAGCTTCGTCCTACTTCGTCGACTGGCCCACCGTTTCCTGGACCCGCATCACGGGCGGCGGATTCCATTTCCCGGTCAACGCGTCCGATTGAGGACCGTAGAGACGCATCGTCAGGTTGAATGCACCCTTTGGTGCAGGAAGCCAGTTCGCCTCCTTGTCCGCCCCCGGACTCTCGTTCTGGAAATACAGCGTGAGCGAGCCATCCGGATTGGTCTTGAAGGGCATCCAGCTGCTGACAGCAAACCGGTTGAGGGTGTTGGCAACCTGAAAACCGTCAGGATCATACAGCGTGAACGACCAGAAACCGTTCACCGGCGGCATGCTGCCCTTGTCGAAATTGATCGTATACTTGTGGGCGCCATCGAGCGGTTTGCCGGTGTCGTCCGCAAGATTGAGCGGATAGATCGCGTCCTCAGGCAGGTTCGCGCCGAGACCCATCTGCGCGACGATGGCCCGCTTGAGATAATAGTTTCCATACACGCCCATCGTGTCGGTGTTCATCGACCAGCCGTTCACAACACGGGCGAGCGTCGGCACCTTCCATTCCATCAGCTTTCGCGCAGCTTCCGGGGCGGATTCGATCGCCTTCCTCACCGCCGGATCAACCCTCGCAATATCGAAACTCTTCCCCGGCTCGATGCCGATCCGCTTCATCTGCGCAATGATCGGCTGGTCGGTGTCGTGGGGCGGGTTGATCTTGAGAATCTCGGACGCGTAAGCGAAGTATTTGCCGGCCGCCATGGTATCGACCTGGGTCTTCGGCGGCGTCTTCATATCGATAGACGGGTCGATTCTGACCTCGACCGGCTTTGCCGGCTTTCCCCATTCCGACAGCGGCGTGATCTTGTAGCCGGCCTGGATCTTGTGAACCGCGGCATAGTCCGGCGGGCCATCCGTCTTGGTGCGTCCGATGACCCAGACCTGCGGCGTCGGCGCGTGAATGACCTGCGTTTCCTTTGGAAGCTTGAACTCCTCGACCAGCCGGTCCCGCAGATCAGGCCGCCAGTTCGGGGGCACGATCAGGAAGTTGCCGGCTTGCGTTCCCGTGGTGCGCGATCCCGGAGAAGCGAAAACATCCGACCACATGTCGAGCATGGGAAGGAGATAAAAGCGGCCGGCCGTGTCCGGCGCGGAAACGACGACGGGCCCCTTCGTCATGTCCAGATAGCCACTGGAATACAGCGTATCGAAATTCGGACGAACGACGGCCCTCATGTCGGCCGCTGGAAACTCCGGAATGTTGGCAAACGTGTTCGCAGGTCCGCCAATTCCCCTACCCGGCTCCGCGTTCGTCAGTTGCTTACGCGTCACATCCATCGTCACCAGCGGATAGAAATAGATGTAGGCGTCGGTCGCGATCGCGAGGGCTTCCTGCTCGGAAAGCGGCGCGGTCTGTGCCGTTGCGGTGATTGGGATTTGCAATGTTCCTGCCGCGGCCAGCGCAGCGAACAGTCTCAAGCTGAAATGAGCTTTCTTCACGGGAGTAAGCATCACACGTCCTCCGTTCGATTTTCAATTTCCCTTGGCAATACTGAGAGAGAGAGAGAGAGAGAGAGAGAGAGAGAGAGCACGGGCATTCGTGCGCTGCATCGGAGAGGGCACTGGCGCAGCCACTCTGAAAAATCGCCCGCATTGAAAATTACTCTACGGTTCCCGATCGAGCAACCGAATGCAATTCGAAAGGTCAGGCTGGATGACCATTCGAGACAACGCGCATCAAATTTGATCGATTAGCGTGATACGCGGCGATACAGCCGAGCCTCACCACACAAGAAGAGTTTGGTGCAGGAGCATTGGCGCGCCCGGCATCTCGTCGGGCGCGTCGTAACGGCTGGGGCGCGGGTGCACGCTGATCTCAGGCAGCCTTGTCGGTATGGATGACCGTATCGCGGATTTCGCGCGCCGTGCGGCTCACATCCTCGACAGTCCCTTGAGTGAGCTTCAGCATGCGCTGTGCTTCCTCACCGTACTGGGTGAAAGCTGTCTGCCAGAACTGAGCATAGACCTGCTGGAGATCCTGCAACGAGCGGCAATCGTGGATCGAGCGGAAGAACTGGGCATCCTCACGGAGCCGCATCCCGACAAACTCGGACCATTCCTTGCCGACCGCTTGCATGTTGGTGCTGACCTGCGCGTTGAACTTCGCGATTTCGTTCAGCATGGTTCCGTTCATCTCGCTGACGCGCGCGAGATCGGGAAACGGAATCGTTTCCGCGACTTTGTTGAAAGCATTGTCATTGTTCGATGGGGTTGTCATGTCCGACCTTCATTCTGCTGGAGCGAGAACAGGACGCGTATAACAATGACACTCGATCACCGATCGATGGCAGCAGTATGATGCTCATCGCATCGTGAATGAAAAGATTCGTGCGCTCCGATGCACATGCATGTTGCGCGTGCGAGCCGAGCGAACGATTTATCGCGGCGTGGCGGCCGCGCGGCGCTCGCTCCGAACCACCAGCCAGCCGAACAGCAGCATATCGCCGAGCAGGACAAACGATCCGATGCCTGCATAAGGCTCACCCGCCTTGTTGCCCGCGTGCAGCATCGCAACACCCACGGTCAACGCGATCGTGCCGACGATCCAGATCCATACCTGCGTCAGCGCGATACGCGAAACTTCCAGCGCCGGATGAAGGCGATAGAAAATCCCGAACAGAAACAACGACACCCAGCCGAGCAGGTTGAGGTGAGCGTGCGCGGGCATGGCGGAATGGTCCTGCGACATCGCCATGACGATGCCCCAGGACATGCCGACGAGAACGGCGATGACAGCGGCGAAGAAACTCAAGGACGAAGCTTTCACGGAAATCTCCAATCAAAATCAAAATTGAGAAATGCGGCACGCGCCGCTGCGAAAGACGCCGACCTAGCAATGGCGGGAGCAGAAATCAACGCACCGGTTCCGTTACCACCAAAATTGCTTGCAATTACGTGGTAATTTTTCCCGCCGACGTGTCAGCGCGAGCGGTTCGGAGCGGGTCAGTCAGGCTTGCGCGCGGTGGCGGAAAAAGCCTGGGCCTTGGCCGCGATCGCTTCGATCTCGGCAACAATCAGATCTGTTGCATAAACTTGCGGCATGTGGCCGCCGTTCGGCAACACCACGAGTTTGGTCTGTGGCACGGCGGCAGCGAATGGCCGCGAATGAATGTCGGTCGAAACGGTCTTGTCGGCGTCGCCGGTCACAATCGTCACCGGTATCCGGATCGACGGATACTTTGGCGACTGCCTGACCATTTCCGCCTTTAGCGTTGTGAGGTCCCAAGCATTGTCGAGAAACACCTGCGGCCGCAACACCATCCGCACCGCGGTCGCATCGATATAGCCGTCCGGCATCGTCTGCGGCGCGAACACATACCGCGTTCCAGGATCAACCAGAAAGAGCCCGAGCGGCAATGTGACCGTATAGGCGAGCAACTGTCCTATCACCGGAATGGCAGCGATCCTGTTGTACCGTCCGACCCCGCCCGGCCACGGATACGCCACCGGCGACAGCATCATGATCGCGGCGACACGCCGCGGATGGTCCAGCGCCATAGTCGGCATCATCGCGCCGGCCCATGAGTGACCGACCATGATCGCCTGATCGATACCGAGTTTGCCGAGGGCCTCGTCGATCATCCGGGCCTGAATCGCGGGCGTCGAATCTTCGGTGCGGCCGCGCGTGCTCCAGCCGTGGCCCGGCCGGTCGATCAGGAGGACGCGATGATCTTTCGCCAGCCGCTCGCCGAGCGGCTGGCGCATGGTTTGCAAACTCGAACTCGCGCCATGAATGAGGACGATCGGCAGACCGGGCGCGTAAGTCGGGCCTAATTCCACGACATGAAGCCGCGCACCTTTGACGTCCACGAACCTCCCTTGCGGCGGATAGGCACGTTCAAGCGCAAAAACGCCCGCCTGCGTTATCAGCGCCAGCACCGCCAGCGTGACCACAGCCGCCAAAACAATCATGGAAAGAATCCGGGGAATTTTCTGCACGGCGGGAGATACGAACGACCGGTGAATAGGTTTCACGTCAAAACAACCCGGCCGGTATGCCGGTCAGAATACAATGAATGACTGGTTAGATATCCCGGCCCTCGACTTTCTCGGACAGGGTCTTCACGAGATCGGGGACACGTTCAAGGTACGGATTGATGGCGAGCGCCTTGCGGAAGGCGTCTAGCGCATGCTTTTCGTCGCCGGTCTCCTGCATGATCATGCCAAGCCCCGCCAGGGCGCCGAAGTGGCGCGGCTCGCGGATCAGCACCTGCCGGATGTCTTCCATCGAGCGGCTGTAGTCGTTCTGAAGATAATAGATCGTCGCACGCCGGTTCCACGCTTCGATGTAATCGGGGCGCAACTTGATGACCGCATCGAGCAGCTTCAGCGCGACATCGGTGTCTTTACTATCCAGCGCGATCTTGGCCCGCGCCATCAAGAGCGCCGCGGTATCGCTCGGCGTCGCCGTCCAGACCGCCCAGATCCGGGCTTCGACAGCTTTGGCGCTCTCCTGATCCGGAGCGGCCTTCAGTGCGCCGAACAGGAAATCGAGATTCTTGGCCTTGTCGCCGATCACGCGCGGGAGCTTGGCGGGCGGCTGCGGCAGTTTCTTTTGCTTGCCGGGCGGTGTGAGCTGCGGAGCCTGTGCCGCGGCGGGGGTCGCAGCGAACGCCACGAGCGTCAGAGCGACGATCGCGAGTTTCAGGACAGCCGTGGTCCATTCCGTCTTGGATGCCATGACGGAAAGTCTAAACGCGGAAAGCGCCGCGTGCAAAGCACAAGCGGCGTCAAACGGCTGTGATATGAGGGAAGTTCTGGGATAGACCTGCCAGCCGCTGGCGGCTGGCGACATCATCGAACAATCGGGCGACGAATCAGCCCTGGCGCGCCTTGAAGCGGCGCTGAACCTTGTTGATGACATAAACCCGGCCCTTGCGGCGGACCAGACGGTTGTTGCGGTTACGGCCGCGCAGGGACTTCAGCGAATTACGGACCTTCATGGGACAATGCTCTCTGGAAGGCCGCGTTGCAGGCCGAGTATGAAACCGTTGGTTGATGGGCATATCCCGCAGGCCAAGCCGCGCGGGACAGGGCGGTTTCTATGCCATCGGGGGCACAAATGTCAATCCGATCAGGCAAATTCAGGGCCCTACAACCGGGTCAAATTGCCCCGAATGGAACCCTTTTTCGGACTTTCCGGGGCCTAAATCTCTCTCTAATCAGACATCTGAGCCGTTCGCAGCCGCCGTTCTTCATCTTTGGCGGTCCATGCGTTAAACACGGCCTTGGCCCCACCCGGAAGGCAGTTTGGACCCCCGTTGACCGCTGAAATGACTAACAATCGTCCGGCGGCCGCGAAAGCGGTCCCCCTGACCGGCGCCGCAGAGCCTGGCTTCTCAGGCCGCCTGCCGCTGCCCGCAGGCGTCAGCCTGAACCGCATCGAGTGGGGCTCAGCCCTCCCTATCCTGTTTTACCATCTGGTGGCGCTGCTGGCGTTCCTTCCCTGGACCTTCAGCTGGACGGGCTTGATCGTCGCTGTGATCGTTGCCCGCCTGAGCGGGCTCCTCGGCATCAATATCGGCTATCACCGTCTGCTCACCCATCGCGGTTTTCGCTGCCCGAAGTGGTTCGAGCATGTGCTCGTGGTCATCGCCATTTGCTGTGTGGAAGATACACCGGCCCGCTGGGTCGCGGTGCACCGCCGGCATCATCAGCACGCAGACGAGCAGCCCGATCCGCACAGCCCGCTGGTGAACTTCCTGTGGGGCCATATCGGCTGGCTGATCATCAAGAATCCCGAGCTCAATCGCCTCGGCATCTACGACCGCTACGCCAAGGACATTTTGCGTGACCCGTTCTATGTCGCGCTCGAACGCAACTGGCTTCAGCTCAAGATCATCCTGATCCAGTGGGTGGTGTTTTTCGGCCTCGGCTTTCTCGCTGAACTGGCGATGGGCGGCACGGCGATGCAGGCTTTGCAGTTCGGGCTGAGCATTTTGATCTGGGGCGTGTTCGTGCGCACGGTGTTCGTCTGGCATCAGACCTGGGCGGTGAATTCCATCACCCACCTGTGGGGCTACCGGAACTACCAGACTGACGAAGACAGCCGGAACAACGTGTTCATCGGTCTCCTTGCGCACGGCGAAGGCTGGCACAACAATCACCACGCCGATCCGCGTTCGGCGCGCCACGGACACAAATGGTGGGAGTTCGATACGACCTGGCTGACCATTCGCCTGTTCGAAAAGCTTGGACTAGCAACGGACGTTGTCGGCCCGAGCCCTTATGTGATGGCCAAGGCCGGAGCGACGACGGGCCAGACCATCACAACGCATGGTCCCGACGGCACTCCCACTCACTAAGGCGACAACGCCGCGCTTTCTTGCAGCCAGTCAAAAGCCCGCCCCGGACGATCCCGGAGCGGGCTTTCTGCATTCGGGAAAACGGTCTTTACTGCTGCGGCACGTTGGCGGTCTTCACGACGCCCGCCCACTTGTCCATCTCGGCATGGACGAACCTGGTGAAGTCGGCACCGGTGAGCCTGCCGGGTTCGACGCCCTGCCCTGCGAACTTCTCGCGCGTCGCGGGCGACGCGAGAATCTCCTTCACCGCCGCAACCAGCTTGGTGTAGGCCGCATTGCCATTCGCGGTAGGCATGTAGAGGCCGAACCACGCGGTCGCCTCGAAACCCTTCACGCCGGCTTCATCGAGCGTCGGCACGTCGGGCAGCGATGCGGCGCGCTCCTTGCTGGTCACCGCAAGCACGCGGATGGTCCCGCCGGAGGCAGCAGGCAGAACCGTCGGCAGCGTGTCGAACATGATCGGAATGTGTCCGCCGATCAGATCGTTCATCGCAGGCGCCGCGCCCTTGTAGGGAACGTGCACGATGTCGACACCGGCCATCTGCTTGAATAACTCGCCCGACAGATGGTTGGCGCCGCCGATACCGGCGGACCCGAACGAATACTTGCCCGGTTCCTTCTTGGCCATTGCGATCAGTTCGCCGACGTTCTTGGCGGGGAAGGATGCGGTGACAACGAGGGCGTTCGGTGCGCTCGCCACCAGAGCAACCGGCGAGAACTCCTTGCGCGGATCGAACGGCAGTTGCTTGTAGAGGCTCGGGTTGATGACGTGGTGGGTTGCGGTCAGCAGCAGCACGCTGCCATCGGCGGGCGATTTCGCCACGACCTCGGAGCCGATGATGCCCGACGCGCCGGCACGGTTCTCGACAATGGTCGTGACGCCGAGCTTCTCGCCGAGATACTGCGCAACAAAGCGCGCAAGAATGTCGGTGGTGCCGCCGGCCGGGAACGGCACGATGATCTTCACATTGTTGACGGGAAACTGCTCGCTGGCGCTGACGGCCGAAGTGGCCAGCAGGAACACGGAGCAGATCGCGGCAAGTAGTGATTTCATGATTTCAACCTGACTTGAGTTTGTATGGCGAGCATCATCCTCGCCAGCGGGATTGATCCAGCCTCAGGGCTGGCGCAGCAGCTTGGCGCGCTCAACCAGCGAGCGTTCGGAGAGATAGAATTCGCCGGCCCACTGCTGATATTCGCCGGGCGGCTTCTGCCACTGCGTCTGACCCAGGGTCACCAGCAGCTTCTTGTATTCATCGCTGTCGGCCGCGGCCTTGAAGGCCTTGTACAGCCTGTCGACGACGGCGGGCGGCATTCCCTTCGGTCCGACCAGTCCATACGGCGCGGGATAAACCAGATCATAGCCGAGACTCTTGGCTGTCGGCACGCCGGGCAGCGACGCCACCGGCTGCGGATCGAACGAGAGCAGCACGCGCATCTTTCCCGACTCGACATAAGGCAAAATGGTGCCGATGGCATCGACCGTCGACATGGTGTGACCGCCGAGAACCGCGGTCACCGCTTCGCTGCTGCCCTTGTATCCGACATGGGTGATCTTCACGTCCGCCATTCCGGCCAGCGCTTCCGCGAGCAGATGCATGGTGGTGCCTGCACCCGCGGTTGCGACCGTGAGAACGTCGGGATTCTTCTTGGCATAGCCTACGAAATCAGCAGGCGTCTTGAGTGGCGAGTCAGCGTTGACCGCGAGCACAAAGGTGTAGCCGCCGAGACCCGCGATCCAGGTGAAGTCCTTGATCGGATCCCAGTCCACTTTCTGCATGTAGGGATAGCGCAGCAGTCCAGCCGTTGCCGCCGCGATAGTGTAGCCATCGGGCGCATCGGTTTTTGCCATGGTCGACGGGGCGAGCGTCGCACCGGCACCCGGCCGGTTTTCAACGATGATCGGCTGACCAAGATCCTTGGAGGCCAGCTCGGCGAGCTTGCGGAATGTCGTGTCGGTCGCACCGCCCGCCGCGAAGCCGACCAGCAGCCTGATCGGCCGCGTCGGATAAGCATCCTGAGCCATGGCGATCTGCGATGTCGCAGCCATCAAGCCAACTGCAACCAATGCCGAGCGCATCACATCCAAATACCGCATTTACGTCTCCCTCCTGTTCCGGATTGTTTCCGGTTCTTGATCTGTCGGTTATCGCGAAACGTCAGAAACGCTCCACGATTTCCGGGTGTTCAGCGCATCGACATCGAATCCCGCAAGCTGCTTGTAGCGGCGTTCGACATCCTGCAACTCGGCTTTCGCATCGCCATGCGCTCCGCTGCGCGCCAGCGCGCTCACCCGCGCCATCACATCGCCTGCCTGCCGCCGATTTGCGAGCTGTACTTCGCTCGCAACCGGCCGGCGCTGCGCGTCATAAGCGCGCAATGCGTCATCGGTGGTCGCAGCGGTCGCCAGCTCATAAGCCAGCACCCGCGCATCGAGGATCGCCTGCGACGCACCGTTGGAGCCGAACGGATACATTGCGTGCGCGGCATCGCCGAGCAGCGCGCATCGTCCAAAAATCCAGCGCGGCAACGGATCGATATCCGCCATCGGATATTCATAAGACTCGGATGACGATGACACGAGGTGATGCACGTCGAGCCAATCGAAGCGGTAATCTTTTACGAACTCGGCGATCACATTGGTCGGCACCGGAAGATTCCAGTTGCCGAGTTCTGTCTCAGCGCGCGTGGCGTCTTTCGGGCGGACCAGCAACCAGTTGATGACGCCATCCGCGATCGGATAGACCACCACGCGCTGGGTCTCATCCCCGATAATCACCATCGAGCGTCCGGAAAGAAACGGCCCGGCCCTGGTGACGCCGCGGTACATGACCCAGCCGTTCGATGCGAGGGGCGTGACCGCGCCATAAAGACTGTCGCGCGACGGCGAGCGAATTCCGTCGGCGCAGATCGCAACATCGGCCGTATAGGACACCGGACGATCCTCGAACAGATCGGTGGCGGCGATGACGGCCCTGTTATTCGTGCTGCTGATGCCTGTCACGCGCTGCGCGACACGGATCGCCGATGGGCCCAGGCGTTCGCGCACGGCGTCGACAAGAAGCCGTTGCAGCGTACCGCGATGAATGGAGTATTGCGGCCAGCGATAGCCCGCGTCGAGGCCGCGCGGTTCAGCCCAGATCAACTGGCCTTTCGGATCGTAGTAGGCCAGCTCCTTGGTCGGAACGCCGACCTTCTCAAGCGCATCGCCAAGGCCGAGTTCGCTCAATTCGCGAACGGCGTGCGGCGGCAAGTTGATGCCGACGCCGACGTCGCGGATTTCACGCGCGGCTTCAAGCAGGAGAATGTCTTCCTGGCCGGCGGCGTGCAAAGACAACGCCGCCGTCAGTCCGCCAACTCCTGCGCCTATGATCGCGACCGACATCGCGCCTCGACTCCGGTCAGGCAGCCGCGGCTGCGCGCGGAAATTCCACCATGGCTTCGCCGACAGCGACCTTTTCGCCGCTCTGGTTCTTCACCAGCACGTCGATCAGCACAAAGCGCGAGTTCTTGGTGGTCTGCTTGGCCTTGATGATGCCCACCGGCTGAATGGTATCGCCCGGCTTCACCGGCTTCACCCAGCGCGTTTCGAGGCGGCGATGAATGGCGCCTGCGGGATAGGCCCAGTCGGTCAGCATCCGGGTAATCAGCCCGAAGTTGTTCATGCCGTGCATGATGATGCCGCCGAAATTGGTCTTGCCGAAATCGCCCTTCATGTAGTTGTCGTCGAGATGCAGCGGGTTGTAGTCGAGCGATGCATCGCAGAACAGGCGGATGGATTCGCGCGAGACCGCGAACTTCGGGCCGTCGATGCTGTCGCCGACCGAGAGGGTTTCGAATGTGGTCGTCATGTTTGAACTCCTCGCGTTACATCGGCCGGATGGTCTGGCCGCGGCCGGAACAGATCACGTCGCCGTGCTGATTGAAGAAGACGTTGTCGTGGACCACGAACAGCCGCTCGCGCTTGATGAACTTGTCGAGCGCGCGAGCCTGCAGCGTAATCGTGTCGCCGGGCCGTGCGGGCTTGTTGTAGCTCCAGGACTGGCCGGCATTCACGGTGCCGGGTGAGCGCATCCAGTCATCGGTTTCCGTGCAGGCAAACATCAGCAGGATGTGAATCGACGGCGGCGCGATGATCCCGCCCCAGGGCGTGGTCTTCGCATAAGCCTCATCGAGATAAAGCGGGTTGGTTTCGCCGACAGCCTTGCAGAGGAGCGCGATGGCTTCCTTGGTCAGCAGGTAGGGAATCGTCTTGCGCGGTTCACCCGGGACGATCTCGTCCCAGACCTTTCGCAAATTTTCGTCCTTCCAGAAGTCGGTCTCGAAAGCTTGTGCTTGCGCCATGGCAATCTCTCATCTATGTTCATCAGGCGAACTTTATACTCACCACACGAACACTATGGTCCGGCTTTCCCAGCATGACAAGCCTGATCTTTCCGAGGATTTCAGAATGCCTAAAGAGAGTGACGGCTTCGTCCGTGCCATCGCGAGAGGATTTTCGGTGGTCGAGGCGTTGGGACGGCCGCCCGGACGGCACACGTTGTCGGAGACAGCGGCGGCCGCGGGACTGACGCGCGCAACGGCGCGGCGCATGCTCGCAACGCTGGTGGCTCTGAATTACTGCGAAGCCGATGGACGTTACTTCAGCCTGCGCCCCCGCGCGCTTGGTCTCGGATTGTCCTATCTCAACGCGCTGCCTTACTGGGGCTACGCCCAGCGCGCGCTCGAGGATCTGCGCAACGAGATCGGGGAATCCTGCGCGCTGGCTGTGCTCGATGAAACCGAGATCGTGTATGCGCTGCGTCTGCCGGCACGGCGCATCCTGTCCGCCAATCTCGGCATCGGCAGCCGCCTGCCCGCGCATCTGATCTCGCTCGGCCGCGTGCTGCTCGCAGCACTGCCGCCAGAGCAGCGCACCCAGTATCTCGCCAGCATCGAATTCAAGCAGGTGACTCCCCGCACATTGACCTGCCCGATCAAACTCGGCGAGGAACTCGTGCGCGTGGAGCAGCAGGGTTACGCCTGGATCGACGGTGAACTCGATCCCGCGATTTGCGGCATCGCGGTGCCGGTGCGCGATCAGGCCGGCCATGTGGTGGCCGCTGTCAGCATCAACACCATTTCGGGCACGATAACCGAGGCTGAAGCCAAGAAGAAATTTCTGGTGGCGCTCAAACGGACCGCGCAGGACATCCGGACCCAGACAGCGGCGAACGGCTAGCTGGTCGTCGGGTCGCGCAGCACTGCGCCGCAGCGGCAACGGCGATTCCAATATGAATTCGGATGCCTATGAGGCAGCCGGATTCGCGCGCGCCTCACAAGTCTGGTTGCAAAGACATGGCCGCCGCCTGCATGATCGCGGCAGGCAAAAGAGATTGCACCATGGCGGTCATCCACCAGAGCGGGAATGCCGGTCCTACAGGCGCGCCACAGGGCGGACTTGTGCTGTCGCCGCATGCCGAGCGCGAGGCCGTGCTCAGCGAACTACACGCACGGCCGTTCGAGGCGTTGACCTCGCCATGCCGTGCGATCCGCTTCGCGTTCCTTACCGACGCCGCGCAGATGAGCGTCAACGCTGACTCCCTCGCGCAGTTTTGTGCCGCTCATCATCTGACAGATCTCTCCGCGGCCGCGAAACACCGGCGCATTGCCTTGCCTGGCGCCATCCTGCGCTGGGAGCAGCACAGCGAATTCACCACCTACACCTGGCTGCTGGAAGGCACGGAAGGCGCGAGCGGCGACGCGCCGCCCGCAACTGTTGCCGCGGCCATGGCCGAGATCGGCCAGCCTGGCCCGCATCTGGTGTCGATCGATCTGCATGTGGAGAGCGGCGACGCGCCCGATCTCGCGCGGCTGTTCGATCCGGCGTCACTTGCAGCCTCGCAGGTGCTCAACGGCCACGCGACCCTCGCCACGGATTTTCAGGTCAATGCCGGCGGCTTTGTCCGCTTCCTAGTGCACAATCACGGCCTGACACCGGTCGAGACCGGCGGCCTGGTGCTGCGGATCCTCGAAATCGAGACCTATCGCTGCTTCGCCCTGCTCGGCTTGCCGCTGGCACATCGCATCACGCCGGTGATCCGCAACGCCGAGGATCGATTGACCCACATCATGACCGCGATGACAAAGGACGGCGGCGGACTCGAAATCAACCGCGAACTGCTCGACGAGATCACCTCGCTCGCGGCACGCGTCGAGGCCGAAGCGGCGATCGCCGGCTATCGCTTCGCGGCGAGCGCGGCCTATGACGACATCGTGCGCCAGCGCCTCGAGGTGATCGGCGAAAAGTCGTCCGGCGGCTGGCCGACGCTGGCGGATTTTCTCGGGCGGCGGCTCAACCCGGCGATGCGCACCTGCCAGACGCTCAACACGCGCATGCAGGATCTCAACAAGAAATTGACCCGTGCGGCAAACCTGCTGCGCACACGCATCGACGTCGAGATCGAACAACAGAACCGCGATCTGCTCGCGGCCATGAGCGAGCGCGCACGGATGCAGCTTCGCCTGCAACAGACCGTGGAAGGGCTTTCCGTTGCGGCCATCAGCTACTATGTCGCAAGCCTGCTTCACTACGTGTTCGAATCGGCGGAGCATTACCTGCCGGTCAGCCCCACCGCCGCGACTGGCCTCAGCATTCCCTTCGTCGTGATCGCGTTGACCGTGCTGCTCTGGCGGGTCAAGCGCAGCCACGGTCACGCCTGAGCAGATTACGCCGCCCTGCCGAAGGCCTTGCGCAGTTCGCCTTTCGCGGCGTTGAGCTTTTTCTTTTCTGCTGCGGACAGATTCTTGCCGCGCCGGTTGATGTAAAAATTCAGCATCGACATCGCCGACTGGTACGGGCTGGCCTTGCGGCGATGGCTGCGCTCCGCCGAGCGCTTCAACGAACGCGCGATGGCGGCAGGACTCCGCTGCTTAAACAGATGATGCTTGAGATCGAGCGCATCGCTGGTGGCTGTGACACGGCCCGACCATTTACCGACGGAACGCTTGGCCGACGTATGCCTCTTACCTGCCTTCCTTGCAGATGCTTTCCCTGCAGATAATGTCCTTCGCGTCCGTCTTGCGGACGATTTGCGCGCGGCTGTGGACATGATAGGTCCTTTCCGAAAATCCGGTATTGCACAGGACAAAGCATGAGCGTCGAAACGGTTCGCGCGTTTTTCGCGAAAAATGCGCCCGATATTACCGTCATTGAATCCGGCAAGAGTTCCGCCACTGTGGCGCTGGCCGCCCAAGCCTTTGGCGTGACACCTGCGGAGATCGCCAAGACATTGTCATTGCGCGTGGGTGACCGCGTGCTGCTGGTGGTCACCTGCGGCACGGCCCGGCTCGACAACAAGAAGGCGCGCGCGGTGTTCGGCGGCAAGCCGCGCATGCTCAGCGCCGAGGAAGCGCTCGAGGCCACCGGCCATCCGGTCGGCGGCATCTGCCCGTTCGGACTGAAGACGCCGCTGCCGGTCTATTGCGACATTTCACTGAAGGCCTTCAGTGAAGTCGTGCCGGCTGCCGGCTCGATCAACAGCGCGGTGCGCATCTCGCCCGCTCGCATGGCCGAACTGACGAATGCCGAATGGATCGATGTCAGCGAGGTCCGTGAACAGAGCGAGGTCGCGTAGCCGCGCGCTACTCCACCTTGCCGATCTTCTTCACTGCTGCGATCAGCCGGGCGCTATCGGCGTCGACAAATTTCGCGAACTCCGGTGCGTCGAGGTAAGCAACGGGACTGCCTGCGGTCTCGAATGTTTTCACCACTTCCGGGGCGCGCACCGCTTCGCCCATTGCCGCGCGCAGTTTTGTCATGATCGGCGCGGGCAACGCCGTCTGCGCGAACAAGCCGGCCCAGATATAGAACTCGACGTCCTTGTAACCGAGTTCCTGAAACGTTGGCACGTCGGGAAAGCTCGCGACGCGTTTCGCCCCCCATCCGGCCAGCACGCGCATCTTGCCGTCATCAACCTGCGCACGCAGCGTGCCCGGTGCCGACGCCACCGCCTGCACCGTGCCGGTCAGCAATCCGGTGAGTGCGGGACCGGCACCACGAAACGGCACATGCAGCAGCTTGATCCCGGCACTCGCCGCGAACATCTCCATGGCGATGTGCAGCGTGCCGTAGGGCCCGGACGAGCCGTAGGGTATCTGGCCCGGCCGCGCCTTCGCGTCCTCGACGAAATCCTTCACCGTTTTCCACGGCGCGGACGCGGGTACCGCCAGCATGGTCGGATCGGCGAGCACCCGTGCCACCGGCGCAAACTGCGACATCTCATAGGCCACCGGGCGGTCGAACAGCCGGTCGGCTTCCGGCAGCACTGCCAGCGACGAGAGTGTCATCAGCAGCGTATAGCCGTCAGGCTCGGCGCGCGCAGCCGCAGCATTGCCGACCGAACCGCCGCCGCCGCCGGCGCGGTTGTCGACGATCACGGGTTTTCCCAGAATGCGCTCCAGCGCCAGGGCCACCGGCCGCGCCGCGAGATCCGCCTGCCCGCCAGCGGGAAACGGTACGATCATGGTGATGTTGCGCGACGGCCATGCCGCCTGTGCATTGGCGTTGCCGGACAGCGTGTGCAATGCAACCTGTGACAGCGGCACAACTGCAGCCGCTTTCAGAAGCTCGCGCCGATTCATGATGCCTCCCTGAGAATTTGTTTTTATTCTTTGTCGCCATACCCTGAAGGAAGCTCAGATGACGATCAAGGCCGTTGTGTTCGATGCTTACGGCACGCTCTATGACGTGCAGTCGGTCGCCGCGGTCACCGATGAGGCCTTTCCCGGTTACGGTGAACTCATCACCCAGATCTGGCGCCTGAAGCAGCTCGAATACACCTGGCTGCGCTCGCTGATGGGACGCTACGAGGATTTCTCGGTCATCACGCGGCAATCGCTGACGTTCACGCTCAAGGCACTCGGCCTGACGTTCGATGAGAAGGCCTTCGAGCGCATCATGGAGAAGTATGTCCATCTCGATCTCTATCCGGATGCGAAAGCGGCGCTTGCGGCGATGAGAGACCGCAAGCTTGCGATCCTGTCGAACGGCAGCTCCGACATGCTGAATGCGCTGGTGCGCAACACCGGCCTCGACACCATTCTCGATGCCACCATCAGCATCGACACGACGAAGATCTTCAAGCCGTCACCGCGCACCTATGACCTGATCGAATCGAATCTCGCCGTGAAGCCGCATGAGGTACTGTTCGTCTCCTCCAATCCGTTCGATGCCTGCGGCGCCAAGGCGTGCGGCCTGAACGTGGCCTGGATCGAACGCGTGACGCCGCAGGCGATGGCGGCCGAATTCGTGAAGGGCGGCCTCGTGCGGCCGCTGTCGATGTTCAAGGCGATCCGCATGCAGATGGATGAGTTCGGCTGGGAACCGGACTATCGCATTGGTGCGCTGGCGGATTTGCCGGAACTGCTCGCCGCACACCCCTAATTCGCGGGCAAGCCGCAGTGTTGCGAAATTGATTCGCCGGTACTGTCTTCGCAGTTCAGGCATGCCGCTGGAGATCGAAAAGCCTTCCATCTGGCACGATTGATGCTTCGCATTTCCTCAAGGAGGTGATGTGATGCGATCAGTCATTTTCTTGTTTCTGACAGTGGCTCTGCTGATAACCCGCGTCTGCTTCGCGCATGACGCGGATGGACGTCCGAACTGGATCGCCGAAGGGTCCTACAGAGGTTCCGATGGCGTTCACTGTTGCGGACCGAGCGATTGCGAACAGTTGAGTTCCGACGAGGTTCAGGTCCGGCCCGACGGAATCTGGCTGACGCGATTCAAGGAACTGGTTCCGTTCGAGCAGGCGACACCGAGCGAAGACGGCAAGACATGGCGATGTCACAACCTCTCGGGTGAGAGGCGGTGCTTTTTCATGAAGTACGGCAATACATGACAATGCCAATCGCGCGCGGCTGATAGCCGCGCCGGTTGATGTGCCGCCGGACGCATGACGTGCGCCCGGAACGAGTGCTCAAATGCCGAGCGCCACGCCATCCTTGCGATGGTCGGTGGCGCCGAGCAAGACCCCGCGTTCGTGATCGATCCAGATCGCCTGACAGCCGCCGATGGCGACATCGGCCCATTTCACATCGTGCCCGCGCGCGGCGAGCTCCGTGCCGATCTCTTTGCCAAAGGTTGGCTCCAGCGACAGCACGCCTTCGAATGCGAACGAGCGCGGCGCTTCCGACGCAGCCTGAATGTCCATGCCGAGGTCGAACACGTTGGAGAGAAAGTTGCCGTGGCCGGTCGCCTGATAGTGGCCGCCCATCACGCCGAACGGCATCATGCAGCGTCCGTTCTTCATCACCATGCCCGGAATGATGGTGTGCATCGGCCGCTTGTTCGGGCCGAGCGCATTGGGGTGACCGGGCTGAAGCCGGAAGCCCCAGCCGCGATTGTGCAGCAGCACGCCGGACTTCGGCGCATAGATTCCGCTGCCGAACGGCTGGAACAGTGAGTTGATGAACGACACCGCGTTGAGATAGCGGTCCACCACGGTGACGTAGACCGTATCCTTGTGCTCGATGTCGTCCCAGTCGACAGCCGCACTGGCCCGCGTCATGTCGATCTTATTGCGGATCGCGCCGATATACGCGTCCGAGAGAAAATGCGCGGCATCGACCTTGCCGTGTGCGGGGTCGCAGAAGAACGCATCGCGCGCGCGATATGCCGCCTTGGTCGCTTCCGCGAGGAGATGAACGCGATCAACTTCGGCAAGCGCCTTGATATCATAGGCCGCCAGCGTGCGCAGGATCATCAAGGCCGCCAAGCCCTGCCCGTTCGGCGGACATTCGAGAATGTCATGGCCGCCGTAGCTGGTAGAGATCGGCGTCACGTCTTCGGGCGCGTTTGCGGCGAAGTCCGCAACGGTGTGCACACCGCCAAGGCCTTGCAGCACGCTCACGAGTTCTTCCGCGATCTCGCCCTCGTAAAACGCTGCACGGCCTTCCTTCGCGATGCGGCGCAGCGTCTTGCCGAGTGCCGGCTGGCTGCGCCGGTCACCAATCGCAGGCGCGACGCCGCCGGGGAGATAATGCGCTGTCGCCGCCGGATTGCTTTCGAGCTTCGCACGGTTGCGCGACCAGTCCGACGCCACGCGCGGCGTGATGCGGAAACCGTTTTCAGCGGCATCGATCGCCGGCTTGAAGATCTCTTCCAGCGATTTGCTGCCGTGCTTCGCAGCAAGCTTGCACCATGCATCGATCGCACCCGGAACGGTGACGCCTTCGATCGAGGTCGGTGTGAGCGCCTTCGCGCCCTTGGCCATCGTGGCAGCGAGATCGGTCTTTGCCGGCGTGCGACCCGATCCATTGAGCGCCATCGGCGTGCCCGCCTTCGGTGAATAGATGACAAAGCAGTCGCCGCCGATCCCGGTCATCTGCGGCTCGACCACGCCCTGCAAGGCAACCGCCGCAATGGCGGCGTCCATCGCGTTGCCGCCGGCTTTCAAAATGTCGAGCGCGGCGAGAGTCGCCTGCGGGTGCGAGGTCGCGGCCATGCCGCGTTCCCCCACTGCGATGGAGCGGGACGGCGAGATGAAATTGCGCATTCAGGGAAACCTTCGAGGATGGAAACCCATGTTACGCAGACTTGGCTCGCCAATCCAGTGCGGAACAGGAACGTGATCGGACTTAGCGGACCGCGCGTCTGGTGCGGCCAAGCTTGTCGGCGAGAAAATCCGCCAGCACTTCGACACGCGCGGGGCGCGGCCCGCCTGGCGGCATCACCAGATGCACCGCGCCCTCGGGCTGTTTCCAGTCCTTGAGGATGATTTCGAGTTGTCCCAACGCAATCGCGTCGCCGACGATGAAATCCGGCAGATCCGCGATCCCGAGCCCGGCCAGCAGCGCCGGCATGGCCGCTTCGCCGTTATTGACCCGCAGTTGTCCAGACGGCCGCACCGTCGCCTGCTCGCCCGCCGCATTGACGTAGTGCCAGACACCCGGTGTCGAGAAATACGCGTAGCCGAAGCATTTGTGCTGAGCGAGATGCATCGGATGCGTCGGACGGCCATATTTCTTGAGATAGGACGGCGCCGCCACCGTGTAGCGCCGCATGTCGCTCAACCGGCGCGCAACGAGCGATGAATCCGGCAGGCGCGCGATGCGGATGCCGGCGTCGAAGCCGTCGCCGATCAGATCGACCATGGCATCGCTCAGATGCAGGTCGATGGACACTTCGGGATAGGCGCTCAGAAACTCCGGCAGCAGCGGCGCAATGACCCGGACGCCATAGGTCATCGGCACAGCAAAGCGCACCAGACCGCGCGGCGCGGACGATTGCGCCAGCGCTTCGTTCTCCGCCGCCTCGCCGTCCATCAGAAGTCGTGCCGCACGCTCGGACAGTCTCTGGCCGGCATCGGTCAGCGCCAGTTGCCGCGAGGTGCGGTTGAACAGCCGTGCGCCGAGCCGGTCCTCAAGACGGCTGACGGCCTTGGAAACAGTCGCCTTCGAAAGCGCCAGTTCGGTTGCAGCCCCTGCAAACGATCGCATTTCCACGACTTTGGCGAAGATCGCCAGCGCTTCGAAGTCCGGAAGCCTGGGCATGCGAGCCATCCCTCATGTGTCAAATATGGAAACAATGAGTTTCCATAGTTTCTATTTATGCACCATTCGGGAGCGCTTATCCATAACCCATCGAATTCGAGGTTACCCACGGTGCATCACGCACCCGGCGGTCACCTCAAGCACATTCAACGAAGGAATATTCCATGATCGAACTTCGGCCATTCAACAAACTCGGCAGCGCCAATCACGGCTGGCTCAAGGCGAAGCATCACTTTTCGTTCGGCAGCCACTATGACCCGAACAATATGAATCACGGCAGCCTGCGCGTCTGGAACGACGATGAGATTGCGCCGAACACCGGCTTCCCTGCGCATCCCCATGCCAACATGGAAATCATCACCTTCGTTCGCGAAGGCGCGATCACGCATCAGGACTCGCTCGGCAACAAGGGCCGCACCGAGGCAGGCGATGTGCAGGTGATGAGCGCAGGCTCGGGCATCCGCCACTCCGAGTACAATCTTGAACCGGTGACGACCAAGATCTTCCAGATCTGGATCGAGCCGACGCAGGAAGGCGGACAGCCGTGCTGGGGCGCGAAGCCGTTCCCGAAGGCCGACCGCTCCGGCAAGTTCGTCACCATCGCCAGCGGCTTCAAGGCCGACAACGATGCGCTGCCGATCCGCGCCGACGCTCGCGTGCTGGCAACAACGCTGAAGGCCGGCGAGACCGCTGAGTATGCGCTCGGCGAGACGCGCTACGGCTATCTCGTTCCGGCGCTCGGCAGCATTGAGGTCAACGGCGTGCGCGCCAATGCCCGCGACGGCGTCGCGGTCCAGAAAGAAGCGTCGGTGAAAGTCACCGCGCTCGAAGACACCGAACTCGTTCTCGTGGATGCGGCTTAAGCCGCATCCATTCCCTCTCGCCAATCCCCATTCAACCCTGAAAACTAAGGAGGCCATCATGGCCAAGGTTCTTGTTCTTTACTATTCGGCTTACGGACACATTGAAGCGATGGCGAACGCCGTCGCCGAGGGCGCACGCGAAGCCGGCGCCACCGTTGACATCAAGCGCGTGCCTGAACTGGTGCCGCCCGAGGTCGCGAAGGCTTCGTACTACAAGGTCGATCAGGCCGCGCCGGTCGCCAAGATCGAGGATCTTGTAAACTACGACGCGATCATCGTCGGCACCGGCACCCGCTTTGGCCGCATCTCGTCGCAGATGGCCAACTTCCTCGATCAGGCCGGCGGCCTGTGGGCGAAGGGCGCGTTGCACGGCAAGGTCGGCGGTGCGTTCAGTTCATCCGCCACCCAGCACGGCGGCCAGGAGACCACGCTGTTCTCGATCATCACCAACCTGCTGCACTTCGGCATGGTCGTGGTCGGCCTGAACTACGGTTTCGCCGGACAGATGGGTGTCAAGGAAGTCACCGGCGGCTCGCCCTACGGCGCGACCACCATCACCGACGGCGACGGCAGCCGCCAGCCGAGCGCGAACGAACTTGCGGGTGCCCGCTATCAGGGCAAGACCATCGCGGAAACCGCGAAGAAGCTGCACGGCTGATCGAAGCGGCATAGACACGCAACAAAGGCGGCGCTGGCAGCAGCGCCGCCTTTTTCATGCTCCGGCATCAAAAACCCGAAAGAGCAAAAAAGGAAAAAACACGATGCGTTTGTCGAAAGCCCGCGTCTCAAAAAGAGGCCAATATGACATTCTCAGGCGTAACAGCAGACTGCCTGGATTTTCCGCGCAAATAACGGCACCCGCTCATGTCATCGAAACAGTGAACGAGCTATCGTATCAAGGGTGCCACCCGATTAGCCGGCTCGTTCTCGGGAAGCTGAAAGGACAAAACGAATATGCCTACGATTAAAACCAAAGACGGCGTTGAGATTTTCTACAAGGACTGGGGCTCGGGACAACCGATCGTTTTCAGTCACGGCTGGCCTCTGTCGTCGGACGACTGGGACACGCAGATGCTGTTCTTCCTGGGCAAGGGCTTTCGCGTCATCGCTCACGACAGACGCGGTCACGGCCGCTCGGCACAGGTGGCCGACGGCCACGACATGGATCACTACGCTGACGATCTGGCCGCGCTGACCGCGCATCTCGATTTGAAAAACGCGGTGCATGTCGGCCATTCGACCGGCGGCGGTGAAGTGGTGCACTACATCGCACGCCACGGCGAAAGCCGGGTCGCAAAAGCCGCCATCATTGCCGCCGTTCCACCACTGATGGTGAAAACCGCATCGAATCCCGGCGGCTTGCCAAAGGACGTGTTCGACGGATTGCAGGCGCAGACGGCGACCAACCGCGCGCAGTTCTATCGCGATCTGCCGGCCGGACCGTTCTACGGGTATAACCGGCCGGGCGCGAAGCCGTCGGAAGGCATCATCCAGAACTGGTGGCGTCAGGGCATGATGGGCAGCGCCAAGGCTCACTATGACGGCATCGTCGCCTTCTCGCAGACCGACTTCACCGAGGATCTGAAGAAGATCAACGTTCCCGTTCTGGTGATGCACGGCGACGACGACCAGATCGTGCCCTATGCCGATTCAGGACCGCTGTCCGCCAAGCTGCTGAAGAACGGTACGCTCAAAACCTACAAGGGCTTTCCGCACGGCATGCCCACAACGGAAGCCGAAACGATCAACGCCGATCTCCTGGCGTTCATCAAAAGCTGACAGCAAACTGCCAAATGCAAAAGGCCCGCTCGTTGAGCGGGCCTTTTCTGTTGTTCGGAGATTATCGCGTCTGCCGACGGAACCCATGGCGGGTCAGACAGTTGTCGGTCCATCAGCCCCGGAGAACATGACAATGGACAAGGATCGGATCACTGGCGCCGCGAAAGACGCCGCAGGAAAAATCGAAGGCGCATTCGGGCGCGCAACGAGCGATGCATCCGCGGAGGCTTCGGGGCGTGCACGCGAGGCCGCCGGAACGGTGCAAAATCTGTACGGCCAGGCGAAGGACGCCGCCCGTGACATCGGTGACGCCGCAAGCGGGTATGCGAAGGAAGCTCTCGATACCGGCAGCGATATTTATCGCGACGGCAATAAAGCGGTCGCATCCGCCGTTCGCGAGCAACCGCTCGGTGCATTGCTCGTTGCGGGTGCGGTCGGCTTCGCGCTTGCCTTGATGCTGAACCGTCAGCCGCGCCGGCGAACGCTGCGCAGCTATTACTGACCGCGGACAAGAGAATGCAACGGGCGCGCCGTAATGCGCGCCCGTTGATGTTTGCGCAAAATGAGAAATGATTGCACTGCACCCTGAACCAACAGGCGCTCGCTTGCGCCCAATGGACGGGCGTGTCCGCGTTGTGCCCTACCTGCGTTCAGGATATATCCAGTCCCATAGCTTTCTGAATTTCATCGGGACGGGGGTCTTGCAATGTTCAGGTTTACTGGATTGACCGCGGCGATCGTTGCGTTCGGAGTTATCATCAGCGCTCCCGTTGCACATGCGGGCACATGGGAAGACGGCCTGAAGGCCTTCGCCCGCAAGGAATATGCCGCCGCGGCGAAATTGTTTCGCCCGCTTGCGGAAAAGGGAAATGCCGTCGCGCAGTATCGCATCGCCCTGATGCACAAAATGGGTCTTGGTGTTTCCAAGGACCGCAAGCAGGCCCAGAAGTGGAGCCGGCTCGCGGCGAAGCAGGGCAATCCGGAGGCGCAGGTGCTGCTCGGAAGCCTGTACTACACGGGCGAGGGCAAGGAATCCGAAGACATCGAGAAGGCGTACATGTGGTACGACGTCGCCGCGATGCAGGGGAATGACGAGGCCAAGAAGGAACTTGCCGCCGTGTCGAGCCAGCTCACGTCACAGCAGATCGCGGAAGCACGTGCGAAAGCACAGAAGTGCGCTTCCTCCGGCTATCAGCAGTGCGATTGAACTGAACGCCAAACAGGCGACGACGTGATTTGTGAAATCAGGCCCGGCCTTGCGCCGGGCTTTTATTTGCCGAGATGCCGGCGCACAGCGGCAACAGACGGACCGACCTCGTCGATCGCAGAGGCGAGATCCTGCGGCGAAACGCTGAGGCGATAGGCCCAGTATCCGGTGGAGGCGTCATCCGTCGTGTCGATCATAGGGGCGGGACGCGCACCGAGATTCGACGACAGCATGGACGCGACTGTCACAAGGCGGAGCATGTCTCAAGCTACCACGGAACCGCCCTGCCCACACGCGATGGCGCACCTCAGCGTTAATGAGGATGAAATTTGCGTGGGCCCGCATCGGGTTCGGTTGCTATAATCGGCGTCCAACGCATCGTCGAGGCATGGCATTGGCTCAACCGTTCATGGTCTCCATCCCCCACAAGCTGGGGAAGGAAGAAGCGACCCGCCGCCTCAAGGCCGGGCTCGGCAGCGTCCGCTCCGAATACGGAAAAATTCTTCAGGTCAACGAAGAGATCTGGAGCGGCGATCGTCTCGCATTCCAGGTAACCGCACTGAAGCAACAGGTCCGTGGAACGATCGAGGTGGCGGAGGATCACGTCAAGCTTGAGGTGATGCTGCCATGGCTGCTCGCAGGCCTTGCTCATGGCATCCAGGCAACGATCCGCTCGCGCGCAACGCGCATGCTGGAGAAAAAAACAACGGACGTCTGATCAAGAACAAGGCCCCGCCTCACTGCAAGGCCTTTCTAATTCCAAAATACGGCAGGACGGACGTATCAGCGCCTTCAGGGCCCTGGATACGAGAACGCCCGCCGGCCACAAGACCGGCCAGACAGAGTGGCTAGGCAATGAACCTCGATCAGTTCGCCTGCGGATTCCACATCCTGTAGACCAGCGACACGCGGTAAGCCTCGTTAACGATTCGATGCGAACTGCCCGAACTCGCGAACGAGTTGGTCGTCAGGTTTCCAATGGTTCCGCCAAACCCTGCGCCGCCGGTCGGCGCATGGTTCCAGACATAGGTATCGCGAAGATACTCGCCGCGAACGAAGAAATTATCCGAGGCCTTGAACTCCGCGCCGACACCCACCGAACTGCCGAGTATCTGCTCGAGATCATGTTGCCTCAACACTGTCGCAGCGCCAACCAGCGGAAAACTCGGCTGCGAGATCACCATACCGCCGGCCGATGAGCCTATCGATCCCGCAACTTCGCCATACGACCATCCGCTCGATGCGAACACCGACAATTGCGGAGTTACAACAAAGCCGAACTGGAAGCGGATATGGTTTTTGCTCTCGACGGAGAGGTTTCCGGCCATCGCGAAGCCGAGGCAAGCGGTGGACGGCGAGAAAAAGTAGCATGTCTGATCGCGGCCGCCTTCGCCACCAAACTGGCCAGGGCTTTTTTTGCTGGTGAGCCGGTCAAGTGATTCCAGTTCCAGATCCGCTTCGATGCCGAGCCAGAAGCGGTTCAACTGGGCACGGTAACCGATCAGGATATGGCCGCCAGTGCTGTCCAGAGTACGCGCCAGATCGAAACGATTCGAATACAAGGCATTTGTATTTGCATCAAAGAAAGACAGCCGCGCGGCATCGACGTCGCGGATTCGATAGTTGTTCTGCGTGAGTCCGCCGCCAACATAAAAGCCAGCCCAGGTGTTGGCATAGAGTTCCGGCGCAGACGTGAAGTGCGCAAGATCGAGCAGCGCGCCGTTGCCGGACAGGCCGTTTGGATCAAAACGATAGATCAGCGAGCCGCGGATCGTTTCATTGATGATGTTCGCCTTCCCGCCCGGCGTGTTCATCGACAGGAAATTTCCGTTCACCGTCGCCTGAACGGCGGCAGGATCAACATCCAGACTATACCGGTCCTGAAGATATTCCAGACGGGCGACAATGTTTGGCGTGACCTTGGCCTGAATGCCGCCGCCGAAAGATGTGCCGACCAGGAGCTTGTTGGGCGAGATCGAATTTGCCGATGTAATGACGGGGGTTCCCGGCGACGATGTCAAGGTGAAGCCTACATGAGCACCGACGTCGTTGCTGCGCGCGAAAGCCGCGCCGCCGCTCACGAATCCCATAAGACTGGGCGTGATCTCGAAGCCGGCGATAGCGCGCAGATGCCCGAGCGTTTCGACGTAGCCGAAAACGCTTGGCTGGCCGCAGATAAAGTTGCCGGTCGAACCAACGCCGCAGGCGCCGCCTTCCGAACCGAAGGGCACATCCCAGAGCGATCGCGCACCGAATGTATAGTCCCCTTCGACACCGAACAGCGCGCGGTCGAACTGCGCCAGATAGCCGCCGAGCACATGGCCCTTGTTGATGTAGTCCTGGGTCTGGAGTTTGTAGGTATCGGTCGTATCCTGGCCGAAAGTCCCGTCCAGAAAGGCGGTCCCCAGACCTGCATGGTCGATCCTGCTTCTTTCGCGGCCATAACCAGCACCGATGTAAAAGCCAGCCCATGATGGCCCGACGGCAACGGGAGGCGCGGGAGAAACAGGTTGCGCGGCCATTGCATCGCCCGCTGGCGAATTCCGGATCGCGGCTGCACGTTCGGCGAACGACGAACGATCGGTGGTTTGAGCTGATGCGGGCAGCGCCGAAAAGGCAAGCACCGCGATCGCCGATAAAACGGCTGTTTTGGTCATGAAATCCCCCAGTCCCCGCGGGAACCGTAAGGCGGCGTCTGGGAGTTAACAATTCTTGACGAGCCGAACCGCGGATTTGGAAGTCCGCTGTTCCCTGAAAATCACAAGGTTGCGTGTTTTGAGAACAATGGTGGGCGCGACAGGGATCGAACCTGTGACCCCCTCGATGTCAACGAGGTGCTCTCCCGCTGAGCTACGCGCCCTTAAAGACCACTTGTGCCGGGATGCGTCCCTATATCGGCTTGGATCGCCGCAGGCAAGGACGGGAAACCGTGTTTTCGGGCAAATTTGCCCCCCGAATCGGCGTCCTCAGGCCGCCAGCATCTTGTTCACTTCGCTGACCAGCTCGCGCAGGTGAACCGGCTTGGACAGGACCTTGGCGTTCTTGGGTGCCTCGGAGTCCGAATTCAGCGCCACGGCGGCAAAGCCGGTGATGAACATGATTTTGATATCGGGATCCAGCTCCGACGCGCGGCGCGCCAGTTCGATCCCGTCCATCTCCGGCATCACGATGTCGGTTAGAAGCATTTCAAAAGGTTCTTCGCGGAGCCTCTGATAGGCTGACAGCCCGTTGTCATAGGACGAGACCTGAAACCCTGCATTCTCCAGCGCTTTGACCAGAAAGCGGCGCATGTCGTTGTCGTCTTCGGCAAGGAGAATTTTGTGCTGCATGGTCCCGGTCGTCTTAATCGCGTGAATGGAGAAGTCCCCTGCCTTCTATTTGCCCGATGGGTAGTAAATTTCGGGTGAAGGCGAACTTCCTCTTGGCAGAACGGTTAGCTTTGCGGACAATGATCCTGAACGAAACATCTGCTTTTCCGGCGAAAATGTGTTGCCCGGGCAGGCATTTCAGCAGCGGCGAGCATAACGCCGCGGGTGAAAATGGCGAGGAAAAGAGGTGGCAATGACCCAGTTCGAGGACGAATTGTCGCCTCCGTTCGAGATCATCGAGCCGCCGGTCTGGCGGGCGCCGATCATCTTCAATTCCCCGCATTCCGGATCGGTCTATCCCCGCGAATTTCTGGCCGCGTCCCGCATCGACGAGTCGGCGCTGCGGCGTTCGGAAGATTCGTTCATGGACGAGATCATCGCGGATCTCACCGGCCGCGGATTTCCAATCATGCGGGTGAATTTTCCGCGCTCCTATGTTGACGTCAATCGCGAGCCGTACGAACTCGATCCGCGCATGTTCGCCGGACGGCTGCCGAGCTTTGCAAATACGCGCTCGATGCGGGTTGCAGGCGGTTTGGGTACGATTCCGCGCGTCGTCGGCGACGGCCAGGAAATCTACTTTGAACGCCTCGATGTCGAGGACGCACTGAACCGGATCGAGGCGCTGTACAAGCCCTATCACCGCGCCCTGCGCCGTCTCATCAACAAGGCGCATCAGGCATTCGGCACGGTCATTCTGGTCGATTGCCATTCGATGCCGTCGGTGGGTGTTACCCGCGATGAACCCAAGCGTCCCGATGTCGTGATCGGCGACCGCTACGGCACAAGCTGCGCCGGCCTGCTGGCCGATGTCGTCGAGGAAACGCTGACCGGGCTCGGATATTCGGTAGGCCGCAACAAGCCCTATGCGGGCGGCTTCATCACCGAGCACTATGGCAACCCGGCCAGCGGACTGCATACCGTCCAGCTTGAACTCAACCGTGCAATCTACATGGACGAACGGCGTCGCGAGCGCGGCCCGCAGTTCCGCAAGGTCGCCGACGATTTCATGATGCTGGCAGAGGCGCTGGCTGCGATTCCACTCGACAGCCTCGGGCCATTCCAGGCGGCGGCGGAGTAGAAGTTACCATCCGCGGGTCCTCGCATGCCGGCGCAAAGAGGCGGCCGCTAGCCGCGCCACCCGCCCAAGAAAAAAGGGCCACTCGCGAAAGCAAGTGGCCCAAGTCTAGGGAGGAAACGCCCAAGGAGGGCAGCAATAACGCGAGGCGTTATCGCACCGCAACAATATGCAGCCGCAACGCACTCAAGGCAAGTATTTTTAAAGATTTAGTCATGCTCTACATGCATGACAGACTTGCGATCACTCCTCCGAGGCAGCAAGAGTTCTTTGTTAAATATCAAAGTCTTATGAAGAATTATGACAATTGTGCACTGCCAAAAAAGCATGAAAATGCACCCAAGAAGTGAATAAAGATGTCAATTTATTGGCTGTCAAGCTTTCATTTGCACCTTCACTTTGGAATCTCAAAGTAAAGAATGAACACTCCGGTTAGTGTCCAGCCATCAGAGTTTGCGGCGATTGCTCCGCTCCCCGGACTCTTATAGGGCCGTAACAGGTTCGCACTTACACTCCATCGGCATCGTGGTTGCTCTAAAGGAATCCTCGTGACGGTCATCGACTTCACCGCTTTCATCGGACGACTGGCGACCGCCTCGGGCGACACCATCCTTCCCTTCTTCCGCACCTCGCTCAGCGTCGAGAACAAGAACGCCGGACGCGATCTCGATCCGGTCACCGAGGCCGACCGCGCCGCCGAGGCGGTGATGCGCCGGATGATCAAGGACAGCTTTCCGCTGCACGGCATTATCGGCGAGGAGTTCGGATCCGAACGCGCTGATGCGGAATATGTCTGGGTGTTGGACCCGATCGACGGGACCAAGTCTTTCATCGCCGGTCTGCCGATCTGGGGCACGCTGATTGCGTTGATGCACAACGGCACCCCGGTGTTCGGCATGATGCATCAACCCTATATCGGCGAACGTTTCAGCGGCGACGGCGGTTCCGCGCGCTACGATGGAGCATCCGGCAAACGAAAACTGCAGGTGCGGCGGTGCGCATCGCTCGCAGAAGCGACGCTGTTCACCACCAGCCCCCGATTGATGAAGGCGCCGGACCGCGCGCAGTTCGAGCGCGTCGAAGCCGGCGTACGATTGTCGCGTTACGGCGGCGATTGCTACGCCTATTGCATGCTCGCCGCAGGACATCTCGATCTCATCATCGAGACCGAGCTGAAGCCGTACGACGTTGCAGCCCTGATTCCGATCGTCACCGGCGCCGGCGGCATCATCACCACCTGGGACGGCAAGCCCGCACAATCCGGCGGACGCATCGTCGCGGCCGGCGACAAGCGCGTCCATGAAGAGGCACTGAAGATTCTGAACGCCTGAGATCTCTCAGGCTTTGGCGTCACAGCTTCGCAAACATCTTCAGATGATCCGCAAGCTGCTGCACCGGCCGCGGCAGCGATTGCCGGCTACGGGTGCAGATCGCGAGCCGGCGGCTGGCCCATGGATCGGTTATCCTGATTGTCCTGATCCGGGTGGAGCGGTAACCGCGCGCCGCAGCCTCCGGAATGATCGCCACGCCGACGCCGGCCTCCACCATCTGGCAGATCGCATCGAAACTCCGGAGCCGCGCCCGCACCCGCATGCGCACACCAAGTTGTGCGGCATGAGTTGCGATATGACTTTGCAAGGCGCTGACCTCGGTCAGGCCGACGAACTCGCGGGCAGCAACATCGCGGAAACCGGTCTGGCGGCGCTGCGCGATCTCGTCTCCAGGCGGCACGATCAACACCAGCCGATCGGCGCAGAACGGAAACCGGTCGAGCCCCTCGGGCAGCATCGCGTCGATCGCCAGACCGATATCGGCTGCGCCCGAGGCCAGCGCGGTGGCAATCTCCGCGCTCTCGCGCTCCTCTACATCGACGCTGATCGCCGGATGTTTCGCCAGAAACGACGCCAGCGCCTTCGGCAGATGCTCGCTCGCGCCGGACGTGTTGGCGAGCATGTGGATGCGCGCCTTCAGGCCCCGCGCGTACGCGCTGAGTTCGCCCTGCATCGCCGCCATCTGATGCAGCACGATCCGGGCATGATCGAGCAAGCTTTCACCGGCGGCCGTCAGCCTGACGCCGCGCCGCTGCCGCTCCAGGAGCGGTACGCCCAGCGCCGCTTCCATGCCCTTGATGCGTGCGCTGGCCGATGCCAGCGCTAAGGCCGACCGCTCGGCGCCGTGGGTGATGCTGCGCGCCTCGGCGATCGCCACGAACAACCGCATATCCACCAGATCGAAATGCATGGCCATGGCCCTTTACAGTGCCTTCGCCAACGCCGAAGGCTAGCTCCGTATCCTCCAGATTGTGCAGTTTGCCGCCCTCGGTCAATGTACGCGCCATGTCCAGTTCACTCTCCGATCCCGTTCTCCTGATCATCATTGCCGCAGTCTTCCTGCTGGCAGGCTTCGTCAAAGGCACCATCGGCATGGGTCTGCCGACCGTGGCGATGGGTCTGCTCGCCACGCGGATGCCGCCCGCACACGCGCTGGCTATCGTGATTGTGCCCGCCATCGTCACCAATATCTGGCAGACCTTCGTCGGCCCGTATCTGCGCGACATCGTGCGCCGGTTGTGGCCGCTGATGGCCGGCACGGTGCTCGGCATTCTGTCGGGCGGAGGCCTGATGACAGGCCCCTATGCGCGCTACGGCACCATCGTGCTCGGCATATTGCTGGTGATCTACGCGATCATCGGGCTGTCCAAAGTCCGTTTCAGCGTCGAGCGCCGGAACGAGAAATGGCTCGGCGGCATCGTCGGGCTGGTCACCGGCGTGATCTCGGCCGCGACCGGCGTGCAGGTCATTCCCTCGATGCCCTTCATGCAGGCTATCGGCATGGAGAAGGACGAACTGGTCCAGGCGCTCGGCGTGTTTTTCACGACCGCGACCGTGGCGCTGGCGTTCAACCTCACTGGCGCGGGGCTGCTGAACGCAACCGTTGCCGTTCCCGGCCTTGTCGCGATGGTCACGGCTTTCGCCGGCATGTATCTCGGACAGCTTCTGCGCTCGCGCATGGATGCCGATACGTTCCGCCGCTGGTTTCTGATCGCGATGCTGCTGCTGGGGATTTATCTCGCCGGTGAAATGCTGGCGCGAATCCACAGCGAGACGGTGGTCCCGGCAACGCACTGACGCGAAAACCGGTGCCGGTTGGCTCTGACCGTGCTAGGCGTGCTGCATGATCCGGGTCACACGCGACATCACGATTGACGAGAAGGACCTCGACATTGCGTTCGTTCGCGCTTCGGGCCCGGGCGGACAGAATGTCAACAAGCTCTCGACCGCGGCGCAACTGCGCTTCGATGTCAGGCGTATCACGCTTGAACCGGATGTGATGACGCGGCTGACCACGCTTGCAGGCCAGCGCATGACCAGGGACGGCGTGATCGTCATTCACGCGCAGCGCTTCCGCACCCAGGAGCGCAACCGCGCCGACGCCATCGACCGGCTGCTGGAGCTGCTGCGCGAAGCCGCTGTCCGTCCGAAACCGCGCCGCGCCACGAAGCCGACCCTCGGCTCCAAGATGCGCCGTCTCGACGGCAAGAAACGCCGCAGCGATATCAAGGCAAGGCGCAACACGCGCAGCTTCGACGATTAGGCACACCCGACAGAAAACTCCGGCCACGGAAGCGGCCGGAGTTCTTGTCTTGGGGAAAAGAGCAGGACCAGCGCACCAGCCTAACGCTTGAGACCGCCCGCAGCGCCACCGGTGGCGCCAGCCGCGCCGTTGACAGCTCCGCCCGCACCCGACCCGACCGTGCCCTTCGCACCGGTGTGCGTACCGGCGCCAGCATTGGCACCCGAACTTCCGACATTGGAATCGACGCCGGCGCCGGTATTGGCGCCACCGGAGATTCCGGCGGGGCCGCTGACACCACCCTGCGCGCCGCCACGAACCCGCGTGTCAGATGAAACGCCCTGTGCCAGTACAGCGCCAGTCAGCATTGCCGAGGTTGCGAGCACAATGGCTGCAGTTTTTACGACCTTCATCCACTTCTCCTTACAATAGCGACGCCCATCCGGTTTCGTCTGTGCGCCGTCCGCATCTACCGGATGGATTCGCCGAGATATTTCTCACGAACGACGCGCACGCATGCAAACTGCGTGGTGTGACCATTGTTCAGAGATTTGGGGGCCATTTCGCGGAGATTCCGCCACATGCTGACCGCATATGCGGCCGTTCAAGAGACCTGTGCGAAGCGGTGAAAGCCTGACAAATGAGCCCGGTTGAGGTTCCCTTTGATCAATCCAACCCGGTAAAATGCGCCCGCGTCATATCGAGTCGCACTGGAACCTCATGCCCGTCCGTCAGCTCCCTATTCAAATCGTCAACCGCATTGCCGCCGGCGAGGTGGTGGAGCGGCCCGCGAGCGCGGTGAAGGAGCTGGTCGAGAACGCCATCGATGCCGGCGCGTCGCGCATCGACATTTTTACCGAGGGTGGCGGACGCCGGCGCATCGCGATCACCGACGACGGCGCGGGCATGACGCGTGACGATCTCGCACTCTCGGTCGACCGACACGCGACATCGAAGCTCGACGACGAGGATCTGCTGCGCATCCGCACGCTCGGCTTCCGCGGCGAAGCACTGCCGTCGATCGGCGCTGTGTCAAAGCTCAATATTGCCACACGGCATGCCAGCGAGCCTCATGCGTGGACGCTCAATGTCGATGCGGGGGCGAAGTCCGATATCGTGCCAGCGGCATTGGCCGCTGGAACGCGCGTCGAGGTCAGCGATCTGTTCTACGCCACCCCGGCGCGGTTGAAATTCCTCAAGACCGACCGCACCGAAGCCGAAGCCGTCCGCGAAGTGGTGCGGCGCCTGGCCATGGCACGGCCGGACATCGCGTTTTCGCTGTCCGGCGAGGAACGCGCGCCCGTCACATGGGCGGCGGCGCTGCCCGGCGCACCAGGCCGCCTGACACGGCTCGGCGATATTCTGGGCGCGGATTTTCGCGCCAGCGCCATCGAGGTGCGCGCGGAGCGTGATGGCGTTAGCGTCGAAGGCTTTGCCGCAGCACCTTCCCTCACGCGGGCCAACGCACTCGGGCAATATCTGTTCGTCAACGGCCGCCCGGTGCGCGACAAGCTGATCCTCGGCGCCGTGCGTGCAGCCTATGCGGACTATCTGCCGCGCGACCGTCATCCCGTGGTGACGCTGTTCGTTACGCTGGATACGCAGGAGGTCGACGCCAACGTGCATCCGGCAAAGACCGAGGTGCGTTTCCGCAACGCCGGGCTGGTCCGCGCCCTGATCGTGCACGCGCTGAAAGACGGCCTCGCACGCGAAGGCAAGCGCACGGCGGCGAATTCCGACGGCGCGGCGATCATGGCCTTCCGCCCGGGCAGCATTTCACGCAGCGGTGGATGGGACTGGCGGCGCTCGCCGAATTTTCCTGCGGCTCCCCCTGCACCGGCTTATGCGAATGCGTTTTCGCCCAATACCTTTGCCGAGACCGCGCAGGCCGCATTCGATACTGGCGCGCCGACCGCCGACGTGCGCACTGAGCACGCGCCCGCACATGAACTGATCGACAGCCCGCTCGGCGCGGCGCGCACGCAGATCCATGAAAACTACATCGTCGCCCAGACCCGCGACGGGCTGGTGATCGTGGATCAGCATGCCGCCCACGAACGCATCGTCTATGAGCGGCTGAAAGCCTCGCTTGAACGCAACGGCGTGCAGCGGCAGATTCTGCTGATCCCCGAAATCGTCGAGATGGACGAGTCCACCGTCGAGAGGCTGGTGGGACGCGCCAGCGAGCTGGAAAAATTCGGGCTGAGCATCGAGTCGTTCGGACCCGGCGCGATTGCCGTGCGCGAAACGCCGTCGCTCCTCGGCAAGACCGATGCAGCCTCATTGCTGCGCGATCTCGCCGAGCACATGGCCGAATGGGACGAGGCATTGCCGCTTGAGCGGCGGCTGATGCATGTCGCGGCGACGATGGCCTGCCACGGCTCGGTGCGCTCCGGCCGTATCCTCAAGCCTGAGGAAATGAACGCGCTGCTGCGCGAGATGGAAGTGACGCCGAATTCCGGCCAGTGCAACCACGGTCGACCGACCTATGTCGAACTGAAACTTGCGGACATCGAAAAGCTGTTCGGGCGGCGATAAAGCCGCCAAAATCGTAAGGGCGAAACAGTGACGATCTTCGCTGCAAAAGGCGAAGTGGTGAGCAAATTGCGGCTTCCGGGCGAATTCAGATTCAGTGTCAGAAACGCCGCCGAATTAACTTGACGCACGACGTCTGAATGCAAGTTCAGGCTATCGCAGTGCCACTCGTCCGTAAAAATACAAACTCCGTGTCGTCATAGACGCGGCGCTCGAGTTCTTCAAAACCATCCGGCGCCGAAAATGCCGCGGCCTTCGATTCCTCGACCACCACAAGCGCATCCGGCGTCAGCCACCTGCCGTCACGCAAGGAGGCCAGCGCCTTGTCGGCCAGTCCGCGCCCGTAGGGCGGATCGAGAAACACCAGCGAGAACGGCTCGACCGGATAGGCCGGGCCGAGATTGGTCGCATCGCGGCGATAGACCTTGGTGACGCCGCCGAGCCCCAGCGCTTCGACATTGTTACGGAGCAGCGCCCGCGCCTCCGCGCCGTTGTCCACGAACAGCGTGAATGCCGCGCCGCGCGACACCGCTTCGATGCCGAGCGCGCCGGTGCCGGCGAACAGGTCGAGCACCCGCGCGCCGTCGATCGGGTTCTCGTAGGCATGCATCAGGATATTGAATAGCGACTCGCGCAGACGATCCTGCGTCGGACGGATGTCATTCGACGCGGGCGAGGCGATGTTGCGGCCTCTCAGACGACCACCGACGACGCGCATGCTAGACTCCCAGCATGATCTTATCGGAAAACCGGTTCCCACTTTTCCGGATCATGCATCAGTCTTCCGTGACGCCGTCTTTGGGCTTCAGATCGCGCTTGCCCTTGTAGCCGCGTTGCGGACGGCGCGGCGGGCCGTAGCCGCCGGCTGCTTCCTCGTTGCGCGCACGGGCTTCGTCGCTGCCCGCACGCGTCACCAGGATGCGGCGGCCCTTGCGGTCCGCGATCAGTCCGCTCTTCTTTCCCGCAGGCTTGATGCGGCCCTTGATGCGAGGCGCGTCTTCGTCCTCCGCGGCCTGCTTCACCGGCTTGTCGAACTGCGCGCCGGACATCGCGACGATCTTCTCGCCGAGCTGGTCGCGCAGCACCCGTGACTTGATCTCCTCGACCTGGCCTTCCTCGATCTCGCCAAGCTGGAACGGGCCGTAGGAAATGCGGATCAGCCGGTTCACTTCAAGTCCGAGATGCGCCATGACATTGCGCACTTCGCGGTTCTTGCCTTCGCGGATCGCAAACACGATCCAGACGTTGGCCGCCTTGTCGCGTTCCAGCGTCGCATCGATCGAACCATACTTCACGCCGTCGACCTCGACGCCCTTCTTCAGTTCGTCGAGCTGGGCCTGCGTGACTTCGCCGTGGGCGCGGACGCGATAACGCCGCAGCCAGCCGGTGTCCGGCAGTTCCAGCGCACGGGCGAGTCCGCCGTCGTTGGTCAAAAGCAGCAGACCTTCGGTGTTGAAATCGAGCCGGCCGACGCTGATGAGGCGCGGAAGTCCCTCAGGCAGATTGTCGAACACTGTCGGACGGCCCTCGGGATCGTCGTGGGTCGTCATCAGGCCGCGGGGCTTATGATAGAGAAACAGCCGCGTGCGCTCGCGCTCCGGCAACGGCTTGCCGTCGATGGTGACGACATCGTTGTCGGTGATATCGAGCGCCGGCGAGTTGATCACGCGGCCGTTCACCGCAACGCGGCCCTGCACGATCCAGTCCTCGGCGTCGCGGCGCGAACATAGCCCCGCGCGCGCGACGATCTTGGCGATGCGCTCGCCGGTCTTTTTCTTTTCCGGTGCCGCGCGCGGCGCACGCTTCTCGAAATCGGGTTTGCGCTCGCGGTATTCGCCGCGGCCGCCAAACGCCGGCCGCTTGGCGAAAATCTTGCTGTCGTCCTCGTTGTCGCGGCGCGGGCGTTCACCGGCTTCACTGCGTGGATGCTCCTGCCAGTCGCTGCGGCCACGCGGCGCGCGGTCCTCACGCGGCTTGTCAAAACGAGGGCGCGAAAACC
Source organism: Afipia sp. OHSU_II-C1 (assembly GCF_000497575.1). Lineage (GTDB taxonomy): Bacteria > Pseudomonadota > Alphaproteobacteria > Rhizobiales > Xanthobacteraceae > Afipia. Next base: position 142,090 of record NZ_APJI01000023.1, read on the forward strand.
GCGGGCGCTCACTGGAATCGCGATCGCGGTCGCCACGGTCGAAACGGGGCTTGTCGAAACCACCAGCACCTTCACGGCGCGGCGGACGGCTGTCTCCATCGCGCGACGGTCCGCGCTTCTGCCAGGGCTTTTCGTTGCCGCGATCCTCACCGCGGTTGAACTCCCGGCGTGGGCCACGGTCCGGCGCACCACGCGCGGGCCGGTCGTCACGGTTGAAGCGCGGACGCTCGTCGCGCTGCGTGTAGGGCCGCTTTTCGCCGAACTTCCTGTCTCCGAATTTTTTATCCTGGAAACGTCCGGCACCGGCGCTGCGTGGTGCGCGGTCGTCGCGATCGCGCGGCTTGAAGGAATGGCCTTCACCACGATCTTCGCGCGGCTTGAACGGACGGCCTTCACCACGATCCTCACGCGGTTTGAACGAACGTCCTTCGGGGCGATCGCCGCGTGGCTTGAACGAACGTCCTTCGGGACGATCGCCACGCGGCTTGAACGGACGGCCTTCACCACGATCCTCACGCGGTTTGAACGAACGCGCTTCGCCCCGATCCCGCGAGCCGAAGTCCTTGCGCGGGCCGCGATCCGGTCCGTCCTTGCGGAAATCGTCGCGCTTGCCGGCATAGGGCTTCGGCGCATAGGGCCGCTTGTCGCCGGACGGACGCTTGTCGCCGAACTTGCGGTCGCCGAATTTCTTGTCACCGCCGCGCGGGCCCGCCGATCGTGCGGGGCGCTCATCGCGCGAACTTCCGCCACTGCGTGAGCCCGCTCCGCTGCGCGAGCCGCCGGGGCGGCCTCTGCCGCCGCCCTTGTAGCCCCCGCCTGCGCCGCCTTCACGGCGCGGCGGACGGCCGTTGTTTTTATCGTTGTCGCGGGGCATGAATGATCTCTCAGGCGTTGGGCAGAATATCGGGACTGTCGCACAGCGTGAAAATTGGCTGGCGGTACGCGCCCTTTTAAATCAGGGCGCATTTTCGCGCAAAACCGGTTCTCGCGTTTGCTGAAGACGCCGTAGTAACAGAGTTTATCGCCGGAAACGAGGCATGACGGCACGATCTTTCATGGATTTGGCGCTGAAACAGGCGGAAATCGCTGAAACAGCGGGTGAAGTGCCGATCGGCTGCGTCATCGTGCGGGACGGCGCCGTGATCGCGCAGGCCGGCAACCGCACCCTCGCCGACCGCGACCCGACCGCCCATGCCGAGATTCTGGCCATCCGCGAGGCCGCCCGCGTCACGGGCAGCGAGCGTCTGACCGATTGCGATCTCTATGTCACGCTGGAACCCTGCACCATGTGTGCAGGGGCCATTTCCTTCGCCCGCATCCGGCGGCTTTACTATGGCGCGGCTGATCCGAAGGGCGGCGCGGTGGACTCAGGTGTCCGGTTTTTCGCCTCGCACACCTGCCATCATGTGCCGGAGATTTATCCGTCCGTCGGCGAAAGCGAAGCCGCCACGCTGCTGACGAATTTCTTCAAGGCGCGGCGCTAGAGTGTGATCCAGCTTCGCTGAATCAGACTCGTCGCCGGTCGTTTTGTTTGGGCATGATCTTTTCCGAAAACCGGTTTCCACTTTTCGGGATCATGCCCTAAATCAGATTGATCTTCATGCCCTCATGCGAGGCGTCGAAGCCAAGCCGCGCATAGAAGCGCTGCGCATCGACGCGCCGCTTGTCGGTCGTGAGCTGCAATTGCTTGCAGCCGCGCGCACGTGACTTGGCGATCATCGCCTCCATCATCTGTTCGCCGATGCCGAGCCCCCGCAGCGAACGGTCGACCCGCACACCCTCGACCTTCGCGATCCAGCTGCCATGATAGGACATGCCGGGAATGAAGGTCAGTTGCAGGCACCCCATCGCCGTGCCCTCGTGATCCCACACATAAAGCGTGTTGTTGGGGTCCGCCGCGATGGCGTCGAACGCGGCACAATACGCCGCCATGTTACTGGAGAAATCCTCGCGCCCGCGCGCGATCTCATCATCCGCCAGCATTTCAACAATCCGCCGGATATCCTCTCGCCGTGCCTCACGTAGTGCCATCAATCCTGCCCCTGAAAGAATTCAAGTAATGCATTGGCCGTTTCCTGCGGATTTTCCTCGGGAAGGAAATGGCCCGCATCAATGGCGTGTCCCCTGACGTTCGTCGCCCAATTACGCCAGGTGTCGAGCGGGCTCGAAGCCGAGGACGCAATGCCCGCCCCGCCCCACAGCGCCAGAAGCGGCACCGTGATCTTGTTGCCGGCTTCAACGTCGGCCTTGTCCTGCTCGAAATCGGCATAGGCCCCGGCGCGATAATCCTCGCACGCGGCATGGATGCGCAGCGGATCGCGAAACGCCGTCAGGTAATGTTCGACCGCACGCGGATCGAATGGACTGGGCACATCCTTCTTGGCCCAGCTCTTGAAGGTGCGCCCGAAATAATCGTCGGGATTCGTTGCAATCAAGTTTTCCGGCAACGGATGCGGCTGCGCCAGAAACGCCCAGTGATAGATGCGAAGCGCGAAGGCGCGATCCATCTTCAGCCAGTAATCATAGGTCGGCAGAATATCGAGCGTCGCGAAGCGCGACAGCCGCCCGGGATGATCGAGCGCCAGCCGATAGGCGACACGCCCGCCACGATCGTGACCCGCAAGACCGAAATGCACATAACCGAGCTTTTCCATCGCCTCGACCATGACCTGCGCCATCGCCCGCTTGGTGAACGGCGCATGGTTCTCGTCGGTCTTCGGAACATCCGACCAGCCGTATCCGGGCAAATCCGGAATCACGAGGGTGAATTTGTCGGCCAGCATCGGCGCGACGCGATGCCACATCACATGGGTCTGCGGATAACCGTGCAACAGCAGCAATGGCGGGCCCTTGCCGCCGACGCGGGCGAAAATGCGCCCGCCGCGTGTGCTGATCCATTCAGACTGGAAACCGGGAAAGAGGTCGGCAAGATCGGGCATTCATCCTCCCACTGCTTTCAGATTCTGAATTGACGCCCTAGCTCATAGGAACACATGGCTTAAATTGAAAACCTATACTTTTTCGTGCCGTCCAAACTTGCCCTGTAGCAACATGTTTGTATTCGATCTCTAGATCGCTACCTTTCGTGATTTCGTAGTCATCTATTAAGGGCTCCTTTGAGTGTGAGCCATTGATCGTCTTGGTTTCCGTACGCCAACCTTTCTGAGTAGCAATCCATATGCCGCCTTCAGTTTGACGCTTAGATAGTTCGCAATTTCGATAGTGCCGAAATTCGACGATGAAAGAGCGATCTGGTTTGCGATGTATCATCCATTGCATGTATTGACGCGCGAAAGGTTGATACCCCTCGCTATACCAATAACCTTCCAGATCGGCGGCACCTGCAACCGAAGAGAAAAGAAAGGCTAGGAGCACACCGAAAGGAATTTTCTCGCTCAGGCTTCCAGGCATCAAGGCAGCTTTTCCTCCCGCTTCACCGCCTGCCAGCCGATATCGCGGCGGCAAAAGCCTTCCGGCCATCGGATTCGATCGATGGCTTCATAGGCCCGGCGATGCGCCTCGCTGACGGTCTTGGCGGTTGCGGTGACGTTCAGCACCCTGCCGCCGTTGGCGAGAATTCTGTCTCCATCGGCCTTGGTGCCGGCATGGAAGATTTCGACGCCTTCGATCTTCGCAGCATCACCAAGACCTTCGATGACCGTGCCTTTGGCATAGTCGCCTGGATAGCCTTTGGCCGCCATCACCACGGTGAGCGCGGGCTCGGGATACCAGCGCAGGTCGAAATGCTTCAATTCACCTTCGACCGAAGCAAGCAGCGCCGGCACGAGGTCCGACATCAGGCGGATCATCAGCACCTGCGTCTCGGGATCGCCGAAGCGCGCATTGTATTCGATCAGCTTCGGGCCATCTTTGGTGATCATCAGGCCAGCGAACAGCACGCCCTTGTAAGGCATGCCCATCGCCTTCATCGCGCGCAGCGTCGGCAGGATGATTTCGGTCATCGTCCGCTCGCGCACCGCGTCGGTGAACACCGGCGCCGGCGAATAGGCCCCCATGCCGCCGGTGTTTGGCCCCTTGTCGCCGTCGAAGGCGCGCTTGTGATCCTGCGCGGCGGCCAGCGGCAACGCGCTGTCACCATCGCACAGCACGAAGAACGAGGCTTCCTCGCCTTCCATGAATTCCTCAACGACCGCTTCGGCGCCCGCCGCGGTGAACAGCGCATCGATCGCGGCTTCGGCCTCGGCCAGCGTCATCGCCACCACGACGCCCTTGCCGGCGGCGAGACCGTCCGCCTTCACGACAATCGGCGCGCCCTGCTTGCGGATATAGGCTTTCGCGGCGTCCGCATCGCGAAACCGCTCATAGGCCGCGGTCGGGATGTCGTTCGCCTTGCAGATATCCTTGGTGAAGCCCTTGGAGCTTTCGAGTTGCGACGCAGCCTTGCTGGGACCGAACGCCTTGATGCCGGCTGCGGCGAGATCATCAACGATGCCGGCTGCCAGCGGCGCTTCAGGGCCAACCACCACGAGGTCGACCTTGTTCATCTTGCAGAAGTCGATCACCGCCGCATGATTCGCGACATCAAGCGCAACGCACTCGGCGTCCTGCGCGATGCCGGCATTGCCCGGCGCGCACCACAGTTTTGTCAGCAGTGGCGAGGCCGCCATTTTCCACGCCAGCGCGTGTTCGCGCCCGCCGGAACCGATCAAAAGGATATTCATGGATAAGGGTCGAACCGGCGTTTCTGGGATGATAGAAGGGTTTAACATGGTGTTCGACCACCGCAATAGATTCGAGTCGCGATGAAAGCCACTGCCGCCGAACCGCTGCCCAATTCACCGGAATTTACCGTTTCGGAGCTGTCCTCGGCTCTAAAGCGGACGGTTGAGGACGCCTACGGCCATGTGCGGGTGCGCGGCGAAATCTCCGGCTTTCGCGGGCCGCATTCCTCCGGCCACTGCTATTTCGCCCTGAAAGACGACAGCGCCAAGATCGAGGCGGTGATCTGGAAAGGCGTCCACGGCCGGATGCGGTTCAAGCCGCAGGAAGGCCTCGAAGTCATCGCCACCGGCAAGCTCACCACCTTTCCGGGCTCGTCGAAATACCAGATCGTGATCGAAGCCATCGAGCCCGCCGGCGTCGGCGCACTGATGGCGCTGATGGAAGAACGCAAGAAGAAGCTCGCTGCCGAAGGCCTGTTCGATGAAGCCCGCAAGCAGCTTCTGCCGTGGCTGCCGGAAGTCATCGGCGTGGTGACCTCGCCCACCGGCGCGGTGATCCGCGACATCCTGCACCGGCTGGAAGACCGCTTCCCGCGCCGCGTGCTGGTGTGGCCGGTGCGCGTGCAGGGCGAAGGCTCCGCCGAACAGATCGCCGCCGCCATTCGCGGCTTCAACGCTTTGGAAGAAGGCGGAAAAATTCCGCGACCTGATTTGCTGATCGTCGCGCGCGGCGGCGGCTCGCTGGAAGACCTGTGGTCGTTCAACGAGGAGATCGTGGTACGCGCGGCCGCGGAGAGCATGATCCCGCTGATCTCGGCGGTAGGCCACGAGACCGACGTCACGCTGATCGACTTCGCCGCCGACAGGCGCGCGCCGACACCAACAGCGGCCGCCGAAATGGCAGTCCCGGTGCGCGCCGAACTTGCCATCGAGATTTCCAGCCTTGCACGCCGCAGCTTCGCCTGCTGGCAACGCAGCCACGAACACCGCCGTGCCGAACTGCGCAGCGCTGCTCGCGCGCTGCCGAAAGCCGCCGACCTTCTGAACATTCCTCGCCAGCGTCTCGATCGCGCCAGCGCGCAACTGCCCCGCGCCTTGCGCGCCAACGCTCATGTGTACGAGCGGCGGCTGTCTGCCATCGGCGGTCGGCTGACGGTGACCGCGTTGCGCACACAGATCGATCGCGGCAAGGAGAAGGTCGCGCGGCTCGCCACAAGCGCGCGGCGCTGCGCCGATCTGCATATCCAGCAGCGCGAGACGCGGCTGAAGTATGTCGCGCAGCTTTTGAATGCACTGTCCTACAAGGGCGTGCTGGATCGCGGCTTCGCACTGGTGCGCGACGAACACGGTCAGCCGCTGCATGCGGCGGCCCATGTCGGCTCCGGCCAGCATCTCACCATTGAGTTCGCCGACGGACGCATCGGCGCAACCGCAGATGGCGAGGGAACAGCCGCGGCGAAGCCGAAAGCCGCGCCGGCAAAGCCCGCCTCAAAACGAACCACCGATTTCGGCGTCAAAAAGGTCCAGGGCGACCTTTTTTGAGCTCCCGAAAAGGGTTTCGCCGCCTCTCCTGTATGCCTATATTTAAGTCCTCTCTCCGGACGACAATCTGCCGGACCCGACAAGGACAGTTATCGTGCTCAATAAATTCGGGCCTTCCGGCCAGGGCGAAGCGCAGGTCGAATATCTCGACGGCGACTTTCGCGTGACCTCTCCCGGCTCCTATGTCCGCTGCGCCATCACCGGCGAACATATTCCGCTGGACGAGCTGAAGTACTGGAGCGTCGACCGGCAGGAAGCTTACGCGACGCCGGAAGCCGTGTTGCAGCGGCACTATCCCGCGCAACTGAAGAAGGCCTGATAGTTACCCCGCGCGCGCTTTTGCCAGCCGCGCCGTTACGAAATTCCGCAGCATCGTTTCGTCATCGAACGCCAGCGTGACCGCGAGGGTCGCGATGCGGTCCGCATAAGCCTTGAGACGGGCATCGCTGCGGATGCGCGCCATATCCTTTTCGGTGGTCACCAGCTTAAGTGTTTTTGCTGTGGCGTCCGACACCAGCCGCCCGATCTCGTCCGGCGTGAATGGATGGTGATCGGCGAAGGCCCTTTGCTCGATCACGTCCACGCCGCTGGCACGCAGCGTCGCAAAGAACCGCGCCGGATCGCCGATCCCTGCAAACGCCAGCACGCGCTGGCCGCGCAGCCTGCCGACTGAAGCCTGATCCGGAACGAGCCGGGCGCGCAGGACGGGCGCACCGCGCTTCGCCAGCACTGCTGCGATTTGATCGGCCGCATCGCCTTCACCGATCACGATCAGCGCATCGGTGCGCGCGAACTGCGGTTCAAGCGGCGCCCGCAGCGGTCCAGCCGGGAACACACCGCCGTTGCCGATGCCGCGCGCAGCATCGATCACGATCAGCGACCCATCCTTGGCCAGCGCCGGATTCTGGAAACCGTCATCCAGCAGGACGACACTCGCACCCGATGCACTCGCCAGCGCTGCGCCGGCCACACGGTCGCGCGAGACGATGACGGGCAAGCTTGACGCCAGCATCAGCGGCTCATCGCCAACATCGGCGGCGGAATGCGACGCCGGATCGACGCGCAGAGGCCCCTGCTGCGTTCCGCCGTAACCACGGCTGACCACGAATGGCTGCTCGCCAAATTCGCGGAGCAGTTTCACGAGGGCCAGCGTGGTCGGCGTCTTCCCCGCGCCGCCGAGATGATAGTTGCCGACGCAAAGAACCGGAATTCCTGCAGACGCTCCGGCGCGCGACATCCGCCGCGCGGTGATCGCTCCGTAAATCGCGCCGAACGGCGCAAGCAGTCGCGACAACAACGATGGCGGCCGATACCAGAAGGCCGGCTCACGCATCGGCGCTTCCTCCCTCCAGCCGCAACTGCAGGAGATATGGCTCCAGCGCAGCAAGCGTCTTGTCCAATGCGCCGCCGAGCCGGCCGACAACGGCTTCCGCCGCACCGACGGAACGCTGCCGGGCAATCGGGTTCACCAGCAAGTGCCCGAGCGACTTCACAAAGTCCTCGCCAGTCTCGGTACGAATGGCGCCGCCGGCCTGATTCAGCGCTTCATAAATGTCATCGAAATTGAACACGTGCGGCCCGTGCAGGATGGCCGCGCCCAGCTTGATGCCTTCGATCGGATTCTGCCCGCCGTGCGCCACCAGCGAACCGCCCATGAACACCACCGGCGCCAGACGGTAGAACAATCCCAGTTCACCCATGGTGTCGGCGACGTAGATGTCCGTCTCGGGGCCCGGCAGTTCGTCCTGCGAGCGCAAGGCCACCCGCATGCCACCATCCGTCAGCATGCGCGCAATGGCCGCGCCGCGGTTGGGATGACGCGGCACGATCACGCTCAACAGTTGCGGCATGCGTGCCGCCAGACGCCGATGGGCGTCAAGAATGATTTCGTCCTCGCCCGGATGGGTGGAGGCTGCGAGGAACACCAGCCGGCGCTGCATGGCCTCCCTGAGGCGTTCCAGCTTTCTCACGTCCGCCGGCGGAGCCTCGACATCGAGTTTCAGATTTCCGGACGTGACAACGTTCGGACAACCCAGCGCCGCAAAGCGCTCGCCGTCGCGATCGGATTGCGCGAGGCAGAGATCGAAACACTCCAGCAGCGTGGAGATCGTGCCGCGCAGTTTCTGCCAGCGCGGAAACGAGCGCGGCGACATGCGGCCATTGATGATGACCATCGGGATGCGCCGCTCGGCGCTCGACAGGATCAAGTTGGGCCAGATGTCGGACTCGATGAACAGCGCGAGGCCCGGCTTCCAGTGATCGAGAAACGCCGACACGAAACGCGGCGAATCGAACGGGATATACTGATGAATGACGTCGGGCGGAAAGCGCCGCGCCACAATGGCCGCCGACGTGACCGTGCCCGAGGTCAGCAGGATGCGGACATTTAGCGCACGCAGCCGCTCGATCAGTCCCGCCGCCGCAAGCACCTCGCCGACACTCGCGCCATGAATCCAGATCAGGGGTCCGGAAGGGCGCTCGATGCTCGCAACACCGCGGCGTTCGCCGAGCCGCTCGGGATCTTCCTTGCCCTGCTTCAGCCGGCGCGCGATCAGCGGCGCTGCGAGCGGCGCGGCAAGAGCCGACAGCCGCCGATACGCCGCAAGCGTCGCAGGCAACGCGCTAGGCATGAAGACCCTCGTCCCGCAGTCCGACCAGTTCATAGGCCCGGCGGGTGACGTCGTTCAACCGCTCTTCGAGCTGCAATCGCAGTGCCTGCATCGTCTCGGTATCCGCGTCGGGCGGCACCCAGATGATCTCGCCCGCGGCAATGACGCCGCGCCCGAATGGCAAATGAATGACGGAGCGATCCCAGTTATTGAGGCGCTTGAACCGGCTGGTGGCGATCGCCACCGGCAGGATCGGCCGTCCGGACTCGCGCGCCAGCATGATGATGCCGAGGCCCGCCTTGCGCGCAACCTTCGGCACATCCGCAGTCAGCGCCATATTGATCTTCTCTTCCAGCGTCCGCAGCATCATTTTGAACGCGCCGACCCCGCCCTTGCGGTGAAATTCCGTTCCATGATCGCCGGAGCCGCGCACGGTCCCGACGTTGAGGCGCTCCGCAGCGATCGCATTGATTTCGCCGTCGCGATGACGCGAGATCAGAACCCTGGCGGAGTACTGCTTGAGTTTCAGAAACGGCATCATGAAGTGCTGGCCGTGCCAGAACGCGATGATGACCGGCATGTCCGGCTCGATGTGCTTGTAGACATTCGGAGGATCGAGAGTGAACCGATTGGTCCACCACACAAAACGCAAAAACTCGGCCGCAGTCACACCCGCAGCACGCTGCACCCAGCTCGAGCGGCCGAGATTTCGAAGGAATCGTTTCAACGGGCGGACTTTGAATCTTGACCGGGATCGAGCAGCCGGTGGAGATGGACGATGAAATAACGCATGTGGGCGTTATCGACGGTCTGCTGGGCCTTGCTCTTCCATGCCGAATAGGCCGTGGCGTAGTTGGGGAACAGACCGACGACCTCGACCTTGTCGAGATCCTTGAAAGTCACGTGATCGAGGTCGAGAAGTTCGCCGCCGATGACGAGGTGAAGCAACTGCGGTTGCACAGTTTCCGACATGAGTGTTTTTCCCAAAAACCAGTGACCGGCTCACGAATTCAAGCAAAAAACGTGCTCGCAATCACCACGGAATCGGATTTTCCCGAAAATGTTTGACAATATGCGCGTGCCGCGCATGCCCCGCCGCCACCAGCAACCCGTGACGAACGTCGGTCTGATTATAGACCAGTCGTTCTCCGGCCAGTGAGGTCATTTCCCCGCCCGCTTCGTGCACGATTAAATCGGCGGCGGCAAGGTCCCAATCGCGGCTGTGCCCGGCCGCAAATGCGGCATCAAGCCGCCCATCCGCGACCCGCACCAGCCGCAAGGCGAGAGATCCGATTCTCGGGTGGAGCGTGTCGCCGTCGCGCATCCCGCCAAGACGTTCAACCAGCGGTTTGGGCCCTGCAATCTTCGGAAAATCGATCCCGACGCCGGGCGCCGCTCCGATCCGTGCTCCATTCAGTTGCGCGCCCCGCCCGTGCGTTGCGAAAAAGAACTCGTCACTTGCAGGCGCAAACACCGCGCCGAGGAGCGGCAAGCCGTCCGCAACCAACGCGATAGAGACCGACCAGTCATCCTGCCGTGCCAGATAGGCGCGGGTGCCATCGATCGGATCGACAATCCATGTCAGCGATTTGCCGAGCCGCGACGGATCGTCGGCGCTTTCCTCCGAGAGCCATCCGTAATCCGGTGTCGCGGAACGCAACCGCGTCTCGATGAGATCGTTGACGGCGATGTCGGCCTCGGACACCGGCGACGACTTCCCCTTGATCCAGGTTTTCAATTCGGTGCGAAACAGGTTGAGCGCCAGCGCGCCGGCTTCGCGCACCACGCCCTCAAGCAGTGCAGCGTCACGCGTCAGGGCGGCATCGCTGATCATGTCGGAATCAGCGACCGGCAATCGTCAGCTCCCCGACGCGCACGGTCGGTGCGTTGACGCCGTACTTGAACGTGAGGTCGTTCGCGGGAACCATCGATTTGAAAATCTCGAGCAGGTGACCCGCGATGGTCACCTCGCTGACCGCATAGGTCAGTTGCCCGTTCTCGATCCAGAATCCCGCAGCCCCCCGGCTGTAGTCGCCGGTCACGCCATTGACGCCCGACCCGATCAGGTCGGTAACATAGAAGCCTTCCTTGATGTCGGCCATCAGTTCGGCCGGCGACAGCGATCCGGCCTCGAGATGGAGATTGTAGGGTCCGGGCGACGGTGACGACGAAACGCCGCGATGGGCGTGTCCCGTGGTGGCAAGGCCCAGTTCGCGCGCAGTCGCGGAATCCAGCAGCCAGGTCGTCAACACGCCATCATCGATGATCGCCTGCTTCCTGGTTGCAACGCCATCGGAATCGAACGCCTGCGATCGCATCCCGCGCACGCGCAGCGGATCGTCGATGATGCGAACGCCCTTGTCGAACAATTGCTGACCGAGCCGGTCCTTCAGGAAACTGGTCTTGCGGGCAATCGACGTGCCGTTCACCGCGCCGACCAGATGGCCGACCAGCGAGTTCGATACGCGCGGATCGAACACCACCGGCGCCTTGCAGGTTGCAACCTTGCGCGGATTGAGCCGCGCCACGGTGCGCTCGCCCGCGCTTTGCCCGACGCCTTCCGGAGATTCGAGATCGGAACCGTAAATCGCTGAGGTGAAATCGTAGTCGCGTTCCATGCCGGTGCCTTCACCCGCAATCGCCACCGCCGAGATATTGTGGCTCGAGCGCAGATACGATCCGTGAAAGCCGGTCGAGGTCACGAGCACCATGCCGCCGATACCTGCGGATGCGGACGCCCCGCCGGACTTCGATACACCCTTGACCCCAAGGGCCGCGGCTTCCGCTTTCAGCGCGCGCCGTTCCAGTTCACTGGCGGAGGGCACCTGCGGATCGAGCAGATCGAGATCGGGAAACTGTCTTGCCAGCAGCGAGGGATCGGCGAGCCCAACATATTCATCGTCGGGCGCGACCTTCGCCATCGCGACCGCACGCTCGGCAAGCCTTGCAACATCGCCACCGATGTCGCTCGTTGAAACCACTGCCTGCCGTTTTCCGACGAACACACGCAGTCCGACATCGTCGCCTTCGGATCGCTCCGATTCCTCGACCTTGCCGTCGCGAACCTCGATGCTCTGCGACACGCCGCGCACCGCGATGGCGTCCGCGGAGTCCGCGCCCGCGCGCTTCGCTGCTTCCACAAGCCGCTGCGCCAGATCGCTCAACGCGGTCTGATCGAGCAATCCGGATGTCGTTGATTTCGGCGAAGGCGACAATGAAGCGTTTGGTGAAGAGTTCACAAACAATTTCCCGAGGCTTGGATACGAATGCAACGTAACATGAGATGTGCCTGTTTTACGCGGACTTCAAGCATTTTCGAGGTCTGCGGAGCAGATATTTCGAGTGCCCCGGCAAGGTCTCGTCAATCATCCGCGCCAACCTCTCGTCAATCATGAGAACTGAAGCAAACACAGTGAGAGACGATTAACCAGCCTTCTTAAGCGGATTCGGACGCGGCTCTGGCATGCTCCTCCCATCGACCGGGAACATAATTCCGGCGTGGGAGATAAAAGCCGTGAGGCGTCAATTCGGAGTCGGCGGGGTGCAACCCGTCGGGTCGAGCTGCATGTTGCAGCTCGACCCCCATTCCTTGCCGGTCAGCTTTGAGGCGCGCGATGGCCGCGCCGATGGCGGCGTCAGGCATATCGAAATCAACCGCGAACGCGTTACCGTGCGCCGTGCCGTCGGCGGCATCCGCATGGCGATCAATGTCCGCGTCAGTGAATTTCTCGGCATTGCCTGCCGCGAAACCAACGACGGACGCGCGCTCGTTCTGGTTCACAGCGATCCGTCATTGTCGGTTCCGCTGCTGGTCACTGCGGACGATCTTCATCTGGATATGGCCTGGCAGATGTGGGGCGATCTGTTTGCCCTGCCGCAAATCGAGGACGAAACGGGAGACACCCGCGAGCCTTCGCCGCGCCGCCGCCGCCGCAACATCATCAAGGATCGCCGTCCGAAATTTCTCGTGCGCCGCAAGGCTGGCCGTCCTGCCATGGAACGATCCATTCATCGCGGCGAACGCGAGATCATCGCGCGCAATTAAAATCTAGAAACTGCGCAGCACCGCGTCGGCGAGCAATCCGGCGAACAGCAGCAATCCGGCGTTGCGGTTCGACTTGAACAGCCGCAGGCACAGGGCTGAATCATCGATACGGATCGTCCGTACCTGCCAGACCAGATGTGCCGCGAATGCCGCAAGACCAATCCAGGCAAGCCATTGCGAGCCGCCGCGCCACAGCGCGACGCCGATCAGCACGACAGCAATGCCGTAGAAAATCGTCAGCGCCAGCTGCGTCCGTTCCCCGAACAGCAGCGCCGTTGACTTGATGCCGATCAGCACATCGTCCTCGGTGTCCTGATGCGCGTAGATCGTGTCGTAGGCGATCACCCATGCGATCGAGCCTGCGTAGAGGAACAGCGCCGTGGCATCGATCCGCGCCAGAATGACTGCGAACCCCATCAGCGCGCCCCACGAGAACGCGAGACCCAGAAACACCTGCGGCCAGTAGGTGACCCGCTTCATGAAGGGATAGATCGCAACCACCACCAGCGAGCCGATGCCGGTGAGGATCGCAAAGCCGTTGAACTGCAAAAGCACCGCAAGCCCGATCAGCGCCTGCAGCACGAGAAAGGCTGCGGCCTGCCGGACCGTCACCTGTCCGGCCGGAATCGGCCGCGACCGGGTGCGCTCGACCTGTGCGTCGAGCTTCCGGTCCGTGATGTCATTCCAGGTGCATCCCGCGCCGCGCATGACCACCGCGCCGATGAAGAAAAGCACGATAACCAGCGGCAGTCCGCGCACGTCATGCGCGATCCCCGCGGCCAAAGCCGCCGACCACCAGCATGGCATCAACAACAGCCACCAGCCTATCGGACGGTCGAAGCGTGACAATCGCAGATAGGGCCGCATCCAGAGCGGCGCATGGGTATCGACCCAGTTGGCGGTGGAGTCGGCGACGGGGGCTGCGGCGTTGCTCATCGCAACCCTCTTCAGTGCGAGCGAGTTAGCGGGTCAGCACGTTGCCGTTCAGCGTATCGAAGGTGCTGCCACCGCGCTTCAAAGGCTTGGCCTCGGGCAGCGTTGCGGAGCCGAGCGCCTCGCTCAGGCTTGGACCTGCCGGTCCGGCCTGCTGCTGCGTCGCAGCCGCGCACACCCGCTGTTGCAGCTGGGAGGTATTGGCGTGGCCCTTCTTCATCTGCGCGGCAACCTCGGGCGGTATGCCGCACTTCTGCGCATGGGTTTCCACGAACTTGATCATCTTCGTTTCAGCCTGCGCGAAGTTGCCGATCAGCTTGCAGGCCTCCTGCGGCGGCGCCTTGCGCTTGCCGGCAGCCGCAATGAGCTTGGCCTTGGCTTCGGCATCCGCACGCAGTGGCAGGAAGCCGTTCTGACATTCCTCCGCACCCGGCGGTGGGCCGGCCTGGGGCGGTGCGCCGAAACCTCCGCCACCAACGGGCGGAGCGCCTGAGGTGAAGGCGCTCGGCGACGGCTGCGGTCTTGCCGGCGCAGCGGTGGCGCCGTTCACGGGCGGAAAGGGCGATGCGGCGGGAGCACTGTTGACGGGAGGAAACGGCGACGCGTTGTTCGCGGGAGCCGGTGCCGACTGTCCCGGCAGCGGTGCCGGAAATGCGCCCTGCGCGCGGACATCCGCAGCCTGCAGGACGAAGGTGGCGGCAGCCAGCAATGCGATAGAACGGTAGGCGGTCACGGATTCTCCTCCGGCGGGTTCCGGCGTCCTGAAGCGACTTTTACGATTCTCGCCGCCCCTTAACAACCCGCTGAATCTGGCAGCAGCGCGGCAGCTCGTCATGCAAACGGCTGCCAATCCTGAATCATTCGGCTAGAAGTCTGAAAAATGAATGGATTGGCGTGATGCCCAAACTCGATTTTCGCAGCCCGCGGCTTTTTGTCGATGCACCGCTTGCGGCCGGTACCGGCATCGCGCTCGACCGGGACCAGACCAATTATCTCGGCAATGTGCTGAGGCTCGCCGCAGGCGACACCGTGCTGGTATTCAATGGCCGCGACGGCGAATGGCAGGCCACCCTCGCCGGCCGCAAGCGGCCGGATCGCGCGGAGATCGCCGGGCAGACCCGGCCACAGGACGGCCTGCCCGATCTGCATTACGTGTTCGCACCGCTGAAGCATGCGCGGCTCGACTACATGGTGCAGAAAGCCATTGAAATGGGGGTTTCGGCGCTGCGGCCGGTGACCACCCGCTTTACGCAGGCCAGCCGCGTCAATGTCGAGCGGATGCGCGCCAATGTCATCGAGGCCGCGGAACAATGCGGCATTCTCAGCCTCGCCGAGGTGCACGATCCCGAACCGCTCGAGCGCTGGCTTGGCACCCGCGACGATCAGCGCCTTATGGTGTTCTGCGATGAAGACGCCCCGATCGCCGATCCCATGGCTGCGTTCGCCGGCGCCGACCGCTCAAAGGGCACGGACGTGCTGATCGGCCCCGAGGGCGGATTTGCCGAGGAGGAGCGCGCCCTGTTGCTGAAGCAGCCGCACGTGGTGCGGCTCGCCCTTGGTCCGCGAATCCTGCGTGCCGATACCGCTGCGGTCGCGGCGCTGGCCGTGGTACAGACGGCCCTCGGCGATTGGGGCAAGCCCGATGCACGCTGAGGTTGCATTCCGGAAGACCTCTCATTAAGCCCTTTTCCGGATCGTCGTCGAAACCCGGGTATTCCCGTGTTAAGGGACTGCCGATTCAAGCCTTTTACATCTCGTTGGATACCGAAGAATGAGCCAGACCAGTGCCGC
Organism: Afipia sp. OHSU_II-C1; assembly: GCF_000497575.1. Classification (GTDB taxonomy): domain Bacteria; phylum Pseudomonadota; class Alphaproteobacteria; order Rhizobiales; family Xanthobacteraceae; genus Afipia. The sequence continues at coordinate 157,692 of NZ_APJI01000023.1, forward strand.
AACCGCGACCGGGTCCGCCGCACAGGCGGAGGCCTTGCTGCAGACTTTTGCGCGGGCTGGCTACACCCATGCGCGTCCGCTGATCCTGCAGCCGGCGGAACCATTTCTTGATCTGTCCGGCGAAGACATCCGCAAGAGCCTCTATCTGACCACCGACGCCAGCGGCGAGGAACTGTGCCTGCGGCCAGACCTCACCATTCCGGTGGCACGGGACTATCTCGCCTCATCGCGCGCCGGCGCACCCGCCGGATTTTATTACCTCGGCCCGGTGTTCCGTTATCGCGGTGGCTCAGCCAGCGAATTCAACCAGGCAGGCGTGGAATCCTTCGGCCGTCAGGACCGTGCAGCCGCCGACGCGGAGATGCTCAGTCTCGGGATTGAAGCCGCCGCGGCTTTCGGTGTGACCGGCGTGGATATCCGCACCGGCGACGTCGCCCTGTTCGCCGCGCTGATCGATGCGCTCGATCTTTATCCGGTGTGGAAGCGGCGGCTGATCAAGGATTTCAACCGCAAGATTTCGCTCGCGCAGGATCTGCAGCGCCTGACGCTGGAGACCGGCAAGACCCGTAATGAATATGAAGGCGTGCTCGCAGCGCTCGCAGGCTCCGACCGCAAGGCGGCGCTGGCGCTGGTCACCGATCTGATGTCGATCGCCGGCACCAGCAATGTCGGCGGCCGCACGGTGTCGGAAATCGCCGACCGTTTTCTCGAACAATCGACACTGAAGGGCGGCGCGTTGCCGCGCGACGCGCTGCGACTGATCGAACGTTTCCTCGGCATCGCCGGCGAACCTGATGACGCGGCAGCGCAACTGCGCGCGCTCGCGGCGGACGCGAAACTCGATCTGGGCGCCGCCATCGACCAGTTCGAGAGCCGGACCGGATTCATGGCCACGCGCGGCATTGACACAAAGGCGATCCGCTTCTCCACGGCCTTCGGCCGCGGCCTGGATTATTACACCGGATTCGAGTTCGAACTGCATGCCAGGGGCAACGGGGCAGAGCCGCTGGTCGGCGGTGGACGTTACGACGGGCTGCTGACACGGCTCGGCGCGCGCGAGCCCATTCCAGCCGTGGGCTTTTCAATCTGGATCGAAGCGCTTTCGCAGGGGAGCGCATCATGAGCACGCCGTTCGTCGTCGCCGTTCCGTCCAAGGGACGATTGCAGGAAAACGCCGAGGCCTTCTTCGCGCAGGCCAATCTCACCCTCGCCAAGCCTCGCGGCGCGCGCGAGTATCGCGGCACCATGCCCTGCCTCGACAACGTCGAGATCGCCTATCTGTCGGCCAGCGAGATCGCCGCGCAACTGGCGCGTGGCGCAGTGCACCTCGGCATCACCGGCGAAGATCTGATCCGCGAGAATATCCACGACGCCGACAAACGCGTCATGCTGATCGAAAGCCTCGGCTTCGGCAGCGCCAATGTCGTGGTGGCGGTGCCGCAGGCATGGATCGATGTCCGCACCATGGCGGACCTCGACGATGTCGCCACCTCGTTCCGTGCCCAGCACAACCACCGCATGCGGGTGGCGACCAAATACATCAATCTGACCCGCAATTTCTTCGCGAGCCAGGGCGTGGTCGATTACCGCATTGTGGAGAGTGCCGGGGCCACGGAAGGCGCGCCCGCAGCGGGAACGGCTGAACTGATCGTCGACATCACCACCACCGGGGCGACCCTTGCCGCCAACGGACTGAAGGTGCTCGACGACGGCGTGATGCTGCGCAGTCACGCCAATCTCGTGGCCTCGCGCGACGCCGACTGGTCGGACAGCGCACGCGAAACCGCGCGGGTCATCCTCGATCACATCGCGGCCAGCGCACGCGCCCGCAAGTACAAGGAAGTCCGCACCCGCTTCGCGGCGTGCAACGACGCCTTGCTGGCCGAAGCCCACAACCGGTTCGGCGTGGTGTCGCCGTTCGGCGGGCCGACCTCGTCAGGCATGGTGACGCTGCACTGCCCGCCGGCGCAGCTTTACGCGCTCAGCAGCTTCCTGCGCGACCACGGCGCCGAAACGGTGTCGATCGCGTCGCTGGAATATGTGTACGACCGCGACAATCCGCTTTTCGCCAAACTCCAGACATTCCTGGGGCAATAAGGTTTGGCGATTTGCGGCAGCGCACGCTGCTGACGCACCGTGGCGACAGCATCCGGCAACTACCATATGATGCTTGAGGACGCGTGATGCCGGATGACATCTTGCATCCAAGGATGTTTCAGGAAACCGACCGATGACGCCGAGTGCCGATGTCTCGAACCTGTCAGGCAGCAGCCGCACCCCGGCTGCGCAAGGCCTTTCGATCGTCGTGCCGGCTTACAACGAGGCGGCGGGCCTGGCGCGGCTGCACGAACGTCTCTGCGCCCTCGCCGGGAAGCTCAGGCAGAAGTACGGCATCGCCTGCGAAGTCGTCTATGTCGACGACGGCTCCAGCGACGCAACGCTGAGCATCGCCCGCGGCCTGCCGCCGACTGATCTCGACGTGCAGGTGGTGTCGCTGTCGCGCAATTTCGGCAAGGAAGCCGCGCTGATGGCCGGGCTCGACCACGCCCGCCGCGGCGCCGTGCTGTTCATGGACGGCGACGGCCAGCATGCGCCGGAACTGGTGGAGCGGCTCGTCAGCCACTGGATCGATGACGGCTATGACGTGGTCTACACGGCGAAGGCGCACCGCGACAATGAATCGGTCCTGCGGCGCATGGGCGTGCGCACCTTCTATACGCTGATCAACTGGGGCTCGCGGCAGAAAATCCCCGAGGACGCCGGCGACTTCCGTCTGCTGTCGCCGCGCGCGGCGGCTGCGCTGCGCCAGCTTCCCGAGCGCAACCGCTTCTTCAAGGGTCTCGCGACCTGGATCGGCTTCAAGCAGATTCGCGTCGACTATGAGCCGGATGCGCGTGCGCATGGCGTCACCACCTTCAGTCCGGGCCGTCTGCTCGGTCTGTCCATCGAGGGACTGACATCGTTCTCGGTGGCACCGCTGCGCGTGGCGAGCCTGCTCGGGCTGCTGCTTGCGTTCGTGGCGTTCCTGTTCGGCCTGTCGATCCTGTGGGAGACCATCGTCGACGGCAAGTCGGTCCCCGGCTATCCCTCGCTGGTGGTCGGCCTGATGACCATCGGCGGCGTGCAGCTCATCATGATCGGTGTGGTCGGCGAGTACATCGGCAAGATCCTGTCCGAGATCAAGGCACGGCCGATCTACTTCGTCGCGGAGCATAGCGTGAAGAGCGCCGACACCTCTGCTGCCGCTGACAAGACGCCGCAGACCGCGGCTGAATGAGCGTGAGTTCGCCGCCACGTCACATCTGGTTGTGCGCCGACGACTACGGCATGAGCCCCGGCGTCAATCGCGCGATCCGCGATCTGATCGTCCAGAAAAGGATCAACGCCACGTCCGTCATGGTGCCCGCCCCCGCCGTGGATCGCACCGAGATCGAGGCATTGACCCAGGCCGTCGCCGCCAATCCGGATTGTGCGGTCGGATTGCACGCGACGCTGACCGCGCCGTTTCATCCGCTGACCATGCACTTCAAGCCCCTCGACGGCGGGCAGTTTCTGCCGCTCGGCAGGCTGCTCCGTGCGAGCCTGCTGCGGCGGCTCGATGCTGAAATCGTTCAGGCCGAACTGCTGGCGCAGATCACAGCGTTCAGGGAGATGTTCGGCCGTGTGCCCGACTACGTTGACGGCCACCAGCACGTGCAACTGTTTCCGCAAATCCGCGACGCGTTTCTTGGCGCGGTGAAAGACGCCGCACCGGAAGCGTGGGTTCGCCAGTGCGGCCGTAGCCTGCCGCTGGCGCAGCGACTCGACAGTCCGAAAGCCCTGCTGCTCGATGTGCTCAGCGAAACGTTTCGCAAAAAATGCGCGCACGCGGACATCGCATTCAATCCGGGATTTGCCGGCGCGTATGACATGGTCCGTGGCCGCGAATTCGCCGACGCCATGCAAGGCTTTCTCGACGGCCTCCCCGACCGCGGCCTGGTGATGTGCCATCCTGGCTTCGTCGACGAAACGCTTGTCAGCCTCGATGACGTCACGCATCAGCGCGAACGCGAATTCGCGTTTCTGAGCAGCGATGACTTTCCCCGGCTGCTGGCAGCAAGCAACGTGACGCTCGACCATACATGATGCGCTCCCTCTCCCCGCTCGCGGGGAGAGGGTTGGGGTGAGGGGCCACCTAGATTCCTCGAAATTCAAACGCCCCTCACCCGGATCGTTTCACGATCCGACCTCTCCCCGTAAGAACGGGGAGAGGTGAGAAGGCGCTTTTTGTCGCACCGCAAGCGCCAACTTTCCTAAATTTAATTCACGCTGGGACTTACCCCGACACAATGCAGCGTTACATCTTTGCGCGCATTCGGATGCCGGATGCTTGAGGAGGGAATCATGACACCGCAGGAACGCCAACTGGTTGACGATCTGTTCGACCGTCTCGCCAAGGTCGAGAATTCACCGCGCGAGCCGGACGCGGAGGCCGCAATCATGCAGGGTTTGCGCCGTGCGCCGAACGCCGTCTACGCCCTCGTGCAAACCGTGCTGGTGCAGGACGAAGCACTCAAACGCGCCGACGCCCGCATTCAGGAACTCGAAGGCGGCGCGCAGCAACCGCAGCCCTCCGGCGGATTTCTCGATTCGATGCGCGATGCGATTCTCGGCCCGGGCCAGGGACGCGGTTCCGTACCGAGCGTTCGTCCCGGTGATGGCACGCAGCGCGGTCCGGTCTGGAACAGCGGTCAGGCGCTCAATCAGGCCGACGCTCGCATGGGCGGCGACCCCCGCATGAACGATCCGCGGATGAATGATCCAAGGGCCGGCAATCCCGGTGGCGGGATGTTCGGCGGTGGCGGTGGCTCGTTTCTCGGAACGGCGGCGGCGACCGCGGCCGGCGTGATCGGCGGATCGATGCTGATGAACAGCATTCGCGGCATGATGGGCGGCGGCAGCCAGCAGAGCTTCGGCAGCAGCGCTGACTCCGGCGGCAGCAAGATGCCATGGAGCAACGATCAGTCCTCGGGCAGCCTCGCGCGCGATGCCGGCCTCAACGACGTTGGCAAGAGCGGCAACGACAGCCAGCGCCAGAACTCTTACGACCAGGCGCAGGCCGATGCCGATCAGGACCAGGATCAAGATCAGGATGACGACGAGGATTACGATGATTTCGATGACGGCGACAGCGATTACGCCTGATCGGCCTCGTCGATAACAAATGAAAACGGCCGCTGGAATTCAGCGGCCGTTTTTTTGCGAACAGGCGTCGCTCAGATCACGATGACCTTGGTGCCGACATTCACCCGGCCGTAAAGATCGATCACGTCTTCATTGCGCATCCGGATGCAGCCGGATGACACGGCGGTGCCGATGGTCCATGGTTCGTTGGAGCCGTGAATACGATACAGCGTCGAGCCGAGATACATTGCGCGGGCGCCGAGCGGATTTTCCGGCCCGCCTTCCATGTGGCGCGGCAGATCAGGACGGCGCTTGAGCATTTCCGGCGGCGGCGTCCATGCCGGCCACTCCTTCTTTGCCGAGATCGTCTTCACGCCCGACCACTCGAAGCCGGGCTTGCCGACACCGATGCCATAGCGCAGCGCCTTGCCGCCGCCCTGCACCAGATAAAGAAATTTGTTCGGCGTATCGATCACCAGCGTTCCCGGCGCATGCCGGCCGTCGTACTCGACGACCTGCTTTTCAAACTTCGGGTCCATGCCCGGACGGCCCGGTTCGATGCCGACATCGCCCTGCCGCATGTCGTAGCGGTATTGCGGGTCCATCGGGGGCAGCCCGCCGCGTGACGGCATCTGTTCGTAGCGCTGCTCGTAACGCTGCTCGTAGCGCGGCGCCTGATAATTCGGATCACCCGACTGCCCGCCGCTGAACAGAAACTCGATCAGTCCACCGCCCATATTGGAACCGGATCGCTCGTTATAGGCGACGCGGATCGGCATTGGCGGCGTTGACGTCGGCTGCGCATAGATCACGCGCGGCTCGGGGACAGGCATATCGTCATCATATGCGAAGGCCTGTATTGAACTGGCGCCGAAACACACCGCGCCGGCGACAAGCGCGAGGGAAGTTTTTCTGGACATCGACGTACTCTGTACTGTTTCGTCGTTGACGCACGGACAGCGTGCGCCCTGAACACGAACATTTAAGGTTAAAAGCGCCTCGGTTTGGTAAACAAAACCGGCGTTCGGATTCACCACGTCCGTATGCACGGCCTGTTCTTCGCGACAGCGTTTATTTTCGATGAACGCAAGACCTGCATGGTTAACCGTTGGTATGCGCTGCCGGATACTTCATTGAACCAACAGGTTCGCGCGAAACCTCGCGTTAAATTACGCCGGGTTACAACGCCTCATCAGGGATGGGGAAACCAATGGCCGTTCAGCGTAAGCGATTCCGTATTGAAACAATCCAGTCCGTCGGCATGCCGATACTCGATCATGATGAGAGTGAGGTCATTCCGCATCATCATCAGATCATGAGCGAACTGCGCGCCATTCGAGCGCAAATGGCCGCGCACCACCGCGGCCCTGTCGCGGAGCAGGATGAAAATCCATCAGCTCAGGAACTGACGGAAGCCCAGCAGTTGCTGGGAAGCTACCGCGCGCAGATCGAACAGTGCGAAAAGCTGAAAGTCGAACTCGATCTTATTCACGACGCCATCAACCGCACCAAGCAGGAAATCGCCGTGCTTCACGGCAAGAGCTTCAGCGGTGACGAAATGGCGAAGGTCACCGGCGAACTCGGCGCCGTGGTTGGCGGCACCGAGGAAGCCACCCAGCAGATTCTCGAAGCTGCCGAAGCCATCGATCAGGCCGCAAGCGCCCTCGGCAAGACGATGTCGCCGGACCAGCAGGCTCAGCTCAGCGAAGACATTCAGGATCGCGTCGTCGGCATCTTCGAGGCGTGCAACTTCCAGGACCTCACCGGCCAGCGCATCAGCAAGGTGATGACCACGATGAAGTTCATCGAGCATCACATCAATGTCATGATGGAGATCTGGGGCGGCGTCGACGCCATCAAGCAGCACGCGCCCGCGATCGTCGACACCCGCGTCGGCGATGCCCGCCTGCTGAACGGCCCGAAGGGCGTGGATGAAGAAGGCCACGTCTCGCAGGACGACATCGACGCGCTGTTCAACTGAGCGCATTCGATATCTCGGATTCAAAACCCGGAGGCTTGCCTCCGGGTCTTGTCGTTCAGGACGGCCGCCGCAACAGCGCGAAACAGACCAGCGCCAGCAGCGCGACGCTGATCAGCATTTCCAGCGCCACCTGGCCCGACCAGCGGTCGATCACATAGGCCAGCGCGAACGGCGAGAGCGCCTGACAGATTTGTGCAGGCCGCGCGATTCGACCCACCACGCGCCCATAGCCGACAGCTCCGAATAGCGCCAGCGGCAACGCCCCGCGCGCGATGGTCACAACGCCGTTGGCCGCGCCGAACATCAGCGCAAACACTGTCGCAACGCCAGGCGAAAATCCCGCGACCACAAGAAGGATGAACGCGAACGCCATCAGCGCCATCGCGACCCGCACCAGCCAGAGCGGATGCAACCTGCCGCCCGACACGAAGTCAGCGATCCGCGTCAAAACCTGCGCGGGCCCAAACAGCGCCCCGATAGCCACCGCGGTACCCGCATCGATGCCGCCGCGCTGCAGGATCGTCAGCAAATGCGCCAGCGTTCCCGATTGCATGATGGCATGAGCCGCAAATCCTGCCGCGACCAGTAGAAATGGCAGGCCGACGGCAGGGATGATCTTTGCCGCTTTCGGGGGCGAGGCGCCCTCCACCACCGGCGGCGCATAGACGGCATTGCGCGGAAGCGCGAAGGCATAGAGCGGCGCGATGATGAAGGCCATGACGCCCGCGAACACGAAATAGACACTGCGCCAGCCGCCATGAGCGATCAGCATCTGGGTTGTCGGCCATGAAAATGTCGAGGCGAGACCGCCCACGAATGTCACCAGCGTGATCGGCCGCCGCGACGCCGCACCGAAAATCCGCGCCAGGGCGGTGAATGCGGGATCGTAAAGGTTGCAGGCCATCGCGATGCCGAGCAGCACCCAGCCGGCGAGGTAAGCCCAGTAATGATCGGCAAGCGGCAGGGTCAGAAGGCCAAGGGCGCCGATCAGCGCGCCACCCGCCATGATGTAGTGCCCGCCATGCCGCTCGATCAGGCTGCAAATGAACGGGGCGGTCAGTCCGGACACGCCCAGCCCGATCGAAAATCCGAGAAGGGCTTGCGCCAGCGACCAGCCATGGGCCGCGGCGATGTGGGGCATCGTCAACCCGGGCGGATAGAACAAGGCGCCCCAGCCCAAGACTTGCGTGATGCAAAGAACGATGACGGCGCGGCTGGGCCCGGAGCTTAATACCTTGGGCCCGCCCATTGCGCTTGCACTTCCCCGACGTCGCGAATTATCCGGCCGCCGCCGTCAGGCCTCTCGCCTCAGGCGCGCGGCGCGCAGCGGACATACACCATGGTCCCATAGCGGCTCGATGCGTCCTTGTCGATGAACCGCGTCATCAGCACACGCCCGTCGAACGAGACGATCTCGCGATCCTTGTCCCCGCCGGCAGGACCAGCCGGGCCGATGTAGTTCTTGCCGCTCTGGCTGCCCTTCAGGCGCAATTCCTGCGGGGTCGCTTCGTCCGGCAAGTGCATGATGACGCCGCCGGTGGCGCCCTGCCCGATCACATAGGGATTTTTGCACTGCCCGCGCGCCGCAGCCTCGGTGCGGGTCCGGTCGTCCGGTTTGTGGAATGACGCAAGGCCCCAACGTCCGACGATTTCATCGGCGCGGATGGTGGCCGGGACTTCGGGCGCCACTGCCGGTTCCTGGACCGTGGCCTGTCCGCCACCGAAACCGCTGAACCCGCCGAAGCCGCCGCCGCCGCAGGCACCCAGAAAACCCGAAAGTACTGAAATGGCCGTCAGCGTGACGATCTTGGAGGCTTTGGTACGCTCGCTCACTGTGGTCATGGTGTCTCCCGGCAAGAACACTTGGCTGCCTGCCAGACCGACAGACCCGCCGTCACACTGCGTGAGCTGACCCCCGTCATTACGCAGCGTTCCCCTTTATGGTTTCCAGATCATCCTATATTGGCCTCACCAAGGCCTTAAGGGCCTTGCTTGACAGGATCGGCGGCAACCCATATTCCCGACCCCGTCATTAGCACTCTTGGAGCGCGATTGCTAAGGGTAAGGCTTCGTCCCCTCAAGGGGTTAGCTGAACCCATTATCCACGACCCGCGCCCCGCCGCACGTCAAATCTTACCTAACCAACGCCCAAAGGACATCCGATGGCCAAGACAACTTTTCGCCCGCTGCATGATCGTGTCGTCGTCAAGCGCATCGACGCCGACGAGAAGACCAAAGGCGGCATCATCATTCCAGACAGCGCCAAGGAAAAGCCCTCGCAGGGTCAGGTCGTCGCAGTAGGCCCCGGTGGCCGCGACGAAGCCGGCAAGCTGATCCCGATTGATCTGAAGGCAGGCGATACGGTGCTGTTCGGCAAGTGGTCCGGCACCGAAGTGAAGCTCGACGGTGAGGAACTCCTCATCATGAAAGAGTCCGACATCATGGGCGTGCTGAAGTAAGCACGGCCACATTCATCCGCCGTCGTCCTTCGAGGCTCACGCCTCGGGATGACGGAAACACACATCATCAGGAGTAAACCCCATGGCTGCCAAGGACGTAAAATTTTCCGGAGACGCGCGTGACCGCATGCTGCGCGGCGTCGACACCCTCGCCAACGCCGTCAAGGTGACGTTAGGCCCCAAGGGCAGAAACGTCGTCATCGACAAGAGCTTCGGCGCACCGCGCATCACCAAGGACGGCGTCACCGTCGCCAAGGAAATCGAGCTCGAGGACAAGTTCGAGAACATGGGCGCGCAGATGCTGCGCGAAGTCGCCAGCAAGACCAACGACACCGCGGGCGACGGCACCACCACCGCCACCGTGCTGGCCCAGGCGATCGTGCGTGAAGGCGCCAAGTCGGTTGCCGCCGGCATGAACCCGATGGATCTCAAGCGCGGTATCGACATCGCCGTGACCGCCGTGGTCAAGGACATCGAGAAGCGCGCCAAGCCGGTCGCGTCCTCCGCAGAAGTCGCTCAGGTCGGCACCATTTCGGCCAACGGCGATTCGAACATCGGCTCGATGATCGCCAAGGCGATGCAGAAGGTCGGCAACGAAGGCGTCATCACGGTTGAAGAAGCCAAGTCGCTCGACACCGAAGTGGACATCGTCGAGGGCATGAAGTTCGACCGCGGCTATCTCTCGCCGTACTTCGTGACCAACCCCGAGAAGATGACGGCCGAACTCGAGGACGCCTACATCCTCCTGCACGAGAAGAAGCTGTCCGGCCTTCAGGCGATGCTTCCCGTGCTCGAAGCCGTGGTGCAGACCGGCAAGCCGCTGCTGATCGTCGCCGAAGACATCGAAGGCGAGGCGCTCGCGACCCTCGTCGTGAACCGCCTGCGCGGCGGCCTCAAGGTTGCAGCCGTCAAGGCTCCGGGCTTCGGCGATCGCCGCAAGGCCATGCTGGAAGACATCGCGATCCTGACCGGCGGTCAGCTGATCTCCGATGACCTCGGCATGAAGCTGGAAAGTGTCACCCTGAAGATGCTCGGCCGCGCCAAGAAGGTCGTGATCGACAAGGAAAACACCACCATCGTCAACGGCGCCGGCAAGAAGCCCGACATCGAGGCGCGCGTGAACCAGATCAAGGCGCAGATCGAGGAAACCACCTCGGACTACGACCGCGAGAAGCTTCAGGAGCGTCTGGCCAAGCTCGCCGGCGGCGTCGCGATCATTCGCGTCGGCGGCGCGACCGAGATCGAAGTGAAGGAAAAGAAGGACCGTGTCGAGGACGCCCTCAACGCAACCCGCGCGGCCGTTCAGGAAGGCATCGTTCCGGGCGGCGGCACCGCGCTGCTGCGCGCCAAGAAGGCCGTCGGCCGGATCAACAATGACAACTCCGACGTGCAGGCCGGCATCAACATCGTGCTGAAGGCGCTGGAAGCTCCGATCCGCCAGATCGCCGAGAACGCCGGCGTTGAAGGTTCCATCGTTGTCGGCAAGATCCTCGACAACAAGACCGAGACCTTCGGCTTCGACGCACAGAACGAAGAGTATGTCGATCTCGTCGCCAAGGGCATCATCGATCCGGCCAAGGTGGTTCGCACCGCCCTGCAGGACGCAGCCTCTGTCGCCGGTCTTCTCGTGACCACCGAAGCGATGGTCGCCGACATTCCGAAGGAAGCAGCACCGGCGATGCCGGGCGGCGGAATGGGTGGCATGGGCGGAATGGGCGGTATGGGCTTCTAAGCCACCCGTTCATCGCAACGACATCAAAGGTCGCCTGCGGGCGGCCTTTTTTATTGTCTCATATTCAAGAATCACCGCGACAATCCGGCCCGCTTTTGAGATTGTCCGGTTCCAATTCGACTCAGGATGAGACCTCATGCGCGCATTGATGATTGGCTGCACTCTCGCACTGGCAGGAGCGTTGCCGGTTCAGGCCCAGACCGCCAAGGATGCGAAGGCGGCACCGGCCGCGAGTGAGGTCCGCTACTTCAATTCGCTCGGCGATCTTCTCGGCGACCTGCCGGTCGACGCCTTCATCAAGGAGACGCGCCAGGGCGGGAAGCTGGTCTCGTCCACACTCGACGTCTGCTATTCCGTATCCACCGCCTCGGACCGGAAGGACCGCTTTGTCATCGACCTGAAGGTGGAAGGCGAAAAGCTCTCCGGCAGCGGACAGAGCATCGAGAACAAGACGCCTGTCACTGTCAGCCTGATCCGCAAGGGCAGCAAATCCGTCTCGTTCGACGGGAAGATCACGGTCGGCAATCATCTCACCTCGGTCTCGTCACCGGACAACGCCGATGTCGATGAGAAGGAATTTCAGCAGTCGCAGGTGGTCGACGACGACCTCAGCGAGGCGCCGAAGGACTTCACGCAGGTGTCGCCGCAATCGGTCGCCGTGCGCGTGAAGCGTGAAAATTTCGTGCCGCTCGTCAAGAGCCTCAAGGGCCAGAACGTCCAGATCGCTCTCGACAGCATCGCAACCGATTGCAACGCGCTGCGCTCCGGCCATCAGGTGCTGCGCCTCTTCATTGATCCCGCCCGCGCGCCGGCCCTGATTGCAAACCTGAAGGCCGCTCCCGGCGTGGTTGCGGCGGGCTGGACCTCCGGCACTTACGACATGGAGCGCGCGGTACGTTTTGCCGCCGGCGACTGGAGCGAGGGCGGCAAACTGAACCGTGACAAATTCACGGCCGCCATCACCAATATCGCCGCGAAAGTGATGGCCGCGAAACCGGCGACGTCCACATGGAACGAGGCCACCGGCGAACTCACCTTCACACTCAAGCGTCCGAGCCAGCTCGCGCCTGCGCTCGACCTGACCGAGACGCTGGAAATCACCGCGCTGGTCAGCCCCGACAGGCCAGGCGGCTCGGATCGGCTGATCGTCTGGCTCGGCATTCCCTCAAGCAAGACCACCGACGAGACCGCTGCACCCCAGTTGCAGTTCTCCGAGGATTCCGGCGGCGAGGAAGAAAGTACGTTCAACGACGACGACGGAATGATCAAGGCGATCACCGCCGAACTGAAAGGCCAGCGCTGGGACACCGACAAGGCATCATGGAAATAGCCCGCCGTCCCGCCCGTTACAGGATCCGCTAGCGCATGGCGCGCTACGACGCCGTCATCATTGGCGCGGGCCTTGGCGGCCTCACCAGCGGCGCGATTCTCGCGCGCGAAGGCCGCAAGGTGCTGGTGATCGAGCGCAGCAATTCGGTCGGCGGTGCGGCGTCGAGTTACAAGGTCGGCGACCTGTTCGTCGAAGGCTCATTGCATGAGACCAGCGATCCGCATGATCCGCGCGACCCCAAGCACGGTCCACTGACGCGCGCCGGCGTGCTCGATGCCGTAAAATGGATTCCATCAGGCGCCTTCTATGAAGTGCGCGGCGGACCGATCGGCGCGCCGCTCACCCTGCCCGACAATTTCGATGCCGCCCGACACGCGCTGATCGAGCGGTTTCCGGAGGCCCGCGAGGGCATCGTTCGCCTGCTCAGGGAGATGGAACAGATCGCATCCGCAACGGGGGTGCTGTCGCGCGGGGCGCAGGTTTTCAAGACACCGTTGCAAGCCGTCGCTGCACTCCGGGACCTGCTGCCCTCGATCCGAGACTGGAATCTGTCGCTGTCGCAGAAGCTCGACCACGTGTTCGGCAACAATGAAGCGGTCAAGGCCGCGCTGGCTGCGAACCTCTCCTATTACAATGACAATCCGGCGGCGACCTGGTGGATGTTCTTTGCGGCCGCCCAGGGCAGCTACCTGCTCAGCGGCGGGCGCTATGTGCAGGGCGGATCGCAGCGCCTCTCCAGTGCACTGGCGCGGGCCATCAAGGCAGCAGGCAGTGATGTGATCCTGCGGCGGACCGCCAGCAGCATCGGCATCGATGCACATGGCCGTATCGTGAGCGTCACCCACACAGCCAGGGACGGCAGCGATCCGCAGACCGCGGAGACCGCACGTGTCGTCGGCAACGCCGCACCCGAAACCCTGGCCGAATTGCTGCCCGAAACCAGTGGCGCGAAGCTCACCGCGGCCTATGGCCATCGTCAGCGGTCGATCTCGCTATTCATGCTGACACTCGGCCTGTCGCAGCCGCCGCGCGACGTCGGCCTCAGCAGCTATTCGACGCAATTGCTGCCCGGCTGGATGACCAGTCTTGACGATTACTCGCGAGCGACAGCGCTGATGGCGAATGAGCCTCTTGAGCGGATGCCGCCGCTCGCCATCGTCGATTATGCCGCAATTGAATCGGGCGTACCGGCGCCGCCGTATGTTTTGTCCGTCGTCGGGCCTGACCGGCTGTCGAACTGGGCAGATGGCGATCAGGACAGCTACCGCGCCAAACGCGCGCGCTGGCAGGATGCGCTCGTGGCCTATCTCGACGGGCACTATCCAGGACTGACGCAAGCGATCACCGCATCGACCTTCAACACCGCGCTGTCGGTGCGCCAGTATCTCGGCGCGCCGCAGGGCGCGGTGTATGGATTCGCACCGACACCGCCGCGCTCGCTGTTTCGCGCATTGAGACAGACACCCGCGACACCGGTGCCGGGACTGTACCTGGCCTCGGCCTATGCTGGATTTGGCGGCTATACCGGCGTGATCCAGTCTGCCGGCGCCTGCGCCGACATGATCCTGCGCGAGCGCTAGAGCGCGCTCAGTTCGTGCTGATGCGAAACCGCAGCGTCGTCGCGCCGATGAACGAAACGAAATCGCCCTGCCGTTTCCAGGTGGCGGCAGCGCCGAGCGCATTGATCAGGGCGTCATCAAGCTGCGCACGCTCCGGCGTGCAGCCGCGATCTTCCATCGCGCCGGGCACGAAGATCACGGTGTCATTGGCAACCGAGAACTGACCCTTGCCGGATTTGCACCACAGATCGAGCTGCGCCTCGCCGTTGTCGCCGATCTCAAGCGTCGGGATTCTCTTCGATCCCGGCTGCGGCCGCGCTTCGAGGGTCATTTCCGCTCCAAACGGAAACTCGCTGGCATGAGCCTGACCGATGACGCCGATGGCAAAAGCAAGACCGGCGAGAGCGTGTCGCAGAACCGTCATGATGACCTCACGAGTTTCAAACCGCGCGCGGTTCTAGACGTTCAGGACTGTTTTTTCCAGTGCGCGCGCTGTTCAAATTGACGCGCATGACGCGGGCGGGAAAGCCAAAGAAAATCCCCGCGGCTTGCGCCGCGGGGATGCTTTTGCGCGCGCCAGCAGCGATGGTTACTTCAATACCATCGCCGTGAACGGATAGACGTAGGCCTGCAGCATCACGAGGCCGCCGACGAGGCACGCCAGCACGATCGAGTGCCAGAACACATACCGCAGGATCGAGCCTTCGTGGCCGTACCAGTTGGTTGCCGTGGACGCCACGACGATGGACTGGGCGTCGATCATCTTGCCCATCACGCCACCGGATGAGTTCGCAGCCGCCATCAGGATCGGCGACAGCCCGAGCTGTTCCGATGTGATCTTCTGCAGGTTGCCGAACAACACGTTCGAAGCCGTGTCGGAGCCGGTCAGCGCCACACCCAACCAGCCGAGCAAGGTGCCGAAGAACGGATACAGCACGCCGGTCGCTGCAAACGCCAGACCGAGTGTTGCATCGACGCCCGACAGGCGCGTCAATGTACCAATCGCCAGCATCGCCGAGATCGTGATCAGTGAAATCGCGCAGACCTTGATCGTGCGGCCGTATTCTCCGATCAGCCTGGCGGGCGAGAAGCCCATCAGGATGCCCGAGATGATCGCGGCGATCAGCATGCCCGTTCCGGTGAACGACAGATAGGTGAACGAGAACACGGCGCCTTCCGGCGTCGGCTTCGCAGCCACCGGCGGTACCTTGTTGATCATGTTGTGCAGATCGGGAACAGGATAGTTCCAGGTGAAGATCGAGTTCGCCCAGGTCTTGAACGAGCCCGTACCCCAGATCAGCATCACGATGCAGACGATGATCCACGGCAGCAGCGCACTCCAGAGCTGGGACTGCGTCAGCGGCGTGGTGTCCAGCGGTTTGGCCGGCGCCATCGTCGCAGCTGATTCATCATTGCTGCGCAGCGCCGGCGACGTCCAGAGTTCCTTCGGCTGCCAGACCTTGAGGAACAGGATCAGCGCACCCATCGAGATCAAGGACGCGCCGATATCGACGATCCATGGATTGATGAAGTTCGAGATCACGAACTGCGGGACCGCGAACGAGACGGCGGTGACCAAAATGGCCGGCCACACCTGCATCATGCCGCGCCATCCGGCGAAGGCCCAGATCACCCAGAACGGCACCAGCAGCGAGAAGAACGGCAACTGCCGTCCGACCATTGCGCCGAGAACGTATGGGTCGAAGCCCGTTACCGATGCGAGGCCCTGGATCGGGGTGCCGAGCGCGCCGTAAGCAACCGGCGCGGTGTTGGCAATCAGCGACAGGCCCGACGCGGCCAGCGGCGAAAAGCCAAGCCCGATCAGGACCGCGCCGGTAATCGCCACCGGCGTGCCGAAACCTGATGCGCCTTCAAAGAAGGCGCCGAACGAGAAGGCGATGAGAAGCAGTTGCAGGCGCCGGTCGGTGGTGACACCGCCGATCGCACGCTGCAGCAGTTCGAAACGCCCGGTCTCGACTGTGATGCGGTAAAGGAAGATGACATTGAGCACGATCCAGCCGATCGGGAAGAACCCGACGACGACACCGAGCAAGGACGCGCGGATCGACATGCCGGCCGGCATGGTGAAGATGGCAATCGCGATGACGTTGGCGACGATCAGCGCAATGATCGCAGCGATGTGGGCCTTGACCTTGCCACTCGCGATCAGCACCAGAAGCGTGACGACGGGGATGGCGGCCGCGATCGTCGACAGCGCGGTATTCCCCAGCGGATTATAGATTTGATTCCACATTGCAGTTTCCTCCCCACGTCATTGTTGGCGACGCCTGACCAGAGCGTGGTTGGTCAACGCGTCTGCAAGCCGGAGAGCACAACCGTGTGATGAAAACCGTAAGCGCGGGCGGAGGCCCCAAAACGCTCACAATGCCAAATGAAACGGGCTCCCCAGCCCTTTCGCCGTCGGCGGCATGCTAGAGTGAATGCCGCACAATGGACAAGATGTCGCAGGCAGGACATTTTGCGACTTTCGTCTAGTATTTGAGTATTTCTGATATCTTTCAGGGCCTTACGGCCCTCCCAAGGAGAAAAGATCTGTGAATGGGATCGGCTCGACCCTCAAAACGGTGTGGCGGATTGCTGCACCTTATTTCCGCTCCGAAGACAAATGGGCTGGTATCATCCTGCTAACCGCAGTGATCGTGATCGAACTCGCGACCGTCGGCATCAACGTCCTGCTGAATTCATGGAACAACCGGTTTTACAACGCGCTGCAGGAGCGCAACTGGGACAGCTTCGTCTACGAGATCATCTACTTCACGGTCATCGTCACGATCTTCATCATTATCGCGGTCTATCAGCTCTACCTGAACCAGTGGCTGCAGATCCGCTGGCGCAAATGGATGACCGAGCGCTATCTCGGCGAATGGCTTAGCAACGCCAACCATTACCGGATGCAGCTCCAGGGCGACGCCGCCGACAACCCCGACCAGCGCCTCACCGATGACGTCAAGCTGTTCGTCGACCGCACGCTGAACATCGGCATCGGCCTGTTGAACTCGATCGTCACGCTGGCGTCGTTCGTGGTGATCCTCTGGACCTTGTCGAGCGCGGCGCCGTTGCACCTGTTCGGCAGGGACATCGACATTCCGGGCTACATGGTCTGGGGGGCGCTGATCTACGCCGCGCTGGGAACCTGGCTGACGCATCTGATCGGCTGGCCGCTGGTCGGACTGGATTTCAGGCAACAGAAATACGAGGCGGATTTCCGCTTCAACCTGGTGCGCGTCCGCGAAAATTCCGAACAGATCGCATTGCTCGACGGCGATGCCGCCGAACGCCAACGCCTGCTGACGCGGTTCGGCGCGGTGGTCGAGAACTGGCTCGGCATCATGAGCCGCACCAAGAAGGTGACGGCCTTCACCGCGAGCTATTCTCAGGCCTCGGTGATCTTTCCTTACATCCTGGTCGCGCCGGCTTATTTCGCCAACAAGATGCAGCTCGGCGGCATGATGCAGACCGCATCCGCCTTCGGCAGCGTGCAGGGCGCGTTGTCATTCTTCATCTCGACCTATCGCTCGCTGGCAGAGTGGCAGGCTGTGGTCGCCCGCCTGAACGGCTTCGAGGCCGGGATTGACGCGGCGAAGGCGCTCGCGGTGAGCCCGGACTCGATTCAGCCGGTTGCCGCGGAGGGCAATGTCGTCGCGCTCAACGACTTGCTGCTCACTTTGCCGAACGGCAGGCCGCTGGTTCAGGCCTCCGGCTTCAGGCTGAAAAGCGGTGAGCGCACGCTGGTCACCGGTCCCTCCGGTTCTGGAAAATCGACAATGTTCCGCGCCATCGCGGGAATCTGGCCGTTCGGCAGGGGCACGATCTCGGTCCCCAAAGGCGCGTCATTGATGATGCTGCCGCAACGGCCTTACTTCCCCGTCGGCTCGCTGGCGTCGGCAATCACCTATCCCTCGAAGGATGGCACCTACAGCGCGGCGCAGCTCGGCGATGTACTGAAACTCATCGGCCTCCCCGCGCTGGCGGAGCGGCTCGACGAGGACGGACACTGGAACAGGACGCTGTCACTCGGCGAACAGCAGCGGCTCGGCATCGCGCGTGCGCTCCTGCACGCGCCGCAGTATCTCTTTCTCGATGAAGCCACCGCGTCGCTGGACGAACCGTCCGAAGAGATGCTCTATCGCTTGATCGTAGAGAAGCTCCCGCAGACCACGATTGTCTCGATCGGGCACCGCAAGACGCTCGAGGCATTCCATCAGCGCGAGGTGTCGCTGGTGCGCTCCGGCGAGCAGTTCACGCTCGATGAAAGCGAACGGGTCGCGACAATCTAAAGCCAGCGCTCCGGCCAATCCTGACGCCGGACGCCGCGATGCCAGACGAATGCGAACGCCGCGAGCAGCAATGCTCCGGCGAGAACCGGGGCAACGATGAATGTCCACGGCAGATTGAGCGACACCACAAGCAGCGGATTGATCCCGGCCGGCGGATGAAACGTGCCGGTGAAGAACATCGCAAGGACCGCGAGGCCGACCGCAAGCGCCGCGGCCCACGGCTGCGGGCCCACCGCATTCACCACCATCAGCCCGATTAGTGTTGCCACTAGATGGCCACCGATCAG
Organism: Afipia sp. OHSU_II-C1; assembly: GCF_000497575.1. GTDB lineage: Bacteria > Pseudomonadota > Alphaproteobacteria > Rhizobiales > Xanthobacteraceae > Afipia. Next base: position 176,501 of record NZ_APJI01000023.1, read on the forward strand.
CGCGCGCGGCTGCGCCGGCGTGGCCTCGGGTGAGCCGATCACCAGAACGATCGATGTCGCGAACGGGATCACGGCCAGTGGGTAGGTCAATGTAACCGACAGGAACTCCATGGCGCCAATGGCCAGCGCGGCGCCGAGGCCTGCAATGACCCCTGCCCTCAGCCTGCGCTGTCCCGCCTCGTCCCAAAATCCGGACGATCTGTCTCGCCAGTTCCTGCTCACAGGGTAGCTGCTGCAAAATCAGAGCCAAAAGAAAAGGGCGGCAGATTTCTCTGCCGCCCTCACATCCTTCAGACGAAGGAGATTACTTCAGAGCGCCAAGGGTCACGTCAGCCGAGAGCTTGGCGATGAACTGATCGCCGCACCACTTGGAGCCGAACCCGCCGGGGTTGATCGCGCTGAACGAACCGGTCTGCTGAGCGGTGAAGTCGCTGGTGAAAGCGTTACAGCCAGCCTTCGACAGGTCGGTGCCCGAGTAGCGCAGGTCGAGGGTGAACACCTTGTAGGTGAAGCCGACACCGACGTTCCAGGTGTTGTAATCGTCATACTTGATGCCGTTCGGGAACGGACCGGCGAAGCCGGCGGCAACCACGTTGGTGCCGTAGAACGAGTCAGAGGTGCCGAGCCACTGGCGGCCGAATTCACCCGACACGTAGGCGCCGACGCCGCTCGAGCCGAACAGGTTGCTCGGTGCGGTGAGCTTGGCGGTGATCGAGGCGTAGGTGCCGTCAGCGCCGGTGTTCAGGAAGTTCGGCGAGTAGAAGACGTTGCCGCCCATCGCGAAGTAGTCGTTAAAGGTGTAGTTCACCTTGCCGTACACTTCGTAGAAGCTGACGTCCTTCTTCATGCCGTTGAAGCTCGGCAGAACGAAGCTGGAGCCGGCGGGGCAAACAGCCGCACCACCCGGACCACCGAAGCTTTCGGTGCACTGCCCGCCTGGATACAGGTAGCCCCAGACACCGAAGTCAAACGCGAAGGCGCCGAAGGTCGGGCGGATACCGGCGTAGACGTCGATTTCAGCAGCCGCACGGTTGGTGAAGGAGATGCTTTCACCGGCGACACCGGCGTAAAGCTGCAGGTTCGGATTGATGTTGTAACGGGGTTCGAAGTAAGCGGAGACCGACGCGTTCTTGTTGGACTGCGTCACACCGCGGAACACGTAGTTGCTCATGACCGCTGCGCCGAACGCGACATCCCAAGGCGAAACCACAACCGGTGCCGGAGCCTTGGTGTAGACCTTGCCCAGATCGGCAGCCGACGCCGAACCCAGACCCATCGCAGCGATCGTAACTGCTGCGACCGACAAACTTACTTTCTTCATGACGATCCCCATCATCGTTTACAATTCAGTCCGATTGCCGAAGGTCCGAGAGACAAGCGTTAATCGACTGCGCGAATTCGTTTCGTGGCATCAATGTGATGGGCAATGCCATTTGCGTGAAGCAAAAAACCCAAGCAACTGCCGCCTTTTTAGGCGTTTTGAGGCTTCGGGGTGATGTTCTGCCGCAGTGTTGCATTCCGACAACAAATTTCAGCCCTAATTTGCCCATCCGGCCGAAAGATCCGAGCATTTCCGCCCGGTTCCCCCTCGATATCCCCACAGGTCCTTCTGGATCCGGGTCCGATTCGCGCCCCTGAACGCACGAAAAAAGCCGCAGCGAAACCGCTGCGGCTTTTCCGAAAGGCACCAGCAAACCCGCCGAAGCAGGCCCTGATCTCAGTTGTTGCTGTCGTCGCTACCGGAGCCGAAGCCCGATGACCAGCTGGGGGTCGAAGCCGGAGCCGGGCTGGACCAGCTCGATTCGGACGCCGGTGCCGGCTCGGCGGCCGGAGCAGCAGCGGGCTTCGGAGCGCGCTTCTTCGCGGCCTTTTTCGGAGCGGCCTTCTTCGGCGCAGCGGCCTTTTTGGCGGAGGATTTTTTCGCCGACTTTTTGGCGGATTTCTTCGCGGATTTTTTGGCCGCCTTCTTGGCGGACTTCTTCACGGCTTTCTTCGCCGACTTCCTAGCGGATTTCTTCGCGGCCTTCTTTGCCGATTTCTTTGCAGCCTTCTTGGCGGTCTTCTTGGCCGCCATCAGCTTTTTAGCTTTCTTGCCCTTGGATTTCTTCTTCTTACCTTTAGCCATTGTGGTCCTCCTGTTTCCGCCGGCCGCATCTCAGCCGGCGTTCAGGCACTCCCAACGCGGGGGCCCTTCATTGATCTCGTCAATAAATCCGGTCGAGGACCGCCGGTCGCCCAGTCGAGCAGCTCAATCGTATGCACCACAGGGACTGACGTTCCATCGGTACTTTCCACAGAGCCGATCTGCACCATGCAGCCGATGTTGCCGGCAGAGACAACGTCCGGCTTCGTCGATGCGATGTTCGCGATCTTTCGTTCGCGTAGTCGCTTCGCAATGTCGGGCTGGAGGATGTTGTACGTTCCTGCCGAACCGCAACACAGATGACTCTCCGGCACATCTTTCACCACGAATCCGCTCTTGGAAAGCAATTCTTTCGGAAGCTGCGTGATTTTCTGTCCGTGCTGCAACGAACATGCGGAGTGATACGCGACAACGAGATCGTTTTTGCTCTGCGGCCACGCGATGTCGATGCCAGCGAGGTACTCGGTGACGTCCTTCGCAAGGGCCGAGATACGTGCGGCTTTTGCTGCAAACATGCGGTCTTCTCGCAGCATGTAGCCGTAGTCCTTGATGGTCGTCCCGCATCCCGACGTGGTCACGAGGATGGCGTCGAGACCGTTTCTGTCGATCTCGTTTGTCCACACCTCGATGTTCGCCCGCGCGCGTTTCAGCGCATCATCATCGTGCCCCATGTGATGGGTCAGAGAGCCGCAGCACTGCTCGTCGGCCACCAGCACCACCTCGATGCCCTGACGGGTCAGCATCCGGATCGCGGCCTGATTGATGCCGGGCGACAGAACCTGCTGGGCGCATCCCTGCAGAAGCGCCACGCGGCCGCGCCTCTGGCCCTCTGCGGGAAAGATCTTGCCGCCGGATGGCCCGGGCGCAGGCAGATGCTTCGGTGCAAGTGCGAGCATCGCGCGGAGCCGGTCAAAGAATGTCGGCGTAACCCCATGCTTGGCAGAAGAAGGAAGCAAGGCTGCGAACGGACGGGCGAGACGGGCCCCCATCATGCTGACCCGGAACAGGCCCGGACGCGGCAGGACATAAGCGAGAACGCCGCGCAGAAAGCGTTCCGGCAACGGCCGCGCATACTCTTCCTCGATCTTGACCCGCGCCTGGTCGACGAGGTGCATGTAGTTCACCCCCGAGGGGCAGGTGGTCATGCAGGCAAGGCAGGAGAGGCAGCGATCGATGTGCTTGACCACCTCCTGCGTCGGCTTGCGGTCGTTCTCCAGCATATCCTTGATCAGGTAGATGCGGCCGCGCGGGCTGTCGAGCTCGTCGCCGAGCAGGACGTAGGTCGGGCAGGTCGCGGTGCAGAAGCCGCAATGGACGCAGGCGCGCAGGATCTTGTCGGCTTCCCGGATGTCGGGATCGGCGAGCTGGGCGAGGGAAAATTCGGTCTTCATGGGTTGCCGTTCCGGATCATGTGCGCACCATCCGGCCGCGATTAAGAATGTTTCTGGGGTCGAAGCTCGCCTTGACGCGCTGGCCGAGCGCAGCGACGCCGGCGTCCTGCGGATGGAAGACATCGACCGTATTGCGGACCTGGTCGGCCGCGCGAACGAGCGTGGCGTGGCCGCCGATCGGCCTTAGCCGTTGCCGAAGCAGTGCGGCATGGGCGTCGGCCGCAGGCGGCAGCGCCGCCCAGATCAGTCCTCCGCCCCAGTCGTAGATCACGTCGCCGCCGGTATCGCGGGCCAGCGCCTGACCGAATGCACCGCCGGAAGCCGGCGGACAGACGATACGCCACACCGGCCACGCACCCAGAGATCCCGACGCCGCGAATGGTGTGACGTCGCGAAGTGACGCCCAGACCGCAGCGGAGGCATCGTCCTCGATCATCTCCGCCGCACCGAACGACGCAAGCGCCTTGCTCACCGAGCCAGCACGATGAGGGACCGAAGCGCCGATGCCTTCGAGACGGATCAGGGTCACCGCCTGCTGCGATGATCCCAGACCGGCGAGCCCGCCTCCGGTGTCGCGGAAGACCGACAACGGAAGATGCGCCACACCCGACACGTCGTAGGGCGATCCGAGGGCCGTGGTCATGGCCCGGTTCGCGGCCACGTCGTCAAGACCGCGCAGCACCAGCGTGCGCTCGGTTTCGGCCTTCGGCATCACCTTGAGCGTCACCTCGGTCATCACCGACAACGTGCCCCATGAGCCCGCCAGCAGCTTGCAGAGGTCATAGCCGGTGACGTTCTTCACCACCTTGCCGCCGGTCTTGAACGAGTCCCCGAAGCCCGAAACCGCGTTGGCACCGAGCAGGTGGTCGCGCACGCCCCCGGCCTTGATGCGGCGGGGTCCCGCGAGCCCGGCGCCGATCATGCCGCCGACCGTTCCGGCCCCGCGCGGCGTTCCCAGCAGCACCGAGGTGTCCATCGGATCGAACGCGAATTGCTGGTTCTTGGAATCGATCAGGGACAGCAGATCGGCCATCGGCGCGCCGGCCTGCACGGTGACGATCAACTCATTCGGCTCGTAGGACGTCACCGCGTTCAGCGCGGACAGATCCAGCACCGCATTGGTGGCCATCGGCAGCCCAATGGCACGCTTGCTGCCGTGCCCGACGATCTCAAGCGGCTGCTCGGCGGCGAGCGCGCTGCGCACGGCCTCCTCCACATCACCGGCATCGCGTACCTTCAACGTATCCACGCCTTATCCTGTCTCGTTTGCATGCGAAGCTGACCCGGCAAGCGGTTCTCTCGATCCCGGATCATCAGCTTAAAATCGCGGAATGTCGGGAAAGGCGAGCTTGCCGCCATGGACGTGGACACGTCCGAGTTCGGCGCAGCGGTGCAGGGTCGGAAACACCTTGCCGGGATTGAGCAGCCCCTGGGTGTCGAACGCGCATTTCAGCCGCTGCTGCTGGGCCAGATCGATATCGCTGAACATCTCCGGCATCAGGTCACGCTTCTCGACACCGACGCCATGCTCGCCGGTCAGCACGCCGCCGAGCTTGACGCAGAGCCGCAGGATATCGGCGCCGAAGGCCTCCGCCTTGTCCATCTCCTCGGCGATGTTGGCATCGTAGAGAATGAGCGGATGCAGATTGCCATCGCCGGCATGGAAGACGTTGGCGACGCGCAGACCGTACTTCTCCGACAGGTCGCGAATGCCGGCCAGCGCTTCCGGCAGTTTGCCGCGCGGAATGGTGCCATCCATGCAGAGGTAATCGGGCGACATACGGCCAACCGCCGGGAACGCGGCTTTGCGTCCGGCCCAGAACAACAGCCGCTCCTGCTCGGAATTCGAAATCTGCAGTGTCGTCTGACCGCATGCGCGCGCGATCTTCTCCACGCGCTCGATCAATTCATCCACTTCAACCGCCGGACCATCCAGTTCGATGATCAGCAGCGCCTCGACATCGAGCGGATAGCCCGCATGGACGAAGGCTTCAGCCGCATGGATGGCATTCCGGTCCATCATCTCCATGCCGCCCGGAATGATCCCCGCGCCGATGATGTTGGCGACGCATTGTCCGGCCGCTTCGATCTCCGCAAAGCCGACCATCAGCGCACGCGCGGTCTCCGGCTTTTGCAAAATGCGAACCGTCACTTCGGTGACGACACCGAGCAGACCTTCGGAGCCGGTGATGATTCCCATCACGTCATAGCCGTCGGTCTCCGGCGCCTTGCCGCCGATCCGCAGGATTTCGCCGGTGATGAGGACGAACTCGCAGCCCAGCACATTGTTGGTAGTCAGTCCGTATTTCAGGCTGTGAACGCCGCCGGAATTCTCCGCGATGTTGCCGCCGATCGAGCAGGCGATCTGCGACGACGGGTCGGGCGCATAGTAAAATCCCTCGTGCGCGACCGCCTGGCTGATGGCGAGATTGGTCACGCCCGGCTCGACCACCGCCACGCGATTCTCGAAATCGATCTCGCGGACGCGCTTGAACTTGCCAAGGCCGAGCAGCACGCCATCCGCCAGCGGCAGCGAACCGCCGGACAGCGAGGTCCCGGAGCCGCGCGGCACCACCTTGATGCCGTTGTCGTGGCAGTACTTCAGGACTTGCGAGACCTGCTCGGTGGTGTCGGGCAGCACCACCACCATCGGCGGCTGGCGATAGGCCGTCAGCGCATCGGACTCATAAGGCTGCATTTCCCGTGCGCTCGAAATCACGCCTTCACCCGGCACGATTTTTTGCAGGGCCGCGACGATCTCGTCACGGCGGGCGAGTACCGCCTGATCGGCTTCAGGCATCATGATGGACATACGCGCACTCCAAAAAACGGCGCGTCGTATCACGCCTTGCTGTTCTGATATATCAGCATGTCTGGCACTATTTGAACAGTTCCAAACCGGAATAGCGAATCTGAGTTCGCCGCATTTCACATGCCTGGAGACATTCGGGTTCGAGAGAACGTGAGGCTGGACCGGGCGGCGTCTATCCGACCAGAGCACCCAGCTCCCGCCGCGCCGGCATCACCGGCATCACCGCCTGCACCACGAGACCGCGGGCGCGGGCATCGAGCACACCGACAGCCCGCAGCGCGAACAGCGTGATCGCCTGCACCGCATCGCGCAGTTTCACCGGGTCGTCGATATCGGCGGACGCCAGCGGACCCACCAGCGATTCATGGAGCGCCCCGATCAGGGCGGTGGCAGCTAGCGAGATATCCTGCGCCGGAAGGTGCCCTGCCCGCACCGCCGCCTCAATCCGGGTTTCGACCTCAGCGGCGATCTCCCGGCGGCTGGCAACGCGTGATTCGGTGACATCGACATCCACCGGCTCGGCCAGAATGCCCCAGGCCAGCTTGCGATTCGACACGACATGCACAGCAATGGTGGTGACAGCTGCGGCAAGCGCCGACGAAGGCCCCGGCGCAGCATCGGCGGCGCGCCGGATCGCGGTGAGTTCCGCCCGCGAAACATCGGCGATCAACTCGGAGATCAGATCGGCTTTGGAGGGGAAATAGCGATAGACCGTGCCTGCGGCGACATTCGCGCGGGTGGCCACCGGCGCGATCTGAACCGCAGCCATTCCGCCTTCAGCAGCTGCGTCGCGGGCTGCTGCAAGGATCGCATTGCGGCGTGCCGCAAGGCGTTTCACGACCTGATGAGTTCGCCTGTAAACCATTGATGGCGTTCGTCTCCCAAAAAGAAGTGAACACCAGTTCAAAAGCGGAGACAAGCGTTTCAGTGCACACGGATTCAAATTCGCAGTGCAGCAAAAAAGATACTTCTTTTCCGGATTCGATTCCTTGCCGGAACCGGCCCGTTCTTCCCGGAATTCTCAACCGCTGAAGCCGAGCGCGCGCGCCAGTGCCGCCACCGCCATCCCGGTGATCACGGCGACGAATTCGTTGCGCCGGATAATGGTGAGGGCGATCGCCGCACCGATGGCGAACAGTACGACCGCGCCGCCATTCACCGCGACCGGCAGCGACGCGGCGACGATGATCGAACCTGGCAATGCATCGAGCATCCGGCGCACACGCGGGGTGATGGTGACATAGCCCATCAGCCAGTAGCCGCCGAGACGCGAAGCGACCGTCACTGCCGTCATCCCCGCGAATGCGATCATCACATCGGAGCGCATGAGTTCGCTCATGCGGCGCCTCCATGCGTCTTCACATCATCGGTCGACGGATCGTCCATCAGCCCGGCGCTGATCGCGCCGGAGACCGCGCCGGCAATGATGAACCACCAGCCCGGCATGAGCCAATGCACCGTCAGCGCGACGATACCTGACACCGCCCACGGGATCGCCCGGCGCGGGCCTTTCCAGGCCGGCACCAGCATCGCCGCGTAGAACGCCGGCACCACCAGATCGACGCCGTATTTCTTCGGATCGCTGAGCTGCCCGGCGAGCAGATACCCCGGCAGCGACGACGCGAACCACAGGACGTACAGCACGATGCCCCCGCCGACGAAGAACGACGCATCCGCGCCGCCATGGTTGCGGTAGCGCGTGGCGGCGAGCCAGCCGCCGTCGGTCACCAGCAGCATCGAGGGAAACGATTGCCACCACGGCAACGTGCCGAACCATGGGCGCAGGCTGGCGCTCATCAGCGAGAAACGGATGTTCACGGTCGCCGTCAGCAGCGCCAGCGTCGCGATCGAGGACACCGTCAGCGTATTGGGCCAGGATGAGACCGCGACGAACTGCGACAGCCCGCCGTAAACGAAAGCCATCATCACCTGCACTTCGGTGAGGGTGAAATTCTTCTGCGCGCAGAGCGCGCCGAACGCCATGCCGAAGGCAAGCGTGCCCGGCAGCATCGGCGCAATGGCGACGATGCCCGGCATGATGGCGTTACGCGACCAGTAGGCAGGCGCGTGGAAGTGATCTGGAGGGACTGGGGCCGTCATCGATTCATCCGCAGGAAGACTTTATGCGTGCGGTGAATGCGGCGGAGGGTCAAGCATTTCGGCTGCGACCTGCGGCGAATAAAGGTGACGGAAATGCATGCGCGCTATGCGTTTAAGGCCGTAAGACCGGGTCCCGATCGTCGCCCCACTGCAAGTACGCGCGGCGCGCAATCAGCGCCGCAACGATCAGTGCCGCGGCAAGTCCGGTCGGCATGACGACATACGGGAAGACCATCAGCAACACGGTTACAACGCCGAGCGCCGGCAATTCGTAATCGAGAAAACCGTCCGTAATGCCCATGCGCAGAATCAGCGCCACGGGAATAGCAAGCACCATCATGTCGTACAAATAGAGATATGGCGTTGCCAGCAATGCTCCGGTAGCCAGCGCCGCGGCCTTGATCTCGTAGCTGACGCGACTGCGCCAGAGAATGACGACCGCGAGCGCCACCATCCCGCTCACGCCCCACTGAAGACTGCGGGCGAGCGTATCGCCACCACCAAGAAACCGCACCAGTGACAGGGTGCTTTGCATCTTGCCGAAGGTGGCGGCGCCATCGGACAGGAAGGCTGCCGACGCGCGCGGCAGCCAGTGAAAGAACTCGATCCAAGTTACATTGCCGAACGCCCACCAGGACAATGCCGCGACCGATGCGCCGGTCAGCGCAGCCGACGCGAATGTCTTCCATTGCCCGGCAGCGATCAGCACGAGGGGAAAGATCAGGCCATACTGTGGTTTGTAGGTGAGCAGCCCAAGGCATACGCCGGCGAGCCAGGGCCGCTTGGGCATCAGGTAAAGCGTTCCGCCGATCAACGCCGCCGTGAGGCATCCGTTCTGGCCCATCAGGGCGTTGAACATCACCACGGGAAACGCGCAGGCCAGCAGCCATCCAATGCGATGGTTCGTCAGCGCGCGGATGGTGACAATATAGAACGAGAAGGTGATCGCCGCCCATCCGGCGAACGCGACCGAATAGGGAAACTTTGCAAGCGATGCCGCAACGAAAAGAAACGGTGGAGGATAATGCCAGCCGAAAAAGTCGGCGAACGTCCGGCCGAGCACCGGCTCCTGAACCAGCTTGTGCGCATCCCAGTCATAGGCCGTAGCCGGGTAGCCATCGAGGACGAGCCGTCCAGCGGCATAAACGTTGGTGAAGTCAGTCGGAATTCCAAGACCCTGAAGATCGAGAATCCATTGACCGGTGATCGCCGATCCGACCAGCGACAATACATTCATGATACACAGCGCGACGCACATCAGCACCACGATTGGGGGAACCGCGGCGTGTTCGGCATCGCCGGATATCGGCGCCGGCATCGTCATCGCGGTCTGTATCAGGCCTGCAACATGGTCGGATTTGCTTCCGGGTGCGGCATCCACGTCGGAAAGTGCCCGGTTTGACTTGATGAACCCCTTAAACCTGCGCCGGAAACGGCCAGAATAAAGGCCGCCCCAAGGGCGGCCTTTATGGCAATACCTAAAGGCGCTTACGCCTGCGGCTGCGGCTCGAGACCGGCATCCGGACGCGGACGCGGCTTGCCGGCGGGCGGCACCGCCGAGGTGCGCGGGCCGGTCGGCTCCAGCACCGATTCGCGGTTCGGCTTCTTGCCGGCCAACAGATCGGTGATTTCGTCGCCCGACAGCGTTTCGAACTCGAGCAGGCCCTTCGCCAGGGTTTCGAGGTCGGCGCGCTTCTCGGTGAGAATGCGCGTCGCTTCCTTGTAGCCCTCTTCGACGAAGCGGCGGATTTCCTTGTCGATCTTCTGCACGGTTGCCTCGGAGGCGTTCTGCGTGCGTGACACCGACATGCCGAGGAACACCTCGTCCTGGTTCTCGCCGTAGGACACCGTACCAAGCTCTTCCGACAGACCCCAGCGCGTGACCATCATGCGGGCAAGCCGCGTGGCCTGCTCGATGTCGGACGATGCGCCGGAGGTCACCTTCTCCTTGCCGAAGATCAGTTCTTCCGCCACGCGTCCACCCATCATGATGGCAAGACGCGAGGTCATCTGCTCGAGCGACATCGACAGCTTGTCGCGCTCAGGCAGTTGCATGACCATGCCCAGCGCACGGCCGCGCGGAATGATGGTCGCCTTGTGGATCGGATCGGTCGCGACGACGTTGAGGCCGACGATAGCGTGGCCGCCCTCGTGATAGGCCGTCAGCAACTTCTCTTCCTCGGTCATGACGAGCGACTTGCGCTCGGCACCCATCATCACCTTGTCCTTGGCCTCTTCGAACTCGGCCTGCGTCACCATGCGCTTGTTACGGCGTGCGGCGGTCAGTGCGGCCTCGTTGACGAGGTTCATCAGGTCGGCGCCGGAGAAACCGGGTGTGCCGCGTGCGATGGTTTTGAGGTTGATGTCCGGCGCCAGCGGCACCTTGCGGACATGGACCTTGAGGATCTGCTCGCGGCCGACAACGTCCGGATTCGGCACCACGACCTGACGGTCGAAACGGCCGGGACGCAGCAGCGCGGGATCGAGCACGTCGGGACGGTTGGTCGCGGCAATGAGGATCACGCCCTCGTTCGCCTCGAAGCCATCCATCTCGACCAGCAACTGGTTCAGGGTCTGCTCGCGCTCGTCATTGCCGCCGCCAAGGCCGGCGCCGCGATGACGGCCGACCGCGTCGATTTCGTCGATGAAGATGATGCACGGCGCGTTCTTCTTCGCCTGCTCGAACATGTCGCGCACGCGGCTTGCGCCGACGCCGACGAACATTTCGACGAAGTCAGAACCCGAGATCGTGAAGAACGGCACATTGGCTTCGCCGGCGACCGCACGCGCGATCAGCGTCTTGCCGGTGCCCGGAGGGCCTACCAGCAGCACGCCGCGCGGAATGCGTCCGCCGAGGCGCTGGAACTTGCCCGGGTCGCGCAGAAACTCGACGATCTCCTGCAGATCCTGCTTGGCTTCATCGACACCCGCGACGTCCTCGAACGTCACGCGGCCATGGGCCTCCGTGAGCATCTTTGCGCGTGACTTGCCAAAGCCCATCGCCTTGCCCGCGCCGCCCTGCATCTGGCGCGACAGGAAGATCCAAACGCCGATCAGCGCGATGAACGGCAGCCACGACACCAGCAGCGAGACGAACCACGGCACGTTGTCGCCCGGCGGCTTGGCGGTGATCGACACCTTGCCGTCATACAGGCGCTTGATCAGCGTCGGGTCGTTCGGCGCATAGGTGTGGAAGGTCGAACCATTGGTGAAGGTGCCGTTGATGTCCGGCCCCTGGATGACCACGTCGCGAACGCGGTTCTGGTCAACCTCGGTCAGAAGCTGGGAGAACGAAATATCCTGCGAGGCAGCCCGCTGCCCCGGATTCTGGAACAACGTGAATAATGCCAACAGCAGCAAGACGATAATGACCCAGAGGGCGAAATTGCGCAGATTGGCGTTCATTGGGCTTCCTTCGTGGCCGCATGGATCGCGGCCTGATGTCCTTGGGTCTTCAAAACGTTTTTCGGTGCGGATTGCTTTACAATCTAGGTGTGGCGCCCCCGGATGCCAAGGGAACCTCTCGGGACTATTTAACGCATCTTAACGTCATTCCGGGTGAAATAAGGGCGGTTTGGCGGGGCTATTTCAACAGTGGTTAAGGCAAACCAGCCATCCGCCGGCCCCTCGGAGGTGCGGGAACAATATAGATGCGTCCCTGCCGGACGCTGATGAGCGCTCCGGCCAGCGTCTGCTTCAGTTGAACGCCCGGACCCGGCTTCTTTCTGGCCGTGGCCCTGTCGATCGCCTGTAACAGCGTCTCGACCTTGCCGAGTTCGGCCGGTCCTTCGTGACCGCTGCGGTCAATCGCGCGCATCAGCAGCCTCACCCGGATTTCATCGGACAGGGCCGTGAAGGCCGCGAGGTCGAAACTGCCAGCCGCCGCGCCGTTGATGCTGGCCAGATAACGCTCGGCGCCATCCGTCATGACATCGAGCGCGGCGTTGGCGCGCGCGAGACGCGACGCAAGACGCGCCAGCCCCCGCGCATCGGCGCCCTCCGCCGCCAGCGCAGGCATCAGTGCGCGCAGCCGCGGGCGGGTGAAGCGCGGATCGTGATTGGTCGGGTCATCGGCAAACGCGATTCCGGCCTTCGTGAGCGTCGCAACCAGCCGGGATTTTGGCACATCCAGAAACGGCCGCGCCAGAACCACACCGCCGCGATCCGACTGCCGCGCCATCGCCGCCAGTCCCGCGATTCCGCTGCCGCGCGACAGCCGCATGATCACGGTCTCGGCCTGATCGTCCCGCGTGTGCGCGGTGAAGATATGAGACGCCCCGTGGCTCGCCGCGGCGCGCAGCAGCAATCGGTAACGTGCCTCGCGCGCGGCCGAGGGCAATCCGGTTTTCGGCTTCTCGCCGCGCCAACGCAGCGTGCGATGTTCGATATCGAGCGCGCCGGCAAGCTGCTTGACGTCGCGGGCCTCGCGCACGGCCTCCTTGCGCAGGCCATGGTCGACTGTGATCGCAAGAAGACGCGGCCCCTTTTTCAGCGCAAGCCGCCACCGCGCGGCCAGCCACATCAGGGCCATGGAGTCCGGGCCACCGGACACGGCAAGCACCACCGCGGGCGCAGCCTTCCAGTCGGCGAACAGGCGTTTCGCGTCCAGAACTGAAACAGGCGACGTTTCGGCGGAGGGCATAGTGTTCAGAAGCCCGGTTTTTATCCCGACGGGGAAAGAACTGCAGGCATCAGAATAGACGTTCCACCCCGTCATTGCGAGCGAAGCGAAGCAATCCACCTTTAAGGAGAATGGATTGCTTCGTCGCAAGCGCTCCTCGCAATGACGGATTGATACTAGCAGCCAACCCGCTTCTGCTCGCGCGCCACGCCCTGCTTCACCCCATTCGAGGCGCGCGGATACTTGCGCGTGACTTCGCCAAAGGCGGCGCAGGCAGCTTCCTTTTCCTTCAGCGCGGCGAGCGACTGACCAAGACGCAGCAGCGAGTCCGGCGCCTTCGCCGAGGTGTCGAACTTCGTGGTCACGCCGAGAAAGGCTTCCGCAGCGTCGCGGTACTTCTGCCGCTGGTACAGACTCTCGCCGAGCCAGTACTGCGAATCCGGCAGCAGCGCATCGGTCGGATATTTCTGCGCGAAGTTGCGCATCGTCTCTTCGGCCAGCGCATAGTCCTTGCGCTGGATGTAGCCGATGCCGAGATCGAACTCGTCGCGCGGCGTTGCCGACGGCGGCAGGGTGGTCAGCGACGCCGTCGTGTTCGGGGCCTGTGGCACCGGACGCTGCGCCGGCGCGCCGTAAGGATCGCGCGGACCGCCAACATTCGACAGATCGAGCGGCTCGCCTGCGTCACGCCCGCCCGGCGCACCGACCTGACCGCCGGACAAAGGCGCCTGCCCTCCGCCCAGCGCACGCGGCACACCCGGCGCGTTCGGATTCTGACTTGGATCGAACGCATCGCCGCGTCGGCCGGTGCTGGCGACAGGGGCCGTGATCACCGCAGGCGCTGGACCGGTGACGGGTGGCGTCTGGTAACCCGGATTTGGCTGGTAGCCGGCATTGGGCTGCGGCGCGACGGCGACGCTCGGCACGGCGGAGCGAGGCGCGGCGGCCTGACCGGGCTGCGCCGGCTGGGCGCCCTGCAGGGCCCGCAACTGCTCTTCAAGCTGGCGGTTGCGGTACTGCAATTCCTCGTTCTGGCCGGTCAGCGTGCGAAGCTGGTTTTCCAGCCGCTCGATGCGCATTTCGGGATCGAGATCCTGCTGCGCGACCGCGCTGACAGGCAGCCATGCAGGCGCGAATGCGAGCACCGCACAGACGAAAATTTGAAATCTGGATGACATTTTGACCCGAAAAACAGTAAGGGCATCGCTTTTCAAAGCGACCAAGATTGAGCGGTTCAGTACGCCAAAAATATGGCTTCGCACAGCGGCTCGTTGCCTCTCCATGATCTGTATCGATGACATACCTGCACCCGCTCCAAAACAAAACGGCGCCCGGAGGCGCCGCTTTTAGAAGCTATCGACAACGCCCTTAAGAGCTGGCGTTGAGCACGGTCACAGCGCGGCGGTTCTGCGACCAGCACGAGATGTCGTTACACACCGCGACCGGACGCTCCTTGCCGTAGGAGATCGTCCGCATGCGGCTCGGATCGATGCCGCGCGAGGCGAGGAAGCTGCGAACCGACTGGGCACGCTTCGCGCCGAGCGCGATGTTGTATTCGCGGGTGCCGCGCTCGTCCGCGTGACCTTCGATCGTGAAGGAATAGCGGTTGTACTGCTGGAGCCACTGCGCCTGCTTGTCGAGGGTCGCAATCGCCTGCGGCGACAGTTCGGTCTGGTCGCTCTCGAAGAACACGCGATCACCGACGTTAACGACGAAATCCTGCTGGCTGCCGGGCACCGCCGCGCTCGCCATGGCGTCGCCACCGACTCCGGTCTTGTTGGCGCAGGCGCCCATCGACAGCGCCACAGCCAAAACGGCGGCAAGCTTCAATCCCTGGAGGATACGCATCTGATGTTTCATTCCGGAGCCTCCACGCTCTGGTTCTGATGACTAGGGGTCCGGTCTACAGCGGCTTGGTTAAGCGAACGTTCCGTCAACCTTGATGAGGCGTTGCCGGAGCCACTCAAATGCCTCACATCCAGCAAAACCGATACCCATGGTTAATGCGGTATGAATATGGCGCGACGGTGAATGCGCCAAGCAAAAAGGGCCCCGCCGGCGGCTGGAGCCCTTTATTTGTGCGAATTTTTAGCCGTTACGCGATGACGAAGCCTGCTCAGGGCCGCGGCGCGATGGTCGCCTTTGCGAACGGAAACTGCGGCAGGGTCAGAACCGGTACGGACTCCGCAAGCGGCTGGCTGCGCTCGAACAGCTTGCGGCGCTCAAAGAAGCTCGAGCGGAAGTACGGGTAACGGGCAAAGACCCGCTCGCGCATCGCCGGATAGTCGACCGCCATCAGGCAAATCGGCTTGGTGAGGCTCGGATAATTCCGCGGCTCGCTGATCGACTTGTGCAGGAACACGCGGCGATAGAACGCCTGGTGCTCGGCCCGCACGCTCGCCAATCCGATATCCGCATCGAAGTACTCGCAGGCCATATAGGCAAGGCGCAGCGTAATGTACGGCAGTTCGGGGCAACGGGATTCGCGATCGGGATCGGCGACGAACCGCGTCGGATCGATCAGCACTCGGCCCTTGGCGATTTCGGGTTCAAGCAGATCGGAAAAGACCGCGAGCGAGGGACATGCCGGCGTTTCCGGCGACGAGACCGTGATGCGCAGCGAGCTCATCAGGACGCCATCTCGGTAGACTCCAAAATTCCAGGAGTTCGGAAGGTCGTCGTACTGGTCCTGAATCATCTGCTGCGAGTTTGGGTCGATGGTCCCCTCGCGCAGATAGGCGCGGTAGCGCAGACGATAGAGTTGTTCTTTCTCAGCCTGTGTTTCGGCGAGTTTATAATCAACGGCTTCCAGCGGATAGGCTAACCGTTCCGACGAACGGCCGGTCGTTCGGACAGCAGACACCATTTTCGATGCTCCGAGCGATACGACAGTACCGCGTCACATGAACAGAGGTTAATACCTTCTTAACAAAATCGCAAAGCGTTGCATGAGTTAACCTTAACTCTTGCCGATGCGCGCGCGATCAATTGGCATTGCAGTCATGTCCATTGAGGAGACGATGTTAAAGCCGCGCGCTGTGTCAGCGCAGCGTCTGGCGAAGCGGGATGACGTCCTTGCTGACGGTCCCGTGCGACGCCTTCAGCAGTTCGCGCACCCGCGGCGCCGGAACCGGACGGCTGAACAGGAAGCCCTGCGCCTCGGTGACGGTGCCCTCTGCGCTGATGAGCTCAAGCTGCTCGTTGGTCTCGATGCCTTCGACCACAACGGACATGCCGAGATCGGCACTGAGGCGCGCGACACCGCGCAACAGGGTCAGCGGCCGCTGGCTGCTGCCGATATCCTCGAGGAACGAGCGATCGATCTTCACCTTCTGAAGCGGGAAATTGTGCAGGTAGCTCAGGCTCGAATAGCCAGTGCCGAAGTCGTCGAGCGAGATGCGCACGCCGGCCTCGCGCAGTTGCGTCAGCACATCGAGCGTCCATTGCGTGTTGCGCAGCAGGGACGACTCGGTAATTTCGATTTCAAGCCGGTGCGCCGGCAGTCCTGACACCTCAAGCGCATAGCGGACCTCGGTCATCACGTCGCGCTGATGGAATTGCTGCGACGAGAAATTGACCGCGACGCTGACCGGGTCCGGCCACTTCATGCATTCCATGCAGGCTTTGCGCAGGATCCAGCGGCCCAGGTCGACGACGAGCCCCATGTCTTCCACGACCGGAATAATATCGGCCGGAGAAACCGCGCCGCGTGTCGGATGGTTCCAGCGCAGCAGCGCTTCGCAGGTCGAGATGCGGCCGGACTTCAGATTGACCAGCGGCTGATAGTAAAGCTCGAACTCTTCATGCGCGAGCGCGTGGCGCAGATCCAGTTCGAGCACGCGACGCGTCTCGACTGTGTGTGCCATCTCTTCGCGGAAGAAGCAGAAGGTGCCGCGGCCGTCGGCCTTGGCGCGGTAAAGCGCCATGTCTGCATTCTTCAGCAGGGTGTCGACGCTGGCGTCGGGCGAGGTCATCGCAATGCCGATGCTGGCGCCGATCTCAACCAGATGATGATCGATCTCATAGCGTTCGCTGAGGCGGTCGACGATTCTGCGAGCGAGCGCCGCTGCATCTTCGGTGGACTGGATTCCGCGCTGGAACACGACGAATTCATCTCCGCCGAACCGCGCGACGAAGTCTTCCGGCCGCAGCAACCGCCGCAGCCGTGCCGTCACCGCACAGAGCAGCTTGTCGCCGCTCGGATGACCGAGCGTATCGTTGACCTGCTTGAACTGATCGAGGTCGACAAACAGCAGCGCGGAGAGAGGCGCGCGGCTCGAGGCCAGCATCTGGCCGATTTCGTCGCGGAAGTGCACGCGGTTCGGCAGCCCGGTGAGTTCATCGAACCGCGCCATATGACCGATCTTGGCTTCGGCGTTCCGGCGCGCGGTAATGTCCTCGACCAGCACGACGGTGCCGCCGTCCGCCATCGGCTCGAAGGTCCATGCCAGCGCCCGCTCCTCGGAGCCGGTCGAATAGAGTGTGACGATCTCGGCTTGCTGCTGTCTCGCGGTCTGGGCGATGATCGTATCGGCGTTGGCCGCCGTCAGCGTGCCGGCCTTGAGACAGGCGGCAACGACTTCGGCCGCGGACGCGCCAGAGCCGATCAGATCGGTCTTCAGCCCCATCATGGAATGGAAGCGATAGTTCATCACGGCGAGGCAGCCGTTTGCATCGAACATGCAAAGACCGTGCGGCATGTTGTTCAGCGCAGTGTCGAACTGCGCGGCGATCGACGCCTCGCGCTCGTTGGCCAGCAGCGCCTTCACGAAAATCGAATGCAGGCTCAGGTTGATGTCCTTCAATCCGAGGAAAAACAGCACCAGCAGGCCCGCCAGCCCGATGTGGTAAAGATCGCCATGGATCGCGAGCGCGAGGGACATCGGCCCGCAGGACAGCAGGATGTGAAGCTGGACGATACGAGGGCGGCCGTAATTGCGCGCAGCACCGCCGCCGGTATAGGCGATGGTCACCGTCGTACAGAGCATATGGGCGATCGGATCGTCAGTGCCGAGCAGCACAATCGCGCACCAAAGTCCGAGCACTCCGGCGTAGAGCATCGCGCCGAGCATGTAGCGCGGCTCGAAATCGGCGGCCTGTTCAGGGGAAAGAACCGTCGTGCGCTTCTCGTATTTGCGCATCTGGATCGCTCGCGCGATACCGATGGTGATGATCAGCAGCGCGCACGGCCAGATCGGAGCGTAGCCGGTCTTGAGCGCCGTCATCAAAGCCGCGGCCGCGGCGCAGATAGCCCCGAACAGCATCGGCCAGGAATTCTGGCACATGGAATCGACCAGCGCCGCGTAGATCGACGGCGACAGAGTCTCTTCGTCTGGGCTGTTCTTTCGATGAAGCAGTTGCATATGGGCGCGCGCACGTCCTTTTGAACGGCTCAGCTTTACCCACCGCAGATGAAGTCTTTCTGAGGGAACATCGTTACTTATGTCTTGCCGCGATCAGCGACGGACAAAATCCACCTGCAAATTCAGCAGAATAAACAAATCCTACCGGCGAAACCGAAGAAACCGGGCCAGGATTTTAAGACTTCATTTACGATAGCAGCGGCGACCATGCCGGGTCGGAAGCGAAGCCTGGTGTCGGAACCTTCTGTTCGTTGCGTCCGGAAATATCCACCGTGTACAGTGACGGCCCGCCGCCCGCTTCACGGAAGAACATCACGACACGGCCGTTCGGCGCGAAGGTCGGCCCTTCATTGTGATAGCCGGAGGTCAGAATGCGTTCGCCCGAGCCGTCCGGCTTCATGATGCCGATCGAGAACTGGCCGCCGCCCTGCTTGGTGAAGGCGATGTAATCGCCGCGCGGCGACCACACCGGCGTCGAATAGCTGCCTTCGCCGAATGAAATGCGCTGTGCCGCACCGCCATTCGCGCCCATCACATAGATCTGCGGCTTGCCGCCGCGATCGGACTCGAAACAAATCCGCCCGCCATCCGGCGCATAGGATGGCGACGTATCGATGGCCGGTGTGTCGGTCAGACGCGTGGTCGACTTCGAGCGCAGGTCCATCACGAACAGGTTCGAGTTGCCGCCCTGCTGCAGGCTCATGATGATGCGCTGGCCATCGGGCGAGAACCGCGGCGAGAACGACATGCCGGGGAAGTTGCCGACGATCTCGCGTTGTCCGGTTTCGACATTGAAGAGATAGACCCGAGGATCGCCCTGGCCGAATTCCATGTAGGTGATTTCCTGCGTGGACGGCGAGAACCGCGGCGTCAGCACGAGATCGGCCCCGCGTGTGAGGTAACGCACGTTGGCGCCATCCTGATCCATCATCGCAAGGCGCTTGACGCGGCGATCCTTCGGGCCGGTCTCATCGACGAACACGACGCGGCTGTCGAAGTAGCCCTTTTCGCCGGTGAGGCGTTCATAGATTTGATCGGAGATGATGTGCGCGATGCGGCGCCAGGATTCCGGCGACGTGAAGTATTGCTGACCCGTGAGCTGCTGCGCCTGCGGCACGTCCCACAGGCGGAATTCAGCCTTGAGGCGGCCGTCACCCTGCCGGGTGGCGCGTCCGGTGACCAGCGCTTGAGCATTGATCTGACGCCAGTTCGCAAACTGCGGCGGCACGTCGATGTTGGAAATGCGCTCGATGAAGGCCGCCTGATCGATCGGCGCGAACAGTCCGCTCCGCTTCAGGTTGTTGGTGATGACCTGCGCGATGCCGGCAGCGACCTCGCTGTCGCCTTGGCTACCCGGAACGAAATTCGGAATCGCGATCGGGATCGGCTGGAAGTTGCCTTCGGTCACCGTGACGCGAGCCTGCGCGAGCGCGCGGCGCATCGGTGTCGCGAGCAGCAATCCCGCGGAAGCGGCTCCCGTCATCATCTGGCGGCGGGTCGGGATCATCGGATTCAACTTGGCCTGCAACTCGTCCGAACCTTCGTTATTCAAGTCTCGCATGCTATCCAAACTTCATTCTGGCGATGTCGCCGTTTGTTATATGTCTGGGCATGATCTGATCCGAAAACCGATTTCCGCTCTTCGGGATCATGCCGTTACGAAAATTTTTCAGTGAATGCGGGCTCGAAAAATTTCCACTCGTCGAAATAGGCCGCAGGCAGGTTATACGGCTGACACTCGATGATCGCGCGCAGTGCGCTGTCCTGATAAACGCGGAAATAGCCAGTCGAAGCACTGGAAAGCGGCACCGGATTGGCTTCCAGCGTGCCGTCGCGCTTCAGCTTGATGGTGAAAACCGCTTCCACCTTCTGCGCCTCGACGCCGCCGTACGGCTTCTTCCAGCACCGCTCCACCTGCTGGCGGAACATCGCGCCCCAGGTCGCGGAGTTGTCGGCGGCCCTGCCCTTCGCTGTGCCAAGCGCGGCCTGCGAATTCAGCGCAGCACCGGTGATGGATTCGCGCGAGGGATCGCGCTTGTCCAGCAGGGCGGCGATCTTCGACTGGTCGAACGTGCGTTCGGTCGGCTGCTTTTGCGGCTGAGGCGGCGCAGCCTTGACCTGCTGCGGCTTGGGCGGCTTCTTGGCCTCTTCCTTCTTCAGCGCTTCCGCGATCGGATCGACTTTCGCCTGATCCGGCTTCTTCTCCGCAGGCTTCTGTTCTTCCTTGGGCTTGTTCTCGACCACGGGCTTCGGCGGATCGGGCTTTTTCTCGACCGGCTTTTCCTCGGGCTTGGGCGTGGGCGGCGGGGCCGCCTCGGTCACCACCGGCGGCTTCTTGTCGTCGATCTTGCCCACGGCATCCTCAACCGGAGGCTTGGGCTCGGCGACCTTCTCCACCATCGGCTTCGGGTTTTCCTTCTTGCCGGTTTTCATTCCCTGCATCGCCTTGGCGAACTGCTCGGCGGAAACGATATCGACCGGCACGGAATCTTCCGGCATCGACTCGAAGGCCTTGGTCGAAAACGACACCATGCCCCAGCCAATCACCAGGGCATGCAAAACGACAGACGCTGCGACGGTCTTGTCGATCTTCACGTCAGTTTCCCTGCTCGACCTCGGTCACCAGAGCTACGCGTTTGAACCCTGCGGCGGACAGGCGTCCCATCACGCGCATCACCGTACCGTAATCTACCTTTGTGTCGCCGCGAACAAAGATACGCTCATCCATGCCGCCGCGCGCCTGGGTAATTGCCGTCAATTTCGGCACCAATTCGTTCATCGGGATCTCGGTGTTGTTGAGAAACACCTTGCCGGTGAGCTGGACCGAAACCGTCAGCGGCTCCTTGTCCTGATCGAGGCTCTTGGCCGCGGTCTGCGGCAAATCGAGCGGCACACCGACCGTCAGCAGCGGCGCGGACACCATGAAGATGATGAGCAGCACCAGCATCACGTCCACCATGGGCGTGACGTTGATTTCGGCCATGACGTTGGCGCGGCGATAGCCGCGGCGTCCGCCGCCGCCCGATCCGCCCCCGAGATTCATGCCCATGACGAATATCCCAAGCCGTCGTTCAACTCGTTCCCCTTCACGCGCGCTCGTCGATCTGGCGCGACAGGATCGCCGAGAACTCGTCAGCGAAACCTTCAAGCCGCTGGGCCTGCCGGTTCACCTCGGAGGTGAACTTATTGTAGAAAATTGTCGCCGGAATTGCGGCAATCAGGCCGATGGCGGTGGCAAATAGGGCCTCGGCGATGCCGGGAGCGACCACTGCCAGGGAGGTGTTTTTCGACGCCGCGATGGACTGGAAGCTCGACATGATGCCCCAGACCGTGCCGAAGAGGCCGACGAACGGGCTCGCCGAGCCGACCGTCGCCAGCACCAGCAGCCGGCGGTCCAGCCGCTCGACCTCGCGGGCGATCGACACGCTCATCACCTTGTCGATCCGCATCTGCAGGCCGGCGATCGAGCGCGAATGGCTTTCGAACGAACGCTTCCACTCGCGCATCGCCGCCACGAACAAGGCGGCCATCGACTGCGTCGGCTTGGCCGCCAGCGCGCGGTACAATTCGTCAATGGACTGCCCCGACCAGAATGCCTGCTCGAAGCGGTCCATGGCCTTCTTTGTGCGCGAGTAAAGCAGCATTTTATCGATAGCGATGGCCCAGACCCACACCGAACACGCCAGCAGCCCGAGCATGATCGTTTTCACGACAAAGTGCGCATGCCAGAACAGCGAGATCAGCGACACGTCAGCGGAGGCCAGCGGCAGAGCCGACTGCGCTACGTCTGCTGGATTCATGATCGGTATCCTCTCAAGGCGATTGTCACTTCATTTCACGCGCTAACGCGCTGATCGCGGTCGCCGCAAGGCAATGACCGCCGCAGCGAAAGCGCCAACGCTGCCGATCGCCCCGTCCGGTCTCGTGTCGCGTGGGATGGCCTGTCCCGAGGCCGGGCTCTGAATCCCCTGCTAACGTGTCAAAACGAGGGCTGTCAGCCCATATAACCAAACGCTAATCAGGGTTAAGGTCGGGTTACCGCAGTCCAATCAGGGCCCGAAAATGCCCTGCAAACCAACCCTGTGAGGCAGCACCGGAGCCGGTTCCAGGCCCGGATCATGGCGAGGGCGCGGCAACGCCCCGCAGCCGCCGCACCAGCGGCGTGAGCAGTTGCGGCGACAGGTAAATCGGGAACTGGGCCAGCGCGAAGTACAGCCAGGTCAGTCCCGGCAACGCCCCGTCCACGGCGGCCAGCATCAGGCCCATGTTGCGCTGGGAGGCCATCAGCCCCAGCGCAAGCGCACGCGCGAGGCCGGCCCTGCGGAACACCAGCGTGGTCACAGCCAGCAGCGCCGCAAACAGGGCAAAGGCCAGCACCAGAAGACCCAGCACGCGGAGGGGCGCGGCCCAGAAGCTCGCGGCGACCGGTCCCATCACCGCACTGACGAACACCAGCAGCACCAGAATGTTGACGCCGTCGATCGGCTGCTTGTGGCGGGCGATGGTTTCCGCGCCGGCAAGACGGCGGACGACAGCGGCAACAAGGACAGCGCCAAACAGGATCGCGAACAGTTTCAGCCCGAGCGCCAGCGGCGAGAGCGTGAGCGCGTCTCCGAAGAACAGCCACGCAAACAACGGCGCGCTGAACGGCACCAGCGCGGTCCCGGTCACGAGGGTGATCAGCACCAGCGTCGAGTCCAGCCCCATCAGCGCAACCAGCGCGGGCGAGGCCATCATCGGCGACGCGACCGCCTGAAGCATCAGGCCGAGAAACAGATCCGGTGCGAACCGGTCGAGGCCGCTGACGATGCCGGCGCAGCCGAACAGCAGCGGCACAGCGAAACTGCTCCACAGCGTCGCAGCGATCACCAGCGCCGGCCGCGCGAGATACCCACGCATTGCGGCGACATCGACCCGCATGAACGAAATGCAGAGCAGCAGGAATATCGCTTCGGTGACATAAGGCTTCAGCAAGACGCCGAGCGGCGGAACGGCGATGCCGATGAAAACCAGCGCCGCAATGGCCCGCGCGCCCTGACGGCCAAGCCAGGCGAGCGCCCCCACGGGCATGGCAAATAGATGCTGCATGGTCGTAGGCATGATGACTCCGCAGGCCCAGTAAACCGAGGCCATGGACGACAAGATTGGAAAGGTCGGAGAAAAGCGGCGACGAACGAAGCGTGAGCGCAAGATTGCGCCTGCACGCGATCGCGGGAATCAGCCTACCAGATGCCGCTACACGACACGGCTCGCCACCAGCGGCGGCGCGATGAGATCACGGTTCTGATCATGCTGCATTCAAACCCATCCAGGCTGCGATGGCAAACCGGAAAGACCTCAGCCTGAGCGCATCTGCTTTGTTTGTGGCGCAGGATCGGATTTAATCGGCGTATGACATCCACTGTCCCCACAACGGCCCGCTCACGTGCATCCCGGCGCGGCGCGCTCACCTCATCGATCCTGATCCTGTCGAACCTCGTGCCGCTGGCGGGAATTCTGTTCTGGGGTTGGGACACCTTCGTCCTGCTCTGCCTGTACTGGCTGGAAACCGCGGTGATCGGGTTCTGGACCATTCTGCGCGCCGCGACGATGTTCCGCGATCCGGGATCGGCGGCAGGCCGCAGCATCGCTGGCACGCTTGCCCTTGCCGGATTCTTCACCGTGCATGCCGGGCTGTTCATGTCCGTGCACATGCTGTTCATCTACACGCTGTTCGCCGGGCCGTGGACCGGGCGCATTCATGACGCGCGGGATTTCATCCGCCTGATCGTGATCGGCAAGGATTTATGGATCCCGCTGCTGGCGCTGTTCGTGGGTCAAGGCGCGATCTTCATCAACGACGTGGTCAACCGTTTCGTGTTTGCGAAAACGCCGCCGGCCAATGCCGACACCGGCGAAATCATGGGCGGTTTCTACACCCGTATCGTGATCATGCATGTGGCGATCATGGGCGGCGCGTTCATCGCGCAGGCGATCGGCACAGCAGGACCGCTGATCGTGCTTGTGCTGCTCAAGATCGCCATTGAAATCAGGTTTCAGATGAGGGCAACCCGACAAGAGCCTCAGTCGGTGAAAGTGGCATCATGAGTGTTCTTCAGCAGACGAAAAAACGTATCTCATTTCGTGTGCGACTGCTCCACGCCGATCGCTGGTTGGCAGCGATGCTTGCAAGCTCACAAATGACAATCTGGCTCTATGAATTCGTGCGGTTCGGAATCAAGCAAGCCTGGGCATGCCTATTTGGCGGAGCGATGGTCGGTCTGCTTTTAGCGACTCATTTTTGGTATCCATCGTGGATACCGTTAGCCCGCTATGATTTCCTGTTCGTTGCAGCCGCTGGTCTTCAGATTGCGCTTCTCGCAACGCGCATGGAGACCCTAGACGAAGCCAAGGTCATTCTAGTTTATCACGTTGTCGGAACGACGATGGAGATATTCAAAACATCCGTCGGTTCATGGATTTATCCAGAGCCCAATATTTTCCGTATCGGCGGGGTCCCTTTGTTCACCGGCTTTATGTACTCTTGTATCGGCAGTTATCTTTGCCGGGTCTGGCGACTGCTTGATTTTCGCTTCGATCATCATCCGCCACTATGGGCGATGAGCATACTGAGCATTGCAATTTACATAAACTTCTTCGCTCATCATTACATTCTCGATTTTCGGATCGCCCTCTTTGCCGTCAGCGTTGCGTTGCTTGCGCGGACAAAGATCTACTTTCGGGTTTGGATAACCTATCGATCAATGCCGTTACTGCTTGGGTTGATTCTTGTCTCACTTTTCATCTGGCTATCAGAAAATATCGGCACCTACACCAAGACGTGGCTCTATCCGGCCCAGTTGCATGGATGGTCGATGGTTTCGATCAGCAAGCTAGGGTCGTGGTACCTTCTTCTAATTATCAGCTACACGCTCGTCTCGCTCATCATCAAACCTCAGCCCATGCAGCCCGAGCTCGAGCAACAGTCAGATTCAGAGAAGGAGGTTCACTAGGATGCTTGGCAACCGACGCAACCGGTTCTTAATAATCTCGCTCTTGATTATTGGGCTTGGCTTGGTGACGCGCTGGCCAGCACTCGGACATCACATTCTTCTGAAATTTCTCGGCTCTGCACTGTGGGGGAGCCTGATCTATTGCGCAGCCGTTATCCTGTGGCCAAAGGCAGGTTCTCAGAAATTGGCAATTGGAAGCGCCATTTTCTCTGCAACTATCGAATTCCGCCAGCTCTGGCATACGCCGTCACTCGATAGAATTCGCGACACCACACTCGGCGTATTATTGATCGGAAAGTATTTCTCGTGGTGGGACATCATGTCTTACTTTGTTGGCATCATGATCGCTTGGATTGTTGATCTAACGACGAGACAACATCCGAATCTTCAACCAGTGCTTCGTAAGTAGACGCGCAAAACAAAACCGCCCACCTGATCGACAGGTGGGCGGCTTCGTTAGCCAGTCAGGGAGACGGGGCTTGTCTTATCCCTGCGGCTGATCGTTCGGTGGCGTCGGGCGCTGCTTGTGCTGCGCCATGAAGGCGTCGAACTCTTCCTTGTCCTTGGCGTGACGCAGGCGGTCGAGGAAATCCTTGAACTCGGTCTGCTCTTCCTCGAGACGGCGCAGCGTCTCCATGCGGTAGTCGTCGAAGGCGCGGTTGCCGCTCGAAGGCGCGTAGAAGCCGCGGCCTTCCATCCGGTTGCGCATCCGCTCCATCTTGTACTGCATGCGCTCCATCTTGTCGGCCCAGCGGCCGTGACGATCGTGAGACCAGCAACCCATGTTTCTGCTCCAGAGTGAGTAAGCGAGGGCGGCCAAACCCAGCGGCCACCAGATGATGAAACCGGCAACGATCAGAATGATCCGCCCGGGGTGAAACCGCGGCTGCCAGTCGTGCCGCGAGTCGTAGTTGTCGTGATGCGGTCCGGCCCAGTCCGGGCGGCCCCATCGGTCGAGACGTGCAGTGTTGGCGTTTGCGGTGTTCGCCATAGGCGTCCTCCCAGTTTTCACGTTCCCGTGAATGTAAATAACATTTACATAGATAAAACATCCCGGGATTTTGTCAAGCGGGCCCCCTCGGGGGTCGCGCAAATTATTTGGATGGCCGGTGATGGTGGTCGGTCGGGAACCCGAGGCCCTTGAGGTAAATCAGCACGCCCGCTTCCAGCAGGTCCTCCGCCGACATCGGCAGCTTGCGGCGCGCCGCATCGCCGCGTCCGAACAGCGACGCGATGCCGTGCGACATGGACCAGATGTGGAGCGCCATCATCATCGCGGGCGGGCGCGGCACGCCCGGAGGCGCCATTGCCACCAGCCGTTCGGACGCTGCACGGATGATGGCGAAGGCGCGCTCGGACGCCACCAGCAGCGCGGGATTGGCCTCGAGCGGCACGCCGGATTCGAACATTGCCGAGTAATATGCGGGGTTTTCGCGCGCGAACGCGAGATAGGCCTTGCCGACGCGCTGGAACGCGGTCGGCGTATCGGGACGGCCATCGTCCCAGGCCGCGGTGAGTTGCGATTCGAATTGTTCGAAGCCCTGCTGCGCCACACTGGCGAGCAACTCGTCGCGATCGCGGAAATGGCGATACGGCGCCGCCGGGCTCACACCGGCCGAGCGCGCGGCCTCGGCGAAGGTGAACCCCGCCGGGCCCTTGTTCGCAATCAGATCGAGCGCGGCCTGCACCAGCGCCTCTTTCAGATTGCCGTGATGGTAGCCGCCTTCGCGGCGGCCGCGGTTCTTCCAACTCATCTTGCGTATCTACTCATGTAAAGTCCTTTTACATGAGTAGGGCCCCGACGTCACTAAACCTTTGTCCCCGCTGCCGAAGGCCCGCAGATCAAATCGACAGTTCCTTTGGCGATGGCTTCCAGCTCCGCGCGCGGCACCCGAGCACGGGACCGGATCGCCAGCGCCTCGACGGTCGATGCGGCGATCTGGGAGAGGATCTGCACATTCGCCGTCGGCGGCAGTTCGCCGGTTTCGATTGCGACCTGAAACCGCTTCGCGAGCGTCCGCTGCGTCGAGCCAAGCGCCCTCTGCACAAGGGGACGAATCTCCGGGTCGGCCATCGCCTCGGAGGTCGCCGTCATCACGGTGAAGCAGCCGCGCGGGCCGTTTTCGCCGGCGAGATAGACATCGAGCGCCGTCGCATAGATCTTTTCAAGCATCTGCCGCAGCGTCAGTCCGGGCGCGAAAGCAGGAGCGAACTTTGCCGCCATCTCGGCGCGATAACGCTCATAGGCCTTGAGAAACAGTTCGCGCTTGTCGCCAAATGTCCCATAGAGGCTCGGCCGATTGATCCCCATTGCCTCGCTGAGATCGTCCAGCGAGGTTGCTGCGAAGCCGCCATCCCTGAAGGTGTCCATGGCTTTGCCGAGCGCGACATCCGGCTCGAAGGCACGCGGGCGACCGCGTTTTTTCGGCGCGCTGGAGGCGGCTTTCGCCGGCTGAGGCTTTTTTTGTACCATTTCGCAAATAATTCTCTTGACCGCATTTAATTTATGCGGAACGGTATAAAAATCAAGGACGGACCGGTTTCAACAAGGAGACGCACCATGAAGCTCTATTTCTCGCCCCTCGCCTGTTCGATGGCAACCCGCATCGCACTTTATGAGGCCGGCGCCGACGCCCGCTATCTGGAAGTCGATCCGAAATCCAAGAAGGTGCTTCAGGACGAATCCGATTTCTTCTCGGTGAACCCGCTCGGCCTGGTGCCGACCATCAGCACCGACGACGGTCTGGTTCTCACCGAGAACGCGGCGATCCTTCAGTATGTCGCCGATCGCTTTCCGGATGCCGGCATCGGATCAGGCGCGGGTATCGAGCGCAGCCGGTTGCATCAGTGGCTGTGCTTCATCGGCACCGAACTGCACAAGGGACTATTCCTGCCGCTGCTCGACAGGAAAGCTCCGGCGGAGATGAAGGGCTATGTGCTGGAGAAGTATCTCTCGCGGCTCGACGTCCTGAACAAACATCTGGAAGGCCGTGAATTCCTGCTCGATCATTTCAGCGTGGCGGACGCCTATCTCGGCACCGTGCTGAACTGGACCATGGCAACGCCGCCGATCGACCTGAAGAAGTGGCCCGCGATCAACGATTATCTCTCCCGGTTCAAGACGCGTCCAAGCGTGATGAAGGCTCTCGCCGCGGAGTTCGAGCTCTACAAGGCCGAAATCGCGCGTCACAAGGCGGCGGCGTAACGGAAGACGTCTCGTCATTGCGAGGAGCACTTGCGACGAAGCAATCCATTTTTGCAAGAGTGGATTGCTTCGCTTCGCTCGCAATGACGGACAATCAATCCAGCAACCGCCGCTCCGATTCCTTCAGCGACCGGGAAAACACTTTCGCATCATTGAAGGCGCGCGCCAGCACCAGCGCCCCCTGGATTTCCAGCACCGCATGCTCGGCCTTGCGGCGCGCGGCGCTCTTGTCGTCGCCATAACGCCGCAGTGCCGCGGCGAGCGCATCCACCCATCCGGCGAAATAGACCTTCACCTTTTCGCCGAACAGATCACGCGACGCGCCGAGCGCAACCACGCCGACAAGACAGACCCGCTGTCCCGAGCGGAAATAATCATCCGCCGCGGCATACATGTCCGCGATGCCTTTCACGGGATCGGCGGCTGTTCGCAGCGGCGCATAGATATTGTCGGCGAACCAGCGATCGATCGAGGCGAGCACTTCATCCGCCATCTGCTCTTTTCCGCCGGGAAAGAAATTGTAGAGGCTGCCCTTGCCGAGGCCGGTCGCATCCGAGATCAGCGCAAGTGTCGCACCCTCATAGCCATGCGCGCGGAATACTTCGGCCAGCGCGGCCAGAATGTCTCTGCGTGCAGCTTCGGTTTTTGCCATTGCAGTCCTCGCCGGCTAGCTCACTTCGGAACCGGCGCAAGGCCGGGAACATCCGCAGGCCGCGGGCCCGGGGCGGGCCAGTGAAACCGGCGCTCGCTGTCCTTGATCGCCACATCGTTGATGCTGGCTTCACGGCGCTTCATCAAGCCGTGCTCGTCGAATTCCCAGTTTTCGTTGCCATAGGACCGAAACCAGCTTCCGGCATCGTCGTGCCATTCGTACTGAAAGCGCACAGAGATAAAATTTCGATCGAACGCCCACAGATCCTTGATCAAACGGTACTCGTGTTCCTTCGCCCACTTGCGGGTGAGGAATTCGACAATCGCCGCGCGGCCCTGAAAGAATTCCGAGCGATTCCGCCAGATGCTGTCTTCAGTGTAGGCGAGCGAGACCTTCACCGGGTCGCGCGAATTCCAGGCATCTTCCGCCATGCGCGCCTTCTGCGCGGCGGTTTCTCTTGTAAACGGCGGCAGGGGCGGACGCGACATGGGAGGACTCCTGTTTGTACCGATAGGTACAACTTGTGCCAATCAGTACAATCCGTCAAGCGCCAAGCCAAAAGATCGCAATGAAGTTAGGGAAACTCAGGCCGCGTCCTGGTCGGCCTTCATGGCGATGCGCAGCGCCTTCGGAATCGGCCGGGCGCGACCGCCGGACACAAACGCGACCTTGACCCGCGCCTCGACCAGCACATCGTCGCCGCGCCGGACTTCCTGCGCCAGCGTGATCGACGCGCCCCGGATGTCGGCGGGCACCGTCACGACATCGAGCACATCGTCCATCCGCGCGGGCTTGAGATATTCGATCTGCATCGAACGGACCACGAAGGCAAAACCTGGCGCTTCGTTCTGCGCTTCCGCGAACAGCGCATGCTGGTCGGCGCCGAGCAGCCGCAGATAGTTGGTGCGGCCGCGCTCCATGAAGCGCAGATAATTGGCATGATAGACGATGCCGGTGAAATCGGTGTCTTCGTAATAGACACGCACCTGCATCACGTGCTTGCCGTCGCGGATCGATCCGTCGAGATGAATGGTCATGTTGCAGCTTTTGCGCAAAACGCCAAGCAGCGCAAGCGCCGGGCGGCGCTATGAGCTGGCCGCAGGCGCGCCCAGCGGCGCGACGCTGTAGCGCGTGACCTTCAGCCGGGCCGGTTCAACCCCGAACCCATAGCCGTGGTCTAAGCGCCGAACGCGCCGATGAAACGGAAAAAATGTCGGCGTGAGATCATGACCGCTTCACCGCGATGCATCCCATCCATGCTCATGAATTGGAGCGGAATTACGGTTCCCCGTCGCTCTCGTCTCCACTGAAGAGCCCGAACTGCGACGGATCGCGCGACGGCTCGGCAAGGCCGAGATGCCTGAACGCATGCGATGTCAGAAGCCGCCCGCGCGGCGTGCGCTGCAGGTAGCCGCATTGAATCAGGAACGGCTCGATAATGTCCTCGATGGCGTCGCGCGGCTCGGAGAGTGCCGCCGCCATGGTCTCGACGCCAACCGGCCCGCCGCCGTAGTTCAAGGCGATGGTCGTCAGGTAGCGGCGATCCATCGCATCGAGACCGGCCTTGTCCACCTCCAGCGCCCCGAGCGCGTTGTCCGCAATCTTGCGATCAATCGCACTGGCATCCGCGGCCGAGGCGAAATCGCGCACCCGCCGCAGCAACCGCCCCGCGATGCGCGGTGTGCCGCGGGCGCGCCGCGCGATCTCGTTGGCGCCATCCGGCGTCATGCCGATGCCGAGCACCCGCGCGCCACGGGTGACGATCTTCTCCAGTTCTTCCTCGGTGTAGAAATTCAGCCGCACCGGAATGCCGAAGCGATCGCGCAGCGGATTGGTCAGCAATCCCGCGCGCGTGGTCGCGCCGACCAGCGTGAACTTCGCCAGATCGATCTTCACCGACCGCGCCGCCGGTCCCTCGCCGATGATGAGATCGAGCTGAAAATCCTCCATCGCCGGATAGAGCACCTCCTCCACCTGCGGACTGAGCCGGTGGATTTCGTCGATGAACAGCACATCGCGCTCTTCGAGATTGGTCAGGAGTGCCGCGAGATCACCGGCCTTCGCAATCACCGGGCCGGAGGTGGCGCGGAAGCCGACGCCGAGTTCACGCGCAACGATCTGCGCGAGTGTCGTCTTGCCGAGGCCTGGCGGGCCGACGAACAGCACATGATCGAGCG
Organism: Afipia sp. OHSU_II-C1; assembly: GCF_000497575.1. Classification (GTDB taxonomy): domain Bacteria; phylum Pseudomonadota; class Alphaproteobacteria; order Rhizobiales; family Xanthobacteraceae; genus Afipia. The sequence goes on from NZ_APJI01000023.1 coordinate 207,957, forward strand.
CCTCGTTACGCTTGCGCGCCGCATCAATGAACACCTGAAGATTGGCGCGCGCCTGCTGCTGGCCGACGAACTCGGACAGGTTCTGCGGGCGCAGCGAGGTATCGCCGATGTCGTCGGCGCGGCGCTCCGGCGTGACGATGCGGGGCGAGGTCATACGGCACTCACTTAGACAGTTCCTTCAAGCCAAGCCGGATGAGCTGCGCCGTCTCGGCCTTCTCCCCAGCGCTGCGCGACGCTGCGGCAATCGCAGCCGCCGCCTGCGGTTGACCGTAACCGAGATTGACCAGCGCGGAAATCGCATCAGTCACAGGCTGCGGGGCGCGATTCTCGTCGAGCGCGCCGGACAGATGCACCACCGCCGGATCGACCGTAGCGAAGGCCGGAGTCTTGTCCTTGAGTTCGGTCACGATGCGCTCGGCCACCTTCGGCCCGACGCCCGGCGTGCGCGCCACCGCAGCCTTGTCGCGCAGCGCAATCGCATTGGCGAGATCGGACGGCGGCAAGGTCGAGAGCACCGCAAGCGCTACTTTGGCTCCGACACCCTGCACGGTTTGCAGCAGCCGGAACCATTCGCGCTCCATGTCGCTGCGGAAGCCGAACAGCTTGATCTGGTCCTCGCGGACATAGGTCTCGATGGAGAGCACTGCCGCCTCGCCCTGTTGCGGCAGCGCCTGCAGCGTGCGCGCCGAGCAGTGCACCTGATAGCCGACGCCCTGCACGTCGAGGATCACATAGTCCTCGCCGTAGGAATCGATCAGGCCTTTAAGTTTTCCGATCATGCGCCAGCGACTCTCAGCTTCAGCATCACGCTCTGGCGGTGATGGGCGTGCGTGATGGCAATCGCCAGCGCGTCGGCGGCGTCCGGCGTTTTCGGATTCGCTTTCGGCAGCAGCACACCCAGCATGACGCGGATCTGGTTCTTGTCGGCGTGCCCTGCCCCGACCACGGTCTTCTTCACCTGGTTGGGGGCGTATTCGGCCACGGCAATGCCGAACATCGCAGGCGCGAGCATGGCGACGCCGCGTGCCTGGCCTAGTTTCAGGGTCGATGCCCCATCCTTATTGACGAAGGTCTGCTCCACGGCGGCCTCCAGCGGCCTGAAATCGCCGAGGACGCGGGCAAGGCCTTCGTGAATCGCCAGGAGACGCTCGGCCAACGGCAAGGCCTCGCGGGATTCCACCGAGCCGCAACCGACATAGATCAGCCGGTTGCCGTCGATGTCGATCACGCCCCAGCCGGTCCGGCGCAGGCCGGGATCAATTCCAAGAATGCGAATCGCGCTCGTTGCCATCCGCCGATCATACGCGAAACCGCCCCCGGCGTCCGGGGGTCACAACAGCGTCCCGCGCAGGATCAGCAATGCGGCACTGAAATAAATCATCAGGCCGGTGACATCGACGAGGGTCGCGACGAAGGGAGCGGACGCGCTGGCGGGATCGAACCCAATCCTTTGCAATGCAAAGGGAAGCATCGATCCTGCCACCGAACCGAAGGTCACCACGCCGACCAGCGCGGCGGCCACGGTCCATCCCACCAGCAGCCAGTGCTCGCCGTAGTTGTAGATGCCGAGCTTCTGCCACGCCACGACCCGCGCAAAGCCAATCGCCCCGAGCAGACCGCCAAGGATGAGACCCGTCGGCAGTTCGCGCAGCATCACCCGCCACCAGTCCGCCAGCTTCACATCATGCAGCGCCAGCGAGCGGATCAGCAGCGATGTCGCCTGCGATCCCGAATTGCCGCCCGAGCTCATGATCAGCGGAATGAACAGCGTCAGGACTAGGGCCTTCTCAAGCTCGCCCTCGAAGTGCTGCATCACGCTCGCCGTCAGCATCTCGCTGAGAAACAGAATTGCCAGCCAGCCGCCCCGCTTGCGGATCATGTCCGGCAGCCGGATCTGCATATAAGGCTCTTCGGTGGCCGACATGCCGCCGAACTTCTGCACGTCCTCGGTGCTTTCCTCGATGATCGCGTCGATGATGTCGTCCACGGTCACGATGCCGAGCAGATGCCCGGTCTTGTCGATCACCGGCACGGCGAGCAGATCGTGCCGGGTGATGACGCGCGCCACCTCCTCACGGTCGATCAGCGGAAATGTCGTGATCGGCTCATGGGTCGGCGCGAGAGTCAGGATATTCGCCGACGGCTCACCCGAGATCAGGCGGCGCAGGGTCACCGCGCCGACAAGACGCCGCGTGACGGGGTCGAGCACATAAATCGCATAAACGGTTTCGCGGGAACGCTCGACCTTGCGGATATGCTCAAGCGTCTGTGCGACGGTCCAGTTGCCGGGCACGCTGACGAATTCCGTGGTCATCATCGCGCCGGCGGTGTTCTCCGGATAGGCCAGCAGGCCGACGATGGCGCCGCGGGACACGTCATCGAGCCCGGCCAGCAGCTCCGTCTTTGCAGGCTCATCAAGCTGCTGCACGATATCCGCCGCCATGTCCGCGGACATGCCCGCAAGCAGGGGCGCGGCAACATGACGGGGCAGCGCCTCGATAATCTCGGCGCCGAAGTCCAGTTCGGGCTTGTCGAGAATTTCAATCGCCAGATCGCGCGGCAGCAGCCGCACGACATCCGCGGCATCCGGCGGAGGAAGCTTGTTAAGAATTTCGACGGTGTCGGCGGCATGCTCGCCGATCAGCGTCGCGGCAAGAACGGCCGCATTGAAAGCGCCATCGTGCGCTGCATGGGTATCAGTCATAGCTCACCTTCGGGTTCTGCCGGCAACGGCAGCGATCGGTGAGCTGGAGCGCTCTAGACCACTGGGACCGTTGTCGGCGAAATACGTGGACTGTCGCTTGGCATAGTTGATTGGTTTCCAGTGATGGGCGCCGAACGCGCGCGAACGCACCCCCGCGGCTGACATGATCCTTCAGCAGCGCGGCGTCAAGAAAAAATCTTCAGGGGACCGTTAGAGCTTACGCGCTCATCTTGGCGGCGAGCGCGTCCGACACCTCGAAATTCGCATAGACGTTCTGGACGTCATCATGCTCGTTCAGAAGGTCGAGCAGCTTGAACAGCTTCTCGCCGGTCTCGTCGTCCACGGCGATGGTGTTCTGCGGCTTCCAGATCAGCGCCGCCTTGCGCGCTTCACCGAACTTGGCCTCGAGGCCCTTGGCCACTTCGCGGAACGTTTCCGGCGAGGCATAGACCTCATGGCCGTCCTCGCTGGATGCCACGTCGTCGGCGCCGGCTTCGATCGCCGCTTCCAGCATGGCGTCGTCGGACGCGACCTTGGCGTCGTATTCGATTACGCCGACGCGGTCGAACATGAACGACACCGAGCCGGTTTCGCCGAGATTGCCGCCGGACTTGGTGAAATAGGAGCGGATGTCGGAGGCCGCGCGGTTGCGGTTGTCGGTGAGCGCCTCGACGATGACGGCGACACCACCGGGGCCGTAGCCCTCGTAGCGCATCTCATCGTAGTTCTCGCCGTCGTTGCCGATGGCCTTCTTGATCGCGCGCTCGATGTTGTCCTTCGGCACGTTTTCCGCGCGCGCCGCGGTGATCGCCAGCCGCAGCCGCGGGTTCATCGCGGGGTCGGGGGTTCCCAGCTTGGCGGCGACGGTGATTTCGCGGGCGAGCTTGCCGAACATCTTGGACCGCATGGCGTCCTGTTTGCCCTTGCGGTGCATGATGTTCTTGAATTGGGAATGTCCGGCCATAGGGGTCTCTCGAGAGGATCGGGAATCGCAGGCATCATTAACGCAACTGCCCGGCGGCGCGGCGTTATAGGCCCGGACCGGCAAAATTTAAAGGCAGATCGGCCGATTTTGGTACGGCGGTGTGGGATGCCAGCCCATCCGGCAGGCAACAGTTAACCATGAGTTCATGCCGAGGTGCGATACTGCCTACCTATTCATCTCCCATTTCAGAGACCTCTTATGGCGTTCGGACTTTTTCGGAAGCGGCTGCCAGAACAGGCGAGCCCGGATATTGCCCCCGAGCCGGTCGCAACACCGGACCCCGCTGCATCGTCCCAGCACGATTCAGCCCGCGAAATCCTCGAACTGCTTGAACTCGAACTGGTCGCGATGATCCGCCAGCTCGAACGCGCGGCCAGTTCGGTGGCCAGCGGCGCCCAGTCCACCGCCAGCACCCTGTCCGCCATCCGGCACCGCGCCGACGCCCTGGCCGACCGCACCAGCGACGCGCAGGCCACCGCCGAGACCTTCTCGCAGGCCGCGGAAAAATTCACCCAGTCGGCCCACGGCATCGGCGCGCAGGTGCGCGATGCCAGCAAGCTCGCCGATGAGGCCAGCGCCGCAGCGCAGGAAGCCAGCCTCAATGTCGAGCGGCTGCGGGAATCCTCCGCCGCCATCGGCAATGTCGTCAACCTGATCGCGACCATCGCCAAGCAGACCACGCTGCTTGCGCTGAACTCCACCATCGAGGCCGCGCGCGCCGGTTCGGCCGGCAAGGGATTCGCGGTCGTCGCCTCCGAGGTGAAGGCGCTGGCGGTCCAGACCCAGAGCGCCACCGAAGAGATCAAGCAGAAAATCGACGCCCTGCAGCAGGACGCCGCGACATCGTTCGACGCAGTCCATCGCATCACGGCAGCTATCGACGCGATCAAGCCGGTGTTCGCGCATGTCAATGGCGCAGTCGCCGAGCAGAACGAAACCACCGGCGAAATCACGCAGAATGCCGCGTCGGCGTCGCAGTTCATCTCATCGGTAGGCACGAGCAGCGCGGAAATCGACAACGCCGCCAGGGAAGCCGAAACCCATGGCGAGAGCGTGGCGCAGGCTGGCAAGGCCGTGACGATGTTTGCCGAAAAGCTGAAAACGCGCTGCGCGGTGCTGCTCCGCCAGAACGAGAACGAAGAGCGCAAGGCCGAACGGATGCCGTGCCGCCTTCAGATCGAGATCGACACCGGACGGTCGCCGGTCAAGGCGGAGGTGTTCGAGATTTCCGTCGACGGTATTCTGATTGGCGGTGCAAGCGCGGCGTCCCTGCCGTTGCAGCAGATCATGAAGGCCAAGCTGCAGGACATCGGCCCGTGCAGCCTCCGCGTCACCGGCCAGACCAGTGGCGGCGCGCAGGCCGCATTCGTCTCGCCCGATGCCGCACTCAAGGACCGGATCGAGGACAAGGTCTGGTCCATTCACGACGAGAACACCGAGTTCGTCACCCGCGCCATGGAAGCCGGCGATGCAATTTCCAGGATCTTCGAGAACGCCGTCGCCAAGGGCGACATCAGCATCGACGATCTGTTCGACGAAAACTATGTGAAGATCGAAGGCACCGATCCGGTGCAATACCGCACGCGCTTCCTCGACTGGGCCGATCGCGCGCTGCCTGAAATCCAGGAAGCCATGCTTGCGCGTGATGCGCGGGCTGCCTTCTGCGCCACTATCGACCGCAACGGCTATCTGCCGGTGCACAACAAGATGTACTCGCATCCGCAGCGCGCGGGTGATGTCGCATGGAACACGGCGAACTCACGCAACCGCCGCATCTTCAACGACCCCGCTGGACTGGCCGCAGGCCGCAACATCCGCTCGTATCTGATCCAGAGCTACGCCCGCGACATGGGCAACGGCAAAACGATCATGATGCGCGAGATCGACGTGCCGATCCGCGTCAGGGGCCGCCACTGGGGCGGATTCAGAACGGCTTATAAAATCTAGGTCACCAGAAATCCGGCACCGCGCGTTCCAGCAGCGGGCCGATCCGCACCGCGGCGACGCGCGTGGCGAGACCCGTAGCGTCGTCGGTTTCGACCGCAAGGCCGCTAAGCGTCCCGACGCCGTCCGCCGCCTCGAAACGTCCCGCCGGATAGCCGCGCAGGAACCGTCCCAACGGTTCATCCTTCTGCATGCCGATCACGGATTCATAATCGCCGGTCATGCCGGCATCGGTCATGTAGGCCGTGCCGCCGGGAAGAATGCGATGGTCGGATGTCGGCACATGGGTATGCGTGCCGACCACGATGCTGGCGCGGCCATCGCAGAAATAACCGATCGACTGTTTCTCGCTGGTCGCCTCGCCATGAAAATCGACGAGCACGGCATCGGCGGCCTCCCGCAGCGGACATGCGCTCAGTTCGCGATCAAGGATGGCGAACGGATCGTCGAACGGCTGCATGAAGACGCGGCCGATGGCATTGATCACCAGCGCGCGCTTGCCGCTTCGTGTATCGATCAGCGCGGCGCCGCGACCCGGCGTGCCGGGCGGGAAATTCGCCGGACGGATCAGGCGCGGGGCGCGATCGATGAACACCAGCGCCTCGCGCTGATCCCACGAATGGTTGCCGAGCGTAATCGCGTCGGCTCCGGCTTCCAGAAATTCGTGATAGATCGCTTCGGTGATGCCGAAGCCGCCCGCCGCGTTCTCGCCGTTCACCACAACGAGATCGAGTTTCCAGTCGCGGATCAGTCCCGGAAGAGTTTCGTTGAGGGCCACGCGGCCGCTGCGCCCCACCACATCGCCGACAAACAGAATTCGCAAAATTATAATCTCCGCAGATCGATCAGCTCGCGTTCCGTTAGCACACAATCGAGTTGCTCGTCGTGCGGAAGTCGCGGCACTGTCTCGATTTCCTGCACTGCAAAAGCGACGCCGATGACGGTGATTTTCTTGATCGCGCGGAGATTTTCCAGCGTGCGGTCATAATAACCCCGGCCATAGCCGATGCGGTGACCGGCGCGGTCGAACGCCGCCATCGGCACCAGCACGATGTCAGGGTCAACCTCATCCGCGTCCGACGACGGCTGAAAGATACCGTAGGGTCCGCGCACCAGTCCCTGCTCCGGCTGCCATTCACGGAAGATCAGGGCGTGATCGCGCGCGATGATCACCGGCAGCGCGAGCACGGCCCCCTTGTCCGCAAGCGCGCGCATCAATGGAAACGGATCGAATTCGCTGTTGATCGGCGAATAGCCTGCAACGATGACGCCCCGCGGCAGTTCAACCGGCAGCGGCACCTCGGCGACAGCACGCGCGGCGTCGGCGCGCGCTTCGGCGCTCAGGGCGTCACGCTGCGCCAGCGCACCGCGCCGGAAATCGTCTTTCAGATTGTCGAGAAAACGGTTTCCATCCAACGCGGCGAGTCCTTGTCGCCTCTCTCATGCGGCAAGAGGGCGGAGGCGAAAAGAAAGTGCGAAGCCACGATGGCCGTTGAAGCACTCGATCCCGGAGCACCTACGAAAGTAGGTGGGCACCATATGATCGGGTCCACGGACCCGGCCAGGGACAGTTCCCTAAAGGATCGATAAGGCCCCGGGGATATATGGCTTCTGACGCGCGACGCAGCCTCGCACGGACAATGTAACCACGATCAGGGCACACCGCTAGTGATCCCGCTCGGGCGTGTGGACGATTGGACGGCGGGGATTAACCGATCGCGATCCCGTTGCGGGCCGGGCGATTCAGCGCCTGGGTCATCTTCTCGATGCGGTCGGACGCCGAATTCAGCGCATTGGCGACCGCTGATTGCGTTGCCCGGGCCCGGTCCGCCGCCACGACACGGACATCGCGCAGCGCGTTGAGCTCTTCCTCGAGGGCGCGGATACGCTGCCCGGCATCCACGAGTTCATCAGCCACAGTGAGCGCAGCCATTACGGTCAGGCGTCCATCGCCGATCTCGCCGAACTTGCCGCGCAGGCTGGCGATGCGGGCTTCCAGGCTTTCCGCCAGCCGCAGCAGCCGGCTTTCCTGCCCCGCCTCGCAGGCCATCCGGTACTGGCGGCCGTTGATGGTGACGTTGATATGGCTCATGGAGCTTCTCCGGACTCGATCACCGAACGGATGGTGTCTATGGCGACATCGAGGCGTTCCGCGATCTCGCGGTTGGTCCGCTCCAGCGCGCGCGAGCGCACCAGCGTCCCGTCGAGTTCATTGGCCAGACGCGAGCGATCGGCGCCCAGCGCCTGGATCCGCGCGCCCAGCTCGTCGTCCGCACGGTCGAATTCCCGCCGCCGCTCAACGGCGCTTTCGAGCGCATCGAGCGCCGCCGCCAGCCGGCGGGTCGCGAGTTCGATGTCACTCGCCCCGGATGGGGCAGGTTCTGGATTGGCAAGACCGTTGGCACTGCGATCAGTCATCACGGAACGGACGCCCTTCGAACTCTGGCCCGGCATGAAAAGCAGCGGACCGGCAAGCATTTAGGCGGATAAATTTACGACCCGGAAGAGCCGCGCGCAACGCTGGCCGCAAGCTATGCACACAAAGCGAAAACTCCCGGCGGAAAGGCTGCAATGCCCTTGGACTCAAGGGTTTCGCGATGCTATCCACCCCCTAGAACGCTTCCCCGGCCGTGGCATTTTTGAGACATGCGGCCACTTCCCACACCGAATTTCAGGCGGACATCCCATGACTGTGCGTGTCGACCCTTCCCGTATGGCCAATGCGATTCGCGCACTCGCCATGGATGCCGTGGAAAAGGCGAAATCGGGCCATCCGGGCCTGCCCATGGGTGCTGCGGACATGGCCACCGTGCTGTTCACGCAGTTCCTGAAATTCGACGCCAGCGACCCGGCATGGCCGGATCGCGACCGTTTCGTGCTCTCCGCCGGTCACGGCTCGATGCTGCTGTATGCGCTGCTGTATCTGACCGGCAATTCGTCGATGACCATCGAGCAGATCAAGAATTTCCGCCAGCTCGGATCGATCACGCCGGGGCACCCTGAAAATTTCGTCACCCCGGGGATCGAGACCACCACCGGCCCGCTCGGACAGGGCATTGCCACCGCCGTCGGCATGGCGCTGGCGGAGCGCCACATGGCGGCCGAGTTCGGCGGCGACATCGTCGATCACCATACTTACGTGCTCGCCTCCGACGGCGACCTGATGGAAGGCATCAGCCAGGAAGCCATCGCCTTTGCCGGACATCTCAAGCTCAACAAGCTGATCGTGCTGTTCGACGACAACGGCATTTCCATCGACGGCGCGATCTCGCTGTCAGATTCCGTCGATCAGGTGAAACGCTTTGAATCGGCCGGCTGGGCCGCCGAACGCGTCGACGGCCACGATCAGAAGGCGATTGCCGACGCGCTGACGCGCGCGCAGAAGTCCGACCGTCCGACCCTGATTGCATGCAAGACCGTGATCGGCTTCGGCGCGCCCAACAAGGCGGGCTCGGAGAAGTCGCACGGCTCGCCGCTCGGCGCCGATGAAATCGCCGGCGCCCGCAAGAACCTGAATTGGGATTCGGCGCCGTTTGAAGTCCCGCAGGACATTCTCGACGCCTGGCGCGCAGCCGGATCGCGCGGCAAGGACGCGCGCACGTCATGGACCAAGACTATCGGCACCAAGGACGCTGGCGTTCGCTCCGAGTTCGAGCGCCGCATGAAGGGCGATCTTCCTGCCAAGGCCCTTTCCGATGCGGTGGCGGCTATGAAGGCCTCGCTCGCCGCGAGCCCGAAGGACATCGCCACCCGTACCGCCTCCGAACATGCGCTGGAAGTGCTCTGCGCCGCTGTGCCGGAAATGATCGGCGGTTCCGCCGACCTCACCGGGTCCAACAACACCCGCGTGAAGGGCATGGTCGCGATCTCCGCCAACAATTACGGCGGCCGCTACGTCAACTACGGCATCCGCGAGCACGGCATGGCCGCTGCCATGAACGGCATGGCTCTGCACGGCGGCCTGATCCCGTATTCGGGCACGTTCCTTGTGTTCTCGGACTACCTGCGCCCGGCGCTCCGCCTCGCCGCATTGATGGGCGAGCGCGTGATCCACGTTCTCACCCACGATTCGATCGGCCTCGGCGAAGACGGTCCGACGCATCAGCCGGTCGAGCATCTGGCGGCGCTGCGCGCTATCCCGAACTGTAACGTGTTCCGGCCCTGCGATACCGTCGAGACGCTGGAATGCTGGCAGCTCGCGCTGGAAGCCAAGGATCGCCCCAGCGTGCTGGCGCTGACCCGCCAGAATTTGCCGCAATTGCGTCTGGCGAACGATGCCGACAACAAGTGCGCCAATGGGGCCTATGAAATCTCCAAGGCCGACGGCGAGGCGAAAGTCTCGATCTTCGCGTCCGGCTCTGAGGTCTCGCTGGCCGTCGAGGCACAGAAGTTGCTCGCCGCACGCGGCATTCCGACGCGGGTGGTCTCCGTGCCCTGCATGGACCTGCTGCTGGAGCTTCCCGCCGACAAGCGCGCCGCCATCATCGGCAAAGCGCCGGTGAAGGTCGCCGTCGAGGCCGCCATCCGTCAGGGCTGGGATGCGATCATCGGTTCGGACGGCATTTTCGTCGGCATGGACGGCTTCGGCGCCAGCGCCCCCTACAAGGACCTGTACCGGCATTTCGGGATCACCCCGGAAGCCGTGGCGGAGGCCGCGCAGGCCCGTCTTTAACCGCATTTCCGTGCGAGCCGGGACCGGTTCGCATGGCAAGAATGCGCGAAATGAGGGCCCGGAGCCGGATGGCTCCCGGCGCGATAACCTTGGCCCAAGTTTGGGGATTCAAGTGATTGCATCAAACCGTCATTCGGGGCAAAAACCGCCTCGAAAATCGTCATTTCCGAACCGTTGAGGAGAACTTGAGAATGGCAGTCCGTGTCGCGATCAATGGATTTGGCCGTATCGGCCGCAACATCCTGCGGGCCATTTATGAATCCAAGCGCACGGACATCGAGGTGGTCGCCATCAACGATCTCGGGCCGGTCGAAACCAACGCCCATCTGCTGCGCTATGACTCGGTGCACGGCCGGTTCCCGGGCACCGTGACCGTTGAGGGCGACTCGATCAGCCTCGGCAATGGCAAGATCAAGGTGACCGCAGTGCGCGATCCATCGACCCTGCCCTGGAAGGACCTCGGCATCGACATCGCCATGGAATGCACCGGCATCTTCAGCGCCAAGGCCAAGGCTTCGGCGCATCTGACCGCAGGCGCCAAGCGCGTGCTGGTCTCCGCGCCGTCGGACGGCGCGGACGCCACCATCGTTTATGGTGTGAACCACGACAAGCTCTCCAAGGATCATCTCGTCGTCTCCAACGGCTCGTGCACCACCAACTGCCTCGCGCCGGTCGCCAAGGTGCTGAACGACACCGTCGGCATCGAGACCGGCTTCATGACCACGATCCATGCCTATACCGGCGACCAGCCGACCCTCGACACCATGCACAGCGATCTCTATCGCGGCCGTGCGGCTGCGCTGTCGATGATCCCGACCTCGACCGGCGCGGCCAAGGCCATCGGTCTCGTGCTGCCGGAATTGCAGGGCAAGCTCGACGGCGTCGCGATCCGCGTGCCGACGCCGAACGTTTCTGTGATCGATCTCAAGATCGTCGCCAAGAAGGCGACCACCAAGGAAGAGATCAACGACGCGATGAAGCGCGCCGCAGCCCAGGAGCTCAAGGGCATCCTCGGCACCACCAGCGATCAGAACGTCTCGATCGATTTCAACCATGATCCGCACTCCTCCACCTTCGCCTTCGACCAGACCAAGGTGCAGGGCGGAAATCTGGTGCGCGTGTTGTCCTGGTACGACAACGAGTGGGGCTTCTCGAACCGCATGGCGGACACCGCCGCGGCGATGAGCAAGCTGATCTGAAAAACAACATCATCCCGAGGCGCGAGTCGCGCGCCTCGCAGGATGACATCGAACAAACTTCCACCCTTCGAGGCTCGCATCGACGACGCTCGTACCCCAGGGTGGCGACGGGGAAGAACGCAAGATCGCAATGTCCGGATTCCGCACCCTCGATGATGTCGACGTGAAGGGAAAGCGCGTGCTGCTGCGCGTGGATCTCAACGTGCCGATGGACAACGGACGCGTGTCCGACACCACGCGTCTGCAACGCATCGCCAAGACCATCATCGAACTGTCGGAAGCCGGCGGCAAAGTCATTATCCTTGCGCATTTCGGCCGACCGAAGGGACCGGACCCGAAGGACTCGCTGAAGCCGGTCGCCGCCGCGCTGGGTTACGTGGTGAAGCACCATGTCGAGTTCGCGCCCGACTGCGTCGGCCCGATCGCCGAACAGGCCGTCGCGGGCCTGAAGAACGGCGAGATCCTTTGTCTCGAGAACACCCGTTTTCATCCCGGTGAAGAGAAGAACGATCCGGCCTTTGTCGCGCAGCTCGCCAAGCTCGGCGACATCTGGGTCAACGACGCTTTCTCGTGCGCGCATCGCGCCCACGCCTCGACCGAAGGCCTTGGCCGCGTGCTGCCGGCCTATGCCGGCCGCACCATGGAAGCCGAACTCGACGCGCTCGGCAAAGCGCTGGAACAGCCGGTCCATCCGGTGATCGCCATTGTCGGCGGCTCGAAGGTTTCGACCAAGATCGATCTTCTGGAGAACCTCGTTAGCAAGGTCGATGCGCTGGTGATCGGCGGCGGCATGGCCAACACCTTCCTGCATGCGCAGGGAGTCGATGTCGGCAAGTCGCTCTGCGAAAAGGATCTCGCCACCACCGCGCTGCGCATTCTCGTGAAGGCGAATTCCACCAACTGCGCGATCATCCTGCCGGTCGATGCGGTGGTTGCTGAAAAGTTCGAAGCCAACGCGCCATCGCATGCCTACGGCCTCGATGCGATCCCGGCCAACGGCATGATCCTCGATGTCGGCCCGCAGTCGATCAGGCGGATCGATGCCGCGATCGACGACGCCGCGACGCTGGTGTGGAACGGGCCGCTCGGCGCGTTTGAGATGTCGCCGTTCGACCGCGGCACGGTTCAGGCCGCCAAATATGCGGCCGCACGCACCAAGGCCGGCAAGCTGGTGTCCGTCGCCGGCGGCGGCGACACCGTTGCGGCGTTGAACCACGCTGGCGTGGGCTCGGATTTCACCTACGTTTCGACCGCCGGCGGCGCCTTTCTGGAGTGGATGGAAGGGAAACCTTTGCCCGGCGTAGAGGTTCTTAGAGTACGCTAGATTTTTTAAATGGATCGGGCGCCCTTGGCGCTGGCCAAGATCACGGAGAACAAGCACACATGGCTCGCATCACGTTGCGTCAATTGCTGGATCATGCTGCTGAGAACAACTACGGCGTGCCGGCATTCAACATCAACAACATGGAGCAGGCGCTGGCGATCATGGAAGCCGCCAACTCCGTCGATGCGCCGGTCATCATCCAGGCCTCGCGCGGCGCGCGCTCCTACGCCAACGACGTGATGCTCAAGCACATGATGGACGCGGTGACGGAAATCTATCCGCACATTCCCGTCTGCGTGCATCTCGATCACGGCAACGAACCCGCCACCTGCATGACCGCGATCCAGGCCGGTTTCACTTCGGTGATGATGGATGGCTCGCTGAAGGCCGACGGCAAAACGCCGGCCGACTGGGATTACAATGTCGGCGTCACCAAGACGGTGACAACGATGGCGCATCTCGGCGGCATTTCGGTGGAAGGCGAACTCGGCGTGCTCGGCTCGCTGGAAAGCGGCGAAGGCGAGAAGGAGGATGGCCACGGTTTCGAAGGCAAGCTGTCGCACGACCAGTTGCTGACCAATCCCGATGAAGCCGTGAAGTTCGTCAAGGAAACCCAGGTCGACGCGCTGGCGATTGCGATGGGCACCTCGCACGGCGCCTACAAATTCACCCGCAAGCCGGACGGCGACATCCTTGCGATGAACGTGATCGAGGAAATCCACCGCAAGCTGCCGAACACGCATCTTGTGATGCACGGCTCGTCGTCGGTGCCGCAGGACCTGCAGGACATCATCAACAAGTTCGGCGGCCAGATGAAGCCGACCTGGGGCGTTCCGGTTTCGGAAATCCAGCGCGGCATCAAGAACGGCGTGCGCAAGATCAACATCGACACCGACAACCGCATGGCGATGACCGGCCAGATCCGCAAGATCCTGAGCGAGCACCCGAGCGAGTTCGATCCGCGCAAGTATCTGAAGCCCGCGATGGAAGCTATGACCAAGCTCTGCAAGCAGCGCCTGGAAGAGTTCAACACCGCGGGGCAGGCCAGCAAGATCAAGAAGGTTCTGACCACCGCCCAGATGGCGCAGCGCTACGCCAAGGGCGAACTCAACCCGAAGATCGCCTGACGTAAGCATATCACCCTTCGAGGCCGTCGCGATACGACGGCACTTCAGGGTGACGGTTTTGAGTAAGACGTCATCCCGAGATACGAGCCGCTCTTGCGGCGAGCCTCGAAGGATGGCCTGCTACTGAAATGATTTTGAAACAGCGGGACATGGTCCCGCCCCTTTTTTGGCCGCAGTCCGGGGGCATCACACCGCCATCATGGCCACCAAACCTCCCCCGCCGCGCCCCGCGCCTCGTCTCTATCTCGCAACGCCGGTTGTCGCCGACCCGGCCCGGCTTGTCGCCGAACTGCCGGCGTTGATTGCGGCGGCGGATGTCGCCGCCCTCCTGCTGCGGCTAGCGCCCGGCGACGAGCGCAGCATCATTCAGCGCGCCAAAGTGCTGGCGCCTGTGGTCCAGAACGCCGGCGCGGCCCTGCTGATCGATCAGCATTTCGGACAGGTGGCGCGCTCCGGCGCGGACGGCGCGAACGTCAGCGGTATCGAGGCAATGCAGGAGGCAATGCCGAGCCTGAAGCCCGACCGCATTCTCGGGGTCGGCGGGCTCATCACGCGGCACGATGCCATGGTCGCCGGTGAAGCCGGCGCGGATTACGTGCTGTTCGGCGAGCCGGATTCAAACGGCGAACGACCTTCGGCGGACGCGATCTGCGAACGGCTGGACTGGTGGGCCGAACTGTTCGAGCCTCCATGCGTGGGCTTTGCCGCGACTCTGGAAGAGGCGCAGATGTTCGCAGCGGCCGGCGCGGATTTCGTCCTGGTCGGCGATATCATCTGGCAGGATGCGCGCGGCGCACAGGCTGCTCTGGCCGAGGCCAGTCAGGCCATCGCGCGAGGCTTTAAATCGTCGCTCGCACACTCCACCGTCGCAGGAGAATAAGCCGCGATGACCGCGCCTCGCCGTGCCACACCATTCGCAGCCGCTCATGCAAGACTGCTTGCATCGGTTGCTGCCGGTGTTGTGGCGCTCTCGGCACATGCTCTGGCGCAGGGGGGCCCAAATCCCTTTCCGGAGCCGATCAAACCGGAAGCGGCACGGCCTGCGCCAAGATCCACCGCTCCCAAGGCAGCTCCGCCGAAAGCGGCCGTACCCAAAGCCGACACGCAGAAACAGAAGAAGAGCGCGCCAGAAAAGGCTGCTGCACCTGCGCCCGCCGCTCCCGACAATCCAAACGCCGATCTCGCTTACGGCGCCTACCAGTCGGGCCTGTATCGCACCGCTTTCAATCTTGCACTGAAGCGCGCGCAGGAAACCGGCGATCCGAAATCCATGACGCTGCTGGGTGAGCTTTATTCCAATGCGCTCGGCATCAAGCGCGACGACGCCAAGGCAGCGGAATGGTACAAGCAGGCCGCCGATCGCGGCGACCGCGAAGCCATGTTCGCGCTCGGCATGATGAAGATCGCCGGACGCGACGGTCCTGCCAACCGCAACGAAGGCGCGAGGCTCCTGGCATCGTCCGCCAAGCTCGGCAAGGCCGCGGCCGCCTACAATCTCGGGCTGCTCTATCTCGAAGGGCAGGTCTTCCCGCAGGACATCAAGCGCGCCGCCGAACTGTTTCTTCAGGCCGCCAATGCCGGCAATCCCGAGGCGCAGTACGCCCTCGCGACTTTCTACAAGGAAGGCCGCGGCGTGGAGAAGAATCTCACAGAGGCCGCGCGCTGGATGCGCGCCGCCGCGCAGGCTGACAATCTCGATGCCGAGGTCGAATATGCCATCGCACTTTACAACGGCACCGGCACGCCCAAGGATGTGCCCACCGCGATCGCGCTGCTGACCAGGGCGGCGCGGCAGAACAGTCCGATCGCGCAAAACCGCCTGGCGCGCATTCTGGTCGACGGTCTCGGCGCTCCCGTCGACAAGATCCATGGCTTCAAGTGGCATCTGATCGCGAAGACCGCCGGGAACGGCGATCCCGACCTCGATGCCAAATTTGCGCAGTTATCTCCGATAGAAAAAGCAAAATCCGAAGACCTCGCCAAGAAATGGTTCGGCACGAAATGAGCAATAACCACCGCCATTACTCTTGACGCGCCAGCGCTTATCCCGCAACACCAGCCCCACACTTCATCCAGCAAGCCGAGACAATGCTTCATTCAGCGCTCATCAACGTCATGGTCAAGGCCGCGCGCCGCGCCGGCCGCAGCCTCAAGCGCGATCTCGGCGAGATCGAAAACCTTCAGGTGTCGCTGAAGGGGCCGGCCAACTTCGTGTCGCTTGCCGACAAGCGCGCCGAGCAGATGCTCTACGAAGATCTCACCAAGGCGCGTCCGGGCTACGGCTTTCTCGGCGAGGAAGGCGGCACGCGCGAGGGCACCGACAAGTCGAACACATGGATCGTGGATCCGCTCGACGGCACCACCAACTTCCTTCACGGCATTCCGCAGTTCGCGATCTCGATCGGATTACAGCGCGACGGCGTGATCATCGCGGGGGTGATCTACAATCCCGCCAATGACGAACTTTACATTGCCGAACGCGGCAAGGGCGCATTCCTGAACGAGCAGCGCCTGCGCGTCGCCGGCCGCAAACAACTCAGCGAATGCGTAGTCGCCTGCGGCCTGCCGCACATCGGACGCGGCGATCACGAACTCTCCCGCCGCGAGATGGCGGAAATGCAGAATCGCGTCGCAGGCCTGCGCCGCTTCGGCGCGGCCTCCCTCGATCTTGCGTTCGTCGCGGCTGGCCGCCTCGACGGCTACTGGGAGCGCAATCTTCAGCCGTGGGATATTGCGGCAGGATTGATCATGGTGCGCGAAGCCGGCGGTGTCGTCAGCGGCATCGAGGGCGGCGACACCGCAATGGCCACCGGTCATGTCGTCTGCGGCAACGAGACGATCCAGCGCGAGCTCGTTAAGATTCTGAAACCGCTGGGCTGAGCGGAAGAATAATCGACCGCCATTGCGATCACGGCAAAGCAATCCACCTTTCGAGCATGGCTTCCCTACATCGTTTCGTTTCGCTCCGCGCCATCACGCGGAGGAGGAGACGCACGCAACCCACCCTGAGTTACCGGTGGGCCGGCTTCATGCATTCACCGACAAGATCGAAGCCGTTGTCACGGCCGATGGTTCCGTAGCTGGGGTCAAATCGGCGATGGTGTCTTTTTTCCCGCCCCCGCTGTGCCATATTGATGCCCGACACGTTCCACGGACAAGGATTGAAGATCCGCCATGGCAAAAGCTCCCGCTTCCAGCACCGCAGCCGACATCAGTGTCACAAAACTGTCGACACCGCGCATCTTCCTGGTCCGGATGCTGGTGTTCCTCGTTCTGTGCAGCCTGTTGCTTGTGGTGCTCTACAAGCAGATCTGGGTGGCGTTTCTCGCCAATCCCGGCCTTAACGCACTGATCGTCGGCGTTCTGGCCATCGGCATCATCCTGGCCTTCCGGCAAGTGATCCGGCTCTATCCTGAAATCTCGTGGGTCAACAGCTTCCGTATTTCCGATCCCGGCCTTGCGGTCGACCGCCGTCCCACACTGCTGGCGCCGATGGCCGCCATGCTCAGTCACCGCACCGGCGGGCGCATGAGCATTTCGCAGCAGACCATGCGCCATATGCTGGATTCGATCGCGACCCGGCTCGATGAAGCGCGCGACCTGTCGCGCTACATGACGGGGCTTCTGGTGTTTCTCGGCCTGCTCGGCACGTTCTGGGGCCTGATCGAAACCGTCGGTTCGGTCGGCAAGGTGATCGAGGGCCTGAAAGTCGGCGGCGATGCCGGCTCGGTGTTCGACACGCTGAAGGAAGGCCTCGCCGCTCCGCTCGGCGGAATGGGCATTTCGTTCTCGTCCTCGCTGTTCGGCCTTGCCGGGTCGCTGATCCTCGGTTTTCTCGATCTGCAATCGAGCCAGGCGCAGAACCGTTTCTACACCGACCTCGAAGACTGGATGGCCGAGACCGTACAGGAGTATGCCGGCGACGGTCATGCGACGAACGGAGATCTCAATCCCGCCCTCGACCGGCTGCGAACGGCAGTCGAGGAGATGGGATCGAACCGCGCTTCTACCACGGCGATGGCCAATCTCGCCGAAGCGATCCAGGGCCTCGTGCATCACATGCGCACCGAACAACAATTGATCCGCGAATGGGCCGACGGCCAGGGCGAACAGAACAAGGAAATCAAGGCGCTGCTGGAGCGCCTCGCGCGGCAGCCCGAGACCAACTGAACGGAGACAGCCTATGGCGCTTTCGCGTTCACGCCGCAACGACAGCGGTTTCAATTACTGGCCGGGCTTCGTCGATGCGCTATCGACGCTGGTGCTCGCCATCGTGTTCCTGCTGTCGGTGTTCCTTGTGGTTCAATTCTTTCTGTCACAGGAGGTCACCGGCAAGGACAAGGCACTTGAGCGGCTGAATGCGCAGATCGCACAGCTCAACGATCTCCTTTCGCTGGAAAAACTCGGCAAGCTGAATCTCGACGATCAACTCTCGCAGATGCGCGCGGGGCTTGCATCCGCCGAGGCCGAGCGCGACCGCGTCAAGGGTCTCTATGACGGGCTCGCCGGTGCGGGCGCGAGTGCGCAGGGCCGCGCCACTGAACTTGGCAAGGCGCTCGACTCGGAGAAGCAGGTCTCGGCGCGGGCGCTGGCGCAGATCGAAGTGCTGAACCAGCAGATCAGCGCGCTGCGCCGGCAGCTCGCCGCGCTGGAGGAAGCGCTCGATGCCTCGGAGAAACGCGACAAGGAATCCCAGACCAAGATCGCCGATCTCGGCCAGCGGCTGAACGTGGCGCTGGCGCAGCGGGTGCAGGAACTGTCACGCTATCGCTCCGAATTCTTCGGGCGGCTGCGCGCCATTCTCGGCAACCGCCCGGATGTGCGCATTGTCGGCGACCGCTTCGTGTTCCAGTCCGAGGTGTTCTTCGACACCGGGCAGGCGCTGCTGCTGCCGGAAGGCCGCGCTGAACTCGACAAGCTCGCCACCGCGCTGATCGATCTGGACAAGCAGATTCCCGCTGAGATCGCTTGGGTGCTGCGTGTCGACGGCCATACCGACGTGCGGCCGATCAACAGCCCGCAGTTCAAGTCGAACTGGGAACTGTCCTCGGCGCGCGCCATCTCGGTGGTGCAGTATTTGGTCTCGCTCGGCGTCCCGGCGCAGCGCCTGGTCGCGGCAGGATTCGCGGAATTCCAGCCGCTCGATGCTGAAAAAACCGAAGAAGCCTACAAGCGCAACCGCCGCATCGAACTGAAACTGACCGAGCGATGAGCCGCGTGCCGCGATCATGAGCGCATCCTTCACGCTGCGGCCCTACAATGCCGGCGACGAGGACGCGGCGATCGACCTGTGGTTTCGCACCTGGAGCCAAGCCTATCCGTCGATCGACTTCGCGCAGCGGTTGGACGGATGGCGCGCGCGCTGGCGCGATGAACTCGTGCCCGCCGCGCAGATTTTCGTTGCGGAGCAGAACGGCACCATGGCCGGCTTCGTCACCATCGATGCATCTGGCTATCTTGACCAACTTGTGGTCGCGCCGGAGGCATGGGGATCAGACGTCGGCGATGTGCTGATCGACAAGGCCAAGGCGACGTCGCCGGGCGGCATCACCTTGCTGGTCAACACCGACAATGCCCGCGCCATCCGCTTCTACGAGCGCAACGGCTTCGTCCACACCCACGACGACGTCAATCCGGTGTCGGGACGCAAGGTCTACGGCATGGCGTGGAAACCTTGAGCGTCAGGCCGCTTCCAATAGCGCCACGGTCCCCTGCCCGCCGTCGGCGCAGATGCTGACAATGGCGCGGCTTCCCTTGGGCATCACCGCCAGTTCCTTGACAGACTGACTCAATATCCGGGCGCCGGTTGCTCCGAACGGATGTCCGAGCGCGATGCTGCCGCCGTTCGGATTCAGGCGTTCGCGCGGAAACTTGCCAAACTCGGCGTTGACGCCGGCCTTGTCGCGGATGAATTCCGGGCTCTCCAGCGCCTTGATGTGCGCAAGCACCTGCGCAGCAAAGGCCTCATGAATTTCCCAGAGCTGAATGTCGGCGTAGGTCAGCGCATGCCGCGCCAGCAGCCGCGGGATCGCGTAGGGCGGCGCCATCAGCAGGCCTTCGGTGCGAAAATCCACCGACGCGATTTCCCAGTCGATCAGCTTTACACGCGGTGTCTGCGCGGGAAGCTTCTCCAGTCCCTTTTTCGAGGCCACCCAGATGCTCGATGCGCCGTCGGTAAGCGGCGACGAATTACCCGCCGTCAGCGTCCCCTTGCCGCTCTTGCGGTCGAAGGACGGCGGCAACCGCGCCAACTTCTCGAGCGAGGTATCCTTGCGCGCAATGGTATCGCGCTTCACGCCGTCGAACGGAATGACGAGGCCATCGAAGAAGCCGCGATCCCATGCGGCCACTGCACGCTGATGGCTCTCCAGTGCGATCTGATCCTGCGCCTCGCGCGAGATGTTCCAGACCTTGGCGGTGATCTCGGTGTGCTCGCCCATGCTCATGCCGGTGGTGCGATTGCTGACCGCCGGAATGTAGAGACGCACATCGCTGAGCTTGAGATCGATGGCGTGGGTGAGTTTTTGTCCCAGCGATCGCGCGGTCTGGAACTGGCGCACCCAGTTCGACAGCGACATGCCGAGACCGAGCTGAACCTGACTGAGGCTGTCGACGCCGCCGACCAGCGCGAGATTGCGCACCTCGCCGTCGATCATGCCCGCGGCTTCGAACACACCCATCATGCTGGTCGAACACGCCATCACGGTGGAATAGGCCGGCACCGTCGGATCGACTCCAGCGTCCATGAGAATTTCGCGTGCGATGTTGCTCCAGGTGAGGTTCGGCACCACGTTGCCCCACACCGCAAAGTCCGGCTTGCCGCCGCCCAGCCGTTCGATCATGTGCTTGACCACCGGCACCGACAATGAGATGGCGTCGACGCCGCCAAGCGGGCCGTCGACCTTCGCAAACGGCGTGCGGACCCCTGCCGCCAGCCAGACATCACCTTTTACAGATTGCGCCATCGATTGCTCCCGGATCGAACGCCGGAACCGGCGCCTTCCGGGACACTATTCGATCCGGCGGAGGGCATACAAGCCGACGGCAGCAGGGCTGCCGTGCCGTAACGATCGGAGGATCAATGCGCCACCAGCAGCGCTGCGTTCTGCAGCCAGCCCGCCATCGCAGCCTGCTTCCAGCTTTCGCAGGGAATCTCGGTGGCCCGATGCAGCGGCTTCTCGAACCGCACCTGCCGCCAGTCGCTCGGCGTGCCCGCGAAGACATAGCCTGCCCTGCGGGCCAGCCCGATCATTTGTTCGTTGTTGCGGAGGGTTTCGCCAAACAGCCGCGATGCCCCGAGCGCCGCCGCGCGGCATTCAAGATTCGACAGCATCGCGGAGCCGATGCCCTGTCCCTGCCAGGCATCGCCGATCGACAATCCGAATTCGGTATCCTGCGTCCTGGCGTCGTAGCTGTAGCGGGACTCGCCGACGATGGTCTCGACGCCGTCGATCTTCATTTCGGCAACCACCGCAAAGCGGCTGCCCTCGCCGACATGAAGCGCCTTGTCGAGCTCTGACGGCGGCAACTCGCTGACGGCGCTCATCAGGCGATTGTAGCGCGACTGCCGCGACAGCGACCGGAAATAGGACGACAGCGCATCTGCATCCTTCGGTTCGATGAAACGCACCGTCAGCGATCTGCCGTCCTTCAGCCGGACAATATCGGTGAAGCGGCCGAGGTTGCCCAGAACAAAGCGATGATCGGTTTCTGCCAGCATGACACGCTCCATCGGCTGCTATGCGAAAGAAAAAGCGAGCCTGATCCGGGGAGGAGGACGAGACGGATCAGACTCGCAAGGGCGCCTTACGCACGCCAGAAGGGCTTGCTGGCCTCGTAGGCGAAGTCGCTCCAGCTCGCGCCGACGTCGTGAAAGTCCTTGTCGCTGAGACGGGCGAGTTCTGCCCGGCGCTGCGAACGCTGCTGCCACGTATGCAGCACGTCAGAAATCGACGAAATCGGGTGACGGAGGAAGTCGTAATGATGATGATTTGTCATCAAGTTTGTGGTGTAAGCAGACATCGTAGCCTCCTGAAATAAATCTGATGGTGGGAATATCTGCTCGCGAACCCCCATTGACAAACGATAGCTTGTCCCCTGTATTATGAGATAATCTCATGTATTAGAGGTGCCGATGACCGCCAGACTGCCCTCCCTGAACGGTTTGCGCGCTTTCGAGGCCGCCGCACGGCACCTCAGCTTTACCCATGCCGCGCAGGAGCTGAACGTCACCCAGACCGCCATCAGCCACCAGATCCGGCGGCTAGAGGAAGAACTCGGCATCAAGCTGTTCATCCGGCAAAGCCGCGCGCTGGCGCTGACGCCGCAGGCCGCCGAATACCTGCCGGGCATCCGTGCCGCATTTCAGGACTTGCGCACCGCCACCGACCGCCTGCTGCGAAAAGGGGACGATCGCGTGCTGACGATCAGCACCCTGACATCGCTCGCCGTGAAATGGCTGCTGCCCAGATTGTCGTCCTTTCAGGAACAGCATCCGGAGATCGATGTTCGCATCACCACCTCGACCGAACTGGTGGATTTCCGCACCAGCAATGTCGACGCGGCGATCCGGTACGGACAGGGGCGATGGCCCGGGCTGGATGCCGAGTGGCTGATGGCCGAACATCTGTTTCCGGTTTGCAGCCCGAAGCTCCTGACTGGCGAACGCGCGCTGCGGCGGCCGGAAGACCTGGAGCATGCCACGCTGCTGCATACGTCCAGCACCATCGACGACTGGCGCCTTTGGCTCACCGCCGCAGGCCTGCCCGCGCACCTGTCGCAAAACCGCGGGCTGACATTCGATCTGGCCTTCATGACCATTCAGGCCGCCATCGACGGTCTCGGCGTCGCCATGGGTCACACCGCCTATGTCGCGGACGACGTTGCGAACGGACGCTTGGTGGTGCCGTTCAATGTCTCCATGCCGTCGGCGGGCTACTACTTCGTGACGCCGCAAGACAGGCCGGCGACCCCGAAACTCAACCTGTTTCGCGACTGGCTGAGAACCGCATCGAAGCAGTAACGGTCATGCCCACGAGATGGGCATGCTGCACAGACTCGCATCATTCCGCGTGACGCCGCCCCAGCGCATTCGCTGGAAACTCAAAAAAACATTGCCCGATCAAAGCCAACGGTGTTGGCACGGCGATTGCTCCACTTGCGGAACAGTCAATGACGACTGCGGCCCGAAAAGGAACTCGGCGCATTCGTCACCATGACTGATCTGCGCATGCGCGTTCCTGTTTTCGCCCGACCATCATTGGCAGACAGGACATATGCACCAGACGGCACGAGCGCGCGGACAAACGTTCTCGATACGCGACATAAATGGCGGCAGGCAGATGCGCAATGCGCGCAAGCTGAGCCGATGCCGCGCTGGCGATCATCATCGTGGTGCTGCTGGCGATTCAGCATGGACACCGCTAGGCGGTCGAACCCGGGCGCACCAACTGAAACAGGTCCGCCGGACGCGCATACCACCCGCTCCCATGCATGCGGGCGATGAGATCGAGAGCGAGCGTATCGATGTAGCCTTTGCCAGCATCGAGCACGAACTCGTCCGCCACATGAGCGCACACGACCTCACCGATCACGGCAACCTGCCTCGGTCCTGTCTCATGCGTCGAAAGTGTACGACACTCGAATGCGACCGGGCTTTCGGCTATGCGCGGCGGCGAAACCATCTGTGATGGCACTGTCCGCAAGCCGGCCAGCACGAGTTCATCAACTTCGGACGGCGCATCGACACAGGTCGTGTTCATCGCCTCCGCCATCTGGTGCGGCACCAGATGCGCGACGAACTCGCCGGTCGCAAGAATATTCTCCGCCGTGTCCTTTAGTCCCTTTTCGGGATGGCGCAGCAGCCCGAGCACAACCGTCGGCGGCTCGTGCCCCAACACATTGAAGAAGCTGAACGGAGCCGCGTTTGCGACGCCATCGGGTGAGCGGGTCGTCACCCAGGCGATGGGGCGCGGGGTGACGGTTGCGGTGAGAATCTTGTAGCGGATGTCCGCCGCAAGCTGGCCCATATCGAAGAACATGCTGCTCAGCTCCTCGCCGGCAAAGCCGGGATCGTTGAGACAGCGGACTTCGACCGGGTATCGACAGTGAGCTGGAACACATCCGGCCGCGAATAGTGCCCTGTTGCATCGAAGTCGTACTTGCCGCGCGCGATGTCATCGAGATCGATGTCGGCATAGAGGATCGTTTCGCCGTCGAAATCCGGTCCGACAAGTACTTTGCCGAGCGGATTGATAATGGCGCTGCCGCCGCGCATCAGCACGGTCTCCGGATCGTCGCCGAGCGAACACTCGTAGTTTTCGGGATACGCCCCGCGCTTGATGTACTGGCAGGCCGTGAGCACAAAACAACGCCCTTCGAGCGCGATGTGCTGCATCGATGGCACCCAGGTGTCGCGATCATCCGCCGTGGGGGCGCAGTAAATGCTGACGCCCTGGCTGTACATGTGCATACGCAATGCCGGCATGTAGTTTTCCCAGCAGATCACCGCGCCGATGGTGCCGAGCGATGTTTCAAAGGCAGGCATCGTCGAGCCGTCGCCAAAGCCCCAGATCAGCCGTTCACCCGCGGTCGGCATCAGCTTGCGATGCTTGCCCACGAGACCGTTGGCGCCATCGAAGAACAGCACGGTGCAGTACAGTGTACCGTGATCGCGCTCGATGCAGCCCATCACGACGAAGAGTCCGGTCGCGGCCGCCGCAGTAGCAATCGTTTCGACTTCAGGGCCATCGAGATCGATCGCCTGTTCCCAGTATGCGCGGAATGCTTCGCGCCCTTCAGGCTTGCGCTGGCCAACCGGCGCACCGAACGAATTGCCCTTCGGGTAGCCCCCGAGGAAGGCTTCCGGGAACACCGCCAGCCTTGCACCGGCCTTCGCGGCTTGTTCGATCAGGCTTGCGGCCTTCTGGGCCGATGCGAGTGTGTCGGTCGGATTCGATGCAGCCTGAATAACGGCGGCCTTGTAGCTGCTGTTCTTTTTTGAAGTCATGACACCTGTCCCGGAAGGCGAAGAGATGACGAAACACGGGCTGCCATGAAGGCAGCCCGTGGATTACGATGTGAGATTTAGTGGTCGGTTTCGAGCTTCGGCTTGTTCGGCAGCACGATTGAGCCGATCACCGCAACGGTGGCGCAGATCACGACCGGATACCAAAGCCCCGCAAACACATCGCCGACTGCCAATGAAAGGTAGGTGGCGAAGAACGGCAGGAAGCCGCCGAAGATGCCCGCGCCGATGTGATACGGGAACGAGAGCGCCGTATACCGGATGTTTGCGGGGAACACCTCGACAAGGAACGACGCTACCGGCCCGTAGATCATCGCCACAATGATGGTCATGACCACCAGCAGGAAGATGATGTAGCCGGACGACACCTTGGCCGGGTCGGCCTTTGCAGGATAACCCGCGTCGGCCAGCGCCTTGCGGTAACCTCCCGGATCGTAACCCTTGATCGTGATCCCCCTGACCGTCATCGCCACAGCCTGTCCGTCGACCGGCGGCGCGTAGCTGAAGTTGATACCGCTCGCGATCAACAGCTTCTTAGCCTGGACGCAGGGTTTGGCGTGATCGCCGTGCGTGCTGAGCAGCGCGGCGGCAAGACCGAACCTGCACCCTTCGCTGGACGTATCCGCATGCACCAGAACAGGCGCGCTCTGGGTTGCGGCCACGAGTTGCGGATTGCCCGCTTCCAGCAGCGAGGCGAACATCGGCCGGTAGCACAGAGCCGAGAGAACGAGACCCGCCATCATCAGCCACTTGCGCCCAACCCGGTCGGACAGCCAGCCGAAGAAGATGAAAGCCGGCGCGCCGATCACCAGACCGACAGCCATGAGCGTGTACGAGGTCTGCAGATCGATCTTCGCCACCTGCTGCATGAAGATCATCACGTAGAACTGACCGGTGAAATAGGTCGCCCCCATGCCCGCCGTGGCGCCGAACAGTGCGATCAGCACGAGGCGCAGACTCGACCAGCGGCCGAATGTGTCGCGAACCGGATTCTTTGACAGCCGCCGCTCGGCCTTGAGACGCGCGAACACCGGCGATTCATGCAGCTTGGCGCGCACATAGATCGAGAATGCCAGCATCAGAATCGAGATGATGAAGGGAACGCGCCAGCCCCAGGCCTTGAAATCAGCTTCGCTCATCAGGCTCTGGGTGCCGATGATGACGGCGATCGAGAGCGCGAGACCGACCGATGACGTGATTTGGATCCAGCCCGTCAGCAACCCGCGCCGATGAGGCTGTGAGTGCTCGGCGACATAGATGACGGCACCCCCATATTCTCCGCCGACCGCAAGGCCCTGGATCAGACGGAGCACCACCAGCGAAATCCACGCCGCATGGCCCACGGTCGCATAGGTCGGCAGAAAGCCGATCAGCGCCGTGCTGCCGCCCATCATCACGATCGTGATGAGGAAGGTGTATTTGCGGCCCACAAGATCGCCGATACGTCCGAACAGGACCGCACCAATCGGGCGAATAACGAAACCGGCAGCAAGAGCGCCAAGCGACGCCAGCACGGCCGCCGTGGGGTTATCCGGCGGAAACAGCACCGAACTCATGAACACGGCCAGCGAGCCGTAGATGAAGAAATCGTACCACTCGAACACCGTGCCCAACGTCGAAGCCAGAACGACCTGCCGCTCTTCGTTGCGCGTGAGATCGTGATCGGCCGCTGCTGCCGTCGCCGTTACCGCATCCATCGTCATTCCCCTGTTTGTAGTTCCGTCAGCCCCGCCCTACGACGCTCGGAACGATCGCCTCGTATATAGTCAGATAGATATGATATTATCAAATTAGACAAGCTTGAATGTATGGCGCGCCCAGCCCAATAATACGGCATGGGCCCAAATCGATAACACTCTGATCTAAAAGGATTTTCAGTGAGGAAGCCGCGCGGAAACCAACCGCCAGAGAGGCCGCTTGCGCCAACATCCGCGCGCTCCGCGACGACCGGAAAGTCGAAATCCGTCAAATTGGAAAAGACGGAACGTGGCGGACGGCGGGGCATCCAGTCGATCGAGATCGGCTTCCGGATCCTTGATTATCTGCGCACCGAATTGCGTCCGGTCCCGCTCAAGATGATTGCCGCCAACACCGGAATGTCGGCAGCCAATGTGCATTATTATCTCGTCAGCTTTCAGGCCGTGGGCATTGTGCGGCAGGAAGCCGACACCGGCTGCTATGCGCTCGGCCCTTACGCGCTGAAACTCGGCATGGCCGCGATCGAGCAGTTCGACGTCTTCACCGCCGCCCGTCCTGCGATGACCGAACTCGCGACGACCATCGGCCACACGGTCTTCCTCGGCGTGTGGGGCAATCGTGGACCAACCATCATCTACCGTGTCGAAGGCGGCGCCAGCCGGCCGATCATCGAACTGCGCGTTGGTAGCGTGCTCAGCCTGCTACGCTCGGCGCTCGGCCGCAATTTCCTTGCGCATCTGCCGCGTTCGATCACCGCGCACATGCTCGATCAGGAACTCAAGGAAGAAGGATCACGGCACGCACGAATCGACGACGCGCCTGCCACGAAGGCCGAGGTGGAGGAGATGGTGGCGGCGATTCAGCGGGACGGCATCAGCCGCTGCCGCGATGCCCTGTTGCCGAACTTCACATCCTTTTCGGCGCCGATCTTCGATCAAACCGGTTTCATGATCGCGGCCATTACCATGATGGGGCCGATCGGCATTCTCGACGACAATCTGAAAGGCTCGACGGCAACGACACTGCTCGCCCACGCGCGCGCGCTGTCGGCGACGGCGGGATGGCAGCCGGAAGCGGTAAGCGACTGAGAGGCGAGTCATTGAACAGGAATGGCGCGCCCGAAGAGATTCGAACTCCTGACCCCCAGATTCGTAGTTCAAAAAGTCCCTTACGAGGCATTATCCGGCAGCACTTCTAACTTTCCGAATAAGCATATTTTTATTTGTAATTCAAGGTATTATCGCATATCCTCTTGTGGTGGCGTAGGGAGCCCGTTAGACACCCCATTCCGCCAAAACCGTTTCAAAAACCGTTTCAGAATCTCGGGAGCTCGCAAATGGCCGACATGCGTATCCCCTTGAACGATAAGACAGTCGAGCGTTTGCCACTGCCCGAAAAGGGACGCTACATTGTCCGAGATACCGACCAAAAGGGCTTCTTCCTGATGGTCGGAGCCCGAAAGAAGACCTTTATGGTCCAGGGCGACCTTCGCCAACAGGGCAAACGTGCCTCCACCATCCGCATCGCGATTGGCGATTCTAAGCAGCTCTCGACCCGTGCGGCGCGTGCAGTGGCCAAGGAATATCTGATCCAAATTAGTCGCGGCATACACCCCAAGAGCGACGAGAAAGCCACGAAGGCATCGACGATTGCTGACCTCGCAAACGAGCAAAAGCCCGGCCCGGTCGGGATCACCCTCAAAGAGGCGTGGGCCCGATACAAAATCGCAATGGAGCGCAAGAACCGGAGCGCGCGGACGATCGAGAGCTACCGCGATCACGTCGAGCGCATTTTCAAGGACTGGCTGGATACGCCTCTGAAACAACTTGGTGACGATCCGGGCCAGGTCTCCGCAAAGCACGACGCCATCAGTGAAAAGCATGGACCCTACATCGCGAATGGCAGCATGCGCACCTTCCGCGCCATCTACAATCACGCCCGCAAGACCAATCGCGAACTGCCGCCCGACAATCCCGTCGATAGCGTCGATTGGAATCACGAGAAGCGACGGGATACAGGGATGGGCGTCGCCGACTTGAAAGGCTGGTTCGTCGAGGCTGCGACACTCGACAATCCGATACGGCGCGAATTTCATCTGTTCACCCTCCTCTCGGCATCGCGTCCAACGGCCTTGAAAGAAGCTCGGCTCGAACATCTCGATCTGCGTCGTCGGGTTCTTCACATCCCGCGCCCGAAGGGAGGCGCCGATCGTGCCTTCGACATCCCGCTGTCCCGGCAGGCGATCAATTGCCTCATGCGCTCCATTCGGTTCGGCCGGCAGATGCACCCCTATGAGGCGAAAGACTGGCTGTTTCCTGCCGATGGTGCCGATGGTCATCTGGTCGAGCAGAAGGAAGATCGAGCGGTGCTGTCGAAGTGGGGCAACGAGCTACGCCAAACGTATCGCACTGTCGCAACCCCTGCCGGCGTCTCGGAACTCGACGCCCGCATGCTGATGAATCATTCGGTCCCCGGCGTGAATTCAGGGTACATCACGCGACACAAGCTGCTGGAGGATCATCTGCGCGCCCAACAGCAGGCGATCAGCAACACCATCTTTTCAGCACTCGGAAATACGTTGACGGCGCAACCAGAACTTCGCGACTGGCTAGGTCGCGGGGCCGCGCGACGGCAGGTTGCACGTGCGCGAGAGGCCTTCGAACAGCGCGAGGTAAAGGTTCCGCGAGTCATGAAGGCGGCATAGGAGTGACCCGCCCGATCGCTTCCGGCCCGATCCCGTCCACGTGACCTCGGGGATAAACACGGAACTGCCTCACGCTCAACCTGACCCATCCCGTGTCGCATTACGAGAATCGCCGCACGTTTAACTTGCAATGTTCGTCAATTAGACGTACATTTAAGCTATAAAACTGTTATCAGGTGAATTCTTATGTCAAGCAATCAGGCCCGATCCCCCCGAAACGTACCCGGCCGTGTCGAGCGGCTCGGGTTCCGGATTGATGAAGAGACCAAGGATCTCATCGAGCGCGCGGCTCATCTGTCGCAGCGCAAGGTGAGCGACTTCTGTGTCACTGCGCTCGCCGATACCGCACGCCGGACGATCGCCGAACATGAGACGCTCGTGCTCTCGAACCGTGATCGCGAGGCTTTCTTCAACGCGCTGATGAACCCGCCCGAACCGAGCGAAAGACTCACGCGCGCGATCGCCGAGCACAGGCGTCGCATTGCTTCCTGAACATGACGGACTCTCGATCGGACTTGAGAATCGAGCCGTTCTCCGCCGATCATGATCGCGATGGCTTTTCATGCGGCGTCGACAGCCTCGACCGGTATCTGCGGACGCAGGCGAGTCAGGACGTGCGGCGCAAGGCGAATGGTGTCTTCATCCTTGTGGAGTCCGAGGCGAACCGGACGGTGCTTGGTTATTACACGCTCTGCGCAACGGGCTTGCAACAGGGCGACGTACCGGCCGCTGCCCGCAAATATGTGCCACGCTATCCGTTAGTGAGCGCCACGTTGATCGGGCGTCTTGCGGTTTCGGCCGCAAGGCAAGGAGAGCGTCTAGGAGGAATCCTTCTCGCCGACGCAGTGCAGCGAGCGTATGCGTCAGCCTCGACTGTTGGTTCGTCGATGCTCGTCGTTGACGCGATCAATGAGCGCGCCGCTGCCTTCTATGAGGGCAACGGCTTCGTGCGCCTGCCTGATTCCATGCGCCTGGTGCTACCCATGCACGTTATTGAAAAAATGCTGAAGGCTTGAGAGCCGGGTTCGAAGCTACCACGTAGACGGTGTTTCGCCCTCTGAAATCCTGACTTCCGCATTTGTGGTTTTGCGGGGGAAAGCCTTCCCCCTGGTCGGCACTGCGTTGCCGACACGCCCCCTTCTGCGGGGAGACCCTCGCAACGCCCCCCCTAAGAGTGAGAGTGCAGGCCGGGTGTGCCGTGACGGGTTGGCGTGGATATTGACGCGGACCCGGCAATGCAAGCTGTGGAAGCCGGCACCACCTTCCTCGCCGAACTCAGGGCTCTAACCGCTAATGATTGAGACGCTCAACGAGAGAAACAACACCGACGGCTCTACCTCAGTCACTGAGCGAGTACTTTACTCACACCGAGGGACTTAGGTTGCTAGGCTGCTTTCTGAACCACAAATTCGATTCGTCAATCGTTAGAGCTAGGCGGACTCTTCCAGCCCAACTGTCAATGCAAGGCAACGGAACACAATGGCAGAACCGACGGCTAAGACCATAAAGCGATTATTCGCTCTTTCCGGAAACACCTGCGCATTCCCAAGATGCACGCTGCCAATCATCGAAACCGCGGGTAACGTCACTGGCGAAATTTGTCATATCGCTGCTCGCAGCCCCGGAGGCCCTCGCTACGATCCTTCACAATCTGACAAAGGCCGGAACGATTTTGGCAACCTCCTCCTCTTGTGCAGACATCATCACAAAGTTGTCGACGGGGAGCCGCAGATCTATACGGTTGATGTTCTGCAAGACATGAAGACCATTCACGAAAGCGCCGCCGGCCGAGCCGAGCAACCGGCCGATCTCATATTCGCAAAGCTTCTCTTGAACGACCTCGACCGGATCACGATCGGCCAGAACAGCGGCAATATCGCGATCAACAGTCCCGGCGCCATTCAAGCGCACCAAGTCCATGTGCGCACCACCCGTCGCTCTATCAGCATTAATGCACCACCCGGAACGATCGGTTCTGATCAGGAAACCACGCGCTATGTGCAATATCTAATCGACCGATACAATAAATTTGCCGGTGCAGACCGGATGCGCGCGTCGAAATTCAGCTATGGCGCGATATCCAAGAACATTGAGAGCAATTTCGGTGCCCCTTGGCGGCTACTACCAATTGAGAAGTTCAATGCAGTTTGCGAGTATCTGCAACAGCGGATTAATCGAACGGTCGTAGCCAAATCGAATGCCGCTAAGGGAATGCGCGCCTATTCCACCTATATGGAGTTCAACACGAGATAGGCTCTCAAACATGATCTCCGGACACAAGAATCTACGGCTCAAGCTGCTGTTAACGGACCAGATTCGACAATGCTCGAGATCGATGACCATCGCGCGCCGGCGTGTCATCGACGCGGAGCTGTAATGCCTCTGAAGGCTAAGCTCGATGGCCGCGAAATAGTTTCTATCCTCTGCTCGGACGGGGACTGGTCAGAGGCGCAGCGTGCGTCAAAGGGGACAGAAAATCGGCTCCGTATGTCCTGCTGCGATGCCCCAGCTTATGCCAGCCACAGTCCGCTCGATCTGCGCTATTTTGCCCACAAGTCCGGCTACGATCGCTGCTCTTCCAGCGGCGAATCTGACGAACATGAGTCCTTGAAGGCCGCCGCGGCAAGAGCAGTTCAATCTCTGGTAGGATGGCAGGCAGATGTTGAGGTCTCAGGCGACGGCTGGCGCGCCGACGTTCTAGCCATACGCGGCAGCATCAAGATCGCAATCGAAGTCCAGCTTTCGGCGCAGGCAAAACGACGGACTGGGGCACGTAACGACAGGTTCGAAGCCTCGGAGGTTTCCGCATTCTGGCTCAAAGGTCCGAGAAATCACTTCAACGATTTTGGCGACGGCCTACAAGCTCCCGTCCACGGAACCTCGATCCGAGAACAGATGGCAAGTGTCGGGGCGGCAGTCAGGGGCCTGCTCGGCGCCGTTGAGCGCCAAGTGGGGATGGCAAACGAACTTGCTCGACTCATCCGCACCGTTCCTGGATGGAAGTACAAAATCGATCTACAGGGAACCATCCCGGCTTGCTTCGAACTGCAACACGAGGGCAAGCGACAACAGATTTTGCTCGGCGAGTTAGGCCCGTCGCTTTTACCGACGATTTTCGTCCTGTTGACGGAAAACAGATCGGCGCAGATCAATTTGCCGGCGCCATCCTACAGTTGCGCGTCAATGCTCCGCATCTTCGCGGCTACCAAGCGTCGAGTTTCCAGCTCGCATCCGACGACCTTTCCAACTCGCTCGCGCGTCAGCTCCGTCCCATCCTCGAAGGTAGCAAGACCTGGCGAGGCAAGGAACACACCGAGGTTGTGCCAGGAGCCTTCGTGCATCACGCAGAAGAATGTTCAGACTGCAAAGCTCGTTTTCTCAGGATTACCCATCTCCTCATCGGACATCCTCGCCGACCGCGCACACTTCCCGTCAAAGTCGTGCGCGACGAGTGGCGCTGGTATGAACCGATCCTTTCGACAGCCGAAGCACTATCGAGGAAAGTCGGTCTTCCCTTGGGGCCATTGAGCGACGGCGGTGAAAGTGCATACTTCCAACCAAAGCGAGCCCGCCAGAAGTGCCCAGCGTGCGGAAAGCACGCCCCTGATCCTTTGGTCTCTGACGACGAGGTGCTCCGTGCGTGGCCTGGTCGTGACGAGCACTTCCGCTATCGCTTGCCCTTGCCCGGCAAAGGATGGGGCGCATCGGCTCGATGGGTAACGCAGCCGGCGCCTGACGCCGCCGCTTGGGACGCTCTGCTGGACACGAAACGTACCGAACGTCAACAAGAACGTGACGAAGAGCGCCGACGCGAAGAGTTAGCCGAAGCGGAGCGCAAACGCCGCCACGAAGAACTACAGCGACAAGCAGAAGAGCGACATCAACAACGTATTGCAGACGACTTGGCTCGCAAGGCGGCCGACGAGCAACGAGCCATAGAGGCGCGACGCCAAGCCGAAAAAGATCGTCAAATGCGCATGGTAACTCAACAGGAGGAGAGGAAGAGCAAGCTGTGCACTGCCGCGGAGACAGCGATCAGAGATAACGAGCGTCGCAATCTCTGGCTGACAACCGGCAACTCTCATCTACGATCTCTGGGTGATGCCGTTGCCCCACGACCAATCGAGGTCGCCGCCCAGAGCCAGGAAGGGTTGGAGAGAGCGCTGCAATTACTTCGATCAACTAAGTTCTGAGTGCCTGTCAGCACACAAACGAAGCTCAGCAACAAAACTAATTTTTCAGCAATCACGGCGGCGGCCAAGGGAGCTAGACTCTGTTCGAAAACCGATCATAGGCGGTGACACGAACTGTTCGAACGTCTACTTCATATTGGTATATTTCTCGCGCAAGGTAAGAGATTTCCGCTTCTTTCTCAGCGTCGGAAACATCAACATACCAAGATCTCGGCTTTCCGTTTTCTTCGCCATTCCAACGATATCCCCTCGCTTTTAGGAGGTCCTTGAATTCAAATGGTGAGTTCTCAGCCCAGATCCGCCAGGTCGGCAACCGCGCGCGCTCAAGCAGCTTTGCCAAGGCTGGCGCTCGTGCACGAGGTAACTCGCGTGCAAGCAACTCAATGGCGGCCAAGCAGTCATTCGCAGCTCGATGCCGGTCGTAAAAAAAGCCTAGAGCCATCGCGAGATAGGAGAGCTTCGCGCCCTCGAACCCTTCGGCTGCCCAGTCGATCTCCGACATAGAACACGCCCATGGCTTGGTTGAAAACACAGGGCTGAAGCGCTCCAGAAAGCGCCGATCGAACGCCGCATTGTGGGCTATGACTACAGCCGCCGGCGCAGCAAACATCGTGACTTCCGAGGGGTCAATCGACTTTCCCGCAACCATTGCATCCGTAATCCCCGTCAACACAGTGATTTCGGACGAAATCGGTTTGCTCGGCTCACGGAGACGGTCGAAAGGCTCCAGGACCTCTACAATCGTGCCATCAAGCGCGTATCGGAACGGCACCATCGCGAGTTCAATGATCTCATCCCGATCCGGATCGAGACCTGTCGTCTCAACATCGATCATAAGGCCCGTGCGTGTCTCAGCAACATCGAATCCTTCAACCGTGGGGCGAGGTCGAAGACGCCTAAGAACTCGATAGTCCGAGCTGGCTTCGAGCGCCGCAGCGAAAGCTTCCAAATCTGAGGCGTTGGTCATTAGTCGAAGACGTCTCCCGCACCTGCCTGCTGAATAGGCGCCACGCCAATAAGCACCTGAGCCGCGCGCCCTTGTTCGTGGAACCAAAGATCGCGGATTCTAGCGTCATCGCTTGCAGGAAGTGGATCAGCGTCGCGGACCTTGAATGTTGTCGGAAGATTGACAGAGGTCCCGAAAACCAAAGCATGCTGCTTTGGCAATGAGGGAAGTCGCTTTAGAACGGCATCTGAGATAAACGGTGTCATCTGCCGAATATGTGAGAGGTCATCTGGATTTTGGATTCGGTGGATCACGAAGTTTGAGCACTGCGAAAGCACCGTCTTCGATAACTCGCTCGGTCGCTGAGATGCGACCAAGAGGAAAAGGCCGTACTTTCGGCCCTCTTTCGCAATGCGCTCGAAGACGCGGCTCGCATCGATCGCATAGCGCGATGGAGTGGATGCAACGTAGCGATGCGCCTCTTCGAGAAGCAGATGGACAGGAAAGCGATTGCGTGGATCGGCTTGGCGAAGAAGACGAAACGACATCCGTGCCAGAACGGAAGCCACGAGTTCTACCACTTCATCTTCGACCGAGTTCATGTCGATGATGATGAGCTGATTTCGCTTTACCCAGTTTGCGTCATTTTGCACCAAACCCAAAAGCTGCGACAGAAAGGTGCCCATGGATGGATCATGACCACCACCCTGTAGATCGTGTCGCAGGAAAGCATATTCCGCCCGCTCTTCGAGCGATTTGAATCGGGTGATCATCTGGGAGCAGTAGTCGCGTATCTGCCGGTTTCCATGCGCTTCCTCATAGAGGATCGCGAGGTCCAGGGCTTCGCCAAGGGCAGAAAATTCAAATGGAAGAGACTTATAGGTAGGCATCTTCAGGCCATCGATAATGAACCCTCCTCCCTGTGCTCCACCAAGAAGGTAGTTTGTCAGCCCTTGGGGATTGGCCATCTGGCCGAAATTAATCCTGATGAACTGTGCAATCGTTGGATTATTAATTTGCTGAGTATTGAAGCGCTGAAGGAGGCCCACCATACGATCGTGTTTCGACGGACTCCCAGAGTCGTCACGCAGGATCTGACTGAGGCAGGTCGCTAAGATATGATTCTTGATACCATTGAGTTCCTGTGCGTTCCCTCCCGAAAACAGCGTCGATAGACCCAACGCCATACGCAGGATTGGCACCTGAGTGCGTTCGCTCGCCTGAAGGAGCAACTCCCATTCCGACTGTTCAAGAAACCAGTGGGGTAGCCGGAAACGGCCTTCGGCAGCGGTTCCATCGAGAACGACGTGGGAAACGCCGATTCCGTTGCCGTTCGCCAAGGGCGTCAACGCCCGAGCATACTCTCCATTGACGTCGAATATCACGAACGTCGCACCACGGGCATGATGCTCGTCGGGTTTATCGAACAGCGACTGAATCACGGATGCAACCGTGCAGGACTTCCCGCTGCCGGTATTTCCGAGGACCGCAGTATGACCTCCGAAGAAGTCATCAATTCGAACCTTCACATCGTAGCCGTCGAAAATAACGGACCGACCAATTGTCAACGCGCGGAATCGAGTTGCCTCCGGCGGGATAGGCGGGTGTCCTCCCCTCTTCGGAGCTGGCTCGCTTGGAACGTCCGTCTCAAACACGCGATCGAGTTCGGCGTCCAGAGCATAGAGCGCATCGGCGTAGAGCGACGGGAATATAGACACACCGAACCGAAATTTCTCGTCTAGTTTTTGGGGAAGCATCCCCACCGGTACGACATCCAGAAACTTCGCCGATGACGCCTTGTCCATATCGCCATCGCGTCGATCTGAACTGCCGACATCTCGCTCGCGAAGCCCGACGACCTCTGCGACGACATACTCCGTCTGCGCTGGGATCATTAAAAAGGAGCCGAGGCGAGCCACGTAGTGGACGTCATCGAATCCGACGACCGTGAAGTTGTCGGTCCCAGCGTGCATCTCGACGACAAATTTATCGGCCGCAACGGAGACGACCTTGCCGATAGCCCGCTTTCGGTCGTCACGGCTCATTCTTGTTCCTCCTTCTTCTGAGAAGGAGCCATCGCATCTAGAACCTTGCGGACAGCCTCATCAATGCGTTCACTCGGTCGCTGAGGCATGAACTGCTCGATAATCGTATCGAAGTAATGCGCCTTGCGTCCCGCTTCCGGGCCTTCACCCCCTATGATCCAAATCCGGGGATCGTTGAGAGCTTTCAATTTGGCGATATCGCCATCGAGATTGGGGTCTACAAAGATAACCAGTCGGAACGTGGGTATCGTCAGCGCCTGATAGATGATGTTGTTGATATGCTCATCGCCGAATGCGTACCCCATCGTAAACAGAACGCTCTGTTCCCGGACGACCCGCGACTGGAATTCACGGAAAAGGTCGGCATAAGGCGATCCGAGGCTGGCATTCTGCTTCCCTGGCGTTGGATAAATCATGACCTTTCCGGGCACTTCGGAAGCCGCTGTTTCTCTAATCGGGAAGAGACCGTGATCGTCCTCCGTCCAACTTATCGAACCATGGATCTTGCAGAGATAGACGAACCCATCGACTGCCGACCATTTTCGGCTTGTCAGATCGAGCTGCTCGGCTAACGCGTACCGAAAAGTCGCGGGATTGAAGCGGCGTTCGACAACACCGGAAAACCCGTTTGCATATGGCAGGCCAAGCCTATCCATAGCCGTCTCGTTGAAAAGATCATAATTGGTCGTGAACACCCAGGGCCGCGGCAGAGAACGGTCACGCAGAACGAGTTTCCGATAAAAAGTTTCATACAGATTCAGAACACCGCGATCACCGACGGCAAAGGCCCCTTTGGTGCATTTTTCCCACAGAAAAGCCTGAACCTTTTTTATGACCGACACCACGGCAATCAGTTGCTTTTTCGATACTTCAAGCGCGCTTCGCTCCAGCGCAAACCGCAGGCTGTGAAGCAGTTCCATCAGGCGTTCGAGATTACGAGCATATTCCTTCGCGCTGATATCAATGCCGAGTTGCTCGACGAACACCTTACGCTCCGCAATCGTGGGAAAGTCCGCAACATCCTCTTTGCGCGTTTTCGTGAATTCTGCGGCAAGCGGTGCCATGGTTGGAATACCAACCTCGGCATTGTTTACACGTAGCGACGAGCACCCCGCTCCGAGTAGGAAAGCGACATTTTTCGCGTTCAACGACTCCGCCAGAGCCTTACGAACAATATCGGCGCCTTCGACCCAATCATATTCGCGACTATCGGTGTCGCTCCCTCGAATGAAACGGAATGTCTGCTTTGGCTCTTCCGCTCCTCCTGGTTTGTCCAAATTTCCCTCCTGATCGTCCGGCTCAGGCTCATCATGTTCAAGGCCGAATTCAAAATCTTCAAGGACTCCATGCCCTCCCACATTCGTCTCATGACGGTTCTCAGCCCCTATGGGATATTCCCACAGCGACCATCTAAGCTCCCCCAACGCGGGATGCTCTAATATCGCTTCATAATGGATTTCCGGCCCCATCTGGCGTTCATCGCCGCCCACCGCATCCCAATCCAGTTCGTCACTCTCGATCTCATAGATATCGCCAGTCGCCATGTGCCTGATGCGAGCTGCCCCCCTGCAATAAATGTTCACTATCCCCTCCAACGAGTCGCTTGCTAAACTATAGCCAAAACTCAGAAATTTGGACTTCATTCAGAGAACCGAGCCAAAATTGCTCGGCTAGGTGGCTGTACATCCAGAATGCGCAGGCGGACGTCGAAAGGGGAATGGCTCCCGAACCATGATCGCCCTTCCTGCCGGTTCTTTCCGCATCGGAAAGCGCAACTAAATGCTCCGTGTCCTCACCGACTGGATCGAGCGCCGGCGACGGATGCGCCAACGCTGGCAGCAGGACGCCCGCGTCCTGATTACGCACCACGAACGCCAAGCCTATTATGAAGCGCAGCGCCTGGCCGCCCGTAGCCGCGCACAAGGGAACAGGCCTGAGTTCTGGCATTGGGCAAAGGTTGCTTCCGAGGTTGCGCGCCTGTTACCCGCTGCCGAGATGGACATGAAGGTCGTGGAGGCCATCGTCGACGAGGAAATGCGCGGATACCGGCGTTCCTGACGAGTGTGGGAGGGGGAAAGTCTTCCCCCTGGTCGGCACTCTCGTTGCCGACACACCCCCTTCTGCGGGGAGCCCCCCGCAACGCCCCCGAAGGGCAAGAGCGTCGGCAGAAACCAACTGACGGATCGAGCAGTGATACAGTGATACGCCTGCACGGTAAGCTTCAGTGGAGTGGAGCAATCTCACGGATGAGATCGATGAGCAGGCGCAATGCAGTGGGGACTTGGCGGCGACCGGAATAATAGGCGTGAAACCCGCTGCCCATCGACGCCCAGTCGCTTAGCACGACCTTCAAGCTGCCACGATCCAAATACGGCCGGAGCACCGGTTCCGCGCCGTAGATCATGCCGACGCCGCTGAGGCCAAAGCCGATCGCCGCATGGCTTTCATCCACCGTTAGCGGGCCAGGTGTGGCGACCGCGACGGCCTCTTGTCCGCGCTCAAATTCCCACTGATAGATCTGGTCATTACCCAAGCGGATGCGGACACAGCGATGCTTGTGCAGATCGTGTGGCGTAGTAGGCGTACCGAAGCGTTCGAGATAGACGGGCGACGCGGCGGCAACCCAACGGATGTCCGGCGACAGCCGCTGCGCGATCATGTCTTCCGGCACGGTGCCGCCATAGCGGATACCGGCGTCGAAACCGCTCGCGATGACATCGATCGGCGGTTGCTCACACTGATGTCGACCTCGACCTCTGGATAGCGGTCGACGAAGATCGGCATGACAGGGTCGAGCAGAAGCGGGACCGCATCCTCCAGAATGTTGATCCTGACGCGGCCCATCGGCGCATCCCGGAACCTGTTGAGGTTCTCCGCCGCCTCGCCAACGATCTGCAATGGACCTTCGATTGAC
The DNA here is from genome assembly GCF_000497575.1 of Afipia sp. OHSU_II-C1. GTDB lineage: Bacteria > Pseudomonadota > Alphaproteobacteria > Rhizobiales > Xanthobacteraceae > Afipia. Next base: position 247,438 of record NZ_APJI01000023.1, read on the forward strand.
GCCCGAAGCTCCGCCCCGGCGGCAGTGAGCGTCACGCTCCTCGTGGTTCTGTTCAACAATCGAACACCGCGCCGCGCTTCGAGTGCGGTGATGGCATGGCTCAGTGCCGAGGTCGTGACCCCCATTTCCAAGGCCGCGCGACGGAAATTGGAATGTCTGACGATAGCCAGGAAGTAGAGGAAATCGGCAAGATCGGTCCGGCTTAGCTGCATTGCATCACACTAACACGCTGTTGATCTGTGTTCATCAGTTCATTGCTTCCGAGGGCGCTAATCCGGATCGGCCCGACCGACTAAATGATGGCCATGCTCAATGCCCAGGGCGAGCGACTCGATTTGGAGCCCGGCCATCATGATCAAGCTCGCAATTGTCCTTGCCGCTGTCGTGTCGGCCACAGGTGCCGCCGCGGCACAGGAAGGAATCACGACCATGGACATCACCCGTAAAGCCGACCTCAAGACGGTCGACGGCCCGCCCGAATATTTCACCGGCAAGGTCACTGTCACCGGCGCATTCCAGCGCCCCGATCCATCGCGCATGAGTGGCGGGATCGTCCACTTCGAACCCGGCGCTCGCACTGCCTGGCACACGCATCCCGCTGGCCAGACGCTGATCGTGACCGAAGGGGTCGGCTGGACCCAAGTCGAGGGTGGACCGAAGCTGGAGTTCCACGCCGGCGACATCCTGTGGTGTCCCGCCGAGCACAAGCATTGGCATGGCGCCGCCCCACACGAGGGCATGACCCACATCGCCATTCAGGACACGATCGACGGGAAGAATGTCGTCTGGATGGAGAAGGTGACGGACGAGGAATATCTCGCGCCGCTGGGAAGCGAGTAGTCCGTGCCCCACGTCATCGTGAAGCTCTGGCCCGGCAAATCCGACGCGCAGAAGCGCGATTTGTCCGCGGCCATCGTCCGGGATGTCACCCGTATCCTGAATTACGGCGATGAAGCGGTGTCGGTCGGCTTCGAGGAGGTCCAGCCCGACGCGTGGACCGCCCAGGTCTACGAGACTGACATTCGGGGTCGATGGAGCACGCTCACCAAGAAGCCGGGGTACGGCCCCGGCCCGAAGGGTACAGATTGAAGGTAAGCAGCATGATACTGGAAGAGACATATACTCTCGCAAACGGGGTGAAGATCCCGAAGCTGGGGCTAGGCACCTGGTGCATTCCCGACGCCGATACCGGACGTGTCGTGCGCGAAGCCATCGAGATCGGCTATCGCCACATTGATACCGCCCAGGCGTATGAGAACGAGCACGGCGTGGGCGCGGGGCTTCGCGCGAGCGGCGTATCCCGCGACCAGATTTTCGTGACCACGAAGCTGACAGCCGAGTGCAAGACCTTCGCTGCGGCAAGCGCCCGCATCGACAAGTCGCTCCGGGCGCTCGGGCTATATCATATCGACCTGTTGCTGATTCACAGCCCGCAGCCCTGGGCAGAGTTTCGGGAAGGCGAGCATTTCTTCGAAGGCAATCTCGAAGCATGGCGCGCGCTCGAAGAAGCCTACGCCGCCGGCAAGGTCCGCGCGATCGGCGTCTCGAATTTCGAGGCCGCGGACCTCGACAATTTGCTCGACAACGGCAACGTCGCGCCGATGGTCAATCAGGTCCTGGCCCATGTCGGCAACACCCCGTTCGACCTGATCGACTATTCGCGATCGAAGGGGCTGTTGGTCGAAGCCTACTCCCCTGTCGCCCATGGCGCCGCGCTCAGGAACGCCCAGCTCGGCGCGCTGGCGCAGCGCTATGGGGTCAGCATCGCGCAGTTCTGCATCCGCTATTGCCTCCAGCTCGGCCTGCTCCCGCTACCCAAGACGGCCAATGCGGCGCACATGCGCGACAATGCCGCCATCGGCTTCGTCATCTCCGATGCCGATATGGACACCCTCAAGGGTTGGGAGAACAGCACCGACTACGGAGAGGCCGGTGCCTTCCCGGTGTTCGGCAAGAAGCGGCAGATCGCCGCCGCCGGTCGGGAGGGCTGACCTCATGAACCCGGTCTATGTTTTCAAGGATCAGGTCGCGCTGGTCACCGGCGCGGCCAAGGGCATGGGGCTCGCGACCGCGCGCGCCTTCGCCGAGAATGGCGCATCCGTGGTGCTGGCCGACATCGATGGCGATCTCGCCGCGCAGGAAGTGAAGCGGATCGTCGCCGCGGGCGGCGCCGCGATCGGCACGGCCTGCGACGTCGCCGATGAAACGCAGGTGGCGGCTATGATCGACCTGGCGGTCGCCGAATATGGCCGGCTCGACATGGCGTTCAACAATGCCGGCATCCAGGTGCCCCCGTCCGACGCAGCGGACGAGCCGCTGGCGAATTTCGAGCGCGTCACCGCCGTCAACCAGCGCGGCGTGTGGGCCTGCATGAAGCATGAACTCAGAGTGATGCGATCGCAGGGCTCGGGGGCGATCGTCAATTGCTCGTCGCTCGGGGGCTTGGTCGGATTGCCCGGACGCGCCGCCTATCACGGGACCAAACATGCCGTGATCGGGATGACCAAAAGCGCGGGCGTCGAATATGCGCCGCGCGGCATCCGCATCAATGCGATCTGTCCGGCACGATCGACACGCCGATGGTGCAGGCGATGCTGGAGGGTCAATCGGATGCGATGGCCGAGATCATGAAGCAGCAGCCGATCGGTCGCCTCGGACGTTCCGAGGAAATCGCCGCGGCCGTGCTCTGGCTGTGCAGCCCGGCGGCCAGTTTCGTGATCGGCGCCGCGCTGCCGGTCGATGGCGGTTTCACCGCGCACTGATGGCGTTTGCGCCACTCTTCACGCGCCGATCCGCGATCTCGATGACCGTGGCGGCCGTCATGCCATGGCCCCTAACCGTAGGAGTAAAGACGATGCCTACTGAACCGACCAACGCGCGCAAGTCCTTTGGCGACATCGCGCCACACCTTGCCGAGATCACCGACAAGGTGCTGTTTGGCGACGTCTGGGAAAACCCCTCGCTGAAGCCGCGTGACCGCAGCCTGGTGACGATCACCTGCCTGATCGCGATGTACCGGATCAACGAGATGCCGTTTCACATCAAGAAGGCGCTCGAGAATGGCGTGACCAAGGAAGAGATTATCGAGGCTGTCACGCAGATCGCATTCTACGCCGGATGGCCACCCGCGATGACGGCGCTGCCTATCCTCAAGAAGGTGTTTGAGGAAGCTGGCCTCTGAATACCGACCACGTCGTCCCGGTTAGAGTGAGAGTGCAGGCCGGGTTTGCCGTGACGGGTTGAGGGCTGGAGAACAGGTCTCCGGCGCCTGTCGCGGAGAACCGCGATGTCCAGACATGATCGCACCCCACGCGCCGGCGCGAACCGGGCGAACCTTTACGACGAAATCACCGCCAAGGTCATCGCCGAGCTGGAGGCCGGCCGCTTCCCCTGGGTTCAGCCATGGGGCTCGTCCACGGCAAAAGCCCCGCTCGGCTTCCCGAAGAATGCCGGGACTTGTCGCACCTACAGCGGTATCAACATTCTGATCCTCTGGGGCGCCGTCATCGAGCACGGCTTTCCCGGCCAGGGCTGGCTCACCTTCCGCCAAGCCCTTTCTCTTGGCGGCAATGTCCGCAAGGGCGAGCGCGGCACCACTGTCGTCTATGCCGATCGCTTCGTGCCCGAGGGCGAGAAGCAGCGCGCTCGCGAAACCGGCGAGGAAGCGCAATCGATCCCCTTCCTGAAGCGCTTCACCGTCTTCAACGCGGCGCAATGCGAGGGCCTGCCCGACGAAATCGCCGTCGCTGCGCCGCCGACGCCGCAAGGCTTGATCGAGCCGAAGGTCGAAGCGCTCATCAAAGCAACGGGCATCGACTTCCGCATCGGCGGCAACCGCGCCTTCTATATCCCGGCGCACGACTATGTGCAGGTTCCTCCGCCGCAAGCCTATTTCGAACCGATCAACTGGCATCGCACGGCACTGCATGAGATCGGGCACGCCAGCGGCCATCACAGCCGGCTGAATCGCGATCTCTCCGGCTCCTTCGGCACGAGGAAATATGCCTTCGAGGAATTGGTTGCCGAGATGTCGAGCGCTTTCGCCTGCGCCTCGCTCGGCACCGTGCCGACGGTGCGCCACGCGGATTACATTGGCTCCTGGCTCGAAACCCTGCGCGAGGATTCCCGCGCCGTCGTCCGCGCCGCCAGCCAGGCCAGCAAGGCGGCCGACTGGATCTTGTCCTTCCTGCCGGAAGACAATTCCGTTGCGGTCGCTGCCGAATCCTCGATGGACAGGAACGCGGCATGATCCTCCTCTCCACCGATACGCAATGATCGCACGGCGCCAACCTAACGCGCGCGTTCCGCGGCTTAGAGGAAGAGAGGGGATGGGTTTTCGCTGACGGGTTGATAGGTCGAGAGAGAGGCTCCCGGCTGCCCGTCACGGAGTAACCCACCATGGCAAAAGCTGCCAAGAAAAAACGCGCACCCGCAATCATCGTCTTCTCGCGAGCACGCGACATTCCGTTCAACCGCATCAGGTTGTCGGAGGCCAACGTTCGCCAAACCGGCGTCGAGGCCGGCGTGGACGACCTCGCCCGTGACATCGACCGCCGCGAGGATCTCATACAGGGCCTCAATGTTCGCGTGGTTCTTGATGCCGACGGCAATGAGACTGGCGATTTCGAGACTCCGGCTGGCGGACGCCGCTACAGGTCGATCGCACGCCTGGTCGAAGCCGGTCGCTTCCCCGCCGATGGCCTTGTCCCCTGCATCGTCAAGAAGGCCGACGCCAAGACCTCGGCGACCGACGACTCGCTGGCAGAAAACACATTCCGGCTCGCGCTGCATCCGCTCGATCAGTTCAAGGCGTTCCAGTGCATGGTCGACGGCGGGATGAGCACCGAGGAAGTCGCCAGCGCCTACTTCACCAGCCAGCGTTATGTCGATCAGCGCCTCGCGCTCGCCAAGGTCTCGCCAAAGCTGCACGACGTGTATGCCCAGGATGCCATGACCTTGGCGATGCTGGAGGCGTTCACCGCGCATCCGGATCATGCCCGTCAGGAGCAAGTATGGGAGGCTGTCAAGCAGTCTTACTATCGCGAGCCCTCGCGTATCCGGAGCATGCTGACCGAAACCACCGTTGCCGCATCCGACAAACGCGCGCTGTTCGTCGGTATCGATGCCTATATGGCGGCAGGTGGCCAGGTGCTTCCGAGCTACCTCTTCGATGATGACGAGAACGGCTGGCTGGAAGATGTGGCGCTTCTCGATCGCCTTGTCGCCGAGAAACTGAAGGTCACCGCCGACGAGGTCGCGGCCGAAGGCTGGAAGTGGGTCAACGCCGACCTCGAACTTCCCTATGGCCATGATCACGGGTTGCGCGCAATCACCGGCACCTTCGCGCCACTGACCAAGAAGGAGCAGCGGCAGCGCGAGAAGTTGCGCGAGGAGCAGGAGCGTCTCGAGACTGAATATGCCGAGTACGACGAGTTGCCGGACGACATCGACCACCGGCTCGGCGAGATCGAGAAGCAGCTCGACGTCTTCGAACGCCGTCCTGCTATCTATAACTCCGCCGAGATCGCCATCGCCGGTGCCTTCGTCACTGTCGACGAGGACGGCGCCCTTGTCGTCGATCGCGGCTGGGTCCGTCCCGAGGACGAACAGCCCGAGACCGTCGACGGCAATGCCCCACAGGATAACGACGTCGCCGACGACACGCTCGCGCCGGATGGCAAGCGCACCGTCGTCACCATCGGCGGACAGCCGGCCGAGCCCGAAGAGGAAGAAGAGATCATCAAGCCTCTTCCCGAGCGGTTGGTTGCCGAACTGACGGCGCATCGCACCGTCGCGCTGAGCGATGCTGTCGGCTCTCATCCGCACATCGCCATGACGGCGCTGCTGCACCGGCTGGTCCGTGACACCTTCAAGCGCTCCACGAGCGGTTCGGCTGTCCAGGTGTCGATGCGTGAGGTGTATTTCCGTGAGCAGGGAATTGACCTCAAGGACAGCGCCTACGCGAAATCGGTCAGCGAACGGCATGCGGGCTGGAAAGCCGATCTGCCGGCCGACGATGACGCGCTGTGGGACTGGCTCGACGTGCTCGACGATGCCAGCCGCATGGCGCTTCTCGCCCATTGCGTTTCCTTCGGGATCAACGCGCTCTATGAGCGTCCAAATCCGATGAGCGCGACCGGGATTTCCGAGCACGGCCTGCGGACCCGCATGGCGGAAGCCGACCGCCTTGCTCGCGTCACCGGCCTCGACATGTCGGATGCCGGTTTCCGGCCGACCGTCGCGAACTACCTCGGCCGCGTCACCAAGCCCCGCATCCTCGAAGCGATCCATGAGGCGCTTGGTGAGGAGAAGGTGCGCCTGATCGACCACCTGAAGAAGGACGATATGGCGCGGGAGGCCGAACGTCTCTTGGCCGACACCGGCTGGCTGCCGGAGCCGTTGCGCCTCATCGCCGAGGCGCCGGCTGTTGAAACCTCGGCGGGGCAAGATGGCGGCGACGTCGCACTGCCGGAGTTCCTCGCCGGCGGCGACGAGGAAGCTGCAACCGACGCTATCGACGATCCGACGGTTCTCGCCGCCGCCGAGTGACGCGCACCAGCGGGGCGGCTCCCGGTCGCCCCGCTTTTCTTCCCTTCCATCCCAAGGCCCGACATCCCGCCGGGCCATTTTCATTTCAGGAGGCTGACGTCATGTCCGCACACAATATCTACGATATCGCGCCCATCGGCGCCCTGATCCGCTACACGGATCACAAGCCGAAGCCGCCAGCGCGTTTCACCAAGAAGCTCGCGGCCTGGCAAAGCCGCAACGGTGTCGGTCGGCTCGTGCGCAAACAGCCGCCGCGCGATCGCGCCACCTATATCGCGCCGGCCTCGATCACCCTGCACGAGGGCAATTTCGAATCCGGCTCGGTGATCCTCGTCACCGTCATACGCACCCATTCGGTCGACAGCGATCTCAGCTTCGAGATAGCCGAACGTCCGAAGATCGGCATGGTCCGTGTGTTGAACCGGATCGGCGACGATGAAGAGTTGCTGTATCTCGCCGACAACCGCGAAGCTGCCGAACTGTGGCTGGCCAAGGCCGGTTATCACCATGCTCGCCTTGAGGAGATCACGGCCGACGAGGTCGGCGCCGATGTCGTCGAGGGCCGCGCCGCCGCCTGACCACCGCATTTCCCCACCCACCTGGCCCGCTGTCCCTTCGACAGCGGGCCATTTTGTTTCAGGAGAACCCCATGGCTATTCCCGATCCCGTTCGCACGAATTTCAACACCATGCTGCGCGCGGCTGATGACGGCAACCTAGCACTCCTGGAGTGCCTCGACGTCGTGACGCGCGAGCCGCGCTACGTCCTGTGCGCTGTCGAACGCGACGGAGACGATTACGTGTTCGCGCCGTTCGGCCATCTCGTTGCGGATTGCAATCCCTACGACGCTTACCTGCCGCCAGATCCCGACAATCCGGCCAGCTTCATCGAGAAGTCCGAAGACAGCGGTGCAGCATGATGACCATCGATGAAATTTTCGCTGATGATCGCCGCAATCCTCCCTCGGAGCGCTCGCTTCCGTGGGAAGAGATGCGCGGCGGCGGCGGCGTCGTCGAGCCGAAACCGCATTGGGCGTCCGACACTGACCGACCGGAGCTGGTGTTCCTACGCCGACTGGATCGAGAACGGCCCTGCCGCGCGGTTCATCGATCATCCTGAAACGCGCGGTGACCACCTGATGATGAAGGCGCGGGCCATGATCGCACGCGAGATCGCAAACGAGCTTTGGTCGAACTGAGAGGGAGAGGGTTGTCGGGGGATGGGCCCGAACAGAAGAAGAGAGAGCGCTATCCAGACTCGTCCTCTTCCGCTCTCGGGAGATCAGCCCCATGACGACGCAAGACGCCAGTACCCATGTCGCGACGCTTGTTCCGGACAACCGCCGCGAGATGTTCTTGCCGACGATATTCGGCCTTCGCCATCTGATCGTCGCTGAAAATACCGTCTATACATTCATGGATCGTCTTAGCCCCCGAGACTATGGCGGCTGCTTCTGGAATTTCTACGAATGCGATGGCCAGCCATTGTTTCTGGCGCCGAAATCAACCTCGCGTTTTCGGATCGAAAGCGACATCACCGAATTTCGCGGCGAGGTCTCGGCGGAGGCCGCAGGCATCATCGCCACGCTCTTCACCTTCTCACATCTCTCCTTCCAATTTGAGTCCGACCATCTGGTGGAAGGCTACCATCGCTTGCATGCCTGGTGCGACGGACATCCCGAGGCATCGGAGATCTTCCAGGCCATCGATTGAATTTCACGAGCGCTCCGCCTTTCGGTGGGGCGCTTTTTTCATGTTGGCGACCGCCATGATCTGAGAGCGAGAGCGTGGCGGGGACAGATGTGAGCCAGTGCGGTCGAGAGAGAGCGCTGCGCGGCTCACTCCCGTCCCGCTCTCCCGAGGTTCGCATCATGACCATGACTTCCGCATCGGTGGCATTGCCCGCTGCCGCACAGCTTCTGCTCGTCAGCGATTCCGACAGCGCGCCTTTGATCTTCGCCGCGGCGCAGCTCCTCCTTCCACATCTCGAACGCGGTCAGCGCATCGACGCCGCCACCCTGCGCGGCAAGATGGAAGCTGCCTTCGGCGCTTCCGACTCCGCCGGCGCATGGGACTGGAAGACGGCCTATGACGCCTGCGAAGCCGCAACCGTCCTCTTTCTGCGCAAATACGGAAAGCCGCTTTTCCGTAAAGTCGGCAACCCGACGGCGATCCTGCCGCAGTTCGTCAAGATCGCCGGCCTGATGCCGACGCACACGCGCCGCTCGCAGGAAGCGCAGACCTTCCAGCAGTTCTCGACGCCGATTCCGCTGGGTCTTGCAGCGATGACGGCCGCCGCGATCACGCCGGCCGACCGCGTGCTGGAGCCCTCGGCCGGCACCGGACTCCTCGCCATCCTGGCCGAGATCGCCGGCAGCTCGCTCGTGCTCAACGAGCTGGCCGAGACGCGCGCCTCGCTTCTCTCTTCCCTCTTTCCGGCCCTATCCGTCACGCGCTTCGACGCGGCTCAGATCGACGACCATCTCGATCCGGCCGTGGTCCCGACCGTGGTGCTGATGAACCCGCCGTTCTCGGTCATGGCGAATGTCGAAGGCCGCATGGCCGACGCCGCCTTTCGCCATGTTGCCTCGGCGTTGGCGCGTCTCGCTCCCGGCGGCCGTCTCGTCGCCATCACCGGCGCGAACTTCGCGCCCGATGCGTCGGCCTGGTCCTCGGCCTATGCCCGGCTGCAGGAACGCGGCCGCGTCGTGTTCTCGGCCGCCATCGACGGCTCGGTCTATGCCAAGCACGGCACGACCATCGCCACGCGGCTGACCGTCATCGACAAGATGCCCGCCGACGATCCGACCGCGTTTCCGGCCGCGCCGGGCATCGCGCCGGACGTCGCCACGCTGCTCGGCTGGCTGGCCTCGCATCTGCCCGGCCGGCTGCACGTCGATCCGTCCGTCGCCGTGCCGGTCGCGGCGCCAGCCGTCGCCCACACCGTGCGCGGCTATCTGAACCGGGCGGCGAAGGCTGCTCCAGCCGCCGCGCTGGCTGAGCCGGACGGCATTCCGCTCGAATACGAAACCGTCGATTGGCAGGCAGCCGAGGGCGGCCACATCTCCGATTCCATCTATGAGGAATACGGACTTCAGGCAATCCACATTGCCGGATCTCAGGCGCATCCGACCCAGCTCGTCCAGTCGGCCGCCATGGCGAGCATAGCGCCGCCGAAGCCGAGCTACCGGCCGCGCTTGCCGGAGAAGATCCGCGAGCTGCTTTCCGACGCTCAGTTAGAGACCGTCATCTATGCCGGCGAAGCGCATTCCAACTATCTCGCCGGCGCGTGGACGGTTGACGCCACGTTCGACGTCCTGACCGCCGCGTCCGACGACGCCAAGAGCGGCGTCCTCTTCCGTCAGGGCTTCATGATCGGCGATGGCACCGGCGTCGGCAAGGGTCGCGAGTCCGCCGCGATCATTCTCGACAACTGGATGCAAGGTCGCCGCAAGGCGGTCTGGATTTCGAAGTCCGACAAGCTGCTGGAGGACGCGCAGCGCGATTGGAGCGCACTCGGCATGGAGCGTTTGCTGGTCACGCCGCTGTCGCGATTCCCGCAAGGCAAGCCGATCACGCTCAGCGAAGGCATCCTATTTCTAACCTACGCTACGCTCAGGTCCGACGATCGCGGAGAGAGGGTTTCCAGGGTCAGGCAGATCGTCGAATGGTTGGGCTCCGATTTCGACGGAGTGATCATTTTCGACGAGGCGCACGCCATGCAGAACGCCGCCGGAGGCAAGGGCGAGCGCGGCGACGTCGCCGCCTCGCAGCAGGGCCGTGCTGGCCTGCGCCTCCAGCACGCGCTTCCGAACGCGCGCGTTGTCTATGTCTCGGCAACCGGCGCCACCACCGTCCACAATCTTGTCTACGCCCAGCGACTCGGCCTGTGGGGTGGCGAGGATTTTCCGTTCGTCACGCGCGCCGAGTTCGTCGAGGCGATTGAGGCGGGCGGCGTCGCGGCGATGGAGGTGCTGGCCCGCGACCTGCGCGCGCTCGGCCTTTATACCGCCCGCTCGCTCTCGTTCGCCGGCGTCGAATACGAGCTTGTCGAGCACGAACTGACGCCCGAACAAATCCGCATCTACGATGCCTATGCGGGCGCGTTCGCCATCATCCACAACAATCTGGACGCCGCAATGCAGGCCGCCAACATCACCGGCGCCGGCGAAGGCGGATCGAGCACGCTGAACCGGCAGGCGAAGTCCGCCGCCCGTTCGGCTTTCGAGTCGGCCAAGCAGCGCTTCTTCGGCCATCTGCTCACCAGCATGAAAACGCCGACCCTGATCCGTTCGATCACGCGCGATCTCGAAGAGCGTCATTCGGCCGTGATCCAGATCGTCTCGACCGGCGAGGCACTCATGGAACGGCGGCTGGCCGAACTGCCGACCGAGGAATGGAATGACGTGCGCGTGGACATTACGCCTCGCGAATACGTCCTCGACTACCTTGCCCATTCCTTCCCGGTGCAGCTCTACGAACGCTTCACCGACAGTTCGGGAAACCTGTCGTCGCGGCCGGTCTATCGTGACGGCCATCCGGTCGAGAGCCACGAAGCTGTCGCGCGCCGCGATGAATTGATCGCCAAGCTCGCCAGCCTGCCGCCGGTGCCCGGCGCGCTCGACCAGATCATCCAGCACTTCGGCGCCGATGTTGTCGCCGAGGTGACGGGCCGTTCGCGCCGCATCGTGCGCAAGCGCAGCGCCACCGTCGACCGGCTCGTGGTCGAGAATCGCGCGGCGTCCGCCAATCTCGCGGAGACGCAAGCCTTCATGGACGATCTGAAGCGCGGGCTCATCTTCTCGGATGCCGGCGGCACCGGCCGCAGCTATCACGCGGAAAAGTCCGCGAAGAACACGCGGCTGCGCGTCCATTATCTTCTCGAGGCCGGCTGGAAGGCGGATACCGCCATCCAGGGTCTCGGCCGCACCCACCGCACCAATCAAGCGCAGCCGCCGCTATTCCGCCCGATCTCGACCAATGTGAAGGCCGAGAAGCGGTTCTTATCGACCATCGCGCGTCGCCTCGACACGCTGGGGGCCATCACGCGCGGCCAGCGCCAGACGGGCGGACAGGGGTTGTTCCGGCCCGAGGACAATCTGGAATCGCATTATGCGCGCGACGCGCTGCGCCAGCTTTATTTCCTGTTGGTCCGCGGCAAGGTCGAGGGATGCTCGCTCCAGCGCTTCGAGACCGCCACCGGCTTGAAGCTGATGGACTCGAACGGCATCAAGGACGAGCTGCCGCCGATCACGACATTTTTGAACCGGCTGCTCGCGCTCACCATCGAGCTTCAGGGCGTGCTGTTCACGGCCTTCGAGCAGCTTCTTGCCGCCAGGATCGAGGGTGCGATCGCGTCGGGCACCTATGATGCCGGGCTGGAGACGCTGCGCGCCGAGAGCTTCGTCATCACCGATCGACAGACGATCTACACGCATCCGCGTACAGGCGCGGAAACAAGCCTGCTGACGATCAATGAGCGCAAGCGCAATCGGCCGCTGACGCTCGATGACGCCCTTGCCGAACTCCGCGACCCGCGTGCGGCCCTGCTGATCAACGAGCGCTCCGGCCGCGCCGCGGTGCAGATCCCTGCGAGCAGCGTCATGCTCGATGACGGCGAGATCGAGCGCCGCGTCCGGCTGATCCGGCCGATGGAAGCCCACAATCTGCCGATCCGGCAGATGCGCGAGACGCATTGGATCGAGACCGACCGCAATGCGTTCGCCGCCGCGTGGATCGCTGAAATCTCCGAGGTGCCACCGTTCTCCGAGACCAAGCTGCACATGGTCACGGGGCTTCTCCTTCCCATCTGGAAACGGCTGCCGCACGAGTCCACGCGCGTCTATCGCCTCCAGACCGATGCGGGCGAGCGCATCATCGGCCGCAAGGTCTCGCCGGCCTGGGCCGCCACCGCGACGACAACCCGCTCGACCTCACTCACGCCGGACGATGCCTTCACGGCTCTGATGGACGGCCGGACGATCCTCGATCTTGCCGAGGGCCTCCAGCTTCGACGCGCCCGCGTCATGGGCGCGAACCGCATCGAGTTGTCGGGCTTTGACGACACGATGCGCGAACGCCTCACCGCCTACGGCCTCTACCATGAGATCATCTCGTGGAAGCTGCGTATGTTCGTGCCGACCGACGCCAACGCTCCGACGGTGCTCGGCAAGCTGCTTGATCGCTGGCCGGTCGCGCGCATCGGCGAGCAGGAGACAGCGTGATGGCGCGTCACGATGCCTCCGAACTGGCGTCTCGTCTCGGCCGACATGCCGAGGCCGTCTGCAAACAATATTTATCGTCCGGCCATCGCGCCGGACGATATTGGATCGTCGGCGATGCGAAGAACACGCCCGGCCGCTCGATGTTCGTGCGCCTTGCAGGGCCGGAATCCGGCAAGGGCGCCGCGGGCAAATGGACCGACGGAGCAACCGGCGAGCATGGCGATCTTCTCGACGTCATCCGCGAAACGCTCGGCCTCGTCGACTTCAAGGATGTGGCCGAGGAAGCGCGCCGTTTCCTCGCGCTCCCGCATCCCGAGCCGCAGAGCGCGCCGACGAACCGGACCGCAAGTCCGGCGCTGTCGGGTTCACCTGAAGCGTCGCGGCGTCTCTTCGCCATGGCGCAGCCGATCGGCGGCACGCTCGCGGCGACCTACCTCAACGGGCGGGCGATCACGTCGCTCGTCGGCGTTACCGCGCTGCGCTACCATCCGAGGTGCTACTACAAGCCCGACGAGCATTCGCCCACCGAGATCTGGCCGGCGATGGTCGCCGCCGTCACCGATCTCGAGGGCCGGCAGACCGGCGCGCACCGCACCTGGCTCGCCCCGGACGGTTCGGGCAAGGCGCCTGTCGATACACCGCGCCGGGCGATGGGCGACCTTCTCGGGCGCGGCGTCCGCTTCGGCGTCGCCGGTGAGGTGCTCGCGGCCGGCGAAGGCATCGAGACCGTGCTATCACCCCGCATGGTTCTGCCCCACATGCCGATGTTGGCGGCGCTCTCGGCCGCTCACCTCGCCGCCATCTTGTTCCCGCTGACGGTGCGCAGGCTCTATGTCTTCAGAGATCGCGACCCGGCCGGAGACGGCGCGCGAGACAGCCTGGTCGCCAGAGCAATGAACGTCGGCATCGAGGCGATTTCGGTGTCGCCGGTGTGCGAGGACTTCAACGAGGATCTGCGCTGGCGCGGCGTCGACGCCCTTCGGGCGGCCTTGAAGGAGCAGCTTCGTCCCGAAGACGTCAGCCGGTTCATGGAGGGTTGAGGGATCGGCGGGAGACAAGGCGCGGCTGGGCGTCTTCTCGAACTGCCGTCTCCCTTCATCACCGCGAGCAGCCTTCTCTTGTCGGAGAGTCCCGCACCCACGGCCTTCTGAGAGGGCGATCGGCCCACAAACGAGCCGGCGGGGCAATGGCGGCGCTCCGGCTATTTTCCGCCGGCGGGGACGAGCCCCGCCTTTGCAGCGCGAAACAAAATAGCCGGGCTTGGCCATCAAGGCCCTCGCGAGATGGCGAGGGCTGCCAGGCCGTCCCGCCCGTGGGCTTTCGACGCCTGCGAAGGCCGCGATGGGCGCGGTCTCCAGACAAAGGACGCTCCCGATGACGAACGAAGACGATAATGCAGGTTTTGAGCCGGTCCACGCTTCGTCTCCCACCGATCATGTTCTCACCGAACTCCAGCTCTACGGCTGGCGCCCATTTCAGGACGAACCCGATCCGAGGCCGCTGCCCGAGGGCAATGCCGTCGCCGCCGCTGTCGCAGATATCTTCGACGCCCTCATCGCGACGCTCGGCGATACCCGCCTTGAACCCGACCTCGAAGAATTGCTCTGGGGGACCGTCAATCTCTTCCACCGCGCCACGGGCCGGGTGGAGCGCGAACTAGACGACAACGAACAGGGGCAGCGCCGCCTCCAGAACGAACAGGATGGCAGCGAGGTGAAGTCGGTCGAACTGGAGCGCCTCACGGCAGAAGGTCAGACCCTTATCGAACGGCGCAACAGCATGGAACTATTCCGCGACGTCGCCACTGAGGCCTTCGAGCACCATACCGGCACCGCGTGGCGGCCGCGCACCGGCTCGATCGTCAACCATCGCAATCTCACCGCCGCGATGATCGACAGCCGCGACTTTCTTGCGGCGAAGCGCCGGATCGAGACCGAGGTGTTGCTGCCTGCTGGCCCGAAGGTTGCCGTGACCGGCGGCGCCGACTTCAACGACCACCGCCTGATCTGGGCGAAGCTCGATCAGGTCCATGCCAAGCACCTCGACATGGTGCTGATGCACGGCGGCACGCCGAAAGGAGCCGAACTGATCGCCTCCCGTTGGGCACACAGGCGCAAGGTGCCGCAGGTCGCCTTCCGGCCTGACTGGACGAAACACGGCAAGGCGGCGCCCTTCAAGCGTAACGATGCCATGCTGGACGTCCTGCCCGTCGGCGTCCTCGTCTTCCCCGGCACCGGGATTCAGGAGAACCTTGCGGACAAGGCCCGCAAGCTCGGCATTCCGGTCATGAAGTTCAACGGCGGCGCATAAGCGCCGCCTCAACCCAGCATCTCGGGCCTGAACAGCGAGCGCCGGCTGATGATCTTGCCGGATACCATGAACACACCATCGCCGGTGTAGTGCAGCGTCTCGGGATGCTTCGGTGAAGCCGCCACATGCGCCTTCACCACTTCGAAGATGAAAAAATTATAGCGATCGACCAACACGTCGTCGTGCAAGCGGCACTCGAAGTTCGCATGGCACTCATCGATCAGCGGCGCCTCGACATCGTGGGCCTGCCGTCAAACCGAACTCCGCAAACTTGTTGATCTCTGCTCCAGACGTATTGCCGATCCCTACCACTGTGTCGGTCAACGCCGTTGTCGGCAGGTTGATCACGCATTCGCCGCTGCTTTTGATCATATCGAAGCTGTGATTGCCGCCCGAAATCATCAGGCCGACGAGCGACGGCGAGAACTCCAGAATCGTAGCCAGCCGAGCGTCATGATATTCGTCCTGCCTTGCCATTGCGATGACACAAGGACGATCGGGCCGGGTTCGAGATAGCGGCGCACCTGGCTGACCGGGAAATCATCCTTGCGGACTTTCCGCGTCATGACGTCGCCTCCTATTGCGCAACATATCAATGCTCGTTTGCTGGTTGATGATCGAAGTACGATAGCGGCAAATGAACCACCACGATGCAGACGATCGACCTCCGAACGTTACTTGACGACATCGGTATGTCCGAGGAAAAATGCACGACCCACGCAGAACCGGCAAAGCAGTATAGTCGCAGGCGGAGCGCATCCACAGGCAGCCTGTCGTGAACTCTCAACCGTTCATGTGGAGGCTTCCATGACGCTGATCCTGCTCGCCGTTTTTTTGACGATCGCATTCTGCGTCGTCGCCTATAATCTCGCGATCTACGCGCTTCCTTTCTGGGCCGGACTGACGGCGGCTCAATACACCTGGGACGCTGGAGCCGGCGTGATGATGTCGGGCTTCGCCGCCATTGCCGCTGCGTTGCTGTCCGTCGCGCTCGTCATCGCCGTTCTCGGCTTCGCGAAGAATCCGCTTCTGCGCCTGGTCGCTCTCGCCGTCTTCGCTGTGCCCGCCGCGATCGCCGGCTATGCGCTCGTGCATAGTGTCGCGAAGCACGCCATCGACTCGGCCATCGCGCTCAACCTCCTTTGTGGAGCCGCCGGTCTGTTCATCGGCGGCGCCGCAATCGTCAGTCTCAACGCACTTGGTGAAAGCGTCTTGTCGCGCTGAAGCACTCGCGATCTTCCGCTTTCGGGAAACCCCGCAGCTTTTACCGCCGAACTCTGGGCGTCCCGCTCAGAATATGAATGTCAGGTCGAGACAGTCCTCACCGCCGCAATTTCGATCAGCTGCGCCCGGCTCCGGAAATCGGTCATGGGGCATGAATCTTTCACGGCCGTAACGGTCGTTGCCCTGCTGCATTCATTCTCGTGAACGCAGGCCGCATCAACTTCATTTGCACTTGCGGCAATGCCGGCGGATCACGCCGCCTCCCAGTGAACCGCAATCGCGACCATTCACCTGGAGTCCGATAGCGTTTTTGCCTTTTCCCGAATGGCCTTCCGTCTGGCGACGTGAGCGGTGGCCGTGAATGGGGTGACGAGCGAGCCGGCAAGGCGACGCGGTGTTGATTCTGAGGCGATGCTGCTGTCGGCTCGAACGATGATTCCGCCGGGCGTCTCCGTAATCCGGCTCTCAGAGGCGCCAATCCCCCCGACTGATTGATCCCCTAAGACCGTTCGGTTTCCGGCCGCAACCCCCGCGGCTCCGGACCGTGTTGGCGCTAAAGCGCCTGCCCGCGCCACTCCGGGCCTTAGGGGTCGAGCTGCCGCCGAGGCGTCAGTGCTGGCGTCTCCCGACGGTCTTTTCCGGGTCTCGTCGGAGGGAATGGTCCCTCCGAGGAGCAACGGAGACTTAAAATGCAGAACATCGTCATTCTCGCTGGCAACATCGGCCAGGACCCCGAATCCCGCACCACCCAGAGCGGGACGCGTATCACCCACTTCACGCTGGCCACCTCGCGGCCCCGCTACTCGGAAGGCAAGGTTGTTCGGGATAAGGACGGCTATCGGGTCCAGGACACCGAATGGCACCGGATCACTTGCTTCAACGGCCTCGGCAAGACGGTCCAGGAGCATTGCCAGAAGGGCATGAAGGTTCTGGTGCGCGGCCGCATCCACTACACGAAGTGGACCGACCAGCAGGGCGTTGAGCGCTACGGCTGCGAGATCATCGCCGAAACGGTCGACTTCCTGAGCCGGGCGAAGCAGACCGAAAGCGAGGGCGACAGGCAGTCCGATCAGGACGACGACATCCCCTTCTAGGCCGGGCGAAAGAAGGCCCGGCGGCATATGCCGCCGGGTCTTCTCCTGTTCGCAACGGATCGTGGCCGCAACCCAACTCGACGTTCGCGCTGCGACGACGGTGCCCGCGCACAGTTTCCGTGACGAGTACAAATCGCGCCGCCTGATTGCATCAGGTCTGGCGGTCGACAGCACGCCAGATCTCCAATGCAGCCCACATTCCCCAAGTAAATCGCTGAT
>NZ_APJI01000024.1 GCF_000497575.1 Afipia sp. OHSU_II-C1
AATCGGGGGCGTTTCAGGGGTGCAGGTCAGGTACTGGCCTGTTTTATCCCCTAGTGGCTCAATTTGATTTTAGGGGTGGCCTATTTAGATTTCGAGCATGAAAGACGAACTCGACCATCGCGTGAACATAGGTCTCTTCGCAGCCCTGATCGTGTTTGTTGTTATTTATGGTGTGCTCATCGCTCGCTATGACGGTTGGGGTCTAGCGCTTGGTTGGATCCCCGCGCTCATTGCCGCCGCCCTTACGGTCTATGCAATCTACCGGAGCGATACACTTACGCGCATCATCGACGCGCTGTTCAGCCTTCCACACGTCGGGCCCTAAGGCCGCCTCAGTGGGCGGCCACTTAAATTCCTGGAAGTCTAGGACCTTCATCTGGTTAACCCATAGTGGCCCAACTTGATTTGAAAGGCCTGTTTCGGCTTGGCGGGGTGCGCTGCTAAGCGCCCCTCGGTCCAGCCAGACTACAGAAACCGCCTACGCCCCACACATGAGGTCCGCATGAGTCTGTGGTACTTCCTGAGCGACTGGCTCGCAGCCGTTCCGACCCGCGGCGCGCTGCTGAAGCGCGTCATGATCAACGCTGCATGGGCCTTCGCCATTCTCGTCGCCATGGCGCTGTTGCAGGTGCGAGCCGAATATGCGGCCGTCGTTTTCTTCGGTGTTTTTGCTGTGAACGGTGTGATGTGCGTCGTTTACGAACGACAGCGCCATCAAACGCGCGGTTGAACGATAAAAAGTAAGGCCGCCCCAACGGCGGCCTCTTTATTTGCACAGCCTGACTTAGGGCGACCGCCGTTACTGGAAGCGGTAGCTCAGGCCCGCGCGCTGGACAGGAGTGTTCATATCGTAAGACGTCTTGAACGGCGTGTATTTCCAGCCAGTGAATCCAAACAGCTGTCACCGGCGGCCACACTTAACACATTCCATCTGCTTTGCCTTTTCGCTCCCTGATGCTCCTGCACGGAGATTTTGCAGCGGCCGGTGTTTGAGGGGAACGGATTCGGCCATTCGGGGTTGTTTAATCGTACACAGGACGATCGAAAATCCTCCCTTCATCCCGCGTCGGGTTTTGTCCCCCGCTTTCCCGGCGCGGGCTTCCTTTGATTGCAGCGCGGTCTCTGCTTGCTGGCTTACTGCTTGTCTGCTTTTTCGTTTTTCCGGGCTGCAGATACGTCCGCCAGGCTCGCCGTAACGGGCAGACCCATTTTCCGCAGCAAATAGGCCCCGACGACATAGGCAATGACGGCGCCGACCAACCCCACCGCCGCTCCCAGCGCGATGTTGCCGCCGCTGAACAGCGCGCGGAAAACCGGAAACGCCCCGGCAATCGTCGCCAAAGTAATCGGAGCCGGAACTGGTCCCTTGATGAGCACTGCGCCTCCCGCTGTCGCGCCGAGCCTACCACAGCACTGATGGAGCAGCGCCAGTATCTGATTTATGATGCGGCCATGAGCAACATCGCACGATACGGAACGCTGCACTGGATCAGGGTGCTGCTCTGGCCGCTGCCGGTCCTGACGATCGTCCGGATGTGGCGCAGACGCGGCCGGCTGTAACGATCCCTCGCCGAAAAAACCGCCGCCTCCCGTCAAGGAAGCGGCGGCTAAGTCCAGGGAGGAAACGCCCGATAAGGGCACCACAGCGGTATGAGCGCCGCCGGGGTTCGGAATGGCTCGAAGAGCCGAATTCTTCAGATCATGAATCGATGGCTGCGTATGTGAGCGCGGTCACAGTTCACAATGCGCAGCCGCGCGGCCGAAAACTCCGCATCACTTCTCACGTGTTTTTGCGAGGCATCAGCGGGCTGTAACCCGAAGTGATGAATGGCGCCGAACTTTTGCCACGGCTATGACTTCTCCTGTGACAGTTTCTTGACAGGAGTGGCGACGATGAGCCCTACCCAGATCGCGAAATCGGCCCACGACCAGTTCATGCAGGTGGTTCAGAAAGAGCTTGAGGCGTTTGAAAAACGCGAGAGAGAATTCCTGGCCAGGGAACGCCGTGAGCGTGCCGATGAGCTCAAGCTCGCTGAACAGAAAGCCGGGCCCATTCACTAGACCGGTTGCGGGGCTTTGAAAGCGTGCGGCCGCTTGAGATCGCCTCTTTGTTAAAATCCTCTCCAATATTCGCGCTTCTTTGCGAGATGTATCTGGCCGGCTGCCTCACTCGAAGGGAGTAGACATGTTCTGATCCTATCGCAGCAATTTCTGATGCAGCGAAAATCGGAACCCGCTAAGCTTGTGAGATCACCGTCCGACCGTGGCATCACCGGTGACTGAGAGTGTTGTGCTCCCCGCCTCGTCCACGCGGAGCGACCCATGACCTCGTCTGATCCTTCAGTTTGTCCCGTGTGCGGGCAACGGATGACGCTGGTTTTCAAGAACAGGCACAAGCAGTACGTGTGCGAGGTGTGCGACAACGATCCGCTCACGTCGCCGAAGCTGGACAAGCTTCTGCACGCCGTGCGGCCGCCCGAAGGGAAGTAACCCGGGCCCCGGTTGGTGCGGCTTACAAGAAGTGGGCTGTCGCCCGCCGCTGCAAGGTGCGGCGGCTCCGGCCAGCAGGCTCAAAGCTCACCTGCTCAAGGCGGCATGTGCGGGAAATCCTCCGCCGACGGCGACCCCATGGCCGACAAGCCCGCCATGTCCACAAAGCAGATGGGTATGGGGATGTGCGGCTGCTGCAAGAACATGGGATGGACGGCATGAAAGCCGACGATCCGCACAAAGGCATGGATATGCCGAAGCAGTAAGCAAGCACGGAAAGGGCCGCCTCACCGGGCGGCTTTTTCCTGGGGAGCAGACCATGTCAGGCGCCTCGGCCGTCGGCTGTGTCTGCCCCCGGCGGGTTCGCCGGAGCGGACGGGTCCGGGCTCGTTTCAAGCAGCCGGACCAGATCCGCCATGCTGGTCGAATCCTGCGCCGGGGACGGAGCCTCTTCCGCCACGGGCCATAGCCATCCCTGGATAAGCCGGATCGGGCTAAACATGTGTCCCCCACTCGACATATCTCAGCAAGACAAATGAGGCGCGCCTTTCGTTCCACCGCGATGCAAAAATATGTCCCGGCCGGCCATCCTCCCCGAGGGATCGTTTCGACCAACCGCCGGTTGAACCGGTTTACGGAAACCGGCGGCTGCTTCGATTAGGCTGCTGCCCTGGTTCACCCCTGACGAACAGGAGAGCGCCATCCATGGCCCGGACCAACTCAATTTCGATCGAAGAAAAGTGGCAAAAGATCGCGGACGACACGCGAAACCAGGCAAGCGCGATGCCGCCCTGCCAGAAGCGTGATGACCTCTTGAAGAAAGCCCGTCAGCTCGACGTGGCGGTCAACCTCAGCAACTGGCTTTCAGCCGACCAGAAAAACCCGAAGTAGCCAGCCTCGCGGCGGACGATCACTTCGCGGTGGATTTCGCTTTCGCGGCGGGCTTGGCTGCGGGCTCGCTGCGGACCGAGGCCCATGGATCGCTGTTCGCCTTGGCGTCGGGGATCTTGGAGCGCGCAGCCTTGGCCGCCTCCTCATTGGCCTTGTTCCGCGCCTTTTCCTCCTCGGAGAGCTCCTTGCCCTCGTTCAGCTTGAAGCCGGGCATCAACTGGGCGAACGCCGGCATGGAAACCGGGCCCATGGCCAGGGCAATCAGTATCGCCACCCGAAACACCCGCATCAAAACTCTCCCGGAGCAGTCCAATTCTTGAGGTTGATCGCCACCGGACCGGCGGCAGCACCGTTCTACTCCACCGGCAAACGATGGCCAAGACGGGGCAATCGCAGGGCAAGCCCCTGAATTCGCCGGCGGACCAGCCCTGGCAGCCCCGGGGGCCCCCGCTGCCAACGTCGTGAATCAATCCTGAATGCGGGTACGGCCTGCGAGAGGCACCGGTTTAAGGGCTGGCAACCGGCCGCAATTTAGTCTGCGGCCGTGATCCAGAGGCAGGTAGCCATGACAGAAGTACCACTGGCGGAAAGGCGGTCGGAAACGCGCCGCCGCGTCTTCAAGGGCGGCGTCATCACGTTCAATGGCGCTGGCGTCGACTGCACCGTGCGCAACATATCGACGCGCGGCGCGGCGCTGGACGTCGCCAATGCTGCGATGATCCCGCCGCGATTCAATCTTGCCATCAAGGCGGATGATTTTATCGCCCGCTGCCGCATGGTCTGGAACAACGGTCAGCGCGTCGGCATCGCGTTCGACAGCCCGCCCCAGAATTGAAAGACAGCTAGAACGAAACCCCGAGACGCGGCCCCTTCGCCCACACGACGCGGCACTTCTTTTTTGAGCCGGCATAGAGCAGCTCAAATCTTTGCGGCAGCGGCTTGCCGGGCGTCACCTCGAGACAGGCTCCGCCCGCCGAGTAGTCCACGACGTTGCAGCCGATCACCGGAGACTTCGGATCGACAATGATCTTGGCCGACCGGGAGAGATTTCCCGACGGCTTGACGCGGTTGAAACGGCGCTCTTGAGGCATGAGACACATCCGTAAAATGGTTTGCAGATAACGGTCAGGCCATTCCTTCCACCGGCGCCCGTCTTGCTGCCGGAGATGCAGTCTTTTTCTTGGTGACGTCGGGTTTCAGGAAGATCACGCCGATCTGGTCGCCGTTGACGCGCACCATCTTGCATCGCCTGTAGGCGAGTCCTGTCGAGGACAGCAGCAGGAAGAATTCCTTCAGATCGAGATTGCCGACGGAGCCTTCGACCTTCAGCAGCGCGCCGCCTTCTGAAACGTCAAGCATCTTGCACGGGCGGCGCCAGGTGCCGTCAATTCCCATGATCTGAACATCGAAGCCACGCTCGAAATCGATGCGCTGGCTCTTACGAAGTTCCTTGCTCATTGCGACCTCCTTCAGAGGTTGCTTGTGAAAATGTATTTCCAGAATTTCGGTTGCAAAAACTGTCGTCTTAAACGGCGCCGCTATGAAAATCCTGCGCCGGTAGTGTCATAATAGTTTGACATTACGCGCAATTGCTTAAACTTCCTTAAGCGTACGGATCATTTCCAACCGGATGATACCGGCAGGCGCTGTCACGCCATCGGCTGCGCGACGCGTCATCGTTAACGGACGATGAAAAAAGCACCACGCATTTAACCCGAACCCCACATCCGATTTTGATGTTTCGCCCATAACGTCTGCCCTGGGACGCACAACAAAACGGCGCGACGCACGAAAAAGCTGCGCGCTCAAAAAAACGCGTGAACAGGGATTGGGACGGTGGTTGAGATTGCCAATGCAGCACAAGCCGCTGCCGCGCGCCGCGCGGTGGGCTTTGTCCGTGAGCAAGCGGACGAGAGCAACAGCTCCGCCGAAACGACGCTCGCGCTGCTCGATACGATTTCTGCGGAGCTCTGGCGGCGTCTGAGCGAGAACGCCATCGAGCCCAACGGCTACTACCTGCCCGAATGGGAACTGGCGGTGAATGCCTCCGCGCAGGCGCGCACCAGTGTCAGCGCCCTCGCCGCTGATGCCGTCGCTGTCCATGACACGCCGTGTCTGATCGGTCTGCTGCCGGTGATCTCCGCCTGGCGCGCCTATAACCTTCCCTTGCCCGCGCTTGTAAGCGCTGATCCATACGGAACGCTGGCGACGCCGCTGCTCGACCGCGATCGGGCGGATGAGGCCGCGGCAAGCCTGATGCAGCAGGCACGCAATGCCGGCGCCCATGCGCTGATCCTGCGCGATATCACGCTCGACGGCGCCGCGATGATGGCATTCACCCGCGCCCTTGCCAGCGAGGGACTGAAGCCGCGTATCCTGCAAAGTCACGCACGCGCCAGCCTCGATGCCACGCGCAACGCCGACGATATGCTCCGCGACGCGCTCGGCCCCAAGAAGCTCAAGGAACTCCGCCGCCAGCGCAACCGGCTCTCCGAGCATGGCGAGGTCATCTTCACCATCGCCACGACGCCGAGCGAGATCAAACGCGACCTCGGAATTTTTCTCGCCCTCGAAGCCAGCGGCTGGAAGGCCAGGCGCGGCACGGCGCTGGCCCAGCACGAAGGCGACGCTGCATTCGTCCGCCGCGCGGTCTATGACGCCGCCGCGCGCGGCAACTGCGAGATCGTGACGTTGCATGCCGGCGAGACGCCGGTCGCGTCCGCCATCGTGCTGCGGCATCTCGACCGCGCGTTCTACTTCAAGCTCGGTGTCGACGAGAACTTCGCCAAGTACTCCCCGGGCGTGCAGCTGACGCTCGAACTGACGCGCCATATGTGCGCCGACGACACGATTGCGATGGTCGACTCCACCGCGATCCCGGGCCATCCCATGATAGACCCGATCTGGCGCGGACGCCTCGCCATCGGCGACGTGTTGATCCCGCTCAACCGCCGCGACCCATTCGTGCCCGCCATCCGGCTCGGCCTGGCCTTGCGCACGCTCGTTCGCGAGCCTGCGCGCCGCATTGTTCATTTCATCAGAAAATTTCGGGAGACACGCTCATGAACGTCGCCTCAAGCATTTCGCCGGTCATTACTGCCGACAATGAATCGCTGAAGCGGGATTTTCCGCTGAAGCCGTTCGCGATCCGTCACAAGCTCTCGGGCCATCCACTGCTGACGCTGCCCCGCATCGCGCAGCTTGCTGCCGAGATGCCGCGCGACCTGATCGAGTACAATTCCGGCGACGCTTCCGTCAGTCAGGACCCGGACAAGGTGAAGAGTGTCGATCTCGATCCGGTTGAAGTCGTCAACCGCATCCAGACCGCCGGTGCATGGATGGTGCTCAAGCGCGTCGAGAAATCACCGGAGTACCGTCAGTTGCTTGAGGACGCGCTGACGTCGGTCGCCCGCGCACGCGGCTTCAAGAGCATCGAGGATGCGGGCTTCTCGCAGATCGAAGGCTTCCTGTTCGTGTCATCGCCGAACTCGACGACGCCGTTCCACATGGACGCTGAGGACAACTTCTTCGTGCAGATCTACGGCGAGAAGATTTTCGCGGTCTATGACAACCGCGACGGCAAGATCGCCGACGATGCGCAGGTCGAGCATTCCACCGTCAAGCACCGCAACGTTCCGTTCCATGAGAGCTTCCGCCCGCGCGGCATCGAATTCAATCTCGACGCCGGCGATGGCTGCTACATTCCCTATCAGTGGCCGCACTGGGTCAAGACCAAGGGATCGCATTCGATCTCGATGGCAATCACCTGGAAGACCGAAGAGGTGCGACGGCTGAACGATCTGCACCGTTTCAACTCGATGCTGCGCGGCCTCGGCCTGCCGCAGGCGGCGCCCGGCAAGAACCCGGCGCTCGACAGCGTGAAGCTCGGCCTTTACCGCACAGCCGCCGCGATCATCGAGCCGCTGCGCGCCTCGGAAACCATGCGCCGCATCATCCGCCGCGTCGCGCTCGGCAAGAACGCGAACTACTATCTGAAGAAGGCGTAAGCTCATCGCTCACGCCACTCCGTCTCCCCTCAGCGAACTCGGCGGCTGGCCCATGGCCTTGCGGAACGCCGCCGCAAACGCGCTCGAACTGCGATAGCCGTTGCGCTCTGCAACGCGCGAGATCGGCTCGCCGCTCACGATAGCCTCAAGCGCGTTGTGAAAGCGCACGCGCTGCCGCCAGGCGGCGAAGCTCAAACCCAGTTCAGCCTCGAACAGCCGCGCCAGCGTCCGCGTCGACGCGCCTGCGGTATCGACCCAACTGTCCAGGGTGAGGCGGCTTGCCGGATCGGCCAGCAGCGCGTTGCAAACCCGCAGCAGGCGCGGATCGCGCGGCATCGGGATCACCAGCGAGAGCCGTTTCGCCTTGGCAATCTCGCTCAGGATCAGCAGCGCCACCGCGCCGCCGCGCCCCTGCTCGTCATAGACCACCGGCTCCTCGATCAGCGCCAGCACCAGTTCACGCAGCAGCGGCGAGACTTCCAGCACTGTCGGCGCGGCCGGAAGATCGTCATGGGCATCGCGCACGATGTAGAGCGTGCGCATTTCCACATGCCCGCGAATGCTGATCGCGTGCACCGTCCGGGCCGGCAGATACACCGCGCGATCCGGCGGCACGATCCACGCCTCGTCAGCCGTGCGCACCCGCATCACGCCCGTCACCGCATAAACGAGCTGGTCGCGCGCATGATGATGCGGCTCGATCTCGAAGCCGTCATCGAAGCTCTTCGACATCGCAGCCAAGGGGCGCGGCACGAACTGATAGTCGTTGGCGTCAGTGCTGCGGCTGCGCACGCGCGGTGTCATGGCCGGTCAAAGTCCCGATGGCAGATTCTCGACGAAAATTGGCATGACCGCGCCATCCTGCCAAGGGTACTTTTTCGCAGAGATTCTGTTCGAGGCTCCCATGACGCGCGACCGCATCCATTTCCTGTTCCTGAACATCGGCCACTATCTGGACCATCTGTTCACGCTGATCTTCGCAACGGTGGCGGCGCTCGCGCTCTCGCGCGAATGGGGCCTCAGCTACAGCGAACTCCTGAAATATGCGACGCCGGGCTTCTTCGCGTTCGGCCTGTTCTCGCTGCCCGCCGGCTGGCTCGCGGACAAGTGGAGCCGCGAAGGCATGATCGCGGTGTTCTTCATCGGCATCGGCATTTCGTCGATCGGCACCGCGTTTGCGCAGACGCCGCTTCAGGTCGGCATCGGCCTGTTCATCGTCGGCGTGTTCGCCGCAATCTATCATCCGGTCGGGCTCGCCATCGTCACGCAGAAATGGAAAAACACCGGCATGCGCCTCGCCGTGAATGGCGTCTGGGGCAATCTCGGCGTCGCCAGCGCCGCATTGATCACCGGCTACTTCATCGATCACGGCGGCTGGCGCGTAGCCTTCGTGGTGCCGGGCATCTTCTCCATCATCGTGGGCGTGCTTTACGCCGCTCATCAATGGAGCGAGATGTCCACCGCGCATCAGAAGACTCCGGCAGCAGTTGCTGCCGCGCCCGTCCAGCCCGCCGGCATGAAGGCGCTGCTGCTGCGCATCTCCGCGATCGTGTTCCTCACCACCGCCGTCTCCAGCCTGGTGTTTCAATCGACAACCTTTGCGCTGCCGAAGATCTTCGACGAACGGCTGCAAGGCATCGCCACCGATCTCACGCAATGGCTGTCGGCGAGCGGCGTGGCGGCGGCAAAGGGCGACATCGCCACCATGGTCGGCGCGTTTGCCTTCGTCGTGTTCGCCGTGGCATCGATGGCGCAGCTTGTGGTCGGCAGTCTGCTCGACAAATACGGCCCGCGCACGGTTTTCATGGTCGTGGCCGCGATCCAGATCGTGTTCTTCGCGGTGATGCCCGGCCTCCATGAGGGCTGGGCGCTGGCGGCGGCATTCGGCTTCATGCTCGGTGCGTTCGGCCAGATTCCGATCAACGATTTCATGATCGGCAAGATGGCGAGCGGCGAAGCCCGCGCCCGGATCTACGGCGTGCGCTACGTCGTCAGCTTCACCGTTCTCGCGCTGGCGCTGCCGATGATTTCATTCGTCTACGGCAACTACGGCTTCGACACGCTGTTCCGCGTGATGGCCAGCGCGGCGGCTGTCATCTTCGTTGCGGTGGCATGTCTGCCGGCGAAGCTGCCGACGCCGGTTGCGGCGGCGGCGTAACAGCTCTTCCCTGTCATTCCGGGGCGCGAGCGAAGCAAGCGAACCCGGAATCCATCACCTCAGATGCAAGAATGGATTCCGGGCCTGCGCCCAAGGGGCGCATCCCGGAATGATGGCATTGCCGGAACCGTTCACGCCGCCTGGTTGATCTCCGCCGAGACCTGACGGATCGCACGGGCGAGCTGATCCGCAGGCTGCGCGCCGGAGACCGCGTACTTCTGCGCGAACACGAAGGTCGGGACGCCGGAAATGCCTTTCTCGGACGCCTCCTGCGCCTGCCCCGAAATGCGGTCCACGTCCTCGTCGGTGGCAAGGCGCTTGCGCACGCTGTCTGCGTCCAGCCCGACGTCCGCCGCCGCCTGCACTAGCACATCGGTATCTGTGAGATCACCGCCGTCGCGGAAGTACAACTCCATCAGGCGCTGCTTCATTTGCGCGGCCTTGCCCTCCGCCGCAGCCCAGTGGATCAGACGATGGGAATCGATGGTGTTGGGCTGGCGCTTCACGCGGTCAGAATTGTATTCCAGCCCCTCTTCCGCAGCCGCCGCGACCACGCGCCCCGCAATGCCCTTGTAGGCTTCAGGCGAGCCGAACTTCGCGGTGAGATATTCGTCCCGTGAGATGCCTTCGCGCGGCACCCATGGATTGAGGAAGAACGGCCGCCAGTTCACCTCGACCGGAACATCCGGCACCAGCGCCAGCGCGTCTTCGATGCGTTTCTTGCCGATGTAGCACCATGGGCACACCACGTCGGACACGATATCGATCTTCAACGGCTTCAAATCGCTCATGATGCTGTTCCTCGGCATATTGTGACCGGAAGATAAGCCGATGAAACCTTGAGGCAAGGTCCGTGGCGGCAATGCTCCCTGTGGGTCACGACATAACCTCCGGGGTTATTGTGCATCGCCACCCCCGCTCCTAGGACGATCTGAACACCGATCGAGGAGCCCGCCATGACCGCCATTTTCGTCCCCGAAGGCCATTCGTTTCGCGCCACCGAACAGGCCGGCGGACCATGGTCGCCGGACATGCTTCAGGGCAGCGCCACCACCGCACTCATGACGCGCGAGGTCGAGCGGCTGGCGACGGCCTCGAATTTCGCGGTGCGCCGCCTCACCTTCGATCTGTGGCGCCCTGCAGGGCTGCGCGCCTTCAGCGTCGAGTCCGAACTGCTCCGCGATGGCCGCAAGGCCAAGACGATGCAGGTACGCCTGATGGACGGCGACATCGAAATCGGCCGCTGCACCGCGCTGCTGACCGCACAGGGCAACGAGTCCCCAAGCGATCCGTTCGCAAAGGCAACCGCGAAAGACGCCGCGCCGGAAACCGGCTCGCCGCCCCCGGCGTTCGCACAGAAATGGAGCCGCTATTTCCAGAACGTCTCGGTGCGGCTGATCGAAGGCGCGCTGGAAAAGCCCGGCCCGGCCGCAGCGTGGATGCGGCTCGATGTGCCGCTGGTGCAGGGGGAAACCAACACGCCGCTGCTTCAGGCTGTTCAGGCCGCGGATTTCTCCAGCGGCGTTGCGCAGATCGTCGACATGCGCGAATGGACCTTCGTCAATCCCGAGATCAGCCTGTATTTCTTCCGCGCGCCGGAAGACGAATGGATCCTGATCCGCTCGCGCACGCAGGTCGGGGCCAATGGCGCAGGACTGACGATGGCGACGCTCAGCGACCGGCAAGGACCATTCGCCGAAGTGATGCAGGCGATGACGTTTGAGAGGCGCGAAGCCTCGCAAGAAGCGTTTTCAGGCGAAGTGGGCGCCGGTTCGCGTGAAGAAAACGCGATAATCAAAGAAGCTCAGGCATCCTGAGCGGCAAAGGCATTCAGCGCCGCTTCGGACTCCGCATCCGCGGGCATGAACATCTCGACGCGCAGTTCCTGCAACGTCACATCCTGCGGCGTGCCGAGCGTCAGCACCGCGCCGATCAGGCCGATGCATGTGTCTCCCGAGCGCAGGCGCACCTCGCACAGCGGCCCCGGCGCTTCACCCTCGTTGAAATTCGGCGCGGCAATATCCGGCAGCTTCAACAGATCGCGCCATGTCGCCTGCAACGCCTGATCGAGCGGCGCGGCCATCGCCTCATGCCTCGCCCGTGCCAGCAGCGCCGCGGCGACATTAGGCCAGTTCTCGACGAACGGGCGCAGTTCATCGGGCGCGAGAAACATCCGCATGTGATTGAGCGGGCGTTTCATCCGCTCAGGCCCGAGCAGAAGTCCCATTAGCCGCTGCGCGGCGCGGTTGGCCTGCACCACATTCCATTGCCGGTCGGTGACGATGGCGGGGAATGGTTCATGACGCTGCAGCAGCAGGTCGATGGCGCGTTTTGCGTCGGCGACTTCCGGCGCCGACAGATCGCGCTCGCCATACTGGCGCGCATAGCCGCCCGCCTCCAGCAGCGCATTGCGGTCGCGCAGCGACAGACCGAGCGCCGCCGACAATTGCATCAGTGCATCGCGGCTCGCCGCCGCCTTGCCGGTTTCGACGTAGCTCAGATGACGGATCGAGATTCCAGCCTCAAAGGCGAGATCGGCCTGGCTCATGGCCCGGCGGGTGCGCCAGCCGCGCAGGAGATCGCCAACAGGATGAGAGTGCGAAGCGGTCAATGCGCGTGTTGTCATGCACCGATTATGCGAACCGCGCTGCGCGCTGTAAACAGCGGGACGCTTTTATCGCGCGAGTTGAGCCTGCTTCACATAGGCTTCGATCGCGGCGAATCCGGCAGCCTTCGGCATGCCTTCGAGAACGTCGCCGGGCGTGCACCAGGGATATGGCAGGCGGGACAGCCAGGCCATTGTCGCCGTCAGTTCGGCGGCGGGAAACAGATTCATGATATCGATCGTGATGACGAGCTTTTCGACCAGACCGTCCGAACCGAAGGTCCAGTCGTAGCGTCCGCAGCCGACCCGGACCTGACCGTCGCTCTTGGTGGACATCCCCACCAGCCAGCGGCACGCGAAATGACATGGATCGGCATCCGACGGGCGCGAGAGGCAAACGGTATAGACGTTTTCGTAGTCGACGCCGAAGCGCCGCACGAGAACATCCGCGATTTCGCTGACGCCCCTTGCCGTGCTCGGAAACGAGATGGCGTCGGTCTTCACCACCATTTCAAGCTCTGCATTCGCCGCGAAGGCGCGCGTCATCAGGAACGGCCGGTTGCCGTCCTTGGCGAGAATGTAGGTTTCAACGGCGGCAGCGGGAATGATCATGATGTCCATCGGTCCAGGCGGTTTCCCGCTTGTAGGCGATGAACGACAGGACCTGCAATCACCGCGGCTGCATTGCCCTCATGAATGCAGCGGTTTTCTCGTCCGCCGGAAAGAAAGTCTCCAGCGCCAGTTCCGACAGCGTGACGTCCACCGGCGTGCCGAAGATCATCGTGGTTGAGATGAAGCTCAGCACTTCATCGCCGAACCGCATCTGGAAAGGGATCGCCACGGAATCGGCGAGGTTCGTGCGCGCCCCGCCCCGCGCGGGGATCGGATAGGTTTTCAGTTCGTCATAGAGCGCAATCAGCACCGGATCGGCAGTGGCCTCGCACTGGCGATGCAGCCGCTCCAGCAGATGCCCGCACCATTCCGCAAGATTGACCGTGAGTGGTGCGAGACCCTGCGGATGGAAACTCAGGCGCATCACATTGAGCGGCGGCTTCAGCAGCGACGGCGCAACACCCGCGAGGAACGGCGCGATCATCGCGTTGGCCGACACCAGATTCCAGTGCCGGTCGACGGCCAGCGCCGGATACGGCTCGTGCGCCTTCAGCACAAGCTCCATCGCCTGACGCGCGGCCGCGAGTGCGGGATCATCCAGCGAGCGCGTGGGAAACGCCGGCGCGAAGCCCGCTGCGACCAGAAGCACGTTGCGCTCGCGCAGCGGCACGTCGAGACGCTCGGCAAGGCGGAGCACCATGTCGCGGGACGGCGCGGCGCGGCCGGTCTCGACAAAACTCAGATGCCGCGCAGAAATCTCGGCATGGCCCGCAAGATCGAGCTGGCTGAGATGGCGGCGCTGCCGCCATTCGCGCAGGTGCTCACCGAAATGATTGGGCCGGGTCTTCACTAAAGACTTGGCGGGCGATTTGACGGCGCGGCGCGCCGAAGATGGTGCGTTCATCATGCCGGAAACCTACCATGCAGAATTCACGCGTTCCATTACCTGCAAGGTAATCGATTTGGTCCCGCCGCAGGATCATCTTCCGCATCACAGGAGATGACCGATGACCACGCGAACGACATCACCACCACAGCCCGCCACTCAGCAGCCGCCATCGGCGAAGACCAGCCGGACCGCAGGGTTCGACACTTCCATCATCGCGACAAGCCCGCTGGGCTGGATCGCCAAGCTCGCAAAGCGCCTGCTCGCGCAGTCGCTCAACATGCCCGAGCCGCTTCTGCACAACACCGGCGTCTTCGTGTTCGCCCATGTGCAGGCCGCCGAAGACCGGGCGCTGAAGACGCTCTGCCCGTTCACCCTGCTGCGTCAGGCCCTCGCCCGCCGCCGCAAGTTCTGACCCGACCACCGCCAACCCCAAAGGAGAACTGACATGATCAATGCGTCCCCCTTCCTGCGCCGCGCCCTTCAGATCGATGCGATCTTCAGCGGTGCCGCCGCGCTGATGCTGGTGTTCGGCGCCGGCTTCTTTGCTTCGCTGCTGAATCTGCCGGAAACATTTCTGCGCAACACCGGCCTCGTGCTGGTGGTGTTTACCCTCGGCGTCGGTTACCTCGCCTCGCGCGACATGATGTCAAAGGCTGCGGTATGGGCTGTGATCGTCATCAACGCGATCTGGACCATCGACAGCATCGTGCTGCTCGCCAGCGGCTGGGTCTCTCCCAACCTCCTCGGGCAGGCCTTCATCGTGATGCAGGCGATTGCCGTCGGCGTGTTCGCGGAACTGGAGTTCATCGGGCTGCGCAAGAGCGAAGGCGCCGTTGCGGCGCGCTAACACCCGTCCCCCCAAGCGAAAGCCGGGCCGGACATCCTGTCCGCCCGGCTCGATTTTTCGATAAAAGTTTAACGATCTCCGTTCCGGCCATTTAATCCGGGTCCGCTAGCTTTGGTCCCTGTCGTTGATGGGAGCCGAAGATGTCGGTTATCGAAGCGGAATTTGGAATGACCACCGAAGACACGTTCGATCACCGCCTGCCGCTCGTTCTGCTGCGCGAGCGCCGCCGCGAACTGGTGATGCAGATGGGCTCCGGCGCGCCTGCCCTTTCAAAGGCCCTGATTCAGGAAATCGCGGCGATCCAGCAGACCATCAAGGCCGTCGAAGCCGTCATAGCCGAATAGCAGACCGGAATTCTGCTAAGCCTGTTTCGCACGGCCCGCGTTTTGCGCCTGGACAAGCTGTGAGAGCGGCCGGGTCCGCGCCGACTTGGTCTTGGTCGGCTTGCCGGTGCCTCGAGCGTGCGGATTGGCCTTTACACCCGTCTTTGCGCCCGCCAGCACGGTCTTGCGCTTCGATACGGCTGTCGCCTTCACTGCCTTGACGGCCTTCTTCACAGACTTGTCAGCTTTCCTGCCGACCTTGAGCGCCTTTTTGGCGGCCTTCTTCTCGGCCTTCAGCTTCAGCCGCAGCTTTTCCGCGCGAGCCTCGGCGCGTTTCTTGGCACGCTTCTTCTCGCAGTGGTCGCACTTGCAGCCGATCGGCTTGAGGAAGATCTTGAAGTAATCGGTACCGTAATCGTAGTTGATTTCCTCGCCCGGCTGGATGGTCTTGATGGCGCGGATCACAACCTTGCGCTTGCGCGAATTGACGTCGGATTCGGCGTTCGGGCGGCAGGCGTGGTTGATGTAGCGGGCGATATTCTTGCGGACCGAACCGTCGATGGTCCAGCGATTGTTGATTTCGAACAGATACTTGTTGTCGATGTCGTCGTGCTTCTTGTTCTTCGAATCGAGCATCGGCCCGAAATAGCGGATGATCTTGGTGCCCTTCTTGATCTTCTTGGTGGCGAAGAGACCGAGGCCGGTCTTGGAGCGGCCGATGCGATAGGGCTTGTTCGAGGATATTTCGGGCATGGCTCACTGCAGGACGAACGAGGAACGATACGAGAAGACTGAAGGCTTATGGCCGTGTTCTAATGCGATTCCACGCATCATGACATGATTTTCGCGTCAGGCCCATGAACGATCCACACGCCTGTCGCGACCAACCGCGAGACGTGTGACAACACACCCTTGCAAAACAGGTTCCAGATCGTGCCGGGCACATTTCACAGCGTTTTCATGATGACGGTGATACCCGCGAGCGCCTTCGCCGGCACGGCATCCGGGCAACCAGCTCAAAATGTCAGCAGCTTGAAGGCTTCAAGTTAAAGCGGCCGATGGTCCGGCATCAGCATCGCGGCCAGCAGCGACTCTTCGGTGGTGCCGGGCGGCAGGCCATCCATGATCGGCGAGAGCCGGCCGTCGAGATAGAGCATCGCGAAGCCGTGAACCAGCGACCAGATTCGCGCGATATCGGCCGCCTGCTCCAGCGTCAGATGGTCGGGTACGACCTCTTCGTGACGGCGCGCCGCAACGATGCCGGCGAGTTTCCGGAAAGCGGATTCGGACGCCTCGCGCAGCGCTGGCCTGTCGTGATCGAGCCGTTCACCGCGGAACATCAACTGGAAAAGGCAGGGATTCTCGCGCGCAAAGGAGACGTAGGCGCTGGCCTTGCGCGCGGCGACGGCTTCCGGAGCGGTCTCGCTGCACGTCGCCGCACCGAGCTGCTCGGAAAATTTCGTGAACCCGATCGCCGCCAGTTCGCTGAGCAGGCCGGTGACGTCGCCAAAATGATGGGACGGCGCGGCATGAGAAACGCCTGCCTCGCGGGCCACCGCGCGCAGCGTCAGCCCATTGATTCCCTCACGCTCGGCAACCTCTTTAGCCGCCTTGAGCAAAGCGCCGTGCAAATCGCCGTGATGATACGGCTGCTCGCGATCAGGCTTGTGTGCGGCTTTGGCTGCGGAGGGAGTGGTTTTTTTCACAGACACGGGCTTGGACAGCGGCTTTCTACCAGCCGCTGCGGCCTTGGGGAGTTTCTCCCGCTTTGCTGCGTTTTGAGCACCCATGATCGCAATCTAGGTATGCATTTTGACGCTGTCAAGATTTTCCTTGACGACAGCCATGAAGGCGACTAAATGCATCTTTACAGCGTCAAGATATTCCCAGGCAGGCAGCCATGGCCCTCTTTTTAATTCTTGCCCCGTTCGCCACCTTCGCCACGCTCATGCTGCTGACCACGGTCAAGGTCAGCCTCGCAGCCAGCGCGGCGGTCGCCCTCGGCCTGGTCCTGCGAGATATGATCGAAGGCCGCTCGATCAAGATGCTGCCCATCGGCGCCCTGGTTATTTTCACGTCGCTGGCCGGATATCACTTTATCGCCGCCGCCGAGATGAGCCCGACATCCGTCCGCCTTGCCGTCGACGGCAGCATTCTGGCCATCGCGCTCGGTTCGATCGCAATCCGCGTCCCTTTCACGCTGCAGCATGCGCGGGAAGTGGTCGATGCCGAAACCGCCAAGCTGCCGCGCTTTATGCGGACCAACTACATCCTCACCTGGGTCTGGAGCGCCGCCTTCGTTCTGATGCTGGTCGCGGACATTGTCTCGATCTATCTGCCCAGCACCCCGCTGTGGGTTTGCGCCGCTATCGCGTTCGCCGCCCGCAACACCGCCGTCTACTTCACGAAATGGTACCCGAAGCACGTTCGCGCCGAGATCGCGGCCAGCGCCAATGCGGCTGCTGCCTGATCCCGACCACAGCGCAATCCGTTACAAACTCAAGGAGCCTTCGATGGCCCGCACTGCTCTCAAGATTGTCCTCGGCTTCCTCTCGACTGCTGTCTTTTTCGCGGCCTTCGCTCTCGTCGGCGATGTCGTGCTGGCGGCCTTGGCCGCGATCTCCGTGGTCGTCGCCCAGATCGTGTTCGGGCGAACCACCAGCGCGAAGCCAAGCGTCGCGATCTGGGGCAGTCTCGCAATTGTCCTGACGCTCACCGGCGTTTCTCTCGCCGGCGACGACACGACTGAGCCGCTGGTATCGCAGACCGACGTCACCGGCACGGTGACCGATTGCGCCTGCAAGCCCGCCGCCAAGGTGCGCGGCTTGCCCGTCCCGTTCCGCCACGCTCCGGAAGCCCCGAAAGCCCTTGCTCCTGCGCCCGGCCCCGTGTGACAGTTGCGGCATGGCCGCCGTCTTTCGTCAGCTCTTCGTCGATTTCTTCTCCACCATCGTCTTCCTCGTGGTCTATGCCGCGACGGGAGACATCTTGATCGCGACAGGCGTCGCCATCGCAGGCGCGATCGGGCAATTCATCCGCGCGCGGATCAAGCAGCAGAAACTCGACATCATGACGTGGGCGAGCCTCGGGCTCGTTATCGTCCTCGGCAGCGCGACGCTGCTGACAAAAGATCCCCGCTTCGTCCTGATCAAACCCAGCATCGCGCATTTCGCCATCGGCGCGATCATGCTGCGCAAAGGCTGGATGCTGCGTTACCTGCCGCCGATTGTGCAGGAGAACATCCCTCGCCTCGTCACCATCGCAGGCTATGCCTGGGCCGTTCTGATGTTCGTCCTCGGCATCGGTGTCATTGTGTTCGCCATGATTGGCGACGTGAAACTGTGGGCGTTTTACGTGACCGTGATCGCCATCGGCGCCAAGGTGCTGGCATTCGCCATTCAGTATGTGGTGTTCCGGGTCACCATCACCCGGAAACTGCGGGCCGCGGCGGCAGCGGCGGCGGCAACCTGAAGCCGCACGTTATCTTCCCCATTTTTCGATGATCTGCTCCGTATCTGCAATCTCGATCTGCACGTCGAAACGCCGGCGATAAAGATCGGTCAGCGCATCGTGGCTCTCGTCCGATGAACTGCAAACGGCGTCAGCGGCCAGGATCACGCGATAGCCATGATCGACGGCGCCGAGCACCGACGACAACACGCAGACATCGGTCTCCGATCCGCTGACAATCAGAGTGTCGCATTGCCGCGCACGCAGTTCTGCGTGCAGCCGGCCATTGGCGAATGCCGAATAAACCAGTTTGTCGAACACAACGGCCGGCGGCACGAATCTCTGCAATTCAGGCATCAACTCCAGCAGGCGCGGATCGAGCCTCTCGCGTGTCGTTTCCGGCCACTTCTCGTAGTAGCGCGCCCAGGTGCCCGGCATATCGCACGCGCGATGCGGCGTGATGAAGCGCGTGAAAATGGTCCGCACCGGCGCATGCCCCGTCAGGGCGAGCGCATTGGGAAGCACCCGCTCCATCCAGGGCGTCGGCCAGGGACCGTCGCTGGAAAATATCCGCTGCATATCGATGCAAAGGTGAACCGCATGCGAGGGCACTTCCCGCTTTAGCTCTCCCATGGCTCGGCTCCTCTGGTGTCCTGAAAACCGAAGTTCGCTTCACGTTTGCGGCGGGCGCCATGGCGAACTTCGGATTCAAAAGGACCCTGGTAGTGAATCTGGTGTGGTTTGGCTCGCAACTCCGCAAAAGCGTGCTGCAGATGGAGCGGACATGCGAGCCACCACACCAGCGCCGGGACAAACGGTCTTCGCGCATGGGGGTTCCGGCGCGGATATGTCCGCCGCGTGACAAATCGCACCTGACAAAATTGGCGCCGGCAGTGCAAAATACGCTATATCGGCGCTGGCGCGTCCTGCTTCAGACCAATTCAGGCTTGCGGGACGCGGAGAGAGGGAAACACATGGCAGTTGACGGAAACTGGAATATCACCCTGAGCACGCCGCTTGGCGATCGCGATGCGACGCTGACGCTGAAATCCGATGGCGGCGCGCTGACCGGCAAGCAGGCGGCGGACGGCAACGAAGCCGATATCGTTGACGGAACGGTCAATGGAAACGACGTGGCATGGAAGGCCTCGATCACCAATCCGATGCCGCTGACGCTGGCTTTTACCGGCAAGGTCGACGGCGACTCCATCTCCGGCGATGTCAGCATCGGCCCGATGGGCAGCTTCCCGTTCAAGGGAACGCGGGCGTAAGACCTTCTCCCTCTCCCCGTTTACGGGGAGAGGGTTGGGGTGAGGGGCTGTAGCAACGAAAACAGCTAGTGAGCTCCGCCTGTCGGCGCAAATTTTTCTGCACGCACAGTCGTCATCACCGGGCTTGTCCCGGTGATCCACGTCTTTGTTCCTTCGCTCACAATATGTTTGAGGCGCGGATGGCCGGGTCATAGGCGAGCGAAAGCGACGCCGTTCTTCGAACGGCTATGCCCGGCCATGACAACTTCTTGCTCCGCGCATCTTCAACCGCTCGTCCCCGCGAAAGCGGGGACCCAGTCCTGGCTTGAAGAACTGGATTCCCGCTTGCGCGGGAATGAGCGGAGATTACAGCCTCACCAACGCGGCAAAATCCATTACACCCCCGGCATCCAGTTGCCGTGAAAGCCCTGCGGCACCCGCGCCGGCAACTGAATCCGCGCCACCGGCTTGGACTCGATGTTCTGCGCATCGAGAATGATGAAATCGCTGGCATCGCGCGCGCGGTCGTAGACAAATCCCATCAGCCAGCCGTCGTCTTCA
This sequence comes from Afipia sp. OHSU_II-C1, assembly GCF_000497575.1. Lineage (GTDB taxonomy): Bacteria > Pseudomonadota > Alphaproteobacteria > Rhizobiales > Xanthobacteraceae > Afipia. The sequence continues at coordinate 20,084 of NZ_APJI01000024.1, forward strand.
CCGCTGCTGCCGTCGGGCGCGACGTGCACAAATTCGCCCGGCAGGCCGGTCCTGAAATCGTGCACCGTGCTCTTGCCCGACTTCAGATCGTATTTGCGCACGCTGCTGTATCGCGTCGATGCGAGATCCGTTCCGGTATCGACTGAATAGACGATGTTGTGATGCGAACCGGTCAGGCTCTCATTGACGCGCGGGAATTCAATGGCGCGGTCATCGAGCTGCTGCTCCTGGGCCTTGGTGGCACCGGGCGGAATCCGCCAGCGCTTCAGGATTGCCTTGTCGAAGCTCGTCGCCGAAGGCCCGCCGCGCCAGAGTTCACTGTACCAGGCCACATCGATCACGATGGTGCCGTCCGCTTCCTCGAAGGCGTTGGCGACGTGGAAGACATAGCCCGGCTCGACTTCCACCCAGCGCAGGGATTCGATGCCCGCGCCGCGCTTGAGGATTCCGAGCCGCGCGCCATAGCTGTCGTTCCACGCGAACGGCATGGTGCCGCGCTGCGCGGCCGGCATGTCGAACACCACCGGCAGATCCATGAAGATCACGTGCTCCGACGTCATCGCGAAGTCATGCATCATGGTCGGCGCCTTGGTCGGGATCGGAATGCTGCACATCAGCGCGCCGCTCGCGTCCACCGCATGATAGGTCAGGAACGGCGGCACGAAGCCGTAACCGAAGAAATGCAGTTCGCCCGTGGCCGGGCAGATTTTCGGATGCGCCGTGAACGCCGTGTCGAGCTTGCCGCCGTAATCGTGGAAGCCGACCGTATCGAGATCGCGGGTCATCATCATCGGCAGCGCGTTCTCGACCAGCGCCATGATCTTTCCGGCATGCGCGATGACGTTGGTGTTGGCAGTCGATGCACGGATATCGGGAACACCCGGCCGGCGCGGCGCGCCGTTGAAGCGCGGGGTGCGGACCCAGCGGTTGCGGTACCACTCCGCCTTGCCGTTGTTCAGCGAGACGCCGTGCAGCATGCCGTCGCCCATGAACCAGTGGCCGGAATGACCCTCGCGCGGATTGGCCCCGTTGCGCGCATAAAGCCCGTTCAGTTCGGGCGGAATCGCGCCTTCCACTGGCAGATCGAACGCGGTCACCTCCTCCCGAACCGGGGCGAGATTGCCCCGCTCCCAGAACGGCGTATCGGCCCCTGCTTCCACCTGGCTCATTGTTTGTCCTCCCTGATGCTTCTGGTTTTAAGTAAGCAGTGCATACTTTACGACTCGGCCAGGCCAATGTAAACACCAGTTACATGAAGCCGGTAAAAAAAGAGGCCTATCACCACGGCGACCTGCGCAGCGCCCTGGTTGCTCTCGCGATGGAGCGCGTCCGCAAGGGCGGCGCGGAGAACTTCAGCCTGCGCGAAGCCGCCCGCGACGCCGGCGTCACCTCGGGCGCCGCCTACAAGCACTTTGCGGACAAGGATGAATTGCTGGCCGCCGTCGCCGCCGAGGCGCTGCTACTGCTGGCGAAACGGACGCAAAAGGCGACAGAAGGACTGAAGGGCAAGGAGCGCCTGAGCGCCGCGGCGATGGCCTATATCGACTTCGCCTCCGCGGAGCCGCGGCTGTTTCGCCTCGCGTTCAGCCGCTTCGGCTCGAACAGCCACGCTGAAGTCGACGGCATTCCGGATTCATTCGAGCAACTGCGCGTCGCAGTCGCCGGCGTTCAGACCGATCCAGGCAAGCCGGTCGATACGGATGCGCTGGCGCTGGCATGGGCGGTCGCGCATGGCGTGGCATCGCTGATCAGCGACGGCATGTGGAAGAAAAACGATCCGCGTGTCGCTGCGGCGTTGCGGCTGTCGTTCAAGGGCATCGCACCGGGGAAGTAACCTGCGACGGCACGCGTCACCGTTTGCAGACTCCCTCGACGCGCTTTCTGTAATCCGCAATCGCAGTATCGATCGCGCCGACATTCTGCGCGCGGTTGGGACCGGCGTCGCAGCGTTCGATGACGCCGCGCTGCCCGGTCAGCGCCGCGATGTACCGGCGATAGGCCGCGCACATCGCAGCGTCGGTGCTGTCAGTGAGCTTTTCGATACCGGCACGCGCCCTGCGGACGTTCTGATCGGCGGCCGCATGATCCTCGCGGCAATCCGCCAGGGCGGAAGTCGCGCCGCACATCAGCATCATGACGATTGCAGCAAACAGGCTTGAGCGATGCATTGTATCGATCCGTCCCACGCCCTAACGACGAGCGTTACAATCGTCCTGCGGCGACCGCGTTTGAAATGATCCGCTTCACACCCCATTTGTGAAACGGCACGATGAAGAACAGGTAGAGCTTTCCGAACAGATTATGCACGGTGCAGATCGTCGTCACGATGACGCTCGCCGTTTCGGCATCCATGACCTTCAGCACCGAGAGCCTGAAGTCCAGATGCTTGTTATCGCGGCCGGCAACGAGTTCGTTCTCCGTCAGAATATAGATCGGCCAGACACCGATCTTGTCGCCGACGCTGTAGCTGTTCTTGGACGTGAAGTTGAGAATTTCGGAGTCCGATGCCGCATCGAGACCGAACAAGCGGACAATCCGGTTTCGCACGATCAGGATAGCCTTCATCCACACCGGATGGTGGGCGAAGATGGCGATGAAGATATCGGTCACGCTCGCCTGCGGACGGCTCAAGGGAGCCCTATACGAGTCCCGAAAATACGCAGCCTCGATCACACTGCGATCCAGCATGCTCAACAACGGCGTATCGCATTCCACGACGGTCAAATCGGCTCCCTAAATTTGAAGCTGACGCCGGTCCGGGCCCGAACAGCGTCAGCATCAAAGGCTACCCCAGATTCAATTCCTTGAAGAAGTCGTTGCCCTTGTCGTCCATGATGATGAACGCGGGGAAGTTCTCGACCTCGATGCGCCAGATCGCTTCCATGCCGAGTTCGGGATATTCCACCACCTCGACCTTCTTGATGCAGTGCTCGGCGAGGTTCGCCGCCGAGCCGCCGATCGAGCCGAGATAGAACCCGCCGTACTTCTTGCAGGCGTCGCGCACCGCCGCCGAGCGGTTGCCCTTTGCCAGCATCACCATCGAGCCGCCTGCCGCCTGGAACTGGTCGACGAACGAATCCATGCGTCCCGCCGTGGTCGGACCGAACGAACCCGAAGCATAGCCTTCCGGAGTCTTCGCGGGACCTGCGTAATAGATCGGATGGTTCTTGAAGTAGTCCGGCAGCGGCTCGCCCTTCTCAAGGCGCTCACGCAATTTCGCATGAGCGGAGTCACGCGCCACGATCATGGTGCCGGTGAGCGACAGCCGCGTCTTGGTCGGATACTGCGTCAGTGTGGCGAGGATGTCCTTCATCGGCTTGTTGAGGTCGATCTGCACCACCTCGCCGCCGAGCTTCGCCTCGACCTCGGGCAGATATTTCGCCGGATTGTGCTCCAGCTCTTCGAGATACACGCCGTCCTTGGTGATCTTGCCGAGCACCTGACGGTCGGCCGAGCAGGACACCCCGAGGCCAATGGGGAGCGACGCGCCGTGGCGCGGCAGCCGGATCACCCGCACATCGTGGCAGAAATACTTGCCGCCGAACTGCGCGCCAACGCCGAGCGACTGCGTCATCTTCAAAATTTCCTGCTCCATCTCCAGATCGCGGAACGCGTTGCCGTCCGGCGAGCCCTGCGTCGGCAGTTCATCGAGATAGCGCGCCGACGCAAGCTTCACCGTCTTCATGCAGAGTTCGGCAGAGGTGCCGCCGATGACGATGGCGAGGTGATACGGCGGACACGCGGCGGTGCCGAGCGTCAGCACCTTCTCCTTCAGGAACGCGTGCAGGCGATCCTTGGTCAGCAGCGAGGGTGTGCCCTGAAACAGGAAGCTCTTGTTGGCGCTTCCGCCGCCCTTCGCCATGAACATGAACTTGTAGGCGTCATCGCCCTCGGCATAGATCTCGGTCTGCGCCGGCATGTTGTTGGCGGTGTTCTTCTCCTCGAACATCGACAAAGGCGCCACCTGCGAATAGCGCAGGTTGCGGCGCAGATACGCATCGCGCGCGCCTTCGCTCAGGGCTGCTTCGTCATCCCCCTCGGTAATGACCCGCGCGCCCTTCTTGCCCATGATGATCGCGGTGCCGGTGTCCTGGCACATCGGCAGGATGCCGCCGGCGGCGATGTTGGCGTTCTTCAGAAAGTCGAACGCAACGAACTTGTCGTTGTCGCTCGCCTCGGGATCGTCGAGGATCTTGCGAAGCTGCGCCAGATGCCCCGGCCGCAGATAGTGGTTGATGTCGCCGAAGGCCGCTTCGGACAGCGCGCGCAGCGCCTCGCGCGACACCACCAGCATCTCCTTGCCCATCACGGTTTCGACCCGGACGCCCTCGGTCGTGATCTTGCGATACGGCGTCTTGTCCGCGCCCAGCGGAAACAGCGGGGTGTGCTTGTAGGGTGGAACGGCCTTGGGCGACGGGATGGCGGTCGGAGCGTTCATAACGGGTCTCGCGGGTTGGAAAGGCGAAAACCGCTGGACTTTCAAGGGCCCGGCTCGCGCCTCGTCTGAAGTTTGAACCGTTCTAATCGCTTTTCCGACAAAAGGAAGATGGCCCAAAGCTGATCCGTCGCTTGCAGGGCGGCTGTGCGCCGCGCGCGGACGCGCTAAGTTCCGGCCTTTCAGAATGGATTTCGATCAGGACTTTCAGACATGACCCCCGCTACGCCGGTGATTGCCGATCCTGCCGCGCCCGAGCCCACATCCTTGCCTGCCCCGCAAATGCTCGGGCTGCGCGCCGTGCTCATTATTCTGGCCCTGATCGAGGCTGGGCTCGGTCTCTCCGACGCGCCGACATTGTTCGGCGACATGTCGCATATCGGCTCGGGCATCGGCGCCGGTCTGGTCAAAGCACACCTCGCCGCACATCCGGTGCTGGCCATCGCCGCGATCGTGTTCGCGGCCATGGGCCGCGTGCGGCACGCGATCGTCGCACTCGGCACCATCATCATCATGGCGTGGCTGAGCGACATGCCGTCGGTCGTCGCGCACGGGCTCGAGTTCAGGAGTGCGTTCGGCGCGGTGGAAACCATTGCGAAGATCATCGCCTTCCCGCTGATTGCCGCCTGCGCCATCGCCTATGCGGCGCATAACGAACACCTCGGCCGCGCGACGTTCCTCGTCGCGGTCCCGACGCTGTTCAATGTTGTGCTGATCGTCGGATTCGCGATCAGCGTGATGATCCACGGGTTTTGAATTCTCACAACGACGCATCTTCTCCCTCCCCCTTGTGGGGAGGGTCGGCCAAGCGAAGCGAGGCCGGGGTGGGGGTACATCGTTACGCTTGCAATCTTCGACGCTGAATGACACCCCCACCCGGTTTGCCGCGTATCCGCGCGACAAACCACCCTCCCCACAAGGAGGAGGGACAAAAGTGCCCACCTTGCGCAAAGCAATGCCGCACGCTTGAATACCCACGGGGGGAAACCATGACAAAACGAATTTCATTGTCCGGATGTGCAGCCACCGCGCTTGTCGCGGTCACAATGCTCGGCAGCACCCCTGCCCGCGCCGACCGCTGCGACGATCTTGCCAAGGATCTCGTCAACCAGATTCCCGGTCTCAAGATCGGCAAGACGGTCGCGGGCGTGATCTACCTTGAGCATCCCGCTGTGACTCAGGCGTCGCTCGGCTGCTCGAGCCGCAACCGCACCAACGACGTATTCGCCTCCACCGACAAGAAAAAGCCGGCGGAAGCCTATTACGATTTCCTCGGCACGGCGGCGGCGCTGGTGTTCACGATCCCCAAGCCGGATGCTGTCAAGGGCGCGAAGCGCTGCGTCAGCCGCACCAACCTCATCCGCGGCTACAATATCGACTCACGCTACCGCAAGCTCGACATCCACTGCACCGTCGCCAAGACCGGCGTGCGGATCACGATGTCGCGCGAGAAGGGTGTGTGAGGGCGTAAAAAATTATGGCTATCCAGAAAAAGGGCGGCAGCCTTACGGCTGAAGAGAAACGCATAGTCAAAGCACTTCTCGGCGAAGGCTGGCGCAATCAGGACATCCAAGCGCTCGTGAATATAGGGCGACATACAACTGTCAACAGCGCGCGAATTACCGGGGTCAAGCAAAGCACTAGCATAAAGCCCGCCAGCCCTGACGAAGTCGTTTTTTATAAGAAAAAGAAGGAGTCCTACGATTGGTCTACGGGACTAAACCTGTATGACGATGAAAGGCTGATACGATCTCGCGAAGCTATGATTCTCGCAGTACACGTATTCAATAGCCCTTCGTGTCAATTTAAGACCGAAATATTTGCCGTTCTGGTCAATATCGCATGGACCTATCTGCTTCATGAATTTTACATTCGAAAAGGCGTCAAAATAGTAGCCTCAAATGGTTACTCTCTGCTCCTCGGTTCAATGCTCGGGCGCGCAGACTGCCCTCTTTCGCAAGGGATAAAGAATAATCTGAAAGCCATGAAGCGAATACGCGACGAGGTCGAACATCTGCTTCTCGGTAGGACTGACCTACGATGGTCAACGCTATTCCAAGCCTGCTGTCTAAACTACGAAACGACCATCGTGAAGTTGTTTGGGGAAAAGCTGTCTCTTCAACGAGAGCTTTCTTTTGCTCTGCAATTTGCAAAGCTTGATATCGATCAAATAAATTCATTTCAAAATTACGAGATACCGGAAAAAATATCGGCACTTGATGCAAATCTCAAGCAAGGATTGTCTGACAAAGAATTGTCAGACCTGGAATATCAGTTTCAAGTTTTTTATAGCCTCAACAGCGCGTCGAAGAGTGCGGCTGGAATTAATTTTATTAAGCCCGGCACTGACCAAGCGAAAGACGTCAACAACGTCTTAGAGAAATACAAACTGGCTGACGATCAATACCCCTATAAGCCATCAACAATTGCGAAACTGGTAGCAAAAAAGGCCAACAAGAAATTCTTGCTTAGTCATCACACTCAAGCGTGGCGATTATACAAAGTACGCCCACCCAAAGGTGCGGCTCAACCCGAGAACACGAACAAAAAATATTGCGTTTATCACTCAGCACACCGGGATTACACATACTCAGAAGGCTGGGTTGATTTCCTATCTGAGCAAATCGCCACAGACGATGGGTTCAACAAGATTAAGGCCGTTAGGCCCTAATGACTAAGCTTGACTCCTTCTTCTATAGGACTATATTCCTTCTTGTCCCGCCCCGTCATGAGGGGCGTTTCGCGATCGTCACGATACGCGGGGCGGGATGCGGTGGCCGCGCGCGGTGTTCGAACGCGGCAGGATGATCGGGCGCGCGTCTCGCAAGAGGCTGCGCCGTTTTTGTCCTGTCGTGTTGACGACCACGCCGTTCGCGGACGGCCCAAGGCGTGTCAT
>NZ_APJI01000025.1 GCF_000497575.1 Afipia sp. OHSU_II-C1
ATCGGGGGCGTTTCAGGGGTGCAGGTCACACTCAAGGCAGGATACAGCGATGGGACCTTAGAGTCCTGCTATCTTAAACGACTCCCGGCTTTTCGCTTTACTCCCAAGTCGGGAAGCTCGTTTCTCATTGTTTCAAAAAAGACAACAGCGGATGTTGGAGAAGAGCCTCTGCTCCTTGTCGCAGCGGCCGAGAGCGCGGACGCTATTCGAGAGGCTCTCGAACGGAATGAAGGCACGTGGCTGTCACCCCGGCCACGCCGACCCTCCGCTCTTTCCGAAGCGGAAGCAGCGGCACTTTGCGAAGAGGTACTAACTTCGTGGCGCGACCAGTTTACTCCCCGAGAAGGGGAGCTTGCGACTGATTCCGCTTCGGAATGTCCGGGACTGCGTAGGCCGCAAGTTGGAGCTCTCTATGCGGCTCTGGCTCACGCGACGAGTTCAATCCAACCGGCGACCATTGTTATGCCGACCGGAACCGGCAAGACGGAAACAATGCTCGCAATTTATGCGCACGATCGTATTCCCCGCCTGATGGTGGTGGTCCCGACGGATGCTTTGCGAGAACAGATTGCCAATAAAATGGCGACTATGGGTGTGCTTCAAGATCAACAGTGTTTAACCCCCACGATTAAATATCCGGCGGTCCTTCAACTGGAGCACATCCCCAAAAGAGTTGAAGATGTTGATGCCCTTTTCTTGCGCGCCAATGTCATCGTTACGACGATGTCAATCGCGGGGAGAGCCGATCCTGCAGTGCAGGAGCGTATGGCGAAACTCTGTGGCGCTCTGTTTATAGATGAAGCGCACCACATTAAAGCGCGCTCTTGGCGTGAATTTCGTGCGTGGTTCATGCACGCAGCTGGTTCCAAACCTATCTATCAATTCACGGCCACGCCCTTCCGCGAGGATGGTGGTAAGGTCGACGGAAAATTCATCTATTACTATCCACTCGCGAAAGCCCAAGCGGAGGGATATTTCGGCAAGGTGGAATTTAAGGCGGTTAGCGACCTGGATGGAGAAGAGGCCGATGACGAAATCATGCGGCAGGTCGGCGATGCTTTGAAGCGTGATCTTGGGGCAGGCTTCAATCATCTAGCAATGGTTCGTTGCAAGACGATCGTCCGAGCAGAGAAGCTTCACGAACGCTATGCCGCTGAGTACAGCCAGTACGCTCCCGTCCTGGTTCATAGCAATCAAAAGGCACTCGAACGGCGCGAGAGCTTGGCTAAATTGAGGCGTTTTGAAAGTCGTATAATTGTTTGCGTCGATATGTTGGGTGAAGGATTTGATCTTCCCGAACTTAAGATTGCAGGTGTCCATGATGTATTTGCAAGCGTAGCTGTTACGCTTCAATTTGTCGGTCGATTTGCACGGGCCCGTACGGACTTGGGCGTAGCGACGCTCATCGCCAACACGGACCAAGACAGAGTCGACCGCGCTCTTGCTAAGCTCTACGCCGAAGAATCTGATTGGAACTTCTTGATCTCAAGCCTTAATGCTGATCGCGTCGGGCGGGAGATGGATCGTGCAGCGGTGTTCGATGGATTCGACGGTGATTTAACCGAGATCCCTCTGCAAACCATCGAACCCTCGATGAATACACTCGTCTTTACGGCTAAGTCCTGTAACCGGTGGGACCCCCATCGAATTGAAGATGAAGTGCCGCGGGGATCATTTGTCGGCATGAAGTTAAATGAACGCGAACGTATTGCAGTTTGCGTTCTCCGGCATGAGACGACTGCAAAGTGGACCACGTCTAGCACGGCAACGGACGTGGCATGGGAGCTTATCCTCGCACATTGGGATGAGGAGAACTGTATTCTTTACATTAGCAGTACTGGCGGCTCCGCTACCGACAGCCTCGCCAAGGCGATCTGCGGAGATCAGACCTCCCGCATTCGCGGACAGGAAGTGTTTCGCTGCTTCCACGAATTTAAGCAGCTGGTCATTCGCAATCTCGGCATGACACATCGTCAAGGCGGCGGTACCCGTTACTCAATGCTTATGGGTATCGATGTCAGCGACGGAATTGATAGCTTGATGAAGACTGAAAGGATTCAAAACAACATCTTTGGATCAGGGTTTGAAGATGGTGAGCCAAGAACCTTAGGTTGCTCCATCAAAGGAAAATTCTGGTCGCTGGGAAAAGTTCATGATCTTACCGATTGGACAGGCTGGTGCCATCGTATTGGAAGCTTACTCACGAATGCCAGCATTCCAGATTCAGCTGCGTTCGCTTCTGCGATGCGGCCGCGCCAGATTACCGAACGCCCCGACAGCCATCCGCTTTTGATCCACTGGCCGATGAGTGTTCTCTTATCATTCGAAGAGCGCGTCGAGGTCCATGTTAAAAGTACTGTCTATCCATTGGCAGAATGTGATCTCTTGCTCACTAGCCACGAACGCACTGGGCCACTCCAATTTTGCGTAAGAAGTGGGGACGAACGAGCACTATTCGAAGTTCAGTTCAGGGGCAGCGAAGCCTTGTACCCTCAAGTTGAAGGGCCCCTTTTTCTGATTAAAACCCACAAGGGTATTACATCTTTAGCGGATTATTTCGGCGATGACGCTCCGCAGATCGACTTCGGCGATGGCTCATTCTTAATCTATTCACATCTTTATGTCCCGCCGACTGAAATCGATCTTGGACCGATCCTCGATCAAACGCTTGAGGTATGGGATTGGAGCGGAACAAATCTGAGGGTTGAATCGCAAGGACCAGAAAGACGAGCGGACTCGATTCAATATCGTGTCGTACAAGAATTGCAGAAAGAAGACTTCGACGTCATTTTTGATGACGATGGTACAGGCGAGTTCGCGGACATCATCACAATAAAGGTACGCGAAACGGTCGTAGAAGTACTCCTCTGCCACTGCAAATACGCTTCAAGTGACACCGGCGCGGCTCGTTTGGAGGATGTCTATGAAGTTGCGGGGCAGGCACTTAAGTCGGTTCAATTTTGTCATAAACCAAAGCGCTTTATTCGTAACATGATCAATCGCGAACGTCGCCGGTTAGAAAGGGGACAGTCAACTCGGTTCGAGAGAGGAACGCTATCATTCCTTCGGCAACTTTATTCGAGATGGGACCAATATCGATTTGAATACCGGGTATGGATCGTCCAGCCTGGTGTTTCGCGATCGGCAATCAGTCAACCCATTCTTCAGCTCCTCGGCTTCGTGGAAAAGTCTTTGCGAGATCATAGGCGTATTCCTCTCAAAGTTGTCCTGAGGGAGTGAATGGAGAGCGATCCTGGCGCCTCCATAGAAATTTATTAACATGCACTATCTGAAAGCTGATTCATGAAAAATATAGTCGTATGTTGCGATGGCACGGGCAACGAAATCAGCGAAAATATTTCAAATGTCCTTAAGCTGTACCGAGTCCTTAGGAAGACTGGGAAGACTGAACCTCATCAAGTCGTCTTTTACGATCCTGGTGTTGGTACGTTAGCAAGACCAGACCCCTTTACGAAACTCAAGCAAGACGCTGTTACCATTCTTGGCTTGGCGCTAGGATATGGGCTCGACGACAACGTTCTCAAAGCTTACGAGTTTTTGATCTCTCATTATGAGGAAGGTGATGAGATCTACCTCTTCGGATTTAGTCGGGGCGCTTATACTGTCCGAGTATTGGCTGGACTCATCCACAAGTTGGGTTTGCTTGCTCCTCAGCAGAAGAATCTGGCTGACGCAGCATTGACGGCCTATAAGCAAGCCAGCTCTGTTAATGTGCAATCTTTGTTAAACGGGGATACACCGAATAGCGGCGAGAACACGGACGACTCGGCTCCAAAGGCTCGCGATGATCAAGCTGCACAGTTCGCCCGAATCGTCTCGGCAAGGTGGCCAACAGTCAAGTTTCTCGGCGTGTGGGATACGGTCGCGAGCGTAATTGTGCCGCGGTCGGACAGATTTTACACCTTCAGTCTGCAAGAATTATTGCATACCCGCAACAATCCTAGCGTCGAGGTGTTTCGCCAGGCAATCGCGATTGATGAGCGGCGTCGGATGTTCCGCCTCCACTCGTGGGATGAACAGCAAACATTTATGCACAACCGATTTAGCAAAACCAATAATTCGCAGCCCCAGGATTTTCAGCAGGTGTGGTTTGCTGGAGTGCATGCGGACATTGGTGGTGGCTATCCCGAAAAAGAAAGTGGCCTGTCGAAATTTGCTCTTATCTGGATGATCGAGGAGGCCGTAAAATACGGGTTGGCCGTCGATCAGCGGACGGTCAGGCAACTGGCATGGGGGGTGCAGCGTAAGGGCAGCCCATTCAGTTACGTTTCTCCCGACATAATGACCGATCCACATGATTCGATGTCAATCATCTGGCGCCTCTTGGAATGGATTCCAAAGGCGGACAGATACAAGGAATGGGAAAAGCGCCGTTCCTTTTACAGTCGCTACATACCAAATGGCGAGCCACGGCCTATTCCAGTGGACGCCTTTGTTCATGAGTCGGTAGTTCAACGGATACAGGCGGTGCCGGCCTATCGACCGGTCAACATCCCATTCCGTTACCAGGTAATCCCGGTGTCACGCGATGTTACTTAAGCGGCCGCGAAGCTTGATCAGCAAATTGCAAAAGGTCTCCTAACGAAAGAGGGCGCATCGAAAATGGCTAAGAGTGTAGAACGAGGTGCCTTGCCCACCCTTAAGTCAATGTCGCTATCGCTTCGACTCCTTAAACAGGGCCGTGCTGTTGAAGATGCATTCCGCGATGAAAGCGAAATGGATGAGATCGATGCGGAAATCGGCCGGCTGTTCACCGGCCAGGGGCCGGCTGTACCTCCTTCGTGGAATTCATTTATTGGCCAATTTGCGCGCGGTGGCGAACCGCGGCTTCGCAACCAAAGTTGTGGCGCTATAATTTTTCTGGAGATTGAGGACGACCGTGCGCCCAAACTGAAGCGCACAATGGCACTGAGCTTCGGCACTGGTCACCATGCACTAGATCCTGATGCATTCGAGCGAGGATTTGGGCTACGCGTTGTATTGAATGCTGTTACCCGGAAAAATTTGCGTGGAATAGATGTCGCAACACTCGATGCGACCACCTTTCTAAAGCGAGTTCAGGCAAGCCGTGATGCCGATCTTGATGGATTCAAGATTGATATCGACCGCGACCTTGTGCGACTAGCTGCAGGCTCGCCCAAGGATGCAACTTTTGCGCGCTCACTGGCCGGTAAGGATGCGTTGCATTTGAACGGTCGGACATCAGCCAACGACATCATTGCGAAGTGCAAGAAAGCCCTCACACTCTACACGGCGCAGGACTACAAAGGAGATTATTCCTTCATCGATTTTGTGACGCCTGTGCGCGACAACGCTCTCGTTGATGCTCTGGATGCGCTTGCATTTTCCGAGATCGTGAACATGACAAAGGGTGCGCCATCAGATTTGCATATTGCGTTGCCTGACATTCTTGACCCGGAAGAGAGTATTTCTATTGGATATTTTGGTGTCGGTCTTCGATCCGGTTCCAAGCCTGAGTATGCTGAAGTTGCCATCGAAGACTATATTTATGAGCTTGGTGCAGGCCGCATGCAGGACATCACCGACATGGCTGCGTTGCGATCGAGTCACGAGGTGCGCGTTATGGCCGACGGAGAGGGCGACAAGCGTCGCAAGCGGAAGGTGTACGAGTGTCTTGTTTACGAAGCCGAATACAATGGTGATTTGTACGTCTTATTCGGAGGGGAATGGTTCGCTGTTGAAAAGGCCTTTTACGCCGCCGTCGAAGCTGGCTTTGTAGCGATTGCCGCCGCGACACCTTTCGTCGCATTTACCACTGCTGAAAGCGAACGGGAGTTTATCGCCGAGCTCGAGGTCCAGGCTGACCTATTGAATATGGATCAGGTGAAGCTCAATCCGCTGGGCACATCCAACGCAAACCTTGAGCCATGCGACTTTCTTTCGAGAAACAAACAATTTATCCATCTTAAGGACGGGCATTCCTCTGCGCCCATCAGCCATCTCTGGAATCAAGGCTTAGTCTCCGCTGAATCTTTCGTGCGTGATGAAAAGTTTCGGAAGGATTTTCGGGACGCTGCGATTAAGCGGCAGAAGAAATTCAAGAAGGCGGGCTTTGAGAAGCTGCTGCCTGATGGTCGGTCTCGGCCAATTCCCTCGGAATACACTGTCGTGTTTGGGATTATGCGAAGTCCGTACAAAAAAAGTGGATCACTGAGTGTACCATTTTTTAGCAAAGTCAGTCTTCGCGCGATTGCCGATCGCGTTCGCCTAATGGGATTCGGCGTGGAAGTTCATTTGATTGAAAAGCGGCCTGCTACCAAGATTCGGAAGAAGGCCGCATAGCAGAGTCACGTCTTGCTAGATTCACTTGAGCGTACTCGTCGCTGGCTTGGATTGATCGAAGATGACAACGGAACGCGTATTTAACCTCTTTGTGTATTTTGATGCGGGCGTGGCTGATGAGTACGGTGTGCGCCACCACCGAGGCGATGGTGGAGATGCAGAGAAGGCCGCCCTTCTGCTTTCACGGGTCGGGGAGGATCACTCGCGAGCTCGCCGGTTTCGGTTTGCGCGTAACTTCACTCCAGAGGAATGGCTCGCTGTTATGCGACGTGGTGATGTGCTGCGCTATTTTGAAGAGGCGCTAGCGCATTTCAGGGCTCCAACCGCCCCAATCTACTGCATAACCGCAATAGTAGATGGTGTGCCGCGGATTGATCAAAAAATCGGACCAGAGCCATTCAGAGGTGATATGGTCTCAGTGATCGAAGGTCACGGGTCTGTGCCGGACTATTTGGTGCATTATACCGATGGTAATGCGTTCCATTTTACCGAACTAATACACGATGATTATTTTAGGGCGATCCGAGCACTCTTTAATGCAAAACTGCACGTTTCCTGCGCCAAGCTTCTGATGTCGTGCGTCGATACGCTGGCGTTCGTAGAATATGGCGACGTGTCGTATAACTTTACCAAGTGGTTAGATACCTACGCTGACCTGTCCCCCCACGGTATCGACTCGAACGAGCTATGGGAGTTTCGGAACTCAATTTTGCATATGACCAACTTGGCATCAAGGAAGGTGAGCTCGGGTAAAGTATCGCCAATCATGCCTTACGTGGGCGGTCCAGATCGTATGCCTGTGATTGCGCCGAACCTTCCAAAGCCCTTTAATTTATACGGATTGATCGTGACAATTGGAGATGGAATAGGAAAATGGGGGGAAACATATAACTGTGATCGAGATAAGATTTTGAAATTCATTGAACGTTACGACACAACAATTTCTGACAGTCGAATGGCTTCTTTCTCACACGCTGGTAATACGAAGTAGTGATTCATTTCAGTGCTCAGGCCGTCGGTGAGTTGCGGGTGATTGCTACTACTCGAGGTCGCCGGGCGTGTTGAATTGAAAAGATTCTCCAGCCATCCGCGATCGAACGCCTCTACCCGCAACTCTGAGATCATCGTCCGTCCCTTCAGATAGCGATATGTCTTTTCAGGTTCGTCCGACAGTTGTCCAAGTGCCCACGGTCTCTATACTCGACGGTTGATTGCGCCCGGAGCAACCTCGGTACTCCGAAGATTCGTGTGGACGGCGGGGGTGTCTTCACACATAGAGCGTCCGCGATGAGATGGGTGCAGCCTGGACGGGCAGAGGTTAGTGCGTACTTTTCGCCTCGACGGTCTCGTCGGGCGTGATCCCGTCGAAGAAAAACCTGACCACATAGCGATCGAAAGGGCCGAGCGACTTGATCGCTAACACGGCATCTATTCCGAGATACTTGAAGCGTTCAAGCGCTTGCAGAAGATCCATATTAGGATCTTGGAAATCGACTAAACCCGCCGCATGGATCTTTTTCGAGATCATGCGCGGTAGCCCATATTCTTCGAGATGATAGACCGCGCTAGGCAAGAACGCTCGGCTCATTCTTCCGATGAAGGCTGAAATATCGACTGAAGGATTGACAATTATCTTGTGAAGCTCATTTGTGTCACTCAGGAGGGCTGACAACTTGAAAGTGACGGTTCGTTCGAGTTTGAAAAAATCGTCGATATCGATTCCATCTTCTTTGAGGGATGTGATCAGCTCAGATAGATCGCGGTTCCAATTGTATGCGATTGCCTTCGTGGCGGTCACGAGTTTGCTAAATTGAGTATCCCAATTACCAGGTTTAAGCCTGAGAACCCGATAGAGCATAGTATCCCAATTTTCCGGGTTGCTGGAATTGAGATATCCAAAGCCGCGCCACTCGTCGGGATTATTCTTCATGTCTGTGGCTAGTCGAAGCAGGAAGTCCGCGTCACTGTCCTGCAGTAGATTCTCGCGTTTTATGCGTGCGAAGTTTTCATCTCCAAGAATCGCTGACATCTGCGCTCTATACTCGATGATGCGCTCAACTTGCCGCTCGGTGAGTTGATCTACATCGTGATCTTCATCCAACGTGCCGAGAATTTCTTCCGGAAAATTAATCTCTAGTTGGGTATCCTCAGACTTCGGTGGCGCGTCCAGTAGATAGATATTTCCAACGAAATACTTAAACATCCGGCCTCCTCGGCCAATGATGTTTCTGTAAGTGAAATCCTTGAGGTTTGTGTTCCCTAACTTGCTTCGCCACACGATCACGTTTTGCGCAGACGTGTTTACGCCTTCGATGATTGAAGAGGTGGAGACGATGCTGTCGAAGCCATCTTCGTACTCGAAAAGTCGTATCTGCAGCTGGCTAAGGCATCTGTGCATGCTGCCGTTGTGAACGCCGATCGCCCGATCAACCAAATCAGCCAACAGCCAGTCCGATTGGTAGTTTTGCCGTAGCCACTTGGAGAAATGGCTGGTGTAGATGCGATCCACGGGCGGAATTTGGGCGATTACGAGATCAGCGATTTTCTTGATTTCAGAGTAGGTGCCCGCGTAGATCAAGGTCTTTTGAGTGCCTGGGGAAATCAGTTCGATTAGCTTTTCTCCCTTTTTTATCGGGTCACTGCCAAATTCTTTGTAAGGCTCCTTGACGTCGAGGTAGACGGTGTTGAAGTCTAGAAGCTCCAAAAACTCCATATCGCGAGTAAACGCGTTATCACTGAGTTTCTTGATATTCGGCGCAAGGTAGTACCTTTGCTTCGCCTTCTTAGATAGCTTTAGAATTGCCTTGATGAGCGAGGGGGCACGGTCGCGATCGTGCGCTTGACTCGCTTTGTAAAATTCATCCACGACTAGCAGATCGATCGTTTTAAGCGCTGCAAGGTAGCCAAAGGCGCGCTCCTGCGGGAATATGAGAATATTTCTGGGCCCAAGTCGCGTATCGGGCGCTGTTATGATTGTATATTGCTCAGAAAATTTCTTGAATAATCGACGACGCGTTTCGTCCATTAAGGCGATGGTTGGGACGATAATCACGACGTTGTTCGGGTGCTTGGCCGCGATGAAGGCGTCGATTATAAAGCTCTTCCCAAAACTGGTCGGCGCGC
This sequence comes from Afipia sp. OHSU_II-C1, assembly GCF_000497575.1. Lineage (GTDB taxonomy): Bacteria > Pseudomonadota > Alphaproteobacteria > Rhizobiales > Xanthobacteraceae > Afipia. The sequence continues at coordinate 9,448 of NZ_APJI01000025.1, forward strand.
TCACCGCGATATTTTTGCCGTCCAGGAGTTTGGCAAGAACGCTCGACTGCTCCCGATGCAGGGTTGCCATCTGTCGGCCAACATCGACCTCGAATGCGCGATGCACGTACTTCTGGTCCCACGAGGCGTTCGCGAGTTGCAGGTAGGGAAACAGTCCGGTCGCGCGGATCATATGATTCACGACTTGCGGGTAGGATATTTTGGTGCTGTCGAGATCTGCCAACAAGCGTATCAGCAAATTTCTGGCGGCGACTTCGTGTTTCAATGAAAGAAGTCTGTTTACCTCGTAGCAAATTTCAAAAACATCCATCAATTCTGCCCCTTGTAGAAGGCTACGGCTTGGACAAAAGCGTCGACGATCTTCTTTTTGTTGGGGACCGGGAAGAGGATGATATGGAAATTTAGATCGTCATATTTGTGAAGTGCTGCAGATTTTGCGATTTGCTTGAGAAAATAGGCATCGGCGCGATCCTTATGAAAAGCGATGATCTCGGCTTTGTAGGTATCCGTCAGATCATTGGCACCGGAGGTGGTCGAGCACTCGTGCAGCAGGAGAATTGGGATATGTATTTTGGACTTCAGTTGGTCGATCGACTCCCTGTTGTCCAACGCGGCCTTGATTTTGTCGCGAAGTTCCGCCGCGATGGGAAGGCCATCAAGGTCTGACACGCTCGTTATAATAGCGTTTTCTTTCTTCAGTTTGTCTGTCGACAGTGAATTCATAACTGAGGTCACGACTGAATCGAGACGAGCGTCGGCTAAGGAATTGTAGAATTTTGCCTCTCCAAACCACAGCGTAAAATCGTCGCCATCGACGACTATATGAACGCTATCTGCCCCCTTGGCGTTGTCTTGAACATTTTGCTTGTAGAAAATCTTTGGAACTACCGGCAGCGCGCCGAAGCGATGACGCATTAAACCATACAAGAAGACTTCGGCGATCTCGCTGCCTTGTCCGATCTCATCCTTGTCCGTGAGCCTTAGATTTCGGGCTGCGGCAATGAGGCTGCTATGACTTTGGTTGACAAGAGCTGATCGCTCTTTCTCTGACAGAGCGGTCTGGGCGATGTTGTCCCACAAGTAACTTTGAAACTTTGGGTAGCGCCACTCTGCGTCCTCGAAGTCATTTATCAAACTCAGAACGCGTTTATTTACGAGGTCGGTAAGTTGGGAGACCGAGGTGACCCCGGCAAGCGTGTCGTCAAGCAGAATCTCAAATGCTAGTTCGGCCATAGATACCGATGTCTCCCAGCTGACGCGTGTTTTTTCATACTACAGCTTGGCAGCGAACATGCTAGGTAGCAAAGGGCACTATCCGAAGTTGGCTTTCCCGTTCCTGGTTTTCAGAATGGAAGGAGTACCGGAGAGCATCCGGCCCCGGCCCGGCGCGGATGTGCGTGATCAGCGCGCGCCGCCCTCTGGCACCAAATATTCATGACTCTATGGCTGACCGGGCCGAGGGGAAGGCGGTGCTCAAGTTCAGCGGGCGGCGTCTTCCGCTGCGCCCAAGTCATGCGGGCCAAAAAATGGTCGTTAATGCCTGCCTCCGATGGAGAGCAGGCGCATAGCGGCTCTTTATTCCATAACATCGGAATCCGATCAGATCCCCAAGGCGCGGGACTGGTCCGACCAGGCGAGAGGCAGGGTCTTTGGAATCCGCGCCAGCGTGAGTGTCGGTGGCTGATCGCCCGTCAAAATCGCTTCCGTAATGGACGGTGCCAGGAACGCATAGCGCAGCTCCTGTCTGACGACTTTCGGATGGAGTCTTACCGACGCCGCCAGCGCTTCGACGCTATCAAACTTATTGGTCTGCAGATCCCGCAGCCAAGCCCGAGCCCGAACGAGGGCCTGCACCAGTTTTGGATCAGGCTGGCGTTCCCCAAGTGCCTCGACGATCAATGTCGAACCGGGTTGGCGCGGCTGCCAGGGGAGCGTGAATTGGTTGGTTCGGATTCGGGCAGTCGGGGTGGTGGTGATTTTGATGGCGCGGCTACTTAGGTCGGCGCGTGCGACATAGGTGCCGACAACATTCGGATCCAAGACCGCTTTGTCGATCTTCAGTCGTTCGCGCAGCGCCTTGATCAGGGCCTGTTCGACGTCGGTTGCTGAGATGCGGGCGATGGGGCCCGCTTCCAGTTTGCGCCCGCGTAGCAAAGCGGAACTGACATAGAATTTGTAACGCACACCGCTCTTCGAAGAAAAGCTCGGACTCATTGCGTTGCCACGCTCGTCGAACAGCTTGCCCATCAGGAGGGCGCCGCTTTCGCTGCGCCGGGACTTACGGTCGATGGCGTTGTCGGTGAGCTGTTGCCGCACGCGGTCGAACAGTTTGCGGTCGATGATCGGTTCGTGCTCGCCGGCATACCACTTGTTCTTGTGACCCATTTCACCGATGTAGATTCGGTTCTTTAAGAGATAAGCCAGCGGTCCATAGGTAAGGGGAATGCCGCCGCCATTGGGCTGCTTGATCGTCGCGCGTTTCTTGCTGACAATTTTGCGCCGGTCGAGCTCATTGACCAGCTTCTGGAAACTCCCCAACTCGAGATAGCGCCTGAAGATGAGATTGACCGTTTCGCGTTCCTTCAGATTGGGAATGAGCTTCTTGTCCTTCACATCGTAGCCGAGCGGAACGCTGCCACCGGTCCACTTGCCCTTGGCACGTGACGCGGCAATCTTGTCTCGCACACGTTCAGACGACAGTTCTCGTTCGAACTGGGCGAAAGAAAGCAGGACGTTGAGGGTCAGCCGCCCCATCGAGGTGGTGGTGTTGAACTGCTGGGTCACGGCGACGAACGAGATCGACCTGGCGTCGAATGCCTCGACCAGCTTGGCGAAGTCGGCCAACGAACGGGTCAGGCGATCGATCCTGTAGACGACGACGACATCAACCTTGCCCGCCTCAATGTCTTTCAGAAGCTTCTTGAGGGCAGGCCGATCAAGGTTGCCGCCGGAGAAAGCCGGATCGTCATAGGCCTGCGGCAACACCTTCCAGCCAAGCGATGCCTGGCTCTTGATGTATGCTTCGCAGGCCTCGCGCTGGGCATCCAGCGAGTTGAATTCCAGCTCAAGGCCATGCTCGGTCGATTTGCGGGTGTAGATGGCGCAGCGTAGGGTTTTCGGTGTGCTATTTGCCATGAGCTGCCGCCTTCTCTGGCTTCGACCGCAGTCCGAAGAAACGCGGCCCATTCCAGTTGGTACCAGCGATCAGGGACGCGATCTCGGAGAGGCCCGTGTAGGTTTTCCCTTCATAGGAAAAGCCATCTGGCTCAACGACCACGCGATAAGTCTTCCCCTTCCAAGTGCGAACCAGCTCCGAGCCGGGCTTGATCCGGCGCGGCAACTCCAGCCGTCCGCTGGGCTTGGAGGTCATGGCTTTTACAAGCTGGTCGAGCAAGCGTTTGGTCGGACCGGACAATCCACCATAGGTCTTCTCCTGTATCCGCTGGGCGATACTTCGACGTAACAGGTCGGGACCGAAAGCTTTCGGCGGCTCGGTCCTGAATAACTCCCCATACTGTTTGCGCAGTTCGACGATGGGCGCCTTCGCCAGTCGATCCAGTTCGGCTTCCACCGCCGGATCGGCTGGTTTCATGGATGAGGCGTCCCGGGTCATTTCGCGGTCGCCGTCTTTACGGTCCGGTAGACGCGCTGGCCGTCAACCTTCTCCGACGTCAGGTTAAGCTTAAGTTTTTTGCGGACGGTCCCAGCAAAGAAACCGCGCACCGAATGCTGTTGCCAGTCGGTTGCCTTCATAATGGCGGCAATGGTGGTGCCCGAGGGAGCGCGTAGCATTTCGAGGACTTTGTCCTGCTTAGACAAGGCGGCAGCCGGTGTCTTTGGCGGCGTCGGCTTCTTGGGCGGAGCGGCTGCTTGAGCCGTTGTAGACGGCTTGGTCGCTCGCTTGGATACAGGTTTGGATTTGGATAAGGTTTTAGGCTTGGGGTTTCGATTGCTGGTAGCCATCTGGCTCTCCTTGCGTGCGCGACAGCATCCTGTGCTGCCACTGCCGCAAGCCCGTCTTCTGTTGACGGGGAAAGAAGCCAACCAGTCGGCGGCGCGACCTTAGTCGCGCGACAGCCGATTGAGCAACGATGCGGCATCGTGAAGCCGGCTCGCCCCGTAGATCAGTTGTTCGATGTCCATCGAGACCGCGACACCTTCCGAGATGCTGCCAGCCAATGCGCAAGCCTCGGCGGCCTTGGCGATCCGCGTGGCTTCGCCAAGACGCGAGCTGATCTCGGTCAGAATCAAACTTATCGTCTGTTCCGTAATTTTGCGATCCATCATGTGTCTCCGTTTACGGCGACAGTAGCGCTCCACAAGCGCCTGAAGTCGAGTGGAAACGGAGCAATCTTCTGGCTCTTATCGGCGATGTTCGATCACGAAATGCTCGCGTTAGGCAAGCCTACTTTTGCTTGTTGGTCATGGTTCGCGGAGCCGGCTTTCTAGTGACAAAGTCCCGAAAGAGCTTAACCGGGTCAGTTCCCAGCGCGCGGGCGATAGCGATAAATTCGATGACGTCGATCCGCCGCTCGCCGCCTTCGTACTTGGCTATAAAAGATTGCTGACGTCCCAACGCCTTGGCCAAGGCCTGCTGCTTTATCCCGGCAGCGTCCCGTGTCGCCGCGAGCAATTCAACAAAGCGGGCATATTCCGCGGATTTGAGGGACTTCTGCATGCGCCGCCAAGGTCGTGAATGGGCGACAAGTAATCTGATCCCAAAACTGGATTATCCCAAAACTGGATATTATTTGCGAACGGAGGTAACTGTCTGGCGTCCACGATTTGGCGTGCCCTTGGGAGACTAATATGCGGAATTTGAACGAGGCGATTTTGCTAACAATTGTGCTGGCAGGCTGCTCGGGCTTGAACCAGCCATCGGCGCAGGTCACCGCTGCTCAGAAGCGTGATCTCCTGCCGCCGGAAAAGCAGACGCTTGCACCGGTGTTCGCTGCCGGGCTGAAGGATCCGGCAGCGGCGCAATTCAAGTGGATGCCAGTTGTTCTGAACGACCGTGACGGCATTACCGATTACTGCGGACTGGTGAACGGCAAGAACAGCTACGGCGGGTACACCGGCTTTGTCCGTTTTTATGCGCAGCTTCAGAAAGACGACAAGGGTCAGTTTACGCGCGCCACGCTCCGCGAGATTGAGCTGCCGAACCGAGAGTTCAATCCGCTCGATCCACGATGGCTCAACGGCATCTGCGAAAAGTTCGGCTACGACGACTTCAGTCAGGCACGATGACCCTAGCATCCGCACCGATCAGAGGAGGGCGACTTAATACCCGCCTTGAATGGCAGGGGGCCGAATTCTTGGTCCTCGCTCATCTTCTGATCGAGGGCATTGAGGCCTACAAGCCGTACGTCAATCATCCGGGCTACGATCTCGTCGCGCTGAACCCGAATGCCAACAAGCTTGCCCGGATCTCGGTTAAAAGCCGCTGGGCCACCAATCGAGCTGGGCATTTCCCGCTCAACAGTTTGGATTGCGACTTTGTGGTTCACGTCGCCCTCAACAGGGGCGAGCGGCTGAATAAAGTGACGATCGATACGAGTATCCAGGGCGCTCAGCTGTACATTTTGCCGATTGACGTATGTACGAATGCGCGCAGCATGTCGAACAAGATGAACTTGCGCAACATTCCGAACGTTGAGCGCTTCGAATCGAACTGGGATCTGATCAAGAAGTTTCTAGAAGCCTGACCGCATATTTTAGTTTTCGGCGACAATCCGCAGTGTCATAATCCGCCAGCGTACTCTTGATTACATTTGATTCGGGAGACGGTGATGCCGACAAGTCGACCTGACAAGCGCCCGCCGCGCAAGCGCGGGCGAAAGCGAGCTTTTTATTGGCGGGAACTCAAAGTCTACGTACAAGCCGTGGTCGTTCGCCGCCGGCTTCTGTGCGAAACCGGAAAGATGCCGTCAGATCGAGAGGTCTGTGAGGTAATGGCTCCGGGCGGCCGTACCGTAAGCCTTGTAGCTGCCGACCGAGAAAAACTCGGCAACGCTCAGTGCCGAGAAAGGATTGCTAAGCCAGTCGCAAGCATTCGGCGCAATGAGCACGTGGCTTCGTACAGCCGTGTTATAGAGCTGAAAACGCTACAGAACGTCTTGAGCAAGGCCAACACGTTAGCGAAGCGACACCCTTCGTTTCTGTCGATGGCCGCTGCAATGCTGCAAGCACATGGCATTGATCTCGCCCTCCCCATTGATCGCAACTTGGGCTTGGGGTGGCGTCCGACGCCTCTACATCGCCTCCCGAATTAATCGGGATAGATCAGGAGAATACGGCGTGTAACTGAAAAGCCCTCTTAGAGAGGGTTTTTCTATGAATCGTGCACTGAGACGAACGCATTTTGCTAAAGATGCCGTGAATAGAGGCGATCGCACCGCCTTGACGAATGTTGGTACCGGCAGTTTCCAAATCGAGTATCGAAGCGTCGAGAGTCTGACCCTCGATCCGCGCAATCCTCGTCAGCATCCGCAGAAACAGGTGCTGCAGATCGCGGACAGCATCCGCGAATTCGGCTTCATCATGCCGGTCGTGATTGACGACAAAGGGCAGGTGATCATCGGCCATGGGCGCGTTCTGGCAGCCAAGCAGCTGCGCATGTTTGAAGTGCCCGTTATTGAGGTGAAGCACCTCTCTTCGGCGCAATTGAAAGCGCTCAGGATCGCGGACAACAAGCTTGCGCTTAATGCGCATTGGGACGAAAGGCTGCTCGGCGAGGAATTTGTCGCGCTCCAAGAACTGGACCTTGATTTCGAGATCGAAGTTACCGGCTTCTCAGTGCCCGAGATCGATCTGACGATTCAGAATCTGGGTCGCGAAGGCACTCAGGACCCTGAGGAGCAAGGATCAATCACCGGAGCCGCCGTGTGCCAGTCAGGAGATCTTTGGCTTCTCGACGGACATCGCCTGCTTTGCGGGGACGCCACGTCCGAGGCCGCATTCGAGCTACTTATGGGAAATAACCGGGCGCAGCTCGTTTTTACCGATCCTCCATATAACGTCCGGATCGACGGTCATGTTTCCGGAAATGGCCGGATCAAACACCGCGAGTTCGCTCAAGCCTCCGGTGAAATGACCTCCGCTGAGTTCACTCGGTTTCTGACTAGCTGTTGCGGTCTTCTTGTTGATTTTAGCGCCGATGGCTCAATTCATTTCGTTTGCATGGATTGGCGGCACGCAGAAGAGTTGCTGGCCGCCGGTAAGCAGATCTATTCAGATCTGAAGAACATCAACGTCTGGGCGAAGAACAACGCGGGTATGGGTTCGCTATACCGCTCGCAGCATGAATTCATCTTCGTGTTTAAAGCCGGCACCGCGCGACACATAAATAACATCGAGCTTGGCAAGAACGGTCGGCATCGTACGAACGTCTGGAACTATGCTGGCGCAAACACTCAGGGACGCCGAGGCAACAATCTTTTGGCACTCCACCCAACCGCCAAGCCCGTCACGATGGTCATGGACGCCATCATGGATTGCTCCAATCGCGGCGACATTGTCCTGGATTCGTTTCTGGGGAGCGGCACCACGCTGCTCGCGGCGGAACGTACTGGCCGCCGGTGCTGCGGCCTGGAGCTCGATCCTCTTTACGTCGATACGACTATTCGCCGGTGGCAGAATCTCACAGGGCGCGACGCGCGGCGGGCCTCGGACGACAAGACATTCCGCGAGATTGAAGCTGAAGGGGAGAAGCAGGATGAAGAGTAAGCTGCGCAAAACGAAGCACGATAAATCCGTTGGCTATTGCAATCCGCCAAAGCATTCACGTTTTCAGAAGGGTATCTCAGGCAACCCAAGCGGTCGGCCCAAAAGGCGACCTATCGCAGTGGATCCGGCAGGGGTACTGGAGCAAATCGACAGTGAAGAAATCATCGTGATCAATAACGGCAAGCGGAAGCGCATGCCAAAGGTGGAGATCGATTTTCGGCAGTTGATAGCGAAGGCGACAAAGGGTGACGTCAGATCGGCCCGGCTGGTGTTCGAGATGGCAGAAAAGTACTTTTCTGATGAGGCTCAGCATGACGTTTCTCCAGAAATCATCTCGCAGTCCGAGGTGGTCGAAAGATTTGGCCCAAACTGGGAGAGGTATGCAGTCAACATGGTCGCAGGTACGGGACGATGACAAAATCTTCAGCGGGCGGCAACGTACGTAATGCCGGCTATGGGAAGCCTCCGAAGGCGTCGCAATTCAAAAAGGGAAGATCAGGAAATCCGAAGGGAAGGCCAAGAAAAACCAGTGTTGTGCTGTCATCGGCCGTTATCTTTAGAAAGGTATTGGCCGAGTTCATTGAGGTGGCTGACTCTGGTGGAGCGCAACACATGACACGTTGGGAGGCGCTCGTCAGGCAAATCTACACAATGTCCTTGAATAAGGATCCCGCTGCTACGCGACTCCTGCAAGGCCTTCGAGTGAAATTTCCAAGCCGCGTACCGTCCGGTGATCCGGTGGTTTGGGTGTTTAGCGATCGCGAGATGAAGATCTGATCGTGTCGTGGACGAAGTGTGTGTAGATTCGCGTAATGAGCCGTTATGGAATGCGATGTCGTTCCGTCCATTGGCTTCGATCTGCTCTATGCGTTTATCATCGTTCGGCTCGATTCGTAGGGACCTCGTCTGGATCCACGCCACGGCAAACCTAACGACAGAACGGGTTGCACACCAGTTAACAGAGGCATTTCCCTGGAATGAGGCCCCGCGCTACCTCATTCGCGATCGTGATCGCATCTATGGTGCTGTCGTCACACGTCGATTGCGCGCCATTGGCATCCGGGACAAGCCTACTGCACTAGGCTCACCGTGGCAGGGACGAGGTTTATCCTAGGCAGGAAACTGAGGAGATACTGCCGGCGTAATCAAACCCAAATCTATCTCAATAAGATTCGAGCCCCGATCTTGTCTCGAAAAGAGAATCTTCAATCGCCGATCTAGCTGCCGCAACGATAACATTTTTGACAGACTCGTTGTACTCCAAAATAGTAAATTGTGGTCTTCCGCCTACGGTTGATGCAGAACCGGCCAGCTCACGTAACAATATTCCTGACCTTGATGGTGCACTATCTAACAGGTCAGCTAATTCACGAATATCAGATGGTGCCGGGTCATCGGAGATTGTCTCGATCCCGCCGATGAATATGCGCGTCGCGTGCTCCAGCGTGCCGTGCCACGGGCTGGGTTCGTGATGTGCAAAAGAAAAACCGCCAGAGTCGAATATAACAAGAACGTGGAAGTTCTTTAAATCAAACCAACGCGCGGAACATGTAGTTGAAAGAGATCTACCCGTTTCGATCTGACGACACGGAAAAGGTTCATAAACGCGGATATTTTCGCGCCAAGTGTGTAGGTCCGGTCGGCGCGGTAGACCGTCGCGGTGACCACTTATAAGAACCTTGTCAAATATTTGGCTCAGAAAACCGACTTCATCGTATGCTATTGGATCGGAGATCAGAAGATTGATCTCCGTTGTTTTGAGCCAGGCATGCGGAGAAAAAAATTTAGCCAATAAGGACATATAGATTCTCAGCATCTCAAGAGGTCGTCGCGTTAGTATACCGCTCACTTCCTTGACGTCCAAGAAGCTCACTGACGCAGTATATTAACGCCCACTTTCGCTTAGTGTCATCCTGTTGAAGCGCGGTCTCGATGGCGAGCAGCGTGCCGCCGGTCCGCAGATCGCTGCCGAGTTCCAGAGAAAATTCGGGCCTCGATGCACGCCCCACAGGCGAGAGGCTGACATCCTCGAGCGAGCACGTGGCTCGCAGCGCCTAATTTGGCGTTCACGTGGAGCTCCTTCTCAGCTTTTTTGTATTGTGACAGTTGAAGAAAGTGAACCTTCATCGGTAGTATGTGCGACAAAACCGAATACGTTTGTCGGAGAGTCCGGTGTCGATTCGTGATTTAAAGACGTTTTTGGCAATTGCGGAAGGTGGCTCCTTCGCGGCAGCCGCGCAGATGGTGCATCGGACTCAATCCGCTATTACTGCTCAGATGCAGTCACTTGAAGAGGAACTTGGTTTTGCTCTTTTCGATCGATCAAAGCGACCGCCGGTTCTGAGTGAAGCGGGTCGTGCCTTGCTACCTCGAATTGCTGAAGTTGTGCAGGTTTATGATCATTTGTTCCACGCGGCTCAATCGACTGTAGAGGGCCAACTGAGGCTTGGGGTCGTGCCCAGCGTCATCACCGGAATGATGCCAAGAGCTTTGGTTGCGCTCAGGGCGAAATACCCCAGCCTGCATGTCGAATTAACGATGGGCTTGTCCAAGGACGTTGTGGAGCAAGTGCAGAGAGGCACCTTGGACGCGGGCATTGTCAGCGATCTGCTGGAGGGGGGCTCCGGGATGCAATGGTCGCCTTTCGCGCGTGAGCCTCTGGTGCTGATTGCCCCTTTGGATGCTCCAGGTCGAAAGGCTGAAGAACTACTGAGCACATACCCGTTCATTCGCTATACGCGGCAGGCTTGGGTTGGTCAGACCATCGACAGGTTTCTGAAGCAGCGAAAGCTGCGCGTTAATGAAACTATGACGCTTGATACTTTAGAGGCCATCACATCCATGGTTCACTATGGTTTGGGTGTTTCTATCGTTCCCCTCCGCACCACAAGCGAACCCTTTGCTCTTCCCGTGCGCTCCATCACCTTCTCGGGTCCACCGATTTACCGACTGATTGGACTCGTGCATGCGTCGAATCACTCCAAATCCGGACTAGTCGAAGCGTTATTGGCGGAGCTGAAGGAGCAAGTTCAGCAGACAAGCCCGCTATCATTGGCGTTGTCCAAGGCCTCTACTGCCCGTTTTCCTCGGCGAAAGTCCAAGCGCTAGATTCGATTTAATCGTATCATATCTTAAATCTTATTCGTTTTCACAAAAATTCCCCACCTGCTAGAAAAGCCTAAATTCCTTGGCGTTTAGCCGCCGGAATAAAAGGCGAAGGCTATGCAATCTGAATTATCAGTCTCGATCTGGCGTGGTCGAGAAGACGGCTCCTACACGACCTACAAAGTGCCAGAGCGCGCTAATCAGACCGTGCTTGATGTTGTCACTTGGATTCAGCGCAACGTGGATTCGACTCTGTCGTACCGCTTTGCTTGTCGTGTCGGCATGTGCGGTTCCTGTGCCATGGTGGTGAATGGGCGGCCTCGTTGGACGTGCCGGACGCACGTTTCAAAAGTTGCCAAGAGCGGCGCTCTTCAAATTGGTCCTTTACAGAACCTTCCCATCGTTAAGGATCTTGCAACGGACATGAAGCTGTTCTTCGAAAAGTGGCAATCCGCGAAGGGAGTTTTTGAGCCCTCTAAAACGCGTGATGATCCAATTGAGCAAATCAGGCCCGATACACCTGAGCGTCTCGCTGCAGATGCGGCGATCGAGTGCATCAATTGTGGTGTCTGCTACTCGGCTTGCGATACGGTGCGTTGGAACGCCGATTACATGGGGCCGGCTGCCCTGAACCGTGCTTGGTCTCTCATTAATGACATCAGGGATGCGGGGCAGACAGAACGTCTTGAGGCCGTCGCGGCCGGGGGCGGATGCCACTCCTGTCACTCGCACCAGACGTGCCAACAGTTTTGCCCGCAATCTCTTAACCCGACGGCCGCCATAGCCGGCCTTAAGCGCCGCACAGTGCACGCTTATCTCGATGGGGTCATCAAGAAATGAGCGTTCGTCTTTACATTTGGCAGCGCGTCACAGCTGCGGCGATGGTGCCGCTTCTGATCGTGCATCTTGCGGTGATCTTCTATGCAACGCGGCAGGACCTGACGGCGTCCGATATTCTCGCGCGCACACGCGGTAGCTTTGCTTGGGCGCTCTTCTATGTCGCCTTCGTAGCCGCCGCCACTATTCACGCGTCCATCGGTGTACGAAACATTCTTGTCGAGTGGACGCCTATGCGGCGGCGCACGGCAGAAATTGCGTCGATTGGTTTGGCCCTCCTCCTCGGAGTGCTGGGACTGCGCGCCATCGCAGCAGTGGTGCTGCCATGACATCTCTCTTGCTCAATCACCGCCGCAATATCCTGTGGTTTGCAGCCCTCGTCCACCGGTTGTCGGGCATTGGCTTGGCGGCATTCCTCCCACTTCATTTTCTTGCTCTCGGATTGGCGATTGGAGATGGGGAGAAACTAGAGGGGTTTCTGAGATGGACTGACGCGCCCCTCGTTAAATTTGCGGAAACCGGCCTGGTTTTCCTGTTGCTTGTGCACATGCTCGGAGGCCTGCGTCTTCTTCTAGTTGAAAACTTCTCATGGCGCGACGGACAGAAAATGATTGCTTTGGCCGCTACGGCGTTATCTGCACTCGTTGCTTTCGCCTTTCTAATTAGAGTTTTCTGAGGACTCCGTCATGGCCATGGAACGTCTGCGCACTGACATTTTGATATTGGGCTCTGGCGGCGCCGGCCTATTTGCGGCACTCCATGCAAACCGGTCGGGACGCGATTTGGACATTACACTGGCCACCAAAGGCCTGCTCGGGAAATGCGGATGCACCCGCATGGTTCAGGGCGGATATAACGTTGCTCTCAACCCAGGCGACTCGGTCGAACGCCATTTTATGGACACCATAGAGGGCGGCAAGTGGTTGCCGAACCAGGAACTGGCCTGGACGTTGGTCAGCAAAGCGGTGGAGCGCGTTAGAGAGCTTGAGAACGAAATCGGATGCTTCTTTGATCGTAATCCTGACGGAACCCTCCACGGCAAGGCATTTGCTGGACAGACATTCGATCGAACCGTCCATAAAGGTGATTTAACCGGTATCGAGATTATCAACCGCTTGATGGAGCAGGTCTGGGCACGGCCGGGCGTGAGAAAACTCGAGGAGCATCGGGCGCTCGCTCTCATCCCGGATCGCGACGGAGCTTCGATCGCGGGCGTCCTCTTCGTCGATGTTCGCAGCGGGACCTTCCGCTTTGTTGAGGCGAAGGCAGTTCTCCTCGCAACCGGTGGCGGTCCGACCATGTACCGGTATCATACGCCATCTGGAGACAAGAGCATGGATGGCATTGCCATGGCTCTTCGGGTCGGTCTGCCTCTGCGTGATATGGAAATGGTTCAATTCCATCCGACAGGACTTCTCGCTGGGCCCGACACGCGCATGACGGGAACCGTTTTGGAGGAGGGTCTGCGCGGAGCAGGGGGGCATCTGCTCAATGGCGATATGCACCGCTTCATGGGCGACTATGATCCAAAGCTTGAGCGAGCAACTCGAGATGTAGTGAGCCGTGGCATCTATGCCGAGATGAAAGCGGGCCGGACAACGCCCGGCGGCGGCGTCTATATCAAGATGAGCCATCTTGGGCCGAAGGATGTGGCCAAGAAGTTCAAGGGCATGGTCGATCGCTGCCGCGATTGCGGATTCGATCTGGCAGGTGGCTTGGTCGAGGTGGTGCCGACAGCCCACTACTTCATGGGCGGGCTTGTCTGTAATGCCGATACGTCCACGGAAATGCCCGGTCTGTTCGTTGCTGGCGAGGACGCCAGCGGTATGCACGGTGCCAACAGGTTGGGAGGCAACGGTGTGGCAAACTCGACGGTCTTCGGCGGCATCGCCGGCGACACTATGCCAGCATGGCTTGCGAAAAATCCGGGACATCGAACAGCAAACGAAGAGGTGCTCCTCGCCGAAATCGAAAGGGCTCAGCGGCCCTTTGGAAAAAAGCCGGGCGACCTCAACAAGCTGCGCGAGAAGCTGCTTGACCTGATGTGGGAGGATGTCGGCGTTACTCGCGACGAGGATAGCCTTAACCGAGCGCTGACTGGCCTGGAGGATATCGAGGCTGAGCTTCTTTCAGCCGGTATACCTGATGGCGACAAGGCCTTTAATCTAACGTGGCATGATTGGCTAAATTTGCGTTCGCAATGCGAAACGAGCCGCGTGATCGCGTTGGCTGCCAAACAGCGCCGCAACTCCCGCGGTGCACATTACCGCAACGACTATCCTGAAGCTGGTGATCTCGCTACCTCGTGCTTCACTATGGTCCGGCAGACGTCTGACGGGCTCAAAATTACCGACGAACTCGTTCGGTTCACCCATGTCAAACCAGGCGAAACGCTTCTTAGTGTTAAAGATGCCGCTGAATGAACGAGGCATATCATGATTCCTATTGTCGCCCTTTACCGAACAGCCGAAGAACTCATGACGAAGGCTGCCATTGAAATCCCGGACGATTATCTCGCGGGCTTGCGCCGCTGCGCCGACACTGAAAAGGGCGATCTATCCGCCTTCGTGATCCAGGCCATGCTCGAGAACTACGAGGCGGCCAAGGAGGATCGCCGGGCCATGTGTGGCGATACCGGCGTTCCCCGTTGGTATGTGAAGATGGGTAACGACGCTCGCATCGAGGGCGGGCCGGTTGCCTTGGAATCTACTCTTCGTCGCGCAACCGCAAGTGCGACGAGTTCGGTTCCTCTTCGCCCGAACCGTGTTCATCCGCTCTGGCGCACGGATCACAACAATAACGTCGGAATCAACGCGCCGGAAATCGAATACTCGTTCCATCCTCACGGAGATTGGGTCGAGCTAACGACAGTGCATAAGGGGGGGCTGTTTGGTTCCGACTACCGAATGCTTTTCCCCGGTGATGGTATCGAAGGGATCAAGCGGTTCTATCTCGACACCCTAATTGCTTTTGGTCGGCGAGGCCTTGCTTGTCAGCCTGCGATCGTTGGCGTTGGCCTAGGCGGATCGAAGGATGCCTGCATGGTGCTTGGCAAGCAGGCTTCCTGCTTGCGCATGGTGGGAAGCCGCAACCCTGATCCCAAGATTGCCGCACTGGAAGACGAGTTGAAAGAACTCGGAAATAATATCGGCATGGGCGCTATGGGCTTCATGGGAAGCTCCATGGTTGTCGATTGCCACATTGAGGTCGGGTACTGCCACACAGGCGGGATGCCCATGAGCGTGCATATGTTCTGCCTGTCGTCCCGTCGGTCTAGCGCTCGCATCCATGCCGATGGGCGCGTGGAGTTCAGGACTGATCCTATGTGGTTCACCGACTACTCCCGTCGCGCGACAGTCGAGTGGGAGCAACCCTTGACCGACGCTGCGGAGTAAGAATGATGTCAGAAAAACTTGTAACGGTTCATCTGAAGCTTCCGGCCAGCGTCAAAGACTTACGCGCTCTCGAAATCGGAACCGTCGTGTACCTATCAGGGCGTGTCTTCACTGCTCGAGAAGGCGTTTACAAGAAGGCAATCGAAGAAGGCGCAGGCATGCCTGCTTCAGTTGAAGTCCTGGGAAGTGTAAATTTCCACTGCTCTCCGGCGGCGACTGTTGAGCAGGACGGAACTTTGAATGTTGGGGCTGTGACGGCGACGGCATCTTTCCGGTTCGCCAAGTGGCTCGACGGTTGGCTGAAGCTTTCTGGCTGCAACATCATCATCGGTAAGGGCGGCATGACGTCCGAGGTGTATCGTGACATTTTCGTCCCGAACAATGCAGTCTATTTGACAACTGTTGGATATGGGACGGGGGCTCTCCTTGGGAGAGGCATTCGCCGCGTGGTTGGTGCCCACTGGATGGAAGAGCTCGGACTCGCCCAAGCAGTTTGGGTGCTTGATGTTGAGAATTTCGGCCCCTTCTTGGTTGAAAGCGATCTTCGGGGCAATAGCCTGTTTGAACGCGAGAATGCCAAGATCACCCCCGGTCTCGATAAGCTTTACGAGGGAACGCGACCGGCAACTCTGCGTCGCTTTGGTGAGACTAATAACAAAGCGGACGAAGTGATCTAGATGGTCGCTTTGTCGAGTCTTGGCTCCCTCTTCCTGCACGGTATTCAGACTAGGAGACCGCGTTGCCCATCATCGATTTCAGAATCAGGCCGCCTTACAAGGATTTCCTGAATACTATCATGTACGCCGGTGCTGAGCGGCGGGATAGAATTACGCGTGCGATTGGCTTGGAGCCGTCGCCCGCGGCACAAACGCAATCTGTATCGATGCTGATCGACGAGATGGATTCTGCAGGCATTGATATGGGAGTCGTGGTCGGACGCAATTCTGGCAAATTAGGCTCTGTCGAGAATGTGGTTATCAAAGAGTTTTGCGACGCCTATCCAGGTCGTTTTGTGCCCGTTGCTTCCGTTGACCCTTCTGATCGCAAGAAAGCTGTCCAGGAGATCCGCACGGTGATGGCTTCAGGCTATCGAGCCATCAATATTGAGCCAGGCGGTTCATCGCCGCCTTTGCACACCGATGATCGGCAGCTTTATCCAATCTATGCTTTTTGCGAGGACCACGATATCCCGATCATTCTTATGACAGGTGGTAATGCGGGTCCGGATCTCTCCTATACTGCACCGGAGCGGCTTGATCGGGTACTAGGAGATTTTCCATGCCTGAAGATCGTCTCTTCCCACGGTAATTGGCCCTGGGTCCATCAAATTCTCCATGTCGCTTTTCGCCGCCCCAATCTCTATCTATCGCCCGACTATCTTCTCGCCAACATGCCGGGCATGGACGATTACGTGAAAGCTGCCGACACTTGGCTTTCAGACCGCTTCCTCTTTGCAAGCGCGTTTCCGTTTGCGCCAGTCAAGGGTTACCTCGATTTCTTTCGGTCTCTTCCAATTCGGCCTGAAAGTCTTGACCGCATCCTTTATCAAAACGCCGCGGAATTATTAGGCCTGAGCGATGCGGTGACCTCGAACGAGACACACTGGGTCTGACGGGAATGTAATGGAGGCGATGGTCTGGACGCCACGTTCTCTGCCGATTCCAGTACGACCCGCCGCACCCCTTTCGTCGCCGCCATTGATGATCCGACAACTTCCAGAAGTCCAAGTCCTCGGCGGTAGCTAGGTTTGACGATCCGCCCATCGTGGGGAGCCAGATGTGTCGAGCGCGATTGTCGTCTACGGGGGGCAACCGGCGATAGCTGTTCTGAACCGGAGTTTGGCCGGATAGTAGTTTCCAAACGCGGTCGAACTCCGCGAGTAGATCGGTAAGAATGCTGGGGTGGCAACGTGATATCTACGATACGGTTCGATATCTGAGCGTCTGAGACGTACCTGCAGAGACGATGTCGAGCCGTCTCGTGTTGGGATTGTACCTCGGCTCTGCAAGGTGCAGTGGTCGAGATGAAGGCTTTTCCCGCGACGCTCTACCATGCAACGACCGCTGCCGACCGCAAAGACGACCCCTGCGTCGGCATGGCTAGCCCCATCGCTATTTTATGACACCGCGTATCTGGTTTGAAAAGCTCGGTCGTGCTCTGGATCAGCGGGCGGTTACGAGCGTGCCGGTGAACGTGCGGAATAACTTTTACCCGCACCTCTCGAAAAGCCCTCAACTTCCTCCGTAGATGCGTCAACCACCGGCATGTTTGCGTCGGTCTCATTCGGGGCGATGTCGCGCGCTGCTTCCACATAGCGCCATCGATGAAGATCGCCGGTCCCAAGCGATGTGACGAAAAACTTTCAGCAGGACGCGATGAAGATAGAAAGGAATGCAATGGCATTGAAAACGAACTGCTGCATCGACCGCTTACCTAGCGAACCGTAGAAGTTTGCAACGGGCGCTAGTCGATGATTTGAAAACGGCGTTCTCGGAGCGGATTCTCAGCGCGACCGGGACAAACACTGGAAATGAGCGCGCGACCTTCAGGGAAAGGGTTTTGCCAGCAGTACTGAGATAGCGCTCGCGTTCAACTTAAAAAAAAATGAAATTATCCGTCAATTATATTAATTTGCCTTCCGTATCGGCGCCAACTAGCGTTCTAAGCAGTAACGGTTCCACACGGCAAGCAGGCCCGACATGATAGAAGTCAAGCAGTCACAGATATTGTCAGCCACTCGATCAAAAACCGATCCCTCCGGCCATCATTCAATCGATGCGGCATTTCTGCCGATGTGGGGTGCTCTTCGCAGTTGCGCTGGAATTGGTGGGTTTATTCTCCTTTGGCAGCTTCTCTCAACATTTGAAATTATTAACCCACTGCTGCTCCCGTCGCCCATCGTACTTCTCAGTACAATGAGGGACATGATTGTCGATGGTTCTATGTTCGTGCATGCTGCTGCGAGCTTGGAGCGGGTCCTCGTCGGGTTTGCGATTGCTGCTATTGTCGGGATGACACTCGGTGTAGCGCTCGGATGGTGGTCACTCGCGTCGGAACTAATCAAGCCTATCGTTGAGGCGCTTCGACCAATACCGCCGATTGCTTGGACGCCTCTCGCAATTCTTTGGTTCGGCGTTGGTAATGCACCAAGCTACTTCCTTGTTTTTATCGGCGCGGTGTTTCCTATTTTTGTCAATACGTTCGCGGCTGTGAAAGGACTCGACCACACGCAGGTGAATGCCGCTCGTTGCCTGGGTGCCGGCCCCCGACTCCTTGTCACGGACGTTGTCATTCCGGGCGCGCTCCCGATCATCTTTCCTGGTCTAAGGATCGCGCTAGGCGTCGGATGGATGTGTGTCGTTGCGGCTGAGTTGATAGCTGCTCAATCGGGTCTCGGATACATGATCCAGCAGAGCAGGATGCTTTTACAAACACACTACGTACTAACTGGAATGGTCGTCATCGGAATAATTGGTTTCGCTATGGACGTTGGTATGGTCTGGCTTGAGCGGCGGCTGATCCCTTGGAAGGGTGGAAGGACAAGAGAATGAACATGGGCACATCAAACCAGATCTGCATTCGAGGTGTCTCAAAGATTTTCTCCGGTCGCGGAGCGGCTGTGACGGCGTTGGCCGATGTGAACTTGGACATTCGTGCGGGCGAATTTCTGGTGCTGCTCGGCCCGAGTGGTTGTGGAAAATCAACTCTCCTGAATCTAATTGCGGGCTTCACTAAGTCGACTTTCGGGTCCATCCAGCACGATGGCGCCGAGGTGACTCGTCCCGATCATCGGAGGACTGTTGTTTTTCAGGAATATGCACTGTTCCCGTGGAAGACGGTCCAGGAGAATGTCGAGTTCGGCCTCAAGGCACAGGGAGTTGCCAAAAAGGACCGGGCGGCAGCAGCTCGTCAGCTCCTTGGCGTCGTCCGCTTGGCGGGGTTCGAGAACTGTTATCCCCATGAGATATCGGGCGGAATGAAGCAACGCGCTGCGATCGCTCGGGCCATCGCGCCGAATCCGGAGATACTGCTCATGGACGAGCCTTTCGGTGCGCTTGACGCGCAGACACGGGTTTTGCTCCAAGAAGAAGTGGCTCGGATTTCCGCCGAAACAAAGAAAACGATCATTTTCGTCACGCACTCTATCGATGAGGCGGTGTTCCTGGGAGACCGCATCGTCGTAATGAGCAGCAGGCCGGGCCGCGTACGCGAAATTCATGATGTTGATCTGCCGCGGCCGCGCGTGCCGGAGATGCGGTCTGATAAAACTTACCGGGACTTGGTCGATACACTTTGGCTTTCGTTGCGTCCCGACTGGCGGGCCGAAACCGGTGATGTAACTCCAAAAGTGTCAGTGGAGATGGTGCGATGACTGAGAATCGACGTTCATTTTTGCGAGGTGTCATTGGTGCGTTTGCTGCCGCATCTGTTTTCTCGCCTGCCTCGGCTCGCGAGCGTAAAACTATCAGAATCGGATGGCAGCCGTCGCAGCCTGTCTCGGCCCAGATAGCCCATACTTTGGCGAAGACAAACATCCTTGAAAAAAATGACCTTAAGGGCGAGCTTTTGATGTTTAGTTATGGGCCCGCCGTTAACGAAGCGCTCGTCTCGGGAGCGATCGACGTAGGTTTTGTCGGGGACATGCCATCGGTATCGTTGGCCGCCGCGGGGGCGCCTACGACAGTAGTGGCACGGCAGTCCACGTTTCGTGGTTCGATCATTGTCCCTCCCAATAGCAGCATACAAACGATCCAAGACCTTAAAGGAAAGAAGCTCTACGGACCCACAGGGAGCTCTATCCATCTCGCGGCCCTCAATATGCTGGGAGAAGCAGGGCTCCGTCGAGGATCGGATGTCGAGATCCTCAACATGAGCTTTGCTGAACTCACCGATGCGCTAAAGGCAAATAGGATCGAAGCCTTGTTCGTTTGGGATCCTTGGATTGAAAACTTCGTTCGCCAAGGTCTCGCCCGCGTGGTCGCCTCCAAAACGGATCTAACGATGGTAATAGCGGCCCGTGACGACTTCAGATCAAAAAATCCTGACGCAGTTGAACGGTTTTTGAAGGCTCACAAGGAGGCGCTTCTCTTTGCTGCGCGCAATCATGAAAAGACAAATGCTTGGTTTCGCGAGCCCGCGGCGGCTCAGGCGCTTGATCCAGCTACGGTAGAGCAAGCAGCTTCTTACGACCCGCAATGGAATGCAAAAAAGCAGCAAGATATACGGCTTTCGTTTAACGCTGCGGAAAAGGATCGATATCTTGGCCTTGGCCGGCAGGCTTTCGAGCTGAAGATCTTCCCCAGCGCGCCACCTCTTGAGCGAAAAATAGATATGAGCGCGGCGGAACGCCTCGATGCAAGTTCATGGGAATTCGACCCAGCATCAGTCTTGGTCAAACAGTGATACGTGCTTTGTGTTCCTACCAGCGCGGACGCTGGCTCGAACCTGATCGACCGCGCTCGGCTCTGAGTGGCCATTGAGCCGCGCGGGTTACCCGCCAAGGCGGACTTGGCCGGGTATCGTCTGGCTACATTATCTTCCTGCTGGTGGTCATCAACACGGCGCGGGTACGTTCCGCGGCTTCCTGCAGTTCTTTGCCACCTACCTTTCGCTGGCGTTCGGCGATGTGTTCGCAGGGCTTTTTGGTATCCGGTCGTCATCTGCACGGCGGTCGCGACGATCGGTTCAATCGTGCTGCCGAAAAGGCCGAAGCTCGATACCGACGGCTAAGACGTGCTTCGCAATCCACGGACCGTCGTACGGCGGCTCGTGTTTCGTCTTCTTTCATCTTCCGGGATCGATGGCATGACTTCCAAAAAATTCAGCAACTACAAGGCCGCCGTTGTTCAGGTCGCGTCAAATCCGACCGACACTATCGCATCCGCCCAGAAGGCCGTGAGCCTGATCGAACAGACGGCCAAGGCCGGCGCCCGACTGGTGGTTTTTCCCGAAGCTTTCCTTGGCGGCTATCCCAAAGGCAATTCGTTCGGCGCCCCGATCGGGCTGCGCAAGCCCGAAGGGCGCGAAGCATTCCGGACGTACTGGGAGCAGGCAATCGATCTCGACGGGCCTGAAGTCGAGGTGATCGCCACGGCGACGGCCGCTACAGGGGTCTTCGGCGTCATCGGCTGCATCGAGCGGGAGCATGGCACGCTGTATTGTACTGTGCTGTTCTTCGATGGTGCGAATGGCCTTGTGGGCAAGCATCGCAAGCTGATGCCGACCGCTGGCGAGCGGCTGATCTGGGGATTCGGTGACGGATCCACCATGCCGGTCTTCAAGACCTCGCTCGGCACCATCGGGGCGGTGATCTGCTGGGAAAACTATATGCCGATGCTGCGTATGCACATGTACAGCCAGGGCATCAGCATCTACTGCGCGCCCACGGCGGATGACCGCGACACCTGGCTGGCCAGCATGCAGCATGTCGCAATCGAGGGGCGCTGCTTTGTGCTGACGGCCTGCCAGCACCTCAAGCGCGGTGCGTTTCCTGAGAACTACGAATGTTCGCTCGGCAACGATCCCGAGACCGTGCTAATGCGTGGCGGCAGCGCCATCATCAACCCGTTTGGCAAGGTGCTGGCGGGGCCGCACTTCGAGGGCGAAACAATTCTCTATGCCGACATCGACCTCGATGACGTGGCGCGCGGCAAATACGATTTCGATGCGACGGGTCATTATTCACGGCCCGACGTGTTCCAGCTTATCGTTGACGATCGGCCGAAAGCGGTGGTGTCCACGGTCAGCGGTACGCCTACTAAGGCCTGACGAGGATCATATGCTCTTCGATATGGGCCGGCTCGCAGCGGACATCCGCTACAAAATCCTCACGGCAACCGTTACTCCGCGCCCCATCGCGTGGGTGACGACCCGCTCGACTGACGGCATCGCAAACGCGGCGCCGTTCAGCTTCTTCAATGTGCTGGGGCACGAACCTCCCACGGTTGTGCTTGGTCTGTTGCGCCATCCCGAAAAGGGATTGAAAGACACGGCGGAGAATATCCTCGCGACCGGGGAGTTCGTCGTGCATCTCGTGCCGTACCAGATGGCGGATGCGATGAACGCGACCTGTGTCGATGCGCCGCCCGAGGTCGATGAACTTTCACTGGCTGGCTTGCGGACGATACCATCGCAGATGGTTTCACCGCCGCGTATCGTCGGGAGTCCGGTGGCGTTCGAATGCCGCAGCATTTCGTCTCACGAGACAGGACCGAGGCAAGTCGCCTTGATCGGCGAAGTCGTGTGCGCCCACGTGGCGGATGAATTCGTCCTTGATGCTAGCAAGGGTTACATTGACACGCTTGCACTGGATCTCATCGCCCGCATGCACGGCAGCGGATGGTATGCGCGTCCAGCCGATCTATTCCAGTTGGCACGGCCGGCGCCGATCAGGCGTGGTGCCCGTAGTGGTCGGCGCGAGCCGAAGTAGTGCTGGGAGGCTACGAGCCCATAAATCCCGGCCGGTTATATACCGGACACACAGAGAAATCCGGTCTCGTTTCAAAGCGCTGCGAAGCGGGCTTAGTGTCAAACCTATATGGAAGTATGGTCGCAGTTTTGTTCTGAATGCTGCGCCGGCTGGGCCGCTAGCGCCTATGGAGGCAGACTGCGAGTCATGCACGGCCTCTTGCGCGTTGCCCAATTGGCACGCACTATTCGGAGCAGCCGGTCAGGGCGAAAAATTCGGCGTCAGGGAACCGAATGGTACGCCGGATGCTCTCCACAGCTAGTGTCCGCTTTATGCGATCTCCGTGCTCGATCGGTTCTCGTGTCTTAAATCCGCGACTGTGCGCCGACAGCCGACGATCGGATAGTCGGGTGGCTAGTATGCGCCAAGGTCGCTGTTTTGTGCTTTCCGCCTGTCAATACCTGATCCGGAAAGACTTCCCCTCGGATATGCACAATGCAATTACCGATCAGTCGGATGACATGCTCATGCGCGGCGGGAGCGTTATCATCAATCCACTCAGGTAGGTCGTGGTCCAACATTCAATGGTGAGCATATATTGACGGCAGAGCTCGGCATATGACCTTGCACGTGGCAAACAATGTTGTTGGCCGTTACGCATGGCCGGATCTCTTTCGCCTGACGGTGGACGAAAGGTCAATGCCGCCATTTAGCGCCCGATATTGCTTCGTTTTCTGTATTAATACGAAACGAGCAGACGATCATTCTCTTTGAAGATCGCTGCATGGCATGAATGTTGGCTGTTTCAGCTCCAAAATGAAAAGCTAAGCTATTGTTCTCCTGTTGTTTTCGGTCAGAATCGGCAGATGTCGTATTTAGAGCGCCGGACGCGGAACGATCGCCTGTTAGACACACCCGGAGAAACGTCTGCCGATCCTATGCCGTCAGATAAGATATCTGCGTCGCGCGCCGGCGTTGTGCTGTTCTGGCTCGTCGTGATCGCTCTGGTTGTGGCACGCGCGTTCTATCGGAGCTAGCGGGGCGTTTTCATGCTCTGCCCCGTTTTTGCAAAAGCCGTTCAAATGCTATGGCGGCGGGCATTGTAATCTGGCCGATGGCCTTCAACTTCCACAACGTGCGTTCGATGTGTAGGCCTTTCATCGCAACGGCTTTCAGGCGGCCGAGAGCAATTTGATCCCGAGTCGCCGAACGCGACACGATGGAGACACCGAGCGTGGCCGCAACTGTATTCTTGATCGCTTCCGTGCTCCCGATCTCGAGTGTCCGCGCGGGTTCGATCCCATGCGCAGCCAACGCCTGTGTGACCACTTCTCGCGATCCTGAGCCGGGCTCACGGATCACTAGAATCTCATCGTTGATCAGCTTTGGATCGATCGGGCTCTCTATCGATGCAAATGGATGATCAGGACTGACGATCAACTCCATCACATCGATCTGCCATGGCTCCGATGCCAGAGTATCGTCATCAACCGGTCCCTCCACCAATGCAATCTCGATCTTATGCTCGATCATGAGTTCGGCGATGTCGCGGGTGTTGGCGCTGACCAGATGCAGGTCGATCCCAGGATGTGCCGCATGGAAGGCACCAAGAACATCGGGGATTAGGTAAGTCGCTATCGTCGTACTGGCACCGATCCGTAAGAGGCCGCTGTCCAGACCGCGCAGCGCGCGCAATTCTTCCTCCGCGGACCGTTCGGCAGCGAATAGTGTTTCTGCATGACGCATCAGCGCCCGTCCTTCGCGTGTCGGAGTGACGCCGCGGGGAGAGCGGTCAAGCAGCCGACATCCAAGCTGTAACTCAAAGTCGCGTACGCCTTTTGAGATCGATGGCTGACTGAGACGCAGGATCTCCGCCGCTTTCGAGAAGCTGCCCGACTGCGCGACAGCGGTGAACAGACGCAGAAGATGGAGATTGAGAGACATAGCTTCTTTCTATCGATCTAGTGAAAAAAGATATTATCGCAAGCGATCCGATTGCAGCATAAATTTCTCTCATCGTAAAAGAAGAAATCGCGATTAATGACCACCTCAGTCTCGCAAGAGAGAAAAACACTGCGGAACGAAATTCTCGGACTTTTCTGGGGTGTCGCCCTGTGCCTTCTAGTCACTCTGCTATCTATAGCGGCGCAGGAGCTTGAGATTGGGTTGCTTGGCGCACCGTATATCGAAGCTTTGGTCATCGCGATTCTTTTCGGAATGGCAATACGCGCGGTCTGGACGCCTGGACAGCGCTGGGCCTCGGGCATCTCATTCAGTGCCAAACAGCTTCTTGAGGTCGCCGTAGTGTTGCTAGGCGCATCACTCAATCTTGCGACAATTGCGGCGTCTGGGCCGCTGCTACTTCTGATCGTGATCGCGATCGTTGGGGTTTCGCTTGTATGCAGCTACGGCATCAGTCGCGTGCTTGGTTTGTCGCAGAAAATCTCGATCTTGATTGCATGCGGGAATTCGATCTGCGGAAACTCAGCCATCGCGGCGGCGGCGCCGGTAATCAATGCGAGCAGTGACGATGTTGGTGCGTCGATCTCGTTTACGGCCATCCTTGGCGTTCTCACTGTGCTCGGTCTGCCGCTGCTGGTCCCGCTGTTCGATCTGTCATCGAGGCAATACGGCGTTCTCGCAGGATTGACCGTCTACGCCGTGCCCCAGGTTCTCGCTGCTACGGTGCCTGTAAGTTTTGTGAGTGCGCAGGTCGGAACGCTGGTGAAACTCATTCGTGTTTTGATGCTAGGCCCGGTTCTCATCGGTTTGACGCTGGTCATGCGAATCAAAGCAGGCAGGTCATCGTCAATGGCTCCCGGAGGCAATAATCCGCTTACATGGGTGCCGTGGTTCATCCCGGCGTTTCTTGCCTTTGCGGCATTGCGCTCGCTTGGTTTGATTCCCGATTTTGCCATCGCGCCGATCGGCAAGGTAGCGGGCTTTCTGACGGTGGTTTCGATGGCGGCGCTCGGTCTCGGTGTCGACCTCACGTTGATCGGTCGGGCCGGTGTTCGCATCACAGCAGCGGTGCTGCTGTCGCTGACCTTGCTCTTAGCGGTCAGCTTACTTGCGATTCGCTTTTTCTGAGCCGTGGACATATGCGTCCTAACCTCCAAGATTGATCTGTTACGGATTGGCATAGAAAGAAGCCGGGAGCTTGTCAGGGCCCCGGGCAGTATGGGAGGAACGCCCGATGGCGTTTGCTGCCATTTGCGGCCAACGAAGGCCTGTCCGCTAGCGGCTCAGGGGTATCGAAGCTGGCAGTTATTTCATGGTCGGGATGACGAACTCCACACACTCCTTGACGCCCGATGGCCAGCGCGAGGTGACCGTCTTGGTCTTGGTGTAGAAGCGAATCGAACCAGACCATACTGGTTGAGGTCACCGACGGAGCGCTTCCAGCCGCCGAAGGCGTAGTGCGCCACCGGCACCGGGATAGGCACGTTGACGCCGACGATGGCGACATTGACGCTTGGCAGCGAAATCACGCGCAGCGTCGCCGTTGCGGGTGAAGATCGCAAACACCGTTGCCGTACTCATGCTCCGACGGCAGCGCGACCGCTTCGTTGAACGCCTTTGCACGGACGACAGAGAGCACCGAGCCGGCCTCGATCGAGATTGAGACGCGAACCTCATGGTCTCGTTGCCAATTCCTCCAACTGTAGAGATGGCGCAAAGGTTTCCTGTTGTCGATTGGTCACTACGTGATCGCGTTCTACGCCACGCTGATAGAGGCTGAGATCGTTCCGGAAGCGCAACTGGAGACCTCTGTGGCGACCCTGAGCCTATCTAATGCAATCAGTCGGTTCTGCTCCGTCGTCAATGAGTTCCGGAAGGTCGTCCTCGAGCAAAATTTTTCCATCCCGCGTGAGTACCTCAATCTGTTGAAAACCATGCTTGATCAACTTCTTCGCGGCGACGAGTGCACGGCGGGCAAGCGCAAGGTCGCCGTCAAGCCGGATCAAGCAACGCGTCCGGCAACTGACTTGCCGAAGCGGTGGGCGCAGCTTGCAGGATGTGGTGGATCAGTTGCGGCCCTATGTTCTGGGTGGAGCGCTTACTTCCGGCTGGCGCAAACGCCGAAGGTCCGGCGAGAGCTGGATCAATGGCTGCGGCACCGGTTGGGTCATCCAGCTCAAACATTGGAAACGCGGCACGACCATGTGCAAGGAACTGGTGGCGCAACAGCGGCATGCTCCTCAACGCCGTGCTGACCCTCGGAGCGGCTGGGATTGCCCCGTCTCTCATGACCTCAATTTCTCGAACCGCCCGGTGCGGACCCGCATGCCGGGTGGTGTAGCAGGGGAGCGACCCAAAAGGTCGCCCCCTATGCGGATCGAGATCAGCGGGCCGTCGGCATCGCGAATTCCGCACCGTTCTCGGTGCTTTCCGGCCAGCGCTGCATGATCGATTTCTGTCGCGTGTAGAAGCGCACGCCTTCGGTGCCGTAGGCATGCGTGTCGCCGAACAGGCTGCGTTTCCATCCGCCGAAACCATGCCAGGCCATCGGGACCGGGATCGGTACGTTGATTCCGACCATTCCGACCTTGATGCGACGCCCGAATTCGCGAGCGACATTGCCGTCGCGCGTATAGCATGACACGCCATTGCCGAATTCGTGATCGTTGACGAGTTGGATTGCCTCTGCGAAATCCTTGACCCGAATGCACGACAGAACTGGGCCGAAGATTTCTTCCTTGTAAATGCGCATGGTGCGCGTGACATTATCGAACAGGGTGCCGCCTGTGAAATAGCCGTTTTCGTGGCCTACGACCTTCAGGTTGCGACCATCGACGACGAGTGTTGCGCCTTCCTTGATGCCGAGGTCGATATAGCCTTCGATGCGTTCGAGCGCCTCACGAGTAATCACTGGGCCCATTTCGGCGTCGGGCTCCATGCCATTCTTGACCCTGAGAGCCTTGGCGCGCTTCGCGAGCAATGGCACGATCTTGTCGCCGACGTCGCCGACCAGCACCGCGACGCTGATTGCCATACAGCGTTCACCGGCGGATCCGTAGCCTGCGCCGATCAGCGCATCGACGACCTGGTTGAGGTCTGCGTCCGGCATGACTACCATATGGTTCTTCGCTCCGCCGAGTGCCTGAACACGCTTCCCATGCAGCGAACACTGCTGATGCACGTAGTGAGCAATCGGAGTCGAGCCGACGAAGGAGACTGCTGCGACGTCGGGGTGCTGGATCAAGGCATCGACCGCGTCCTTGCCGCCCTGGATAACGTTGAAGACGCCCTCAGGCAGTCCAGCCTGACGCAGCAGCTCTGCCATGAAGATTGAGGCGGAGGGATCGCGCTCGCTGGGCTTCAGGATGAAGGTATTGCCAGCGGCGATCGCGACCGGGAACATCCAGCACGGAACCATCACTGGAAAATTGAACGGTGTGATGCCGGCCACCACGCCGAGCGGCTGGCGCATGGTCCAGTTGTCGATTCCGGTGCTGACCTGGTCGGTGTGGTCGCCCTTCAGCAGATGAGGGATACCGCACGCGAATTCGATGATGTCGATGCCGCGTGAGACCTCGCCGCGGGCGTCTGAAAACACCTTGCCGTGCTCGGCCGTGATCATCGCAGCTAGCGTGTCGGTATGTTCATTCATCAGCTGCAGGAACTTGTTCAGCACGCGCGCGCGACGGATCGGCGGTGTGTCGGCCCACGCCGGAAACGCACGGTTGGCACTCTCGACAGCGGCCTGCACTTCAGCGGCGGTGGCGAGCGCGACCTGGCGGGACACCGCGCCGGTGGCGGGGTTGTAAACGGGCTGGCGCTTGCTGCCGGCTGCGGCGGTCTGCTTGCCGTGAATATAGTGGCGGACATCGTCTTTTGCGGTGAACGGCGCGGTTGTCATTCTCTGGCTCCTGAAAGCGTTTATCGCAGACAGCGTTAGGGCAGCTCGCATGCGGGAAACAGTCGTTCTGATTGGACTTACTGTTTAGAATATTGAACAATGAGGCTATGAAGACGAAGAAAGTTGACGGCCTGTGGTCGCATGTTCATTGGCTTGGCGTTCTCGCCGAGATGGGAAGTTTCACCGCGGCGGCGGAGCGCCTCGGGGTCAGCAAAGCAGCGGTCAGCCAGCGTATCAACGAACTGGAACATTCCGCCGGAGTGCCGCTGGTCCGTCGAACCACGCGCTCGGTGCGGCTAACGGAGGCGGGACAGTTTCTTGCCAGCGCAACGCGATCCTCCTTCGCTGACATTGAGCGTCATTTTGCCGAGGTGAAGGATCTCGCGGCCGAACCGAAGGGGTCGCTGCGCGTCACAGCTCCGGTGGCGCTGGGACGGCAGCAGATCGTTCCGTTGATCCCGGAGTTCATCCGGCTTCACCCCGGCGTGCGCGTCGAGCTTGAGCTCTCGGACCATTTGGTTTCATTGGCAAAGGAAGGCTTCGATCTCGCGATCCGTCATGTGGCCACAGTGCCGGATACGCATGTCGCGTGGCGCCTGTGTTCGACGGCGTCGATGCTCGTGGCTTCGCGAAGCTATCTGCGACGCCGAGGCTTTCCATTGGCCCCGGAAGATCTCGCATCCCACGATTGCATCCACTATCTGCGCGGAAGCACGACCCCGACCTGGGCGTTCGAGCGCCAGAAGGGCAAAGGCGGCCGTGTCAACGTCGAGATTTCTGGGCCGTTTGCCGCCAACAACAGCGAAGCGTTGCGCGAGGCGGCGCTCTGTGGTCTCGGCATCGCGCTGGTTCCCGACTTCAGTGCGGCGGATGAAATCGTAGCGGGACGGCTGACTTCGGTGCTGGACGATTGGCGTCCGGTCGGTGCCTTTGGTGATCAGCTGTTTGCGATCCGGCCCTATTCGTCCCACGTTCCGCTGTCCGTTCGGGCGTTTGTCGCATTCTTGCGCAAGAAGCTGAAGACAGGCTTCACCGTCGTTGCAGCCTCTCGCGGCTCCTAGACCTCATCGATGGAATATCATTCAACGTCTGATGACGTGGGTGACCCACCCCAAAGTCAGCCGAAGGTAATGACGTTTACAGCGATCACACTCTGGCAGCAGTTTCGCGAACAAGTGTAGATGTCGATAGCAATTTTATAGTAATTTCAACAAATAAGAGTTCGTAGTTTGTTTCGCGCTGCCAAACGAGGCGCATCATCGATTGTAACCGGCGCGAGATCGCGCGCAGTCAAAATACCCGGCGACCAGACGAAGGGCCTTCGCCAATCCTCTCCACATCCATATGAATTTCCCTGTTGTTCAACAGAAAATCCCTGTTCGTGGAAATTAATTTCCCTGCTTGTTGAAGTAGGGAATTGTCCGAAAGCCCCTGCGCCACGGCGGCTTCTTGCCTTTTGGTCATTCTGGGACACCTCGGAATCGCAAATTTCCCTGTAAAATTCCCTGTTAGTAGGGAAGTCGGCTGGAGACGGGTCCGATCATGACTGCGTCGCCAGCCAGCCAGTGCGGATATTGGAAAATACTACCGTTTCGAGATTGAAAAGCCCGCCAATGGCGGGGTTTTGAAGACGACTCCTGTCTCCGATCACGCAGCGGCGGGATTTCTGACGCGAAATTGCTCAAGAATCTCCAGCCAACTCCAAGAAAACTCCCGTTTTCTGAAGACCCGTGGCGGAGACTAAAGTTCGATCGCCACTGCGTGATGAACTTGGTGCTTTGAATTGTAAAACTTAACCTGCAGCGCGAGTCCGGGCGCTCATTTGATGACTGGATAGTTTTTGGTGGAAAGCTTATCAGTCGTGACGTCCAGTCGGCTGTTGAGTGTCTGCTTCAGATCCAAGGCGGACCGGCAGCGGTCCGACGCCTTTCCACCTTCGTATGCAGCATGGAAATTCGGCAAGTTGCCCGCGCAAAAAAGCTTGTCCAACTGATGGCAAGCTTCGTGTTGCGATCTCGCATCGCCGCGTGTTCGCGATATCGCGTTGTGAGCTCTCCAAAATGGCTGACGAGCTAGATGCACGAAGCCGGAGGTTCGGTGCTGCTTCCGGCGAAGAGGCTGTGCTAGGGCTCCAACATATTCTTCGCAAGCTGCGCGAACCAATCACGCACTGTAGCGGGGCGCGAATTTTCGGTCAGAAGCGCATCGGCAAATACGCCCTGCGCAACATGAACTCCCAACTGTCGGTAGGCTTCGAACTGTTCTTCATCGTAGAACTGGTTCAACGTCGACTGATGTGGGAAATCAGGATTCATATGCCGGTACCGCTTGAGAAGCTCTGCCTCATCGCCGGTCAATGAGAGCTTGAGGTAAAGCAACAGGCCTGTGCCAGCTAGCCGGCCATCGACAGTCGTCGGGTATTTAATACGGAATAGTTGGGCGTGAGCTTTACTCGTTCGCGAAGTAGGGTCGGGACGGATTTCGTCCAGGCGTGGTTCGATCTGGATGCCGAGGTCAATTTGTGCCTGCCTGATCAAGGTCAGTTGACCAGGAAACGTGCTGTCAGGGTCAGCCTCGCCATCGACGCACACGACGAATTTGCATCGTCTGCGTAGCAGTTCGTAAAGCCCCATATTCTCGATGTGGCCGCCATCAGAGAGGTTCAGCCAACTTGCGGCTTCAGTCATGCTTGCTCCTGTCATTTCTCGAAGAATGCAGGAGAATCCGGGTGATATGAATCGCTTGGGATGCTTCGGATTCACGATCCAATATCCAAGCCTTATGTTCAATAAAGTCATAAGGGCGGATAGGCTTGGTACAGAACCCAACCCCATTTGAGGAGATGCGGCAGCACCCGAGATGGCCACTGCAGTTGCAAGGTCTAATGAGCGACCGTTTGTCTTCCAAGACGCAGTCGGCGAATAACCTACAGCCCGCGACCCAGTCCAGTGCTTGGAGAACAGGAAGAAGTCACCTTTTCGATCTCGCAATACCGGGCTTTTACTCGCAGGCAGGTTCACGGTCGCGTTGATCAGATGGTAAGGTCCGAGGCTTTTCAGATCGACCTGTGCCAGCTCGACATTAGGAGTGTCGGCCGGCCAGATAAAGGTCCGCGCAAGCTGATCACGATACAACTTGTGGGGTCCTGTGAGGTTGATATTCAGAAGAAAAACGGCGATTGCGCCTGTTGTCAGGAAGATGCCCAAAAGAGCGATGTCACCGCTTACGTAGTGTAGAAGATTCCACCACGACGAAGTCGGGTGTAACTCGCTGCGCCCGAGGTCGCGGAGTAAATAAAATACGAGAACTGCCGAGAGAGGCACCAAGAAGCCGGCGGGATAGAGCGAGAATTCGAAGAGCAACTTCCGACTTCGTTCACTTGAAGTTATCCTCAAGAAGCGCGCGAGCACGGGCGCGACTATCGCCGCGATGGAAAGCGATGCAAAGATCGTTAGTGCATAAGGTGAATGGAACTGGCTGTAGCCCCATTCGAGCAAGGCCATAGCGAGGCAAAAAAGCGTTGCTAGTACGCATCCAGCGACAAGAACTGGCGTCGATCCTGCTAACGAGAGCCGCAACGTGATGCCGTGCAGCACGATTGAGGCAAGCGTGGCCAGAATGAAGACCACGCCACCGGAAATCCAGAAATGCGCGTCCATAGCGATATAAGACGCAAAGAAGGCTAGAGCGGAAAGGACTGCTAGCGGCGCGCTCCAGTTCAAGATTAAGCCGGATAGTGTACCAGAGATCATCATCCAGCGTTGCTTGAGATTGACTGCGTTGAGATATTTAGCGTTCTGCCTGAGATGCTGGACGGGTCCACTA
This sequence comes from Afipia sp. OHSU_II-C1, assembly GCF_000497575.1. GTDB lineage: Bacteria > Pseudomonadota > Alphaproteobacteria > Rhizobiales > Xanthobacteraceae > Afipia. The sequence continues at coordinate 41,606 of NZ_APJI01000025.1, forward strand.
TCGGGACCTGACGGGCATGCGATTTGTTCGAAGGTCTCACCGCTACCGACTAGCGATGAAATGAAGCCACCGACGAATCCGCCACCCGACACGGTTGAAAGATAATCGATGTCTTTCATCAGACCTCGTTCAGCGAGAACCTGCATGACGCCCAAACAGAAAGTGGCGGATCGAATGCCGCCTCCTGACAACGATAAACCATTTGCATCAAAGCCGGGCTGTGTGGCGACGCCTTGCAATTTGCGTCTTGCATTGATTTCCTTAGTTTCGCTGGAATTGATTGCTTTCCAGCTGGCGTCCGTCTCATCAATCCCAAATGGCAGGGGCGACAGGCAATCCGCCAATTCGTCCTCTTTGACAACAGGGGGCGATGAGACGTCGGGCTGAGAATTTCCGTAAGCCAGTTTCTGAAGCTCTTCAGCGAAGGACGCCAGACGTGGTTGCAGTGCCGCAAGGTCTGTGCGGAAATCGTTGGCACCATCGCGCGAGTCCAGGACCCCCGCCTTGTATGCGCGATGCCACTTCGCGGTAATGGGTCGCAAATCTACATTCAGCATGGTGGTCGTGATGCGCGCAAAGTGTGCGCAACCCGGATTGTCTTTCATCGCCTTTCGAGCGAATTGAAATATCTCGACAAGACTTTCTAATGCGCGCGTTTCGACGCCGTATTGATAGGGCAAGGGTTGAGTCGCAATTCGCGTACGCATTTCGCAAAGTAACTCGTGCGCAGCGCGCCCGTCGGGGCCCGGTCCAGCCGAGTTGCCGGGAGTGCTGGGCGTAGCAAGCTCAGACATGGAGTGCACCTTGGAGCTGGACCGGGCGACGCAATTTCCAATTGAGAGTTGGAATAGCGCATATTAAGGGTTGAAAATTGTGAGCGGAAGTTGTCCTCTGCCGCGCTTTTCCCCTCGACTCAATGTTCTACCTATGTTCTTGTTTTGAGCAGCGGGGCGACTCTTAGTTACTGAGGACGCGGTTTGAGGGAATTAAGTATCATCGCAACCGTATGTTTTCATTAGATGATTCTTGGGATCCGCTCAATGTGTCGCAGTCCAGCGGACGCGTCGGAAAGAATGGGCAAGCGAACTAAAAATTTGGCATCAACAACGGCTCCTACAGTTTTTGCGAGAGCAAATGTCTAAACTGAAGAACGTCTTCATCAGCCATCACCACGCTGACGATGAGCATGTCACAGGGCTAACGGACATGCTCAAGCGTAGTGGCTTGGAAGTGCGAAACTCATCGATCCGTGCCAAGCCCGCAAATCAGGACCGGTTGAAAAACGGCCTGATCAAGGACGCCGTGCTTAAGCGCCTTCTGCGCATGAAGATGTCCTGGGCCTCCACAGTGGTAGTGCTCGTCGGCAAAGAGACCCACCAACGGCCTTGGGTTGACTGGGAGATCAAGCAAGCCAACCAACTCGGGAAGCGCATTGTGGGCGTGTATGTAAGAGGCGGGACGGAAGTCGACGTGCCGGCGGCCTTAAACGATTACGGAACCGCTCTCGTTAATTGGAATTCTGACAGCATTATCGACGCGATCGAGGGCAAGGGTCGTCCTTTCGAAAAACCGGACAGCCGCGACCAGCGAGAGCCGGTTTATGCCAGTCCTACGTCGAGTTGTTAACCGGTCGTGGCAACCGTCTACATATACGTCGTGCGGTACGACTTCGGGTTTGCCCCGAATCCGTTCGACGGGGTTTGCACCCTCGCGTGCTGCATGCCCGTCATCCGGCGAAAAGCCAAGATCGGTGATTGGATCATTGGCATGGGAGGAAGCGAACTGAAGGCTACGGGGCGATGTATCTATGGAATGAAAGTAACGCGTGATCTGGATTTTGATCAGTATTGGAATGCGGCGGAGTTTTTCGGCAAACGCCCGGTCCGCCATGGCACCCGACGAACTATGGTAGGTGACAACGTTTATCGGCGGGACCCGCAAACGAAGAAGTGGTTGCAGGAAAATTGCGTTCACAGTCAGCCCAGTGGCGAGCAAGACATGCCGAACACCAACCATGATACCCAGACTGATCGCGTCCTGATATCGGATGAATTTTATTATTTTGGCAGTAACGCATCCCTCGTCCCGTCAAAGCTTCTTCGTAAGATCGGTTACAAGAATGGACGGGGACATCGGGTTTTTTCGCAGGGCGATTGCGAAGCTTTGCTCACTTGGATCAAAGCCGAAGCCAAAGAAAGTAATCGCGTACTTGCTGATCCCTTTCAATTCCGAATGAGCGATAAGCGATTCTCAAAGACGCGCAATAGACTTATTTCATAAAAAACGCCCGAGAGCGTTGGATTGGGAGGGGATGAATGAGAGCGTTCGATACCCAGCATCGTTGACCCAGATGCCAAATTACCGAAATATCAGCTTCGCAACGGTTGATAGCGTCGCCGATGTGCTTACGAGTGGTGTCGAGGTTCGTGTTCGCGGAAAACTGACACGCGAGCTCCTCGGGCGGGTAACCTCTCTTGAGCGGCCATACGAGCGTTATCTCTTTGTGCCGAAGCGACATAGTGACGTGTTCGCTCAATTCGCCGAAACAATGTGGATGCTGGCGGGTCGGGATGACATCGCTTGGTTGACGAGATATCTGCCGCGGGCGCCTGAGTTTTCTGACGATGGTACGACTTGGCACGGTGCCTACGGGCCACGCCTGCGCCGCTGGTGTGGATCGATCGACCAACTGGACGAGGCGCGTCAGCTGCTCACGAAGGATTTGGCGTCGCGCCGCGCTGTGATGATGGTCTTTGATCCGGCTCGCGATTATGTCGATTCAAAAGACATTCCCTGCAACAACTGGCTCAGCTGGATTGCTCGAAACGGTAAGCTCCACCTGAACGTTGCAGTTCGCAGCAATGACGCGATGTGGGGGTTCTCGGGCGTAAATGCCTTCGAGTGGAGCGTCCTGCAAGAGCTGATGTCCTTTTGGTTGGGCCTTGAAAATGGACCTGCCACTTATTTTGCAACGTCCTTTCATCTTTACGACATTCATTTTGATCGCGTGCGCCAGATGAACAACTCGTTCCACGGGCTCACGCCGTATGACTTCGGCATAGGTCGCGCGCCTTTTCGTACTTTATGGGACGAGTTCGAGTGTAAGCTGAAGAAATGGTTCATCGTTGAGGAAAAAATTCGAGCCGAACCGAACGTTCCACTATTCCAGCACGGCCGTGTCGATGACCCGTTTCTGGATAGCGGCCTCGCGCTTATCCATGTGTTCTGGGCCCATCGGCAATGGGGTGCAGAGCGTCTCGTCAAAGAACTCGGCCAATTGCCAGCGGAAGACTACGTCGTAGCAATATACGATCAACTGCGCCGCCTTTATCCCGCACTTACCGATAACATCGCGCAGCCTGAGATCAGGCGCTTTTTCGAGGCTTGCCGCGGGATCTCGGTGAATGCGTCTGATGATTTCAAGCTTGCCATCAAGCGGCTGCATGCAGAGAAGGACAGAGCTTACGGTGGCGCCTGGAAACGGCGTGGAGAACTCGTGAGCATTTTGCCTAATATCGCGCGCAAGGCGGACAGATTGGAAAACTTGGTCCAAACGGGTGCCACAATGCGGGGCGAATCGCTGCTCGACACGGTCATCGACTTATATGTTTACGTTGAGAAGTACCGACTTTTCTTGGCCGAACACCTGGAAGATAACGATCTGTTACCCAACGATGCCCGCAAACCGTATAGTGACCATGACGCCAACTTCGATACCCTTGTTGATCGGCTTGATCTGCAGATGCCAACTCAAAGTACCAAAGAGTTGATTAGCGATGTTGTGACTCGCTTCGACGCATGTTGGCGCAATGCCGAGACTAGGGGTGACACCGCCGAACAATTCGAACTAGCGACGAAGCTGGCGGAAGCTGCGGGAGCGCTGATTGCACGGGTCGTTGCTGACGATACCGTAGCTTTGGCGCGATTCGTTCGCTCTGAGGTGCAGCATGCAGGACGATGATTTAGCCAAGCTCAAACTGAGGCTGCGCGAGGAAATCGTTGCCCGTTCGGCGCCTGTAAAGGTGGCGATCGTGGGGTGGACGCCAACGGCGATAGAGCTGGCGTCTCATTTTGCGCTCATGTCTGGCAATGCGTTACTCAGCGGCATTTACGCGGACGGGGCGGGGGAAGGTGCCGGTGTGCAGTCTCTCGATAGGCTCGAAGTCGACCGCCCGGACATCGTTGTGATTGCCGAGGATGATGACAAAGAAAAGCTTCTGGAGGGCGTTGCCAAGTATCTGCCCGCGGCGACCAAGCTCCTCGTCGGCGGCTTCGGTCACTTCAATTTTCGAGACGAGGTTTTCGACCGAATTCGGCAGGAGTCATTTATTCCGTCGTTTGCGAACGGCTACGCAAACTCACTTGTTCATATCTATCAATGCCTGCGGAATGCTCATCGCCTAGGTCTCCAAGGCGTCGTGGCCGAATTCGGCATGTTCAAAGGCGGAACAACCATGCTCATCTCGCGGTTCATCGAAGAAATGGGCGCGAACTGGAAGGTCTTCGGTTTCGATACTTTCGGCGGGTTTCCGCCGAAGCGAAGCGCCTTGGATATGTATGCTCATCCAGACTGTGTGTTCCGCAACTCGGCGTTGGTGAAATCAGTGTTTGCCGGACGAAATGTGGAGATTATCGAGGGCGATATCGTTGCTACTGTTGGCTGCCTTCGTGATCAGGATTTGGTTGTGTCTTTCGTGGATACTGACAATTTCACCTCCGCCAGCGCGATCATAGATGTTATAAAGGACCGAACCATTCGGGGTGGCGCGATCGTTTTTGACCATTGGACTGGTTCCAGCAGACACCTCGACACAATTGGTGAAAGAATAGCCGCCAAAACGCTGGCATCGGATGATAGGTATTTTAACCTGCACGGGACAGGTGTATTTTTGAGAGTGCAATGACGTTGTCGCCCTACGGTTTTGTCCGCCGTTCTGCACCCGAGCCGCGCGCGGGTGTTTACGAGCTATACTGGACTTTCGCCTCTCGCCGCCAAGCGGCATTTGAGGCCCGCTTGGCAGGGCGGCAGTGGCCTTGGTCGGAGGACCGTATCCTACAGACCTATAAGTTTTGTAATGTTTTCCGCGCGGCGGATCGCGTGTCACAATACATGATACGTGATGTAGCTTATAAAGAGGATCGGCAAGTCACGGCGAGTGACCGGCTGTTCCAAATTGTGGCGTTCCGGACTTTCAGCCGGATAGGGACTTGGGAGGCACTTGCGCAGTATTTGGGCGGAGCGCCGTGCCTCAGGCATCTTAGGAGCGGAGAGTTCGAGAGGGCTCTCGATCAAGCAAAACTAACGCACGGCGGGCTTTACACGGGCGCATTTATTCTTTGCGCGAACAAGGCATTTGGCTTTGATGAAAAGCATCGCAACCATGTTGCTCTTTTTAAGCATATGTTTCTGGTGGATGCCTGTGCCGAAAAGTTACTGAATGCGTCGTCGCTGAAGATGGTCGTCCAAACGTTGCAAGCTTACCCGCTAATAGGGCCTTTCATGGCCTACCAAATTGCCATTGATCTCAACTATTCAGACTTAGTGTCGTTCGATGAGGACGATTATACGCAAGCTGGTCCCGGCGCCCTGCGGGGCCTAAAGAAAGCATTCATTTCATTAGGAGATTTCTCGCCGGCGGATGCGATATTGTGGATGGCTAATCGGCAGGATGAAGAATTTCGGCGCTTCGAGTTACCATTCAGCGGACTGTTCGGACGCAAACTACATGCGATCGATTGCCAAGGACTTTTTTGTGAACTTGACAAGTACTGCCGCGAGGCCTTGCCAGAATTAACCAGTGCCCGTAGTCGTATCAAGGCGAAGTACGCTGCGACCGCTAATGACATTTCACTCTTCTTTCCTCCCAAGTGGAATCTTCCGAACAATCGGGTGATGAAAGCGGCACACGCTGTGACGGATCGGCACGCTAGTGTTCGTGAACATGTCATATCCGGCTCACGAACTGCCAAACACAGGGCTCTGGCTATTAGAGACTTGTTTAGCTGAGAAGTTTCCGCGGTCCTCTCTTGAATGCCGCCGAAACATCAACCGTGGTCTTGGGAGTCGGAGCTTCCACTTGAGCGTACCCTCCTTCTCCGCACAAAGTGGCGCGCTATAATGTCTCTAATACACATATTTGTATCCTGATCTCCGAAGCCGGAGTCATTCCCGGTACCCTCGAGCAATAGAATTATCCGTTTCGACAAATGCATCAGACCGATCCATTTTTTCGATGTTGCACAAGAATCACGCGAATTCAGAATAAGTATGGTTTGGGGTGCCGAAAATTTGCAGAAGGGAATATTTCATGTCCCGCTCAGGTACGCCGATTTTTGTGTTAGCCAAAACGTAAACGGCAGTGAAGTTGCAAGGCCCATCGCGACACCCGCAGGCACGCGTGCTCTGATGAGGTCATCCGATAATCGAACCACGAGCGTGTGCCGGGAATCTTTTTCAACGGTTGGATAAAGCCCAATGAATTCTCTGCCCCGATATTGTTCTGAGGGATCATTGAGGATGGGAAAAATGGCTATCCGGCCGCTCGTTCCGTCGAACCAGCCCAATTCCCAAGACATCCAAGTGGATTGAGATGAGTTTGGCGTATCCAGGAAAACAAAACTCGTGCTCTTCGACATCGCGTCGCGTATGGCGCGAGCATGGCGGGGGGTCACGTGAGATCGATCGGCGTCTGAAGCGATCCAGTCGCAGAAAACGGCGAGACCTAGATCTTCGTTCAGAATGCTATAGACCCCATACACCAGATCGAGATCTCTGACTGTCTGCGAAAGAAATACATCATATCGCGGTTCTTCTTTTTTGGCTTCTCTGTTGAAAGCTTCGGGTACACTCAAGCCGATGCGGCTTGCGCGATTTTGCGCGCGCACCCTTACAGAAGGGGCTGTGAAGAACGTCACGCTGACAGCCCAAGCTGGTAACGGGGCTTTGATCGGCTGTTTGGCTGAGTATCTGACTTTTGCAGTCTCGGCCCTGTCGATTCAGATGCAGCACACCACACCTTTCGCTCGACGGCATCATCTTTATTTGCATACATAGCGCCGCACAAAGCGATAGATAGTGCTGCGACGATACAAAGAAAGCCATTTCGGATCAACATGAAGGCGACTTCGTTTCGCGCGACCCGAACGAGGTTGACTCTTTCCTGACATGCTAAGGCGTGCGCGATAACGATTGGTTTCATCGAAGGACTTGCGTTCTTGCTGTCGAGCGTAAATCTCATCCCGGTTCCAAACATTGTAAGTGTCCGCGCTGCCGCGAGTCCCAGCAATCCTCCTGCAGTTATGTAAAAGATTGAGGGAATGGTGAACACCACCACCGCAATTTTCCATTCTGTTCCGGGGAGCATTTGCGCAACTGCGGCCGTCGCTGCGGAAGCAATTGTGAGTGCAGTCGCTATGGAGGCTGCGTGCCTGAAGGTTTTTTCGTCTAGGGTTACTCCGCGTTTTTGCTCGGATATGAGGCCGTCCTCGAGGTCCGTCGGTGCGGCGCTGGCGTATATACGGACTGCGATTAGGATAGGCCCATCCGGCATGCTGCCTATCGAAAATTCCGCGACTTCACCTAGGACCTTCGAACGCAGCCGCAGGTATGTGATGAATGGGAAAAGTTCTTCGAAAATACGCTTTGCTAACGCAGTCACTATTTGATTTCCTTCGCGCCCAGCCATGCCGCAATCGCAGCCCCCGCAGTTGCTTCTGCTCCTGGAAGCCAAGCCCATTCACCGGTTGGATTGATTTCGATGAAAATGATCTTACCGTCCGAATCGATCAAGTCGATTGCCCCGAACGAAAGCTTAAGCTCCGAACAAAGCTCTATGCAGCGTTCTTCAACATTCGGGGCCAAGACCATCGGCTCGTACCGGATCTCCTCACGCTTGTGGAGACGCCAATCACCCAATGCTGCTTCACCGTTTACGAGTATCTTGTATGCGAATACGGAGGTTCCGACGACGGTAACACGAATGTCCGTTTTTGGCGTAATAGGTTGCTGAGCGATGAGTGGCGCCTGATGAAGGTTTAAATCTGAAAGTCTCTCGGACGGAATAATGTTGGTGTATGTGAACAACACATCGGCGTCTTCGCGAAGATAGACCGTATCGATAGATTTAATGGCAACTTGCGTGGGAAAGCGCCTTTGGATCTCCTCCACGTCATTCCCAACAACTGTTTCCGGAATCGCGAACCCGCATTTTGCCGCCACCAGCAACTGATAAGGTTTCACTTCGGCCTTATATATGTCTCCCGGGTGGTTCATCCAACGCGCGTCTTCAAAGATCATCATGCTACGAAGAAACGCACTCCATTGCGATCGAGCAAGTTGATCTCCGAGAGATAACTTGCCTCCCGCTGTGTTACGCAGGAAAATTGGGCTTCGGTACCAAACTGATTCAAGGTCAGGCCCCAAGGATGATGCGATTCCCAGCCCCCGGATATTCATCGTGCGGGTCGCCGGATCGAGGCTCAGGCGCAGGTCCGCTAGCTGCTCCCTGTTAAGACGCAGATAGGTAATATTGTTCTCGCGGAGGCGATGCAGGACAAGATCGACGGCGAAATCGTAAATGCTCGAAAGGATGAGGACGCGGGTTGTCACTCTCCTTTCATGTCCTCGCCGGTTTCTATGTCGTTCTTCTTTGTTGACATGGGTGTAAGGCCGCCTTCACCGCGCGTCTGCCAGCATCCCGAAATAGTGTCGTATGTGGCTCCCTCGGGGAGGGTTGGTGCGTTAACGTGAGGCCGACGAACGGCAAGCTGAATTAGAACGTGATCAGTCATGGCAATCCTCAGTGAAAATGTTGCTGCAGTGCGGCAGATTCGACGCTCTGGACGGGTGTTATTGTCAAATGGTACTCGGCACAGTGGCATAGGGATCAATTGCTTAAAATAGAGAAACACAGGCCGCATATGGCTCGAAACGCATTTTTCAGTTTTCACTTCGATCAGGACCATTGGCGCGCGTCGCAAGTACGCAACATGGGCGTTCTCGAAGGAAATTCGGAGCTGTCGGACAACGATTGGGAGACTGTAAAACGGGGCGGTGATGCTTCGATCCAGCGATGGATAGATGGGCAATTGGTGGGTCGCAGCTGCGTCATTGTGCTGGTAGGCGCCCAAACCGCTATGAGACAGTGGGTGATGTATGAAATCCGTAAAGGCTGGGAGCTGGGTAAAGGTATCGTAGGTATACGGATTCACGGCCTGCTGAACAGACAGTCGCAAACCTCGGCCGCCGGGCCAGATCCTTTTTCTTACATCACTATCCCGGGCGGCCGGCCGATGTCGTCTGTCACTAGTCTGTGGAATCCGGCCGGCGGGGATAGCAAGGCGATTTACGCGAATATTCGAGACAACATTGACGGCCTCGTCGCAACCGCCATTACGGCGAGAGCTAATTATAGAGATTAATCGCAAAGCTGATCGCACATTGAGGCTGATATTCGCTCTCCGTTTCACCCAGCAACGATGACCTATTTATTACGGAGATAGAATGAGCCTCTATGAAATAGCGATCATTGGCTCAGTGTCAGATGAAAAGAAAGGGACTTTGATTAGAACTATTTCTAACATGCTCTCCGACTTTGGGCTGGAGATGGGATCCGAAATCTTGCTTCATGATGGGCCCTCCTGCGCAAGCCGCAATCGGCACGTCTCCTTTGCGGCAGTATATTTCGGCGGATCTGAACACAGAGACATTGAAGCCGCACGGCAGATCGTATTTGAGAGCGCTCCAATCATTCCAACGATCGATGCCGATGCAGAATTCGCAGCATCTATTCCTAGCTTTCTACACGCTGCCAACGCGCTGCGTCGAAGGACGGACGATCCTGAGATGAAAGCACTGGCGGTCGCTTTGCTTGAGTGCCTGGGACTTCTTCGTGCACAGCGTCGAGTCTTCGTGAGTTACCGCCGTACCGAGTCGCGAAACGCTGCAATTCAATTGCACGATCTGATGAGGGCTCGAGGATTCGATGTCTTTCTCGATACCCATGACATTCGGCCAGGGAATCAATTTCAAGACATCCTGTGGCATCGCCTATGTGACTCGGACGTCATGGTCGTACTTGATACGCCTGCTTACTTCGAAAGTAAGTGGACCCGGCAGGAATTCAGTCGCGCACTCGCCAAGGAAATACACATCTTGAGGGTCATTTGGCCCGACCATTCTCCCAACCGCCTCACGGATATGGCTGAGACAACCTATCTGGACCATACGGATCTTCCAGACCCCGAAGGGCCGATTGCGGACGCCGCTGCTGAAGGAATCGTTCTTGCGGTCGAAAGCCTGAGGAGCCGCAGCATCGCGTCTCGATACATGTCCATCACCGGAAAGCTGGGTGCAGAGGTCAAAAAGATTGGAGCCGAGGTTAAGTTTATTGGGCCCCACAGAGCGATCAATATCCGTCTCAATGGTGGCGGGCTTGTTTGGGCTTATCCCATTGTCGGCGTGCCGACCGCCGATCTGCTAAATGACATTGAGGAAAAGGCGAAACGCGCTGGTCACGGGCCTGGTCCTGTCTTGGTTTATGACGACGTGGGCATCGGCGAACAGTGGAAGTCACACCTGAAATGGTTAGATGACAACATAAAGTCGGTTCAGGCCATGAGTGTGTCAGAAGCGGCGTGGATCCTTGCGGCACGGGAGGCGTAAAATCATGAATGCGATCTTTCTTTCCGCCGGAATGCCTGACCCAAAACGAGGGCCCGACTTCGCGAAAACAGCGGACACCGTCGCAATAACGGCGGCAGTGTCCGCACTCATTCATGTGACATTGGGCCGTCGGCCGTTGGTATGGGGCGGGCAACCCGCAATCACGCCGATGATTTGGGTTGTCGCCCAACGGCTGGGAGTGGACTACGGGCGGTGGGTGAAGCTTTATCAAACCCGTCATTTTGAAGAAGACTTTCCGGACGACAATGCTCGATTTCAGAACGTAGTTTATACAGCGGATATCGATCACGATCGCGAGAAGAGCCTGATGGAAATGCGAAGGTCGATGTTTGCCGACGAGCGCTACAGCGCTGCGGTCTTTATCGGGGGGATGCAAGGCATCATCGACGAGTTCAACCTTTTCCGACACCTTCAACCCAAAGCAAGAATGCTTCCCGTAGCGTCTACCGGAGGAGCCGTTCTGCAGCTAGTTGACGCCGTTCCGGGGTTCAAATCTGATCTTGCGAACGACATGGATTATGTCGCGTTGTTCCACCGTCATCTTGATATTTCTCCGAGGGAGAACCGTTACAACACCCCCGAAGAACAACCAAAAAACGTCAATGATCGATTTTTTAAGTCGCCGAACTCAAAGCCAAACACGCTGATGTCACCATGACGTTCTTGACGGAAGAATCGATGCGCCAACGTGCGCGGGAGTGGGTTCAAAGGGCAGGCCAGAGCGCAGACGAGTTGCTCAAAAGACAATCCACTCAATCGCTAACACGATATAACGTTTTCCTGTCGCAGACCGCCAGAGATGCCGAAATAGTCCTCGGAGTCTACAGTTTTCTCGTTGAAAAAGGCCTGACAGTCTTTTGCGATTGGATTACGGCGCGAAACGAGACGGGCGCGCAGGTTACACCAGCCAACGCGGAAACTATTCGCAGCGCGATGTCCGCTAGCGATACACTCCTTTTCATTGACACGGAACAGGCGGAGCAATCGCGATGGATGTGCTGGGAGCTTGGCTGGTTCGACGGCGGAAAAGGTTTGGTTGGAGTACTACCTGTATTACCAGAGGCGAAACGGAGCTATCGAGGACGAGAATTCCTCGGACTTTATCCGTACATTGAACTCAATGAAGTGGGTGAGCTGATGGTCGTTCGGCCGATCGTAACAAACAGCCGAGGAATAACCATCATCGAATCCCCAAACTCCACTGGCTTTGACCACTGGCGTGCGGGGCAATCGGTATCAATGCGACCTCGAAATTTCTAGCGCTTATGTTTCCCGAGCGTTGCTTAATGGAGAGATGCGATTTGTCCGGAATTTTTTCTTTGAGCGGAATTCCTGCGCCTACGAAACGGCGGGTATTCTTTTCGTTCCATTACAAGGATGTATTTCGTGTAAATGTCGTAAGAAAATCAGGCGAATTCGCGCAATCATCGTCGGATTCAGGAAGGCATATCGAAGGCTACTACGACAAAAGCTTGTGGGAGAAGAAGCGAACAGAGAGTGATGAGGCGTTGCGCAAGATGATTAGAGATGGTGTTCACAATACTTCAGCGGTTTGTGTGCTCATAGGTTCGGCCACATGGCAACGGCCGTGGGTGCGATACGAAATCGCTCGCAGCGTTATCGATGGAAAGGGACTATTGGGTGTCAATATAAATTCAATAAAACATCATGAGACTGGCGAAGTGAATAAATTAGGTGAAAACCCATGTCGCTATCTGGGGGTGGCAGCGCGGCAGAACGGTAGCTACTATTTATGTGAACGTCGCTCGGTTAGCGGAAAATATAAATGGGAATGGTACGGAAAGCACACAACGCCGATCGAGGTCCCAAAATACATGAAAAAACCTCGCCAAGGAGAGCCTCTTCGGCTGTCCGAGTTCGTGCGCCTGTACGACTGGAAGAATAATGGACATGCAAACATCGGGGCATGGATAGATCTTGCAGCGCAGGAAGCGGGTCGCTAACGCAAGGATTGTCGCAACATTAGAGAGCGAGCTACCTTGCCTGCACAAATGTAAGACAACATTTAGAATGACTATTGGCGAGGTTCATCAGTTCGGTGCTCGATCGCTGCTCGAACATACGTTGCTAACGTTAGACTGTTTTGATCGATGTCATTTAACCACACTACTTTGCCCCCGGCACCGCGCGCCGCGCGCAGAGGGCTGCTGCGCTTGTCCAATGTCAGGACGATCGAGTGAAACGACTTCGCTGCTAGCGAAATGTCGGCTTCGTGCTTTTGAAGCTTAGTAGGGCGTACTATCCCAGATGTTCCGTACTTCAGCATGAAATCGATTTCTTCGGGAGCGGCGAATCGCCCTTGATCGAATCCGCCAAACCGCTGCTCGTTGAGTGACTTGGTATCGTCAGCAAATCCGAAGATGGAATCTGTGCGGACGTTGCACCGTTGCATGGTCTTGCGAATGAAATCGTCTAGGTCGGGCTTGCCGACAGGTATCTCGAATTCCGCTTCGCGAGTATGCATGATGGCGAATTCAGGCGCGGGCAGTTCTACGGCTAGGTCAAGATGCCTCTCGTAAAGGAAATTCCAAACGTTTCCATCAATAAAGACGCCGATCATCAAAGACTCACTGTGGACGTCACCTCACCGATCGGGCTGCTGCTGGCTAACCCCAGTCTTGGACACTAAGCGGCAGCCAGTACCATAGAATTATCTCGGCTACGTTTGTTGTCAATCACACGGTGCATCGAGTTATGCTGACCCACCATGAGAGTGGTAAATTCTCTGAGATCACCGATGTTATCGGATTATCCCGGTTTGAATCCCAACGCTTGGCATTGCTCGAACCATGCCAGCGGTAAGGTCTTTGGGATCCGGACCAAGGATAGGTTCGACGGCTGATCGCCATTCAAAATGTCTGCTGTGATGTTTGGTGCGAGAAATGCATAGCGCAGTTCCTGCCGCACTGCCTTTGGATGCAGTTTGACCGAGGCGGCTAGCGCTTCGACAGTGTCAAATTTGTTGTTCTTTAGAGCGCGCAACCATGCATGGCCTCGGACAATGACCTGAACCAGTTTTGCGTCGGGCTGGCCTTCGCTGCCTGCTTCAATGACAGTTGCAGAACCCGGTCGGCGCACCTGCCAAGGAATTGTGAACTGGCTGGATCGAAGCTTCGCTGCTGGAGATGTGGTGATTTTGATGGCACGGCTGCTTAGCTCGGCACGCGCAACATAGATACCGATAATATCCGCATCCAACATGGCCTTATCGATCTTCAAACGTTCGCGCAGAGCGCTCATCACGGTCTGTTCGATGTTGGTTGCCGAGACGCGCGCGACCGATCCGGCTTGGGTTTTGCGGCCACGCAGGATTGCGGAGCTGACATAGAAGCGATAGCGGGCGCCGTTCTTCGACGAAAAGCTTGGGCTCATTGCGTTGCCGCGATCATCGAACAGTTTGCCCATCAGCAGTGCTCCGCTTTCGGATCGTTTAATTTTCCTTTTGTTGGTGCCGGCCGCGAGCAGTTCTTGAACCTTGTTGAAGGTTTTTCGGTCGATTATTGCTTTGTGCTCGCCCGGATACCATTTGCCGCCGTGACCGGTTTCGCCGATGTAAATTCTGTTTTTCAAGAAATGGGCGAGGGGACCATAGGTGAATGGGATGCCGCCATTGAATTTCTTGACCTTGGTGTTTCGCCGCTTGGTGACGATGCCGCGCTTATCGAGATCCGCAACCAGGCGGCCGAATGATTGCAACTCAATGTAACGCCGAAAAATAATGCGGACAGTTTCTGCCTCGGTCGAGTTTATGACGAGCTTTTTTTCACGTGCGTCATAACCGAGCGGGACTGTCCCGCCGGTCCATTTCCCCTTGCGGCGCGAGGCGGCGACCTTGTCCCGGACACGCTCGGAGGAGAGTTCGCGTTCGAATTGAGCGAAGGACAGCAGGACGTTCAAGGTTAGCCGGCCCATCGAAGTGGTGGTGTTGAACTGCTGCGTCACGGCGACAAAAGAAATCGATCTTGCATCGAACGCTTCGACCAGTTTGGCGAAATCGGCCAGTGAACGGGTGAGGCGGTCAATCTTGTAGACCACGACGACATCGACCTTGCCTGCGTCGATATCCTTCAGAAGTTGTTTGAGGGCAGGACGCTCGAGGTTGCCGCCGGAGAATGCCGGATCATCGTAAGGCTGCGGCAGCACCTTCCAGCCGAGTGATGCCTGGCTCTTTATATATGCCTCGCAAGCCTCCCGTTGGGCATCGAGCGAGTTGAATTCCAATTCCAGCCCATGTTCGGTCGATTTGCGGGTGTAGATGGCGCAGCGCAGGGGTTTGGAGACGCTACTTGCCATCTGCCGCTTCCCTCGAAGGCTTCGACCGCAGGCCGAAAAACCGCGGGCCATTCCAATTGCTACCGGCAATGAGGGATGCGATCTCGGAGAGGGATGCATAGGTCTTGCCGTCATAGGCAAAACCGTCGGGCCGGACCACGACGCGGTAAGTCTTTCCCTTCCACGTCCGGACTAGCTCCGAGCCCGGTTTGATCCGGCGCGGCAACTCCAGCTTCCCGGTTGGCTTGGCGGCCATGGCTTTCACAAGCTGATCGAGCAGGCGCTTGGTCGAGCCGGACAACCCGCCATAGGCCTTTTCTTGAATCCGCTGGGCGATGCTCCGGCGTAGCAGGTCCGGACCGAACGCCTTTGGCGGATCTGTTCGAAGCACCTCCCGGTAATATTTGCGCAGTTCGACGATGGGAGCTGTCGCCAGCCGATCCAGTTCGGCTTCCACCGTGGGATCAACTGGCTTCATGGAGGAGGGCGCTTGGATCATTTCGCAGACGCCGTCTTGCCGATCCGATAGACGCGCTCGTCGCCGACCTTCTCCGAGGTCAGGTTCAGCTTGAGCTTCTTGCGCACTACGCCCGCAAAGAAACCCCGCACCGAATGTTGCTGCCAATCGGTTGCCTTCATGATGGCGGCGATGGTGGTGCCGGACGGCGCACGGAGCATCTCGAGGACCTTGTCCTGCTTGGACACGGCCACGTTCGGCGTCTTCTCCATGACCGGCTTCTTCGGCGCGACAGGCAGCTGAGCCTTCGAGGCCGGTTTCGTCGGTCGCTTTGATGACGGTGAGGATTTACGCCCGGTCTTGCGAGAGGGCTTTCGATTGCTGATGGGCATTTCGGTTCTCCTGCGTGCACGACGGCATCCTGTGCCGCCACTGCCGCAAGCCCGTCGGTTGCCGACGGGCAGAGAACCTTACGGTTGGAAGAGATCCTTAGTCGCTCGACAACCGGTTCAGGAGGGAAGCTGCATCCTGCAAGCGGCCGGTCTCATAGAAAATCTGTTCGAGATCCATCGAAACTCTGACGCCCTCGGCGACACTGCCGGCCAGCGCGCAGGCTTCCGCGGCCTTGGCAATCCGCGCGGCCTCGCCAAGGCGAATGCCGATCTCGGTGAGGATAAGCCCGATTGCCTGTTCTGTAACTTTGCGATCCATCATTCTGCCTCCGATTTGCGGCGACAGTGACGCTCCACGTGCGGGGGAAGTCGAGCGGAAACGCAGCAATCTTATGGCTCTTATCGGCCAGTCCGGATCACGTTGTGATCAAAAAAAGAAGCCCGAAGCTGCACGGCTTATTTAGTCGGACGCTTTGAGGCGGCTTTGGGCGAGCCCTTTCCGCCAACGTAGTCTTTGAACAGCTTCACAGGATCGGCGCCAAGAGCGCGCGCAATGGCCGTGAATTCGATGACATCAAGACGGCGCTCCCCGTTCTCATACTTCGCAACAAAGGATTGAGGCCGCCCAAGTTTCTTGGCCAAGGCCTGCTGGCGAACGTCCGCCGATTTCCGCACTGCGACAAGCAGGTCGATCAGGCGGGCATATTCCGCGGATTTGAGGGTCTTCTGCATGCGCCGCCAAGGCCGTGAATCGGCGGCACACAATTTGATCCCAGAAACGGATTATCCCAAAACTGGATATTTTTGAGAAAGCACGCTATGGCTGCGAGAGCCGGTCCGATGAGGCTGGTGGAAGGGAAAGGCAGCCGATGCGTGTTGTTGAAGGCACTTTAATTATTGCAATAGGGGCGGTGGCAATTACGAATTCAGCATTTTCTCAAGCAGCCTATAAACCTCAATGGCAAAAGGTCGAAGCAGACAATGGCGCTGTTTATCAAGTCGACCTGAATTCAATTTCGCACTTCAATAACGGGACCGCCGAGTCCGTTGTCTATGCCGTAGAGGGACCAGGCTACAATCCGGAGAACATGCGTCGTTTCTGGTTTGATTGCCAGGGAAAGTATCGGGATTCCACTGGTCCCGGAATTGGTCCAACGAGCTATGCTCCGCCGCGATCAATCATCGGCCGAATAAGTCAGATCGCATGCGCGGGTGCAAAGGAGACTCGATTTCAGGATTCATCTTCTCCCCAGCCGAAACCCACGCCAGCTCAGTATTGCGTTGGATTCTCTCCGGCAAGTTGCGCCAGGATCACCGCGGCCGTGGAAGCCAAGCCCAAGCCGGATTATTGCAGGCCGGGATTTGGGCTTGTCGGAAGCGGGCTATCGTCCGAACAGCTTCGCATCTGTTATGTGATCAGCAGCGAGGAGGTCCGTACCCGAAATGACTCGTCGAGTCAGATGTCCGGTGGTGAGCCTGCGGCGCGTTCCTACAACATGACGCTGACGGCTACAAAAGGCGAGTTCCCCACTATCGTAGGTCACACAGATCTTCCTGACGGCACAAAGCTGCTTGTGTCGATAACGAAGCCTCGCCTGCCTAATGCACGCGAATTGCTCTCGTCCGGCCGACCCATGTGTGAGGATGACTGCCTTCCAGCCGCCGGCCCAAAAGGCGAAGTTCTCGGTGTCGCCACAACTGCGTTGGCTGGCGCTTTCTCAGCCGGACCATTTTCGTGGGCGGGGAAGCCGTTCCGCCCAGGGACATTCGAGGTTGAAATATTCCTGGTGTCTCTGCCCGGCGAGCAACCTCGAAGTCCGCAAGATTATGAGAAACAGATGGACCGGATGAAGAAGCCGGTTCTGACCAGTTCCGTGGTCGTTTCTCCATAGGAGTGATCGCGGCAATGGGTGCACGATGCAATTCTACCTGCTCGCACACAGAGCGTTTGAGTTAGTTGGTAAATAGTCCTTCTGCTATGAGCGCATAGTAGCCAAACGGGCGACCTGCCAATTTACACTAACTCCAGCGCCGCCGTTTGCCATACGGCGTAGGTATTTTCGACTTGGCAACAATGACCTTCCACTCGTCCGGTGAGATGTAACTCATCCACGGGATATTTTTGTCGAGGAGCGCTTGGCTAACCGAGTCGCATTGGTCGTCATGTTTGACGCCGGGGAATGCGAAGAGTTCGGATTCGAAATCAGCCAACCATGGCGCGCGCTCGGGGAGCAGGGCTTGGCCAGCTTCAAATTTTGCTGACGCAACTGCCATCCGGCTAACCTTGTCCCCATCGGGCCTGACGCCGATGATCCCCGGAACTCTTGCACGTAATTCTTGAACCAGCATCGTTCCGGCGCCGGCATCCTCTATTAGGACGCGTCGGGCGCCCCATTTCTTCGCCTGGGCCTCGACAGTTGCCTTGAGGGCGGGGTAATCGACGCGTCCGCGCCAGACATCCACCAGAAACCAGCGCATTTTGCTGGCCAAGATCCAAGTGGTGCAAACCGACCAATCATTTTGCGGGCCTCCTTTATTAGCTGTGTCCCAGCTCTGCAGGATCATCAGGCGTTCAGACATGGGAGGCAGCTCCTTGTACCGAACAATCCAGTGACGCTTGATCATCGCGCCTCCCGGGGGGACGGGCAGCTGCTGATACTGCGCGGAGAAAGCATCGCTCCCGATTTGCATTTTCAGCGCTTCCAGGACATGGAGCGGCTCGCGTTCGGGGGACAAGACTTCGCCAGCTTTTCGAAAGTGAAGCTCGCCGTTCCAACCCTGGATTGTCTCGTCGTGCTCTGCGATAGCGGGCAGGTTAAGAATTTCCCACTCGTCCGATTGCTCGGTCAAGAATCCGGTCAGGTCGTCCATGTGGACCCGCTGCATGACGATTACGATCGCGCCGGTGCGCTTGTCGTCTAGCCGGGAGAGCAGCGTGTTCGTGAACCACTGGTTCGCGCCGTTGCGTTTGGCTTCAGAAAACGCATCGTCCGGCTTGAGAGGGTCATCAATGACGATAATGTCGCCGCCGCGGCCCGTGAGCGTACCGCCGACGGAGGCAGCCAATCGGAATCCTCTAGCAGTCAGTTCGATTTCGATTTCATTGTTTTTGAAAGCTCCCACGCGCGTTCCTGGAAACACGGCTCGATACCATTTCGACTCCAGTACCGCGCGAAAGTCATTCGAGTGCTTCTTGGCCAACTCGCCCGAATAGCTCGCGCAGATGATGCGACGAGAGGGATTATGCCCCAGTACATAGGCAGGAAAGGCTACTGACGACATGATGGACTTGAGGGATCTCGGCGGCATATTGATGATCAAGCGCCTGCATTCGCCCCGCCGTACGCGTTCCAGGCGATCTGCTATCGCATCCAGATGCCAGCTGTGGATAAAGGTTTGTCCGGGTGTGAGTGTCAGAAATACCTTGTGCACGAACGCTCTAAAATCTGCACGCAAGAGCGCGTTCAGTATGCGGCCATCACCTGTCATTTGCGGCTGTCTCCTGTTTTTGCTTTTCGAGAATGAGTCGAACCAGCGGCTGGTGTTTTCAGAAAACTGGCGAGAATCGCTTTGTCTTCTTCCAAAATCTCATCGAGCTTGATCGTTGCTTCCCCTGAACCACCGTATCGGTCATACAGCGAGAGCATCAGCTTGAGCGCGACGGGCTCGCTTCGCATGGCGTCGTTGGCAAGTCGTCTGAGCATGACTTCCAAGGCAGGGAGCCGACGCGTCTTGCCGTTCTCAGTGACAGCAATCCGCTGGCCTAAAACGTCCTGGAGCACCGCGCCGATCGGCCGGCTCCCCTTGGGCCGTCCTTTCGGGTTACCGCTCTGCCCCTTTTTGAACTGCGTCGCCTTTGGGGGACGACCGTAGCCGACGGCGTCGTCGGATGGCTTGCGTTTGCGACTAGCCATGGCTGTTCACCCGCTCTTGAGACGGCGTGGATGTTTCGACGGAGGCTTTCGAGCGGGCTTCTTCGATTTCCTCAAATGTGCGCCCGTCACCCTCCAAGATCGCTTCGAGCTTTGTCATGCTCTGCCAACGTCGAATGACGACATCGACGTAGCGAGGATCGAGCTCGATCCCATAGCCAACACGACCAACTTTCTCAGCCGCGAGGAAGATCGTGCCGGATCCCGCGAATTGGTCCAGAACAGCATCGCCACGCGCAGTGCAGTCGAGTAGGGCGTCCGCAACCATCGCGGTCGGCTTGACCGTCGGATGCATCGCGAGAGCCGCCAGACGATGACGTCCGAATGTGTTGACCCCTGGATAACTCCACACGTTCGATCGATTACGACCGAAACTCCCCAACTCGATGTTGTT
Source organism: Afipia sp. OHSU_II-C1 (assembly GCF_000497575.1). Taxonomy (GTDB): domain Bacteria; phylum Pseudomonadota; class Alphaproteobacteria; order Rhizobiales; family Xanthobacteraceae; genus Afipia. Next base: position 61,758 of record NZ_APJI01000025.1, read on the forward strand.
TTTGTGAGGATTTTCGCCGACACGAAATATCCCGACGAGTTCATGCTGCGATCGATAAAACGAGCCCTGACCAGCGTTCGATTTATTCCAGACCGCTAAGTTCAGCATCGCTCCAAAAATCTTGCGCCCCACAGCGATGAGGTCCTCGACATGGCGCCAATCCATGCAAACAAAATGAACTGCGCCGGGTTTGGAGACGCGGATTCCGTTTCCTAATGTTCGAGTTAGAAATTTCCGAAATTGATCAGAGCTCATTTCGCCTGAGGCAAAAGCAAACTCCTGATGCTGAATTCGCCCGCGGCCGCCAATGGAGCTTACTCGAACGTTGTACGGTGGATCGCAGAAGACAGCGTTCGCTAACGTTCCCTCGAGGAGGCGATTGAACGAGGCAGTCTTTTGAGCGTCGCCGCAGAGTAAGCGGTGCCTTCCCAACTGCCACAGATCACCCTCCTGGGTGACTGGCCGCTTGGGGAGGGGCACCAGCATGCTTTCCTCTGCAGCGCTGGCATTGCCCATGTCCGCGAGCAATAAATCAACCTCGGGTGTCGCGAATCCGGTTACGGATACATCCAACCCTTCGACGGGCAGGAGATCTGTCAGCTCACTCAATTCAATCGCTAAGAGTTCGCGGTTCCAGCCGGCTTCTTCCGCGATTTTGTTGTCGGCGATCAAATAGGCGCGCTTCTGTAACGGTGTCAGATGACCGAAACACACGACCGGGACGTGGGTGAGGCCCCCAATCTGAGCTGCTTCCAGCCTCCCATGCCCGGCAAGCACGGTGTTGTTTTCATCGACAATAATAGGATTCAGAAATCCAAACTTGCGAATGCTCGACGCGATCTTCCTGATCTGTTTCTTCGAATGGACGCGAGGATTTCGGGGATTGCGAGCTAAAGTAGCAATTGGAACTGTGCGAGACTGCACAAAGACGCTCGCATTGTCGTTTTTCATTGAGGCCTCCATGGCGTTCTTTGCCAAGAGGAGGTCAGACGCTAAAAAATGTCCAAGGTACTAATTGCCATCGAAACCATAACTTCAGGACTAGTCGAGCGTTTTTGTTCCCTTTCGAGCCTTCAGCCTTCGACGAGCAGGCTTCGGATCAAAATGAGGGTCGTCAAATTCCCGCCGCGTAGCCATTGTAAGTGGGTCGGTAAAGTCACCTACGACATCATCGTAAGTATATGCGCGCAGTTCGATTTTTTCCTTCGTTTGCTCCATGAAAAATTCATGTGCTGCCGAAGCGGCAGTAATCTTCGGTCCGCGACGAATAGACAGCGTTCGGGACGCTAAAGCAGCGATTTCAGAAATGCGCTTCAGGCCATTTTTGTTGCCGTCCACCACATCCTTAAGAAGTCCAAGAAACTCGAACTCATTTAAGCCCGCACTTTCGAATATGGTCTCGATAACCGATGTCTCTTCGGAAATGCTGAGAATAATCTTGGCTCGGGCCAATACGGAGTCGGAGTGGCGACCGGACTTTGCCAGAAACCTTATCGCATCAGCGGCAGGCTTTATCGAATAGCTTTCCTTAGCCATTCGCCTGCCATGCCTGATGGCAATATGCGCAATACCGCGAGCGGCGATCTGATTGAAGTTTTCCTCAACCAAGAGTGGTTCATAACCCGAAGAAGGAGGGAGGTATTGGGTGCGCATAAGCAACATACCCACCATTCCGAAAAAGCCGAGGAGAGGCTCCATTGCGTTTTCAAGTTTTTCGCGGACGTGCGGCTGGTCCAGCTGTTGCTGGACGTACTCCGCGATGAACTCGTTGATGGTGGGCACGGCGCGCGCCTCTGGTTTCGCAATTCATCAGTACCTGAATTAGGTGCAAGGAAAAACAGTTTTGTACTAGGCAGATCGGGTGGCGAGATTCGCGTAATGACCGTTACGGAATAAGACACCTGGCTCCACGAAGCTGTTCTGCACACTAACTCAGAATGTCCGCAGTTGGTGTGAAAGCGAACCTTGTCGACGCTGAGCACCAATTCCGCTCATGACCCAACTCGGAAGTCGCGCGCCTGTCCGAGGGGAGCAAAAAGCTTCAAATGACCCTTCCAGTTGAGCCGCCACGCGGGCATGACGGGCAGTCGTTGGCGTGGTGGCGGGACATCTAAATTTCCGTAACGGAAAGCGGGGTGGGGCGTTGTCGGTCGGCAGAAGCTTCGATCGCCTTCGCGCGCCCGAGCGACGTCGGATGCACCTCGCCGGTGCGCGCGCCTAGATCCGGCTCAAGAAAAACGTCTCCAGTTTGCCTTTGCCCTTCACGTCAATGCTGCCGCGCGGCTCCAGCGCAAAGGAACCGACGAGGTGGCGGGCGGTATCCTGGGACACATGGATTCGATTGGGCAGAGAATAGTCCTCGAGCCGGCTGGCGACATTTACAGTATCGCCCCACACGTCGTAGATGAAGCGGTGCGTGCCGATGATGCCGGCAACCACGGGACCGGAATGTATGCCGATCCGGATTTGCAAGGGCCAGCCGAAATGGCCGTTGACGTGACCTAGCCGATCGATCATGCCAAGCGCCATTCTCGCGATCACTGCGAATGGATCGGGGTTCGGATCGGGCAAGCCGGCGACGGCCATGTAGGCATCGCCGATGGTCTTGATCTTCTCGACACCGTGCTCGCGGGCAAGCGCATCGAACTCCGAGAACAGCCGGTTCAAATACTCGACCATCGCTGCAGGTGTGACCCTTGCCGAGTGCTCGGTGAAGCTGACCAGATCGGCGAACGGAACGCTCACACCCTCGAAGTGGTCGGCGATCACGGCTTCGCCTTGGTTCAGGCGGCCAATCACCTGTCCTGGCAGGATGGTCAACAGCAGCGCTCGAACTTGGCGGTCTCGTCCTCGATGCGGCGAAGGTACTTCTGCTCGCGGTCGCGCCAGCGCTTCTTGTGCAAGCAAGCATTGATCCGCGCGCGCAGCAGGATCGGATCGAACGGCTTCGGCAGATATCGCCCGGACTGCGTCTGCTACCTGCCGGCCCTGTGCCATCAGCACATCAACCTGCCGCAGCTTCGCAACGATCTCTTCAGCCGTATTCCTTTTCCTTGCCATCGATCCTATCCTCCATCCGAAAATCATACTTCAGGGAGGACCACTTCAAAGGGGGTAGATCATTGTTCGCGACGCGCAGCGACGACACGGGCCAAATGACCATATGGTAGCCCATGTCCTTGAACTCCTGCGCGGTGAAGAATGGCGTCTTGCTGAACTCTGTCATGTTCGCCGGCAACGGCACACCGGGCTTCCGCTTTCGAAGCGGAGCGATGGCGCTACGACATCGAATTGCTGGGGCTGGTCCGAAGTAGATGACGGAACTTCAGAGTACGCGACGGGCCGTTGAGCAGCTTCAGGACCTGTTCGTCAGTCAGTCCGATTTGGTACGCGCTTCCGTTCTAGCGCTGGCATCAGAAATCGCACGAAGTTACACGATAGTGTTTCTGGTAAAATCCTCAATGTAATCCAGCAACTTATCTGATGCTGCCGCTGCTGATTTCGCATTTCCTCTGCAAATTTGTTCAGCCAAATTCGCGTGCAGCACAGCAGTATCAACCAAGCTTGCATGTCTTCTATGGTATTTTATCCAAAATCGCCTCGACAGGCCGTGCAGTAACGCCATGGATTTAGCAGCAAACTCATTTTGGGAAGCCTCATATTCCAGCTCGGTCAGCCGATTGTCCCAGCGACTAAATAATGTTTCATCGGTATCCTCGGTAAGCTGGCGCAGATTCGAGCCGATGTGAGCGAATTCCTTCCTCTGTTCTGGACTGGCGCGTTCGGCGGACAGTCGAGCAAGCAAACGTTCAGTCTCCCGTCTCATTTCCAGAAGACTAAGCTGCTTGTGAACGTTCAATTCGCTGACCAGAACCCCCCTTCGTGGAAGAATGAGAACCAAACCTTCGCGTTCCAGACGGCGCAAGGCTTCACGTATCGGTGTTCTGCCCATGCCCAACTGGCTGGCAAGAGTTTGTTCGGAGAGTGCGGCTCCCGGCTGCAATCGCAGAGTAACGATCATCTCCTCCAAAGCGCGATAGGCGTGGTCGGCCAAACTGATGTTTGGATCATCTTCGTCGGCTGCGAACGGCTTTTGTCGTTTTTGAACATGATGTTTGCGAAGCATCAGACCGGGGCTCTCTCGATTTGGACGGATCAATATGATTACACATAGCTGACATTTGTCCGATCGCAACGACGCAAATGACCTCTCAGCTTGAGCGGTGGAGATGGCCACTGCAACAGACTTGACAAGCGGCAGGCCCCGGGATTATGTTGCCGACAACTGAAATTTCAGACGTCGGCAAATGGGGTTATGATCCTGAATTGTCGGCTAAAAGAGAGGAAGGGTCATGGAACTGCAGAAATCAGCCATGTCCGATAGGCAACGCGCGTTCCGTGCGACCTATCGTCATCAAATCGCAACTTGGTACAACGGCTGGCTTCACGTCGCGGTGATTTTTGTCTCCGGCCTCGCCGTTGTTTACGTCTGCGCGGCGAATTTGCGTGACGTTGCGTGGTGGGAGTGGGGCGCCATTCCTGTTGTTTTCCTGGCGTACCAGTTCGGAGAATATTGGGCCCACCGTGTATGGCTTCATCGGCCTGCGCAGAATGGGGCGCTTCGTGAACTCTACAAGCGCCATACTCTGCAGCATCATCAGTTCTTCACTGACCATGAGATGCGATTTGCTGACCACATGGACTGGCGTGTCACTTTCTTCCCGCCGTTCACAATGGCCACCATGCTTCTCTTGGCTCTGCCTAGCGCGGTGATTTGCGGTCTGCTGCTCTCGCCGAATGTTGGTTGGCTTCTCATGGCAAGCGTGATTGGTAGTTACATGTGGTACGAGTTTGTTCATTTCTGCTGCCACGTCGAAGACAATTGGTTCCTGATCAACTGTCCGATCGTCAACACCGCGCGCAGGCATCACAAAGCCCATCACGACCACTCCATCATGATGGAAGTCAATATGGGCATCGGAACTCCGATTTTCGATTGGGTTTACGGCACGTCCGATCTCGATCGCGGCTTCTTCGGGCACGTCTTCAATGGAAATAGCTGGAAGCACGTAAAATCGGGCCTGCGAAAAACAGCAAAAACACCGACGCTAAAATTGCAGCGCTTGGCGGAGAGCCAGTGAGCTTGCCTGTCGTGCTTTGAGTAAATTGCAAGTTGGGAGCAACGTTGATGGAAGCTGCGCTTTCGATTGCCCGTACAGTGGAGCCGGATCTCGTGTCGCTGGGATGGTTCTCCATTCTTTGGCTAGCCTGTTGTCTAAGCGGGCTGACAATTTCCGGCATGCTGCCCTTAGGTGTGCGAGCAAACAATCTCTCGACCCCGAGCGGAACTGGCCTGGTGGTCGTGAACATCTTCTTGCTCTTCTTACTACTCGCAGGAACGGCTTTGTTTGCTGCGCTTACCCTTCGCGTGTCGAGCATCATTCTTATGGCAAGTTGGATATTCCTCTTTGTGCCGGCCATCCTTGATGTGTTTCCCGAGCGTTGGATCGACAGCCGCGGTGGATTGACGGTCTTGCTCTGCGTTCAAGCAGTCGCGCTGGTGATGCTTTGTCGATCCTCTTCTGTCGTAGCTACGCTGTCGATGATTTGAGCGAGGAATAAGATCATGATGGCCAAAATAAAGTCTGTGATTTCGATTCTTGTTCTCGCTGTTGCTTGCGGTATCGCAGCTTACGACTATCGCATCGGACTAATTGCACCGGCTTTGGTATCCGTGGGGGTTGGCCTGTTCGTGGTTTTTGCCATTTGGGTCTTTCCCGATGTCAAACCGAAAAGTCAGGTCAACAAATAGGAACGTTGCGTTAGTGAGAAAACGCGTTACGGCGTCACCGAGAAATAGGAACTTCTAATGAAGCTGACGGGCAAGACTTTTCTTATTTCCGGCGCGGCGAGCGGCCTTGGTGAGAGCGCCGCCCGCCTTATGGCGCGCAAAGGAGCTAACATTGTTATCGGCGACATACTCGATGAAGACGCTTCGCGAGTTGCTCAGTCGATCATTTCTGATGGTGGATCTGCGTCGGTCTTTCATCTCGATGTTTGCAATGAACCGGATTGGATCGGTGCGGCGAATTTCGCTGTATCCAGCTATGGCAGGCTCGACGGGCTTGTTAGCAATGCGGGGATCAGCGGGATGATTCCGGATGTCATGGATACGGAATATTTTGATCGTCTCCTTGCGATCCATGCTCGTGGAACGTTCCTTGGCATCAAACATTCAGCACCGGCCATTGCCCAGGCTGGCGGTGGATCAATCGTTGCCGTCTCATCCATCGCGGGAAAGGTTGGCGCGGATTACGTCCACATGGGATACAATGCGGCAAAGGCGGCAATACTTCTTCTCGTGAAGTCAGCATCGGGATACTACGCGAAGGATAACATCCGCTCGAACGCGGTTATTCCCGGGTGGATGCCGCCGATGCGCACATCTGTTGCATCTGCCGACCCGGAGTTGCGTCCAAAGCTTCTGAAGTCGGTCCCGTTAGGGCGCACTGGTCTCTTTCCCGAAGTCGCTGAAGCCATCGCTTTCCTGTCATCCGATGAAGCTTCGTACATTAACGGCGTCGAACTTCCGGTGGATGGCGGGTTTCTGGCATATCGAGCATTTTCATGACGGTTGTGAGCGGTTGTCGCGATAGGTGCGTGTATGTGCGGCCTGTGCTCGATACCCGTGCAAAGGCTTGAAGGGCAAGGACATGAGTATTTTCAAGGGAACGAGATCGATTGACGGAGTGCGCGTGACGGTCGATGGGCAGCCGCTGGATCACGTTCTCCATATCAGGACTTATGGCAGCGGCTTCTTTGAATGGAGTTACGAAGGCGATGAGCCAATGCAATTGTCTTTGGCAATACTGAACGAATATTACGGCGATCAACAGAAGGCGTTGTCGATGACCGAGAGGTTCATGAAAGAGATCGTCGCGAATTTCGACAACGACTGGGTGATGACAAGCGAGGACATTCGAACTGCATTGTTGCAGATGCATCCTATTTCAACCGATGCTTCGGTACGTTGATATGTGCGAAAGCTGGGGTGGTCGTTCACGTCTTGGCTGCAAAATCGTCTCGCGCCTGCCTATCGCAGTGCAAGGGAAGCATTGGGGCGTCGAGCACCGGCACGGTGGATAAGAACAGGCTCGCAATCACCTCGATGGACATGCGGCAAAAATACCGGGATCGCACGCCGGTAGTGCAGAAACGATAAGATTGGACAAGCTTTCAAAATATGACTGCAAGAGCGCGAAAAGCGCCGCGACGGTCAACGGGGGATATCAATTGTCGGATTTTTCTAAGCCAGACTCTGCAGGCTTGAACGTCAGCCATTTGTCGCTTGCGTTCGGCGGGCTGAAGGCGCTGTCGGATGTTGCCTTCTCTGTAGCGCCGGGCGCGATCACGGCGGTGATCGGGCCGAATGGCGCCGGCAAGACATCGCTATTCAACTGCATATCTGGCTTTTACAAACCTTCGGAAGGCAAGATTGAATTCGGCGGCGAAGACATTACTCGGCTGCATCCGCCGGCGCGGGCCAAGATGGGCCTGGCACGCACGTTCCAGAACATCGCGCTGTTTCGCGGCATGACGGTGCTGGACAACATCAAGCTCGGCCGTCACGCGCACATGCAGACGAACGTGTTCGATGCGCTGTGGTACTTCGGTCGCGCCAGGCATGAGGAGCTTGAACTGCGTTCCGAGCTCGAGCGGCGCGTGCTTGATTTCCTCGAGATGGAGTACATCCGCGATCATCCCGTCGCGTCGCTATCCTATGGCTTGCGCAAGCGCGTCGAACTTGCTCGCGCGCTTGCGATGCAGCCGCGCGTGCTGATGCTCGATGAGCCGGTGGCGGGCATGAATCGCGAAGAGACAGAAGATATGGCGCGTTTCATCCTCGACGCGAAGGAGGAGTGGGGGGTGACCGTCCTGATGGTCGAACATGACATGGGCCTCGTGATGGATATCTCGGACCACGTTGTCGTGCTGAATTTCGGTCAGGTGATCGCGGCCGGAAAACCCGCGGAGATTCAGAACAACCCGGACGTGATCACGGCCTATCTCGGGTCCGGCGATGTCGGAGAATTGTCGCGGCGTATCGCTTGCAAGAAGGCAGTATGATGGACTGGCTCTTTCTCATCGAGGTTGTTCTGTCGGGTCTGGGATCAGGTGCGTTGTTTGCCCTGACAGGCATCGCCTTTGTGCTGATCTACAAAGCGACGAAGGTGATCAATCTCGCTGTCGGCGAGATGTTGATGCTGTGCGCCTATTTCTTCTTCGGTCTGACCACCGCGCTGGTCCTACCTGTGTGGCTCGCGATTATACTGACCGTGATCGGTGGCGGTGTTCTTGGCGGCGTGGTGGAGCGGGCGCTCATACGGCCGATGCTTGGTGAAAGTCCGATCTCGGTGTTTATGGTGACGGTCGGTTTGAGCTCGGTGTTGATTGGCTTTGTTGAACTCGTCTGGGGTGGAGATCCCAGAACACTGCCTAATTTCCTCCCGACAAAACCAGTGTTCATTGGCGATGCTTATGTATCGCCGAAGATAGCGGTATGCTTCGTCGTCGCTTCGTTGCTCATAGCTGGTTTTCTCTTGGTCTTTCGCAAATGGCGCGGCGGCGTGGCGCTGCGCGCCACCGCTGCTGATCAGGGGGCAGCGTTTTCATGCGGCATCAACGTTCCAGCGGTGTTCTCGATTTCGTGGATTGTCGCGGGGATGGCGACGGCTGTATCGGGGATCCTCATTGGCTCGGTCGGTGGTATCTCGCCGAGCATGGGCGTGTTCGGATTAACGGTTCTCGTCGCGGTAATTGTTGGCGGGCTCGACTCGATTGCCGGGGTGCTTGTGGCTGGCCTGGCGATCGGTGTCATTGAAGCGCTCGTCGGTACGTATCTTGGCGGCGAATTCAAGCTCTTCGTCACTTTTGTTACTCTTATCATTGCCATGATGATCCGGCCCTACGGATTGTTTGGCACAATCGAGATCGAGCGACTCTGATGCGTATAAGCGCCGCCCACGAAACTTATGCCCAGGCAGAGTCGTTTTTGGATACCAATGTGCAGCGCGTGATGCTGCTGTTGCTGTTCGCAGGGCTGGTGGTGTTTCCGTTCTTGGCTGACCAGTACTGGATTTATCTTGCGTGTCTCGTCGCAATCCATATCGTCGGTACAACTGGTCTCAACATTCTCACAGGCTATACCGGACTCATAAGCGTGGGCCAAGCGGCCTTCATGTCGGTCGGAGCCTATACGGTCGCGATCCTCGAGATCCATGTAGGTACGCCCTTTATCTTCAATTTGATTGCAGCTGGAGTAGTCGCCGCGGGTGTCGGCGCGATCTTCGGGGTCCCAAGCCTTCGCGTAAAAGGCCTTTACCTGGCTATTGCGACCATCGCGGCATCATTCATTCTGCATTTCCTATACACGAACGGACCGTCGATCCTTGGAGGTACGCAGGGGCTCAGCATGCCGCCGGCGCGGTTGTTCGAATACGATTTCGTGCGTCCGTTCCAGTTGTACTGGCTGTTCGTGCCACTGACCGCACTATCGGTGTTCGCCGCAGCCAACCTGTTCCGGACCCGTATCGGCCGCGCCTTCATTGCGATCCGCGACCGCGATATTTCCGCTGAAGTGCTGGGAATTCCTCTGCTGAAATACAAGCTGCTTTCCTTTGCGCTCTCGTCCTTTTACGCCGGTATTGCTGGCGGGATGTGGGCCTATTTCTTTCGCGTGGTTACGCCGGAAAGCTTTCCGTTGATCTATTCGATATTCTTCCTCGCCGCCGTCATCGTCGGCGGCATGGGCACGATCCTTGGCGGCATCCTTGGTGCGATCTTCATGACCGTGATCCCGGAGCTTCTCAAGCTCTTGGTTTCATACATGACCTTCATTCCGAACGCGACAGCACAGCTGTCGCCAATTCGCACAATCGTTTTCGGCTTGCTCATCGTTGTGTTTCTGTTGTTTGAACCGCAGGGCCTCGCCGAGACCTGGCGCCGCATACGGCGCTTCTTCCATCTATGGCCGTTCAAAAAGTAGTATGTAGGGAGAAAATAATGAGTATTTTTCCAACGCGCCGGAAATTGATGTCGTATGCAGCCGCCGGCTGTCTTGCTCTCGGAATCCAAACGTCGGCACGCGCTGCCGATGATATTGTCATCGGCGCATCGATGCCCCTGACCGGCGCATTCGGCTTCGCAGGTATTCCGATCAATGTCGGGTTTCAGGATTATGTGAAGATCGCTAACGACGCTGGCGGCATCGGGGGGCGCAAGATTAAATATATTTCGGAAGACACTGGATACGCGGTCGACAAATCCATCGCTGCGTTCAACCGCATCACCGCCAGCGAGAAGGTGAATCTCTACTATGGCGATTCCACGGGGTTTTCCAAGACCATCAACGCCGAACTCAATCGCCGTGACAATATCCTTATGGCCGGCACATCTTTCGCGACTGAGTTGAACGATACGAAGAATTTTCCGTATCAGTTCATCCCTGGCCCCGATTATTCACAAATGATCGGTATTCTCTTGGAATATATCGCCAAAACGACGCCCGGCGCCAAAATTGTTCTCGTCAACTCAGATACCGAATTCGGTCGGGATCCTATTGCGGCGACAGAGAAGCGGGCGGCGGAATTGGGTCTAAAAATTGTCGGTAAGATAGCAACACCGCCGACCAGCGTCGATGTGTCGACCGAAGTCTTAAAGCTGCGCCGGGCGGATCCCGACTACACGATCTTTCACGGCTATGTTCTTGCGCCGTTGCCGGAATTCATGACGCAGATGAAGCAACTGGGCCTTAAGAGCAAGTTCATGGGCACGTTCTGGTCGATGGACAATTCCATCTGGGCCAATTCTGCTGCGGTCGCCGACGGCTACATGGGTGTGATGCCATATCGCTATTATTTCGACACGGAAGGAAAGTCGCCGACACTCGACAAAATCCGGCAGCTCCGCCCCGAGTATCAGACGATATACTATACCCAGGGTTTTCTCACCGCGATGCTGATGGTCGAAGCCGCAAAGCGTACACTAGATGCCAAGAAGGATCTCACCGCGACCAACATGAAGACCGCGTTGAATTCGATCAAGGACTTCGATACCGGCGGCATCATCGGCGTACCAATCTCGATCTCTGGTAACACCATTCCTGTCGGTCGCGTCTATCAGTACGACGGCGCGAACAAAACCATGAAGCCGGTCTCCGACTGGATCAAGATTGCAAAGTGACGATAATGGACGCGGATGCGCTTCTCTCAGTAAATAATATCGAGGTCGTTTATAACAAGACGATCCAGGTGCTCCGCGGCCTGTCGCTGAAGATCGACAAGGGAGCGGTGGTCGCGTTGCTTGGCTCCAACGGAGCTGGCAAATCGACCACGCTCAAAGCTGTCTCCAATCTTCTTGAACTGGAAGGCGGCAACGTCACGACCGGCGAGATCCTGTTTAAGGGCGATGCCGTCTCGCGTCTCGCCCCGCATCAATTGGTGCAGAGTGGGCTGTTTCATGTGATGGAAGGACGCCGAGTTTTCGAAGACCTGACGGTCGAGGAGAATCTTACTGCGGCGACCTACGCAATGTCAGGGCGCAGCGACGCGAAGACTCCTTTCGATCTCGTCTACACTTATTTTCCGCGTTTGTTCGAGCGGCGAACCGGGCGCGCCGGTTACCTATCCGGCGGCGAGCAACAGATGCTGGCCATCGGCCGCGCGCTAATCGCTCAACCAGAACTCATGCTGCTCGATGAACCGTCGCTCGGCCTGTCGCCGAAACTGGTGGAGGAAATTTTCACGATCATCGCTCGCATCAACCGCGAGCAGGGCGTCTCGATGCTTTTGGTCGAGCAGAATGCGGCCGTCGCCTTCGCTGTCTCGACCTACGGGTACATCATGGAGTCGGGAAGGATCGTAACAGACGGCCCCACGGCGCAGCTTCTGCGCGATCAGGACGTTCGAGAATTTTATCTCGGCGTTGGGGCGGCGAACGCGGAGACCAAGGGCTTTCGCGGTATCAAACACTACAAGCGCCGCAAGCGCTGGCTGTCCTAGGATTGTGAACGAGGATCGAATGAGCGACAGGTTTCCCCAACTGACGCTGCCGCAAATGCTGCGCGAGAACGCGCGCCGCTATCCGGAGCGCGTGGCGATCCGTCAAAAGGAGTTCGGGATCTGGAATCCTTCGACCTGGCAGCGCTATTACCAGCGGGCTTGCCATGTCGGCCTCGGCTTTCGCGCGCTCGGCCTCAACGAGGGCGGTCACGTCGCCATTCTGTCCGAGAACCGGATCGAATGGGTGCTGGCGCAACTTGGCGCAAACATCGTCGATGGGATCGCGGTCGGTGTTTATCCGACCAGCCCGTCGAACGAAGTTGCTTATGTGCTGGCGCATTCCGAATCCGAGGTCATCGTCTGCGAGGATCAGGAGCAGGTCGACAAGGTTCTGGAGCGCCGCGATGAACTGCCAAAGTTGCGGCGGATCATCGTCATTGAGACCAAGGGCATCAGGGACTATCCGCCCGATCAGGTGATGTCGTTCGATGCGCTCGAAGCGCTGGGGGCCGATTTCGAAGCCGGCCACGCAGCTTTGGTCGATGGAATTGTTGATCGGCAACAACTCTCGCAGATCGGACTGATCATCTACACGTCCGGCTCCACCGGGAAGCCCAAGGGCGCGATGCTGAGCTACAAGAACATTCGGGCGCAGGCGATCGGTTGCGCCGATCGGCTGGCTGTCGACCAATCCGCAAGCGTTCTGTCATACTTGCCGCTGTGTCATGTCGCCGAGCAGATGACGACAGTGATGGTCCCGACGTATCTGGCCTCGCTGGTCAACTTCGGAGAGTCAATTCGGACCGTGCAGGAGGATCTGCGAGAGGTTGCGCCGAGCATGTTCCTCGGTGTGCCGCGCATCTGGGAAAAGCTGCATTCGTCGATCCATATCAAGCTGCTGGAGGCGGGGAGTATCCGGCGCGCGATGTTCGAGCGGGCCTATGCTGCTTGCGAGCCCTTTGCGGAGAAGAACGCGGCCGACCGAACGTTGTCTGAAAAGCTCAAGTTTGCGCTGTCGTACTGGCTGATCTTCCGCGCGCTGCAGAACTTCATCGGGCTGCGAAAGACCCGCATTGCCATGACCGGTGCCGCGCCGATCTCACCTGCGATCGTGCATTTCTTCCGCGCCATCGGCGTGCCACTGATCGAGGTCTACGGTTTGACGGAAAGTTCGGGCATCGCGCTGGGGCAGGTGCTGTCGGACCGGCGAGTGGGGACCGTGGGCAGCGGCATTGATCGGATGGACACAAAGCTCGGACAGTCGAACGAGTTGCTCATTCGCGGCGATACGGTGTTTGAAGGTTACTATCGCAACGAAGAAGCGACCCGCATGTCGATCCGCGATGGATGGCTGCACACCGGAGATGTCGCGGAATTCAAGGATGGCCATTTCCGTATCGTGGATAGGCTCAAGGATATCATGATTACGGCGGGCGGAAAGAATCTGAGTCCGTCGGAAATCGAGAACACGGTGAAGTCCAGCCCGTTCATCAAGGAGTGCATCGTTATTGGTGAGGCGCGCAAGTATGTCTCAGCGCTGATCCAGATCGACTATGATCTCGCCGGGAAGTGGGCCGAGGAAAAAGGCATCGCCTATACGAATTTCAAGAATCTCACCGAAAACGAAAGCTTGCGCGATCTGATCCAGTCGGAGATCAACACTGCCAATGCGCAGCTTGCGCAAGTATCGCAGATCCGGAAGTTTCATCTGCTGACGAAGGAACTGGATCATGACGATGACGAAGTCACAGCGACAATGAAGGTTCGTCGCTTCAATGTTCAGAAGAAGTACGCTTCAGAGATCGAGGGTCTCTATAGCCGACATGGTTCATGAACGGCCTCAACCTTCCATAGCTCGGCTCATTCGGCGTTGTGAATGATCACCGAAACCATCGTGTATAGACAAATAGAGTACGGGTCTCGTCCGTTTCGGGCGTCCGACCTGTCGGACAATCAGGGAGTCAGGCTATGAGCGGCCATCAGGGCCAATACAGCACTGGTCTGGACAAGAATGCCGCCAACTATGTGCCGATGTCGCCGCTTAGCTTCCTTGCTCGCAGCGCCGCCGTCTATCCGGATCACGTTAGCACGGTCTACGAGGATCGCAGCTTCACCTGGGCGCAGACCTATGAGCGCTGCAAGCGCTTCGCGTCGTTTCTTGCTGCGCGCGGCATCCAGCGTGGCGACACCGTCGCGGCCATGCTGCCGAACATTCCGGCGATGAATGAGGTTCACTTCGCCGTGCCCATGGCCGGTGGAGTCCTCAACGCGCTCAATATCCGGCTCGATGCGGCGTCCATCGCATTCCAGCTCGACCATGGCGGCGCAAAGGTCATTCTGGTCGATCCCGAGTTTACCGGCGTGATCTCAGATGCGCTCGGTCTGATGAAGGGTCCAAGGCCGCTGGTGATCGATGTCGACGACACGGCATTTACCGGCGGCAAGCGCATCGGCGAACTCGAGTACGAGGCGGCAGTTGCGTCCGGCGACCCGGACTTCGCCTGGCATCAGCCGCAGGACGAATGGGACGCCATTGCGCTCGGCTACACGTCCGGAACAACGGGCAATCCCAAGGGCGTCGTCACGCATTATCGCGGCGCCTATCTCAACGCCGTCAGCAACATCCTCGCGGGCAATCTCGGTACGCATCCGATCTATCTCTGGACGTTGCCGATGTTTCATTGCAACGGCTGGTGCTTTCCGTGGACCATCGCCGCGTCGGCCGGGATCAACGTCTGCTTGCGCAAGGTCGATCCGGCCAAGATTTTCGAGCTGATCAAGGCCCACGGCGTGACCCACATGTGCGGCGCGCCGATCGTCTACAACACGCTGATCAATGCGCCGGGCGCGCCCAAGGGCAAGTCGGCGAAGCCCGTCGTAGGACTGATTGCGGGCGCGGCGCCGCCGGTAGCCGTGCTTGAGGGCGCCGAGAGCATCGGCATCAAGCTGACCCATGTCTACGGTCTCACAGAGGTCTATGGCCCCGCCTCTGTTTGCGCCGAACAGCCCGGCTGGGATGATTTGCCGGCAGATCAGCGCGCCCAGCTGAAGCGCCGGCAGGGCGTGCCCTATCCGCTTCAGGAAGCCGTCACGGTGCTCGATCCAGAAACGATGCGCGAGGTGCCGCGCGATGGCGAAACCATCGGCGAGGTCATGTTCCGTGGCAACATTGTCATGAAAGGTTATTTGAAGAACGAGGCGGCGACCAAAGAAGCCTTCGAAGGCGGGTGGTTTCACACCGGCGATCTCGGTGTCCTTGATGAGTTCGGCTACGTGATCATCAAGGATCGTTCCAAGGACATCATCATTTCAGGCGGTGAAAATATCTCGTCCGTCGAAGTCGAGGACGTTCTTTACAAGCATCCAGCGGTGCTGTTCGCCGCCGTGGTCGCCAAGCCTGATCCGAAATGGGGCGAGGTGCCCTGCGCGTTCGTTGAGTTGAAGGACGGCGCGAGCGCCACGGAAGCTGAAATTCTGGCTTACTGCAAAGGCGTGTTGCCGGGCTTCAAATCACCGAAATCCGTGATATTCGGCTTCATCCCGAAGACATCGACCGGCAAGATCCAGAAGTTCGCCCTGCGCAATCAGGTGAATTCGGCGAAGGCGATTTTGGCGTAGTGTCTGTGCCGCAATTTGCGAGCTTGGGTGGGTGTAATTCAGGTTTTGCTTCTATCGGTATGGCTTTCGGCGGCCTTGCCTCAGGTAAATTATTTGGCGCCTTTCACTCTCGTGGGGGCGCGTGCAATCGGAGCAGCGCACTCACACTCATCGCTTGGATATCGACCACCGGCACCAGAAGCCTACGTCTGGCCAGCACCAAAGGAGATAGTCAAAATGCAATCTCTAAACTAACATTCCAATCGGACCACTCGGTGGGGGCCGGTCAGTTTACGGAAAGGCTGGACGCGCATTGACCGCCACCGATCCTGCGCCGTCCGAAATGTTCGAGACAATTATCAATCTGAAGCCGAAGGAGGAATGGCGGCCCGGCGTGACCATCGACAGCCTGACCGCCGAGATGGATCGCGCGCTGCAATTCCCCGGCGTCTCTAACGCCTGGACCATGCCGATCAAGGCGTGCATCGACATGCTGTCGACCGGCATCCGAACGCCGGTCGGAGTCAAGGTGATCGGCACCGATCTGGCTGAGATCGACAAGCTGGCCAAGCAGATTGAGCAGGTTTTGAAGACTGTGCCTGGGACATCGTCGGCGTACGCCGAGCGTCGGATAGGCGGATATTATCTCGATATCACACCAGACCGGGCTGCTTTGGCGCGCTACGGCATCATGATTCAGGACGTCCACGACGTGATCGGGACCGCGCTTGACGGCCAGACCGTGACCACAACGGTGGAGGGACGGCAACGCTTTAGCGTTAACATGCGATACTTGCGCGATTTGCGCGACAGTCCGCAGGCTATCGCCAACGATGTTCTGGTGCCGATGCCGGCCGGCGGCGCGGTACCCCTCGGGGAGGTCGCCAAGGTTGCGCCGTCGCGCGGCCCGACATCGATCCGCACCGAGAACGGGCAATTGGCCGTCTATATCTATGTCGATATCCACGACCGCGACCTTGGCGGCTACGTGTCGGATGCCCAGCAGGCGGTGAACGCGAGCATCCAATTCCCGCCGGGATCCTATGTGGTGTGGAGCGGGCAATTCGAATATCTCGAGCGCGCGACCGCTCGCCTGAAGATGGTGGTGCCGGTAACGCTGCTGATCATTTTTCTTCTGCTGTACCTTAACTTCCGCTCGGTCACGGATACGATGATCGTCATGTTGTCGCTGTCATTCGCGCTGGTCGGCGGAATCTGGCTCATGTGATGGCTGGGCTTCAATTTGTCGGTGGCGGTCGTTGTCGGTTTCATCGCGCTGGCGGGCGTCGCCGCCGAAACCGGGGTCGTGATGCTGATCTACCTCAACCAGGCGTTGGCTGAGATCAAAGCGCGGCGTGATGCGGAGGGCCGCGAGATGACCCAACACGATCTCTACACCGCCGTCATGGAAGGCGCGGTGGAACGGGTGCGACCGAAAATGATGACGGTCGTGGCCATCATGGCGGGGCTGCTGCCGATCATGTGGAGCACTGGCACCCGCTCCGAGATCATGCAGCGCATCGCCGTGCCGATGATCGGCGGCATGAGGGGATTCGCTGTTCCCGCTGTAGAATTCCCTGATCTCTAAGATTTATTCCCTGTTAGTTTGGTTAGGGAATTCTCAAAAATCATTGCGGCACAGCGGTTTCAGCTTTAAGAGTCGCCTGCTCGAGCAGGGAAATCGCAGATTTCCCTGTAAAATTCCCTGTTAGCAGGGAATTCAAGCTGAGACGGGTGCGATCACCACTGCGTCACCAGCCAGCCAGTCCGGATTTCAGAGAATTTCTTTTCTAAGCGTGAGAAAGGCCCGCCAATAGCGGGCTTTTTATAGGCGTTGATTCTCTACGGAAGTCGGAATCGAACCGTCACCTTCCGAAATTAGCCGGCTTTCTCTGGCAAATCATTGAATAATTCCCGTTTTCAAGAGTCGCGTGCAAGAGACCGGAGAATAAAACCACTGCGTGGTCGCCGCGCAGTCGTGTTAGCTCCGATATGGAGCAACTGATCTGATCGATTGTTATCGTAGCATTCCAGCAAGAGCGCAGCGACCTACGCGGGTTTATCGACGCCTGTTCGAAGCATGACCAAAATCTGCTTTGCGATCGATGCCGGCGTATCGCGATCCTTCTTGTACCAGAACAACGACCAAGAGAGCGCACCAATCAACGTGAGGCGCAGGTAGCGCTTGTCGACCTTGGGACGCAGCGGGAGTTCCTCGATCAGATCCGTGAAGATCTTTTCGTATTCATCGCGCAGGGAAATGACCCTAGCCTTGATGCTTTCCGGATAGTGCCAGGGAGGCATCACGAACAGGACCTGATTTGCGCGCCGCCAGTCGAGCAGACCGGTAATATGCGCAATGCAAGCTGTTTCCATCCGCTGCCAGGGATCGGTTTTCAGGGCGATGGCATCGGTCACGCGGTTGAGCAGTTCCACTCCGCCTTTCTCCCAGACGGCCCAGAGCAACTCTTCCTTCGAGTCGAAATGATAGTACATCGACGCGGGCTGCATTTCGGCGGCGGCCGCGATGTCGCGCATCGACGCTCCGTCGAATCCCTGCTTGTTAAAGAGCGCCTCGGCGACAGAAATTATTCTCTCCCGCGCCTGCTCGCCCTTTGTCAGCTTCTGCTTTTCACCTGGCATCTTGTTGCTCGGTTTGGCTTTTTTGGCCTTGGCCAGTGTCGTCGACGCCATTGAGGAACCCTTCTTCTTAGTGCTTGATTTTCTAACGATCGTTCGATAATAAAAAATCTAACACTCGTTCGATAATAATAGTAACTTCAGATGA
>NZ_APJI01000026.1 GCF_000497575.1 Afipia sp. OHSU_II-C1
ACCCCGCCTCCCCCGGACCCACCCGCCAAAGTGCGTCAACAGCTCCAAGCCCGCACCGCAAACCGGCAAGCGTCCAACCTAACGTCAGCTCTGGTTCCCAGATGAAAGCATCATTGAAGGTAGCAAACGGCTGGTTGTCGATAACGAGAATCGAGCCGAGCACTGCGGCCGCAGCACCTACCACTGGCCAGAATTCCGGCCGCTGCTCACACAGGACATGCAACGGACCAGAGCCAAGATGCGGAAGGCCAACACAAATCCATTGGCTGCCAAGCACAGCATAAAACGAACTTTCGAAAACAGCAGCGACCCGCCCCTCGCTCTCGCTCCGAAGAGCCTTCCTGGCGAGAAGCCCCATTTCGAGAATCGCCGGCAAGGGCCGGGGTCCGACTCGTCGCGGCACTGATACCGAACCCTGAATTCGATCCGCTATTTCCACATCTGCCTCTCGACGATCCGCGCCCGAAAGCAGATAAGTAATAATATTCTTACTTAATGATGTCAAACGGCAGGGCCGCACCGCGCATGGATCCGGCTAGCATCAAGGGCACGATCGCCCGGAATTATGGACCACGCGTCCGCCGAGGCGCACCAAGACGGGGCTAAACGAGGTTGGTTGCTTTTCCCTGCACAGGAGAAAGCTTCGGCGAGGAAACCTTCTTTCCGTCCTTGCGCAGCGCGTCAGGAGCCGTCAGCCACGTTACAATCACATCGTGAGCATGCTTGCGGCGATCTTCAAGCCAGCTTGAATCGGCCAAATCCTTGTCGAACATCAACGACAGCGTGTGCCGGTTCGACACATGGAAATAACTGAATGCCGTAATTGTCACGTAGAGCTGGATAGGGTCCACCCCACTGCGGAAAACGCCGGCCGCAGCGCCCCGGCGAAGAATATTCTCGATGTTCGATACAAGCGGCATCGTCAACGCGGCAATCTTGCGGGATTTGCGAAGATACTTTCCGCGCTGCAGATTCTCCGTGTTGATCATCGCGATGTAGTCTTGATGATTCTGGAAGAACGTAAATGTAAAATCGACCAGCTCACGCAAAGCCACTGCGGGATCGAGACTATCGAGATTGAGCTGCTGTTCGGCGGCGCGGATATCCGTATAGACGTGCTCCAGAGCAGCTAGGTACAGTCCGTCCTTGTCGCCGAAGTAGTGATACAACAGACGCATATTGGCCTTTGCGCGGTGGGCAATCGCGTCGACACGTGCTCCACCAAGTCCGTTGCGACAGAACTCATAAGTCGCGGCTTGCAGGATCGATTCCTTGGTAAGGGCGGAATCCCGTTTGCGCTTGCCCCCAGTGGCTTTCTTTCTCGCGGGCTGCTTCTTTGCTGACGTCTCGTTCATTCGTGCACCTGGTCAACACCATGAAAGCATTTGATGACTCTAACATAGTTGCCGTTACCGGCGGGGTCATTCGACCTCTGAAATTGCATTCTGTGGGCAATATGGGTCCTAGCTACCACATCGCCGCAACAGCAATCAAATAACCGTCGTACCGCCGCGGACGATCAGACGGCCGGCTTTGTAAACATCACGGGGCTTCGGCCGCGCGATAACCGCCTCCTGAACATGCTGCGCATCGATCACGAGAAAATCCGCCGGCCCGCCTTCCACGAGACCGTATCCCTTAATGCCAAGGGCACGGGCCGCCTGTGATGTCACCATGTCGAATGCAAGCGCGAGTTCCGCGTCGGTATTGAAGCCGGAGCGGTATCCCACGATCATCGCCCGTTCCAGCAGATCGCCGTCGCCGTAAGGCCACCAGGAATCGCGAATGTTGTCGTTGCCCGCGAAGACATTCACGCCGGCCTCGTGAAGCAGCAGGACAGGCGGAAAGGCGTGAGCGCCGGGCGCATTCGTCAGAATCGAAACCCCCGCTTCCGCGAGCCGATTTGCCGCCCGCAGCGCGATATCTCGCGGAACCTGACCCAGCGCATAGGCGTGACTGATTGTCACCCTCCCTCCAAGTCCAAGCACCTTCGTGCGCCGCGCGATCTCCTCGATTTCGAACACACCGAGCAGATCGCCGTCGTGCAGATGGATATCGATGCCGACACCATGACGCTCCGCGACATCAAAGATTGCATCGAGGTGTCCCGCGATGTCACCGTCATAGCCGGCGGGGTCGAGACCGCCGACAAGATCAGCCCCATTGCGGACGGCCTCCTCAAGCAGTTCGCGCGTGCCGGGCGCGGTCACGATGCCGCTTTGCGGAAAGGCAACGATTTGGATCGAGACTTTATCGCGATGCGCGTCGCGCACCGCCGCCACCTGTTCAAGATTACGCAACGCGATCTGCGGGTCGATATCGACATGGCTGCGCATGTGGGTGGTTCCCTGCGAGACGCACAATTCGATCAAGCCCGCGGCGCGCACGGAAATCGGCTTTGCCTCGGCAAGCGCCTGCTTCTCGAACTCAACCCGTTCGCGGACATTGAAACCCGCGGTACATGGGCGATGCGGCTTCCATCCGTCACCGATGAATCCCTTGTCGAGATGAATATGACCATCGACCAAACCCGGCAGTACCAGGCGATGATTGAAATCGGAACTGTCACGCGCCGCGACGCGCAGACCGGCTGCGATAGCAGCAATACGCCCGTTCTTCACGGCAATATCGGCCGTTCTTCCATCGGGAAGTCGGGCGTTTTGAAACAGCGTGTCGATGTCGGTCAATTGAAGTCCCCAAATCTGTAAGCAAGCGAATTCATCGTCAGCCGGCCGCGCGACAACGCTACAGTTATGACTGGATGATTCCTTCCGGGAGCGTCCGGCAATAATCGGCGATACCTCCAGCCGTGGTGATCCAGATGTCGCTGCGCTTCGCGACGATGGTTTGCAGCGCGCGCCGCAGCGGCCGCAGGCGGTGGGGTTGCCCCACCAGGTAGGGATGGAGCGCTATCCCCATCACGAGAGACTGTTTCGCCGACTGCTCCAACATTTCTTCGAAGTTATCGACTATCATTTGCGCGAACTGCTCACCCGAATCCTTTCGTCCAACGATGGAAGGGATGTCGTTCAACTCCTGCGGATAGGGCACCGAAAGAATTCTTCCGCCATTGCGGGTTGAAAACCAGATCGGCTGATCGTCCATGCACCAGTCGAGCAGATAGCCGTAGCCAGCCTCGGCCAACAAATCCGGCGTGAGATGGGATTGCGAAATCCAAGGACCGAGCCAACCTGCCGGCTGACACCCCTCGGCATCGACAATGACCCCGGTACACTCGGCGATCAGTTGCTGCTCCTCCGCTTCGAGCAATGTGCCTTGCCGTTCGGAGTTCGTACGCCCGTGACCGACCACCTCTGCTCCCCGCTTCCGGAAAGCATCCATCACTTCTGGGCAGTAGTGGTAGATGCTGCTGTTTGCGAGCACGGATACAGGCAGCGAAAGTTCGTCGAAGAGATCGATCAGCCGCCAGACACCAACGCGGTTACCGTAATCGCGCCACGCATAGTTGAGAACATCCGGGTGCGGCCCACCGGGACACAACTCCGCGCCAAGTCCATCGCCAAATGTGAAATGCTCAAGATTTAAACCGATATAGACGGCAAGGCGCTTGCCATCGGGCCAATTGAAATCCGGCCGATTGACGATCGCGCTGTAGCCATATCGCCCGTGCGAAGCAATCTCGAGAACTTTCCCGGCACGCGCGCGCATCTGACTTTTCGGACTGCCCGACGTATCGGCAACTGCCGCAGATATGGGCACATTCCTCGCCTCTGGTGGCCTGAACGTTTTCTCGACCATCCGAAAACTCCTTCAAAGTAATTATGGCCGCTTGACATTCCGACTATAGTTGAAGAAAGTTTTTACTTCCGTCAAGTTCGCGAAACGACGAACGGCGGAAACGCCGGCGAGTTTGTTCTCGATACGGAGAGCGATCGCCTTATCGGGAGGAATAACAGAATGCGCTACAATTCGACATCATCGAACCGTGCCTTTCCTCGTCCTTCGATCCTGCAAGGCATGATGGGCGCGGCTTTCGCCGTAACGCTGGCCGCTTCACCTGTTCATGCCGCCGATCCCATCAAAATTGGTCTCGTCACCGCCCTCTCCGGTCAATCGGCACGGGCTGGCGAAGCTCTAACGCGTGGAGCGACCATCGCCATCGAAGAGATCAACGCCAAGGGCGGCGTTCTCGGCCGGCCACTCGAACTTGTTCGCCGCGACGACGAAAGCAATCCAGCGAAAGGACTCATTGCTGCACGCGAACTAATCCAGCGAGAGAAGGTCTCAGCCCTACTCGGCGGTCTCGATACACCAGTTGCTCTCGCCATCGTGCCGTTCGTCAACAACGCCAAGATGCCTTTCGTCGTGCCATGGGCCGCAGGCACCAATATCACGCAGAACGGCGCTGCCGATAACTACGTGTTCCGTGTGTCGGCGATGGATGACGAAGTCGACAAAGCCATCGTTCAGTTCGCGCGCAAGACTTACGATACCAAAAAGCCAGGTCTGATCCTGGTCAATAATCCATGGGGCGAGTCGAACGAACACGGCCTCAAAGCCGCGATGAAAGCATCCGGCACCGAACCTGCGGGCATCGAGAAATTCGAGGGCAACGATGTCGACGTCGTGCCGCAACTGTCACGATTGAAGCAGGCGGGGGCCGATACGTTGTTCCTGGTCGGCAACGTCGGTCCTGCCTCGCAGGTGGTAAAGTCGCTGGACCGGATGGGCTGGACCCCGCCGATCGTCTCTCATTGGGGTCCGGCCGGAGGCCGCTTCACCGAGCTTGCAGGCCCCAACGCCAAGAACGTGATTTTCGTTCAGACCTACAGCTTCTTCGGCGACCTTTCGCCCGTCGGGAAGAAAGTCATCGCGGCGCTCCAGGCGAAATATCCTGACATCAAGGGTCCCGCCGACATCACGCCTGCCGTCGGCGTTGCCAACGCTTACGACTCCGTCCTCGTCATCGCGCGCGCGATCGAGAAGGCCGGCAAAGCAGAGCCAGTCGCAATTCGCGATGGCCTCTATGCAATCGACCGCGTCGACGGTTTGATCAAGACCTATGAGAAGCCGTTCACCAAGACGAAGCACGATGCGCTCACGGAGAACGACTACATCTGGACGCGCTTCGAGGACAATCACATCCTGCCGTTCGTGAAGAAGTAACCGGCCCGTTAACCGATAAACAAGGCGGTCACCACATGTCACTTCTTCCTGCGATCATCACAGGACTGGCGCTCGGCAGCATGTACGGGCTGCTCGCGCTCGGCTTTCACGTTACTTACGCCGTATCCGGAACGGTGAACTTCTCCCAGGGCAGCTCGATGACTCTGGGAGCCGTTGCCGGATACTTTTTCCTTGTCCTGTGGGGATGGCCCGGCGCACTTGGCATTCCGGCCGTTCTTGCGATCTGTGCCATCTATGGCCTGATCATCGAGCGCTACGCCGTGCGCCCATTCGTACAGCGCGGATCGGACAACTGGCTGATGGCCACTGTCGCCGTGGGCATTATCGTCGACAACCTGATGCTGTTTGTGTTCGGAAAGGAGCCACGCGGCTTCCCCTCGATGCTCGCGGTGAAGCCTATTCAGATCGTCGAGGGAGCTGGCGTTTATCCGCTTCAGCTTCTGATACCAGTGGTTGGCCTCCTGCTGGCAACGGCGCTTCATCTTTTTACCCGCCGTACGCGCCACGGCGTCGCCATGCTTGCGGTCGTGCAAAACCCAAATGCCGCGCGCCTGATGGGCATCGATGTTGGCCGCGCCATCGCGGCAAGCTATGCGATATCGGCGGTTCTCGCCGGGATCGCCGCGCTCCTGATCGCGCCGCTGTTCAACGTCTCTTCGGAAATGGGCACGCTGTTCGGCATCAAGGCATTTGCCGCTGCGATCATCGGAGGCCTCGGCAGCGCATGGGGCGTCATGCTGGCGGGACTTTGTCTCGGACTCATCGAGGTGTTCGCCACCAGCTATCTCGGCTCCGTTTACACCCAGATCATCACATTCGCTTCCGTTATCGTGATTCTTGTCGTTCTGCCTCATGGGCTGCTCGGCCGCGCTGGAGTGAAAAAGGTATGACTTCCCGCACGTCTATTCTCATCGGCAGCGCCGTACTTGCGATCGGTCTTGGCTATACCGCTGTTGCCGACAGTTACGCGGTGTTTCTCATCGCCACCATTTCGCTGACCGCCATTGCCTGCATCGGCCTCAACGTCCTGCTCGGACTGGCCGGACAGATCTCGCTCGGGCACATCGGCTTCATGGCAATCGGCGCCTACACCACGGTGCTTCTGATGGAAAAGGCCGGCTGGCCTTATCTGTTAGCCACCGGAGCGGGCATCGTGCTTGTCAGCATCATCGGCGGCCTTCTTGCCATGCCGGCACTACGCGTCCGAGGACCATATCTGGCCATGGTCACGATCGCATTCGGCTTCATCGTCGAACACGGCACTATCGAATGGCGAGACCTTACCGGTGGCGGCAATGGCCTGGTCCTCACCGTTCCGCCGAGCGTTTTCGGAATGCCATTGTCTGAGCGGGGCCTCGCAATTGCGAGCGTCGTCCTGATGTTTGCGGGCGTCATCCTGTTCGATCGGCTAAAACGCAGCGGCTGGGGCTATGCCATGCGCGCCGCGCGCGACTCCGAAGTTGCAACGCGCTCGGTCGGCATCGATCTGGTTCGCGTGCGTACCATGGCTTTTGTCATTTCAGCAGCAGCCATGGCGCTGGCGGGATCATTGTTCGCCCCGCTTCAAGGCTACATCAGCCCCAGTTCATTCCCCTTCCTGCAGTCGATTCTACTGCTGTTCGGTGTCATGATCGGCGGAGCAGGTTCGGCTCTCGGTCCGGTCATCGGTGCAGTGCTTGTCGTGCTGCTGCCGGAGCTTCTGTCCGATCTGGCGGAATATCGCCTGCTTGCATTTGGCCTTTTGCTGTTCGCTGTTCTGCGCCTCGCTCCAAACGGAGTTGCAGGTCTCGTTGGACAACTCTTCGCAAAATTCAATCCAGCCACACGATCACAATCCGGCGCCGAGGCTGTGTCTACGATTGGCGACGTCGGCACCGGACTTCGCGTGGAAAAAAATTCCATTCCGCCGCTCAACGTCACTGACCTCTCGATCGCGTTCGGCGGTGTCCGCGCGGTGCAGAACGTATCGTTTTACGCGCAGCCCGGTCAGGTCACGAGTGTGATCGGTCCCAACGGCGCTGGCAAAACGAGCGCGCTCAACCTTCTCTGCGGGTTTTATCGGCCAAGCTCTGGCACGGTGAAACTCGGCGACAGGGACCTGACCGGCCTTCCGTCGCACGTCCTCGCCCGCGCCGGCGTGGCGCGGACATTCCAGACCACGCAACTGTTCGGTTCTCTCACCATTATCGAGAACACACTCCTGGCGGAAACCGCGGGCAAGCTCGGTGGCATCGTTTCGCCCCTTCGCAATCCGGACGCAGAGCGGTTCGCACAGTCGCTGTTGCGATTCGCAGGAGTTGACGGCGATCTCGACCGACTCGCGGAATCCCTGCCGCACGGCGAGAAGCGCCTGGTTGAAATCGCACGGGCACTTGCGCTGCGACCAAAGGTCCTCCTTCTGGACGAGCCGGCCGCCGGTTTATCAAAGGGCGACAAGCAGCGGCTGACAACACTGCTGCGACGCATCGCAGACCTCGGTGTCGCTGTGATTATTGTCGAGCACGACATGCCGATGATTATGTCACTCAGCGATCACATCGTGGTGCTCGACGGCGGCAAATGCATCGCCGTCGGCGAGCCTGCGGCCATTCGAAACGATCCTCTGGTCCGGAAAGCCTATCTCGGCGATGCGACGGCAAGCGAAAAGCAGCGCCGCCCCGCACGTCAGGCCGGACAAGAGGCTGTACTCGATATCAAGAAACTCGAGGCATTCTATGGTCTGTCGCAGGCGCTCGAAGACATTAACGTCGTTGTCGGAGACGGCGAAGCCATAGCCGTTCTTGGTGCAAACGGCGCTGGCAAAACCACACTGATGCGCTCGATTGCGGGATTGGAGCCGCCGCGTGCAACCGGGGAGATTTCGCTTTCCGGCAAACGTATCGACAGCCTGCCAGCGCATGCGCGTGCTCGTATTGGTATTGTGCTGGTGCCGGAAGGACGACAGGTATTCCCGGAACTCACTGTCCGGCAGAACCTGCAGCTCGGGGCTTATGCCCGTACGGGTATTGATCTCGATGCCGAAGTCGAAACCATGCTGGCCCGCTTTCCGCGCCTGAACCAGCGTATTGATCACCGCGCCGGTCTCCTCTCCGGCGGTGAACAACAAATGCTGGCCGTTGCTCGCGGCCTGCTGACGTCGCCGAAGGTGCTGATGCTGGACGAGCCCTCGCTCGGCCTCGCACCGCTTGTGGTCGACGAGCTTTTTGCGTCCTTCGAACGCCTTCGCGTTGAAGGCATGACGCTGATCGTTGTCGATCAAATGGCCGGACAGGCTCTTGCCCTGGCCGACAGGGCTTATCTCCTGGAGACGGGCGCGATTGTGAAAGCCGGACTGGCGGAAACCATCGCGGAAGACCCCTCGCTCGAAGCCGCCTATCTCGGCGGAGATGCTCAAGCCAGCGGCACGGCTCAAAGGATTGTTGTCGGCGCCTGATAAATCGACGAAGCTGACGCACTCGAAGTGCATCAGCTTCGATCTCTTCAAGTAAGGTCCGTCAGCGCGATTCGATCGTTTTCTTGTCCGAGGCCTTCTTGTTTCGGCGAAATTCGAGAACATTCACAATATGGACGCATTGCCGCGGATGCCGCGCGGAAGCAACGCAATAATTATGCTGCGCGCAGAGCGTCCGATGATGGTTTGATGCATGTCGACGTTGCGCAACGAAAGCGGCGCAATGATCACGCCGATGGCGTGTGATTGCACCACGCCGCAAGGTCAAGGAGGCTTCTCACTGCGGCGGGACACCGGCCTTTGTCAGAGCCCGCACCTCAACGCGCAAGGCAGGCGCTGAGATCACGATACTCAGCGCCTGTGCATCCCGGTCCCGCTATTCAGCAGCATGCTGCTTTTTGACATCGTCTCCAAATGGATCCAGCGACGAGCTTTCGCCGTATCCGTATTGCTTGTCTCGCTGAATCAGCAACGATGACCTGTCCGACGACGGTCCGTATCCGCCGCCGCCCGGCGTCTGCACGCGGATGACGTCGCCTGCATGCATCTCAATGTCCTGATCCTTGGACAGGTGAAGCGGCACAACCTTTCTTCCCGATTGAAAGATTTCAATGCGGTTCGGCTGCCCCGGATCACCTCCGAGAATTCCCGGCGGCCCCACCCTGCCGTGATCCATCACGAACGATGCGCGCGCATCGCCGCGGCGAAGCGCCACCGCGTAACGCACACCAAACCCACCGCGCTGGCGGCCTGAACCAGCGGATCCCTCGGCAATGGAAAATTCCTTGAAGAGAACGGGAAAGCGTTGCTCCAGAATTTCAATCGGAGGCGTCTTGGCAATGCCAATGGTCGAACAGCCATTGGATATGCCATCGAGTTCGGCAGAACCGCCGTATCCGCCGCCGGTCACAATGTACATGACGAAACCATTACCGGTTTCCGGATCGACGCCGCCGATCGCCAGATTCCCGCTCGTGCCTGCCGGCGCGGCGAACAGACGTTCTGGCAGCGCTTCGGCAAGTGCGAGGAAAACCGCTTCGGCAATACGCTGGCTCACTTCGGCTGCGCATCCCGACACCGGCCGCGGATATTTCGCATCCAGAAACGTATTTACAGGAACGGGGATATTGAGAGGTTCAAAAGTCCCGGCGTTGATCGGCACCTCCGGGAAGATGTGCTTGACCGCCAGATAGATCGCAGATTTCGTTGTTGCGATGACGCTGTTCATCGGGCCGCGGCACGGCGGGCTCGATTCTGAGAGATCAAATTCAAGGCTCTCGCCACGTTTCCGGATGATCAGATTGATCTCGAGCGGCGCATCAATGACCCCGTCTGAGTCTACAATCGTGGTGCTGCGATACTCACCGTCAGGAATCGTCGCGATTTTCGCGCGCATCTGCTGAGCAGCACCCTGCCTGAGAAGATCAATCGCCTGTTCGACGGTATCGGCGCCATAGCGATCGAGGAGCGCCGTCAAGCGCCGCTCGCCGATCTCAAGCGCCGCAGCCTGCGCCCGGATGTCACCGATGCGCTGATCGGCGATGCGAATGTTCGACAGGATAATCGAGAGGATCTCTTCATCGATGACGCCCTTCTTGAACAGCTTGACCGGCGGAAGCCGCAACCCCTCCTGCTCAACCTCGGTCGCTTTCGCCGAAAACCCACCGGGCACCATGCCGCCTGTATCCGGCCAATGCCCGGTGTTCGAAAGCCACGCGAACAACTGTCCTTTGTAGAAAAACGGCTTGACGAACTTGACGTCCATCAGGTGCGTGCCGCCGAGATATGGATCGTTGAGAATGAAGATGTCACCGTCGTCGACCGTCTTGGCGCGATCGATGACCGCACGGGTCGAGAACTGCATCGTTCCGACGAATATCGGCAAGCCTAATTCGCCCTGGGCGATCAGTTCCCCGGTAGAGCGATGATAAATTCCGTCCGAGCGATCGAGGCCTTCAGCAATCACCGGGCTGAAAGCCGCGCGAACGAAGGCCATGTCCATTTCGTTGCAGACCTGCTGCAAGCCGTTTTGAATAACCGCAAGAGTGACTGGGTCGATGATTTTCATCGTTACTTTCCTTCAGCAACTTGCAGAATGACGTTTCCGAGATGATCGACATTAACGCGATCGCCAGGATGGACGACCGTCGTCGCATCTAATTGTTCGAGAATTGCGGGGCCATCGAATTCACTGTTAAGCGGAAGCTGGTCGCGGTCGTAAACTGGGGTTTCGAACCAGCCGCCGTCGAACCAGACACGCCTCGTGTTTAATTGTGCATCAGCAACTGTTTTTCCCGTCTTCCTGGATGTCAGCGCATCCACCGGAAACGGTTTTCGCTTGCCGATGACCGCCGTGTGCAGATTCACCAGAACGGGCTTGATCTCCGGCAACGCGACCCTGAAGCGATTCCAGTAGGCCTTGGCAAACGCATCGTGGAGTTCGCTGATCTTTACATCCTTGCCCGAAACAGCGACATTCAGGATGTGCGTTTGACCCTGGAATTGCATGTCCGCGGTATGGAAGACGTGAACACTCTCGATTTCCACATTTTCCTGCCGGACGATGCGTTGCCCCTCTTCGATGTGAGCGTCGAGTATTCCAAGCACATCCGCCTCGCTTAGCAACGGAAGCGGCTTGTTGACGGTACGCACGAAATCGTGACGGAGGTCGGCAACCAGGCATCCAAGAGCGTTTGTCAGACCCGGACGCGCCGGGATCAGAACTTTTGGAATTCCGAGTTCGCGTGCGAGTGCCGCAGCGTGCAACGGCCCTGCTCCACCAAATGCAAGCAGAACGAAATCGCGCGGATCGTGACCACGCGAAAGCGAGACCAGACGAATTGCGCCTGCCATCTTGTCATTGGCAACCCGCACAACAGCAGCGGCAGCTTCCTCACCGCTCAGATTGAGGGGGCCGCCGACTTGCGTTGTCAGCGCATCTGTCACCGCTTCCAATGTGGTTGATCTCTCAACACCGAGGAGACGCTCTGGGTTTAGGCGGCCCAGCGCGAGATTGGCGTCAGTTATTGTTGGTTCGACCCCGCCGCGCCCAAAGCAGATCGGTCCGGGAATAGCGCCAGCACTTTTAGGTCCGATCTGGAGCAAGCCGGCCTCATTGACATGAGCGATCGACCCTCCTCCCGCCCCGACAGTGTGAACATCAACCATCGGAACGTGGATCGGCATCGCGTATTCAATTTCAAGCTCGGATGAGACGAGCGGCACACCATCCTGAATTAGGGCTACATCGGTGGATGTCCCGCCCATGTCGTAGGTAACGACATTAGGATAGCCGGCTGCCGTCGCCGTACTTGCGGCCGCAATCACACCGGACGCAGGGCCTGACATGACCGTATGAACCGCCGCATGCGTTACAATGGAGGAAGAGGCAGTCCCGCCATTGCCCTGCATTACCAGCAACTGACGTTTCAGCCCGCGAGATTTCAGTTCCGCCTGGAGCTTGTCGAGATAACGATCGAGAATCGGCTGAACGGAACCGTTCACCGCGGCCGTTACACCGCGTTCGTATTCGCGGCACTCAGCAATAATCTGATGTCCGGCCGTGACATATTCATTGGGCCAGATCGATCTGATGATCTCGACGGCCTTCAACTCATGCTCCGGGTTGGCATAGGAGTGCAAAAAATGCACGACGACAGACTCGGCGCCTTGCTCAAGAAGCTTCTTCGCAACGGCCCTTAGCTCGTCTTCGGCGAGCGCTGCGACGACATTGCCCGACGCATCCATGCGCTCGGTGACTTCATGGCGAAGATCGCGAGGAATGACAGGAACGAATGTTCCGATCAGGCCATAAGGATTTGGCCGGGTGCGACGACCAAGCTCAAGGACATCGCGAAATCCTCTTGTGGTGATCAGCCCGCATTTCGCCAGTTTGCGTTCAAGCAAGGCATTAGTCGTCGCGGTTGTACCGTGAATGAAGAGGTCTATGCCGTCCGCGCTTCGGCCCGTCTTCTCGAAAGCAGCAAGCACGCCGTGGGCCTGGTTGGCAGTTGTGGTCGGCACCTTCGCCAACTGCAATCCGCCATTGGCAGGATCATGCAGAATAAGGTCCGTGAATGTTCCACCAACGTCGCAACCGACAATGACCGATCCCATGAGAATACCATCATCCCTGTTTCGTTCGTACTCGAACGTTATGCATTTTCTGTGCCGAGCACCGGATTGCGAGAGCGATGGGCTCGCTCACGCCAACGCTTTACCCGCAGTTCCGGCGGTTTGATTGCGAGGCGTCCGACCACGAATGAATCGGAGCCGGACAGCCACATCAGTTTAATGTTCGAGATCGGCGGGCTCGTAGGCCTTCACCTCGTCAGCCTTCAGATTCATGCGGCCCGCATAGACTGGTCTGCCGCCGGTCGTCGGCCCCGGGTACTGCAAGAAGATGATCTTGCCTCCGGTTTCCGTTTTCATTTCATATTCGAAATGCGGATCCGGCATGAAAGCAAACGTGCCCGGCTTGTACAATTTGTCACCGAACTGGAATTCGCCCTCCAGAATGTACCAGACCTGAGCAAAGTCGTGCTTGTGCAACGGGAAACTCGCGCCCGGCTCATAGTTGAGAATACCGGCGTTCGGCTCGGTGGGGCGTTCCGGAGTCGGGTGAAACAGAAACTTGGTCTTGTTTTTGAACCGACCCATTTCCCATTCCATTTCGCTGACATGCTTGAATTCTGGCGCATAGTGCGTCGTGGTCTCGTTGGTCATCCTTATGCTCCCGGCAGGGTTTTACATCCAAGATAATTATTATTGTATCCAAAAATTGGAAAGTCAAGAAGCTTTGGTTTCCGCAATGCTTGTAAAGCTTGGGATAATCCCACTGGGTGTTGGAGGTTATTTCGAGCGAGGAGCCATGGATCGCTTGCCTATCCGCCATACAGCGACTACGCAAAACTGGCCGATTCACAGAACGCGGTTGAAGCCTTGAAAGTCGCAGCATCTCCGAAGTTGATCGAAGAACTCGCCAACAAGATTCAGGCGAAGATTGTTGCCGGCGATTACCCGCCCGGCACCCGCCTGAAGCAGGAATTGCTTGCGCAGGAATTCGATGTGAGCCGCACGCCGATCAGAGAGGCGCTTTCGCGGCTCGAGGCAAAGGGCATCGTCAGTCAGGCACAACGCCGCAGCGCTGTCGTACGCGCGCCTTCGAGCCGCGAAATCAGCGAGATGTACCAGGTGCGAGCTGAGCTCGAAGGTCTCGCCGCTCAACTATCTGCGCGATGGATCACTGACCAACAACTCGCAGAACTGCGAATTGCCCACGATGAATTTGTAAGCGCCGTGAAAGAGTTGCGCAGTGACCGTGGCGGCGATACACGCGCATCGCGGGTCAGTCCTGACTGGTTTCAGGAGGCATCGCAACGCTGGATCGACATGAACGCCAAGTTTCACAAGACCATCTGTGAATCTTCCAATAACCGGTATCTCGCTCGCACAATCCAGGAGGTCACCTCGGGCTATGCACGCAGCGTGATGCTATCGTCAGCGCTGAGCATGAACAGCTTCCGAATCGAATCGAACATCACGCAGCACGAAAAAATCCTTAAGGCACTCGAAGATCGCGAACCCGCGCGTGCCCGACGTGCAATGGTCGATCACATTCTGGAAGCTGGCGAATTCGTTATTGCGTCATTTGCAAATCAACCGGCTGAGGATTGAGATCGGCACTCTCGCCTGCTTCGATCACAGCCTCAATCCTTTCGAGGCGCACGCGGGTCTCACCATATGCGGCCATTTCCCCAAAATTCGACATAATATCTTCCGTCAGCACGTTAGCGCCGCCGCCGCGCTTCATCCATGTGCCCACCGGCATGATGACCATTCCTGCACCCACGCGCGGATCCACCAGGACTTCGACTTGCAACTCGCCGACGCTCGATCGCAGTAGCGCGATCTGCCCATTTTCGATCCCCGCCTCCTTCGCAACTTCCAGTCCGATACGAACCGAGGCTGTTTTCGGATGCTCGGTTTCCAGCATTTGGGACAGCAGCCACTTCTTGCTGAAATTGGTAACAAACGTCAGCGGATAGTTAGGATCAACGCGCGGCGTCGTTTCAACGGCATCGATAAATTCGAACCGCCCCGAGCGTGTCGGAAATTTTTTGTCCGCGAACGGCACCATCGGTGCCACCGGGCAGCGTATCGGCCCTTCGAGCAACGCATCGACCGACACACCCCGCTCCTGCATCGGCGAGAGAATCCGCTTCAGCCATTCACGCGGCGATCCGGCCATCTCAGCGCCAACACCAAGGCGGTTTGCAAGTTGCTGAAATATCCACAGATCGGATCTGGATTCACCGACCGGCTCAATCGCGGGATTGACACCGCCAAGAATGTTGTGGCCCCAGGAGACGAGCGCATCCTCTTCCTCCAGAAATGTCGTTGTCGGAAGAAACACGTGCGCATAGTCCGCCGTGTCGGTGAGGAAGCTGTCGACCACAACAACAAACTCCAGCCGCTTGAGGGCTTCGGCGACGAGGTTTGAATTCGGCGATTGGTTGACCGGATTTCCTCCATTCACAAACATCATTCGGACGGGCGGGTCGCTCGCGTCCATGAGTCCGCGGCCAAGCAAAGGCTCTGGGATTGCGCGACGAAATTCGGCACGGTCGGCTGCTTCGATGCGTTTGTCGAACAGCCGTTGGGTATCGAAACCGTGCGTAACGCCGCCACCCGCAATACCGATCTGGCCACAGATCGCCGCCAAGGCATCAACGCATCGGAATATTTCCGCGCTGCTCTTATATTTGTTGAGCCCCCATCCGAGCAGAATGGACGACGGTCTTGTTGTCGCATACTCGCGAGCGATCACCTGCATGTCGGATACGGCTACACCGCACCGAGCACTCAACTCCTCCAGAGAATGCCGCTCTAGAAGAGAGCGAAATTCAGAGATCCCGTGCGTATGCTTTTCAATGAAGTCCCGGTCTTCGAGGCCTTCCGACAAAATGATCTTGGCAAGCCCCAGCGCAAAGGCGGCGTCTGTGGCAACCCGAGGCTGGATGTGCTGATCGCAGATTGTCGCGGACTCGCTTTTCACGGGATCGACGAGAACCACCCTACCACCTCTCTCTCGCACGCTCTTTAGCAACGGCACTTGATGGAGGTTCGTCGCCAGCGGATTCCGCCCCCAGAGCAAAACAAGCTTGCTATTGACCGTGTCAGACGGATCATGACCTAGCCTCACGCCGAAATCGAGTTTCTGTCCAGCGCGCGCTGCTCCACTGCAAAGCGAACCGCTCGCGGTCGTAACGCCGCCCAGAAGATTCCAGAAACGATGTCCGAGTTTTTTGGTGACGCCCCAAGATCCGGTCCGCTGATAATGCATCATGGAAAGTGGACCCGAGGTCTCTTTCAATGTTCTTATTTTTTGCGCGACCAGATCCAGCGCCTCGTCCCAGCCGATGCGCACCCAAGGCGAGTTTATCGAGTTGTCAGCCCTTCGAAGCGGATGAAGCTGGCGCTCCGCGCTATAGACACGACGCGGAAACCTGTAAGTCTTGGCGCAGAGATAGCCGTTCGTAAATTCATGATCGGGGTGACCTTCGAGCTTGATCACTCGCCCGTTCTCGACGTGCGCGATGACACCGCAGCCATCCGGGCAGTCGAGAGTGCATGATGTGTAAATCTTCTCAACCATTGAGCCTGTTATCCAATCCCGATTCATCCTTGCAGGCACCGCAAGGCAAGCAGATGCCCGTCGGCGCGGCCGCTTCGTCTCCGGCTTTTGAAGCCTGGAAACGCACCCGACCGCAGGCGCTGGCGAACTTGGTTTAAAATATTGTATCCAAGATTATTTGTCTTGCATTCAAAATTATCATTCTGGTAATCTTTTATGCAGGCAAGTAATACAAACAGGCAACCCATAAGAAGCCATCAACGGTCGCCATCTGTAAACTTGCACTTGAAATAATTGAATAAAATTCCCGTCAGACCTGCTGGGGAGGGTCGCGCGGGGACTGGCACAGGTCTTGCGAACCTGAAAGTTGTCATTCCCTCAAGGAGAACGAAATGAGTGCAACATCATCAGCGAGCGTCAAACGCCAGCCCGTGCGGGCGGCAACCGCCGCGTTCGCCGGCACCACCATCGAGTGGTACGACTTCTTTGTCTACAGCACGGCCTCCGCCCTGATCTTTCCGCAGCTCTTTTTCCCGAACAGTGATCCGAGTGTCGGACTGTTGGCATCGTTCGCAACATTCGCTGTCGGCTTCTTCGCAAGACCATTCGGCGGATTTCTGTTCGGCCATCTCGGCGACCGCTTCGGGCGAAAGCGCTCTCTGATCGCGACACTTCTTCTGATGGGAACGGCCACCACAGCCATCGGCCTTCTCCCGACCTACTCGCAGATCGGAATCTGGGCGCCGATCCTGCTGATCGTCTGCCGCCTTCTGCAAGGCGTCTCCGTCGGCGGAGAATGGGGCGGCGCAGTTCTCATGGCCGGTGAACATGCGCCAAAGGAGCAGCGCACATGGTATGCCTCCTTCGCCCAGCTCGGCAGCCCTGCCGCCGTGCTCCTGTCGATGGGGATATTTGCGATCGTCACCCGCATGTCCGGGGAAAACTTCGCCGTATGGGGATGGCGAATCCCGTTCCTGCTCAGCTTTGTTCTGCTGATCATCGGCATGATGATCCGGCTGGGTGTCAATGAGTCCCCCGAATTCGCCGAAGCCACCGAACGCAAGACGCTGTCGCGCTTTCCAATCATCGAGGCTTTTCGCAGCGCAACCAAACCTATCATCTTCACGCTGCTGGCATTCACAATTGGCACGGCCGGATTCTATTTCACCAACACCTTCCTTATCGCTTATACCACAAGGACTCTGGGCCTCGACCGCTCGCTGATCCTGGAGTGTCTTGCGATGGTCGCGGTTGTTCAGTTTATCGGGCAGTTGGTCGCAGCAAAGATCGCGGAGAAAATCGGTGACAGCAAATTCCTGCTGATCGCCTCAGCGCTCGCAATGCTCGCGCCCTACCCGATGTTCCTGCTGGTCGAACTGAAAACCCAGATCGGCATTGTCGCCGGCGTTTCGCTCGCCACGCTTTGCGCATCAGGCTTCTACGCGGTGATTGCAGGATACGCGAGCAAGGTTTTTCCGGTGGAGGTGCGATACACCTCAATCTCGGCAGCCTACCAGCTGGGCGGAGCGATCTTTGGTGGCTTCACGCCGATGATCGGCGTCGTCCTGACCAGCAATTATCCCGGACAATGGTGGCCGCTTGCCATCTTTTACAGCGTCCTTGCCGGCGTCTCATTTCTCGGCGTCTTGCTGCTCTCATATGCCGGGTTTGCTGCCAAGCACGGCCAGGCCAACGTGGCTCCGGTCATTTCGGCGAAGGCTGTCGCGACCAACTAGTTCAAACGGAGGCAGCGCAGGACACGCGCGGCCTCCGTCATACCTGCCACTCAAGGCCCGCCAACGGCGGGCTTTTTTGCGTCCGGATCAAAGCGTTGGCTCGCGGCCGCCACATCAGATTCGCATGATCCGTTGGCGCTTTAGAAGATCTCGAAACTCGCCTCGCCTTATTTATAGGACTACTCTATAATAGAGAGATGAATAAGCTCTCCGTCATTTTCGACCGCAGCCGGATGCCTCTGTACTTGCAGCTGGCATCGGTAATGCGGCAGCGCATTGAAGCGGGCCGCTGGCAGAACGGGGACAAGATCTCGACGATCGAAGAACTCGAAGCCGAATTCGGCGTTGCTAAGATCACCATCAGCAAGGCCATCGAGATTCTTCGCGAAGAAAAAATGCTCGATTCCCGGCAAGGTCTCGGCACCTTTGTATCTTACGTGCCGAAGGAACGGCACTGGCTGAACATCGCCAATGACCTCGACGGCCTTATCAGCTCGATCAAGGACAATCGCGTCGAGATCGTCCATATCGAGGAAAAAGTTGCCAGCCCTCCCCTCGGCGAGAGCGAAGGTGTCCCCGCGCATAGATATGCGCTGCTGAGAAGCGTGCAGTACAACGGGGATGAGCCGTTCTCGGTCGTCAACCTGCACCTGTCGCAGGAGATATTCGCACGCGAACGGAAACAGTTCACGCGGTTACCGGCCCTGCCGCGCATCATGGAGATGAAGGATATCTCGATCAGTCACGCCTATCAGACGGTGACGATCGGCATAGCGAATCCCGAGGTCGCCGACCTACTCAAGATCGGACTTGGCGAGCCCACCGCCGACTGCAGGATCGTTCTTCTGGACGACCGGAATGTTGCGATCTATGTCGCGGATTTTCATTACCACCGGAATTGTTTCGCGCTTCGGCGCGATCTGATGAATCGCAGCTAACCAAACGCTCCGGCGAAGCCCCCGCCCCGAAAAAAATCCTGGGGCCGAAACCCCAGGCAGTACAGAGGAAGTGTCCGCGCGCCAGAGATCATCTTTGGCGCGCGCGATTGTGTATGGATCGTCAGCTCACCCGGCAGACTCCAGTTCCGCGATAATAAGTTTATCGACCATCCGGCGCATCTTCATCGGCGCCGCGTCGATTCCCAGAATGATGCGCTTGTAGTTCGGGTCGCGCTCTTCCTCGAGCTGGATTCGCTCCAGGATGACCTTGTCTTCCTTGAACGCCATATCGAGATCGGCGGTCAGCGAGGCGTCCATGTTGTGCTCGTTGGTGCGGAAATTACGGACATGGAACCAGTGCTGAAGCACCGTTCGTTCATCGACCGGCGTCAGAACGTGGCAGGCGAACATCCGAACGCCCTTATCTCTGTCCTCCGTATCGGGAATCGAACCGGCAGGGCACGATCCCATGTCGATCGCGAAGTAGCACGGCGTCGAGTAATTGTAGTAGTGCCAGCGATCGACTGACCCGGTGAGCTTGCCGTACTTCGAGAAAAGCGGTATCGCCGGCCCGTTGCGGATCCATCGCCACACGGTGATTTCGTTGTTGCGGTATTCGTTGTTCACCGGAACGGTGGCACCGGCCGGAGTGCCAAGAGTTGTTGTGTGAACGAACGTGACGTGCGCCGGATCAAGCAGGTTGTCGCAAAGGCTGAGATAGTTGCACTCGATCCGCAGCGTGTCGCCCTGCACGGCGTGCCAGCCTTCGGCCTCATACTGCGGCAGATGAAACATCTTGCTGAGATCGGCTTTCTTCGGATCGCCCATCCAAAGCCACACCAGCCCGTACTTGATCTGAAGCGGATATGAGCGGACCAGCGCGTTGCCCGGAATCACATCCTGCCCCGGAATGAGGACGCATTTTCCGCTGCAGTCGAATGTCATGCCGTGATAGCCGCATTCGATGTTGTCACCCTTCAATTTGCCCAGCGACAAAGGGGCAAGACGATGCGGACACGCATCCTGAAGAGCTGCGATGCTTCCGTCCTCCAGACGATAGATGACGATGGGTTCTTCGAGCACCACGTGCCGAGTCAACTCCCGGCCAACACGATCAGCCCACACCACCGGGTACCATGCATTGGTAACGTATTTCATTTTGTTGCTTCCCTTCGACAGTCAAGAATTACGCAGCCGTCAGTGGTAGTAAGCGCCGCCATCGACGACCAACGTCTGGCCGGTGATGAAGGCCGCGTGCGGGCCCGCAAAGAAAGCGACAGCGCCGACGACGTCGCCAGCCAGCATGTCCCGCTTTAGCGCTCTGTTACGCACGGAAAATCCCGATACCGTGTTCGCCAACTCGTGGTTGTTTTGAACCCCATCGCTCAACGTGAATCCTGGAGCGACGCTGTTGACGAGAACGCCATGTTCGCCAAGTTCTGTCGCGAGCGTCCGCGTCATGGACACGATCGCGCCTTTTGAAGCGACGTAGTGCAGCATGCCCGGATTTCCCTTGAAGGCGACACCGGACGAGATGTTGATAATGCGCCCGGAGCCCTGCTTCTTGAATGCCGGCAGTACGGCCCTGCAGCACAGAAACTGCCCGATAACATTGACGTTCAGCATCTTTTGCCAGTCATCGACAGTGAGTTGTTCGAATGGCTTAAGAGATAATGTCGAATAGATCGCCGCGTTGTTCACAAGGACATCGATGTGGCCGAACCTGTCGATGGCCGCCGAGGCCATGAGTCCGGTGTCCTTCTCGCTGGAAACGTCCGCATCGACATGATGGGCTTCATATCCACTCTGGCGCAGCTTCTCGGCGGCAGCCGCTGCTCCCTTAAGATCCGCAATCATGATCGATGCACCTTGCTTCGCGAGCGCCTCACATATCGCATAACCGATACCCATCGCACCGCCAGTGACGACAGCCACCTTTCCCGTCAGGTCCATTCCTAGCCTCCAATTCCAAAGAGTGAGCGCTGCACGATGTAGAACCCCCTTCCGATCGGGGCGGCAGCGCCCCTTTCGTCAAGAATCGCAAGGTTGATGATTGGCGTAACACCTGTCGCGCGAACGGCATCTGTATCGATGACGCCCCGGTCGCGATGAATGATTGCGCACCCGCGCGACTGCGCATCCAGCGGAAGCAGATGCGCCCACTCCGACGTAAGCGCCGACGCATGGCTCAGTGCCTGCCCGCCGAATCCGCAAACATCGACAAGCGCGCTGTCGCCGATGGCACCGAGCGGGGGCGCGGCGTGCTGCGGATCGAAACGAATTCCCGTTGGTGGCGTAGATGGTACAGTGGCCCAATGTGTTTCGCCGCGCCGGCGTAAACCGAATTCAATACCGTTGCCGCCGATGGCCACGACTTCGCTTGCCGAGGTATGCAATTTCCAGGCGGCCCATGCCATCCAGATACCCAAGACGAATCCCGGATTTGCCCTGATGTCGGCCACCAACCCCGCCGGCATCTTACTCAAGAGTTCGAGGAAACGTTCATTTCCTGCACGGGTGATGGCGTGGCAGTCATCGCCCTCGCGCAGCGCCTGCCGCATCATCGATTCAACGTCCGGGAGAATGGAAAGCTGCGGATTGATCGTGCGAGCCGCTTCCGCGATCCAATCACGCGCACGCACACCGCAGAGCGGGTCTGCGGAACCAAAACGCAGCGCTGGCGGTGGCCCCTCAGAGACAGGTGAATGGAAGACGCTATCGCTGTCCCCGACCTCGAAGCACCACATCGACGGAGCAACAACCATCGCAAGCGGAACAGCAACGCCGTGGTCCTGCGCTGGCTTGAGCGGAAGCGAACCCACCTCAAGCATCGCGCGCGCAGTCGGGGCATCTTTGGCAAAGCCGCCGATCACGGCGGCTTGCTCCGCCGCAGCCATGACGGCTCCGGGGGGAGTACCTTTGTAAGGCGGTCCGGCATGGAGCAAGATGCGCTCAGGCAGATTCACCCTGGCTTCACTCAACCGAACGAGACGACGAAGATGCGCAACCTTCAAATCCATTCCGCAATCACCTGACGCGCAGGGAGCCGTTCCCTGTGACGTGGATTTTCAGCGCCTCTGAGGCGCTCACGAATTAATCATCCTATTTATAGCATGATAGAGATACACAGCAAGCGTACAAAGCAAGATTTTCGTGCAGATTGCTCCGATAAATAGCACGTATCGATCACATTTGTGGCTTTGTCATCCTATTAATAGGGTGATAGTGTGACTCGGCACGCGAGCAGGCGGGCGGGTGAAAACCGGAGGGAGGAACATTCGATGAAGACGTCTTGGTCCAGAATATTGCTAGCGATCCTGTCAACCAGCGTCGGGACAGGCGCGATAGCTCAGGAAACCATCAAGCTCGGCGTCAATCAGCCCCTGACAGGCGTGGTCGCCGCGTCAGGGAATTTCGTCACCAATGGCGCGAAGATCGCAGCGGACGACATAAATGCAAAAGGGGGCGTGCTTGGAAAAAAAATCCAGCTGATCATCGAAGACAATAAGAGCAATCCCACCGAAGCCGCGAACGTCGCGGAGAAGCTGATCACGCGAGACAAGGTGCCTGCGATGATGGGCGCGTGGAGCTCGACCTATACACTCGCAGTCATGCCGAAGCTGATGGAATACAAGGTTCCTATGCTGGTCGAGACCTCCAGCGCCGACAAGATCACGACCATGGGCAACCCCTATGTGTTCCGGATCAGCCCGACCAACAGCATGGAAGCAAAGAGCTTCACCCGCTTCGTCGAACCGCTGAAGATCAAGAAGGTCGATTTCCTTGTCGTCAACAATGACTGGGGACTCGGTGCAGCCGCGGAATTCGGAAAGATGCTCAAGGAAAAGGGCATCACGGTCAACAAGACACTTCATATGGACGCCGCGGCGCAAGACATGTCTTCGCAGCTTTCGACCATCAAGAGCACGGACAGCGATACGCTCTTCACGACGTCCGGCCCGGAACAGATGACGCTGGTGATGAAGCAGGCGCAAGCCCTCGGTATCAAGCGACAGATCATCACGACCGGTGGAACCGTACCGGACCAGTTGATTGCTCAAGCCGGCTCGGCGGCGAACAATTCGCTGCATGACGCGATGTTTGCACCGTGGTTTCCGGAAACATCGGCCGACCCGGCAGCCGCTAGGTCCTTCATCGCGGCGTGGGAAAAGACCGGCCTTCCGTTTGCCGGACTGCCGGAGGGCGCGCGCGGCTATGACGGCATCCAGGTGCTTGCCGCAGCCATTAAGAAAGCCGGTGTCGCCGAACCAGAGAAGATCCGTGCGGCCCTTTGGCAGGTCGATTATCCCGGCCTGACCGGCCGCATCGTCTTTGAGAAGGTTGGCCCGGCAGGTTCAGAAAGTGGGCAGAGCCCGGCGACGACCCACCTCGTGAAGATCGACGATGGAAAGGTCGTTCTTGTCAGCAAATAACTGGCAAGGATCGGCGGCGGGTTGGAAACCGTCGCCGCTTTCCATTTTGCTTGCAGCAGAAACTAGGCTTGAGCGGTCCGAAGTTTCGCGAGATTGAATGCTGTGTCACCAGCCTGCTGCGCGGTGGGGGAAATCTGCCGCCCGATCAGGTCCCGCGCGATCATGTGATCCCTTGCAGCGTTGATCGAATCGACTGCCACAAGACGTGTTTCACGAAAATGATAGATCGAAAACGAATGGCTCTCCATGTCTCCGCGCAGAACATGAGTGTCTGCTCCGCGCGACAAGCCGGCAATT
Organism: Afipia sp. OHSU_II-C1; assembly: GCF_000497575.1. Taxonomy (GTDB): domain Bacteria; phylum Pseudomonadota; class Alphaproteobacteria; order Rhizobiales; family Xanthobacteraceae; genus Afipia. The sequence goes on from NZ_APJI01000026.1 coordinate 23,640, forward strand.
TGTAGCTTCATATCATACTGGTCCGACCAGAACCACGGCGCTCCCAGACTGGGCTTGTCGACGCCGAGAAGTGCATGTGCTGCCGACCGGCCCTGCTCGACCGCGTTCTGAACCGACTCCAGCCGAAGCATGGTACCGTCAGACAGTCGGCGAACCGTGCAATCTCCTGCGGCGACGATATTCGGAACTGAGGTGCGACCGCATGCGTCCACAATGATTCCTGCTTCGCATGCGATCCCGGCATCCCGCGCCAGTTGATCATTGGCCGTCACGCCAATTCCTACAACCACCAGCCCAGCGACAATGCTATGTCCGTCAACGAACTCCACCTCGGCAACATGGTTCGACGTTTTTCGAATTTCAGCGATCCGTGCACCAAAGATCAATGTTGTGCCGCGGTCAGCATGCAGCCTCGCGTACCAGTCGGACAAATCTTGGGACAAGACCCTTTCCAGCAGCCGCGGCGCCGCTTCGAGAATCGTGACCGCGATACCGAGTTTGCGCGCGCTTGCTGCGACCTCCAATCCGATGAACCCTCCCCCGACCACAACCAGAGGTAATTCCCTCCGCACACAACTCCGAAGTCCCTGTGCAATCGCGTCTGAATCGGCGCGAGACCGCAGAGTGCAGACCAGATCGCCGGCGTCTCGCGCTTGGGGAAGCTGGCGCGGCGTTGCCCCTGTGGCGAGAACGAGGCCGGTATAGGTCAACGCACGCCCATCATGCAGCAGGACGGATTGCGACCTCACATCGATCGCTGACACTGATGCGCTGGTCCAAAGATCAATCTGTTTCCGCTCCAGCACAGAATGGTCGCGCAACGCGAGCTGATCAGCATCCAGATTGTCCGTCAGCCACGCCTTCGAAAGCGGAGGCCGTTGATAAGGAGCGTACGGTTCAGCGCCAAGCAACGTTATCCGGCCTTCAAACGCTTCGCTGCGCAGCGTCTCGGCGGCCTGCAGGCCGGCCTGCCCCGCACCAATGATAACGATGTGGGAATCCGCACCGGTCATGTCTGACGCTCGGGAATGGTGACGATGAGTCCATCAAGCTCGGCAGCAGACTTGATCTGGCACGACAGCCTGCTGCTGGGACGCCGCTCAGCTTTCACTTCATCCAGGAGCTCGAGTTCATCGTCGCCGGGCGGCGGCAGTTCCGCGAAGCGCTCCGGCTGGACGTAGACATGGCAGGTGGCGCAAACACAGGAACCGCCACACTCTGCTACGATCCCGTCGATGCCGTTCTTCACTGCGGCCTGCATCAGGCTCCAACCCTCCGGCACATCAAGTTCAAACGAGGCTCCGGAGGGCTGAACGATGACAATCTGGACCATATCTCTCTATCTCATTGTTGTCCTATAGATAGAATGATATAAAGCAACCGAGCCTGTTGCAAGCGGCGAGATCGGAGGGGCGATGGATTCTCAGGGCGTCGGCGCGTCGCTGTTGCGAAGAGAGGACGACCGTTTTTTGCGCGGTCGCGGCCAGTATGTTGGCGACCTCAAGTTGCCCGGGCTTAGGGATGTCGCCTTCGTCCGCTCGCCGCTTGCCCATGCAAAAATCCTCGGCGTGCGAATCCCGCCGGAACTCCAAGATCGCGTTTTCACCGCCGCCAATCTCGCCGGCGTCAAGCCGATCATTGCGGCGTCGGGCCTCCCCGGCTTCAAGCGTTCGGAACAACCCCTGCTGGCGCACGAAAAAGTCCGGCAGGTCGGCGAGCTTGTGGCGATGTGCGTGGGCGGAACGCGCGCCGAGGCGGAGGACATTGCCGCGGCTGTGGAACTCGATCTCGATGAACTGCCAGTCGTCAGCGAAATGTTATCCGCGCGGCGACCGGATGCGCCGCTCATTCACGAGCATTGGGGCGACAACGTCTTTCTGGAAACATACATTGACGTGAATATGGAGGCCGCCTACGACGCTCCAATCAAGGTAACACGCGAAATCAGAACAGCGCGGCAATGCATGGCGCCGCTGGAGGGGCGCGCCACCGTTGCTTACTGGGACAAGCGGCTCGATCAGCTGGTGCTATACACCGGCACGCAGCAACCGCACATCATTAGAACCGGTATTTCCGAATGTCTGGGGCTGGATCAGAGCCAGGTGCGGGTCATCTCGCCGGACGTTGGAGGCGGCTTCGGCTATAAAGCTCTCATGCCGCCGGAGGATGTTTGCCTCGCCTGGCTTGCGATGCATTGCGGACACCCGGTTCGCTGGATCGAAGATCGCCGCGAACATCTCATCGCAAGCGCAAACTGCCGGGAGCATCATTATCTGATCACCGCATACGCGGACCGCGACGGTACCCTGCGCGGCATCGAGTGCGAAGCAACCGTCGATTCCGGTGCTTACTCGTCCTATCCCTTCTCGGCGTGTCTCGAAGCTGCGCAGATCGCGAGCATTTTGCCTGGACCTTACGACTTTCCGTCGTACCGCTGCCGGACATGGTCGGTCGCGACCAACAAGTGTCCTATCCTCCCATATCGCGGTGTCGCCCGCACAGGCGTTTGTTACGCCATGGAATTGATGCTGGATGCCGTTGCACGCGAAGCAGGACTTGATCCTCTGGAGGTGCGGCTGAAGAACCTGGTAAAGCCAGAGCAGATGCCCTTCGACAACATTACCAGGAAGCATTTCGACAGCGGCGACTATCCTGAAGCCCTGAAACGCGCCGTGGCAAAGATCGACCTCGACGACATCCGCAAGCAGCAGGAAAACACGGGCAGGCTGATCGGTGTCGGTCTTTCGATTTACTGCGAGCAAGGCGCACACGGCACATCTGTCTATTCCGGATGGGGAATCCCAATGATCCCCGGCCATGAACAGGCGACCGCCCGCGTCACGCCGGATGGAGGACTTGAGCTGCGTATCGGTGTCCATTCGCACGGACAGAGCATGGAAACTACGCTGCCGCAGATTGCCCACGAAATTCTGGGCATCGAAGCTTCAAAGATCAAGCTAGTCCACGGCGACACGGAGTATACGCCCTATTCAACCGGGACATGGGGGTCACGGTCGGCCGTGATGGCAGGTGGGGCGGTCTCCCGCGCGTCGCACGAGATCGCGGGTCTCATCAAAGGCATCGGGGCACACCTGCTACAGACCGATGCGGCGAACGTGCGCCTTGAGGGCGGCTCTGTGGTCGGACCGTCGGGAAGCGTGACGATAAAGGAAGTCGCTCACACCTGGTATCGGCGACCACAGGACCTGCCAGCTTCGGTCGACCCGCGCGGCCTCGAAACCACCATCGGTTACAAGCCGGTACGCGATTCCGGAACCTTCAGCTACGCCGCGCATATAGCCGTCGTCGCGGTTGATCCTGAAATGGGTGATATCGAGATTCTCGATTACGTCATCGTCGAGGACGGCGGCAAGTTGATCAACCCGATGGTCGTCGATGGCCAGATCTATGGCGGACTCGCACAGGGCATAGGCACAGCGCTCTATGAAGAGATGCCGTTCGATCCATCCGGTCAACCGCTGGCGTCGACTTTCGCGGACTATCTGCTACCAGGACCAACCGAGGTTCCATCTCCGCAGCTGGAGCATATGGAAACGCTATCACCTTATACGGAATTCGGTGTCAAGGGTCTTGGCGAAGGCGGTGCGATTGCTCCTCCCGCCGCGATTGGCAATGCCGTCAATGACGCACTCAAATCGCTGGGAGTCGAATTACTGCATTCGCCGATGACGCCACGCCGCGTGATGGAGGCAATTCATCGCGCAAAGGGCATCTTGTAAGTCCTCAACGGCAGCGGAGTGGTGAGACCTGCCGCGCCAACGGAGCGATCCTCGCGACCTGCTAACGGAGGAAGAAATCGAAGGGCCGGCGGAATACTGGCCGTCCTATTGCATGTTTTCCAGGACGGAATTCACCAGGCCGACAGCACCGCTCCCTTGAACTTTGTAAGGATGAAGTCGCGGACCTCGGGCGTCTGATAACTTTCGACCAGTACCTTGGCCCACGGCCTATCCACGTCCGCTGCGCGCACCGCGATCAGGTTAGCATAGGGGCCAGCGGCGGTTGCGCCGAAGTGAGACCTGGCATGCTGGCCGCGAGTGTGCCGATTGCCAGGAGGCGGCGTCAAGTTCGACGAAACAGCACGGAATTAACAAGCGACTTCAATCATCGAGACCGATATACACCTTCACGCAGCTGCACTCTGCCGTCGGCAACGAGTTCGGCCAGATGCTGCGAAATCGTGCGGGTCTCGGCGTCGATCACCCATGGTCCGTCAAATCCCGGCGGATATAGCAGCCGCTGCTCGACCAACTGCACCAGCGTCTTCGGAGATTCGTTGAGCATCTCCAGAAGGCGCTGCTCACGCTCGTCGAGTTTTGCAGCATAGGCAGCGAGATCCTGCATGAAGCGCGCACGGTCGGTATAGACACCGCGGTGGTGCGCAGTGATCCACACCTTCGCCGGAATGTCCGGCAGCCGCGCCAAGCTGCGGCGAAAATCGGACAGGCTTGAGGATGCGTCACCGTAATAAGGTCCGAACCCGGTCAGATCGATATCGCCAATGAAGGCTACACCCTCAGGCTCCACGAGCAGAACGCAATGGCCCGCCGTGTGGCCGGGCATGTGAAAAGCACGAATCTGCACCTGGCCGAGATCCCAAGATGCTCCGTCCACATATCCCCGTGCGCCGGGCTGTGGAGTGTAAAAGAAATCACGCGTGAATCGGGCCAGCATTTCTGAGACGCGGGTCTGATCTGTCGTGCCAAAGGCAGCCAGCAATCCCTCCCAGCTGCGCGCGGCCTCCAAATCCGCTTCGTGCACATGAACAGGAACATCGGGCAAACGATGCAATCCCGCCATGTGATCTTCGTGGATATGGCCCATGATCACCAGCTCAGTCGCATCAAACTCAGCTCCGATGTAGTTCGACACGATCGGCGCATCCAAAGCCGCGCGCGTGTCCGAGCCCCGAACCAATACCTGGTTGGCATCAGGATACTTTCCGTTCTTCTCTCCGAAGAAAACCGATACCCGGCCGAAGTCGGCGCGCTGGACTTGTTCACGAGATCCAGATCTGCTCGCAACGGAACTCATGTCGATTATCCTTGTTCTGTTATCGTTTGCCGCCGCTTAATTCGCTATGCGGTCTTTAACGCTGGCGGCTGCGACGGTTTGATCAGGGCAAACGCAACCTGGATGATCCCGCCGGCCAGTCCGAGCGTGACGCCAATACGCCAAGCCATGGTGTACGAGCCCAGTGCGTCGTAGAGCAGACCTCCACCATATGCACCAAGAAAGCTGCCGATCTGGTGGCTCATGAACGCGAGCCCCTGAATCATCGGCTGCCAGCGTAGCCCGAACATCTCGGCAATCGCGCCTGCCGTGAGCGGGCTCACGCCCATCCAGAGAAATCCCATGATCGCGCCGAACAGCAGGGTGGATGCAGGCGTTGCAGGCAGCATGAAAAACCAGGCAAGTGCCAGAGATCGCAGAATGTAGATTGCGCCGAGCAGCGCGAGCTTATTCCAGCGCTGGCCGGCCCACCCGAAGAAAAGCGAACCCAGCACGTTGAAACCACCGATCATGCCGAGTGTCTGCGCGCTCAGCATCGGATCGAGCCCACAGATCGCCAGATAAGACGGCAAGTGCGTGGTGAGAAAAACGAGCTGCATGCCGCAAACCATGTAGGCGCCGGTCATCACCACAAAGGATATGTTACTGAACGCCATCCTGGCGGCGGTCCCAGCAGTGGCATTGCCGATGTCATCAGGGGCAGGCTTTGGCAGCGAAATCTGATCGACACGGCCGGCATACCAAGCCGCGGGAATCATCAACAGGGCCATCACCGCAAAGCCGACAAGACCCATGCGCCAGCCGAAGCCTTCATTGAGCATCTGTCCGATGGGCGCTGCCAGCATCGCACCGAGCGATCCTACTGCGGAAACCATCCCGAGCACGGTCGAGCGCACCGTCTCCGAGACCGCTCGCGCGGTTACCGACATCGACATCGCGGTGGCCGTAAAGGCGAGCGATGCTCCAATCAACAGTCCGCCCCCAACCGCTATGCTCACCACCCCGTAAGCGCACGCCATCAGGGCAAGCCCAGCGACATAGAGCAGCGAACCAACCACCATGATCAGGCGAAAGCCGTAGCGCACCGCCAACGCGCCTGCGAGCGGCTGCAGCAATCCCCATGTGAGATTCTGGATCGCAAGCGCCAGCGTGAAGTCGGAAACCGAGATTCGGATATCCTGCGTCAAGGGCTGCAAGAAGATCCCGAGGCTCTGCCGCAGTCCCATGCTGAGCGTGAGCATGATCGAGACACCGATCAGAATGGGAAGCGCGGGGCGCAGGATTTGCAGCAGAGGCATTTCTCTATTCTGTCAGTGCGTGCGGCCGAGCGATGCCACACCGGATGCAGGTCTTGGAGTGGGCTCGTAAACGCACAATCCCGTCGGCCCTTAGTAATGTATGCTACGAGAATGACATGGATCTGCGCAAGGCAGGGGGTATGCATCCCCAGAATGGGCAATCAGCCTTTGAACTTGCCGGTGGCCAGTAGTCTCGCGGTAAGCATCAGCAACTGGTCCAACGTCTCGGCATGTGTATGCTTGCCACCGGGATTGTACCAGTAAGCGGCTCGGTCCCATTGATTCATGATGGACAGCGTAACGAACATGGAGTCTACAGGAGATTTATCGCCGACGAAGTCTTTTACGAGATCGTGAATCTTGTAACGATAGTTGTCCAGCCGCTTGGCGAAGTGTTTGCGGTCTTTCTCCGATAGAAACAATTTTGCAAACTGTGGGTCAATCAGACGATCATTGGCGCGGGCAATTACCTGATGGCGAAGCTTGTAATCGATATGGCGCCGCGCGATCTCGAACAAACGCCCGTTTCGATCCTTTTGATCAATATCTTTCAAGACGTACGAAAAGAAATTATCGATTCCAAAATCGATTGCTTCAACCAGCAACGCTTCCTTTGATGGATAGTAATTGTAAAGCGTAGGCGCTCGCAGCCCGACAGCACTTGCAATGGTGCGCATGCTGCAGGTTTCATAACCTCGTTCCGCGACCAACCCGATAGCTGTGAGAAGGATGCGAATTCGCATCCGCCCGGCCGCAGTATCCGGCCGCTCGACAATCGCGCCCTCATCAACCGCTTGATCGACGTAACTGAGAGCAGCCTCGTCCGCTGGCACCCGCGCTCCGGTCCGGGTACGTTTCATCGGTGTCCGGCTCATAGCCCCGCTCCAACGGGCCGACTGGCCCAAGCGAGAGGTAACCGAGCCTTGGCAAACTGGCAACTTGGTCCCCCTAAGATGGCCGGTCTCCTGCGGAATTCGCCCATCGGTCATTCAGAAATATCAGGCTTTCCGCGATTCAGATTCCTGCAGGACGCGCCACATCACCTTTCCGGAAGCGCTTTTGGGAAGGGCGTCTACGAACTTCACGATCCGCGGCACCTTGTATGAACTCACCTGGGTTCGGCACCAATCGATGATCTCCTCTTCCTTGACGCCAAGGTGAGCCGGTTTGACCACCACAACAGCCTTTACGGTCTCACCCCGATAGCTATCTTTCGAGCTGATAACGCAAGCTTCCTGCACCGCCGGATGCCGGAACAGAAGGGTCTCGACCTCTGCGGGCCACACCTTGTATCCCGAAGCATTGATCATCCGCTTCAGGCGATCCGTAATGAAGAAGTAGCCATCCGGGTCCCTGTAACCGAGGTCACCAGTCCGCAGGAACGTTTTTCCGTCGATCGTGATGAGAGCATCCTTGGACGCATCCGCCTGCTTCCAGTATCCACTGAAAACCTGCGGCCCGTGGACAACGATTTCCCCCTGCTCGCCATCGGAAAGCTCAGCTCCGCTCTCGAAATCCATGATTCGGGCATCCACACTGAGGAACGGTATTCCGAGGCACTGAAGCTTGGGATCGTCGCACGGATTAAACAACGTAACCGCGGCCGATTCGGTCATTCCATACCCTTCGACAAATTTGAGCCCAAACTTGTCCAGGAGAGTCTCCGCGACGGCCTGGGGCATCGCTGCCCCGCCCCCTCCGACATAAACTAGGCTCGACAGATCATGGGCACCCAGATTCGGGCTTGCCAGAAGATCAATGATCATTGTCGGGATGGAGGTCCAATGGCTCACTCGACGCTGCGTGATGAGCTGACCGGCAATCTCACGATCCCACCGCGGCATGATGACCATGGTTCCGCTCGAATAAATGGAGGCATGCATCACACAGACGAGGCCCGTGATGTGAAATAGCGGAAGCACCGTGAGGTTCACCATTTCCGGTGTGCCATCAAGCCAGAACGAAGCTCCGACCGCATTGTGCATGATGTTGCCATGGGTCAGCATACAGCCCTTCGGAAGACCCGTCGTTCCGCTGGTATAAGGCAGAAGTGCAAGATCACCTCGGGCGACAGCTAGCTCGGGAAGCGGGTCGTGCGCCTTCATCGCTTGGCGCCAATGACAGACGTGCCCCCTGCCTAGTTTTGGCAAATCGTGCTGCGCGAGCATCCAGTCCCGCCACTGTTCTGGCACGCCGAATTGATCGCCTGCCGCAATCGCATCCGTGAAGTGGCTAACGATCAGATGGGAAAGTCCATTCCCTTCGTCGAGATCGTTACTCGCAGCCGCCAGTTCCGCCGCAAGGTCAGCTGTCGTGATTGCGACCCTGGCTTCCGCGTCCGTAATATAATGACGTAGTTCTTCAGCCCGGTTCATCGGATTCACCGGCACGACGACCGCATTGGCTCGGGCAACGGCCAGATGCGCAATAACAAGCTGAGGGCAATTCTGCATGACCACCAGAACCCTGTCGCCCCGCTTCACGCCCAACGCGTACAACTTTCCGGCCAGTCTCTCGGATGCTTCCCTTAACTGCCTGTAGGTTGTGGATGTTCCGAGAAAGATCAGAGCAGCACGATCAGGATAACGCTGCTCGCTCACCACAAGACTGTCCCATAACGATGTAGCTGGCGGCTCGATCGATGCCGGCAACCGGCGAGGCCACGTCTTCAATGATCGCTTGTCGCTTCGCATATTCAAGCTCGCAGTTTTTATCGAAACCGAAACTCTTGCCGTTCCATTGAACCCGGCACCCGGAAAGCAGCGTGCCGCGAAGATCGTCCGCGGCACGAGGTGTTGTGGGAGGTCGTTGATCAGTTCTTGACCAGTGGACACCTTGAATCGGAGAGCGGCTGATAGGCGTCCTTACCCGAGATGGTGTCTCGAATTTCGAGATAGTCCCACGCCTTCTTGGATTCCGCCGGCTTCTTCACTGCCAGAACGTACATGTCGTAGACCATGCGTCCGTCGGCGCGAATCCGGCCTCCCTTCGCGAATAGGTCGTTGATCTCTATTTTCTTCATGTGATCGAGAACCGTCTTCGCATCGTCGGTCCCAGTTTCCTTTACGGCCTTGAGATAGGTCGTGATTGCGGAATAGAGCCCGGCCTGAAGCATGATAGGCATTCTGTTCCGCTCCTTGAAAAATCGCTCGCTCCATGCCCGCGATTCATCGTTGCGGTTCCAGTAAAATCCTTCGACCAGCATAAGCCCCTGCGACGACGCAAGCCCGATCGCGTGAATGTCCATCAATGTCGCAGCCATTGGCGCTATGGTCTGCTTTTGTGTGATACCGAAATCCTGAGCGGCTTTGACCGAGTTGATGAGATCGCCGCCAGCGTTCGCCAGCCCAATGACGTCGGCGCCGGAATTTTGAGCCGTCAGGACAAACGACGAGAAATCCGCAGTTCCTGTCGGATGCTTGCGCGAGCCGACAACTTTGCCTCCCGCGGCATCGATAGCCCTTGTCGCATCCTTTTCGATCGCTTGGCCGAGGGCATAGTCAACCGAAAGGAAATACCAGTTCTTCTTGCCCGAGCGCGTGATCGATCCGGCTAGCGCATTCGAGATACCGTAGGTATCCCAGGCGTAAAGGATCGTATTCGGCGAGCACTGCTCGTTGATGAGCGCGGTTGTCCCGGCGCCCGTCACCATCAGCACGCGGTTTTTCTCGCGCGTGACGCCCGATACCGCCAACGCAACTGCCGAGTTGATTGCATCCGTGACCATGTCGACGCCATCGACGTCATACCATTCACGCACGCGGCTTACGGCGATATCCGGCTTGTTCTGATGATCCGACGTGACGAGTTCGACCTTGAAGGAAGGCTTCTCGTTCTTGACGAAATCATCCACGGCCATTTTCGCAGCCGCAACCGAACTTGCACCACTGAGATCCTGGAACACGCCGGACATGTCGCCCAGCACGCCAATCTTAACTGCGCCGTTTGAAATTCCCTGCCCATGCGCGCCTCCGGCCATCAGCAAACCCAGCGCCGATGCAGCCATCAATCGTCCAAGCACCCTCATGAATGCCTCCTTATGTTTGCGTTTGTTGATTTTGAATGCTGCGATGCTCGAGAAACATCAAGCACCGCTTGGGTGTTTTGTCCGGTTCGTGCCTATCGCCCGGTTTTCGTGCCGGCCCACTCGCCAATCGCCTTCATGGTCGAGACGGTTTCCGGCAGGAACGGGAAGATCGTGTAGACGTGAACGGAGTCGTCAACGATCCGTGACGTCACATCGACGCCCGCTCTTTTCGCCCGCTCGATCAGACGCGTTGTGTCGCTCAGCAACACTTCCCCCTCGCTGGCTGTCAGGAACATGGGCGGCAAGCCGGCGAGATCGCCATACAGCGGAGATACCAGCGGATCGGTCGGCTCATGTCCCTGGAAATAGGAAGCACCGAGATAGGCCAGCATGTCCTTGTTCGCCGCAGGATCATCGCCTGCAAACATTGAGACGCTCGGTCCACGTAAGGTAAGATCCGAAAACGGGCAAACACCGATAATTCCTGCCGGGAGCGTGTCGCCCGCAGTCTTGAGCGCGAGAGCCACCGCAATCGCCAATCCGCCGCCGGAGGATTCTCCGCTCAGAAGGACGGATGACGCTGGAACGCCGCTCTCGATCAAGCCACGATACGCATCAAGCGCATCGTCGATCGCTGCTGGATACGGATGGTCCGGCGCCAGACGATAGTCGACGGTGACGCACGTCCCTCCGACCGTTTCAGCCAGTCGATGCGCATACTCCAGGGAGCCGCGGGCCGAACCAAGTACATATCCGCCGCCATGAAAGTGCAAAACCGTCGGCGCATTGGCTTTCTTCTTGGCCGCATGCACCCGTAGCGCCGGAACACCACGCAACTCAACCGCCTCGACGGCAACATCCTGCGCGAGGGGAAAATTCTTCGTGAGAAACTCCTCGTATCCCTCACGAAGACCGTCGTGACCTCTGGCGACCTGTTCCGGCGAGAAGGCATTTTTCCAGAGGGAAAAGGCGCGCTGGCTCTCAGGACGCTTCAGACTTTTTCCTTCACGCGTCGCCGACAAACCGAGAACTTCACCAGCAGGCTGTTTCACCGCAGCGAGCACATCATATCCCCAGACGAATCCCCATGTCGTCTCGGTCATGGGATCGATATGCTGCATGCCCTTCCAGCGGCCGTTTCTCGCCCGGATGCGATCGGCTTCGGACTCGTGCGTCAGCTTGACCATCGCACGCGCGCCGGATTGCACGCGCGTTGTACGGGGACGCCGTCGCTGCTCATATTCCTGAAGCGCCGCCCCGACATTCTTGCTTGAAACATCCGACAGCACGGTCGCCATCGTCCAGGCATCTTCGATACCCTGGCAGGCGCCCTGCGCAAGGAAGGGTACCATCGGATGCGCCGCATCGCCCATGAGCGTGACGCGCCCGTATGTCCAGCGATCGATCGGATCGCGGTAATACATGCCGGTGAGGAAGGAGGTCTCGATCTGCTCCATCATCTGGCGCGCCCGCGGCTCGATATCCGAAAACGATCGCTGCAGTTCTTCAATATCGCCGCTTTCGGTCCAGGACTCGCGCTGGACCTCGGTAACAGGAACCGAAGCGAGGATGCTGTAGAGATTATTGGAGCGCACCCAGTACGTGATCAGGGTCCGGCCCGGCCCGAACCAATAATTTCCCTTTTCTTCAAGAGTGATATGGCGCAACTTCTCCGCTGGAATGAGCGCCCGCCACATCAGAATATTGGAAAAGTGCGTTGGCTCCTCGCCACGCAGCTGCTTGCGGACGACGGAGTGAATGCCATCCGCGCCAATAAGGACATCTCCGCGCACCTCTTCGCCCGACGTCAGGCGAACAGTAACGCCATCATTGTCCTGAACGAAATCCTCAACCTGCGCGCCGAGTCTGAGCACGCCTGCTGGAACAGCGCGGGCGAGAATATCGATCAAATCAGCGCGGTGGATGTTGTAGAGTGGCGCGCCCCAGCGCTTTGTCCCCATATCGCCCAGAGGTGACAGGTTCAGCAGTTTGCCGGTGCTGATGTCCCGCATCTCATAGGACTGCGGGATGACGCCGGCCTTTGCGACGGCCTCCTCAAGGCCCAATTCTCGAAGCACCAGCGATCCATTCGCCGCAAGCTGAATACCCGCACCGATTTCCTTCAGGGCGGATGCCTGCTCCAGCACCGTCACATCGTGACCTTTTTGACGCAGGGTAATGGCAGCCGTCATGCCCGCAATTCCTGCACCAACGATAATAACGTGCATAAGCAGCCTCCTGTAAAACGCCTATTAAAATGGCGATATTTGTTGCTAACGAATGTTCGTAAGCAATGAGAGCTCCGCCGTCAAGTCGTGTGGAATTCCTCCCACAACCGCTAGACGAACAGAGGAAGGTTGAAAAAGCAGGCGCCTACACAGCCGCAGAATGCGAAGAAGCTATCCAGCAATCAGAAGGTTGGCGTAGCGATTTGATCTCGCCATCGCGCCGATGCCGCGTCCACCGATGTGTACTGACGACGCCCGCAAACGCAGCCTTCCGCCGTACGGCAAGCACGGCGATGCTTGTCGCATCGACCGGCTGCTCTTCAGAAATATTGTCAGCTTGGAGCTGCGGCTGCGACGCCATTCGCCAGCGCCTCGGACGCAATCAGAACATTGCTAGCGGTCTCACCAGCGCCGCCGGGGACCTGGCTGCCAAATCGATGTCAGACGTAACTTCTCGAGCGGTCGGATCGAGCATCATGACACTGCCGTGAGGACACGCCTCTCACGGCGTGTCACTGCAATCTCGCATCCCAATCCTCAATGGCCCCATCAAATTCTATTGGGATGCCATCTGATCCAGCGCTGTGTTGAACGTAGCGCTCGGGCGCATCACATCCGCACATTTTCCCCGATCGGGAAGATAATAGCCCCCTATGTCTACAGGTTTGCCCTGTACTGCCTGTAGCTCCGTTACAATTTTTTCTTCATTTCGGGTAAGCGCCTCAGCGAGTGGCTTGAACCGCTCCTGAAGGGACTTATCCTCGGTCTGAGCTGCCAGTTCCTGCGCCCAATACATCGCGAGATAGAACTGACTTCCGCGATTGTCCAATTCACCGGTGCGCGGCGAAGGAGACTTGTTGTTGTCGAGCAACTTGCCGGTGGCGGCATCCAGCGTTTTCGCGAGGAGCTTAGCTTTCGAGTTGTTCGCCTTGATGCCAAGATCTTCCAGCGAGACTGCAAGCGCGAGGAACTCCCCGAGAGAATCCCAGCGCAGATGGTTTTCTTCTACTAGTTGCTGCACATGCTTGGGCGCTGAACCGCCCGCACCGGTTTCGTAGAGGCCGCCCCCTGCCATGAGTGGAACGATCGAGAGCATCTTGGCTGAAGTGCCTAGCTCCATGATCGGAAACAGGTCGGTGAGATAATCGCGCAGAATGTTGCCGGTTGCGCTGATGGTGTCGAGACCGCGGATGACACGCTCAAGCGTATAACGCATGGCGCGAACCTGACTCATGATCTGGATATCAAGGCCGGAGACATCGTGCTCCTTCAGGTACGTTTTGACCTTTGCGATGAGCTGCGCTTCATGCGGACGATAGGGGTCGAGCCAGAACAGCACAGGCATGCCAGAGTTCCGGGCACGGCTCACGGCAAGTTTCACCCAGTCGCGGATAGCAGCGTCCTTGACCTGGCACATGCGCCAAATATCGCCCTGCTCGACATTCTGGCTGAGCAACACCTCGCCTGTCGCAAGATCGGTGATGTTGGCGACACCATCCTCTGGGATTTCAAACGTCTTGTCGTGTGAGCCGTATTCCTCGGCCTGCTGCGCCATAAGACCGACATTCGGCACTGTACCCATTGTCCTCGGATCGAATGCGCCGTGCCATTTACAGAAGTTGATCATCTCCTGGTAAATGCGGGCGAATGTGCTTTCCGGCATGACGGCCTTGACGTCCTTCAGACGACCGTCGGCACCCCACATCTTGCCGCCATTACGGATCATCGCAGGCATCGAAGCGTCGACGATGATATCGTTCGGCGAATGAAAATTCGTGATGCCCTTGGCGGAATCGACCATCGCCAGTTCGGGCCGGTGCGCGTGGCAGGCGTGCAGGTCGTTCTTGATCTCGTCCTGCTTGCTCTGCGGAAGGGAAGCGATCTTGTTGTAAAGATCGACCATGCCATTATTGACATTGACGCCGAGCTCTTCGAACAAGGCCCCGTGTTTCTCGAAAGCGTCACGATAGAAAATCTTGACGCAGTGACCGAACACGATCGGGTGTGAAACCTTCATCATGGTGGCCTTGACGTGCAGCGAGAACATCACGCCGGTCTTGTAGGAATCCTCGATCTGCTCCTCATAGAACGCCAACAGAGCCTTCTTGCTCATGAACATGGAGTCGATGACTTCACCATCCTGAAGCGACACCCTGGTCTTGAGTACGATTGTCTTGCCGCTCTTGGTGACAAGCTCCATCTTCACGTCACGCGCGCGGTCGAGCGTCATCGACTTCTCGCCGTGATAGAAATCGCCGTGATGCATGTGTGAGACATGTGAGCGCGAGGCCTGGCTCCATTCGCCCATGCTGTGCGGATGCTTACGCGCATAGTTCTTCACGGCAAGCGGCGCGCGGCGATCGGAATTTCCCTCGCGCAGGACAGGGTTCACGGCGCTGCCAATACACTTGGTGTAGCGCGCGCGAAGCGCCTTTTCCTCGTCGGTCTTTGAACTGTCGGGATAATCGGGAACGTTGTATCCCTTGTCCTGCAGTTCCTTTATGGCGGCCTTCAACTGCGCCACCGAGGCGCTGACGTTTGGCAACTTGATGATATTGGTGCCCGGCAGAAGCGTCAGACGACCGAGTTCGGCCAGATTATCCGGCAGGCGCTGTTCTTCAGTCAGGAATTCCGGGAATTCGCCAAGGATACGGGCGGCCACCGAGATATCGCTCGTAGCAACATCAATGCCGGCCGGCGCAGCGAACGCGCGAACAATGGGCAGAAAAGATGCCGTCGCCAGTGCTGGAGCTTCGTCGGTCAGGGTGTAGATAATGGTCGGAGATGCCGTAGCCATATACTGGTTTCCTCACTTGGCAGGAGGTCGACTGCCGCTAATCCGAATGCACAAACAGGACATGCTTGTCCCTCGTCCCTAGCTTTCTCACGAGCTAGGGAGGACTGCAATCGGCAAATTCGCAGCCTTTCTCCGCAAAAGCGCGCGATCCGCACTCAGGGGACGATCAGTCGATCTGGACGCCGATTGCCTTGATCGGCCCAGTCCATACCTCGATTTCACTTTTCACAAAACCGTCTCCCTGACCTTCTTAATTTCATGCAGCCAGTACGCCCTGGATCTGACCGCGAATAACATCCTGCTTGTCCGCCTTGGCTTCTGACGTCAGCAAAACATCGATCGCGATATTGGCCGGCCGCTTTAAGACCACGATCCGGTCGCCAATCTCGAGCGCTTCGTTGATAGAGTGCGTAATGAAGACGGCGGTCTTGCCGTTTTCCTTCACGAGCTTGACGAACTCGGCGCGCAGCTTGCGAGCCGTCATCTCATCCAGCGCCGAGAAAGGCTCGTCGCAGAGCAGAATGTTGGCGTTTGTGGCGAACGCACGTGCGATCGAAACGCGCTGGCGCATACCACCCGACAACGCGTGCGGATAATCGTTCTCATGTCCACGAAGCCCCAGCGTCTCCAGCCAACGCTCGGCAGTGGACCTGCGCTCTTCACTCGACTTCCCAAGAATCTCCAGTCCAAGCTGGACATTCTCGATCGCCGTCCGCCATGGCAACAACCGATCGCCTTGGAAAACAATCGCCATCTTGCCGCGGAACGCATCGAAATCGCGGAAAGGGTCGTGACCATCCACCGTCACGCGTCCCTTGGTGGGTTCAGTCAATCCCGCGATCATGTTGAAGATTGTGGACTTGCCGCAGCCGGTCTTACCGAGCAGCGCGAGCATCTGTCCCTGCACGACCTGCAGATCTAGGGTGTCAACCGCGGTGAAAGCTCCGGCACCACCAGCCTTGCCAAAGACCTTCGATACCTGATCCAGAGAGATTGCCGATTTTTCGGGACCATTCGTCATAGCGTGCGCTCCGAGATTGCGCGGTAGCGGAACGCGACGCTCTCAATGAGAGTCAGGATCGCCTGCACAACAAGAACGAAGAAAACGAGTTGCAGTGTCCAAGCCAGCGCTCCTGCCATATCGAAGACCTGTTGCTGCTGAAGTAATTGATAACCGACCCCACCTGTCGCGCCCACAAGTTCAGCCACCACGACCACGCGCGACGCGTTTCCGAGGTTGACCTTCCAGGCGGTGAGAATGTCCGGCAGAATCGCCGGGATAATCATCGCTGTGAACAGTTTTGTGCGCGATGGACGGAAGCTCATGACCATCTCGGTAAGATCTCGCGACATCGCCTGAAGCGCGCCCAGCACCTGGAATGAAAACGCCGGTAGCGTCGTCATCACCATGATGAAGAAAATACGAGACTCGATGCCATGAAACCAGATGATCGCGAACACGACCCACGACAGCGCCGGAATACCCTGAAACAGAGTCAAGGCTGGCGAGAGAAAGTCATGAGCCATGCGCGAACGCGCCATCAGCACAGCCAGCAACGCGCCGATCAAAAATGCACCGGCGAGCCCGGCGAGAATGCGCAGCACAGTCGCGAGAACATCTACAAACTGGGACCAATCCGTGACGATGCCAATGAAACGCCAGAAGACGTCCACCAGCGACGGAAACAGAAATGGCGGGAAGAACAGCGAGGCAACCTGCCAGATCGCCGCGATCACGGTGAATGGCACGATATAGGATGCCACACCGCGAAGTGCCGCCGTGCCCAGTCTGGACGCGCCCGACTCCTGATACTGCGCAGCCGTCATTTCATCGGTCCCTGGTAAATCGTTGCGGGAGACGGGTCGGAGGGAAGGAAGGCGATTGATCTGCCCGCCGCATAAACCGCCTTGATTTCCTTGCTCACCTCAGCCGCCGTACGCAGGTTCATGCCGAGACGATCGTTTGCACGGATCAATTCGGCGATCGCCTTGCGATCGTCATCTGTTCCCTTGCTTGCGATCAGTTTCGCTGCGTCGTCGGGATTTGCAGTGACCCATGCCGCCGCCTGCTTGTACGCGGTGTAGAGCTTTGGAATCAGATCCTTGTTCTTCTCGGCCCAGTCAACATGGGCCGCGACTCCCAGATATGGAATGTTGGTGCTGCCCGACATCTTCTTCCAGCTATCCTGGATCTTGAGATCGAGCATTCGGATGCTGGGCTTCTTGGAATGCAGTGTGGTGTAGGCAGGCTCCCAGAGCTGAACCGCCGTTGCGCGATCCGCAAGAGCGTAGCCAACCAGTCCCGGCGTCGCGGTGTTGATGACCGAGAGCTTGCTGGTATCCACGCCGACCTGGCGAGCGAACCAATCGAACATCACATAGTTAGTCGTTCCCTTCGCAGCAGCGAGGTCCTTGCCTTCGAGATCCTTCAGCGACTTGATTTCCGGACGTGACGTGACAACCGCGCCCCAATAGTCGAAGAGGTTGAACAGGTATGTGACCTTGACGCCACGCACGTCGGCAAGGCCGACCGTCAACAGTGCGGCACTGCCGCCAACCTTGAACTCTCCGGAGTTGAACTGCGCCGTGTATGCGTCGGGAGTCCGTTCCTCGAAATTGATGGACAAGCCATTCTTCTCATCGAGCTTCTGAGCCTTGATCACCGGCGGCAGGAAAGCTCCCAGGGAAGGCGCGCCGAACACGACAATCGAAACCTTCGGAAGATCCTGCGCGGCCAGTGGCGACACCGAAGTAACCGCGGACAGCAGCCCCAAAGCAAATATGGTTTTCCTCATCATACCTTCCTCCCAACTATGTTGCCGCGCTTACGGCGCGGGACATGATTTTTCTTAGTTCCCCTGCAAAAGCGTCTGGCGCTTCGACAGCGGCAATGTGCGCCGCGTCCAGAGTCGCCATCTGCGCGCTCTTGATCCCGGCGACGATCTCCTCTCCTCGCGTCGGCGGTGTCGATGGATCGTGCGCACCGCAGATCACCCGAACCGGGCAGGAAATATCAGACAGAGATGGCTTGAGATCAGCAACCGCCAGAACGTCGCAGCATCCGGCATAGCCTTCCGACGAGGTCGCGCCGACCATCTCGGCCATTTGCTTTATTCGCTCAGGTTTCCGCTCTCGAAACGCCTTGGTGAACCAGCGGTCCAGCGTCGGCGAAACCAGCGCACTCATTCCATTGATGCGAACCGCGGCCGCGCGATCCTGCCACATCGAAGCCGGCGGAAAGTTCGCCGCGGTATTTGCCAGCACCAATCCCGCCAGTCGCTCGCTACGGTTCGCGCCAAGCCACATGCCAGTCAATCCGCCGAGCGACAACCCGCAGAAGACCACTTGCCCGATGTCGAGCGCGTCCAGAATGGCAACAGCATCAAGGCCCAACCGCTCAATCGTATAAGGACCAGCCGGTGCATCCGACTTGCCATGACCACGCGTATCGTAGCGAACGATCCTCGCCTGATCGGACAGACGGTCAGAAATCTCGTCCCACATGCCCATGCTGGCGCCGATCGAACTGCTCAGCATGACAACAGGTTTGCTCGAGGCCGCAGGCACTTCCACTGCGAGGCGGACACCAGGCTCGACTTCAATGCGCTCGATGCGGCTTGCCGCTGCAGCCATGGTGTTATCCTGCAGCCCTGTTTGCCGAGGTCTCAAACTCCTTGCGGAGCGCGACGAAGAAGCGGCCGATCAGATGTTTCGAGACACTCGTGAGAATCCGCTGCCCGACACCCGCCACGAGACCGCCGATCTCGCCATTGCCATTGTAGAGCAGCTTCGCGCCTTCGCCGTCCGGCTCGATATCGAACCGGGCTGTTCCCGTGCCGTGCCCAATCGAACCGCTGCCCGAGACCTGGATGTTGCAGGACTTCGGCGCATCCTTGTCCGACAGGCTGATCGCACCCTCGAACGTGCCGCCCACGGCGGCCACGCGAAGCTGCATTTCCACTTTATAGGAATCCGGCGACGTCTCCGTCATGCTTTTGCAGCCCGGAATGCAGCGAGTCAGAACAGCTGGGTCATTGAGAGCGACCCAGAGCGCATCCACGGACGCCGGGATTGTTTCGCTGCCGCCGATATCGAGTTTCATGCCGCCCTCCTCAGATGCCGAACAGCCGCTGGGCCAGACCGCCATGGATCGAGACGCGCTCCGCAGCCGAGAACGACGTCTCATGGACAATGTTCAGAGGCGCAAGATCGCCGATCGGGAATGGCATGTCCGATCCCATCATGATGCGATCAGCGCCGACGACGTCCGCGAGATAGCGCAGCGCACGGGTATCCTGAACGATGGTGTCGTAATACATCGCGGCGAGCGCGGCATCGGGATTGCCCAACTTCTCCTTGTCGAGCGAGTAATTCCGGCGCAAACGGCCAATGACATAAGGCAGCGCAGCGCCACCGATACCCGCCACCACTTTCATGTTCGAATAGCGCGTGACATGGCCAGCATAGATCAGGCGCGACATCGCGATCAGCGTATCGGTGATACGGCCGACGGCATTCGCCATGCCGTAGTCATGTACGCGGTCGTCACCGCTCTCGAACACCGGATGAATAAAAATAATCGAGCCGAGTTCGTTCGCAGCTTCCCAGAACGGCGCCAGCGTCGGATCGTCGAGAACGCCGCCCTTGCCTTTCGGCTGCGTGCCGATCATCGCGCCCTTGAAGCCGGCCTTGTGGTGAGCGTCGCGCAGGACCTGCGCCGCGCGTGCGCCGTCCTGAAGCGGCACAGTCGCGAGCGAAATGAATCGCGGCTGTTCCTTCGAAGCCTGCGCAAGATGGGTGTTGATCAGGCGCGACCACTGTTCGCCCTCCGCTGGCGGAATTTCGTAGGCAAACATATCGAGCCAGCCCCCGACGACCTGACGCTCGATCTTCTGGGTGTCCATCCACTGCAATCGCGCAGCGATATCGCTGAGCGGCTTCGACACCGGTCGCGTCGGCTTGTTGCCCGCGAAGGAGAAGCCAAGGCTGCCGCCCTCCTCGATCAGGCGGACGGATGGAAATTTCGCCTTGTCGGCCCGGATAGCGTCAAGCAGGCTCGGCGGCACAAGATGAGCGTGGCAGTCGATGATCACGTTTTTTATCCTTTCTTGGTCGCTTCAGCCGCAGCGATCGCGTCACTGATGGCAGCAATACGAATGGGGAGCCTGGAGAAAGAGATGCCAAGTGACGATACCGCGTCGTTGATCGCGCCCGAAATCGCCGCAGGAGAACCGAGATAACCGCTCTCGCCGGAGCCTTTCTGGCCGAACACCGTGAACGGCGACGGGGTACAGTGATGCACGATCTCGACATTCGGCATCTCGTGCGAGGACGGGAGCAGGTAGTCCATGAAGGATTGGGTCAGCATCTGACCCTCGTCGTCGTAGACGAATTCCTCGAACAGCGTGGCTCCAAGGCCGTGTGCGATGCCGCCCAGCGTCATACCCTTGACAATGTGCGGATTGATCACCGTGCCGCAGTCATGACCGATCACGTAGCGCCGGATCTTCGGCTTTGCGATCTGCGGATCGAACGCCACCAGAACGAGGTGGAATTCAAACGAATGACAGGGATACATCTGCACACGGCCGTTCTCCGGCAGCTTCGTGCCGGTCGGCACCTGCATCACGTGCGTGGTTTCGAGGCCCGGCTCCATGCCTTCGGGCAATGCATGAAACTGCCGGTGCCCGATGTTGACGAGTTCGGCCCATGACAACGTCTTGCCCGACTTCGGGTCAGTCACGCTGCCCTGGGCATAGACCGCATCGCTCTCGGCGATCCCGAATTGATGCGCCGCGATCCTGACCAGTTTCGACTTGAGCTTCTGCGCGGCGTGATAACAGGCACCCCCCATCATGATAGCCATGCGGCTGCCCACCGGCGTATTGGATGGCAAGCTCGCCAGGGAATCGGGCCTTACAATGCGGATGTTGTCCGGATCGATTTCCAGCACTTCGCCAACGACCGTAGCCGCAAGGGTCTCATGTCCCTGCCCGGAGGATGTGGTGTGAATGGCTACCGTCACAAAGCCGACGCCATCCACATTGATGCGACACGAATCCATCCATGTCGTGGTGGTATTCTTCTCGTTGAGCAGCGGCTCAAACGATGAGTTGCCGCCACTCGGCTCAAGACACGCAGCAACGCCAATACCGGCCATCATGCCCTGGGCGCGAAGCTCGTCGCGCTCCTTCACAAGCGCGTCGTAGTTGGCGCTGGTCAGCACCTTCTCGACCACCGTGTGATAGTCGCCGCTGTCGTAGTGGGTTCCGCTGGGGATCAGATAAGGAAACTCATCGCTGCGAATGAAATTCCGCCGTCGCACCTCGATGCGATCCAGCCCAACAGCTTCCGCGACCTTGTCGATCGCTGTCTCGATTGCATAATTGGTCGGCGCCTGACCAAAGCCGCGTACCGCTTCCTGCGCAGCCTTGTTCGACATGGTCGCCATGGCACGATACTGAACGCTTTCGATCTTGTAAGGACCAACGATCGCGCCGATGGGCTTGCCCAGCTGGAACGGCGAACGCCCCGCATACGCCCCCACATTGTCGAGCGCGCGCATCTTCATCGACTTGACGATGCCATCATCGTTGAACGCAATGTCCACGTCGAAAAGTCGTTCCGGTCCGTGTGCGTCGCCGGCCCGCATGTTCTCCAGCCGATCCTCGATCAGACGAACCGGCCGGTTCAGGACGCGCGAGAGATGAGATACCAGCACAGAGTGTTTGATGCCTCGCTTGACGCCGTAGCTGCCGCCGACATCAACGTCGTGATGCACACGCACGTTATTGGTGGGAATACGCAAGGCCCGGGAAATCTGATCGGGATATTTCGGCATCTGGATCGAAGCCCAGACATCGAGCATCTCGCGCCACGCGTCCCATCTCGCTACAACGCCGAAGGTTTCGATCGGCACCGTCGAATTGCGGCCCCACTTCACGCGAAACGACAGATGCCGGGGGCTTTCCGCGAAATGCTTCTCGACCTCACCCCAGACGAATGTCTTGTCCAGCAACACATTGGTGCCGTGCTCCGGATGTACATTCGCGCTGGCATCGGTGATCGCCTCTTCCGCATCGATCACGTATGGCAGCGGCTCGTATTCGACGCGCACTTTTTCCGCGGCGTCCTCGGCCTGGGCGCGGGTCTCGGCGACAACTGCCACCACCCACTCACCGGCATAACGCACCTGACCGACCGCGAGCGGATAGCGCCGCACCTTCGGCGTATCTAGACCATTCATCAGCGGCTCGACGGCCTTGACAAGCTCCTCGCCCGTCAACGCGTAGACGACACCTGGCATCTTCAGCGCTTCGGTCGCGTCGATCGACACGATCCGCGCTGCCGGATACTGCGACGGCACAATGGCGACGTGCAGCATCTCATCGAGAACGATATCGGCGACGTAATGGCCGCCGCCAACAACAAAGCGCCGATCCTCGCGAACACGCCGGTTCGCCGAGACAAATTTCAGGGTTGTCGGATGCTCGCTCATCGGCGGCCTCCCTGGACTGCAACAGCCTTCTTTTTGTCTTCGACCTGGCTTGTTTCGGTCGAGCGCGGGGTATTGGCCTTGTGCAGACGCTCGGCGGCCAGTTCGATGGCTTCAATGATCTGGCCGTAGCCGGTGCAGCGGCAGATATTTCCGGAGATCGCGTCAACGATGTCTTCGCGCGTAGGCTCCGTTGTACGGTCGAGAAGCGAATGAGCCGCGAGAATCATGCCCGGCGTGCAATAGCCGCACTGCATACCGTGCGTTTCGCAGAATGCATCCTGAAGGACACTCAATTCACCGGGAGCCGGAGCAAGCCCCTCGATCGTCGTGATCGCGTAGCCATCAGCCTGTGCCGCGAACATCAGACACGAGCGCACCGGCTCGCCGTCGAGAAGGATCGTGCAGGCGCCACAGACACCATGCTCGCAGCCCGTGTGGCTGCCGACAAGCGCAAGATCCTCACGAAGCGTATCCAGCAGCGTTTTCCGCGGCTCGACATCCACCTCCCGGACGCGTCCGTTGACCGTGAGAGAAACCTTCATTGCGCTCCTCCGTGAGCGGCGCGATCGCTGCCGACCCGCGCATCCTTTATCGCATCTTCAAGCGCCCGCGCTCCGAGCGTCACGGCGACGCGGGTGCGGTACTCCGCAGAAGCATGCAGATCGCTTGTCGGCTCGAGCACCTGAGCAGCCTGGTGCATCAGTTCCACGATTGAATTCTTGTCGAGCGAGCCCCCGACCAGGCCGGATACATCGAGACGCACAGCCCGGTCGCCAACACCGCCGATACCGAGCGCTGCATCAACGCACAGGCCGCTGTCGTCCAATGCCACCTGCGCTGCAGCGGCCACGAACGCAAAATCCGACTGACGTGCACTGACTTCGTGAAATCCGATACCAAGTCGCGCATGACGCCAGATCGGAAAACGCACCGCTGTCACGCAATCACCCGGCATTACGGCCGTCAGCATCGGACCAATAAAGAAGTCATCGGCCGGCATCGTGGAAACGCCGTCAGGATTCGTGATCTCGATCTCCGCCTGCAGCGTTACTGCAACGAGCGGAATCTCCGCCGATGGGTCCGCATGCGCCACCGAACCGCCGACGGTCCCCCGGTTGCGCGTCGGCGGATGCCCGACCCACGGCAAGGCCTTCGCCAGCAATGGCAGCGCGTCGCGTGCAACCGCACTGCCCTCGACCTGCACCTGACGCGTCGTTGCACCGATCGCAAGGACGTCGCCGTCCACACGAATACCGTTCAGTTCCGGCAGTCGATAGATGTCGACGAGCCTGGCAGGCCGCGCGAGGCGCATCGCCAGCATGGGGATCAGGGTCTGACCACCCGAGATAACCCGCGCGTCTTCATCCGACGCAAGCAATTCGCATGCTTCGGCAATTGATCCTGGCCTGATATATTCAAAGGGGGCTGGCTTCATCGGCTTTCTTTCACGCTTGATGCCTTTGCTGCGGCATCACGAATGCGAGAGTGGCTATCCCAGCAGCAGGCCGGCAACTGCCGGTGACAACACCGAGACCGTCTGGTTCTTCAGCAGCGGGCCATTCACTTCGGAAGCGGCCTTGATCTCACGCCACTCAGTGTCAGTGCCGAACGCCGCCCATGCCCTGGTGCGATCATCCTCGGACTTGAAGCGCGTCAGATAAGTCAGACGGCCATCTTCCGCCGGAGCCTGGAACACACCAACCAACTCAATGCCGTGCCGGGGAAGACGCGGCACCACATGCTCCTTGAAGCGCGCCCTCATCGCCGACGCCTTACCTTCAACGGCCTCATACACGCGAATTTCGTAAATCAACGCACTCTCCATCTGCTTGCGTGCTCGGAGCGGATAAAATCAAAAGAGAGATCAATGTCAAATTTATTCTAGTTCAATTCCTGCTTTTCCATTCATTTGCACCGCAACAATGGGAAAATCGATTGAATTTAGTCCCAACCACATCCATCTTCTTCTTGCCAGGAATTGAAACAATCTGGCAATTGTACTATTCAATAGTCTTGCTTTTCAGGATACGCTGCCGTGTCACAAGACGTTTCAACCGAATGGATTCCAGTTCTCTCCGAAGAGCCCGGACCGCGTTACCTCGCGTTCGTGCAATCGCTGGAGAAAGACATCGAGTCAGGCGCTTTAAAGCCTGGCACGCGTCTGCTTCCCCAACGCGACATGGCGTCACAGCTCGGACTGAGCGTCGGCACCATCTCCAAGGCCTATTCCGAAGCGGAATCCCGCGGCCTCATTTCGGGAGAGGTTGGACGCGGCACGTTTGTGCTGCGGCGGCGTCCCGCGGCGGCCAGCGAGAGCCCTTCCTCGACTCTCAACCTTGCCCTCAACGTGCCGCCGCATACGGGCGAAGATGTACTGATCGCCTCGATTCTCGAAGACATCGTGGCCGACGGCGCTTTGACGCGGCTGCTCGGGTATCTGCCGCATCAAGGCCTGCTCCATCACCGCGAGAGCATGGTTGGGTGGCTTACACAACTCGGCGTGCCGACCGACGCGGACCACCTCTTCATCACCCATGGCGGACAGCACGGCCTCTCGATCGCTCTGGGCATGGTCACAAATCCCAACGGGGTCGTGCTGACTGAGCGATTCACTTATTCGGGCATGATCGCGCTCTCGGCGCAAAACGGTTACCGCCTGCATGGCGTGGATTGCGACAGGCACGGCCTGTTGCCGGACGCACTGGATCGCGCGTTTGCCGAAACAAAGGCGCGCGTGTTGTTCTCGACGCCGACCTTGCAAACACCCACCGGCACCACGATGCCGAACGAACGTCGGCAAGAGATCGCAGATGTCATTCGCCGTCACGACGCTTACCTTCTTGAAGACGACGCTTACGCGTTCCTCTTTCCGGAACCGCCGAAGCCGATTTCACTTCTGCTGCCGGAGCGCAGTTTCTATATTTTGAGCTTCGCGAAATGTCTGGCTCCCGGTCTTCGCATCGCGGCCATGATCGTGCCTGACCAGTTCCGCGACCGCTCCAACAACGCCGTTCGCGCGACCGGCTGGATGGCATCGCCGCTCATGGCGGAAGTCGTCACACGCCTCATCCATAGCGGCGACCTGACGCATCAGGTTCAGCTCAAGCGCGCGGAAGCCGCACGGCGCAATGCCATTGCTGACGAAGTGCTCGGCAACTGGCTGCCCGTTGTTTCCGAAACACCCGGATTTCACCGTTGGCTGCCGATTCCCGCCGGGCGCACGCTGATTGCGCTTGTCGCGCAAGCCGCACAAGCCGGAATTACCCTCGCTCCTCCGGGCGCCTTGCAGCAGGTCGACCGCGGCACACTCGGCGTCCGCATCTGCCTCGGACATCCGAAAACCCATGACGAACTGAGGCGTGCGCTCATTGAGCTACGGCGAATTCTCGAATCCGCTGAGGAGATGTCGTTTGTCTAGGGTTTCAACCCAGGCGCGATCCCAGAACCGCTGTGAAGCCAATGGTCGCATGAGAGAATGATTGAACTGCGCCAATTCAGACAGTTCATTGTCGTCGCGGAGGAACTGAGCTTCCGCCGTGCGGCGGATCGTCTCAACATGGCTCAGCCTCCGCTGACAGCCACGATCAAGCGACTCGAGGACACTATCGGCGCGACGCTGATCGAACGAACGAACCGGATTAACCGGCTGACAGAGGTCGGACTCGTTTTCCTCGAAGAAGCGCGAAAGACCGTCAATCAGGCTGATCAGGCTGTCCTTGCCGCACAGCGTGCAGGAGCGGGCCTGACGGGCGCGCTGCGGGTCACATTCGTCGCAAGCGCTGCACGTGAAATCCTGCCGTCGATCCTGTTGCGGTTTCGCGAGCGCTATCCCGCGGTCAAACTCGACTTGCGGGAAGCGATGACAGCGCAGCAAATCGATCTATTGAATGCACAGGAGACCGATCTCGGCTTTGTCATTCCGCCTCTTCACGGCGCCGAGAATCTGAGCAGTGAGGTCGTTGCCCGCTACCGGCTGGTCGCAGCCATTCCGGAAAAGCACTCGCTGGCGCGATACGAACAGATAAGACTGTCCGATCTCGCGCACGATCCGTGGATACTGTTTGCCGCTCGTCAGGGCCCTGGCTTGCACAGGATCATTCTCGATGCATGTGCGCGCGCCGGGTTCGTGCCGCATATAGGGCAGGAAGCTCCACAGATGGAGACGATTGCAAATCTCGTTGCCGGCGGAATGGGTGTCGCCCTGGTCTCCAGAGCGCTTGCAACCGGCGGCCGCAAGGGCGTCGCATTCCGGGAATTGACCGGACCGGGTGCGCCCGTCGAATTCGAACTGGCAATCGCCTACGCGCAATCATCCCCTATCGTAGATGCCTTCGTTGCCGCCACCAGACAGCACGCCGAGATGATGGCGTCCTGAGCGGCTAATGGCCGCGAAGCTCCCACATCGAGCCGGATGCGCAAAACGTCGGCCAAAAACAGCGGCAGCTTCAAGGCCTCCAGCAGATAGTCGGTGTTCATCGAAACACCGATCGAGCCAATCACCGCGACAATCGAGCCTAAGATCACTGCCGCATTCATCACCTCATAGTCGCGGTTGAGGAGCTGCGACAGGAATATCCTGAATATCAATGAGAGTTGCAGAATCGGCACTACCACCATCAAGGGTGCAACGGCCAGCGCCGCATAGACAAAACCATGAGAGGCCGCCACAAGAGCAGCAGCCGCGGCGTACCACGTTGCGCTGTTGCGATTCACAACGCGTATGCTTTGCCGGAACGGCTTTAGCAGGAGCACGAGAACGACGAGCACGGCGGTTGCCGCGGCATAGGCGATTACTCCCCCGGCAATCACATTCTTGACGGGCGTGCTTTCAAAGGCGGCCCGCACCAGCAATGGCGCCACACCATACGCTACCGCTGCGCCCAGACCGCAAATCACTCCCGGGAGATATCGCGGCTTGAAGACAGCCTTTAGCGCATGATCCGGGGGCATTGAGGCCGCTGGTTTGGACGATTCAGGCTTTGAGGTTTTATGCAACTGCGTGCCAAACGAGCCACCGAGCATCAGGATAGTCCCAATCGCCTGCAATACCGTAAATTCCTCCTTGAGCAGAACCACTGCCAGCAGCATGGTCACGACCACCTGAAGCTGTACGATCGGAGCGGAGATATTCACGCCTACCAGCCTGTTGGCTTCGTAGTTGAAGTAACGGCCGATCAGGAATTGCAGCACGCCCTGGGCTGCCAGCCAGCAGGCCGCGACAAAGGGAAATGAACTGATCGACCAGATCTGTCCTGTAAAGACCGCCATCGCCAGAAAGCAGAGACCTCCGAGCGGTACGGTCAGGGCAATCGCCTGCGCCGCTGTTCCAGTCAGAACCCCGCGCCGCATCGCGGCATTGTTCATGGCGAATGTCAGCGCCGCGAACGTCGCGTAGATAGCCCCAAGCATCGGTCGGCCTTCCGGAGTGAGATGAAGACGTTTTTCGTCTCTCGTTTGCGCACCAGCGCGTTAGTGAAGGCCGCTTTTGACCGATCGTACGATGTTCCGCATCTTCTTTTCAGTCATAAGGCCGGAGACATTTTGCATACAAGCTGGAACAAAGCGCGCCAGAAAAAAGCAGGCCGGCATGTCCACCTGCCGGCCTGCTATCGCTCAACATTGCTAGTCTTGCCGCAACTACTCCGGCGGAATGTTGGCCTTCTTCACAACCACCGCCCAGCGCTCGATTTCGCTATCCACGAAAGCACGGAACTCATCGCCGTAAAGGTTGCCAGGTTCGACACCCATTTCGGCCAGTTTCTGCTTGGTCTCCGCGGATTCATTCACTTCCTTCATTGCCGCCACCAGCTTCTTGTAGATCGGCGAGTTGTTCGCCTGCGGCATGTAAAGGCCGAACCAAGCCTGTACATTGAAACCTTTCACGCCGGACTCATCGAGCGTCGGGACATCAGGAAGCAAAGGCGAGCGCTTCGGGCCGGTCAGGGCCAGAACACGCACGAGACCTCCCTTTGAGGCATTCACAACCGTCGGCAATGAATCAAAGATCATTGGTATATGCCCGCCGATAAGATCGTTCATGGCAGGGCCATTCCCCTTGTAGGGAATATGAACGATATCGACGCCTGTCATCTGTTTGAACAGCTCACCCGACAGATGATTGGCGCTGCCTGTTCCGGCCGATCCAAACGAATACTTGCCCGGATTCTTTTTGAGAATCTCGATCAGCTCGGCAACATTCTTCGCAGGGAAGCTATTTGTCACCAAAATGGCGTTAGGAGCCGCCGCGACGAGCGCGATCGGCGACAGGTCCTTTTTCGTGTCGTAAGGAATGCTCCTGTAGAGGCTCGGCGTAATCACATGGTGCGTGGCAGTCAGCAGCAGCACCGCGCCATCCGGAGGCGAACGCACTATCGGCTCGGTGCCAATGATACCGGATGCGCCCGGCTTGTTCTCGATATACGTCGTAACGCCGAGCTTATCTCCGAGAATCTTGCCGACCACGCGTGCAAGCACGTCCGTCGGGCCGCCTGCGGAAAATGGCACGATGATGCGGATTGAGTTACCTGGAATTTCCGATCCCGAACTCCGCGCTTCCCCCGAAGCAAGGAGCATAATCGCCATGATCGCCATCAAAACGATTCGCATTGTTTCCCCCTTGGACTGTTCTTTTGATTTTTAGTGATTTGTCTTGTGAGACTATCCCGCCGGTTTTAGCTTCTTCACGGGCGTCTGATCGAGGTTGAAAAGCCGCGCAGCATTCAGCCCCAGAATGTTGCGCTTGGCCTGCTCTGTCAGGAAGGGAAGATCACAAATCTCCTGAGGCAGATCGAAGTCGAAATGCGGCCAGTCCGACGCGAACAGAAGCTGCGTCTCCGCCTTGATCATTTCGAAGGTGTTTTGGAGAGCCTTCGGATGAGTCGTCTCCATCGGCTGGGTCGTGTACCAGCAATTCGTATTCATATACTCGCTCGGCATCCGCTTCAGCTGCGGCGCTTCGGATGGACGCATCAGATACTGATCATCGAGACGCTGCATCAGGAACGGAACCCAGGCGAGACCACTCTCCACCCACATTGATTTGAGCTTGGGGAACCGCTCCGGAATTCCGTTCAGGATCCAGTTGGTCATATGCACCATGTTGCACCAGGCAAAGCCAAGTGCGTGCATGCCCAGGAATCGGTTTACGGTCGCCAGCGATGGATCCTGCCAGTGATAGCCGGCATGGAAGGCGATCGGCTTTCCAGTCTCTTCGATCATCGAATAGAGACGCATGTAATCGTTGTGATGCACCGGCTTGTAGCGCGTGCTGGTCACACAGAACCCGATCACACCCTTTTTGTCGCCGAATTCCTGGACAGCGCGCTCCGCTTCCTTCGGCGTATTGAAAGGCAGATAGATCAGGGTTTTGATTCGGTCATCGGCTGACAGAATCTTGTCGGCCATCCAGCGGTTGTAAGCTCGGCCCAGCCAGACCTCCATCTCCGTCTGGGGATGCATACCGAGAAACAGCATCGGCGTCGGAAACACGACCATATTATCGACACCGAGCGAATCCATCGCGCGGCGTGTCAAGGTCACATCGCGGTGGACATCGGTTTCCGTCACCGTCTCGCGCTGGTCATCCTGATGCGGGATGCGTCCGCCGACGGACTGATACCGAAGGCCGAGGTCGCCGTTCAAACCATACGGCGGTGCACCGATGCGTTCCATCTGGTATCGCATCGCATTGTCGCGGATAACGGGATCCTCGATATACGTCACCACTTCCTTCCAAGAGACACTTTCGACATGGTGCGCGTCGATATCGACAACGAACCAGTCGTCGAGTCCCCGTCTGATGGCGTTCTTTTTCGCCAGCGCCAGCACGTCGCGCGTATCGGTGTATACGTCGATCTGCTGAGTTTTTGCGTATTCGGGGCCGAACGTTTCCCGCTTATTCATTGCGATTATCCTTGAACGTAAGTGTCTTCGTCGGGGCGGCGGCGATACCACAGCGCTAATTCCATCGGACTGAGGTGAAGCGCCCGCAACATCTCGGCGACCGCGGAAAGCAGTTCCGTGGGTGTCATCTCGCTGTCGCGCTCGCCAGCGATCGGCTTGAAGGTCCGTTCCTCGCCATCGGATTTCGCCACATACAGGCGGATTGCGGCGGTCAGGATGTTGGCGACGGATTCATCAGAAACCCGGCTCGCCTGTCCGGTTTCGACAAGTTCACGCGATGCCCGTAACAGATCCGGCGCAACGGAATCGATCCAGCCGTACTGATCATTACGGCGGTCTTCACTGGAGGACGACATAGATTTCTCCATCGCGAATGGCGAGATCGGCCTTGCGCAAGCGAACGCTCGCATTGCCTTGATGTGCGCCGGTCTTGATGCTGAATTCGTAGCCGTGCCAGGGGCACACGATATTGATTTCACTCTCGTCATATTCCATCGAGCGAACGGTATGATCGTCCGCCACCGGCTCCAGCACCCGCTTCATGATGCGTCCCTGACACACGGGTCCCGCGCGATGAGCGCACCGGTTGTGCCAGGCAAAGAATTCATCACCGAGCCTGAAAACGCCGACCTCCTTGTCGCCGCAGACGATTACCTTGCGATCGCCATCGGCGTAGTCCGCAACTTTCCCAGCGTTGTATTCCGGCATCCATGCTCTCCATCCGCGTCTCGCGCCAAGGCACCAAGACCAACCGTTGTGCCGACGCCGAACGGCATCGCTACTCAGTTTTTATTCATTCCAAACTGAGCCGGATCGGCAATAACTCGTTTCATAAGGCGCGATACGCTGGCCGTATCACGCGTGCAGCAAATTGCTGCACCGCGATTGCGCCGCTGCAGAATCCCTGAAGATCAAAGGGAGATCGAGTGCAGCCAATCCTGCACGGCAGCGTTGTCGCTCATTTTGCTGACGATGAGAGAGCGCTGTTGCGTTTGGCGCAACGCTAGCGGCCAATGAAGCTGGCTACTGCCGCGCTTGCAGCGGCACACGACGCGACAATCAAGAACACGATTGATGTTTCGTCCCGCGCATCCATGAGGTGTCCGAGAGGGGCTCGCTCAGTCTCGCGAACAGATAGATGCAGGAGGCGCTGACTTCTAGGACCTGCGCCGAACTGGAGCTTGGGCAAGTCTTTGATTGCCAGAGAACCAGCTCCTGGACTTTACAAACTCACTTTCCAGAAGGCGTCTGACCTCCCGGGTCAGTTTCCTGAGGTCGCTTTCAGGGCGACGAAGCAGCCACACATTCAAAAAAGCTGTCTCATTCGGCAGCACCCGGACAAGCCGTTCCGCTTGCGCAAAGGGCACCGCCAGAAGCGCCAGGCCAAGGCCCTCGGCCGCTGCAGCGAAGTGACTCGCAACCGGAAGGATGCGCAATGCATTGCGCACCTCCGTTGCCGCAAAGAACTGCGTCGCCAATTGCATCTGGCCGGCGCGTTCGCTTCGAAAACCGGCAAAGTCCTCTGTGAGGCCAATAATGTCGTGATCCTTGAGCTGAGCGAGAGTTCTCGGCGCAGGATGGGCCGCGAGATATTCTTCCGACGCGAATATGCCGAACGCTACGGTGGCTACCCGTTTGCCTATCAGTTCACTTTCGCCCGGGTCTCCCATTCTGATGACGAAGTCGAGATCGCTTGTCGCCAGGGGCTGCTGATGCATTGTCGATGTGAGTTCGAGACGCAGGCGACTGTTGAGCCCGCGCAGCAGTTTGACGCGCGGCAGGAGCCAATGCTTCGTCATTCCTTCGGTCGCGGATATCTTGACGACAGACGACCTTTGCCCGACCCGCGAGCGCAGTTCGCGATTGAAGAGGTCAAACGCCGACAGAATATCGCCGGCGGAGCGCCGAAGATCTTCGCCCTCCGGCGTGAGCTTGACCCCCGACGACGCGCGGAAAAACAACGGGGCTCCAACGTACCGCTCAAGCTCCTTCAGCCGCCGGCTCAGCGTCGGCTGACTCATCCCCAGTTCATTGGCTGCGCGATTAACGCTGCCAGTTCGCGCCACAACCAGGAATAGGCGATACAGATCCCAGTTTGCTTCGGTCACGTCTGCATTCCGCACTGCCTAAGAAGGGATGGTGATGGGACGGGCATGCGAGACTAGTTTACACGTCTGTCGCGTCCCTGCCAGTACCGCTCACGAAGCTTGCGCTTCAGCACTTTTCCGGATGGGTTTCTCGGCATCTCCGACAGGAACTCGATCGACTTGGGAATCTTGTAGCCTGCCAGGCGCTCCCGCGCGTATCGCAAAATACTATCCGCATCCGCAACGGCATTCTGCATCGGCACCACAAGCGCCTTGACCGCTTCGCCCCACCGTTCATCTGGCACCCCGATGACCGCGATATCGGCCACATCCGGGTGGCCGAACAACACGCTCTCGATTTCCGCGGGATAAATGTTCTCGCCGCCGGAGACAATCATGTCCTTGATGCGATCGTGGATGTAGAGGTATCCATTCTCGTCGAGATATCCTGCATCACCGGTATGGAGCCATTCTCCTCTGAGCGTCTTGGCTGTGTCCTCCTGACGATTCCAGTACCCCTTCATATTCCTTGTCGTCCGGCAGACGACCTCCCCTACTTCGCGCGGAGGTAACGATGCTCCCAGAGCATCCACTATTCGCAATTCGACACCATCGATCGACCGACCGCATGACTTCATTACCTCGCTATCAACGCGAGAATGATCCTCCGGTAAAAGCGCCGTGATGACCCCACTCGTTTCCGTAAGGCCGTAGACCTGAACAAACCCTGTTCGCTTGAACACGCGAAGTGCGTTTTTAAGCAGATCGATTGGGATCGGCGAGGCGCCATAGATCACACGCCTCAGTGACGACAGGTCGACCTGATCGATATTCTTTTCTGACAGAAGGACCAGAATCATCGCAGGCACAAGAAACGTCGCCGTAACACGATGGCGCTGAATCGCGTCAAGGACCAAAGATGGAACAAATTCGCGGAGAATAATGACCTTCACTCCGGCCAGCAGCCCCAGAACCCCGGTCCCGCTACCGGCAATATGAAACAGCGGCATTGTAATCAGTAACGTGTCGCCGGGCGACCAGTCGCCCCATAAGTCAAACACCCTGGGCGACGTCAGCGAAAAATTCCGATGGGTCAGCTGAACTCCCTTGGGGTGACCTGTCGTCCCGCTTGTGTACATCTGAATGCAAACGTCATCAGGCTGCAAGACCAAGCCGGGATCATGGCTGCTCTGCGCATCGCGCCACGCGGTGTAAGATGCATCAAGAACGATCACCTTCCGGGTCGTGATGAGTTGGTTGCGAATACTGTTTATCGTTTCCAGAAACGATTCACCGACAAAAAGGACTTCCACTCCGGCATCGTTGATCACAAACGCGATTTCCGGCGCCGCGAGCCGCGCGTTTACCGGCACCGTCACAGCGTTCGCCTTGGCGGCCCCCAAAAGAACCGAAAAGAACATGTCGCTATTCTTGTCGAGAATGGCCACTCGGCCCGTCGGCTCAACGCCGGCAGCAATCAAGCCGTTTGCAACCTGATTTGAAGTTGCGTCGAGACCACCGTAGGTCGTCTCCCTGCCCTCAAAACTGAGAGCAACGGCATTCGGGGTCCGAGCTGCGTGATATCGCACAATGTCTGCAAGTGTCTCGACTGGCGCGCCGTTACGCGCCGAGGCTATCGAATTGGTCATGATTGGCGTTTCCCTTGGGCTCCGTTGAGTCCGGGCCCTTGGGAAGCAAGCTGAACGCGCCCGGTCCGAAGAGGTAGGGAGAATTTGGCGAATAGCTATTCAGTCCTGAATGGCGAAATTGCTATTCATTCCTGTCGATGGGCTCAAAATATCTGCCATGGCGGTCATTCCCGCAGCAACGAAAATGCCCATCATAACCGCGAAAGGTGCTAACTGACATGATGGAAATCACGCTCGCCAACGTAAAGGACTTCGTTGGCCAGAGCCTCGGAGCTTCGGATTGGGTCGATGTCGACCAATCCAGGATCAACCAGTTCGCGGAGTGCACCGGCGATCGGCAGTGGATTCATGTCGATATTGATCGAGCCAGGAAAGAAAGCCCGTTCGGCGGCACGATCGCGCACGGATACCTCAGCCTCTCGCTGGTCGCGGCACTGGCAATGAAGCTGGGGCTGGCTCCCGCAGATGCTTCTGCGGTGATCAACTATGGGCTGGACAAAGTCAGATTCATTACGCCGGTAAAGGCAGGCGAGCGCGTTCGCCTGCAACTGGCTCTGGCCGGCATCGAGCCGAAAGACAACGGGCAATTCCTGATCAGGAGCAAGGCAACTCTGGAGATTGAAAACAGCCAGTCGCCAGCTCTGGTGGCGGAGAGTCTCGCTCTCATCATCCCTTAATCACGCAGCCACGGCGCGATGCATCAAAAGCCCGGCCCGCACTCGGGCCGGGCTTTTGATCGTTCAGGACGACGACAGCACGGCCGTCAGACCGCCATCGACGGCCAGGATCTGCCCGGTGATATGCTTTCCGGCGTCGCTGGCGAACAATAGCGCAGCACCCTTGAGATCGTCATCGTCGCCAAGGCGGCGAAGCGGCACGCCTTCGGTCAACTTGTCGACACCGACCGATGCGATGACTCCCTTGGTCATTTTCGACGGGAAGAAACCCGGCGCAAGCGCGTTGGACGTGATGCCATGTCGGCCCCAACTCCCCGCAAGAGCGCGGGTGAAGTTCACCACCGCACCTTTGCTGGTGTTGTAGGCGATCGTCTGCATCTCACCGCTGCTGCCGAACAGGCCCGCAACCGACGCGATATTGATGATCCGCCCGTACTTGTTGGGAATCATCGATTTCTTGCCGATCTGCTGGCTAAGCACGAACAGCGCGCGGATATTGAGGTTCATAAGCTTGTCCCATGCTTCGATAGGATGGTCTTCGGTCAGCGCTCCCCATGTCGCGCCGGCGTTGTTCACGAGGATGTCGACCTTGCCGAGCTTGGCGATCGCTCCGTCCGCGAGCCGCTTGATATCTTCGTCCTTGGAGTTATCGGCTGCGATCCAGTCCGCCTTGATGCCGAGCTTGGCGAGATGGCCCTGAGCTTCTTCCAGATCACCGGCCTTGCGCGACGAGAGGACGATTTTCGCCCCCTGCTCGCCAAGTGCTTCGGCGATCTGAAGCCCAAGTCCGCGCGAGCCCCCTGTAACGAGTGCGGTCTTGCCGGTCAGATCGAATGCCTTCTTGATGCTTCCCATATCGTTTGTCGTTCCTCTGATGAGTTGAATGGTTGCCGTCTCGGATGCGGCTACTTTCCGCGGAATACCGCGGCGCGGCGCTCGACGAAGGATTGGATACCTTCCTTGAAGTCTTCGCTGTTGAACACGCGATCCCTGATCTTGGGAATGTAGTCGATTGCGGACCGCTCGCCGCTCTCGATGAACTTCAGTGCGGCTTCCTTTGTGACCTGAATTCCGATCGGCGCATTTTTTGCGATCGTCTGCGCAATCTCCATTGCGCGCTGGATCTGCTGGCCAGGGCTCACGACCTCCTGGACCAGACCGATCTTGTAGGCTCGCTCCGCCGAAAATTCATCGCAAAGGAAGAGATGATACATTGCGTCGCCCCAACCAGCGCGCGTCAAAAAGCGAAAATGCGCGCCGCCCAGCGGAGCGATGCCGCGCTTGGATTCCATCTGACAAAAACGGCTGTCACTGGCCGCGATAACGATATCGCCCGCAAGCATCATTTCAATGCCGATCGTGAAACAGATGCCTTGAACCGCCGTCACAACCGGCTTTCGGCAACGCTTTTGAAGCGCGAACGTGTCAACATTGCCTTCCTTTAGCTTGAGCGCGTCCTTGTCCGCTGTCGGACCGAAGAACTTCGGCATATCAAGACCGGCAGTGAAGTCGCTCCCCTCTGCACAGACCACACCGACCCAGTAATCGTCAGTATTATGCAGAAGGGTAAGCGCATCGGACATCTGATTCATCATCTGCGGGCTGAAGGAATTCTTTTTGGCCGCGTTGTCGATAATGATCTTCAGTACATGACCGTGCACCTCGGTTCGAACCTGCCCCACGGCAGCTTTTGTCTCACTCACGTTGTTTCCTCCTGAATTGTCTTGATCAAGTCGCCCGACATTAAGATCGGCGGTCCATCATGAGAGACGGTGCGCTTTTCGGCTAAAGCTGGACCGGCGGGCATGAAATCGGATGGTTTTCCGAATACTCCATCCAGAGTTCCTGCATTATCCTTCGCCATCCGACCGGGCATCGGACGTTCTGGGTGTGATCAGAGCAGCCGATACTGCATCCAGCTACTAAAATTGTGAATAACCGCTATTCATCTATGAATGATCGGAGATCGGCTTGCTTGCGCCTCACGGTTGAATAGCGCCAGTTCAAGATTTTCGTTGGGGCCGGCAAACACCCCCTGCTTAGGTTACGCGACTTTGCCAAAAGCCGAAAAAGGCGACGCAAGGTCGTAAGGCCTGGGAGGGCATCATGAATTTCAAGACACTCACAAAAATCGCGCTTGGACTGATCGTAGCATATGGGCTCGCCACGAGCGATCCGGCATTCGCGCAGAAGCGGTACGATCCTGGAGCGAGCGATACCGAGATCAAAATCGGCAACACATCTCCGCAT
Source organism: Afipia sp. OHSU_II-C1 (assembly GCF_000497575.1). Classification (GTDB taxonomy): domain Bacteria; phylum Pseudomonadota; class Alphaproteobacteria; order Rhizobiales; family Xanthobacteraceae; genus Afipia. The sequence goes on from NZ_APJI01000026.1 coordinate 61,087, forward strand.
AGCGGTCCGGCGTCGGCCTATTCAGCCATCGCGAAGGCGCAAGCTGCCTACTTCAAGATGATCAACGACGGCGGCGGCATCAATGGCCGTACGATCACCTATATTTCTTATGATGATGGCTACAGTCCGCCAAAGACCGTCGAACAGGCCCGAAAGCTGATTGAGAGCGACGAGGTTCTGCTTTTGCTGAGCAACCTCGGCACGCCAGGCAACACTGCCATCCACAAGTACATGAACCAGAGGAAGGTGCCACAACTGTTCGTGACGAGCGGCGCGGACAAATGGGCTGACCCTGCAAACTATCCTTGGACCATGGCACTTCTGCCGAGTTATCGCGGCGAAGCGCGAATCTACGCGCAGTATATCCTCGCGACTTATCCGGACGCCAAAATCGGCGTGCTGTATCAGAACGACGACTTTGGAAAAGACTATCTGATTGGTCTAAAGGAAGCGCTCGGCGAAAAGGCCGGAAAGCTGATCGTCGCCGAAGTGCCCTTCGAAGTCTCGGCGCCCACCATCGATTCCCAGATCGTACAAATCAAAGCTGCGAATCCGACGGTCTTCATCAATATCGGAACACCAAAGTTCGTCGCACAAAGCATCCGGAAGGTCGGCGAGCTTAACTGGAAGGTCGTTCAGATCATCCCGCAGGTCGCGACCACAATTGGAGGCGTCATCAAGCCTGCTGGCTTCGAGAATGCGCAGGGCGTGCTCAGTGCCTATTACCTGAAGGACGCTACCGATCCGAAATGGAAGAGCGATCGCGGGATGATCGAGTGGAACGCGTTCATGGACAAGTATCTGCCGGACGCGGACCGGGCCGATAGCCTCTATGTCTATGGGTACGCGGTCACGCAAATCATGGTGCAGGTGCTAAAGCAGTGCGGCGACGACCTGACCCGCGAAAACGTTATGAAACAGGCCGCCAATCTCGATATGGACGTGAATATGCTTTTGCCGGGCATTCGCGTGAAGACGAGCGCGAACGACTACCGGCCGATCGAGCAGCTTCAGATGATTCGCTTTTCCAAGGATCAGTGGGAGCTGTTCGGCCCAATTCTCAGCAGCGAAAACAAACCTATGTAGCTCCACCCGGACTAATCCGGCACTCGTTCATCGAATGCCGGGTTCTTTTTGACTACAGGACAAGAACTAAAGGAGCTTCGCACCATGTTAGGATTGATGCAGGATTGGCCGCTGTTGTGCCACCGTATCATCGATCACGCCGCGGACTGCCATCCGACGCGAGAAGTCGTGACCCGATCGGTTGAAGGACCGATACACCGCACCAATTACCTGAACATCCGAACGCGCGCCCTGAAGGTTGCGCAGCGGCTGGATCGCGATGGCATCAGGCTCGGAGACCGCGTCGCGACGCTCGCCTGGAACACGTGGCGTCATCTCGAGGCTTGGTATGGGATCATGGGCATCGGCGCCATCTGCCATACGATCAATCCGCGGCTGTTTCCTGAGCAGATTGCATGGATCGCCAATCACGCGCAGGACCGGGTTCTCCTGACCGATCTCACCTTCGTGCCGCTGCTGGAAAAAATCGCACCGCATCTTTCCTCGATCGAACGCTTTGTGATCCTGACCGATCGCGCACATATGCCGGCGACAAGCCTGCGCGGCGCAATCGCTTATGAGGACTGGATCGATAGCGTCGACGGCGATTTCGAATGGAAATCGTTCGACGAAAATACGGCGGCCGGGCTTTGCTACACATCCGGAACGACGGGAGATCCGAAGGGAGTACTCTACTCACATCGCTCCAACGTGCTGCATTCACTGATGGTTGCACAGGCCGACGTCATCGGCCTGAAGTCCGCCGATACTGTGTTGCCTGTTGTCCCGCTGTTTCACGCCAACAGTTGGGGACTGGCATTCCATGCTCCGATGACAGGCACCAAGCTGGTGTTTCCGGGCGCAAAAATGGACGGAGCATCGATCTACGAACTCCTCCGCGATGAAAAGGTCACGCTGACTGCCGGTGTGCCGACCGTGTGGCTCATGCTTCAGCAACACATGGAAACCAACAACCTGCGGCTGCCAGATCTCAAGCGTTTGACAATTGGAGGTGCGGCCCCGCCACCCACCATGATTGAGGCTTTTGAGCGCATGGGAATTCCGGCGAGTCAGGGCTGGGGCATGACCGAGATGGGCCCGATCGGCTCGATTGGGGCTCTCAAACCGCCATTCGACAATCTCTCAGGCCGGGACAAGATCGATCGACTTTCCAGCCAGGGCTTTCCGCCGTTCCTGGTCGAGATGAAGATCACGGACGACTTCGGCAAAAAGCTGCCACGGGATGGCAAGGCATTCGGGCGTTTGAAAGTGCGCGGGGCGGCCATCGCCAAAGCGTACTATCGGGTCACCGACGATATCCTTGATGATGAAGGCTTCTTCGATACTGGAGACGTCGCCACCCTCGACGCCCACGCTTATATGCGGATCACCGATCGTTCAAAGGATGTCATCAAATCAGGCGGGGAATGGATCTCCTCGATCGATCTCGAAAATCTGGCCGCCGGTCACCCCGACGTGCTGGAGGCTGCAGTCATCGGCATTCGTCATCCCAAATGGGACGAGCGGCCCCTTCTCATCGTCCAGCTTAAACCGGACTCAAAGACGAAGGGTCCCGACATTCTCCGCTTCATGGAAGGCAAGATCGCGAAGTGGTGGATGCCAGATGATGTCGCCATCGTCGATGCGATTCCGCACACCGCAACCGGAAAAATCAAGAAGACCGAACTGCGAGAGCAGTTTCAAAGTTATCGACTTACCGGCATTTAACCCAGCGGCATGCACATCGAGATCAGTGGACTTATCAGCAGGAGACGAAAATGAGTTCTGTGCGTTTCGAAAGGCAGGCGAATATCGGCATCATCACAATCGACAATCCGCCGATCAACCTTGCCGATAACGCCCTTTTTTCGGCTTTCGAAGCAGTTCTCGATGAGGTTGAGGCGTCCGACGTCCGCGCACTCCTGGTCCAGGCGGCGGGCGATCACTTCGGCTGCGGCGTCAACGTGAAGACCACCTTTGTCGGTGTCGACAGCAAGGGCGCCCGTCAGATGCTGAGCCAGGGGATTCCGATCTGCACAAGGCTGGAAGGTCTGAACATTCCGGTCGTCTGCGCCGTTCAGGGACTTTGCCTCGCGGCCGCGCTCGAAATCGCGTTGCGATGTGACGTCATCATCGCCGCTGATGATGCGAAATTTGCGCAGGTTGAACAACACATCGGTGCTGCGACCTATCTTGGCGGCGCGTATCTTCTGGCCGAGCGCTGCGGTCCAGCCCGCGCGCGCGAGATCTGCTTTACCGGCGATTTTTATGACGCCGCATCGTTCGAACGCTGGAACATCATCAACCGGGTTGTTCCTCGGGCCTCACTGCAAGCAGAAGCCATGGCATGGGCCAGAAACATGGCCAACGGGCCGACCAAAGCTCATGCAGCGACCAAGCGCCTGATGCGGGCGTTCCTGGACCACGGCGTGCGCGCCGCGGACGAATTGCTGCTCGATCTTGGCCCACCACTTTTCGACAGCGCGGACTTCAAGGCCGGTGTGCAAGCCGTGGTCGAGCACGGCTCCAAGGATTTTCGCGGCAAGGTTGCCTTCCGGGGAGCCTAGAGGACAATCCGGATGAGCCGGATGTGCTTGCCGAGGGCATTGCATAGCTGCCGCGCCACCGTTTTGAATTGACGTTGTGGGATCCGCAATCACACAATTTTCAGCAGAAATCGCCAGCCAACCTTTCGCGAGGGCTTCATGACGACCACAAACCCGATGTTCCGTCCTTTCCAGCACAAATCGCTTTCATTGCCGAACCGCGTTGTGATGGCGCCGATGACGCGATCCAAAAGCCCGGACGGGACGCCCGGTGAGGATGTCGTAGCCTACTATCGCCGCCGCGCGGAAGGTGGCGTCGGATTGATTATCACCGAAGGCACGACTGTGGATCGCGCAGGTGCATCGAATGATCCGAATATCCCGAACTTCTACGCCCAGAAGAGCCTCGACGGCTGGCGCCGTGTGGTGAAAGAGGTGCATGCGGCCGGCGCAAAGATTGCACCGCAAATCTGGCATCAGGGCATGGTACGCAAGCCAGGCACCGGACCGCGCCCGGAAGGCAAATCCGACGGCCCATCCGGATTGTCAGGCTCTGGCAAGCAGGTCGCCGAGCCGATGACAGACGAGGATATCGCCGACACCGTCGAGGCTTTCGCGAAGGCGGCTGCAGCCGCCAAGGAAATCGGCTTTGATGCGGTCGAACTTCATGGCGCTCATGGCTATCTGGTGGACCAGTTCTTCTGGGAACAGTCTAACCGCCGCAGCGACGATTACGGCGGAGATCTCGTCAAGCGCACCCGCTTCGCCGCCGACATCATCAAGGCAATCCGGCAGCGCGTGGGGCCGGAGTTCGTCATCATTCACCGGTTCTCCCAGTGGAAGCAGCAGGACTACAGCGCAAAGCTGGCGCATACACCGGATGAACTCGCGACGTTCCTTCAGCCACTGGTCGATGCCGGTGCCGATATATTTCATTGCTCGACGCGGCGGTTCTGGGAGCCAGAATTCGAGGGCTCCGATCTCAACCTCGCCGGCTGGAGCAAGAAGCTGACTGGCAAGCCGACGATTACGGTGGGATCAGTAGGGCTGAAAGGCGGCGATTTCATTCAGTCCTACAAGGGCGAAAGCGCGGAAGTCGGCGACCTTGGCGAGCTTGAAGCACGGCTCGCGAGCAACGAGTTCGATCTGGTCGCGGTCGGTCGTGCGCTGATTACTGATCCGAACTGGACGGCCAAGGTGCGCGACAGGCGTTTTGCAGAACTTGCGCCTTTCTCGCCGAAGGCAATGGGAGCGCTTTGAACAGCGACTGCGTTCGTTACAGACGGAGAAAGGTGATCGCTCTCGCGCGGTCCTGAATCTCGTGCCGCGATATGGCGAGGGTCGGCCGAGGTCATCAGACCTTCACCACGATTCAGATATCGTGTGACATGGCCCGGCCCGGCGGGGGAGCGGCAACAGTCCCACGAGTGAAACAGTAATAACGCCATACAAACCGCCACGGGACCAACCCCGGAGAGTGGATTGTCATTTATCGACACGCCTTTGGTGATTGCTGTCAACCGGCGACTGAGTGGCACACTATCGTAGCCGAAACGATTTTACGGTGCAGTGGGAGGAGCGCGAGGTGTCGCTATCGCATCTGACCGGCCTCGATTTCTACGTGTCCTACTTCACCGAAGGATCGGTCGGACACACTTTCGTAAGTTTCACCTTCGACAACGCGCCGCCGCTGAGCATCTCCATTGAAACACGGCCAGAGATTGGTGAGGGCTTTGCGCCAGTCGCCTCGCTATTCAAGAAATTCGAGTTGATCTATCTGGTGGGCAGTGAGCGCGACCTGGTCGGCGTACGCACCAACCATCGGCGGGAGCCGGTCTATCTCTATCGTCTCAACGCTTCGGCAGACGACGCCCGCCGGCTGCTGCTGATCTACCTGACGCGGATCAACGAGCTCGCCGACCGGCCGGAATTCTATAACCTGCTCACCAACAGTTGCACGATCAACATTATCCGCTACGCGAATGCCGCCGGACGAGCCGGCCGGATTGACATCCGCCATCTCCTTAATGGTCTGATCGACAGCTACCTCTACCACTCGGGCCGGGTTGACACGACACTGCCGTTTGATGAACTCCGGCGGCGTTCCCTGATTAACGAGGCGGCGCGAGCCGCTGATGGCGCATCCGATTTCCCGGAACGCATCCGGGCATCGCTGCCCACAGTGCATCCCTGAGACACTCCGCCGCCGATTGCACCGAAGCTCGCGGACCGGAAGCGACAGGCACAGCACTGTTGCTAATGTCTGACGCCTTGCTAGTCTCGGACCCTGACGCGCTTGCGGCTCACTGCGAGACGGGCAGCGGCGGAGACACGCATATGAATAAAATTCTAGCGTTCATCTTGGTGGCTGGCGTCGCGTTCATTGCGGAGCTGACGCCACAACTGATATCGGGCACAACCGCGCAAAGCATCACCATCGCATGAGCGCGTTACCACCTTCACAACGATCACCTGCTGTTTAAGTGCAGCGCGTGCATGGACGGTCGGACACAACGGCACGTCCTTCTCCGTGGGTCCGGCCGCCGCCCCATGAACAGACTATGGAGCACGTGAAAGGAATGTATTGCAGGAGGCGACAATGAGAACAGCGCGCAAATTTGCCGTGACTCTGCCAATACTTTCAGCCTTGGCACTCGGGGCGCCTACGCAGGCGGGCGCGCAAGACGGCGCGCCCGTGACAATTTTTGAAAACGTCCGGATTTTCGACGGCAAGAGCGCGCAGTTATCCGCACCGTCGCATGTGGTGGTTCGCGGCAATCAGATCGAACGGATTTCCACTTCGCCCATTCCGGCTAATCGCAGCGCGACCACCAAGATCATCATCGGGGGCGGCAGAACGCTGATGCCGGGCCTGATCGATGCCCATTGGCACGCGATGCTGGTACGGGCAACACCGGCACAGGCTTTCGGTGACGTCGGCTACAACAATCTTATGGCGGGTGACGAGGCGACCGACACCCTCATGCGCGGCTTCACCACCGTTCGTGACGTCGGCGGCCCAGCGTTCGGCCTCAAGCGCGCCATCGACGACGGCATCGTCAAGGGTCCGCGCATCTATCCGTCCGGCGCCATGATCACCGTCACCAGCGGACATGGCGATTTCCGTGAACTGATCGAACTGCCCCGCACCATCGGCGGCATGCTCAGCCGGATGGAGAAGCTCGGCGGTGCCATGGTCGCGGACAGCCCCGACGAGGTCCGCGTGCGCGCCCGCGAACAACTCATGCAAGGAGCCTCCCAGGTCAAACTGACGGCGGGCGGCGGGGTCTCCTCTCCCTTCAGCCCGATCGACGTGACCACCTTCACCGGACCTGAACTGCGCGCCGCGGTTGAAGCGGCCGAGAATTGGGGCACCTATGTCGCCGCGCACGCCTTTACGCCAAATGCGATCCAGGGAGCCGTCGCGGCCGGCGTGAAGTGTATCGAGCACGCCACGCTGATGGACGAAGCAACCGCCAAATTGCTTGCCGAGAAGGGGATTTGGGTCAGCATGCAGCCGCTCCCCGAGGCCTTGAGGCTGGGCTTTCCGGTGGGTTCGGTCCAGCGCGCCAAGGCGGATGAGGTCTGGCCCGGCATCGCGCGGTCTTACGAACTGGCAAAGAAGTACAAGCTCAAGACGGCGTGGGGTACCGACGTCCTGTTCTCCCGCGCGCTAGCGCAGCAGCAGGGAGCCATTCTGGCCTCGCTGACACGCTGGTACACGCCTGCCGAGACGTTGATCATGGCGACATCGACCAACGCCGAACTGCTGGCGCTGTCCGGCAAACGCAACCCCTACCCCGGCAAGCTCGGCGTAGTGGAGCAAGGCGCACTTGCCGACCTGCTGCTGGTCGACGGCAACCCGCTCGAAAATATCAACCTCGTCGCGGACCCGAAGAATTTTCCGGTCATCATGAAAGACGGCGTGATCTTCAAGGACGCGCTGCCCAGATAATTCGCCCGCGAGGCCCGCGCGATCCCGGCCATCAGAATCTGTATGCACCGGGCAGCACAACGCAGCCGCCGCGAGGTCCCACGGTGTCGTCGAATGGATCTGCAACGCCGCCCCGCGGCCCCACCGTCTCCCCAGCCGGCAATCCGCCGCGTGGACCGACCGTGGGCGGATCAGGCCGCAGTTCGTCGGGCCGGCGCTGAATCTTGCATTCAACTGACGCTCGTGCGCATTGCCGCTCCTGTTCATGAGCACGGAGCAAAGATTTCGGAGCAAGACCAAAATCTCGAAATGCACGAGGCCGGAACTCTGCGCCAGCACGAGCATCGCCAAGTCGCGACTGCGCGCCCGGTCACGCAGTGATTCGCCCATCTCTTGCGCACGACTCTAGAACGGGAATTTTTAAACGGCTGGTCAGAGAATGTCGGCCGGGACCGCGCAGACCTTGGATGCGACAATACCGGACCTGCGCCAAACAGTGGCTGTTAATGTTTCACCGCTTCCTGATAGCGGCGGATCGAGAGCTCATCAGTTGCGATTTCTGGTCTCCGCCCAGCGATTTGATCAGATACCACGCGCGCGGCACCACAGGCCATCGTCCAACCCAATGTGCCGTGGCCTGTATTCAGATAGAGATTGTCGAAACGCGTTGGGCCGATGACGGGTGGGCCGTCCGGCGTCATCGGCCTCAAGCCACTCCAGAATGTGGAGCAAGACAGGTCTCCACCGTTCGGGAACAGATCCCTCAGAGAACGATCAAGTGGCGCACGCCGATCCGGCGGCAAATTCACCTTATAACTGCCGACTTCAGCAGTGCCTCCGACACGAATGCGATCCCCAAGCCGCGTGATCGCAACCTTGTAGGTCTCATCCATCACCGTTGACTGCGGCGCCGATGCGTCGTCAATAATCGGCACAGTGATCGAATAACCCTTAACCGGATAAACCGGAATATCGATGTTCAGCGGACGCAACAGCAACGGCGAGAAACTGCCGAGCGCCATTACGTATTTGTCAGCTGCGAATATTCCTTTGTCTGTCGTGACATGGATCAAACGCTTGCCGTCAACATCAATCGACTTTATCGTCGTATCATAAATGAACCGAACGCCGAGGCCGGCGGCGATCTTTTCGAGACGCTCGGTAAACATCTGGCAATCGCCGGTCTCATCGTCAGGCAGACGCAGACCGCCAACAAAAGTGCTTCGTACTGCGGCCAGTCCCGGCTCCGCATGCACACACCCGTCACGATCCAGCACCTCAAAGGGCACGTTGTACTGACGCAGAACCTCGACATCGCCGCCAATGCTGTCGAGTTGCGATTGCTTTCGAAATAACTGAAGTGTGCCTTGGCTGCGCTCATCATAGGTAATGCCGATATCGGCGCGCAGTGCACGCAAACAATCGCGGCTGTATTCGGCGATGCTAACCATGCGCGACTTGTTGACGGCGTAACGCACCGCCGTACAGTTGCGCAACATCTGGAGCATCCAGCGCCACATCGCGGGATCAGCCTGCGGCCGTACTACGAGCGGACCATAACGATCAAGTATCCACCGCACCGCTTTCACCGGAACACCGGGACCAGCCCACGGCGATGCATAGCCTGGCGACACCTCGCCGGCATTAGCAAAACTAGTCTCCAAAGCAGGACCCGGCTGACGGTCGATCACCGTCACTTCGAAACCCGCCTTTGCGAGATAATAGGATGTCGTCACGCCGATAACGCCGGCGCCCATGACCAGAACCTTCATGCCTGCAATTCTCCGACAAGTTCGGCCCGCGATACCTCGGCAGTGCCTACATAATTTCGTTCATACCGATGGCCTAGAGCCGTCAGGACCTCGTAGCCGATGGTGCCGATCGCTCCGGCCAGGTCGTCGACGGACTGATGATCGCCAATAATCTCGACTTGCGAGCCAGGTCGGAGACGGTCAGGTTGAAGCTCGCTGACATCGATCGTGATGCTGTCCATCGACACGCGCCCGGCAACAGCCAGCCGATGGCCTTCGAAATGCACAACGCCGCCTTCACCGAACCTGCGATGCAGGCCATCGCCATAACCGATCGACAGCGTTGCGAGACGCGTCGGCCCGCTTACTCGGAAATCCCAACCATAGCCGACATGATCGCCTTTGTCGGATTCTCTGATTTGAACGACCGTTGCGGACAACCGGACCGCCGCCCGCATCGGATTGCTGCGCGCAGGAATCGGGTTAACACCATAAAGCGCGGCTCCCGGCCGCACGACATCGCAATGAAAATCCTTACCAAGAAAGATTGCTGCCGAGTTCGCCAGTGACCGCGGCAATCCGGGAAAATGCTCGGCAAGCCGTCGAAATCTTGCAAGCTGCATCGCATTTGCTGCATGAGATGGCGTGTCCGCACATGCCAGATGGCTCATGACAAACCGGATATCCACGTTTGCAAATTGGGAGCCGCCTTTGACCCAGCCCGCAATCTCTCGCTGCGACATGCCCAGACGGTTCATTCCACTGTCGAACTGGATAACGGCCGGAAGCCGTCTCCCCAGATCGCGAGCATGCATCGACCAGGCAAGGCATTGATCGAAAGAGTTGAGAACAGGAATGAGTCCGGCTTCCGCACAGTCGGCCTCACCGCCGCTCGGAAGGCCGTTCAGAACGTAAATCGATGACTCGGACAAATGCGGCGAAAGCCGAAGTCCTTCGTCGAGATGCGCCACGAAAAAATCTCGACAGCCCTCGGCATGCAACACCGGGCCGATGTGTCGTGCACCGAGCCCATAGGCATCGGCCTTCAGCACCGCGCCACACCTCACGCGTGCGCCGAGCTTGCCCCTGAGAAATCGGTAGTTCCAGCGCACCGCGTTGAGATCAATTGTCAGCACCGCGCCTGCGTGCAGAGCACCGTTTTTTGTTATCGAACCCGCCACTCGAATCCACCCCAGCAAAGGCACCTTCAGACGCAGAATGCCAGCAGCACAGGAGGGATTCTCAGCGAAATATTGCCTTAAGCCACGATATTATTCATGAAAATAGCGGACATTGGCTATTATTTGGCGTATTCCTGCGTCGACAGCAGGGGCTCATTTTTATGATGGTGGAAACTGACTCAATCGACCGGAAAATCATGCGTGAACTCGTGCAGGATGCCCGCATCAGTCAGGTCGTTCTTTCCGAGCGCGTCGGGCTCTCGCCCACCGCCTGCGCGAGGCGGCTGCAGCTCCTCGAGAAGGCCGGCATCATTCGCGGTTACTCTGCGGATATCGATGCGGCCGGGCTCGGCTTTTTGATGACTGTGCTCGTCCACATTACCCTAGATCGTCAAAACGAGGACGCACTTACCGCGTTTGAAAGGGAGATTGAAAAATGTTCCGACGTCGTATCTTGTTACCTGATGTCAGGAAGCGATGATTATCTTGTGCAGGTCCAGGCACGCGACATGGAAGACTACGAACGCATTCACAAGCAACATCTGTCGCGCATGCCGGGTGTAGCACGCCTGCATTCGAGCTTCGCCATGCGCAGCGTCTCCCGCGAGACTTTGGCGCCCTTAAGATTCGATACCAAACTTATTGTCGACTCAGCGGCATCCTGATCGGCATCGCCAGCTGCATTGCGTTTCTGGCCAAAGACAACACGCCCCGCCGAATTAGCGCGTCGCAAAACGTTGCGAATATCGTCAATTATCCGCATAACGTCATTTACGCTGTGATCGTATTCGATCAGAACGTTGGCCTCTTCTTCGGTCGAAACGTGAATGTAAATGGTATGGAACGTTTCAAGAAACGTTCGCCATAAGCCAGTATGCTGTAAATAAACGAGCGACATACCATCTAAAAAGAGGGAGCTGTTCGGGCCTGGTATAACTGGAGCCGCCCACCCTTTGTCTTGCAAATTGAAGTATTGCTTCGCAGACTTCTCGGTCTCTTCATCGAGGACATTGAGATCGCTCAGCGCATTTAAAAGACCGTGCATATCGCAAAGAACATCGGCGTAAGGCGCCATATCGGCGTCTGCCTGTTCTCCCTGGCCGATCTGATGAACGGGCGCAGAACGGATGACAATTCCACCAATGGCTCTTGCTTCGCAGATAAGAGCGCTCAGTTCCACGCCGACTTCGGTAGACAACGGATCGCGGGCGAGACTCGGCGTTCGCAATACCTTTAAATGCCCTTTGGCGATGGCGTCACGTACCTCATTTGCCTTTTGGAGGCGCGTCCGCTGTGTCTGGCAAATTCGTCTACGACCTTCAAAAAGCTCAAATAGAACGCCAGCGGGCAGAATGATGGTCGTGAAGCTGTCGACAACTTTCTGAAGAATACCGAGCCAACCCAAAACAAGGAGCGAGGTGATGTCCAGTGCGACTAAATTCATTGCTCCAGTTGCTGTTGGTAAGCGACGCCCGGAAAACAGTGGAATGGCAGAGCGTCGCCGCCCGTCTATTAGCGATGAATTACGAATGAGATTACGCAGCACCAAATCTACCACGGTGGTACGGTGCCCTGCCGCTGCTACAAAAAGAGGAAGATCGCCGCGAGCAACGTTGTCAGTTACATTGCGCGTGTGCTTGTTCCACTCCGTTTGCTTCGAGATAAGCTCCTTAAGCTGAACGGTTTGGATCGGCCCATCTGGCCCCGAGTGCGAAAGTGCTTTCCGAAACCACTCATGGGCCTCCGCCCTCTGCTCTTCAAGGCCTTCTTCGACAAAAAGATAATAAGCACCCATAAGAACGCCGGGATCATCTGGCCCCTTGGCCACAGCCGCGTTAATGAGGTCCATGAGATGCCCCTGCCCCGACGCTTGCGCAAGATGTGCCGCTCTGATCAGAGTTAGCGCACTGGAATTTCGAGCTAGTTCAAGCACTGCCGAAAGCGGACCAGCAAGCGACTCCCACTCTCCCGTTTCGATTGCAATGATTACCTCCAGTTGAAGGTCCCGTTCCGATGGATGCTTCTGCTCGATGCGATCGGCAATTGCCTTCGCCTCGCGCAATCGGCCGAGCCTGACCAATTGCCATCCGTAATTCACTAAGAACGCGATGCCATGATCGAGCAGAAATGGATGCGTATCGACCAAGCGGGCAAAATTATCTCCATCTTTCGCGCGGCTAGCAGCCTGCGCCGCTACCACGAGGTCTTGAGAATCCTTCGTTTCCGCAAAAAGTAATTCAGCGTACTTAGCGATGCCGATATGATCTTTTTTCTGAACGAGGATGGCTACAAGAGCCCGCAGAGCCTCCGGTGTTTTTTCCGCTTCGTACAGCTTAAGATGCTCGGTGACCGGATCAGCCCCTTCTGCTTTCGCGATTTCAGCTCGCAGCACCGCGCGTTGCCGCTCATCGAAAGCATCGAGATTCTTTTCAAAGACAATGCTAGCGGAAGTGGCATCGCCGCTTTTGGCGAGCGCCTGTACTTCGAGCCATAGGACGCCCTCCTTCCCGAACGACGCTTCGACTTGGGAGCGCTTGGCCGCAATAAGCGAGGCAAGCCCCGCTGCGTCATTTTTATGAAGGCGTATCGAGATAGCGGCTCGCAACTCATCATCGGAAAGCCCTCCGAGCGAGTCGCGTTGCTCTAGATAAGTTTCGAGACCAGAAGGATCAAAATCACGCAGATGACCGAAAGCATACTGAACGCGGGTAACTGCCGAAGCATTATCGGACATATCTCTTCGGAGCTGTGCCAACGCCGCTTCTCTTCGCGTTGGATGAACGAGCTCACACCAAAGAATATAAGACTCGATGATGCGAGGGGCGTGACGTAGGCCAAGTGTTGAAGCAAGTGGAAGAACCTGTCTCAGATCGTTAATCGCCTCATCAAGAGCCAATATCGCCTCGGCATCACTTACTACAGGCCGCGCGTTTAGAACTTCCAAAGGCAAGCCGGAAAGCGCAATGCCGCGCTCAGGCAAAGGAAGCAGCCGGGCAAATCTCAAAACTCCACGTAGAAAATAAAGGTAAGAGGCTTGAGAAAATTGAACGCTGGTTGCTTTCTCCAACGTATGGGTGGCGGCCTCGTAATCCGTTCGGCGCAGATGTAGTTGGCAAATACTAAGAACGCCAATAGGACTGAAATCAGAGACCGAAAGCCCGCTGTCATTCAGCCATTTCAGGGCCTCGTCGTCATTACGCTCGACGGCAATGATATTGAAGAGAACGGCACGGGATTCGCCTTCTGAAATATCTCTTAGTCCTTGAATTGCGTCGTTTACTCGCCCTTCCGCAACGGCTATGCGCGCCTGCGCAGGAGCATCCGAAATAGAGCCACGAATTGATTGCCCGGCGCCAAGAAAGCGACGCGCTTCATCCATCCTGCCCTGAATGGCCGCAGAACGCGCCGCTCGAAACAAAATTGTTCGCCGCAGGTCAGCGGGCAGCGAAGGCCCGGTCACCTCAAGAAGCTCGGTCGCAAGAGTTATGAATTCTTGCGAGTGACCTGCCTCTGGGAAAAATGAACGTTGGAATGCCCGCTGATAGCGACTGTTAAAATCGCGCTCAAGCGCATCTGAGAGTTTGTCATCAAATGCTCCCGGCTGAGAGCGTGGGGCTTGCTCGGGCCCAGGAATGCTGACCAAGAGATTAGACTGCTGAAGCTTCTCAACGACGCGATCACCAACCGCATCTGGCATTTCACGTTGTATCTGCCGCAGTGTAATAGCACTGAAATGCTTGGTTAGGAGATCGGGATAATCGTACAGCCGTCTAACGAGCTCAGACCATCCAAAGACCACGACGCGAAAAAGCCCCTGCTTTTCGTGCTCATCTGAAATTGTATTCGCACGGTCTGTAGCGTTGACGTCGTTTTCTGCTGTTGTGGCTATAATGTACGTCTTCAATGCGGGCCGAAATTCCTTGGCTTTTTCGACCTCGGAGCTAATTTCAGCGACGGTGAGTTTCGTTGGGGGCCAAGTTCGCTTCCCCTTGCATTGCACCCCGGAGCTGGCACCATTTTCCTTGCCGTAGATATCAACGCCGTTCTGCCGCTGCCCGTCGCGGCCGTATCGCACCAGCTGCGGATCGTCCCAGATACGCGAAAAGAGATCAGCGCAAATCTCTTCGAACTTTTCCCAGCTCGGCGGAGGTTGAAGCTGCTCGTTATTGGCGTCAGACATATTGAATGATTACCGCCGACAGGCAGAGCACAAATTAAGAATGGCTATGCGTGAAAATCCAAGGAGCCCGTAGAATCATGATGTCGATAGTATTTATCCATCACTTGAATCACCAGCGCCGACCACATCCGGCCAAGAAAGTTCGTTGAAAGGAGTTTCTTTTGACATAGTCGGATCGTGGTCTGCGCAGCTTTTGAGTTCACAGTTGCGAGCCGCTGCGATTGCACTGCTTGCCTCCCACGCAGTGGTTTATTTTCCGGTCTCTGGAGCGAGTCTCCAAAAAACGGGAATTCTTCAGTGGCTAGCCGGAGAATGTCGGCCGATTTCGGAAGGTGGCGGCGCGAATCCGGTCTCTGTAGAGACTCCGAAAGCCTGAAAAGCCCGCTGTTGGCGGGCCTTTCAGCCTCTAAAAAATAATATTCTTCAAAACCCGGACTGGCTGGCTGGCGTTGCAGTGCTGATCGCACCTGTCTCCGCGCAAATTCCCTACTAACAGGGAATTTTACAGGGAAAATTGCAATTTTGAGGCCTTAGAGGGCGATCTAGTAGCAGGAAAGCACTGTGCCGCAGCGATTTTTCGCACATTCCCTGCGCGAATTAACAGGGAAGATTTTTCGAGAAACAGGGAATTTTCTAAGCGAGAACAGGGAATTTTACCAGCCAAAATCGAAACCGCCGGCGAATGAGATTTTCGATACTCACAGGTAACAGCTCCGCCACGATGGCACCGTAGAGATCGCTGCGAGTGAGCTCTCGACCTTCGGCATCACGCCGCGCTTTGATCTCCGCCAACGCCTTATTGAGGAAGATCCGCATCGCTCGTTCGGCTGCGGCGCCCGCCAGCGCGATGAAGCCGACAACGCCCCCACAGACAGATTGAACCCCAGATCAGCCAGACCACGCCGACCAAAGCGAAGGGCAACGACAGCATGACGATCATGGTTTCGGTGGGCAAACGGAAGTTGACCTACAGCAAGAGGAAGATAATCAGGAGAGCCACCGGCAACACGATTTTCATGCGTACCGTTGCTCGACAAGTATCGGTCCGAAAATTGCTCGGCCAACCTCCAAGGCCTCGTCCACGGTCGGGCGAACTCCGTCACGTCGCGGGGTCTGAGCGTTAAGCCACTGCTGCAGGTGTTCATTCGTGCAGAAAAACGCGATCGCCGGGCAGCAAGAGGCGGCAGCGCTGCCATCATAGGCAAAGTCGTACCAGATCACCGTGCTGGCTGGAGAGACACTGTGCAGCGCCCGCCCTTTTGACGTCGTCCTCAAATGGATGGTCTCTCCGCAATGATGACACGGCGAGGAGATCGTGGTGTCTGCGCCGTACATATCTGCAACGCCAAGCGCGTCGATCGCGCAAAGGGCGTGGAAGGCATGCCCGTTGAGTTCGACCCGGTGTTCAGTGGCGGACTCTGTGAAGGGGTAAGCAAGCTGGATTTGCTCGCAAGCCTGATCCAAATCGATGAGATCATGCGACTGTAATTTGTGGAGAAGAATCGCTACGCGATCCAGCGTAATCCCCATCACGACGGCGATGTCGCCGAACTCCGGCGGCTGCCGCGTTCGCCATAGAGCCGCAAGATCGTTCGCCAAATGATGTCTTCCACCACTTCGAGCCTGTGGGACCACCGGTCCAACAGGCGCGCGCGCGCGGTTATGCGTCCACCAAGCGCCTGGCGTGCCGCTGCGCTTGCCAACGCAGACCAGTCCGGACGGAAGACGCCCGGTCTGATCTCCACTGCAGGTTCGGTCGCTACTGACGCTTCTGATTCCATAGCCGCTCCTCACTAGGCCGCCCCATTACCCGGCGCAGCAGGACAGTTTCTTCACGTCCCTGTCGAACGTCTGTGCCGCGAGCTTCAGGCCCTCGACGGTCGTGAGATAGGGGAAGATCGTCTCCGACAGATCATCAATCGTGAGACCGCAGCGGATGGCCAAGGCCGCAGTCTGGATGCTATCGGCGCCCTCTGGCGCGAGAATATGCGCTCCGAGCAGCTTGCGCGTTACCCCATCCGCGATGAGCTTGATAAGGCCCCGTGTGTCGCGCGCTGCGAGCGCACGCGGCACGTTGTCGAGCGAGAGTAGAGAAGTCCGCACGGCGTACCCGGCGGCACGGGCTTGCGATTCCGTCAGACCGACACTCGCCACCTGAGGGTCCGTGAAGACAATGGCGGGCATGGTGGTGTTGTCATAGCGCAGACTGTTGCTATTCAGCGCGTTCTTGGCCGCAAGCTTTGCGCCATAAGCCGCCATGTAGACGAACTGGTCCCTGCCCGTCACGTCGCCGGCGGCATAGATGCCGGCCTTCGAAGTGCGCATGCGGTCGTCGATGACGATCGCGCCAGACGATGTCTGCGCGACGCCCACCTCCGGAAGCCCGAGCGTTTCGGTATTCGGGGTGCGTCCTGTCGCCACAAGAATCCGCTCGGCGGTCAATATCTCTGGACCGCCGTTGCGAGTGATCGTGAGTGCGACGCCGCCATCCTCGGTTTTGTGGACGAAATCGTAGGCCAAGCCACCCACAATCGTGATCCCCTCGTCGGTCAGATAGCCCGCGAGCGCCTGCCCGATCTCCGGCTCGGCCTCCGGCAGGAGGCGACTCCGGAAGACGAGCGTCACCGCCACGCCCGCGCGTGCAAAGGTCTGAGCAAGCTCAGCTCCAATGTAGCCGCCGCCAAGCACGATCATCGAGCGCGGTAGCTCCTTCAGCGACAACGCCGTCGTGCTGTCGAGAGGCGCAACCTCTGCGATGCCTGGGATGGTGGGTAGCGCAGGCCGCGCGCCCGTCGCAATGATGATGCGGTCCGAGACGAGGCGCTGACCGTCCACGTCGACGCCTCCCTCGACGAGGCGCGCCCGACCTTCACGGTAGGCTATGTTGTTGTATTCGGGCAAAAGATCGGCGTACTTCGCCTGACGAAGGCTGGCGACTAGCGCGTCCTTCTGGGCGATCTGTGCGGCCCAATCGACCACGCGCGCGCTGCTTTCGATGCCGTCGAACCGAGCCGGGGCGGCGTCAGCGTGGTGCACCGTCTCTGTAGCTCGGATCAGCGTTTTCGACGGCACGCAGCCAATGTTGACGCAGGTGCCGCCAATCGTGCCGTGCCCGACGAGCGCAACGCGCGCGCCCTGCTCGGCGGCAGTGATCGCGGCCGAGAAGCCGGCGGAGCCGGCGCCGACGACAACAAGGTCGTAGCGGCTGCTGCCGCCATTCATGCTCGGGGTACAGCAGTCGTTCATGGTTTCAACTTTCGTGTGTTCGCATCCACGTTGCAGGAGTCAGGGCCGCACAGCAGACAATCGGAGTACGCCCTGCCCCGATGATGATGAGTTTTGCGACGGTCCATACCGACGCGGGCCTTACTGCACGATGCGCGAGGGATAGCCGGCGTTGGTGGTCGCCGTAATGAGCGTCGGGACGTCCGTCCGGCTATCCTCAAACCGAACCTTTGCAATCGCAGCCCCATCTGCCTCGGATATCTGAACATCGAGCACGCCGGATACGCGAGTGAGAGAGCGTTTCACGATCGGGCCGCAGAGTTCACAGGTAGCGTTGGCGACATTGAGCGTCACAGTTCGCTCGGTGGCTGAAGCTGCACCGTAGGAGAACAGGGCAACGGTCAGGGCGACGAGAGGCAGAATCTTCATGGCAAGTCTCCTTGTTGTTAGGTGTCGAGGAAAAGGCGAGCAATGAGGGGGAAGCATACGGCGATGATGATCAGGAGCGTTGCGATCCACAGTCCGACCTCGGCGGTCCGACGAGATGACGGGCTGGCGCAGTAGGAGCCTTCGACGCAATCGGCCGTCTTCGGTTTGCGGTAGACGACATAGTAACCGGCGCCGAGGCATGCGACCGCGAGCCCGATAAACAATGGCTGATAGGCCTTGAGCGCGGTCAAATTGCCGATCCATGCACCGCTGACGCCGGCTAGGAACAAAGCGAAAGGCACCACGCAACAGGTCGCGGCGCCAAGTGCCGCCAAGATGCCGCCAACCGACAGCAGCGCTACGCTGTCAAAGCACTTCTGCGTCGGCGTCGCCTTGCTTGGCAGCACAGTCGCCTCGTCTCGCATCGTCATTGAGCCCGCTCCCGCGATTGGTCTATGGTGACCCTAGCGCCTGTAGCGACTACAGGGTCAAGCGAGAGTTTCTCACGGGTTTGTGAGGCCAATAATGAACCAGAATGAAGATTTTTCGATCGGGGTGCTGTCAGAGCGCAGGGGAGTGAATATCGAGACCATCCGCTATTATGAGAAGATCGGCATTATGCCGTCGCCCGCCCGCAGTGCGAGTGGTTATCGCCTCTACGGCTCTGACGATGTGAGGCGGTTGCATTTCGTTCGTCGCGGTCGGGAACTTGGATTTGCTCTCGACGAGTTGCGGGGATTGCTGCGTCTTGTCGATGGGCACACCTACAGTTGCGAGGAGGTACATGCGCTCACAGTCGAGCATCTCACGGATATTCGTCAGAAGATCGTTGATTTGCGACGTCTCGAACGAGTGATGTCGGACATGGCTGCACAGTGCACGCGGGATCAGGTTCCGGAGTGTCCGATCATCGATGCGCTGTTCGAGATGATGCCCGTCGCAAGACAAACGCGTCGACCCAGCGCTCGCACCGTAAAAGGCACTTCACCACGATGAATATGCCGACTTCGATGCTCTTGGTCGGCAATTGGAACAATGAATAACCGCCAATGTTGGGAAGTCACCTCTGGGCTACGACCTACATTCCGACCGAGCAAATTTCGAGTGCCCCCCCCCGAAACTCTGTGGCTTTTATCTAACCAGGTCGACCTTTCTGCGTCGGATTCTTCTCGTCACGCCGATCGTTCTTGCTCTGCATCATTCGATTGCAGTTCTCCATCATCTGGTTCATCTGGCCCATCATACCCATCATTGCTTTCATATCACCGCTCATCATGCCGTGATCGCTGGCCTGCGGAGTCGATGGCGTCGGCGTATCTTGGGCGCGAGCAACGGGACCAAGAGCCAAGCCTGTTCCAACGGCGAACAAAACAACTGCTAATGTTGCAACTGTTTTCATGGAAGATTCTCCTCTCTGTTCCAATTTACGAATGAACCGACGTGCGTCTGCGCGCGCCAGTCAATCGGTTCGGTCGCGCATCTATTGTTGCGGTTCAAGCGGCTTACCTGATCGAGATGGTAGGATCTTGGTTGACTCCGTACCTGGATCATTTGGCGATTGCGCCCCGTGTTTCATGCACATGAACATCATCAACATGCAGGGGAGAAACGCCAGGACAGGAAGGAACCCCGCTGCTGCCAGCCAGTTCCAGTTCAACGCAACACCAGCAGCAACTCCCGCGCCCGAGAAGAGATACAGCGCCAAGCGATACCGAGTGAAATAGCTGGTCACAGTATCGCGCGGTCGATCGCCTGACCCGCGGGTGTTTGCGTTGTGATCAATCAAGGTCATCCAATTGCTCTTCCGTTTGGTGAAAATGCAGAGTGAATCGGTTGCAACGATTGGTCCGGATCCGCAACCGGTTCTGGCTTCAGACCACTCACTGGAGGCTCATCAATGATGAGCTGCGTATTTTGGATAGCGCGCATCATTTCCCTCTTGTGCGTATCATCGGAGATTTCGGACCTCCTTGATAGCGCCAAACGTATCCGCCACTCTGGACCGTCGCCGCCGCTTGGGAACTGACCTTCGGCGCTATCTGGGAACGTGGCTTCCTTCGGTCGAATGCAAACGCTGAAGCCAAGTCGCCTTGCGAGCGACCAGCGTTGTAGGCGCTCGGCCTGGCCTCATTTGGCCAATAGCTCTTGTCGGTAATTGTCGATCCCGCGTGGGCCGTTGCTGATATCGCTACAAGTGGCAGCAAGAGCGAAATCGTGAGAAAGTGTTTCGTTAACATTGTCCGGCTCCTTGTCATTGTGAAGCGTGTCTCATGCGCTTCTACAAATGAGTTCGGAGCAAATCGTCGGCCGGTTACACACTCACGGTGACGTGAAAACGACCACCAAGGCCCGTTACCACCGCAACAAGCGCGGCCCCAATATTGCGCCTGCGAAGGTGCAAAGGGCGATCGTGCCACCGTACCAGACCGCAACAAATGGCAATGAATCGTCCATGCAATGAAGCGCATAAGCCATCGCACTCACGCCGCCAGCAATGAGGCCGGCGAAGGCGCCTGTGCGGGCGAGATCCGTTGGGGCAGCCCTTCGCACCGCCCAGATGGTAATTGCGAAAGGCACGGTTGCGATGATCGGAATCGAGAGAAGGCATTCAAGCCACTGATCGCCGATGATCATTTTGTCCCAGTAGGAACTCGGCGCAAAAGCAAGGCTGATTGCGGCAAGTAACACAATCGCGAGGAACGGCATTGCAACCAAAATCGACGAGGTTCTTCGCTCCCCTCCGGGGCGCGCCAGCCTTGTGAGATAGATCGACGCGACGCCGACAATCCCCACCGTGAACGCGAGCTTCAGGAGGAGAAAAATCAAGGCGCGGGCCGTCATCAGGTCTGTGCGGACACCTAGTCCGACGAGCATGATGCCGAGTGCCGCCACTGTTCCAGCCGCAAGCGCAATGCAAACCGTCCGAACGACCAATCTGCGGTCTACCGGCTCTGCGTTCGCACTTAGTATGGCAACCAAGTCATCCGTCTTCATGTTCTGGTTTCCCGGGCAATCAAGGCAGCCAGTGTTTTGAGCCCACGATGAATGTTCACTTTTACGGCCGATTCCGAGATACCGCATCGGTCTGCCGCTTCAGCTATGCTCTGTCCGTCCAGTTTTACAGCCTCGATGGCGCATCGCATGTTTTTCGGCAACCGCTCCATGAGCCGTCTGACGTCGTGTGTGCTCTCGGCGCTGACATTGTCGTCATGTGCCATGATCAGATCGGCCTCATCGATAGGCACATCAGCGAACGACGCGCGAGTTCGACGCAGGAAATCGATCAACTTGTAGCGCGCGATCGCATGCACCCACGGTGTAAGCGGCTCCGTGGGGTCATAGGTATGTCGCTTGATGTGAATCGCCAATACCGCTTCCTGAACCAGATCTTCAGCCTCTGCCGCGCCTCTTCCAATGCCCGCAAATTTGCCTTTGTAATATGCGCGCAGACGGCGGCTCAATCGCTCAAGCAGCGCGCGGTGTGAGGCCGCGTCGCCATCCAGGCTTGCAAGCATCAGTGCCTTGAGTTCGATTTCGTTGGTCGTCATACTTGCATTATCTCTATGAGTTCGCTGATCCAGCCGGTTTGGTTACAGTTGACGGCGCTATCAATGGAAAAATAGTTGGCCCGCTGCCGCGCCGTTGTCGATTGATGGGCTTGGAGCTCATCAACATTGCGGTGAGATGGCCCCGCTAATCTCTTCTGGTGCGGCAAAGATCACGTCAGCCCTGTCTCCCATCATTCCGGCCGCCACGATCGCCGGAGCGCCCTTCTGTGGCCCATCGTCACTCACGTCGGTCTTGAATCTCAGATTTCGCTCCCAGAAATCGCGCGTTTTTCCATCCGCGGTGATCACCCGGTAGGTGTCTCGGCAGTGCGTGATCGCCGTCACCCGTTGGTCAGACTCGAGTTTTTTGAGATTTGGGACCGCACCACCACCCATCATGCCCATCATCATTCCGCCCATTTGATTGCCGCGTTGCGCAATCGATGGCGGAGCGTGACCGGGCTGGGTCGCATCCTTGAGAAACGCCAGAAGATCACCGCGCCGTCCCGCGTCCTTCACGCCGGAGAACGGCATCGTGTTGCCAGGAATGAGGTGTTGCGGATCCCGAAGCCACTCGTTGAGCGTGGCGTCGTCCCAAGTAATTCCCGACGACTTCAACGCCTGTGAATACCGACTGAAGCTCGGCAGCATGCCGGCCTTTCGGTTCCATAGATCGGCGAGACTTGGTCCCGTCATGTTTCGGTCCGGTTCCAGCGAGTGGCATGGCGCACAGGCCTGGAAACTCCGTTGGCCACGGGATGCGTCGCCTAGCTGTGCCTGTGCAGAGGGCAGGAACGCGCCTGTCACCAATGCGATCATGATCAATCTGTTCATCGCCGACCTCCCTTGTCTCCATAAAACAGATATTTGACGAGTGCTGCTGCCGATAGGATCAAAACAACGATGATCAGCAGCCACAAAAGCCCCATGCCCCATATCATTCCAGGCGCCATACCATTCATCATGGTTCACCTCACTCGGCGGGTTCCGAAACAAGTCGCGAGTCTTCCTTGGCCGGCTTGATGGCCCGCGATGGCGAATGATCGTTTTCGTGATCATTGGGCGGCAAACGGAAGCCTTTGATCAATCCATAGATCGCGGGAATCACGATCAGCGTCAGCAGTGTCGACGAAATCATGCCGCCGATCATCGGCACCGCGATGCGCTGCATGATCTCGGACCCGGTACCAGTGCTCCACATGATCGGCAGCAGTCCCGCCATGATGGCCACGACCGTCATCATCTTCGGCCGCACCCGCTCCACCGCGCCTTCCATGATGGCGTCGTAGAGGTCGTGACGGGTCAGTGTTCGCTTTTCGGCGTCACGCTGCGCCTTGATCTCGGCAAGGGCTTGGTTGAGGTAGATCAGCATAACGACGCCAGTCTCAGCCGCAACACCCGCCAACGCGATGAAACCGACCGCGACTGCAACGGACAGGTTGAAGCCTAGCGCCCACATCAGCCAGATGCCGCCGACCAAGGCGAACGGCAGCGACAGCATCACGATCACGGTCTCGGCGATGGAACGGAAGTTGAGGTACAGCAGCAGAAAGATGATCAGCAGCGTCACCGGGACGACGATCTTCAGGCGCGCCGTTGCGCGTTCGAGATATTCGTACTGACCGCTCCAGACCACATAGTATCCCGCCGGAAATTGAATACTGGCCTGCACCGCCTGCCGCGCGTCGGCAACATAACTGCCGAGATCGCGGTCACGGATGTCGACGTAGATGTAAGTCGCCAACTGTCCATTCTCGGTGCGGATCGATGTCGGCCCTCGCGCCGGTTCGATCTTGGCGACCTCCCCAAGCGGCACTGCACCTCCCGCCGGCATCGGAACCAGGACGTCGTTGGCGATGGCCTGCGGATTCTCGCGCAGGTCCCGGGGGTAACGCATGTTGACGCTGAAGCGCTGCCGGCCCTCCACTGTCGTGGTCACCGTCTGGCCGCCGAGTGCGGTCGCAATCACATCCTGAACGTCCTGGACCATGATGCCGTAGCGCGCCAAGGCCGCCCGGTCCGGTGTCACGTCGAGATAGTAGCCGCCGATACCCCGCTCGGCATACGCCGACGATGTTCCCGGCACAGCCTTTAGAACCTGCTCGATCTGCTTGGCCAGTTTGTCGATCTCGACCAGATCTGTGCCGATCACTTTGACCCCAACCGGCGTGCGAATTCCGGTCGATAGCATGTCGATGCGCGCCTTGATCGGCATGGTCCAGGCATTCGAGACGCCGGGGAATTGCAACGCCTTGTCCATCTCTGCGATCAGACTGTCGACCGTGATGCCGGGCCGCCACTCTTCCTTCGGCTTCAGGTTGACGATGGTCTCGAACATTTCGGACGGTGCCGGATCGGTCGCCGTCAAAGCCCTGCCGGCCTTGCCGTAGACTGACGCCACTTCCGGGAACGACCGGATGATCCTATCCTGCATCTGCAGCAGTTCACCCGCTTTGGTCACCGAAATTCCCGGTAGCGTGGTGGGCATGTAGAGCAGCGTGCCTTCGTTGAGGTTGGGCATGAACTCGGTGCCGAGCTGACGCGCCGGCCACACTGTCACCACAACAGTTGCCAGCGCGATAAGGATCACCAGTGCCTTGGCACGCATCACGGCCTTGATCACCGGCCGATAAATCCAGATCAGGAAGCGATTGATCGGGTTCTTGTGCTCGGGCACGATTCTGCCGCGCACGAAGATGATCATCAGCGCCGGCACCAGCGTTACCGACAGCAACGCTGCCGCCGCCATTGAAAAGGTCTTCGTGAACGCCAAGGGGCTGAACAGCCGGCCTTCCTGCGATTCCAGCGTGAAGATCGGCATGAACGACACGGTGATGATCAGCAGGCTAAAGAACAGCGCCGGCCCGACCTCGGACGCTGCCTTTATCAGTATGTCGACCCTTGCCCGTTCGGGTTCAGCCCGCTCCAGATGCTTGTGTGCATTCTCGATCATAACGATCGCTGCATCGACCATGGCGCCGATCGCAATCGCGATGCCGCCCAGACTCATGATATTGGACCCCAGCCCGAGCAGCTTCATCGCACCGAACGCCATCAGCACGCCGACCGGCAGCATCAGGATGGCGACGAGCGCGCTGCGGACATGCAGCAAGAAGACGATGCAGACCAAGGCGACGACCACACTTTCCTCGAGCAACGTGTGCTTGAGCGTAGCGATGGCCGCGTTGATCAGGTTGGAGCGGTCATAAACCGGGACGATCTCGACGGATTTCGGCAGGCTGCTGGCGATCTCCTTGAAGCGCTTCTTCACATTCTCGATCACATCAAGCGCATTAACGCCGAACCGCTGCAGCACGATGCCGCTGGCAACCTCTCCCTCGCCGTTGAGCTCTGTGATGCCTCGGCGCTCGTCCGGACCAAGCTCGACGCGGGCAACATCGCGCAGCAGAACCGGCGTGCCGTTGCTGGTCTTCAGCACGATGTTGCCGAGGTCGTTGATGCCTTTAAGATAACCTTTGCCGCGGATGACGTATTCGAACTCGGAGAGCTCGACGGTGCGGCCGCCGACATCGGCGTTGCTGGCGCGAATCGCATCGCGCATCTTCTGCATGGAGATGCCGAGATCGCGCATGCGCTGCGGATCAAGGATGACGTTGTACTGCTTGACGAAGCCGCCGACGCTCGCCACTTCGGCGACGCCTTCGGCCTTGGCCAGCGCGAATTTCAGATTCCAGTCCTGGATGGTCCGCGTGTCGGCGAGGTTCAGCGCTTTCGATACCACTGCGTACTGGTAGACCCAGCCCACGCCTGTAGCGTCGGGACCGATCGTCGGGCTTACGCCGGCGGGCAACCGCGAGGCCGCGCCGTTGAGGAATTCGAGCACCCGCGAGCGAGCCCAGTAAATGTCAGTGCCATCCTCGAAGATGACGTAAACGAACGAAACCCCGAAGAACGAGAAGCCGCGCACGACTTTGGATCGGGGCACGGTCAGCATCGCGGTCGTCAGCGGATACGTGACCTGGTCTTCGATCACTTGCGGCGCCTGGCCGGGATATTCGGTGTAGACGATCACCTGGGTATCGGAGAGATCCGGAATCGCATCGAGCGGCAGATGGACCAGTGCGTAGATGCCCGCGGCTGCGGCAAAGCCGGTGCCGAACAGGACCAACAGCAGGTTGCGAGCCGACCAACTGATGACGCGGGCGATCATTGCTGGCCTCCCGCGTTCGAAAACCCTTTAAGGGCGGCCTTCAGATTGCTTTCCGCATCGATCAGGAAGTTGGCCGAGACGACGACGGGATCGCCCTCCGTGAGGCCCTGTCGGATTTCGACATAGCCGTCGCCGCGATGGCCGAGTTTCACCTCGCGCGGCTCGAAGCGCCCCTGTCCTTTCTCGACGAATACCGCCTGACGATTGCCGGTATCCAGAACGGCGCTTTCAGGTACGGTAAGCACAGGCTGCGAGCTGCCAATATCGATATTCGCATCGACATACATATCGGGAAGCAGAGCGCCATCCGGATTGGCCAATTCGATCCGCACCCGGGCGGTTCGTGTTTCCCTGTTCACCTGCGGGTAGACCACCGAGATCTTCCCGGTGAACTCGCGACCAGGAAAACTGCGTGCCCTCACCGTCACCGGTTGCCCGATGGCGATTGCGCCGAGATCGCGCTCGGCAACATCGACCATGGCCCACACGACAGACGTGTCGGCGACCCGGAACAACACATCGCCGGGCTGCGCGCGCATGCCTTCGATGGCATTGCGTTCGAGCACAATGCCGTCGCGCGGAGCCGACCAGTCGATGGTGATCGGAACGGTACCGCTCTTCTCCATGGCGGCAATTGCCGTGTCGGGAACGTCAAGGTTCATCAGCCGCTGACGCGAGCCGCGACCATACACGGCGACGCCGCTCGTCCCTTTCGACGTGATGGTGGCTATGTATTCGGCGGCCGCCGATGCCACGGACGGACTGTAAATTTCCATCAGCGGCTGACCTTTGCTAACTTTGCTGCCGGTGGTGACGTTCGCGACTTTCTGCACCCAGCTTTCCGCTCGCATCGAAATGACGGAGATCCGGCGCTCGTCGAGTTGGATCGTGCCTGGCGCACGAATGAGGGTTCGAATGACGCGCGATGTGGCGGGTTCGGAGCTGACGCCGGTACGTTGGATCTTCCCTGGCGAAAGCTTCACCGATCCGTCGTCGCTGTCCTCGCCCTCATAGACCGGGATATAATCCATCCCCATCGAATCTTTTTTCGGTGTTGGCGACGTGTCCGGCAGCCCCATGGGATTGCGGTAGTATTTGATTCTACGCTCCGTAGTCCCGCCGGCGGATGTTGTGGCTGGTGGCAATGTGTCCGGAGCTGCCTCGTTAAAATTGACGTCGGCGCCCGCCGGAACAGCACGATAGTCGCGGCCATCCCCGGTCTTCCTCGGCGTCAGCGAATATGCAGGCTTGCCGTCCGGATCCTGAAAATAGATCGGGGCGGAATTTCCTTCCGCCCTTGCGGGAGTAACCATGGCGAAGGCGCGCGCCGGCGGCCGCTGCGTGCCGGCGACGTATCCAATGCCTGCCGCCG
This sequence comes from Afipia sp. OHSU_II-C1, assembly GCF_000497575.1. Lineage (GTDB taxonomy): Bacteria > Pseudomonadota > Alphaproteobacteria > Rhizobiales > Xanthobacteraceae > Afipia. The sequence goes on from NZ_APJI01000026.1 coordinate 88,489, forward strand.
CGATCAACGCGGCGGCAGCGCTTGTGAGAACGGCGCGGGTCATTTCTGCGCCGTGATGACGAGCTTGTTCTCGACGGTGCCGGTCTCGCCCTGAACCTTGGCGCCGAGCGAAAGCTGCCAGCGGCCCGCCATCCCGAACGTCGCCTTGAACTTGTAACTGCCCGGCTCCGCGCCCGGCATCGGCGCGATCTTGGTTGCCATCTCCTGCATGCCGTCCGGAGCCATGTCGAGACGGGTCGCGAAGATGACGGCGTCAGGCACCGGCTTGCCGGTCTTCGTGTTCATCAGTCGGACGGTGATGACCTTGTCGGGCCCGGCCTGGATGGTCTGATCGACCAGCTCGAATTTGTAGTCCTTGATGTCCGCCAGAGCGGCCGTGCTTGTACCACCGATTGCGGCAGCGATCAGCGCAGCCTGGAAGGCCTGCGCGAAGTTAAACGTCTTCATGTTCGTAGTCCTCGATTGTCCTGGGTCTGCCGCAAGGCGGCATGCGTCATCCGCGCGAACTTGCGTCGGCGCGGCAGCAATCGGCGCTTAAGCGCCGGTCAGACCAGGTTTCGAGGGGGGTGATCCGGCGGAGAACCGTCGAGGCCATCGGCGATCCGATCGTCGAAAGCCGTGAGCGGCCGGTGTACTGGCAGACGCGCCGGGATTCCGGTTGCCAGAGGAGGTTGCGCCTGTGCAACGCCCAACGCGCACATCGCACGAAGCGGACAATCCTGGCAGCCGTTGCTCTTTTGTGTCTCCGGACAGCAAGGCATGTCGGCGGACATTGCCGACATATCGCTCATCTCGGCAGCCGACAGCGGCTTCGCGACCGCGGGCGTGACCAGCGGCGAAGCAACAAGCCCGGCAATCGCAAAGATCGCGAGCAAACGGCTGATGAATCGACAAAAATTCATAGCCCAACATCCCATAGGATCATGGACTTGGGAAGGCAGATCACATCACAAATCCGCCATAAGCAGAAAACGATCAGATCACAGTTACCTGCGACATGGTTAAAAGATCAGTCTCAACCAGCGATATCGCCGCCGATGAACCGCATGTACGTTCGCCGGCTGGTGGCGTCGAAGAGAACGACGTTATAGGGATCGACCCGGCTGCCCTCCATCCCCGGTGATCCCAAAGGCATGCCGGGAACCGCCAATCCGACCGCGTTCGGACGTTCCTTCAATAGTCGTCGCACGGCCGCGGCGGGGACATGACCTTCAATGACGTATCCATCCGCCTCCGCCGTATGACACGCCGCGAGGTCGGCAGGTACGCGAAGGCGTTTCCGGACTGCATGAAGATCCGCCGTTTCCCTGATCGTCACGCTGAAACCAGCTTCCTTGAGATGGCGCACCCAACCCGAGCAGCAACCGCAATCTGGATCCTTATGAACCAAGACAACGGATTCCGCAGCAGAGGTAGCGCCGTCCGGGAAAGCCAGTAGCGCGGCTGTTAGTCCCAAAACGCTTCTGCGAGTCAAAAAGCCCGGATATTTTCCTGAGTTATTCATGTCGCGAGGTCCGTACTTCGTTGGTCATCGAGACTACTCCAAACATTTCTTCCTCCAAACAAACTTCTAACTGACCGATGTCGAAACCGATTCCGAACTGGATTTGGACGCCGCGGGTTGCTTGTCCAGATCCTTGGACCACGATCGGTAGTAGGCGACGGCCGTCATGAGCGCGATCCCAGACACACTCACGATGATCTGCGCGAGAAGCGAGTCGGAGACCAGTTCGAGAAGGAAATGACCGACGAAGGAGAGAAACACTCCGACGCAGAACACTTCCAACGAACGCTGACCGCAGATGATCAGCGGGCGAAGCCAATGCGACTTCAACCCGGGCCATCCGAAGGGGAAAAACCGAACGACCAGCACGGCCAAGGCAACGAAATGCAGAACCCGATATGGCGCGAGGTTTGTCTTGTCGTTAGGATTGAATGCGCCCAACAGCCCCCCAGGGATTAGTTTTCCAAGCGGCGCGACATAACCTGCAACTGTCATAAACAGCGCAAACCCCAGATAAGCAAAACAGATCGATATGATCGCGGGCGACCGAATGAACCTCTGCAGCCGCGACGCTCCACCGAGCGCGCTCCAGGCCCCAAGCACGAAGAGGAGTTGCCATGTGAACGGGTTGAAATACCAAACACCCGATGGGTAGGCGGGAAGATTCCACCCGAATTGGCGTGCGGCGAAATAGAGGACGAGCGAACTCGCGATTGCAAGGTCTGGCCGCCGAAGCATCGGCCACAATACCAGCGGAAATGCTGCCATCAGAACGATATAGAGCGGGAGAACGTCGAGATTCAGAGGCTTGAATTTGAGCAGCAGGCCTTGCATTAAGGTCAGCATCGGACGGTCGATCAACCCTGCAACGTTGAATTCATCCACGAGGTGAGAATGATTGTAGGCTTCCACGACCCAGCCGATTGCCGCGATATAGAAAACGAACAGCAGCACATGCGCGATATATAATTGCCAAACGCGTTTTAATAGTCGAGCGGTTCCTGCAACGAAGCCTTGGACGAGCATGCTCTTGGCGTAGACAAACGCGGCCGTATAGCCGGAAATGAAGACGAAGATATCCGCTGCGTCGCTGAAGCCATAATTTCTGGTCGTGAGCCACGCGACCGCGTTATTCGGGACATGATCGAGAAAGATTGCCCAGTTCGCAAGGCCGCGGAAAAGATCGAGGCGGAGATCACGGCCATTGGCAGGAAGGAAAGCACGAATTGTCATGAAAACTCTTGGCGACGGTTTCAGAAAGGCGGGGACGTTTACGTTGGTGACGATTCGACCGGGGAAAGGCACTTCGCCTCGAACGATAGCCCGATCAGGCGCTAGACATCGATCTTGCGCCTGACCGATTGTCAGCTCATCTAGCCTGCCATGGCGCGGCAGCTTTCCGCGCACTGCTTGCAGGCCTTGACGCAATCGTCCATGCCGCCGATGCGTTCGCAGTCCTTCGCACACTCGGTGCAAATTTCCGCGCACTCGCCGCAGACGTGCTTGTGGTGAGGCGTATTCAGCAACATGAAATGCGCGGCCGTGCGGCAGATTTCGGCGCAGGCCATCATAAGCCTGAAGCGCTGGGGTTCGACGTGTTTGCCCCCAGTCTCCAGGCAATGGGTCATGGCTGTTCCTAGACATACTTGGTAGCAGCGCAGACATTCATCGATGCAGCTTTGCATTTCTTTGCTCATTTGATTCATTGAGCTCTCCTGGGTTTGATGGCTGCCCCTTATTGCACGTTGAGAACTAGTGTCAGGCCGCCCGCTCCTTTCTGCTCGACATTGTTGTTGGTGGTGTGATGCGGGATATGACAGTGCACCAGCCATTTCCCGGGTTTGCGCGCTGTCCAAACCACGTCGTATCGCTGTCCTGGTCCGACGTTCACCGTATCGGCAAAAAACCGCTGGTTTTCTGCCAACGTCTCTCCGTCGCGGGCCACTACCTGGAAAGGCCCGCCATGAACATGCATAGGGTGAACGAAGTTGTTGTTGGTGCCGATGAAGCGAATCTTGATGGTTTGCCCAACCTTCATGAAGACGGTGTCTGTCTCCGGATACGACTTCCCGTTGATTGTAAAATAGTTCGGAAGGCCACCCTCCATCAGCATCGCGGGATAGGTGAGCCATTCGCGCTTGAGCCATTCCTGGAGCTGGATAGTGTATTCGAGATCGGCTTTTACATCGGCGGCACTGTCCTTCGGCGCAATCAGCAACGCGCCGTAAAGGCCTAGGCCTTGTTGACGATCGGGGTGGTCGTGGCTGTGATAAAAGTAGGTTCCGCTTTGGCTCACGGTGAACTCGTAGGTGTATTGCCCGCCCGGCGCCACGGGCGGCTGGGCTATCTTGGCCGGGCCGTCCATCTCGTTTGGTACGATCAGACCGTGCCAGTGCACAGTCGTGGATTCCGGAAGGTTGTTGCGGAATTTGATCCGGACGTGATCGCCTTCGGTCAATTGAATCCGCGGGCCCGGCACCTGGCGATTGTAGGCATAGGCCTCTACGGAGACATCCGGAAGAATATTCCAGCGTATGATCGAAGCTTCGATATCGAAGACCTTCACCCCGTTTTCGATGCGCGGCTCAAGAACGTTGTCCCCTCGGGCTTCGGCAGGCGCCTTATAGACCACTTGCCGGGGATTGACCGCCGCCATGTCTTTCATGGCTTCGCCGGGCGTGTCGAACGTCATAATCATGCCCGGCGGCATAATGGCGCCGCCGACGTCGCGTACGCTCAGACCTAGATTGACCTTGAAACCTGGGAGCACCATTCCGGAAATCAGGAGGAATGTCGTCACGCCGGCGAGCGCAGCTAACTGTGGCGTTGTCGCGTCGCTCGTCATTTGATGACCGCCGTAAGATTTGCGGCCGTTCGCGGCCGTTTGTTTCTGCGGATGGTCTTCGTGTCCCTTCATGTGGCTTATATCCGCAGCCGACATTTTAGCCATCTCGGACTTCATTCCGGACATTGAGCTCTTCTCGCCAGCTTCCCTATCCGAGCGCTCGGTCATCAACCCGTGCTTGATCTTCTTCTTCACCATCCAGACGTTGAACGGATAGGCTGTCGTGAAGCCGACCATTACGCCGAGCGACATCACGCCCCAGAAAATCAGCTCGAGCGGATCCATCGCGCGCATGTCGCGGCCCATCATTAGCAGACTCATGGTCGGGGCCATGCCTGCCATCATGGCGTTCATGCTGATGAACTCCGGCATGAAACTCTTCCGAACATTTTCCCAATACGTACCGCCCATCATCTTCTTCATAAACAATGCTTGAAAGATGAAGAGACCAAACGAGAAGCCCGCGACATACTCGACGATCAGGTCGATCCACATCGGCAGACCGAGCAGTGCGGTCACGGTCGCTGCGAGAATAATGCCGGTGGCGTCACCAGCGACGCAATGAATGGTGCTTCCGATGCCCTGCTTCCAAAGCGGAGACGTGAACTGCTCATGTTCTCCGGGCCGCGGCTCCTTATCAGCGAGTACGTACAGGAGAAGTCCGAACGGACCCATGTACAGGGTCACAAGGATGAAACCCCACTTCATCACGGTCGGTTCGGGATTCCCATTGAACTGGTCGAAAGCGACGTAGGCCGTGGAAGCGGCCGCAATGACGAACCATGCGATCAGAAAATAGTCGTATGGGAGAGCAATCATGATGTCCTCAAGCTGAAGTCGATGCTCGTTCATCCGCCGAGTCTTGAGATGCGGTCGCAAGCCGCCGCCTCTCCGATTCGTCCCTTTCAATTCCGACCGGCAGCATCATGAGAAGACTTCCGCCCGTGTGCGGCAGGTCGGGATGCCAGGGGATTTTCGCGTGACGGACCTCGTTGAAGCCAGCGGCGAGATAGAACGCGATCGCTCCGGCGTTATCGGCCCAAACATGCAAGGTCACGGACGGAAACGAACGCTGCTTGGCCTCATCGACGACCGCGGCCAGCAGTGCGGCACCCACGCCTAGTCTGCGGTGGCTGCGCACGACCGCGATATTGTTCAGCAGGAAGCTGGTGGGATCGTTGAGTTCCGTGCGCGGCCGGAGCAACTCTTCACGCGCGGTCAATGTTGCGTCTGCGGTCTCACTTTCGATGAGCCGGGCAGGAAATGCGTTCGCCAGACCAACAATTACCCCACGCGAAACAACGACCAGGCAATTTCGGTACGAATACACTCCGGTCGGCGCAGCAACCATCTCGCGGTAGGTTCGAACTGCTTTCATCGCGGGATCGATACCCTGCAAGATAAACGAAAGCGTATCTCCACCCGCCATGTTGGCCAACTTCGCGATCTGGCGAATGTCACCACTGGTCGCTCGCCTGATCGGAAACCGTCTTTGCGCGAAGGCTTTTTCCATAACTGTTCTGGTACCGCCGCTCCCACCCGCACTCGTCATCGGTAACTCCACCTTGTTTAGAGCAGTCGATCCAGCGATCGTATTCGATGGTCGGACTGCCGCCGCGACGTCGGATCAGCTCAAGGGTCGCTCCCTTGCAGAGCTTTCACCCAATTCGGCGCGGCGGCCTAGGAACCGCCGCGCCGAAGAGTCGTCACTTTCCCTTTTGCATCTTCGTGATCGTGATTCCGGCCGTCGCCCGTTCGGCTTCGAACTGCACTTTGTCGCCGACCTTGACGGATTTGAGCATCGCCGGTTCCTTCACGCGAAAAACCATCGTCATGCTCTCCTCTTCCATATCAAGACTTTTGATGGGACCATGCTTCAATGTTATTTTTCCAGCCGCCTCATCGATCTTCTTGACCTCGCCGCTCGCCATCGCCGCTTGGGCGAGTGCGACAGCGGACGACAGAGCAAGGGAAAGCGCGAGAGTTGCGGTTGCGATTTTGTTGGTCTTCATATTCAATTCCTTTCGTCAGTTGATTCCGGTTCGGGTTACTTGACTAATATCGTGCCGACCATTCCGGCTTCCCGATGACCGGGGATCAGGCATCCGTATTCGAACTCGCCGGCCTTGGTGAATTTCCAGACGATCTCGTTGGTCTTCTTGGGAGCAAGTCGCTTCCCGTTCGGGTCTTCGTGCTCCATGTCGGGATTCTTCTTCATGGCCTCGCCATGCTTCAGATTGTCGGCCGTCGTCGCGAGGATGAATTCATGGTCGAGTTCGCCGTTGTTGCGCAGCATGAACTTAACCTGTTCCCCCTTTTTGACCTCCACCTTGCTCGGCATGAACATCATCTTGCCGTCCATCTCACCCATAGTGACCTGAATAATCCGCGCGGCCTTTTTAGGATCACCCGGCTCACCTGCCGAGAATGTTTCGTCGTGGCTATGGCCCGAAGAACCCGCCCCGGCCCAAGCGGACGGGGAGATGAGCACCGCGCCGATAATTGCGATGCAGGTTTTGTGCAGATATTTCATCTCCAAACTCCTTCTACTGTCTTGCTGACTTTCTTCGCATCTATTTGAATTTCAGGTCTCATCTACATTCCTTTCATGCCTTTCATGTCGCTTGGTTTGCTTGATTCCTTTGGGCTCGTTGAGCGAGGCGCCTGAGTATTTGGAACGTCGACCTGGTGCGCGACGGTGCCGTCAGGATGCTTGTAGGGACCGGGATCCTTGTAATCGTCTCGCGCGAGGCCATCGCGGATCTTCATCACGGTAAACATGCCGCCCATTTCGATCGGGCCAAACTGGCCGGTGCCGGTCATCATTGGTAATGTGTTGTCGGGTGCCGGCATTTCCATGTCGCCCATCGCCATTCCTGTCGATCCCATCACCATGGCGTCTGGCGCGAGTTTTCCAACCGCCTTCGCGAGGTCCTTCCTTGAGACGCCGATCAGGTTCTTCACGTCGTGGCCCATCGCATTCATGGTGTGATGCGACTTGTGACAGTGAAACGCCCAATCGCCCGGGTTGTCGGCAAGAAAATCGAACGCGCGAATCGCTCCGACAGGAACGTCGGTCGTCGTTTCCGGCCACTGCGCACTTTCAGGGACCCATCCCCCATCGGTGCAACTCACTGCAAATTTGTGGCCATGAAGATGAATCGGGTGATTTGTCATGGTGAGGTTGCCGATGCGGACGCGCACGCGATCATCCAAACGAACGGCCAATGGGTCGATTCCGGGAAACACGCGGCTGTTCCATGTCCACATGTTAAAATCGGTCATCTCAGTGACCTTTGGCAGATACGTACCCGGGTCGATGAGATACGTGCTCATGATGAAAACGAAATCGCGGTCGACGGGACGGAAGGTTGCGTCGCGTGGATGCACCACGATCATGCCCATCATGCCCATCGCCATCTGCACCATTTCGTCGGAGTGCGGGTGGTACATGAACGTACCGCTGTGTTTCATCTCGAATTCATAAACAAAGGTTTTTCCAGGTGGGATATGCGGCTGGCTGAGACCACCGACGCCATCCATGCCGCTAGGCAAGAGCACCCCATGCCAATGCACTGTCGTATGTTCAGGCAGTTTGTTGGTGACGAAGATACGGAGCTTGTCGCCTTCCACCGCTTCAATCGTTGGGCCAGGGGACTGACCGTTGTAGCCCCAGAGATAGGCCTTCATGCCTTCTGCAAATTCGCGCTCGACGGGCTCTGCAACGAGATGAAACTCTTTCCAGTCGCCGTTCATCCGCCAGGGCAGCGTCCAGCCGTTCAGCGTAACGACCGGATTGTAGTCGGGTCCGCTCGACGGGCGCAGCGGCGGCTGCATCGTCGCCTTCTCCATGATCGGTGCTTCCGGGATGCTGGCTGCCTGGACGCGGCCGCTAATCGCTGTCGCGCTTGCAAGCGCCGTGGCGGTGCCGAGAAAGTTTCGTCGGGACAACATTGGTTTCTCCATTTCAGTGCCCTCCCCCGCCGGACGCCTGCGCGGTCGGCGACGATCTGGTTTCGGGTTGGCTATCGGCGCGACCGCCGCCATTTACTGCGGTCTTCAGTTCGGACTGCGCGAGCCAGAAGTCGCGCTTGGCTTCGATCGCAGCACGCAATGCCGCGATCCGCTGCCGCGCTTCCACCAACAATGCGAACACGTCGATTTGCATGCTGCTGAACCGCAGTTGCATTTCTTGGGTGATGATCTGGCGAAGTGGCAAGACCTCACGCTGATAGTGACCTGCGATGTCGTAGGTGGAGCGGTAGACCCGAAACGCATCGCGCGCTTCAGAACGGACGTTGATCGCCTTTTCGGTTAACCGATTAAACGCCAGATTGTAGGTCTCGATCGCCTGCCGGACGCGGACCTCGCCGCCATCGAAAATCGGAATCTGGAACTGGATGTCGAAGCCACGCTCTCGAAGCGGCGGGCTCCCGGAATCTCGAGTTTTTTTGTCGATCCCCGCAACGTCGACAAGCGTGACGAAGCGGGTGGCTTCGGTGAGATTGAGGGACTTCGCGAGAGCAACCAGTTCAATGCGAGCGATCTGAAGATCGACACGATGTTCAACCGCATCAACCTCGATGCCCGGCAACGATAGCGGCCGGCGTGGCAGCATCGGTAATCTCTGCGGTAGCCGGAACCCTAAATCGCCGTCCCACAATCCAAGGAGGCGGATCAAGCGCTCGCGCGAACTGGTGGCGTCCTGACGAAGGGTGGCGAGATCGGCCGTTACTTCTGCATAAAAGACCTGTTCACGGGCCTGATCGAGCTTGTTCAGCGAGCCGGTTTGCCCGAGCTTCAAAGCGAGCTGAGCCGTGGATTCCGCAGTCGATTTGGCATCCGTCAGAAGTGTAACCAATTCGTTGGCGGCGACGGCGCGGTAATATGTGCGCCTGACGTCGGCTGCGAGGCGTAGGGTGCCTTCTGCAGCTCTCAGCTGTGCCTGCTTGAAGTGTTGCCGCGCAATCTCCGACCGAAACGGCAACGTGGCCAGCGCCAGAATATCGGCGGCGACCTGACGCTCGATCTCGACCGCGCCGCCACCTGCGATGCGACTAATCGAGAACGTCGGATTGGGTGGCAGGCTTTCTTGGACGAGGTCGGCCTCGGCCAACGCCAGTTCATTGTACGCCGCCTGCAAGCCCCGATTGTTGAGGAGCGCGATCTGAACGGCAGTATCCACCGTCAGGCCTCGACGAAGAAGACTTTGGACGGCGCCGTTCGCCCATTCTGCGTCATCTGTGCTGCGAATGGACATTACGTCCTTCTTGATTGTCTCGCCGGCCACATTGGCAACGACGGTCATCCCGCCATCTGGGGAGAATGATGCGCATCCGGAAAGCAGCAAGGCGGACAGGAGGATCGCGACGTGCGTTGGTTTCGGCCGATACGTAACTTCGAAAGTGTGGTTCGCGTTGATATGGATCGCTCGGTTCATAGCGCGCTCCTATTGACCGGATTTCGGCTGAGGGGCGACGCGGTCGTTCTGCTCGCGCCATGAAGACGGAGCTGTCGGACGAAGACTTGTGTAAGGAGCCACCGTCGATCGGTAACCGACACCGGCGACCTTCGCGCCCGGGTCGGCGGGATCAGCGCCGACGAGCGGCGCCGTGATCGGCATGCACCCTCCCAGCGTGACGATCGCAACGGCCAGCCCAGCAAGGATCCGAAATCTGAATCTGAATATTTTTCCCGCCACCGAATGAACGGCGGCGAAGTTCGCCCCAAACTGCGCAAGCATGATTTTTTCCTGAACTGCCGATGAACCACAGGTACGCATGCCCTTAACGGGCGCGGCACCACGTCATTCCGTCAGTTCAGGAAATGGGGGGGCGGTAATGCCGAGGGGGAGCGTTATCGACGACGTTCCGGTAGCTCTCGGACTCGCAGACAGACGTCGGCGTTGAAGATTTGACAATGTCGATGACTGTGGTCGGCAGCGCGCTCAGGCAGACCATCCCGCAGCATTGTCCACCCGAGGCCTTGTGATGAGCAGTTGCAGGATCCGACGTTTCGTCAGCGACTGATGTCATACTGTCAGGGCTGTTCAATTTGTCGAAATCGGCGTTGCCGTCCGGATGTTCGTGTACGTGACCGTCCTTATGAACGTGCTGCGAAGTGCTATATTCATGCACGTGAACAATGCCCAGACCGTGATTCTCGTCGGTAAGGCAAGGCGCCGCACGCGAGCCGTCGGCGAACGCAAAGGAAACGCCCGGCGCCAGGACACAAAGCATATAGACCAGGGCGATCAACCACCCTGCCCTCAATCGCTTCGGTCTGGTTAGGCGCGTCAACATTTTGGCCTATCTACTTTAAGGTCGAAATCACACTAGTGATGTCTTGAACCTTACGCGGAAATGCTCTCTTCGCCAAGCCTGAACCTACCTGACATACAAAACGGTTCCATTGCGCATCCGTTCACCTGTCCACCCGTCCAATGACTGTCATCAGTTCCGCAATCTTTTTGCGTTGATCGCCCTTATCGCCACTCGTGATCGCGTGTTCCACGCAATGGGCGACATGGTCCTTCAGCACTTCCTCTTCGACTCGACGAAGGGCGGCACGAACCGCGGAAATCTGCGTTATAATGTCGATGCAATAGCGATCTTCGTCCACCATTTTAGACAAGCCACGTACTTGCCCCTCAATCCGGTTGAGACGCTTTTGACAAGATATCTTGATGTCTTTTCGCATATGGCCCATATACCCCTACATGGTATGGGTTGCAAGTGATGATGGAGACTTAGATGACCGCGTCGAAAAATGAAAATTCAGAAGGCGGCTCAAGTGGTTCTGGGTGCTGCTCGTCGAAGACCACTAAAGCTTCACGAGAAGCTGTGAAGACCGGGTGCTGTGGCGGAAGCCATGGTCATTCCAAACATGATCATGGGGGTCATCACCATCACGATCCTGGCAGGAATACGACGACGGTCATCGACCCCGTTTGCACGATGACCGTCGATCCCGCGACCAGTAAGCATCGGTTCGAGCACCACGGCCAGACCTACCATTTTTGTTCGACAACCTGCCGGACGAAGTTCGCGGCCTCGCCGGAGCAGTACCTCCACAAGACGCAACCTCAGCAACCCCACGTTCCGGAAGGTACGATCTATACCTGCCCTATGCATCCAGAGATCCGCCAGGTCGGACCCGGGAGCTGCCCGATCTGTGGCATGGCGCTCGAGCCTGAACTGGTCACTTTGGATGCTGCACCCAATCCCGAACTCGCGGACATGAGCCGACGCTTTTGGGTGGGGCTGGGGCTGGCTTTGCCGGTCATCGTCTTGGAAATGGGCGGCCATCTGATCGGAAGCCATCGCTGGATCGACCAGACGTTGTCAAACTGGATCCAGCTTGCCTTTGCGACGCCAGTGGTCCTTTGGGCAGGTTGGCCGTTCTTCGTGCGCGGCTGGCAATCGCTCGTCACCCGAAATCTGAACATGTTCACCCTGATTGCGATGGGCGTTGGCGTCGCCTACACCTACAGTGTCGTTGCAACCCTCGCACCCGGCATCTTCCCGCCGACCTTCCGCGGTCAAGACGGAGCCGTTGCCGTTTACTTCGAGGCCGCCGCCGTCATTACCGTGCTCGTTCTGCTCGGACAGGTCCTAGAGCTGCGTGCCCGCGAGGCGACGTCCGGGGCCATCAAAGCGCTCCTCGATCTAGCGCCGAAGATTGCGCGCCAGGTGGACGAGAGCGGTGCGGACCACGAGGTTCCGCTCGACAGCCTGAACGTGGGTGACAAACTGCGCGTTCGGCCGGGAGAGAAGGTGCCGGTGGATGGTGTCATTGTAAAAGGACGTTCGTCGTTGGACGAATCCCTTGTTACCGGGGAGTCTATGCCCGTCACCAAAGGGCCCGGGGCCAAGGTGATCGCAGGCACGCTCAATCAATCTGGCAGCTTCGTGATGCAGGCTGAGAAGGTCGGGCGAGACACGCTGCTATCCCAAATCGTGCAGATGGTCGCGCAAGCACAGCGTTCGCGTGCGCCGATCCAGCGCCTTGCCGACCAAGTGGCCAGCTGGTTCGTGCCGGCGGTCATTGTCGTGGCACTTGTCGCCTTCGGCGCCTGGGCGCTTTTTGGGCCCGAACCGCGCCTTGCATTCGGCCTTGTCGCGGCGGTCAGCGTCCTCATCATCGCGTGTCCTTGTGCGCTGGGACTTGCCACGCCGATGTCGATCATGGTCGGCGTTGGCCGCGGCGCCCAGGCGGGCGTATTGATCAAGAACGCCGAAGCGCTGGAGCGCATGGAGAAGGTCGACACGCTGGTAATCGACAAAACAGGAACGCTGACTGAAGGTAAACCGAAGGTCATTTTTATCGCCCCTGCCGCCGGATTTGAGGAGTCTGACATTCTGCAACTGGCGGCCAACGTCGAACGGTCGAGCGAGCATCCTCTCGCGGACGCCATCGTACGTGCTGCCAAGGAGCGGAATCTCAGTTTAAGCAACGTGGAGGATTTCAACTCGCCGACGGGCAAAGGCGTCACCGGCAAAGTGGAAGGCAAAGTCGTGTTTCTTGGAAACGCCGCCTATTTGAATTCAGTCGGTATCGAAACACAGGCATTGGACTCAGAAGCCGAACGGCTGCGCGGAGAGGGAGCAACCGTCATAAATATTGCTGTCGAGGGTAAGCTGGCGGGAATTTTTGCCATTGCCGATCCGGTAAAGGAATCGACGCCGAATGCATTGAAGGCGCTTGCAGCGGAAGGCATCCAGGTCATTATGCTGACTGGCGACAACCGGACCACGGCCAACGCGGTCGCAAAGCAGCTTGGCATTGCCGACGTGGAGGCAGAGGTGCTTCCAGATCAAAAGAGCGCGGTTGTAATCAAGCTGCAGAAGGCCGGACGCATCGTCGCAATGGCCGGCGACGGAGTAAACGATGCCCCTGCCCTCGCTGCGGCAGAAGTTGGAATTGCGATGGGCACGGGCACGGACGTCGCTATGGAAAGTGCAGGCGTGACGCTCTTGAAAGGCGATCTGGGCGGAATTGTCCGCGCTCGCCGCCTCTCTCAAGCGACAATGCGCAATATCCGGCAAAATCTATTCTTCGCTTTCATTTACAACGCAGCAGGAATCCCGGTCGCTGCGGGGATCCTTTATCCGACCTTCGGATTGTTGCTCTCACCGATTATCGCCGCAGCGGCCATGGCTCTGTCATCCGTGAGTGTTGTCGGCAACGCGCTGCGGTTGCGGGCCATGCATCTTTGATCTTACTTGATCAAGGAGGCTTTCGCTCCCGGATCGCTTGGTCTGGGAGCTTGATGGTCATGGGGCGCACTTTTTCTGCGCCCACCGCTTCTACCTGAAGACCTAAGATATTCGAGTCCTTCAGTCGGACAAATACAAATCGCTTTACCTGGCTTGCTGCCGTGGCTTGCCCGGGTCTTCGGAGTGCTGGCGGCTTTATATTCGCTACCGGCCCGCTTCTCGTTTCAACATCCCATGTCACGTGACTACCGTCATAACCATCTGGAATTCTTCGAACTGATCCGGATCATTGCGCAAAAGAAAACCATCGATCCGCATTGGTCGATGGGGACGTTACTCGCTTCACATGCGCGCCTGCCCCGAAAAAATTGCGCCAAGTCCGCCTACTCTGCCGGCTAAGCGGTTTGAGAGGCGCGATGCGCAGTAGATGTTCCGCCATTGCTGGCGCCTGTTTGCATCTGGAAACCTCAGCGAAACCGCTTGCCATCCCATTGCATCTTATGGCGGCAAAACAACCCGTCTCGGCTGCAATTGACGTCGATCGACGGCACACCTGAGTCGATCGACATATCGATCTCGAAGACGTTCCCTCGCCATACCTCGCGAAGCGCGCCTGCTCTGGAAATGAAAACACGATGAAGGCAGCCTTTCGGCGAGCATAGCGCTTGGCTATTGGAGCACCTGAACTGATCGAAGTGAATTGCGATGAACTCTTCGCCCCTCGGGCCTATAATGTATCGCAGATATCCCGTTCGAACATCTATCGCGTCGTCCATGCAGAGACGCTGCGCCGCTTTGAACGCCTTGTGAATCGCTGGCGGCAGCTGTTGCAGGCGTTCATCTGAGAGCGGGGAGAATTTGCCCTGTGCCATTCCTGCCGCGCGCGCATTTGCTCCGGTTACGGTCAGACACACCATGAGTACGATGAATAAATGCAGCATTGCATCCTCCTACAGTCTAGCAGAATCGGCCCCCTAAGTCAGATCAGTTCGAACACCACGCCGAGCCTCTTTTCCGTCATCCAAATAACTCGACAAGCTCGCCGAAACTCGTCTGCGGCAATTACAAGAGTAAATTTCTTCGGAACTGCTGCTGGGCCCCTAATTTCCAACAAGGCTCCAGTGGAACTGAGACTCCGGACTGTGCAGGAGATCGCCACATCTCCGAAAGAGATTATGCCGGCTCTAAAAACTTTCCTCCGTTCATGATATCCCAAGACCGACACCGCGTTTGTCTAATCGACTTTCTTCTCCGCCTTCTCGCCTAGTTTGACGATGTCGCCCTTCGTGAACAGAATCCCTTGTAGCTCCGCACGCCAGTCCGGCTTTTTTCGGAGAAGAAATTCGAGGTTCATTCCGAAATGTTTGAACTCCTCCTTCTGCGCGTTTGCCATAATCGCCTTGGCGTTCTTGTCCTTTTCGACAGAGATTCTCTGTTCGTACCAACTGATGGCTTCCGCCTCCTCGATCAGAGATGTGATCATCCGCGCGAAAGTACGAGTTTCCTGTGAAAGCTCTTCCGGCGGCTCGTGATACTGATCGAAACCCATCTGCTTTCCTTCCGTTGAAACAAAACTGCTTGCAGTTCTTCCACATCATTAAAGTTTGGGCGGCGCCAACAGGCGCAAGGCGTTTATGGTCACCAGAACCGTAGCGCCAGTATCCGCGAGAATGGCCGGCCACAGACCCGTCAAACCGACGACCGTCGTCACGAGGAATACGACCTTCAAACCAAGTGCGACAGCAATGTTCTGCTTGATGTTGATCATAGTGCGCTTTGACAGATCGACCATCGCCGCGACGTCTGCGACGCGACCGTGAAGCACAGCGGCGTCGGCGGTCTCGAGCGCGACGTCGGTGCCTCCGCCCATGGCGATGCCAACATCTGCGGCGGCCAGCGCGGGGGCATCGTTGATGCCGTCTCCAATTTTCGCAACTGACCAGCCCGCTTTCTGAAACTGAGCAACGATCCTCTGCTTGTCCTCAGGCAGCAATTCCGCCTGAACCTCGATTCCAAGACGCTCGCCGATTGCATTTGCCGTTCTGCGATTATCTCCAGTCAGCATGACCGTCTTGATGCCCATCTCGGTCAGTGCCTTCAGGCCTGCTCTTGCGTCCGGTCGGACCTCGTCGCGCATCGCGATTGCGCCAGCCACTTCATGCCCGACCAGAACGATGGAAACCGTCTTTCCCTCATGATTGAGCGCAGAAATCTGCGTCCTTTGCTCTGGTGTCATCGGAGCCCGTTCACCAGCGGCCTTCGGAGATCCGACGAACACCTCAACCCCCTCCACCATAGCACGAACGCCTACTCCGCCCATCGCGTTGGCGTCGGACGTCGGCGGCAACGATAGCTCCCGCTCGGTTGCTTTCGCTAGAATGGCTGTGGCGAGGGGGTGGCTCGAACCCAACTCGAGCGCGGCGGCAAACCGCAATACGTCCGTTTCGGTGCGTCCATAGCCGATGATGTCCGTGACCTGGGGCTTACCGGCGGTCAATGTCCCGGTCTTGTCAAAGCACGCGACGGTGATCTTGCCGATCTGCTCGAGTACGGCGCCGCCCTTCATCAAGAGCCCCCGCCTTGCCCCTGCGGATAAGCTTGCGGCAATGGCGGCCGGCGTCGAAATCACCAGCGCGCATGGGCAGCCAATCAGGAGGATGGCAAGCCCCTTATAAATCCAGTTACTCCAGACACCGCCGAACAGGAGTGGCGGAACGACGGCGATCAAGGCCGCAACAACCACCACACCGGGGGTGTAGTACCGGGAAAAGCGATCAATGAAGCGCTCTGTCGGAGCCTTCGATTCTTGAGCTTCCTCGACTAATCGGACGACACGCGCGATCGTATTGTCGGAAGCTGCGGCCGTGACGCGCACACGCAGCAAGCCATCACCGTTGACGGTACCGGCAAATACGATTTCCCCAGGTCCCTTTCGGACCGGTGTGCTTTCGCCGGTCACCGGCGCTTCGTCGATCCCGCTTTCTCCAGAAAGGATGACGCCGTCGGCCGGGATGCGATCGCCGGGTCGGATTTGGATGATCGCTCCGACCGAAAGACTGTCCGCCTGCACCTCGCGAACCAACCCATTTTCTTCCAGCCGGGCCGTTTTCGGAACAAGCTTGGTCAAGTCCTGGATGCTGGCACGGGCGCGACTTGCGGCCACGCCTTCCAAGAGTTCGCCAATCAGGAACAGGAAGACAACAGTCGCGGCCTCTTCGGTTGCTCCAATGATCACCGCACCCACGGCGGCGACTGACATCAACATTTCGATCGAGAATGGCGTGCCAGCCCGCGCTGCAGATAGCGCGCGCTTCGCGATTGGAACGAGCCCGACCATCATGGCGAAAAGGAATGCCCAACGCTCTGTAGCAGGAAAGAATTTGCCCAGTAGAAAAGCCGAGGCCAAGGCCAAGCCGCACGCAATGGTGAGCATCCCCTTGCGGGTTCGCCACCAAGCCTGGTTGCTCGAACCGGCCCCATCAACGTGCGAATGGAGTTGGTCGTAAGAAGCCGGGAGCGTTCCATCATCCGTCTCATCACCAGCGGGCTTGGCTGCAAGCTCTTCCACGCGCGTGATTCGATAGCCCAAATCCGAGATCTGGTTTTGAATCTTTTCGTTTTCCGCTTTACCGTCATGACTAACTGTCACCGTGCCCCGACGTACTGAGACCGTTACGTCGCCAACACCGGGCATCCGTTGCAGGGCGTTTTCGATCTTCGTGGCGCAAGAGGCACAGTCCATCCCCTCGACACCGAGGCGCAAACTGCGTGGGGTGCCGGCCATGGGCGGGCTTTTGGTTGTGTGGCTGATCATGTTTTGCCTTCTTTGCGCAGCCTTTTATATAACGCCGCGACGGCGTCGGAAAAATTGATCGCCGAGTTCTGAGCGCAGTGATCTTCGAGGAAATGCAACTGGTTTACGAGATCGAACGTGACCGGATTGAGGTCGAGTTGTTCATCGACACCGCTGGGTCTGCTCGACAGAATTCCACTCATGAAGCCTTGTGCCCAAGCCAGATAGTCGCGACGAAGGATAGGGTTGGATCTAATATCAATGCTGAAACGCTGACACGTCGTTGCGCCCAGCCCGACAATCTTGGCTTGGGAAGATTGCGCCTGAACTGCAGACCATGAACCAGCGGCTGTCAGGAAAAACATTCCCACGGTCCATGGGAAGCACAAACGAAAGACGCTTGGGAGAGCGGAGCATATGGTGCGATGCGCCGGATTCTCTGGGCCGATGGGACGAAAGCCTGACCTTATCGCCATGAACCGCTATCCTCGTTTAATCATCCTATTTCTTGAATTTCGCCTGGCCTGATTTTCCGTCGGCTGTCTTGATGGTCAGCGTGATCGTCGCGCCCGCGGCAATCGGGGCCTTTGCCTCGCCCTTCAATGCGTTCTCTCCCGATGGCGCAAGTGTGACCGTCTCGCGCCCCGCTCCCATGGCAATAAGAGCGGCGCCCGTGAAGCCCTTTGTGGAAACCGGCTTTTTGCTTTCGTCAAAGACGTTGATCATGATTGTGCTTCCGGATGTAACCAGTTCTGCTTCAACTCCTGCGACATCCTCCATCTGCCCGCCATTCGGTCCCTTTTGGCTTCCATGGGAATGTTGCGCGAAAGACGGCACCGACCAGATGAGGGACAGCACAATGATTGCAATGTATTTCATGTTGTAACTCCATTGGTTGTGGGTTGAGGTCCTTCGCCCCTCTCGCCGTTCTCACGCCGGAAAAGAACGTAGAGCGCCGGCAGGACAAGAAGCGTGAGAAGTGTCGATGAAATAATTCCGCCGATTACGACGGTCGCCAGCGGCCTTTGAACTTCTGCTCCGGCGCCGGTGGCAACCGCCATCGGCACGAAGCCGAGCGACGCAACAAGCGCCGTCATGAGGACGGGCCGCAGCCTCGTCAATGCGCCCTCTCTGACAGCATCTATGATCGCGTGACCTTCGGAGCGCAGCTTTTCGATGAAGGTGATAATCACCAGCCCGTTAAGCACGGCGACACCGGACAGCGCGATAAATCCAATGCCTGCGCTGATCGAAAGAGGAATGCCCCTAAGCAAGAGCGCAAGTATGCCGCCGGTCAATGCGAGCGGAACGCCGCTGAACACCAAGAGCGCGTCAGGCATCGAACCCAAGCTCATGAAGAGCAGCAGAAAGATCAGAAGTAGCGCGATTGGCACAACGATGGTCAATCGCTGCGTTGCGGAGACCAGTTGCTCAAACTGACCGCCCCACCCGACCCAATAGCCTGCCGGAATCTTCACTTTCTCGGCGATCTGGCTTTGCGCATCGGCAACGAACGATCCCAGGTCCCGTCCCCGCACGTTCGCGGAAACAACGATTCGGCGCTTGCCGTCCTCGCGACTGATCTGATTGGGGCCCGGCGCGACATCGATCTGGGCAAGTTCGGACAACGGGGCGTATCTGATCTGGGCGAGCGGAGAATTTCCCCAAACTGCGCGCGTCGTCATCGCCTTCGCCTGCCCGTCGAGCGGAGGCAGCGGTATCGGAAGCGACCTGATCGCTTCCAAATTTGTGCGCAAGCGCTCCGGAAGCCGCACAACCAGTTCGAAGCGCCGATCGCCCTCGAAAACCAGACCAGCACTCTTACCGCCGACAGCGATCTCGACGAGATTTTGAACGTCCGCGACGCTGATGCCGTAGCGCGACAACGCCGCACGATTGAGCTTGACAGTCAGTACCGGCAGCCCCGAAATCTGCTCGGTCTTGACATCGGCCGCGCCCTGGACGTTCTGTATGACAGCCTGAACCTGTGCAGCAACTTGAGCCAGAACCTCCAGATCGTCGCCGAAGATCTTGACGCCGACATCGCTGCGAACCCCCGAAATCAATTCATTGAAGCGCAACTGAATCGGCTGCGAGAGTTCGTAGCTGCTGCCCGCGATTTCTTCGGCAGCTTTCTCGATGGCTGTGACGACCTCACTCTTTGGCTTCTTCGGATCCGGCCACTGTTCACGCGGCTTGAGCATCACGTAGCCATCGGAGATCGAAGGCGGCATCGGATCGGTTGCAACTTCTGCAACGCCAGTACGGGCGAAAGTTTCCTTCACCTCAGGTATCTTGAGAAGGCGCTTCTCGAGCATTTGTTGCATCTCGAGCGACTGCGTTAGGCTTGTGCCTGGAATACGAATCGCCTGCAGGGCGACATCTCCCTCGTCCAGGCTCGGGATGAACTCGCCGCCCATTTTGGACGCCGCGAAGCCGCTAATAATGACCAGGAACGCGGCCAGGAACGCAATCATGCCGCGATGCTGGATTGACTTCGATAACAGGGGAACATAGATGCGGCGCGAGCCGCGCATGAACCAGTTCTCTTTCTCCGACACTCGGCCAGTTACCAGCAGCGCGACCGCGGCAGGTACGAACGTCATCGACAGGATGCTGGCGCCAAGCAACGCCATCAGCACCGTGAGAGCCATCGGCGTGAACATCTTGCCCTCGACGCCGGTCAGCGTGAGGACGGGCAGGTAGACGACCGCGATGATGAGAGTGCCGAACAGGCTTGGACGGATAACTTCGCGTGATCCCTCCAGAATCGTCGCGAAACGCTCTTCGCGTTTGAGAACGCGGCCCAATTTTTGCTGCTCATGCGCCAGCAAGCGCAGACAGTTTTCGACGATGATGACGGCGCCATCGATGATGATACCGAAATCGATTGCACCCAAGCTCATCAGGTTGGCGCTGACCTTGTTTTCGAACATTCCCGTGACGGTGAACAGCATGGACAACGGGATCACGAACGCCGTTGCGATCGCCGCCTTGAAGTTCCCGAGGATCAAAAACAGAATGACGATGACGAGAAGCGCACCTTCCACGAGATTCTTTTCCACGGTTGCGATCGTGGCTTCAACGAGATGGGTACGGTCGTAGATCGCGCGGGCCGTCACGCCTTCCGGAAGCGACCGGCCGATCTGTTCGAGCTTCGCGGCAACGCGCTGCGCAACCGTACGACTGTTCTCGCCGATCAGAAGCATCGCGGTGCCCAGCACCATTTCTTTGCCGTTCAGCGTGGCCGCGCCGGTTCGAAGATCCTTGCCCTCTTTCACGTCGGCAACGTCGGAAATACGAACTGGCACGCCATTGCGCGACCCGATGACCACCTGCTTGATCTCTTCGATGTTGGCGACTTGTCCGGGCGTGCGCACCAGATATTGCTCGCCGTTGCGCTCGATATATCCGGCGCCGACATTGGCATTATTGGCAGCAAGCGCGGACATGATGTCGCGAAAGCTAAGTTTGTAGGCCATCAATTGCGCCGGATCAGGAAGCACATGAAACTGCTTCTCGAAGCCGCCGATGGTGTTGACTTCGATTACGCCCGAAGTGTTTCGCAGTTGCGGTTTGATGATCCAGTCCTGAATTGTCCGCAGATCCGTCGGGGTGAATTCCTCGCCGCTGGGTTTGAGCGCTCCTGGCTTGGCCTCAACCGTATACAGATAGATTTCTCCAAGACCGGTCGAAATCGGGCCCATCGCCGTTTCGACACCCGTGGGCAGGCTGTCCTTGACCTGCTGAATGCGCTCATTGACGAGTTGTCGCGCGAAATAAATGTCGGTGCCGTCTTTAAAGACGACGGTTACCTGGCTCAGCCCGTATCGGGAAAGCGACCGAGTGTTAAGCAGGTTAGGAAGACCGCCCATACCGGTTTCGATCGGAAACGTGATCCGCTGTTCCACCTCAAGCGGTGAGTAGCCCGGGGCGCTGGTATTGATCTGAACCTGAACGTTGGTGATGTCGGGCACCGCATCGATCGGCAGGCGCGTGAAATTCCACGCTCCGAACGCTGCCATGAGCACAGCACCGATCATCACCAGCCACCTCTGGCGGATGGAAAACGAAAGGATACCGTCAATCATTGGACTTCTCCGGACGTTTGCCGATTTCCCGGATGCGAGCGAAAGAATGGATGGGGGTTATGAACACGACGCCATCTCCCTTCCTTCCGGTCCAGGCTGCAGACGCGATGCGGTCACGAATCTCATCGGCCAGTTCGGGTCGGCACACCAGCCGGAGTTCGAGAAAATTATGATATGTGAGATCGAATTCAGACGAGACATAGGCACCGCCTTGCCCTCGTCCTCGCCCCTGACCGCGGGTTTCGGTGAATGTGAAACCCGGAAAGTCAGGCAGGTCGTGAAGCATGCGCACCACGTGCCCTTCCATGTGCGGCCTAATCAGCGCTGTTACCAGCATCATGTCGCGATCAGTGTTCATGCGAAGCCGATCCTTTCGCCATCTCTGCCTTGACGATAAAACTGTTCTGGGCGGCATAGACGTCGCCCTCCACAAGGCCGAATGCTATTTCGACGATTTCCGGGTCGCGCCCGCCGAGTTCGACATCGCGGACTTCAAACTTGTCGCCGTTGCGGACGAACACGACGGTTCGATTTTCCACTGTCTGCAGCGCGGACGATTTCACCGCGACATTCACCTTCTTCGCCGACAACGACAGCCGACCAGTAATGAATAGGCCCGGACGCAGCCGTTGATCTAAATTTAGCACGATGGCTCTCGCGATTGCGCTCTGGGTGTCGCTGCTTCCGATTGGAGCCAGATAGGCAATCTTCGTTTCGATCGGCGGACCACCGTCGGCCGGATCGACAAAAACCTGGTCGCCGACGCTGACGCGGTTCAGATCGCGGCGGTAGACAGAAAGATCCACCCAGACGGTCGACAGATCCGCGATAACAAACGCCGGCTTTTGCTCGGAAACGTATTCGCCCAGTGTGGTCTGGCGATCGATCACCGTACCCGCGAGAGACGCCTTCAGTTCATAAGGCGTAAGGCTCTGGTTGCTCTCGACGATCGCAAGAACATCGCCCTTTTGGACGCGATCGCCGACCCGCTTGCGGGTTTCGCGCACGATTCCGGGAAATCTCGGCGTGACCTGCACCAGCGATTCCTGGTTTGGCTGGACAACGCCGTTCAACAGCAGGCTATCGCGCAAGACGCCGGGTGATGCCTTGGCAAGTTCGATACCGGCTGCGGCCACTTTGGCGTCGCTCATTTCGACCCCTTCGGAATGTTCTTCCTTTTCCACCTTTTCCGTCGAGCCTGGTTTGGGAGTTGCCGGCGCCAGCAACCGATAGCCGCCATAAGCAAGCGTCCCGACAACTAGCAAAAACACCGAGTACCGAATTAGTCCTTTGATCATCTTGAACTCTCGCGGGTTAGCGAAAACGGGTTACCGACGAGACCTTCGATCGTCGCGATGGCGATATGGAAATTCTGCAAGGCCTCCTGCTCGCGAAGGAGCGCCTGCAAAACCGAGCCCCGGACGTCGAGCAGCTCGAGCAAGGTGAACCTGCCTTGCGTGTAGCCGCTCAGGATAGTCTCAGAAGCGCTGCGCGCCTTCGGGATGACCGAAGACCGCAGCAGCTTGAGTTCCGCAAGCGCTCCAGTCAGCGTGTCGTAGGCACGGCCCGCGATGCTGATGAGGACGAGCTTGTTGATGGCGCGCTCGGCATTGGTCTTTGCCAACGACTCCTGGGCCGCGATGATGTTGCCGGTGTTTTGGTCGAAGATCGGCAACGGAATCGAGACGCCCAAGCGCACGGCGTTGTCGTTGGTGTCCTGATAATGCCGCCAACCCGCCGAAATGCGCGGGTCAGGGATCGCTTTTAGGCGCGCGATGAGCAGTTCGGCATTGCGCTGGGCAGTGACGGCAGTCCACCGCATGAGCTGGGGATTGGCTTCGATGGCGTTGACGACCGCCTGAAAAGAAGGTGGCTGGCCAATATTCGCAAGCCGCCCGACCGCGGTTCCGAAACGCGGACTGCTGTCGCCCATCAGGATGGCCAGATCCCGCCGCGCTGTCGCCAATAGCGTTTTCGACCGCTCGCGTTCGACTCGAAACAGATCGGCCGCGACCTGGGCCCGCAGGGTCTCGGCTGGCGACGAAGCGCCCTCCTGGACGCGTTTTTGAAGCAGTGGAATGAGCGTATCGAAGCTTGCAATCTGCTCGTCGAAGATCTCGATCCGGCGTTGGGCGCTGATAATCGTGATGAACGCGATCGCGGTTTCCGAGAGGACTTCGAGACGCGTCGCGCGCCTTTGCCAGACCGCGCTTCCTACGCCGGCTTCGCCGGCGGCAAGACGAGCTTCGCGCTTCCCTCCAAGCTCGACGAGTTGGCTGAGCTGTAAAGTTGTCTCGGCAGATCGCGTTCCCTTGTAGGGACCCGAGCCAAGGGCACTATCCAGTTCAAAGGAAACGTCAGGATTAGGCAACGCTCCAGCCTGAATGCGAAGCCCCCCTGCTATCCCGATATCGCGTTCAGCGGCTGTTAAGCGCGGATTAGCCGACAGCGCCCGCTGCAGGGCCTGCGGCAGCGAAATGGAGCGCGTGGGACGCGGTTCGGTGGCTGCAGCGGGAATTGTTATCATAAGCAATGCGCAAATCACGCGCAAAGCCGTTCGGACGAAAGACATAATACTGACCTGAAAACGGAGAAACGGCGACGCGAGAGAGCCGCGTCGCTACGACAACGTTCAGATCAGATTTTTGGGGGGTGGCGTGTCGAGCCGGGGGTGGTCTTCGACCAGGAGCGTCGGTTCCCTGAATCGTGGCCCAATAAGCTGAGCCGAAGGAGTAGCAACCCGGGCCAGGACCGGCACTAAAATCGGTGCATAGACTTGACAATACTCACCGCCGGCGGACAATTTTTCGGAGTTTCCGTCGTCGAGACCGTCCGTTGCCAAACTCGCTTCAAGCGCAATCGTTGTTGGAATGACCTTGAAACCTGTGATCGTTTCGTTCACATGCGCGGTCGCATGGGCCAGTCCAACAAAAAGATAAACGAACGCCAGGAACATCACCAGCGCCGGGCGAATGCGCAGCGCTCGTTGATCAAATAGATTCCGGCTGGCCCGATGTTCCATATGGTCCGAATAGCAAATTCCGTTACTGAACACTATCACAAAGTGCCTGAAATCAGCTTCTCGAGTTTGATTTTCACCCGAAACTACCCTAGCGGTGGTTCAGTCAGTCGATTGCGACACTTTGAGGCACATACATGGGTGAAGGTCATTCGCACGGAGGAGCTATCCCATCGGCGGCTGGCCGACACCGGAAACCTCTCTATATCGCGCTCGCGCTGACCTTGACTTACATGACCGCCGAAATCGTCGGCGGGATTTGGACCGGAAGTCTTGCGCTGATCGCCGACGCCGCGCACATGGGAACCGACGCCGGCGGCCTAGCTCTGGCGTTGTTTGCGATTTACTTCGCCCAGAAGTCCACAACTCCACAAAAGACGTATGGCTATCTGCGCACTGAAATCCTCGCCGCATTGACCAATGCCGTGGTGCTGTTGCTCCTGACGGTTTACATTCTTTATGAGGCTTACAAACGATTTCTGTCGCCGCCCGAAATTCTCAGCGGACCGATGCTTGCCGTCGCGGCGGTTGGCCTTGTCGTCAATCTCATCAGCATGAAGCTGCTTTCGGCTGGTTCTTCGGAAAGCCTCAACGTCCAGGGTGCCTATTTCGAGGTGCTCAGCGATATGCTCGGTTCGCTGGGGGTGATCGCCGCCGCCCTGATCATCATGTACACCGGCTGGACCTTGGCCGATCCCATCATCGGCGCCGGCATCGGCCTGTTTATCGTGCCCCGAACCTGGACGCTGTTGAAGCAAGCCGTCCATATCCTGATGGAGGGGGTTCCGGTCGAAGTTGATGTGCCTTCACTTGAAAAGGCATTGCTGGAAATTCCCGGTGTGACCGCCATTCATGATTTGCACGTCTGGACCATTACATCCGGAACGGATTCATTGACCGGCCACGTGGTTGTCACCGACATGAAAGACGCACGGGCAATCCTGATGAACGCAAAGGCCGTTCTCGAGGAGAAATTCAAGATCGATCATGTGACGATTCAGATTGAGGACGAGGAAATGCGAACGGCCGAGCCTGTGCTGCGCATCTGAAGCTGTCCTGTCGGTCCCCGACCTACACGAAGTTGCCTGCCGCCGGTTCAGCCATTGCATCAGTCTGATTCCGGAATGCTGGCGAAAATTTAAACCAAATAGAGAGTTAAAAATATTCGGCACCGCAACGGCTCAGTTGCGGCGTGCGCAGATTATGGCGATGCGGCCGACCATCTCGGAAACGGTGTTCACGCGACGCACACCATCAAACCCTGTCTTCTTGATTAAGTTCAACCAACTGCCGTCGAGATGGGACTTCGCGGTCTCAGAGCCGAACAAATAGCCGGTGCCGCGAAGTGCGTGGATCTCTCGCGGGTGCAGCGGTTGGTCGAAGTCGGCAATGTGCAGTGTACCGCCGTGCCGCAATACTCGCCTCATTTCCTTGAGGAGGGCAACCTTATCACTCAGCCGTAAAGGATGCAGCGCGAGCGATAAGATCACCTTGTCGAATGATGCAGCACGGCAATTGATGCAGTGCTGATTCCCGTGCAAAAGCTCGAGATTGCTTAAGGCGTTGCGGACGCTCGTGTTTAATCCCGCAGGCTGTACGGCAGAAAAATGTACTGCGGGATACTGACGTGCAAGCACCTCGCACAAGCTGCACCCCTCCGCGCTCACCTCCAGGACTCGCTCGCCTGAACGTAGCGCGGCCTCCTGTATTAGTGGCTCCCGCCAGTTTCGCGCCCGAATCGTTAACCGGTAGCCCCATTTACATACGAACATGAGCAAGCGAACGCGCACCGAACTCATAAGTGATGAACGGCAAGTTATAGGCATGTCAGTGTGACCGCGTACGTGACTGTCTGTGTTTGCCACTATCCGTTCGCATCTGTTCAAGTTTGGCCGCGACGGACAATGACTGGGCCGGACCGAGTTTCCCGATGAAGCGAACATAGAGTAGTTCGCTGACCAGCTCGACAAGCGTCTGCGCTACAATGACGGCAGGCAATACCGGGACTGCGCCGGGTATTGCAAATGCAATTGGTAGCACCACGAGCGAATTCCGTGTAGCAGCACTGAAGGCAACTGATCGACCGGCCGGCGCATCGAGACGGAACAGTCGCCCAATGCTCCAACCGATCAAGGGCGCGGAAACCGCGAACGCTACATAAATTGGAAGCACGTGCAACACAGCATTCATTGCCGACCCAAGCCGCGGCACCACGGCGGCGGTGACCACGAACAGGACAAGCGCTGTCGCCGGCACCGCCAGCATCCCCAACACCGTTGACACCCGAGTAATGGCGTTGCTGCTCGCAGCCCATAACTGCACGACGGCAGCGAGAACGAGAGGAACAGCAATCAACCACACGAATGCATGGACGAACGGCCCGAACTGCACGAGACCGGCGGCATCTTCTCCGAGCAACAGACCAAGATAAATCGGTAGCAGCAGCATTTGCAGAATAAGCAGGGC
>NZ_APJI01000027.1 GCF_000497575.1 Afipia sp. OHSU_II-C1
AAACGAGGGCAATCAGGGGTGCAGGTCATACCCGACCTCCGGTACTGGCCGAATTAGGCCACTGGCAAAAGCGAACTAGGCCACTACAAGTTCGCTGGCTTCCAGTTCTGTGGAGGAGCGTACAAAGCCGGGCGCGCTGCCTTCAACTCGCCATTCTGGATAATTGTAGGCCCTTCAAACAGACAATTTTCAATAACCTCGCGTCGGATCGTGCGAGTGCCGTGGCTATTGCTGATGATTTCTTTGCTGTGGCTTCGGCCCGGAGGGGCTACCGAAATGAACTGTTTCTTTGGCAGGCGATCCGCCAACATTTTCGCAGTGGCCACCTGATCCGAATCAGCCGACACGACATATGCAACATCGTAAACATCCAAGTGGCCGTCGCTAATGACGCTGATGGCGAGATTTACGTCGCCTTCTTTTTCGGTCGGGTGGAAGTAATTGTGCCCCTCGTGGCAGCGGCGCGGCTCTTCAGTGAAATGTCCCACCATTGTCACCACGCCGACCGACTCTTGCGCTTTCTTGTACTCGCGCCAGCGGAGCATTTTTTGAGTGTTTTTGGTGTTGACGGCTGTACACCAGACCACTCGCTCTAGGCGCTCATTTTTGCGGATTATTTGCTGGGATAGGGCATGCAAATTCACCCACTTTAAGTGGGGTGCGCCTAAGTCAGCAATTGCGTGGTAAAGGTTGAATCCGTCGATATAGACGGCTGCCCTTAAAATAGAACCGGCGGCACGAGGGCCGCCGGGGGCTGCCGGTAAACCGACAGCGTGGATAGATGTGGATATGGGGGATATTTCGTCATTTGTCAAGATGTTTTAACTCACTATCCCGGCGTAAAGCATTGAAACCTATTAAGGATTCGTAATTTGAGGGGCGCGTTTAAACAACACCGAAGTGTATCATTTCCCACACAGTTCCCGGTTCCAAGATAGTGTTGCGGGTCGAAAACGCAAATAAATCATGGCTTTCCTCCTTGAATTACCGTGAATGCGCGCCGCCGCTCTGGCGGCGTTTCCTTTGGCAGGGCTGGCGCAACAGCCAGTGCCGCATCCACCAACTGTGCGATGGTCCAAACCTTGTCCGCAACACCAAGGGCCTTCGCTGGCGTCGTGCGGAGAGCTTCATGGGTGCGGCAGAGGTTGTAGTGCGCGACGTACAAGGCGACGGCGGCGCAGTGGTTATCCAGCTTCTTTGAAAAGCCGTTGGTGAGGCGCGTGAACCGGCGCGACGACATGCGGAGCGACAGGTTCTGGCGCTCGACGTAGCTGGTGGAAATGTATTCCGGCGCGCCAGCGGCTACGTCACGGCTTACAGCTACTACGGCAGCGGGGGAGTAGCGCGTAGCTGCGTCCTTCGCGAGGTTGGTTACGCTATAGGTCTTTACGATCACGCCATGGGAGGCGTTCTCTCCAAAGGCGTCGCGGATCGCCGGGCGGTAGGGATGAAAGCCGTCCGTTGAGATTTCCGGCTGGCCGATCACGCGCCCGCGCAGATCGCCGATAAAGGCTTCCATGTTGGCGGTGTCGCGCTTGCCGATCCAGTAGGAGACAATAGCCTTCTGGTTCGCGGCCATGCCGATGAAAACGTACTGGTCGCCCTTCTGCGTTTCGTGCGGCTTCGTGTTCTTTTGCTTCTTGCCAACGTAGGACCAGGTTTCGTCCAATTCGAGCCGGTTGGTGCGGACGCCGACCATGATGCGGTCGTGAAGTTCAACGCAGCCAAGACCAACGCGGAGCGCCAAGCTGGCGACGGTGCCCCGGTTCACGCCGGTCAGGCGCGAGGCGGTGCGGATGCCGACGCCTTCGCAGAGGGCGGCAATGACTTCAATCTGCTTTTCGCGGGAAAGTACGTTCACGAAGCTCATCCTTCGGGTTGAAGGGATGGCTCGGGCGACTCTGGCAGACACGCCCGCCAAGGCGTATATTGACCAGAACGGTTGTCGCGTCGGGCTCATCCCCGGGGCGGTAATCGGGGGTCGTTTCCGCGCCAACGGCGACGGCCCCACTGGTTTGATGGTGGAAGCGGTGAGATTCGAACTCACGGGACCCTGCGAGGGGTATGGACGCCCAAAGGTCCGCCGAGGGGTAAGCTCGGTGCGATAGGCCACTCTGCCACGCTTCCGCACACAAAAACGCCCCGCCAGCCGAAAGGCTGGCGGGGCGTTTGCTTGTGTGTATCCGAGTAACCATGGCCCGATTATGCACAGCCTGAGGGAACATGCAAGTATATGCTTGCAAAAAATCATAATCCACCTATAATGCAAGCATTGATAGGAGGGAATTGTGGATAGTGAACCCACTGGGAAAGCCAAAGGCGGCCTCGCTAGGGCCAATTCGCTCTCTGGAGATCAACGTAAAGAGATCGCTCAGGCAGCGGCAAAAGCGCGTTGGGCTGGCGACTTGCCATATGCGATTTATGGCTCGTCTGACCGGCCGCTGCGGATCGGGGCGCTCGAGGTGCCTTGTTACGTTTTGGATAATGAGAAGCGCGTTCTTACGGACCGAGGAATGATCGCTGCGCTAGGAATGGCGCGCGGAGGTGCAGGATCGTTCTCCTCCGGTCAAGGCGATAGACTCCAGCGTTTTGCGACAGGAAATGCCTTAAGTTCCTACATTTCCAATGACTTGCTCAATGCGATAAGAAATCCAATTCCATTTCGGGTCAAAGTGCATGGTGCCGGTATGCGGCGCGCCCTCGGCTATGACGCAGAGGTTCTGCCAGGAATTTGTGAGGCCGTCCTTCAAGCCCGCGCCGACGGCGCATTGCATCCGAGACAACTTCACATCGCCGCACAATGCGAATTGATAGCTCGCGGTCTGATGCGGGTCGGTATCGTCGCGCTGGTCGACGAGGCCACTGGATATCAAAAAGACAGAGCGCGCGATGCGCTTGCGGAGATTCTTGAGCAATTCATCGCCAAAGAACTGCGGCCATACATTCGGCTTTTCCCGAGTGAGTTTTATGAGAATCTGTTTCGCTTGCGAGGTCTAGAGTTTCCGAGAGACAGTAGCAAAAAACCCCAATATTTCGGCCATCTTACCAATGACATTGTTTGGGCAAGGTTGGCCCCGGGTGTGTTGGAAGAGATGCGAGCGATAGTCCCTAAAAGAGAAAATGGGAAAGGACGGAAATACCCGTTCACGCGGCGATTAACGGAAGATATTGGGCATCCCAAGATGCGCGAGCACCTAACTTCGGTAACAACGATTATGAAACTCAGCGACCAATACGAAGATTTCGAAGTGAAGCTAGATCGGGTCCATCCGAGGTACGATGAAACGCTCGCGTTGCCGTTGCTCAACAAGGACGGCGAGCCAGCTTAATGAAAGAGGCCGCCCACTGAGGCGGCCTTACCCCACATTCCCCAAGTAAATCGCTGATTT
>NZ_APJI01000028.1 GCF_000497575.1 Afipia sp. OHSU_II-C1
CCCACATTCCCCAAGTAAATCGCTGATTTTGCTGTCAGGATCTCAATATTTCCGATATAAATCATGGTGTTGAT
Organism: Afipia sp. OHSU_II-C1; assembly: GCF_000497575.1. Classification (GTDB taxonomy): domain Bacteria; phylum Pseudomonadota; class Alphaproteobacteria; order Rhizobiales; family Xanthobacteraceae; genus Afipia. The sequence goes on from NZ_APJI01000028.1 coordinate 75, forward strand.
GGCCGTGAGGGGCGCGTTTGATGGATCACCCAGAGGGTGCGGGTTCGAAGCGGGCAGATCGGGTCGAGTTCGACCGCCGGGTGCATGTGGAGTTCCGAGGTGCGCAGCTCAGTTCCGACGGCGGCCTGCTGGTGATGCGCGAGCTGGATGACGCGCTCGGGCTGTCCGATCTGGCGGCAAAAGCATTGCGCGACACCCGGCGCGGCAAGAACACGGTCCACCGGCTTGACGGGTTGTTCCGGCAATCGGTGTTCGGGCGACTGGCCGGATACGAGGATGTGAACGACGCCGACCGCCTGGCCCTCGATCCGGTGATGCGCCAGGTCGTGGGTGGAAGGGCTGTCGATGCGCAAGCGGCCTCGGCCTCGCAGATGGGACGGTTCGAGACCGAGACACTGGCACAGCCCGAGAACCGTGCCGCGCTGGCCGACCTGAATGGCCAATGGATCGACCGGTTCCATGACCGTAACGGGCTGAAGTACATCGTTCTGGACATGGACAGTTCGGTCAGCCCCACCCATGGCGATCAGGAGGGCGCGGCCTGGAACGGGCATTTCGACTGCACCTGCTATCACCCGAACTTTTTGTTCAACCAGTTCGGCATGCTGGAGCGCTGCGCCTTGCGCCATGGCAACGTCCACAGCGCCGATGGCTGGCGGGACGTTCTCGACCCCGTCATCGCCCGCTACGCGGAGCGCGACCTTTGCGGCCGGTTCTTCCGGGCTGACGCCGCCTACGCGATCCCCGCGATCTATGAGCGGCTGGAAGAAGCCCGATTCTTCTACGCCATCCGGCTGCCTGCGAACAACGTCCTGCGCGAGAAGATCGCGCATCGGCTGACGCGCCCTGTCGGGCGACCTTCGCTGACCAAGGTCAAGCGCTTCTACGAAGACTTCGAGTATCAGGCGGCATCCTGGGACAAGGAACGCCGGGTGATCGCCAAGATCGAATGGCATCCGGGCGAACTGTTCCCGCGTGTCGGCTTCATCGTCACCAACCTGCCGATGGAGCCCGACTGGGTGGTGCGGTTCTATAACCAGCGCGGCACCGCCGAGCAGCACATCAAGGAAGGTAAATATGCCTTCCACTGGACGCGGCTGTCATGCCGGAAGTTCCGCGACAATGAGGTGCGACTGCAACTGCATGCGCTGGCCTACAACCTGGCCATCTTCTTGCGCTGCATCGAGTTGCCCGAGACGATGGCCGACTGGTCGTTGACCAGCCTGCAACTGAAGCTGATCAAGATCGGGGCACGTGTCGTCCGCCATGCCCGCGCCATCACCTTCCAGCTGGCCGAGGTGGCCGTCACCGGTCCGATGGTCCGCGCCATCCTCGCCGCCATCCGCCGATTGCGAGCGCCTCCGCTATGCGCATGACCGCCATCCACGCCCAAACTGAACGAAAACGGCAGGATGGGTCTGTCCGCTGCGCTGAAAAACACCGCCACCAGGGCACAACACGGCGGCTTCGCGGGCCGATCTGCCCTGTCTCAGCGCCTTGCGCGCCCGACGACGCCGCTCGGGACGGAAAATGATTGTCCTGCGGTCGGATTCAGGCGAAACTCACGTCAGACGGCATGCCACTTGGGGAATGTATG
>NZ_APJI01000029.1 GCF_000497575.1 Afipia sp. OHSU_II-C1
CTCGTAATCGGCGAGACGCCAGCCGTCCTGCTCAGCGATCATCATCACCAGCGCATCGCTCTTCAGTCCACCGTGGTCCTGAGCGGTGAAGTTGAAGACCCCGGTCACGCCGACATAATTCTTCACCTTGTTCTCGAGCCAATCGCGAATCTGGGCGCGCTCGCCGCTGGTTTCCCGGATCGCCTGCAGGACCATATTGGCGGAGTCATAGGCGACGCCCGCAAACATGTCCGGCGCGATCCCGAACTTTGCCTTGTATTTGGTGACGAAGGATTCAGAAACCTTCTTCTGCGGGTGCGAGCCCGGCAACTCGCTCCACACCAGAACAGGCGCACCGACAATCGGCTGCCCGATCACCGCGTCACCAACGGCATTCCGGAATGCGCTGTTGGCTTGGCCATGCCCGGAGATGATCGGAGTGGCCAGTTCAAGTTCGCGCGCATTTTTGTAGACGATGGCCGAAGGCGCACCGAGGCCATGCATGAAGATCGCATCGACGCCAGCCGATTTCAGCTTGGCAAGCTGTGGCTTCAGATCCGTCGAATTGGCCGGAAACGATTCCTCGCGATCGAGGGAAACGCCAGCACCCTTGGCAAGCTTTCGCATGTTATCGCGCCCATCCTCACCATAGGCATCGGCAGAATAGAGAATGCCCAGCTTCTTCCATCCGGCGCGGCGCGCGTAATCAAGCACTTTAGCCACTGAGAGGTCGCCACCCTGCCCCGGACGGAACACCCATTTGCGCTCCGCAACCGGCTCGATCACCCCAACGCCGGACACCGGGCATAGCAATGCGACCTCAGCCTCGGTGACAACTGGAATGGCGGCCATCGCGCCGCCGGTCCGGCTTGGCCCGACGATCGCAAGGACCTTTGCCTGATTGATCAGCTTGCGCGCGGCCAGCACCGTGTCGGTTTCGGTGCTCTTACTGTCTTCAAAAACCAGTTCGACCTTGTTGCCGCGGATGCCGCCAGCCTGATTGGCTTCTTCCACCGCAAGAATGACCGCGTTGTGTTCCGGCTTGCCCAGGAAGGATGCGCCGCCGGTGACATCAAGCATGGCGCCGATCTTGTAAGATTGCTGAGCGGCGGCGGGCTGCGCGAAGACCGCAAGCGCGACCGCAGCGAAAGCTAGCATGGGAGTGCGACGATAGTGAGCTGACCTCATGTTACGTTCCTCTCTCGCATTGTGATGTTCTGGTTTTTTCTGATTTTTGGTCGCGGCGCCGGCCCTAGCCGACAAACGTCTCAGGCAGCCCGGGTCAGACCTGAACCTCCAGCTTTTCCCAGTAGGGCTGGCGCACATCGCGCCTCAGTATCTTTCCGAAGGACGACATCGGAAGCTGATCGCGGAAGTCGATCTTCTTAGGCACCTTGAAGTTCGAAAGAGCTTCCTTGCAGTGCGCGATCAGATCCGCTTCCGTTGCGGAGTATCCCTGCTTGAGTACCACAGCCGCGACCACGATCTCCCCCCATTTCGGATCAGGAGCGCCGACAACAGCAACCATGTTGACGGCTGGATGCTTGTAGAGAACATCCTCGATGTCGTTCGGGAAGATGTTCTCGCCACCGCTGATGATCATGTCCTTCTTGCGGTCTACGATGTAAAGGTATCCCTCCTCATCGAAGCGCCCCATGTCGCCAAGCGTGAAGAAACTTCCGTTGCGGGCGCTCGCGGTCGCTTCCGGATTGTTGAAATATTCCCGGATCAGTGTCGCGCCGCCGATATGAATTTCGCCGACCTCGCCCTGCGGCACAGTCTTCCCGTTTTCATCGCGCAGTTCGACAAACATGCCGATCACGGGACGCCCGACCGACCTCACCTTGCGGCGCTGATCCTGAGGGGGGAGATTGGTAACAAGACCGACTTCCGTCCCACCATAAAACTCGTTGAGGCCGGCATGAGGAAGCCGATCAAGAAGAGCATCCTTGATGTGCGTCTGTAGCGGCGAACCGCCGCTAATCACGATGCGCAGCGATTTAAGATCAAAGGCATTGACCTCATCGCTCGTCATCATTGCGGTCCACATGGTCGGAACCATGAATGCCCATGTCGCCTTGTAACGATCGATCATGCCGAACACATTTGCCGGCGTCGTATCGCCCGTGACAATGACCGTCCCCCCGCGGAACAACTGAAGCAATGAAAACAGAGCCGGCGCTTCATGGAAGAGTGGTGCAGCAACAAACTCGCGATCGTTCGCAGTTATGCCGTAAACGGTCGCCATGCGCCGCAGGCAATCGGCAAACGCGCGGTGCGGATTGACGCATCCTTTCGG
>NZ_APJI01000030.1 GCF_000497575.1 Afipia sp. OHSU_II-C1
CTTGTGGAAGACCACGATGCGGATGTGCGATGAAGGTGCTGTCGCGGACATGAAGATCAAGGCGCTGACCTCGGCGGCGCTGACCGGCATGCTGCGTCCGATGCTGGGCGACGTGAACGTCGTCTCCGCGCCGGTGGTGGCGAAGGAGCGTGGCATGGTGGTGGATGAAGTCACCCGAGCCGCCCGCAGCGACTATGAAAGCCTCATCACGGTGACGGTGGCCACCGAACGGCAGGAGCGTTCGGTATCGGGCACGGTCTATCATGACGGTAAGCCGCGCCTGGTCGACATCAAGGGCATCCGCGTCGATGCCGAGTTCGGCAAGTCGATGATCTATATCACCAACGAGGACAAGCCGGGCTTCATCGGCAAGTTCGCTTCGCTGCTCGGTGACGCCAAGATCAACATCGCGACCTTCCATCTCGGCCGCAACGAGCAGGGCGGCGATGCCATCGCGCTGGTCGAGGTTGACGGCGCGGTGCCGGCCGATGTTCTCGCGAAGGTGGCGGCGCTGCCGCAGGTCAAGCAGGCCAAGGCGCTGTCGTTCTAAGCGGGATATCGCAGCACCGGATATGAACGGGCCGGAGTTCTCCGGCCCGTTTGCGTTTGGGCGTTTTCCGAAGGCGGTACGGGGTAACCAACACGAAAGGAAGTTTCGGTAACTGATGTGTCGAACCCGTGCAGAAGCGCGGTCCCGCATCGGAGAAGCCCCGTGAAATTTCTGAAGAATCTTCCGATCACCCCCAAGCTCGGTATCCTGGTGGGTGTCGCCGTCGTTGGTCTGTGCGTGGCCGGCCTGTTTGCCGCCTACATGATGAAGAGCGAACTGCTCAGCGCGCGCGAGGCGCAGACCCATGCGCTGGTGGAAACCGCACGCAACGCTGCGATCGGGCTGCAAAAGCAGGTAGAAGCCGGGAAAATGACCAAGGAAGCCGCCATCGAGGAATTCAGCCGTTTCGCGCGGACGATGACCTACGACAACGGCACCGGGTACATGTTCGTCTACACCATGGACGGCATCGCGCTGGCGACGCCGGATTCGAAGCAGATCGGCACCAACCGTCTCGATATCGAAACCGGCGGCCGCAAGCTGGCGCGCGAACTGCGCGACGGCGTCGCCGCCAAGGGCGATGTCACGCTGCGCTATGAATACGAGAAGCCTGGTACCAAGGACCTGATCCGCAAGGTGTCCTACGCGGGGGCGATTCCCGGCTGGAACATGTTCGTCGGCACCGGCGCCTATCTCGACGATCTCGATGCCAAGCTGATGCCGATTGTGATTGCGCTTGGTCTTGCCATTCTCGCCATTGCCGCCTTCGCCGGCGCCATCGCCTGGCTGATCGGCCGCAGCATCACGGTTCCGCTGGGCCAGCTCGGCGCCCGCATGCAGTCGCTCGCCGACGGCAAGCTGGACGACGCTATCCCGGCCCTCGACCGCCGCGACGAGATCGGCAAGATGGCGGCGACGGTTCAGGTGTTCAAGGACAATGCCATCCGCATACGCGGGTTGGAGGAGCAGGAAGCGGAGCGCCAGAACCGCGCCGCCGCCGAGCGCCAGGAGATGATGAACAATATCGCCAGCAGCTTCGAGAGCAGCGTCAACGGCATCGTCCGCTCGGTGGCGACATCGGCGGCCGGCATGCAGACGACGGCGGAATCCATGACCTCGTCGGCCCGCGATGCCAGTGCCCGCGCCGCTACGGTGGGCTCGGCTTCGGAGAAGGCCTCGAACGACGTCGGCACCGTGGCCGCCGCTGCGGAAGAGCTGTCCAGCTCGGTCGCGGAAATTTCGCGTCAGGTCAGCCAGTCGAACGAGATCGCCACCAAGGCTGTCAGCGATGCCGAGCGCACCAATGCGACGGTGCAGGTTCTGTCCAGCGGCGCCGAGAAGATCGGCGAGGTGGTGCAGCTCATTCACTCGATCGCGGCGCAGACCAATCTGCTCGCGCTCAACGCCACCATCGAGGCGGCGCGCGCCGGTGAGGCTGGCCGCGGCTTTGCGGTCGTCGCATCGGAAGTGAAGGCGCTGGCCAACCAGACCGCCAAGGCCACCGAGGAAATCTCGGCGCAGGTCGCGGCGATGCAGGCGACCACCAGCGATGCGGTCGTCTCGATCCAGGGCATCACCGAGACCATCGCGCGCATGAGCGAGATCACGATGAACATCTCCAGCGCCGTCGAAGAGCAGGGCGCTGCCACCCGCGAGATCGCACGCAACATCCAGTCGGTGGCGGCGGGATCGACCGAGATCAGCGACCACATCGGCGGCGTCAGCGCGGCCGCGGCTGCGACGGGTACGGCGGCGTCGGACGTTCTCTCCAGCGCACGCGACCTCGACCAGCAGTCGGGCATGCTGCGGGCTGCAGTGGACGAATTCCTCGGCAAGGTGCGGGCGGCTTAATCTCCGGAAGCATCGAATACCATCGAACGAACAGGAAGCGCGGCTGCTGAAAGGCAGCCGCGCTTTTTTGTCTCAGTACGTGCGGCGTTACCTGTGGGCGTCAGGCGGACGACGGGTAAGAAAGATTCAACAGTCTTTCTATAAAAGAAGTGAATTCTTACTTCTGGCGCGAGCCTGCGCCGATTTTCCCGGAGAAGCCGCGTGAAATTCCTGAACAACTGGCCCGTCGCCTTGAAGCTTGGCGTTCTGGTGTGCGTGACCCTGATCGGTTTGTGTGCGGCGGGCTTTTTTGCCGCACGCATGATGCAGAATGAAATGTTCAGCGCGCGGAAGGAGCAACTCCGCGCGATCGTCGATACCGCGAAGAATATGGCAATCGGATACCAGAAGCAGGTCGAAGCGGGGAAGCTGACCAAGGATGCCGCGATCGAGCAGTGGGTTCAGCGGATCCAGAACATGACCTACGACAACGGCGCCGGCTACATGTTCGCCTATACGATGGATGGTATCGCGGTCGCAGTGCTCAACCCGAAGCAGATCGGCACCAGTCACCTCGACAACGAAGTGAACGGCCGCAAGTCCACCCGCGAAATGCGCGACGGTGTTGCGGCGAGGGGCGATGTCACGATCGACTACTTCTGGCAAAAGCCGGGCCTTCCGGAATTGTCACGGAAGATATCTTACGCGGCCGGAATTCCGGGCTGGAATATGTTCGTCGGCACCGGCGCCTACGTCGACGATCTCGACGCCAAGCTGATGCAGATCGTGATGGCGCTGGGCGCGGCGATCCTCGGCATCGGCGTGATCTCCGGCGCGGTGGCCTGGTTCGTCGGCCGCAGCATCACTCGTCCGCTCGGCCTGCTCGGCCTGCGCATGAAGACGCTGGCCGACGGCGAGCTCGAGCAGGAGATTCCGGGCATCGGCCGGCGCGACGAGATCGGTTCGATGGCGGAAACGGTGCAGGTGTTCAAGGACAATGCCGTTCGCATGCGCGATCTTGAAAGCGCCGAAGCCGCGACGCGCGAGCGCGCGGCGGAGGAGCGCAAGGCCGCGATGCATGCCATCGCGCTGGAGTTCGAGAGTAGCGTCAACGGCATCGTGCGTTCGGTGGCCTCGTCCGCGGCCGGCATGCAGTCCACGGCGCAATCGATGACCCATTCGGCGACGGACGCGAGCGCCCGTGCGGCGACCGTGGGCTCGGCTTCGGAGAGGGCGTCGAATGACGTCGGCACGGTGGCGGCTGCCGCCGAGGAACTGTCCAGCTCGGTCGCGGAGATTTCGCGTCAGGTCAACCAGTCGAATGAAATCGCTTCCAAGGCGGTGGCGGATGCCGAGCGCACCAATGCGACGGTGCAGGTGCTGTCCAGCGGCGCGGAAAAGATCGGCGAGGTGGTGCAGCTCATTCACTCGATCGCCGCGCAGACCAATCTGCTCGCGCTCAACGCCACCATCGAGGCGGCGCGCGCCGGCGAGGCGGGCCGTGGTTTCGCCGTGGTGGCGTCCGAAGTGAAGGCGCTGGCGACGCAGACCGCCAAGGCGACCGAGGAGATTTCGGCTCAGGTTGCGGCGATGCAGGCGACCACCAGCGATGCGGTGGTGTCGATCGGCGGCATCACCGAGACGATCACGCGCATGAGCGAGATCACCATGAATATCTCCAGCGCCGTTGAAGAGCAGGGCGCTGCCACCCGCGAAATCGCGCGCAACATCCAGTCGGTGGCGGCAGGTTCGGCCGAGATCAGCGATCACATCGGCGGCGTCAGCGCGGCGGCATCGGCCACCGGCAATGCGGCGTCGGTCGTTCTCACCAGCGCCCGCGATCTCGACCAGCAATCGGGCATGCTGCGTTCGGCGGTGGATGAGTTCCTCGGCAAGGTGCGGGCGGCGTGATGCCTCGGTGGCGAAGTATTGCTACTACAAACAAGATGTCGTCCCCGCGAAAGCGGGGACCCACCTTTTCTAGGAAATTCCTGAGATGGCGAGGTCAGACAGGTCTCGCCAATCCGGATTGTTCTTTTCGATGAGTTCGATCTTCCAGGCCCTGTTCCATTTCTTGAGTTGCTTCTCCCGGCGAATGGCATCTGAGGGCGTGTCGTATCCTTCAACATAGACAAGACGATTAACGGCATAGCGTTGCGCGAATTCCGATCCGCGTCCGCCCTTGTGCTGAGATAGCCGAAGAGCGAGATTGTTTGTAATGCCGATATAGAGCGTGCCGTTGGGTTGGCTCGCGAGAATGTAGACGTGGTACGTCACCCCGTCTTCGGTCACCACAAGTTCGCTTACAGGCTATGGGTCCCCGCTTTCGCGGGGACGACATCGTGGGTTGCTCGAGGTCAGCAACTCACTGCTTCTCGATCTTGGCTTCGCGGATCAGCTTTTCCCACACCACCAGCTGCTCCTTCAGGAATTTGTCGAAGCTCTCGGGCGTGCCGGAAAAGGCTTCCATGCCGCGGCCGGCCAGTTCCTTCTGCATGTCGGGCCGCTCGATCACCTTGCGGATCTCCGCATTCAGCTTTGTCACGATATCCTTCGGCATGTTGGCCGGGCCGAGATAGCCCTGCCATGAGGTGATGTCGAAGCCCTTCACGCCGGCTTCGTCCATGGTGGGTAGCTGCGGCAGCAGTGCGGAGCGCTTGATCGTGGTCACCGCCAGCGCCTTCAGCGCGCCCGCGTTGACATGGGGAAGTCCGGTCGGGACGTCGACGAACATCATGCTCACGCGGCCGGCGATGACGTCGGTCAGCGCCGGCGGCGAACTCTTGTAGGGCACATGCAGCAGGTCGATGCCTGCGAGCGTTGCGAACGTCGCGCCGGAGACGATGGCTGACGAACTGCCGCTGGCGTAGGAGTATTTGCCCGGCTCCTTCTTGGCCAGCGCAACGAGGTCGGCGACCGAATTGACCGGCAGCTTCGGATCGATCACCAGCATGAACGGCAGGTCGCCGGTGCGCGCGATCGGGGTGAAGTCCTTGATCGGATCGTACGTCATGTTCTTCAGCAAATACGGATTTGCCGAATGCGACGTGTTGGTGGTGACGAAGATCGTGTAGCCGTCCGGCTCGGAGCGCGCGACGTAGCTCGCCGCGATCGAGCCGTTGGCGCCGGGCTTGTTCTCGATCACGATGTTGGCGCCGAGACCGGTGGCGAGTTCCTTCGAGATCAGGCGCGTGGTGGTGTCCGTGCCGCTGCCTGCAGCGAACGGCAGCACCAGCGTGATGTTCCTGCCCGGTGCGGGCCACGCCGTTTGCGCAGCCGATGGCCCGGCAGCCAGAGCGCCCGCCGTGACGGCCAGCGCCAAGGTCATTGGTGATATCGTTGATTTCAGGAAGTTCATGGATGGTGTCTCCGCCCTGTCATTTCTTTATGCGCCGGTCGTCATGTCACCGGGCGGTGACTGCGCCGAACGCTTGGGGCAGAGATTGCGCGAAGTTGCGCGGGATTGCCAGCGAGCGATGCGATTTTAGGAGGTGGGACGTTTCCCGGCCGATCCGCGCCGCGATGCGGTGATCACGCCCGCCAGCACGAGCACGTAGCCGACCAGGTGGAACAGCTCCGGCTTCTCGCCGAGCAGCACGATCGCCATGGCCGAACCGAACACCGGCACCAGATGGAAGAACGGCGCGGCCCGGTTGGGCCCGATCAGTTCGATCCCACGGTTGAAGAAAATGTAGGCCAGTGTCGAGGGAAAGATCACCACGAAGACGAGGGTGGCGATCGTCAGCGTGTCGAGTATCAGCCTGTCGCCAACCGAGATTTCCCATCCCACCAGCGGCACCAGCATCAGCGCGCCGGACCCGGTGGTGAAAGCGATCAGCGAGAGCGGATTGATCTTCGGGCGCCGCGTCATGAGGGCGGAGTACAGTCCGAACACGAACAGCGCGGCGGCGAAGCTGATATCGCCGGCGTTGATCTGGATGTCTGCCAGCGCGCCGAGATTCCCGCGCAGAACGATCACGAGCACGCCGAGCAGCGAGACGAGGATGCCGGCCGTCTGCATCCATGACAGCCGTACGCCGAACAGCACCAGCGCCCACAGCGCCACGAACAGCGGTCCCGACGACTGGATCAGCAGCGCATTCAGCGCCTGGGTATGTTGCAGTCCCCAATAGGACAGGGCGTTGTTGAAGGCGAAGCCCGTCAGCGCGAGAATCAGCAGCAGCGGCAAGTGCCTGCGCATCACCGGCCAGTCGCGTTGCAGATAGGGCCACGCGAAAGGAAACACGACGAGGGATGTTCCGGCCCAGCGCAGGAATGTCAGTGTGAACGGCGGGACATGGCCGGCGACGAAGCGCCCGAGCACGATATTGGCGGCCCAGAACAGCGCCATCAGACTGAGCAGCAGATAGGGCTGGTTCGCCAGCCGTGAGGCAAGCGAGGACTGGCGCAAGGGCGGATCGGCGACGGTCATGGGGCTTTGGGAAAGAGGTTGTGTGAAGTTGTGCCGGTGTTTCGCACCTTTCACAACCGCCAAACCCGGATTGCTCCGTTGCGCCAGACGGGCATCAGCGCGGTGTTTGCTTCTTCCTGCTAGGCTTCCGCGACCGCCGACGTGCGCCGCGCGGCGACGATCACACCGGTCAGCACCAGCGCATAGCCCGCAAAATGGAATAGTTGCGGCCGCTCGCCGAGGAAGGCGATGGCGAGCACAGATCCGAACACCGGGATCAGATGGAAAAACGGTGCGGCGCGGTTGGCGCCGATCAGTTCGACGCCGCGGTTGAAGAAAACATAGGCGAGGATCGATGGAAAGATTGCGACATAGGCGAGCGTGAGCGCGTTGTTCATGCTGAGCGATGGCGTCAGCCCGCTCAGAGCTTCGATGATCACGGCGGGAATCAGCAACACCGTCGCGTAGCCGGAGGTGAACGCCATGAAGGCGAGCGGATGAATCGCCGGGCGTTTCACGGCCAGCACGGAATAGAGTCCGAAGATGATCAGCGCGATGGTGAAGATCAGATCGCCCTTGTTCAGGTGAATCGAGGAAAGGGCAGCCGGATCGCCCCGCGTCAGAATCGTGAGGACGCCAAGCAGCGAAATTCCGATGCCGATGGTCTGCGGCCAGGTGAGACGAATGCCGAGCAGCACGAGCGACCACAGGGCGACGATCAGCGGCCCCGATGACTGGATCAGCAGCGCATTCAGCGCCTCGGTGTATTTCAGCCCGAGATAGGCGATGGCGTTGTAACCGGCGAGCCCGGTGAGGGTCAGCAGCGTCAGGACAGGCAGATGCTTGCGGATCATCGGCCACTCGGCCCTCAGATGGGGCCATGCGAAGGGCAGAACGAGCAGGCAGGCGAAGCCCCAGCGCAGGAAGGACAGCGCCATCGGCGGAAAATCCGCTGCGATAAAGCGTCCCAGCACGACATTGCCCGCCCAGAACAGGGATGACAGCGTCAATAGCAGATAGGGCCGGTTCATCAGCCAGTGTGCGGCGGGTCGCGGGGCGGGCTCGTTCATGTCGGCGGCAGATTATGGGCTTTACCAGGAAGGCCGGGACTGGCCGGAATTATTTGGGGATATCAATGATTTGCGCCCCTTTCAGCAGAGCCGTCAACACCCGTTGGAGCTTGCGTCCCATGCGCGCATCCGTTATCCGGTGACATGCCTCGCAAGCGCGCGCCCTGCTGCAAGGCGCTGGGTTTCCAGCGGATTTGCGGGTTGCGGGAGAATGTCTCGAAATGGCTAACGTTGTCGTCGTCGGCGCCCAGTGGGGCGACGAAGGAAAAGGCAAGATTGTCGACTGGCTGTCGGAGCAGGCCGACATCGTCGTCCGCTTTCAGGGCGGCCACAACGCCGGCCATACGCTTGTCATCAACGGCAACACCTACAAGCTGGCGCTGCTTCCGTCGGGCGTGCTGCGGCCGTCGAAGCTTTCGGTGATCGGCAACGGCGTGGTGTTCGACGCGCAGGCGTTTCTCGCCGAACTCGAGAAGCTGCAGGGACAGGGCGTGAAGATTTCGCCCGACAATCTGCGCATCGCCGAGAACGTCACGCTGATCCTTCCGCTGCACCGCGAGCTCGATGCGATCCGCGAGAACGCTGCCAAGGCCAACGCCATCGGCACCACCCAGCGCGGCATCGGCCCTGCTTATGAAGACAAGGTCGGCCGCCGCGCCATCCGGCTGATGGATCTCGCCGATCCGCAGACGCTGCCGCACAAGATCGATCGCCTGCTGGCGCATCACAATGCACTGCGCCGTGGCCTCAACCTTCCTGAAGTCGATGGTAAGGATATCCTGAAGGAACTGTCAGCGATCGCGCCGAAGGTGTTGCCGTTCGCGGACTCGGTCTGGAATCTGCTCGACCACAAGCGCCGCGAAGGCAAACGCATTCTGTTCGAGGGCGCGCAGGGGGCGCTGCTCGACGTCGATCACGGCACCTATCCATACGTCACCTCGTCCAACACCGTGGCTGCTCAGGCGGCGACGGGCACTGGCATGGGGCCGGGCTCAGTCGGCTATGTGCTTGGCATCTGCAAGGCCTACACCACGCGCGTCGGGCAGGGACCATTTCCGACCGAACTCAACAACGAGATCGGCGAGGAAATCGGCCGCCGCGGCAAGGAATTTGGCGTCAACACCGGACGCAAGCGCCGCTGCGGCTGGTTCGACGCGGTGCTGGTGCGGCAGACGGCCCGGACCAGCGGTATTCATGGCCTTGCGCTGACCAAGCTCGACATCCTCGACGGCTTCGACGAGATCCAGGTCTGTGTCGGCTACAAGCTCGACGGGAAGGAGATCGACCACCTGCCTGCCGGTGAGGGCGCGCAGGCACGGGTCGAGCCGATCTATGAGACCATCGAAGGCTGGAAGGAGCCGACGGCCAATGCCCGGTCGTGGGCCGATCTGCCTGCGCAGGCGATCAAATATGTTCGCCGGGTCGAGGAACTGGTCGGTTGTCCGATCGCGCTGCTTTCCACCAGCCCGGAACGCGAGGATACGATCCTCGTGCAAAACCCGTTCGAAGCTTGAACAAAACATGGCCTGTCATGGGTGGACTGTGTTCTGTTGATTGACGTTTTTTAAGTACAGGGTTCGCGGAGAATCCTGCAAACTAGTGTGGCGGTTCGCAGGTCCGTATCATTTCTCCGGCGGGCATTTACGGACCTGCGAACCGAAGCCACACTGGAACTACAGTTTGCTAGTGTCCTTTCGAATCCGACGTTCGTTCGGAAGGCGTTGCAAAAGGAAGCGAACGTCGGATTCGGGACACTAGACCACGATGGCTGATTACTACCCGCTCATAGCCCGCGCCATCGCCGGACTGGACCCCAGTGCCCCCGGCGAGCAGCGGCGTGCGCTCTATGAGCGTGCGCGCACAGCCCTGATTTCCCAGTTGCGCGGCGTGCAGCCTGCCTTGAGCGAAGCCGAAATCACCCGCGAGCGTCTGGCGCTCGAGGACGCGGTGCGCCGGGTCGAGGCCGATGCCGTCCGCCGCGCCGCCGCGCATCAGGCCGCGTCCGGCGAAGCGCCGCCCGAGCGTCCGGCCGCGCCGCCGCCACCCGCGGCACCGCCGCCCTCGGGCCAGCCGCGCGCGCCGCTGCCCGGCCGGCGGGACGGGCCGCGTCCGGGTGATGCGCTGCGTGAAAGCGCCCGCAGCGCGCGAACCGGAAACGCTCCGCCGCCGGCCCCCGGCCGGCCCGCTCCACGGCCCGAGGCCAATGGAGCACCCGACCAGCGCCCGCCGCGGAATCTGCGCGGCGATCAGCCGCCTCCGCTGGCCCGCCCGCAGCCGCCGGTTCAGCCGGGCCTGCCGTCGTCGATGCGCGATGTCCGTGCGCGCGATCAGCGCAGCGACGACACCCGCATGCTCGATGAGTTCACACAGGACGCGCGTTCGCAGCGCCGCCCGCCGCAGGGTTCGGGCATGCGCGATGTGGTCGCGGATGCCAACGATCTCGGCAGCGCGACCCGTTCCGCGCGGCGCAGCCAGGCGCAGGATTTTCCCGATCAGCGTGGTACGGCGCCTTACAGCTACGACGAATCCATCGAGGAAGCCGGACGCTACCAGCCGAACGGCTCGCCGCGCGCGCGTGCCTCCCGCGACGAACCCGAGACGGAGAAGCGCGGCTTTCCGCTCAAGACCGCTATTGCGGTCTGTGTCGCGATCATCGCCATCGGCGGCGCGGTCTGGGGCGGGCCGAAAGCCTATTCGCTGTTCAAGTCGCTCACCAAGCCTGCGCAGCAGGCCGACACCGCGCCGAAGGATGCGGCGGGAACGCGGCCGAAAATCACCGACCGGGTGGGGCAGCCGGGCTCGACGCAGATTGCGCCGGTGGCGCAGCGCGTGGTGCTCTATGACGAGGACCCCTCGGCGCCGCAGGGCAAGCAGTATGTCGGCTCGGTGATCTGGCGCACCGAAGCGGTCAAGGTGCCCGCCGGCCAGCCGCCGGATATCGGCGTGCGCGCCGACATCGATATTCCCGAGCGCAAGATCAAGATGTCGCTCTCGATCCGCCGCAACACCGATGCGTCGCTGCCCGCGAGCCACACGGCGGAGCTGACTTTCGTTTTGCCGCCGGATTTCGGCACCACCATCGCCAACGTGCCTGGTGTGCTGATGAAGTCCAACGAGCAGGCGCGCGGTACGCCGCTGGCGGGACTCGCGGTGAAGGTCACCGACGGATTCTTCCTGGTCGGACTGTCGAATGTCGAGGCCGACAAGGCGCGCAATCTTCAGCTTCTGAAGGAGCGGTCGTGGTTCGACATTCCGCTGGTCTACGCCAACCAGCGCCGTTCGATCATCGCCATCGAGAAGGGCGCGCCGGGCGAGCGTGCATTCAACGAAGCATTCACGGCCTGGGGGCAGTGATCCGATGAAAATAACACTCGCAGGCTCGCGTCATTTCGGCGTCGAGACGCTCAACATGATGCGCGGCCATGGCATCGAGGTGATCCGTGTTGTGGTCGCGGACGGCGAGGACCGTCTCGCCGCAGCGGCCCGCGCCGCCGGCATCGAGGTCGTGGTGCAGGCCAAGCCCAAGCTCATCGTGGCTTCGGAAATCGCGCCGGGCACCGATCTGATCGTCACCGCGCACAGCCATGCGATGGTGAGCGATGGCGCGCTGAAGGCGGCCAGGCATGGCGGCATCGGTTACCATCCCTCGCTGCTGCCGCGTCACCGCGGCATCGCCGCGGTGGAATGGACCATCAAGGAAGGCGACGCGATTGCCGGCGGCACGATCTATCATCTGTCGGACCGGCTCGATGCGGGGGCGATTGCGGCGCAGGACTGGGTGTTCGTCAAGAAGAACGAGACCGCGCGTGAACTGTGGGAGCGGGCGCTGGCGCCGCTCGGGCTCAGGCTGCTGGCGCAGGTGATCGATCAGGCAAAGACCAGCGGCAATCTGCCGTCGATGCCGCAGGACGAGCAGTTCGCGACCAACGCGCCGCGGCTCGACAGGGAAAAGCCTCACGCCGCGCCCAAGAGCGCGGCGTCGGGATCGTAAGTTCCGGCGTCTTCAGTTCTCCGTCGAATTTTTTCAACCACATCGCATCTCACCCCATGTCATCCCCGCGAAAGCGGGGATCCATATTTTTCGAGTCGAATAGCGTTGTGACTGTACCCCCACCCCGACCGGCTTCGCCGGTCGACCCTCCCCGCAAGGGGGAGGGATCAAGACTCACGCCGCGCGGGTCTCGCCGGCGCGCACCGCGCTCGACACAAGGTCGTTGGCGTCGGTGACGCCGTCGGCGGCGCGGCGAACGATTGTCTGTGCCATCTTCGCCTTGGTCGCGGGCGTGCGGTTCTCCAGCGCGATCTGCTCGACGGCGATGTCGAGAATTTTTCTCAACGTGGCGACGTAATCCGGATCGAATTTTTCCGGTGGGCGATTGACCATGCGCTTCTCCTCTTCGGACATTTCAAGGCGTGATTGCATCGGACTTTATCTCTGCGATCGCGCCTTCGGTGAGCGGGCGGACCATGCTTCCGCAATGGGGCAGATGTGAGTCAGCATCGCGATTTGCAATGCGCATGCATCGATGTGAAATTGGAAAGGCTCCAGTCACATTTCTTTCAAGGTGATGAAGATTCCGCAGCGCACTTTGACGATTTGTCATGGGAATCGCACCACATCTTGTGTCTGCGATTCGACAATTTGCGCGATGCAATGCATGCTTTCACACCTGCGACGAAACCGTGAATGCGAACGGGTGATGCGCCCGTGTTCCCGCGCCACAATTCACGCAACACACAAGGAGACGTGATGGCCGATACGCCCGCAACACAAGCCGATCCGCATTTCGTGCCGATCGAAGGTACGATGGAGGCGCCGATCATCTTCTTCGAGGTGTGCCCGACATTCGGGAACAACGGCGGGCTGATCAACCTGATGCTTGCGACCGGCCTGATCGACTCCGCCCCCCATGGAAAAGTGGCAAGCCGTGTGAAAGCGGTGGCGCATCTGCGCATGACCGCCGCCGCCGCGGTGAATCTGCGTGACACATTGAACAATGCGCTCGCGATGGGCATGCCGGTTCAGAAGCCCGAAGGCCGGACGAACTGATCGGGAATTTGATTCTGATATTTTTTGCGAGGTTGAGATGCTTTCGACGACAATGATGGTTCCAGCCACGATGTCCCGAGCCGCGTGGCGCGTGCTTGCGTTGTGTGGGGCGCTGACCATGGTGCTGCTGGCATGGCCGCTTGCGGCGCAGCAAGTCACGCCGAGCAAGCCGTTCCTCGAGAAGAACGCGTTCTATCTGCGCTCGGCCGGGTTCCGCATCCAGCTCGCCAACGACGCGGCGGGACAGCGCGCACTCAAGGCGCTGCCGCCGCATCGCTTCGTGATCCACAAGGCCGGCGGCACGCCGCGGTATGTCTATGCCGATCCCGGCATGTGCAACTGCATTTTCAGCGGCACGCTCGACAACTACAAATCCTATCTGGATATCCTGCGGCAGCCGCTTCCGGGCGCTGACGATGTTTCGCCGGATTACAAGACGCAGGCCAGCGCGCTTTTGCTGGATCAGCCGATCGACTTCGGCATGACCAACGATAACGACAGCCTGGCGGATTACTTCCGCGACTATCTGTAGCTTCGGACCATCTGTAACCTGGTACGCCTGTTGTGCGCTGCCATAAGCAGGCAGCGCGCATCACGCTGCTTGTTCGCGCTCGTTTTTCTTTGTTACGCTTCACGTGTTGTCCATCAACACATGCTGACCGCGCGCCAAGTCGCGGCAGCCGGGGAAACAAGAGGGTAACAAAAATGGCTTCACGACGCGCCGCGATCGGGCTGATCGCGATGGGCTTTGCTGCATTCCTCTCATCAGGCGGCGCTTCGGCGCAGGACTATCCGACGCGTCCCGTGAAGTGGGTGGTGGGTTATCCGCCCGGCGGTGCGACCGACATTCTCGCGCGGCTGATCGGCCAGCGATTGTCGGAACGGCTCGGTCAGCAGTTCATCATCGAGAACAAGCCGGGCGCGGGCAACAATGTCGGCACCGAATCCGTGGTGAACGCCGATCCCGATGGCTACACGGTCCTGCTGGTCAATCCCGCCAACGGCATCAACGCCTCGCTCTACGCGAAGCTGAGCTTCAATTTCATTCGCGACATCGCGCCGGTGGCCGGGCTCGCGCGCGTGCCGAACGTGATGATCGTGCCGAACGATTTCCCGGCCAAGACGGTGACGGAATTCATCGCCTATGCGAAGGCCAATCCCGGCAAGGTCAATATGGCCTCAAGCGGCAACGGCACCTCGATCCATCTGTCCGGTGAACTGTTCAAGGCGATGACCGGCGTCGAGATGCTGCACGTTCCCTATCGTGGCTCGGCGCCCGCGATCACCGATCTCTTGAGCGGACGCGTGCAGGTGATGTTCGACAACATGCCGTCCGCGATTTCGCACATCAGGGCAGGCACGCTGCGCGCGGTGGCGGTGACGACCGAGAAACGCTCGCCTGAACTGCCCGATGTTCCGACCGTTGGCGACACGGTGAAGGGCTATGAAGCCTCCGCGTGGTTCGGCATGGGTGCGCCGGCCAAGACGCCGAAGCCGATCATCGACAAGCTCAACAAGGAGATCAACGCGATCCTCGCCGAGCCCGAGATGAAAAAGAAGATCGCGGACATGGGCGGCGTCGCGCTGGTCGGTACGCCGGAGGATTTCGGCAAGATCATCGTCTCTGAAACGGAGAAGTGGGAGAAAGTGGTGAAGTTCGCCGGCGCGAGGGTGGAGTAGATTCCCCCTCGCCCCGCTCTTGCGGGGAGAGGGTTGGGGTGAGGGGCGAGATTTCAGCATATGCGATGGCGCGTTTCTCGACGAAGCTGCCCCTCACCCGCTCGCTTCGCTCGCGACCTCTCCCCGTAAGAACGGGGCGAGGTGAAAATCGCTCCGTCATTGCGAGCGAAGCGAAGCAATCCATTCTTTTGAAGAAAGCTGGATTGCTTCGTCGCAAGCGCTCCTCGCAATGACGATGTTGCAGCAAGCTTGTAGCCCGGATGGAGCGGAGCGAAATCCGGGGTGGTCACGCGCAATAGGGCGATGTTGATTGTGATGGAAGCTGTGTCGCGCCGGTCGAAGCGCGATCCATAATCGCTTGCACCATTCCCGGATTGCGCTTCGCTTTATCCGGGCTACGATTGCTGGCCGCGAAGGAGCTTCATCGGAAGAAAAATGACTGAAACAACTACTGTTACCAAGAATGACGGATTCACCGCATCCTTTGGAATCGGACTGATTTTGCTTGCTGCATGGTTCATGGCGCTCAATGAGTTCGATAGGATATTCAATCTCTATTTTCTTATCGTTCCGTTTATCTTCTTCCCAGGTTTGGCATTCGTATTGTGGGTGTTGGGAAGCCTACTCTCGAGCATTTGGTATCGTCTCTGGAAGCGGGCAGCATCTGCAATTGTTGCGCCTGTCATTGCATATGCCCTGATACAGTTGGTCCTACATCTGGGATTTACACCGGGATGGATTCGTTTTGAGGTTGGAAAGCGACACTACTTAGCGGAGGTGGAACGCCTCCCTCGGAACGGAGAGCCGCGCTTCAAAATCTTCAACTGGGGCGGGACAGGTGGAGCAGGCGTGGTCAACGTCTTCTTCAATTTAATTTTCGATGAGAGCGACGAAATAGCATTGCCTCCGGAAAAGCGATCCGATCAATGGTCGCGTCGGATGAGAAGTTACTGTCCAGGTACGCAAATGTGTTCGATCCTGCAGCCCGATCCGCCAAGCCATATTGTCGATATTCAGAAGGTGGATGGGCACTTCTATTTAGTCACGGAATACTATCAATTGATCAAGGAATAAATTCCTTGACAATTTCCCGGCCCTGATCCATCTTCACGCCATCCCGCCTCACTTGAGGGGCGTTGCCAGGGACGCTTGTTAGCGCGGGGCGGGATGCGGCGCCTGCGCGCGCGGGAGAGACGTTCTCCCTCGTGTCCGGGAGGCTTCGGGTCATCGTCCGGGCCAACTACGTGGCCCCGCCTTCAGTGGCTGGACGCGGACAGGATGAAGGCAGGCGAAAGCCCGCCGGATCGGGGCGTGAAAGCGTCCGTCCTGTCCCGGAAGAACGATCCCGTCGCCAAAAATCGCCGCGGCGGAGCGCCGAAAGGCGATGCGCGCTGCGGCATGTCCGCTGCGCGTCACTCCACTCAAGTGCGCCTTTCGGCGTTCCGTCCCCTCATGCTCGCGAGGGGGCCATGTGACGCGAGGCCGCCGTGCGCGATGCGTGCGACAGACGGCGCATGCGCGCTCATTCCACGTCATCAAATCCATCAACGGGAGCGTTGCCCATGACGGCGCGGTTCAGGCTGGAAGGTCCTTATGGTTTCAGCGGCGCGGAGAATGCGCGCCTGACCGGCGAGACGTGCGCCGAGCATACGGCGCGAGATTTCGCATACTGCGAACTCGTTGTTGCGCGCGCGGAGATGGATTTCCTCCGCGCATATCGCAAGTGTCCTGACGGCGCGTGCCGCCGCGCGCGGCGCTGTCTTGGGCCGGAATTTTCCTGCCGCGCGGACAACAGCAATCCGCGCCTCCTCGGATTTCTCGAACAGGGCGCTGCGATCGATTTCGCCTATGACGAATTGCAGCGGATGCGATTGCTGCGAAAGCAAATGAGGGAGCGGGAGTGGGCATGATGAGGGCGTGTGTGTCGCTACATCTTCGGTGTCGTCCCCGCGCAGACGATGTTTCTTCACCTCTCCCCGGCGGGGAGAGGTCGGCGCGTAGCGCCGGGTGAGGGGGATCGCATGCCAGTTTTGAGATCGGAACCCCCTCACCCCAACCCTCTCCCCCACGGGGAGAGGGAGCTATCAGGCATGCGCGGAATCCGACGGTTCGTAACCGCAAAACAAAAAAGCCGGCCCGAAGGCCGGCTTTCGTATTTCGTGATGCGCGAGAGGTTAGTACGCCGCTTCCAGTGCGGCGTGCTCCTGCTTGGCGATGGCGGTCTTCACCGCCGCCTGCACCTTCTCGAACGCGCGGACCTCGATCTGCCGCACGCGCTCGCGCGACACGCCGAATTCGGCGGCAAGGTCTTCCAGCGTCATCGGCTCTTCAGCGAGACGCCGCGCCTCGAAGATGCGGCGCTCGCGGTCGTTGAGCACGCCCATCGCGCCGGTCAGCGCGTTGCGGCGATGATCGAACTCCTCGTTCTCCGCCATGATGGCTTCCTGGTTGGGCGAGGTATCGACCAGCCAGTCCTGCCATTCGCCGGGTTCGCCGTCGTCACGGATCGGAGCGTTGAGCGACGCGTCGCCACCGAGGCGGCGGTTCATGTCGATCACGTCCTGTTCCGTCACGCCGAGGCGGGTCGCGATCTGCTTCACCTGTTCGGGGCGCATATCGCCCTCTTCAAGCGCGGAGATCTTGCTCTTCGCCTTGCGGAGATTGAAGAACAGCTTCTTCTGGTTCGCGGTGGTGCCCATTTTCACGAGCGACCACGAACGCAGGATGTATTCCTGGATCGACGCCTTGATCCACCACATCGCGTAGGTGGCCAGGCGGAAGCCCTTCTCGGGCTCGAAGCGTTTGACAGCCTGCATCAGGCCGACGTTGCCTTCGGAGACAACCTCGGAAATCGGCAGGCCATAGCCGCGATAACCCATGGCAATCTTGGCCACGAGCCGGAGATGGCTGGTGACGAGCTTGTGCGCGGCGTCGCGGTCATCGTGCTCGCGCCAGCGCTTGGCGAGCATGTACTCATCCTGCGGTTCCAGCATCGGGAACTTGCGGATTTCCGTCAGGTAGTGTGCAAGGCCGGATTCTCCGTTGAGAACCGGTAAAGTAGCGGCACGGGCCATGTTGCGCCCCTCCAGAGTTCACGCCCCCGATAGCGGCGGGCGAGGCAGGCCATCTGCTGTGTCAAAGCCAGAAGCACTGCAATGTTCCGCGCCGGGACGATCCCGAGCGCAGGTGCAGCATACTCCAAAACCCGAGGGGGAGGGAAGAACAAAACGGGGTCACGAACCCGTGACCCGGGTTAAAGGTTTGTAACCATGCGGCTTTTTAGCGCACCACCTTTAGTCTGTGCTACGGAGGGCGGCCTCAAGGAGGACCAAATCCTCCGGCAACGGCGATTCCCAGTGAAGAATTTCTCCGGACGCCGGATGCTCCAGGACCAGCAAATAAGCATGGAGGGCCTGCCTGCCAAGAGCGGCGAGCGCCGCCTGACTTTGCGGGCCGAGCTGGCGGGCCTTGGTCTTGAAGCCGGAGCCGTAGACGTCGTCGCCGAGCAGCGGATGACCGAGATGGGCGAGGTGGACGCGGATCTGATGGGTGCGTCCGGTCTCGAGCTGGCAGGCGAGCAGCGAGGCGACCGGTTTGCCGTCCCGCCCGGTAAAGCTCTCCATGGTTTCCCAATGGGTGACCGCGTCGCGGCCACCCTGCCGCACCGCCATCTTGTCCCGCGAATAGGGATGGCGGTCGATCGGCTGATCGATGGTGCCGCGGCTCCAGGCCGGCGCTCCCCAGACAAACGCCATGTAGCCGCGCCGCATTTCGCCGGTGCGACCGTGGTCGGCGAATTGCGCCGACAGCGACTGGTGCGCGCGGTCGTTCTTGGCGACCACCATCAATCCGGTGGTGTCCTTGTCCAGCCGGTGGACGATGCCGGGCCGCTTGACCCCGCCGATGCCGGACAGGCTTGCGCCGCAATGGGCAATCAGCGCGTTGACCATTGTGCCGGTCTCGTGTCCGGCGGCGGGATGGACGACGAGGTTTTTCGGCTTGTCGATGACGATGATGTCGTCGTCCTCGAACACGATATCGAGCGGGATATCCTCGCCCTCGGGCTCGGCGGGCGCAGCGGGCGGAACGTCGATTGTGATCGTATCGCCCGCTTTGACATGATAAGCGGGGTCGCGAACCGGGGCAGGTCCGACGCTGACCTGGCCCGCAAGGATCAGCGCCTTCAGGCGCGAGCGCGACAGGTCGGGGCTGCGCACGGCCAGCACGCGATCCAGCCGCTGCGATCCTTCATCGCCCTCGACCGTAACCTTGTGACGCGTATTTTCGGAAGACTGCTGCATGACTGAAACTGTTGCGCCCGATCCGACCCCTGAGCAAGCCGCGCTGATCGCGCGGGTGCGCCGGATGATGCTGATTGCCGGCCTGACCACGGCGATCGGGGTGGGGGCTCTGCTGGTCGCTATCGGCTACCGCCTTTTCCGCAGCGATGGAAGCGTTCAGATCACCGATGTGACCGCCACGCTCCCGAAGGGCGCGCGGATCGTCTCCACGGCAAGCGCGGGCGAGCGGCTGGCGGTGACTGTCGAGATCGGCGGTGCGACCGAAATCCGCACCTATGACGCGAAGACGCTGAAACCGGTGGGGCGGCTGAAATTCGCGGCCGAGCCGTAAGCGTTCCGCGCGAGGTCGTTAACCGTCGTTCCATTCGTTCGCACGCTGGCCACCGGACGATGGCCGTGAAGCGGGCGCATATGTGGATTTCGCCGGCTCTCAAGCCTTGCAGGTGCGGCCGTTCGAGGCTATTCCCTCTCCAGCGCTTGCTCCCTTCGTCTAGCGGTTAGGACGCGGCCCTCTCAAGGCTGAAACAGGGGTTCGATTCCCCTAGGGAGCGCCAACGCTCTGAACCGCATAGTTCAAGAGCATGGCACAAGTACCGGGCTGTTTGCCCCCGACATCCTTCCCTTCCAGCGCCTTATCCCTGCGGTTTTTTAAAAAAACCATAAACAGTCATCGACTCGCCCACAGAATTGCTTGCACTTGAAGTTCCAGAAAGGAACAATTGCAACCGGAAGTTAAGGGGGGGCACATGGGGTCAGTAATAACAATTATGAATATGAAGGGAGGCGTCGGTAAAACCACAGTCGCAGCCCATATGGCCGGCATTACTTCCCGATATGCATTAAATGGGAAGCCTCGAAAGGTTTTGGTGATCGACTACGATCCACAATTCAATCTTTCTCAGGCTTTCTTACCTTCGAAAAACTACTTCGCACTCGAAAAGGCGCGCAAAACAATCTTGTCAGTCTTGCTTGACGACGACGTAAACTTGAATCCTTACCAGCTGCAGGTCCCTGGAAATCACACGCCGCCAAAGGTGAAAGACCTAGTGAGCAGGATATACAGTTACTCGGATGCTCATTTGGATTTGCTGCCTTCGACCTTGGACTTGATGTACGTGGCTTTGGGGCAAGCGCATGCAAACACCGCTCCCATAGAAGAGCGGTTCGAAAAATTTATCTCGGAATGCAAATCTTTGTACGATGTCATTTTCATTGATTGTCATCCCGCTGGCTCACTCTTTACGAAAACTTCGTTGAAAAACTCGGATCATGTTGTGATTCCGGTGGTGCCTCAGCGATATGCCGTTCGTGGTATTGGATTGATGATGAATTTTATCGATTCCAAGAAGGCTGGCAAGAGTGCACCGACACCGCATATTCTATTTAACTCGACGTCTCGCGTAAAAGTGTCTCAGCAGGAGTTGGACATTCGAGGCGCGAAGGATTTTGGAAAATTCTGTATGACGGCAACATTAAAGAAATATGCAGCGTTGGCTGAGCCAGAAGAAGGAAAAGGATTTACGTGGACGAGCAGCAAACCCTACAGCACGGAGGCTCTGAGCAATCTTTTGAACGTTGGAATGGAGCTGATGAAGCGGACGGGGGCATAAATCATGAATGAAAGGTCGCGCCGTAGAGCTATTCGTAACTTCGTTGCGTCGATTTTGATCTCTAATTTATCAAAGTTCGAGATCTACGAAGTGATAGACGATCTGTCTTATGGAAGTTTAGGAAGAGAAATTGCCGAGGCACTAAGAGAGGCTTCGGGAATAATTCGCGACGAACCCACCGCGAGGCACTTATCGTCAGAAAAGGATGACGTATTCAGGTTTGCTAATGTCGCCTACGAAACGGTGCAACGACGTAAAATGCCGAAAAAAATTTTGATCAAAATGATGATAGATGTGGCGCCGAAGCTGTTTCAGAGGAGCCGTCCGCCGAACGGTACAGTGCGAGAGTTGCTAGAGCTGTTCTTTGAAAAGGCGTCTCCTTCTCAAGCCGCCCAACTCTTAAATTTGGTCAACGATGGATCGCAAGACCCGTATCTCAAGGGCATTGTAAGACGTAGTTAGGAGTTAACATGCCGCTCTCGAAGCTAAGTGCTGCACTGACGGCTGTGGATTGGAATAAGAACGTCGCAGCATTTCTTTCTGATGGAGCTGCGGCCAAGTCGATAGCAGAGAAAAATCTTCGAATAGCGATTTGGGCTAAGCAGCTTGAGAGTTCTGATAAGGGAAATCCCGCGCTGTGCTTTATTCGCGAGATGCAAATGGCGGGTCAGCACGTTGCTGCTTTGGTCTCACTGGCGTTATACAAACCAGCCGCGGCCTCAATGAGAACGATGTTTGAGACGGCGCTCTACTATACTTATTTTCGAAGTCATCCGTCCGAGCTCGTCACCCTAGTTAGAAGTTCTGAATATTTTGTCGATAAGCGCGAATTGCTCGAATATCACAAGCGCCACACGCCCGATTATCCAAAATTGCAGAAGGCATTGGGATTAAACTCGAGAATAGAAGCTTGGTATAGCGCGGTATCTTCGGTCGTTCATGGGCAAATTCCCGGAACGTGGTTGGAGCATAAGTCACTTTCAGAAATCGCTCCAATAAAAACAACCCAACAGCTAGTTTTGATGAAATTTAGGGAGGGTGAGGAAATCGTGCACCGTCTGCTTCTATGTACCGCAGGCAAACAAATGTGGGACACATTCTCGCCGCCTGCGAAGCAGAAATTGTTGCATGGTCTATCAGGAAAGCTGCGAACGACACTCGCGTTGGACCTTGCCTAGATTGAATCCCGCTCCAAATTGCAGAACTATCCGAACGCCTGTCCGGTCATTGGTGGTCATTGGTAGACATGCCAGATTACTCGTACCCTTCGCTCTCAAAGAGAGCGCACTCTTTAACGTAACTTTATCTGTCGGGATTGCTGCTCTGCACTCTCATCCTGCGCGCATTGATCGCGCATCGGGCAGATGATTACATCGGCGCGCTGGGGCGCGGGTTGCCCGAGCTCACTCAAGAAGGAATTCGCTCACGACCACATCGATTTGAAAAACATTGGCCGGCTAACGGCCAATCATCAGGGAGGAGACGCACATGACCGAGTTTACGCCGGATCGACGATCTCTGCTCAAAGGAAGCGCCGCGGCTCTGGCTGCTGCGGCGACCATGTCAGCCGACCAGATGCTCGGCTACGCCAAGGCCTGGGCGCAGACCGCGCAATGGAAGCCGGAAGCCGGCGCGACCATCAACATGCTGCGATGGAAACGCTTTGTGGAGGCCGAGGACGTCGCCTTCATGAAGATCGTCGATGCCTTCCAGAAGGCGACTGGCGTCAAGATCAATGTCTCCAATGAATCCTTCGACGACATCCAGCCCAAGGCCTCGGTCGCGGCCAACACCGGGCAGGGGCTCGACATGGTGTGGGGGCTTTACTCGCTGCCGCATCTGTTTCCCGAAAAGTGTGTCGATGTCACCGACGTCGCAGAATATCTCGGCAAGAAATACGGTGGCTGGGCGCCGTCCGGCGTGGCCTACGGCAAGCGCGGCAACAAGTGGCTCGGCATTCCGGTGGCCGCGAGCGGCGGCCTTGTGAACTACCGCGTCGCCGCCATGCAGAAGTGCGGCTTCAAGGAATTTCCGAAAGACCTCGGCGGATTCCGCGAACTGATCAAGGGCCTCAAGGCAAACGGAACGCCGGCAGGCATGGCGCTGGGCCATGCGACCGGCGACGCCAACGGCTGGCTCGCCTGGGCGATGTGGGCGCACAACGCTTACACTGTCGACAAGAACAACAAGGTGATCATCAACTCGCCGGAGACGGCGAAGGCGCTGGAATACGTCAAGTCGCTCTATGAGAACTTCATTCCCGGCGTCATCTCCTGGAACGACAGCTCCAACAACAAGGCGTTCCTGGCCGGCCAGCTTCATCTCACCACCAACGGCATCTCGATCTATGTCGCGGCGAAGAAGGAGAACCCGGCGATCGCGGCGGACATGGATCACGCGCATCTGCCGGTCGGCATCAGCGGTCAGGTGCGGGAGCAGCATCTCGGCTTTCCGATCCTGATCTTCAACTTCACCAAATATCCGCAGGCCTGCAAGGCGTTCACTGCATTCCTGATGGAAGGGCCCCAGTTCAATCCGTGGATCGAGGCGGCGCAGGGGTATCTGTCGCACTTCCTGCTCGCCTACGATGCCAATCCGATCTGGACCGCCGATCCCAAGAACACGCCGTATCGCGATGTCGCCAAACTGGCGTCGACACCGGCGGGCATCGGCACGCTCAACGAAAGCGCGGCGGCTGCGATTGCGGATTTCGTCGTCGTCGACATGTTCGCCAACTACTGCTCCGGGCGCGAAGACCTCAAGGGCGCGATCGCATCGGCGGAACGTCAGTTCAAGCGGATCTACCGCGGCTAGGCGCGCTGAATTTGTCGGCGATAGGCTCACATTCTCGTGTGCGTCATTGCGAGGAGCATAAGCGACGAAGCAATCCACGCTTTCTCCAAAAAAGTGGATTGCTTCGCTTCGCTCGCAATGACGGCGGTAGCTGCTCATAAAAAAGTCAGCCACATAATCATTTCGACTCATTCGTCTGGCAGACTAGTCTGGTCCCTTCAAAAGACCGGACGATTCACGCCGGTCATCCGCCTTGTTCAATCCCGGCAAATTTTCGCCAGGCATGTGCGGACCACGCCAAATCGATGAGGTGTCCGATGCTCACGTCGCAGCAGTTGAAGGAATTGTTCCCCGAGGAAAACCGTCTGAAGGATTGCGGCCTGCCGCCGCCGGTCCATCAGCGCGAGACCCTCGTGAACGGAGAATTGAGGCCGTGGACGGGGCCGGTGGAGACCGTGCATTCGGCGATCTGCGTGCGCAAGGCCGACGGCTCGCTGGAGCAGGTCGAACTCGGCAGCTATCCGGTCGGCGGCATTCCCGAGGCGAAGGTTGCGCTGGATGCTGCGGTCGCCGCCTACGATAGCGGGCGCGGCGAATGGCCGACCATGACGGTCGCGCAGCGCATCGCCTGCATGCAGGATTTCACCCGGCAGATGGTGGCGCGCCGCGAGCAGATCGTGAACCTCATCATGTGGGAGATCGGCAAGACGCTGCCGGATTCGCAGAAGGAGTTCGATCGCACGGTCGAATACATGAAGGCGACCATCGAGGCGCTGAAACATCTCGACAATGACAATTCGCGCTTCACCATTGTCGAAGGCACCATCGGTCAGATCCGCCGCACGCCGCTCGGCGTCGTGCTCTGCATGGGGCCGTACAACTATCCGCTCAACGAAACCTTCGCGACGCTGATCCCGGCGCTGATCATGGGCAACACGATGGTATTCAAGCCGCCGAAGTTCGGCGTGCTGCTGTTTCAGCCGCTGCTCGAAGCGTTTCGCAGCGCCTTCCCGAAAGGCGTCATCAACACGGTGTACGGCAAAGGCTCTGAGGTCGTGCCGATGCTGCTCGAGTCGGGCAAGGTCAATGTATTGACCCTGATCGGATCGAGCCGCGTCGCGGATCATCTCAAGAAGATGCACCCGAAGGTCAACCGGCTGCGCGCCATCCTCGGCCTCGATGCCAAGAATGCGGCCATCGTGCTGCCGGATGCGAATGTCGAACTCGCGGTGAAGGAGTGCCTGCTCGGATCGCTGTCGTTCAACGGCCAGCGCTGCACGGCGCTCAAGATGCTGATCGTGCACCGCTCCATCGTCGACAAATTTCTCGCACGCTTTACCGAAGAGCTCGCCAGGCTGAAGGCCGGCATGCCGTGGGACAAGGGCGTGACGCTGACGCCGTTGCCGGAACTCGGCAAGGTCGAGCACATGACACGTCTTGTTGCCGACGCCATGGAGAAGGGCGCCAGGGTCATCAACGAAGGGGGCGGCACAAGCGCCGGCACGCTGTTCTATCCTGCGGTAGTGTATCCGGTGAAGGAAGGCATGCTGCTTTACCGCGAGGAGCAGTTCGGTCCGATCGTTCCGGTGATGGCGTTCGACGACATCGATACGGCGCTCGACTACGTCATCACGTCCGAACATGGCCAGCAGGTGTCGATCTTCAGCGAGGACGCAGAGACCATCGGGAGACTCGTTGATCCGCTGGTCAATCAGGTCTGCCGGGTGAACATCAATTGTCAGTGCCAGCGCGGGCCGGATGTCTTCCCGTTCACGGGCCGCAAGGATTCGGCGGAGGGCACGCTCTCGGTCACCGACGCGCTGCGCTCGTTCTCGATCCGCTCGATGATCGCGGCGAAGCAGACCGATGACTCGAAACGGCTGCTCGACGACATCGTGCGCGACCACAAATCGAACTTCATAAATACTGGGTTCATTTTGTAATCGATACAACGTCGCAAGCAGCCTGCCGGGCGCTTGCGGCGTGACATCGGCGCGAATTCCGGAAGGTAACGAATTCTCAACCAATTCGTGGTTACCAAATAGTAAACCTATTCGGAGTTAGCGCTCATGACCGACCACACTGCCGACGGCGAGATCAAGGATTCCAGCAATCACAGCGAAGCATCGCTGGTGCCGGATGCCGGCGATATGGCTGCGCATGAGACGAAGGCGGCGGATGCGCCGCAGGAAAGCGCAGCGGCGCATCCCGCCAGGCAGCCGTCCAAGGAAATCACCCTGCAGCGTCTGACGCCGCACAGCTCCTGGGAAGACATTGTCAACGAAAGCGCCGCGCGCGAGCAGCAGTTCAACGCCGCGCCTGCCACAGGCCGCCGTCTCTCGATCGCCGCCATCGTCGCTATCGCAGCAGCGGTCGGCGCCATCGGCGGTTCGCTGGCGACCGTGAGCGCCGGCCACTACCTGAAGAACGATCAGACCGCTTCGGTTGCGGCCGTCACCGCTGCCGAGCAGGCACGTTCAGTCGAAAGCGCGCTCGCAAAGATCAATGCCGATATCTCTGCTCTCAAGACCAGCAGCGCTGCGCAATCGGCGAAGATCGCCGAACGCATCGACCGGGTCGAAAAAGCCCAGGCCGAGCCTGCCGCGAAGCTGGCGAAGCTGAGCGAGGCCGTTGAAAAGCTGAAGGCGCCTGCGCAGACAGCGAACGCTGCTCCGGAAACCACCGGCTCGATCAAGCCTGCCGCTGCGCAGCCGGGCCGGCTTCCGGTGGTTGAAGGCTGGACACTGCGTGAAGTGTCGGATGGCATCGCAACGGTGACCGGCCGACAGGGAATCTTCGATGTGATTCCGGGCGATCCGCTTCCGGGCGTCGGCCGGGTCGATGCGATCCGCCGTCAGGACGGCCGCTGGGTCGTCGTGACCAGCCGCGGCCTGATTATCTCGCGTTAAGACTGTCGGGAACCCGTTTCATCTTCCTGTCAGAAAGCGCGGGACCGCTAAAATTTGAGCGTTCCCCTGAACGGACCGGCATGATCTCGCGGGCATGATGCAGCCTCTGATGAAGAGGGATGAGCATGCCTGCATATCGAGTGATTCCGCGCCTCCATGTGGTTAATTTTTTCGCCCACGAGGTGACCGACGTATCTGATGGCGTGCCGTCGGCAGCGAACGACAACAATTGCCCGTATTGCGGCGGCGTGCTCGAGCCGGGTGACAAGGCGTCCGATTGTTCCGGTTCGGGTGCCGATTCCGGTGCCTGGCCGATGATCCCGTTCCCAAAAGGGTGGGGCGCGTCCTGCTAAGCGGGATTCTGGCGCGCGGGAACCGCGCGCTGACCGGCGAGATACAAAATCAGTCCGAGGATGGTTAGCGCCGCCTGTACGACGCCGATGGCGAGCGTGGCGCTGGCGATCGACGCGGTCAGCATGACGCCGATCGATGCTCCCGCCATTTGCAGGAAGCCAAGCAATGCCGAGGCGAGGCCGGCCCGGTCGCCGAACGGCTGCAGGGCGGTCGCAGTCCCGAGCGGCGTGACCATGCCGAACCCGGCAAGGAACAAGGTCACCGGGACCAGATAGCTCCAGATCGTCGGGGTGACCCAATGAGTCAGCAGCAGCAGGGCGCCGC
This sequence comes from Afipia sp. OHSU_II-C1, assembly GCF_000497575.1. Lineage (GTDB taxonomy): Bacteria > Pseudomonadota > Alphaproteobacteria > Rhizobiales > Xanthobacteraceae > Afipia. Next base: position 26,883 of record NZ_APJI01000030.1, read on the forward strand.
CCGCAGTTGCGATGGCAAGCCCGACCACCGTGGCGCGGGCATGGCCGATCTTCATCGCCAGATGCGGCGCCGCCATCCCGGATCCGAAGACGACGAACACGGTGCCTGCGAAGAACAGGCCGAGCTGGACCGGCGAGAAACCGAGCCCGTCGATCAGGACGCGCGGCGTTCCTGAAAACATCGCGAAGAGGGCGCCCATGAACAGCCCGATGGCGCCTGCCGGTGCAATGAACCGGAGATCGGTGAGCAGACCCCGGTACCCGCGCAGGATGGCCGGCAAATGTATCGACACGTTTGCATCGGCGCGATGCGTCTCTCCGACATAACGGTAATAGGCGAGCGCGACGATCGCCCCAAATACGGCGACAGCGAAGAATTCCGAGCGCCACCCGAAGGTCGTGTCCAGAAGACCGCCGATCAGCGGTGAGAAGCCGGGAGCCGCCGACATGGCAACCATGATGAAGGCCAGTGCGCGCGTCAGCGCTTCGCCGCTCAGCAGATCGCGGGCGATGGCGCGCGAGAGGACCGATGCACAGCAGGCGCCGAGCGCCTGGATCGTGCGCCCGATCAGCAGCATGGGCAGGTCGGTGGCGAACTGACACCAGATGCTTCCGGCCACAAAGATGCCGAGGCCGAACATCACCGGTTTCCAGCGTCCGTAACGGTCGGACAACGGCCCGACGATCAACTGCCCGATCGCGAAGACTGCGAGATAGACACTGATGGCCGAAGCTACGGCAGCCGTTGAGACATTGAGCGTCTTCGCGATTGCCGGCAAAGAGGGCAGCAAAATGCTGGTTGCGAAAGAGCCGACTGCGGCGAGTGCGGCCAGAACGACGATGTCAACGGAAATGGATGTCGGCGCGCGAGCGGAGATCAGTTCGTCTCCGGCGTCGGCATTTTGAACGGTCATCTGGCCACCCCTTCTTTGGCCTTCGTTTATATGACGATCATCATTCAATCAAAGCGAAACTCGCCCGGAGCTCCCCGCTTTCGCCGGGTGACGGTTGCGGCAGGAACATGGCAGTGGGGGTTTCAGGAACGCGGCGCGCGACGCGCCGCCGCAGGGGTCCATCTTGAAGAAGGACCGATGTCCTCACCATTTATGACGGTGGAGAAAATATCCCCGGCAAAACGCCGGTCGGGAGGAGGAAATGAGTTATTTCAAAACTGCGGTTCTGCTTGCCGGATTGACGGCCCTGTTCATGGGGGTCGGCTATCTGATCGGCGGAGCGGGCGGCGCCGTGGTCGCGCTGGTGATCGCCGCCGCCACAAACATGTTTGCCTACTGGAACTCGGACCGCATGGTGCTGTCGATGCACGGCGCCCAGGAAGTCGACGAGCGCAGTGCGCCGGAACTGGTGCGGCTTGTGGCCGAGCTTGCGGGCCGTGCGCAGTTGCCGATGCCCAAGGTCTACCTGATGGACAATCCGCAGCCCAACGCGTTTGCGACCGGGCGCGATCCCCATCACGCCGCTGTGGCCGTGACGACCGGGCTGATGCAGATGCTGAGCCGCGAAGAACTCGCGGGCGTGATCGCGCACGAACTGGCGCATATCAAGAACCATGACACGCTGATCATGACGATCACCGCGACCATCGCCGGTGCGATTTCGATGATCGCGCAGTTCGGGATGTTCTTCGGCGGCAACCGCGACAATGGACCGGGCATCGTCGGCTCGCTGGCGATGATGATCCTGGCGCCGCTGTCCGCGACCATCGTGCAGATGGCGATCAGCCGCACGCGCGAATACTCGGCCGACAACATGGGCGCGCGGATTTGCGGACAGCCGATGTGGCTGGCGTCGGCGCTGGTCAAGATCGACAACGCGGCGCATCAGATCCCGAACATGGATGCAGAGCGCAGTCCTGCGACCGCGCACATGTTCATCATCAATCCGTTGTCGGGGCAGGGGATGGACAACCTGTTCTCGACTCATCCGTCGACCGAGAACCGTGTCCGCGAGTTGCAGCGCCTTGCTGGCGAACTCGGGCCGCGCGGAAACTTCGCAACCGCGCCGGCAAATGCGAGTGGCAGACCGCGTGGCCCCTGGGGTTAACGAGAAGGGCTGATCACGCGTCGCAGATCACAATCAAAGGTCCGATCCAGTTCTTCTGAATCGGACCTTCCTATCAAACCTTGAGATTTTCCGCGGAGGTCTTGCCGCGGTTTGCGACTTCTTCGTACTCGACCGACTGTCCCTCGTTGAGGGTTGAAAGACCTGCCTTCTCAACTGCCGAGATATGAACGAACACGTCCTTGCCGCCGTTGCTGGGCTGAATGAAACCGTAGCCCTTCGTCGGGTTGAACCACTTCACAGTACCTTTAGCCATTCCGTAGTCTCCAGAGGGTAAGACCCATAGTAAGTGTCGAACCCCGCGGATGGGCGTGTCCAACGGCGCGCACGATACGCGGTAAGTGCGAGCCTTGATAGCGAAAATGGCGATTTGGGCCGGTCGCTTTCGCTTAAACTTTGCTCGAATTCGCCGGTTTTACGCTGCTGCAACTGCGAAATCGGCGACCAGATCCGACAGCATTCCGGCTTTTTCGGCCGTGTAGACGATCAGCGGCTCGACCCGGCCGCGGATGGGGACCTCGACCTGCGGCAAATTGGTTGCCGCAAGGTTTGCCGTTTTCAGCACGTCCGCGGACACCACGACCTCGCAGGACAGGGCCTTGGTCATGTCCTGCAGTCGCGCAGCGACATTCACGGAATCGCCCAGCGCCGTGAAGACGGTGTGTTCCTCGGACCCGATGTCGCCGATGATGACCTCGCCGGCATGAATGCCGATCCCGAACCGCAGCGGTTCCGGCACATCGTCACCGAGGAATTCATTCAGCGCATCGACATGAATCGCGATCCGCGACGCGGCTTCGATCGCCTGCCGGCAGGCCGTCTGCGGATTGGTGGACAGGCCGAACAGCGCCAGTTGGCCGTCGCCGACGAACTGGTTCGGCTGTCCGCCGCATTCGACCACGGCCTGGGAGACAGCCGTCAGGAAGCGGTTGATGATGAAAACGGTATCGAACGGCAGAAGTTTTTCGGCGAGTTTGGTCGATCCGCGCATGTCTACGAACATGCTGACGACGTAGCGCTCCCGGCCCGGAAGCGCAGGTCTGATGGTTGCAGCCGAGGACGCATCCGTATGCGCGGGAAAGATCTGGAAGAACGCAAGATCGGTGTGAGGCCGTAGCTGGCAGGCCAGGCGAATGGCGGGATCGCCGCCGGTGCCGACGCGATCCAGCACAAAGGTCTCGCGGTTCGATGGTTCGGGCAACGCGGTGCAATCGCCGATGATGCGGATGCGGCAGGTCGAGCATCGCGCCCGGCCGCCGCAGACACTCGAATGCGGAATGTTGAAGCGGGTGCTTGCTTCGAGCACGCTCAGGCCCACCGGGACCCGGACTGTCTTGCCGTTGCCATAGGACAGCCTGACGAGGCCGCGACGGCGTTCCACCAGCGCCCGCACGCCCCGTGCGGCAATGGCGAGGCCCATCAGCCCGAGATATCCATAAAGCACGGCGGAGCTGATCTGTTCGAGGGTGACCTGTTCGGCTCCGGTTCCGACCTTTTCGCGCGACAGGATCTCTGCGCGCCATTCGGGAGCAGTGCTAGCGTTCTGGACTGCACGGCCGCCCTGATAGAGCCCGAGCATGGACAAGGTCGGGAGGATAACCGCGAGCGCGAGCAACAGCGACGATATTTTCCTGAAGTAGGGCTTGGTCCGCGCCCAGAAGTAGATGCCGATGCAGCCATGAATCCAGGACACCAGCAGCACCGCGTACATCGACCATTGCATCTCCGGGCGATACACCCAGTAGGCAAAAAAGACCTGCGGGTAATCCTTTTCATGGCCAAACAAGGATGCAGCGAGACGGACACCGATCACATGGCTGATGATGAAAACCGGGATGCTGAGGCCGAACACGAGCTGTGTCAGTTCGACGCCGGTCCAGCGAAAGTGCCGGCGCGCATAGAGCGCCCAGATTCCCAGGCCCAGATGTATCGCCACCGAGCCGTAGAGCACGATGGTCATCGGCCAGCTCTTCCAGAACACCGCATGATAATAGAGGCCGTCGTCCATCGCGCCGACCGAGATATTGCCGAGGGCGTGGTTGGCAAAATGGCTGACGATGTAGGCAAACAGGACAAGGCCGGTGGCTAGCCGCACCTGCCGGATTCCAATGCCGCGGATGAGGCGGCGAAAGGGCGATGCGGCGATCTCTGCCATGCGTCAAGGGTCCGAAGCCGGTGAATGCAACCGGATGATACCGCGCTCCGGATCGTCCGGAGGCGGCGGAATCCTAACGGAGATGTTGCGGCAGCGCCATGGCCGATGGTCGTGCCGCCGTTTGACAAGACGGTGAAGCGAGCGTGTGTTTGACTTCACCGGCGGGGTCGCGGAAAAGCTAGCCGCATGGGGACAACCAACGCTGCCGGAGCGACGGAAACAGGGCGTCTGACGCCGCGCGTGATGCTGGCTGCGGCGGCTGCGATGGCTGTTGTTGTGGCGTTGCAGGTGATCTACGCCGCGACCGCCGATCTGCGTACGGATGAGGCCTATTACTGGACGCTCTCAAAAGAAAACGTGCTGTCATATCTCGATCATCCGCCGATGATCGCCTGGCTTGTGCGGTTCGGAACGGCGATTTTCGGAGACACCAATTTTGGCGCGCGCTTTGGCGGACTGCTGGCGATGTGGATCGCCGTCGCCATCCTGGGCGACATTGTCTGGCGTCTGACGCGGAACCGGCGTGCGGTGGTTCTCGCCGTGGTGATGCCGTTCGCGGCGCCTGAATACGGCCTGTTCGCATCGCGCATCCTGCCCGACGTGGCCCTGATCCCGTTTTCGCTGGCGATGGTCTGGTCGCTGGTGCGGCTGACGCAGGGCAATGACGGGCGCTGGTGGCTGGCGGCCGGGCTGTTCGGCGGATTGTCGCTGCTGTCGAAATACACGGCGGTGTTCTTCGCGCCGGCCATTGCTGCGTTCCTGCTGGTGCCGCCGTGGCGATGGCGCTGGCTGCGCAGTATTTATCCATGGGCAGCTGTCGTCATTGCGCTCCTGGTGTTTTCGCCGGTTCTGATCTGGAATTGGCAGCACGACTGGGCGTCGTTCAAATTCCAGTTCATCCGTGCCGGTGCGGATCATGGCATCTCGGCGCGGACCGTCGGTGATTTCTTCGGGCTCCAGCTCGCGCTGGTCGGGCCGATCCTGTTTCCGGTGGTGCTCGCCGGATCGGTGATGCTGGCATGGCGCGGCTACCGGCAGCAGAATCCGGCGTCCATTCTGATCTCGACCTGTGCGCTGGCGCCGTTCGCCTACTTCTTCTGGAAATCGTTCTCGCTGCGGATCGGCGACACCTGGCCGATGCTGATCTGGCCGTTCGCCTTTGCTGCGGCAGCGATCAATCTTGCCGAGATCGGCAAGGAGCAGCGCTCAAACTGGATTCTTCGCACCGCTGAACCATGGGCGAGGGCTGCGATCATCCTCGGCGTGGTGCTGAATGTTGCGATTTTCTATTACTACAGCGTCAGCAATTTCGCGGTCGCGGCCAAACAAGACCCGATTGCAAAAGAGGCGGGTTATGGCGAGATCGCCAGACAGGCAAAAGCCGCCGCCGATAAAGTTGGCGCGACATGGATCGCGACGCTCGATTACCGGATTTACGCGGAACTGCGCTGGCATCTGAAAGACAGCATTCCGGTGGTGCAGGTGAATGAGCGCAGCCGCTTCATCGGCTTCCGGGATTCCGCGAGCGTGGCGATGACATCCGGCATCGGGCTTTATGTCGACAGCGCACCCAACGACGGCAACGTGATCGAGACGAAAACGCCCGCGGTCCTGAAACTGGTCGGACAGGCCGACCGGATGTGGCGCGGCGTGGTGATCGAGCCGTTCGCGTTCAAGACGGTCACCGGATGGACGCCTGAGTTGTCGCCACCTCCGGACTCGCCGTTTTACAAATGGCGGTTGCTCAACTGACGACGGGATTTTCCGATTCAGACGAAGCTGAACTCAGTAGCAGACGTTCACGGTCCGCCAGCGGATGCCGTAAGGCGTGCGCACACGGCGCTGCACATAGCAGCCGTCATCGGCATAACCGCCGCTGACAATGACGGGGCTGAAGCCGAGACCGAAGCCATAGCCGTGGCCCCAGCCATGACCCCAGTGATGCCCATGCCAGCCGCCTGCGGACGCGGAAGTGGGAGCGAGGGCGGCTGCGCCGAGGGCTGCGGCGGCGGCGAGTGCGAGAGTGAGCTTGCGAAACATGGTCGTTCTCCTGAAGTGCGCGATCTGCGCGGGTTGATCGAAATCCACCCCTTGCAGATTGGTCGTGCCGGTCAGGAAACAGGTTCACCGGTATTTCCGGCGTTGAGATGCCTCAGGTTTTAGGATTTCTGATCGTCGCCGCCCGCGCGCTTCAGCAGGTCCTTGGCGAGGTCCGACAGCGCCGGGCGCGGCAGCGCCTCGAACGGCAGCGGCCGGGTCACGTCGATGGCGGCGAGGCCGAGCCGCGCGGTGAGCAACCCGTTGAGCAGGCCTTCGCCGAGCTTGGCCGACAGCTTCGCGGTGATGCCATGCCCCAGCATCTGCTGGATCAGGCTGTCGCTGGCGGCCATGCCGCCGGTCAGCGCCAGATGCGCGATCACATGGCGCATCAGCCGGATCATGCCGAGCGTGCCGGGCCGTCCGCCGTAGAGCCGCGCCAACTGCCGCACCAGCCGTAACGCTGCGGCGAACACGAACAGCATATCGATGACCGCGCCGGGGCTGACGGCGGTGACCAGCGAAACACGCTGCGCGGCGCTCGACACCAGCCGCCGCGCTTCCTGATCGAGCGGCGTCATCAGTTCGCGCTCGGCGAGCCGAACCATGTCGGCGCCGTCGATGATGTCGCGGCCATGCTCTTCGAGCGCGGCGCGGGCGCGCGCCAGCCGTGGATTGTCGTGGGCGATCTTGAGCAGATCGCGGACGATGGCGTCGCTTTCCTTACGGTCGTCGCTGAGCAGCACGGCATTGGCCCGCGCGTGCAGCTTCTCGATGGTTTCCAGCCGCGCCAGACTTAAAGCCTCGCGCGCGATGATGACCACCAGCGCCACGACGGCGAAGATCGCGAACACAAGCCCGATGTAGCCGAGGCTGGTGCTGCGGTTGAACAGGTCCTCGACCAGATTGGAAATGCCGAGTCCGAGACCGAGCACGATCAGACCGGCGAGCGCCGTCCAGAACACGCCGCCCCAGCCGAAGCCCCTGCGCGCGGGGACGGCCGGTTCGTCGATGGGGACCGGAAGCAGGGCGGGATCGGTTTCCGGCGTGATGTGGACCTTGCCCCGCGCGGGGCGCGAGGGATCGTCCTCGGCATCCATCAGGATGACGCGGGGATCGTCGAGCTTGAATGCCGCCGGCTTGCGGTGATGCGGCTTGTCGCTCATTGCAGCTTGTCTCCGATCAGAAACTGAAGCGCACGGTCGAGGCGGATATGGGGCAGCGCGGGCTCTTCGCCACCCTCGCGGGCGAGCAAAGGCGGGCGAAATCGCAGAAACCGGAAGTCCGTCTGGTTGGATGCCGTGTTGGTCAGGCCGCGAAATGCGCTGTCCCCGCTGAACAGATCGTCGAGTTTCACCGGAAGGTCGCCGGGGAAGGTCGCCACTTCCGTCTCGCCGTCAAAGACTTCGTCGCCAGACATCTCACCTTCTTCCGGCGTGCCGAGGATCGAGGGCAGCTTCTCGCGGCCCTGCTGCACCATGGCTTCGCGTGTCGCGCGCACGGCGGCGAGCGCGACCACGTCCACCGATGCACCGGCATATTCGGCGCGCGAGGCGGCGCGCTCGACCATGCGCTTGAGGATCGCCTCGAGCCGGTCGTGACTGGTGTGGTGAAGATGATCGGCCTTGGTGGCCGCGAACAGAATTTTATCAATGCGCGGCCGGAACAGCGAGCTGACGAATGTGCTGCGGCCGATGTTGAAGCAGTCGAGGATGCCGGACAGCGCGCCTTCGAGATCCTTCAATGCCTCGGGACCGGCGTTGAATGCGGCGAGCGCATCCACCAGCACGATCTGGCGGTCGAGCCGCGTGAAGTGATCGCGGAAGAACGGCCGCACCACCACGTCCTTGTAGGCCTCATAGCGCCGCCTCATCATCGCCCACAGCGAGCCGTCCGGCGCCGCGCCGTCCTGCGGAACATCCAGCGGCGCAAATGTCAGCGCCGGCGAGCCTGCGAGATTGCCCGGCATCAGGAAGCGGCCCGGCGGCAAGAGGCTCATGGCGAAGCGTTCGTCGCGGCAGGCGCGCAGATAGTCGGTGAACAGTTTCGCGGCGGTGAGTGTCGCCTGCTCATCCTCGCGCTCTTTCGGTTCGAGTGTGGCGAGATGGGCGTGCCACTGCTTCGCCAGCCGCGCCCGCGGATCGCGGCGGGACAGTGCAAGACTCTCCGCCGACCACTGCTCATAGCTCTTGTTCAGCAATGGCAGGTCGAGCAGCCACTCGCCCGGATAGTCGACAAGGTCGAGCGTCAGCGTGCGTGTCGCCGTGTTCTGCCGCTGGTACTCGATCACAAGGCGCAGTTCGCTGATGTCGGTGGTCGAATGCGGCCAGCGCCGATCCTCGATCAAGGTGCGGACGTGTCCCTCGTAGGCAAAGCGCGGCACGGCATCGTCGGGCTGCGGTTCTAGGCGGGCGCGGGCGATGCGCCCCGTCGCCAGCGAATCGAACACCGGAAAGCGGCCGCCGCGCAAGAGGCCATGGACGAGCGCCGTGATGAAGACGGTCTTGCCGGCCCGTGACAGGCCTGTGACGCCAAGCCGCACGGTGGGATTGAACAGGCTTTCGCCGTAGTCGATCAGAGATCTGATGGAAAGGCGGGTGTCTTCGATAATGTCCGAAAAGCTGGGTGCCATAATTCGATCAAGACTTTATCGGACTGAGGGATCAATGAGAGAAACAAGGCGCGACAGTTTTATGAAGCTGGCGATTTACGGCGCGAAAATCAAGTTTAAGACCGGTTTGAATCCTGATCCCGTCCCTTTCAGGGTTCGTTGACCGTCACCAAGTTATCATTGGTGCTTATGTAAGGTGGACCGATAACCCGGCTGTGCACATGACGATCTTCCGGTTGAAGCAGCTCAGTTCTCATGCCCGCGTCGCGGGCGGTGGTGTGGTGCGCTGGGACTACGACCGCGCCGAGCTGATTGCGGATGGCGTCGTTCATGTTCTCGGCATCGCCTTCGGGCTGATCGCCGCGATTGCCCTTGTCGTTCTTGCCGCGCTGTATGCCTCCACCAAGGAAATCGTTTCGGTGTCGGTTTACGTCGCCGGGCTGCTTGCGATGCTGGGCCTGTCCGCGACCTATAATCTGTGGCCGGTCTCGCCCGCCAAGTGGCTGCTGCGCCGCTTCGATCACTCCGCGATCTACATTCTGATCGCCGCCACCTACACCCCGTTCCTCGCGCAGATGCACGATCGTTTCATGTCGACAGTGCTGCTGATCGGTGTGTGGTCGGTCGCCGCCGCCGGTATTGCGCTCAAGATCTTTCTGCCCGGCCGGTTCGATCGTCTGTCGGTCGGGCTCTATCTCGCCATGGGATGGAGCGGTGTCATCGCCTATGACAGCCTGGTGGCTTCGCTGCCGAACTCGACGCTGTGGCTGATCGCGGCAGGCGGCCTGATCTACTCGCTCGGCGTGATCTTCCATGCCTGGGAGCGGCTGCGGTTTCAGAATGCGATCTGGCATGCCTTCGTGCTGCTCGCCGCCGCGCTGCACTACACTGCGGTGCTCGATATGGTTCTGGTCGCGGCCTGAGCGCCTTGATTCCAGCGGTTGCATGTCTGGCGAGACCTCAGATCGATTGATCTGGCCGCTTTTCCCATCTAAAACATTTGTATGAAAGTTGCTGGAAAAGTTGTCGTTGTCACCGGCGGCGCGAATGGCATCGGCCAGGCGCTCGCTGAAATTTTCCATCGCGAAGGCGCGGCCAAGGTCGTGGTCGCCGATCTCGACGGCGCGCGGGCCAAGACGGTGGCCGACGCCATCGGCGGCGCATCGTTCGCCTGTGACGTCGGCAAGGAAGCCGACATTCTCCGTGTCATCGACGAAACCGAACAGCAGTTCGGCCCGATCGATCTGTTCTGCTCGAACGCAGGCATCGGCGGCGGCTTTGACATGATGTCGGAGAATGCCGGCGGCACGTCGGATGAGCCGTGGGCGCGAAGCTGGGCCATCCACGTCATGGCGCATGTCTATGCGGCGCGGCATCTGATCCCGCGCATGAGAGCGCGCGGCGGCGGATATTTCCTCAACACCGTTTCGGCCGCCGGTTTGCTGTCGCAGGTCGGCAGCGCTGCCTATTCGACCACCAAGCACGCTGCCGTCGGGTTTGCGGAAAATCTCGCAATCTCGCACCGGGCGCATAACATCAAGGTTTCGATCCTCTGCCCGCAGGGCGTGGAGACAAACATGATCCGGGGCATGCCGAAGGGGCCGCAGTCTCATGACGGCAATCTGACGCCGGAAGAAGTCGCGCAATGCGCGCTGGAGGGCATCGACCGCGAGACCTTCCTGATCCTGCCGCATCCGCAGGTGCTCGATTACATGCGCAAGAAGACCGACAACTACGATCGCTGGATCGGCGGCATGGCCAAGATTCAAGCCGCGATGCGCGAGACCTTCGGGAAGAAGTAGGTTTCTTTACCTCTCCCGTGGGGAGAGGTCGTCCGGCGAAGCTCGCGCAGCGAGCGAAGACGGGCGGGTGAGGGCGTAGAATCTCTCGATAGATTTAGAGCCCCTCACCCCAACCCTCTCCCCGCTGGGGAGAGGGAGTAAATCATGCCTGCGATCACCAGCTCGCGGTGCCCTTCATGGTCGGCGCGCCTGAAGCATTCGCCGTCCACACCTCAAGTCCTGCATCGGTCTCATTGCCGTTGACGCTGAATTCTGCGCCATCGAACAGCGGATTGACACCGCGATAAACAAACTTTGCGGGCGCCTTGCCGCCGCGCTGACGGGCGGCGAATTCGATCAGCAGCGAGGCCTGCAACGGCCCATGCACGATCAGTCCGGGATAGCCCTCGACCTTGGTGACATAATCGCGGTCGTAGTGAATGCGGTGGCCGTTGAAGGTCAGCGCCGAATAGCGAAACAGCAGCACCGGATCGGCCATGTGCGTTTCGCGGATCTTTCCGGCGGGCGCAGGTGCTGGCGCAGCGGCGGGTTTCTGGTCGCCCGGCGCGGGCATGTCGCGATAGACGATATCGTGGCGCTCGCGGATGGCGACACCGCGCGGCGTGGTGATGGTGTGCTCCACCGAGACAAAGCACAGTGTGCCGGTCGAGCCGGTCTTCAGGTTCACATCGGAAATGCGCGAGGAGCGCGTCACGGCATCGCCGACGCGCAGCGGATCGATGAACTCGATCTGGCCGCCGGCCCACATCCGGCGCGGCAGCGGCACCGGCGGCAGGAAGCCGCCGCGTGCGGGGTGACCGTCGGCGCCGATTTCGCTCATCGGCGCAACCGGCTGCGCGAGGCACCAGTGCGTCGTGAGCGGCGCGGCGTCGCCCTCAGCGGGATTGCCGATGTCGAGGAACAGCGTGGCGCGCAGGCCTTTCACCAGTTGCGCCGTGATGACGTCGGATGCTTCCTGGGTGCGGCCGACCCACTGGCGCAGATGATCGATATCGGGTTTCGCGCTCATGATGTCTTGCCTCGCGGAATTTCGCCGGTGGAATCGCCGACAGCAGGCACGGCGCCGTAGTGCCGCTGCTCACCGACGACAATGGATGCGGGCGCGGGATAGGCGACGGTGCCGTTCGGCGTTGCGACCTCGATCCGGCGCAGATGCGGATGCGTCGATAAATCGTCCATCGTGTTCACTTCGGCGAAGGCGATATCGGCATCGTCCAGCCGCTTGAGCAGGTCGTCGCGCGTCATGGTCGCGAACACACCGGCCACGGTGTCATCGGTCAGTTTGCGGTTCTTCACGCGCTCGACCATGCTGGCGAAGCGCGGGTCGTTCGGCAGGTCCGGCATGCTCAGCACATCGGCGCAGAGCTTTTTCCACTCGCGCTCGCTCTGGATCGAGATCAGGATGTCGCGGCCATCCTTGGAGCGGAACACGCCGTAGGGCGCGATCGAGGTATGGGCGAGGCCCATGCGCTTCGGCGGCTGGCCGTTCTCGGCGTTGAGCAGCGGCACGGTCAGCCAGTCAGCCATCACGTCGAACATCGAAATGCGGATGTCCGCGCCTTGTCCCGTTTTGCCGCGCCCGATCAGCGCTTCGAGGATCGCGGCATGAGCGGTCGCGCCGGTGGCGATGTCGACAATGGAGAGGCCGACGCGCGCAGGTGTCTCCGGGCCGCCGGTGATCGAGGCAAGGCCGCTCTCGGCCTGAATCAAAAGGTCATAGGCCTTGCGCTCGGCATAGGGACCTTCATCGCCGTAACCCGAGATGGTGCAGATGACGAGGCCCGGATAATCCTTGCGCAGCCGCTCGCGGGTGAAGCCGAGCTTGTCCATCGAGCCGGGCTTGAGATTCTGCACCAGCACGTCCGCGCCCGCGATCAGGCGCTCCAGTGTCTTGCGGCCCTCGTCGGTAGCAAGATCGATCACCACGGACTTCTTGCCGCGATTGAGCCAGACGAAGTAGCTGCTCTGCCCCTTGGCGGCGGCGTCATAGCCGCGCGCGAAGTCGCCTTCCGGCCGCTCGACCTTGTAGACTGTCGCGCCTGCGTCAGCGAGACGCGAGGTGCAGAAGGGGGCGGCGACCGCCTGCTCGACGGCGATGACGGTCAGTCCTTCAAGCGGCAGCATGATGAATGTCCCAAAGCTCAGGTCCTGCTTTTGTCATTGCGAGCGAAGCGAAGCAATTACCTCTCCCCGAGGGGGAGAGGTCGGATCGCGTCAGCGATCCGGGTGAGGGGGGGCGAATTTCAATTCGGACATTTAGAGCCCCTCACCCCAACCCTCTCCCCACAGGGGAGAGGGAGAAGAAGGCGCAAGATTGCTTCGCTTCGCTCGCAATGACGGCATGTTGATCAATACGACCGCGGCATGCCGAGCACATGCTCGGACAGATGCGACAGGATCAGGTTGGTGGAGATCGGCGCGACCGAATAGAGCCGCGTCTCGCGGAATTTGCGCTCGACATCGTATTCCTCGGCAAAGCCGAAGCCGCCGTGGGTCTGAATGCAGGCATTGGCCGCCTCGAACGACGCATCGGCGGCGAGCATCTTCGCCATGTTGGCTTCCGCGCCGCAATCCTTGCCGGCCTCATAAAGGCGGGTGGCTTCCTTCACCATCAGTTCGGCGGCGCGCATGTTGGCGTAGGATTTGGCGATCGGAAACTGGATGCCCTGGTTCTGGCCAATCGGGCGGCCGAACACGATGCGCTCCTTGGCGTAGTCGCTGGCCTTCTTGATGAACCACTTGGCATCGCCGACGCATTCGGAAGCAATCAGGATGCGCTCTGCATTCATGCCCGACAGGATGTAGCGGAAGCCCTTGCCCTCCTCGCCGATCAGGTTCTCGGCGGGCACCTTCATGTTGTCGAAGAACACTTCGGTGGTGGCATGGTTCATCATGGTGCGGATCGGGCGGATGGTCAGGCCGCCGGACTTCTTCGCTTCCTGCATGTCCACGATGAAGACCGACAGGCCGTCGGTGCGCTTGGCCACCTGGTCCTTCGGCGTGGTGCGGGCGAGCAGGATCATCAGATCGGAATATTCGGCGCGGCTGGTCCAGATCTTCTGGCCATTGACCACGTAGTGGTCGTTGCCTTCCCGTTTGGCAAAGGTCTTGAGCGAGGATGTGTCGGTGCCGCTGGTCGGCTCGGTGACGCCGAAGGCCTGCAGGCGGAGTTCGCCGCTGGCGATGCGCGGCAGCCACTTGGATTTCTGCTCCTCGCTGCCATGCCGGAGCAGGGTGCCCATGGTGTACATCTGGGCGTGGGTGGCGCCGCCGTTGCATCCGGAGCGCTGGATCTCCTCAAGGATCGCGGCCGCCGCCGACAGCTTCAGGCCGGAGCCGCCGTATTCCTCGGGGATCAGCACCGAGAGGTAACCGGCGTCGATCAGCGCCTGCACGAATTCCTTCGGATAGGCCATCTCGCGGTCCAGCTTGCGCCAGTACTCGCCGGGGAATTGCGCGCAGAGCTTGGCAACGGATTCGCGGATGTCGGAAAAGTCTTGCTCGTGATGTGTCATGAGGGTGTGTTTGGCAGATCGCCAGCCTGTATTCCAGCGGTTTGGGACGCGCAGCCATATTCCGAAATTGCATCCGTGGCGCAGCCACTGGCCACAAGAGGCCCGCCACGAAAGATGGCATCAGACGCGGTTACGCGTTGATGCGCACCGGGAGTTCCTCGTAGCCCTTCACAAAGCTCGAATAGATCCGCTTGGGCTCGCCGACCACCTCGATGTTGTCGAACCGCTTGAGGATTTCTTCCCAGATGATCTTGAGCTGCAGATCGGCCAGCCGCATGCCGACGCAGCGGTGGATGCCGAAGCCGAACGACATATGGGTTCGCGGCCGGGCGCGGTCGATGATGAAGCTGTCCGGGTTTTCGATCATCTCGCCGTCGCGGTTGCCGGAGACATACCACATCACCACGCGGTCGCCCTTCCTGATCTTCTTGCCGCCGAGTTCGGTGTCCTGCAGGGCGGTGCGGCGCATGTGGGCCAGCGGCGTCTGCCAGCGGATCACCTCGGGCACGAAGCTGTCGATCAGCGCATGGTTCTCGCGCAGCTTGTCGTACTGGTCGGGGTTCTCGTTCAGCGCCAGCACCGAGCCGCTCATCGAGTTGCGGGTGGTGTCGTTGCCGCCGACGATCAGCAGGATCAGGTTGCCGAGCAGTTCATCCCGGTTCATCTCACGGGTGGCGTCGCTGTGCGCCATCATCGAGATCAGATCGTTACCCGGATTCTTGAGGCGCTCGTTCCACAGGCGGGTGAAGTAGTCGGCGCATTCGCCAAGCTCGCGCAGGCGCTGCTCTTCGCTCTCGTAGATGCCGCTCTTCGGCAGCGCCGTGGAGAGGTCGGACCAGCGCGTCAGCATGCGGCGGTCCTCCCACGGGAAGTCGAACAGCGTCGCCAGCATCTGCGTCGTCAGCTCGATGGAGACGCGATCGACCCAGTTGAACGTCTCGTTGCGCGGCAGATTGTCCAGGATGGTGGCCGAGCGCTCACGAATAAGAACGGCGAGGCGGTCGAGATGCACCGGCGTAAACATCGGCTGCACGGTCTTGCGCTGCGGGCCGTGCTTCGGCTCGTCCATCGCGATGAAGCTCGGCCAGTTATAATTCTCGCCGACGTCGCGCAGGCTGATGCCGCCGTATTTCACATCGGACGAGAAAATCCCGGCATTGGTGTCGACATGCATGATGTCGTTGTACTTGGTCACCGACCAGTAATCGCCGACCGGGCAGGTGGTGCAGTAGTGCACCGGCTCTTCCTTGCGCAGCCGTTCGAAGTAGGGCCACAGCGTGTCGCTCCGGAACAGTTCAGGCGCGCCGACATGGAAGTCCGAGAGCGGCATCGAATAGGCCTTCTCGCGCGCCGCCTTCTGGCGCTCGTCGCGGGCCATGCTGATCGTTCCATGCATCGTTCGTTTCCCTTATCCCAAGGCGTGAGTGTGTCTGACGCCAGAATTCTTATCGCCGGATGCCGGCTTGCTATGACGCCAGCCGTACCGGAAGGGTCTCGTAGCCCTTGACGAAACTGGAATACACCCGATGCGGCGGCTCGACCACTTCGATGTTGTCGTAGCGCTTGAGAATTTCCTCCCAGACGATCTTCAGTTGCAATTCCGCCAGGCGGATTCCAACGCAGCGGTGAATGCCGAAGCCGAACGACAGGTGCTGACGGGGCCGGGCGCGATCGATGATGAAACTGTCGGGGTTCTCGATCACCTCGTCGTCGCGGTTGCCCGAGACGTACCACATCACGACCTTGTCGCCCTTCCTGATCTGCTTGCCGCGCAGCTCCGTGTCCTGCAACGCGGTGCGGCGCATATGCGCCAGTGGCGTCTGCCAGCGGATGATTTCCGGCACCATGCTGTCGACCAGGGCGTGATTGTCGCGCAGCTTCTGATACTCGCGCGGATTCTGGTTCAGCGCGTAAAGGCCGCCGGACAGCGAGTTGCGCGTGGTGTCGTTGCCGCCGACGATCAGGAGAATGAGGTTCCCCAGAAACGTCTTGGGATCCATGTCGCGGGTCGCTTCCGCGTGCGCCATCATCGAGATGAGATCGCTTTTCGGCTCGGCATCGATCCGCTCGTTCCAGAGCCTTGAGAAATAGGCGGCGCATTCCTGCAGTTCGGCCTGCCGCGCATCCTCGGATGCGATGATCTCGGTGTTGCCGGGAAGGGCGGTCGCGACATCGGACCAGCGCGTCAGCTTGCGGCGCTCCTCCCACGGAAAATCGAACAGGGTCGCGAGCATCTGGGTGGTCAGTTCGATGGAGACCCGGTCGACCCAGTCGAAGGTGGCGTTGCGGGGCAGCGAATCCAGACACTGCGCGGCGCGCTGGCGGATCGTGCCGGCGAGCTGGTCGAGATGGGTTGGCGTGAACATCGGCGCGACCGTCTTGCGCTGCGCGCTGTGTTTCGGCTGATCCATCGCGATGAACATCGGGCGGCGAAACTCGGGCGGCGCGTCGCGGATGGTGATTCCGCCGAGGCTCGACTCCGAGGAGTAGATCTGATGATTGGTCTCGACATACATGATGTCGTTGTACTTGGTGACCGACCAGTACGCGCCGAACTCGCTGTCCTTGCAGTAATGGACAGGGTCTTCCTTCCGCAACCGCTCGAAGTACGGCCAGAACGTATCGTTGCGGAAACGGTCGGGATCGCCGGGATTGAGCTCCGCAAGCGGCGTCGAATAGGCCTCGTCTCGCGCCGCCTTCAATGCGGAATCGTGTGAAGAATCGAGGCTCCCGTGCATCGCCGCTTCTCCCTGATTGCGCTCACGGGTTGATCCCTGACGCATGTGTTTTGGGGAATTACATCAGCTTCGCTGGCAGCCCGGCAAGTCGCAGTTTTGCCGCCCCGGCGCGGCCACGGTAGGAGCATGCCGGTGCCATCGGAGGGAACCATTACGAAGATGTTCGCGTAAAAGTTGCTTAACCAGTTAACCCTAGCCTTGGTGCGTCGATCTGAGTCAGGGGCACAGGAAATGCAATTGTTCAAATCTTCTCATGGACTTACCGAAAAGCTCGACGCGCTCAATAAATCGCAGGCCGTCATCGAGTTTAACCTCGATGGCACGATCGTGACCGCAAATCCCAATTTCCTGAACACCATGGGTTATCGGCTGGACGAAATTCAGGGCAAGCACCACAGCATGTTTGTCGATCCCGAACTGCGCGACCGGCCCGAATATCGCGAATTCTGGGACGCGCTGCGCCGGGGAGAGCACCAGTCGCGCGAGTTTCTCCGCATCGCCAAGGGCGGGCGCCAGGTCTGGATCCAGGCGTCGTACAATCCGCTGCTGGGCCGCGGCGGCAAGCCGTACAAGGTGGTGAAGTTCGCCACCGACATCACCGAACAGAAGCTGAAGAGCGCCGATTACGAAGGCCAGATCGCGGCCATTCACAAGTCGCAGGCCGTGATCGAGTTCAATCTCGACGGCACTGTCATCACAGCGAACGAGAATTTCCTGAAAACGCTCGGCTACCGGCTGGACGAGATCGAGGGCAAGCATCACCGCATGTTCGTCGAGCCTCAGTATCGCGACAGCGCGGCTTACCGCGATTTCTGGGATTCGCTGCGCCGAGGTGACTATCAGGCCGCCGAATATAAGCGCGTGGGCAAAGGCGGCAAGGCAGTCTGGATTCAGGCGTCGTACAATCCGATCCGGGGCGCGGATGGCAAGCTCGTCAAGGTGGTGAAATTCGCCACCGACACCACGGCGCAGGTCGAGGACCGAATCCGCCGCGGCGAGTTGCAGAAGTCCATCGACCTCGACCTCGGACAGATCACCGAGGCTGTGACCTCGACCTCCGAGCGCGTGACGTCGGCGGTGAGTGCCTCGACACAGACGTCGTCCAACATGCAGGCCGTTGCCTCGGGTGCGGAGGAACTTGCAGCTTCGGTGAGTGAAATCAGCCGCCAGGCGTCGGATGCGCTCTCCATCTCGCTTCAGGCGGTGCAACAGGCCAACGAGACAAGCGCCATCGTTTCGGGTCTCGCCATCGCGGCGCAAAAGATCGGCGATGTGGTCAAGCTCATCAACAACATTGCCGAACAGACCAACCTGCTCGCGCTCAACGCCACCATCGAGGCGGCGCGTGCGGGCGAGGCGGGCCGGGGCTTCGCCGTCGTCGCGTCGGAAGTCAAAAGCCTGGCGACCCAGACCGCGAAGGCGACCGACGAAATCAGCGCGCAGATCGCCGAGGTGCAGGGTACCACCACCAGCGCTGTCAGTGTTATCGAGGCCATCACGCAGACGATCTCCCGCATCAACGAAATCTCGGCGGCGATCGCGGCGTCGGTCGAGGAACAGGCGTCGGTGACCCAGAGCATCTCGTCCAACATGCAGGTCGCCGCGAAAGGTGTGACCGATATCAACGCCAACATGACCGATATCGCGGAGGCGACCCGCTCGGTCGATGAATCGACCCGCAAGGTGCGGGAGGCTTCGCGCGCTCTGGCGTAACGCCTGCGAAATTGCCGCCGAAATGTCAGCCACAAGACATTTCGGCATCCCGCTTTATGGCCATCTCCCCGCAGACTCGGGGCAGGATTGCTGTCGGGAAGGTGCCGGCATGTTCCGGCGCTTCCGCTCTTCTCCCCGCAACCGGCCCGTGGCATTGTCCGCCAAACAAGGGCCGGCCTTCGTTAAAGGGGCGACCCCCGGGGAGAGAACCTGATGATTCCGAACGCGCACAGCATGTTCAATTTCGATCTCGGCGAGACCGCGGATGCGATCCGCGAAACCGTCCGCGATTTCTCGGCAAACGAGATCGCGCCGCGTGCCGACGAGATCGACAAGAGCAACCAGTTTCCGCGCGACCTCTGGCCGAAGATGGGCGAACTGGGCCTGCTCGGCATGACGGTTGAAGAGGAATTCGGCGGCTCGGGGCTGGGCTATCTCGAACACTGCATCGCGATGGAGGAAATCTCGCGCGGGTCCGCCTCGGTGGGGCTGTCCTATGGCGCGCACTCGAACCTGTGCGTCAACCAGATCCGCCGCAACGGCAACGACGCCCAGAAGCGTAAGTATCTGCCGAAGCTGATCTCCGGCGAACATGTCGGCGCGCTGGCGATGTCAGAGCCTGGCGCAGGGTCGGACGTCGTGTCGATGAAGACCCGCGCCGACAAGAAGGGCGATCGGTACATCATCAACGGCAACAAGATGTGGATCACCAACGGTCCGGTTGCCGAGACGCTTGTTGTTTACGCCAAGACCGATCCGGCAGCCGGTCCTCGCGGCATGACGGCATTCCTGATCGAAAAGGGCATGAAGGGATTCTCCACGGCGCAGAAGCTCGACAAGCTCGGCATGCGCGGTTCCGATACCGCGGAGCTTGTGTTCGAGGATTGTGAAGTGCCGGAGGAGAACGTCCTCGGCAACGTCGGGCGCGGCGTCAACGTGCTGATGTCCGGCCTCGACTACGAGCGCGCCGTGCTGGCGGCGGGACCGCTCGGCATCATGCAGGCCTGCCTCGATGTCGTGATGCCATATGTCCACGAGCGCAAGCAGTTCGGCGAGCCGATCGGCAGCTTCCAGCTCGTGCAGGGCAAGGTCGCCGACATGTATGTCACGATGAATGCGTCCCGCGCCTATGTCTATGCGGTCGCGAAGGCCTGCGATCGTGGTGAGACCACGCGCGAGGACGCGGCTGGCGCGATCCTTTACGCGGCGGAGCGCGCAACCCAGTGCGCGCTGGATGCGATCCAGTTGCTGGGCGGCAACGGCTACATCAACGACTACCCGACGGGGCGGCTGCTGCGCGACGCCAAGCTCTATGAGATCGGCGCGGGCACCAGCGAAATCCGCCGCATGCTGATCGGCCGCGAACTGTTCGAGAAGACGGCTTAGGCGACCTCGACGTCATTGCGAGCGAAGCGAAGCAATCCATTCTAAAAAGAAGAAGCTGGATTGCTTCGTCGCAAGAGCTCCTCGCAATGACGAAGCGCAAAGCCGCGCTCGGGCGATGCAAGGCTACCGTGGCAGGATGTTGACCTTGGCGACCCATGCCCGCACGTCTGGCAGAATGGCCGGCAGCACATCGCGGACTTCATCGACGGTCATGCCTGCCTTGATGCGGGGATCGTACAGGATGTTCATGATGTACTGGTCGTAGACGTCGAAGAAGCCCATCGAGACGTCGTCGTTGAACATCGTCCATGGCACCGAGTCGGTGTCGTTGATCGGCCCGAGGGATTGCAGCAATTCCTCATAGGCGCAGTCGAGAAACACGAAGTCGCTGTTATCGACCGTCAGGATCACGTCCGAGTGCTGGATCTCGTAGTTGTCGTTCTTGCGAAATCCGGACAGGCATTGCGGGTCCAGCGTGTCGTGAATTTCCTTGGCCTTCTCAGCGCCGTAGAACGACGTGATGGTTTTCTGAAGATCGCGGTCGCGAACCAGCGTGATGATGGTGTTGGCCTCGTCGCGCTTGTTCGTCACTGCAATGTCGAGATGCTGAACCCGCCTTGCGATGTCGCCGACAACCTTTCCGATCTGCTTTTTCCGGTCGGCGCGGGAGCCGTCGATAAAGACGCGCACCGGCATGTGGTATTTGCGGATGCGGTCGACGCGCCCGGCCAGATGATACTCCGCGCCGAACGCCGTCTTCATGAAGCCGTCGATGATCTGGCTGTCGGTGAAGGTCTTCTTTTCGTTGCGCTGGCGTGCGCTGATATTGGGCCCTTCGGCAAGGGTCGGCGACCACAATGTCGTGCTGAGCGTCAGGCTGCCCAGCAGGACGATGCCCGGTATCAGCCGCCGCATTGTTGAAGACGTTTCCATGACAACCTGAGCTAGCCGTCGCTCCGCTCGCGCGCAAGAGCGTTCGCGGCCAGTCAACAAATGCGAAGACCGGCCACAGGGGCCGGCCTTCAAGAGCTTGCGGCAGGACCCGAGCGGGCCATCCGGACCTTAGTTCTTGACGATGACCGTCGCGCCCACCTGCACCCGGTTGTAGAGGTCGATGACGTCGTCATTGACCATGCGGAAGCAGCCTGACGAGACAGCCTGACCGATCGTCTCCGGCTCGTTGGAGCCGTGAATGCGATAGAGCGTCGAGCCGAGATACATGGCGCGTGCGCCGAGCGGATTGTCGGGTCCGCCGACCATGTGGCGCGGCAGATCGGGACGGCGGCGCAGCATCTGTGCCGGCGGCGTCCAGCTCGGCCATTCCTTCTTCGCGGTGATGCGATGGACTCCGCCCCAGCGGAAGCCGTCGCGGCCGACGCCAATGCCATAGCGCAGCGCCCGGCCACCTTCCTGAACCAGATACAGCCGGCGTTCCCTGGTATCGACGATGATGGTGCCCGGCGCATAGTTGCCCTGGAAACTAACTGTGGTGCGCGGAATCGGGCCGGAGCCGCCTCCCATTCCGCCGCCGCCGAAAAGCTGAAGCAGCGGATTGAACTCCTGATCCGCCATCGCAAGGCTGCTGCTGCCCAACAAGGTCGCTGCGGTAAGAATTACGGACAATAGGCGCGTCATTAGAATCCTCATAGAGATCGTCAGACCGGGGCGAAAATGCTGGCGAACCAAATCACAGGTGCCAAGAACATCGCGAGAAAGGCCACAATTTGCGTGTTTTCGCAACCCACGGACGCGTGAAAGGCTTCGGGGCAGCCCATTATCTGCCTGAGGCGTGACTTCTGCGAGACATGCCACATCCGCACAGTCATGCTGCTGTTCCAACCTACCGCAGGCTTTGACGAACTGTCATAAGGATGGTTCATCTAGCGATACTTCAACAAAAAGCCTCGAACGGGAGTGGAATGATGAACGGCGCGGAAAGTCTGGTGCGAACATTGGTCGCGGGCGATGTGAATGTCTGCTTCACCAATCCGGGAACATCGGAGATGCATTTTGTCGCCGCGCTGGATCGTGTCGAGGGGATGCGATGTGTGCTCGGGCTATTTGAAGGCATCGTGACCGGCGCCGCCGACGGGTATTATCGGATGTCCGGGAAGCCGGCATCGACATTGCTGCATCTCGGGCCCGGCCTCGCCAACGGCCTCGCCAATCTGCACAACGCCAAGAAGGCGCATTCCGGCATCGTCAACATTGTCGGTCAGCATGCGACCTATCACATCGAATACAACGCGCCGCTGACCTCGGACATCGAAGGTCTCGCGCGGCCGATGTCGGCGTGGGTTCGCACCTCGCCGGACTCGAAGTCCATTGCGCGCGACGGCGCTGCCGCCATTGCGGCGGCGCGAAGCCATCCGGGCCAGATCGCGACGCTTATTCTCCCCGCCGACACAGCCTGGAATGAAGCCGATGGCATCGCGCAGGTGCCCGAGGATTCGCAGCGCGCCAGTTATTCGCCGCAGGCGGTCGATGAAGCCGCGCGCGTTCTGCGCAGCGGTGAGCAGACGCTGCTGCTGCTGACCGGCAAGGCGCTCACGGAAGAAGGACTGGCGCTCGCCGCGCGCATCGCCGGCAAGACCGGATGCAAGGTCATGGGCCAGACCTACAATCCGCGCATGGCGCGTGGCCGCGGCCGCTTCTCCATCGACCGCATTCCCTATGTGATCGAGCAGGCGCTGCCGATCCTGAAGGATTTCCGCCACATCGTTCTGGTCGAGACCAACGACCCGGTGGCGTTCTTCGCCTATCCGAACAAGCCGAGCCTGCTGAAGCCGGAAGGCTGCGAGGTGCATCGCATGTGCGAATCCGGCGAGAACTCGGTGGCGGCATTGCACGCGCTGGCCGATGCGCTCGGCGCCAAGGCGGCGGATGCGCAGCCTCAGAAGCTGATGGAGCTGTCCAAACCCACCGGCGCGCTGACGCACGCCTCGATCGCGCAGGCGATTGCGATGGCCATTCCGGAGAACGCCATCGTGGTCGATGAATCGATCACCACCGGCCGCGGATTCTTTCCGCCGACGGCGGCAGCCGCTCCGCATGACTGGCTTCAGAACATGGGCGGGTCGATCGGCTTCTCGACCCCCGTTGCGACCGGCGCCGCGGTCGCCTGTCCGGACCGCAAGGTGATCTGCATGGTCGGCGATGGCAGCGCGATGTACACGCTGCAATCGCTGTGGACGCAGGCGCGGGAGGGACTCGATGTCACCACGATTGTGTTTGCCAACCGCACCTATCAGATCCTCAAGGGTGAGTTCGCCGGCGTCGATGCGGGCGAGCCCGGCCGCAAGGCGCTCGACATGCTGAACATCGACAATCCCGCCCTCGACTGGGTATCGCTGGCCAAGGGCATGGGCGTGTCCGCGCAGTCGGTCACCACGGCGGAGGACTTCTCGAACGCACTGACCAATTCGGTGCGCGAAAAGGGTCCGCGGCTGATCGAAGTGGTGATGTAACCGACAACAAGAGAAGGAACCCTGCGCGAGGCTTTTGCGTTGAATACGCAAGAGCATTCTCGCGGGGGGTTCTGAGATGAAAGTCTTTCAGGGCTCGTCCTTCAGCCCCGACACCATTGCCGCCATGACGCAGGCCTTCGAGGAGGCCGTCGAGACCCTGCCATTCCCGGTGGGGTCGGCGCGGGTTCAGGCGCTCGCGAAGAACATCATCGAGCTTGCGTCGCAGGGGGAGCGTGACCCGGAGCGCATGAAGCTGCTGGCCCTGCTGGCGCTGAAGTCAGTCCCGCACGACTGAGGGCCGCGCCCGTGAAACGTCTGCGAATTTCCGATGGTGCGGGCGGTATCATGGAAAGGTTTAGTTAAGTCTTCGGCAGCTTCTTGCCGCTAGGTTAGCCGTGGCTTCAGCGAGCACTCGTATGGCGAAGCCGTCATGTGCAAGAAATGCAGTGAGGCTGATCCGATGAAGACGGTGTTTGGTTTTATCCGTGACGAGAAGGCTGCGACATCGATCGAGTATGCCCTGATCGCAACGGGCATCGCGGTAGCGATCGTTGCTGCGGTCAACGGTCTCGGCACCACGCTCGGCGGCAAGTACGCCACGGTCAAGGCCGCGTTCGATTGATCCGACGGTCGGCGCGTTCCGCCGGCGCCATTCCAGCCAGCAAATTTTGCCTTTCGCTCCGGCGTGCAGACAGCCTAAGACAGAACGGGTCTTGGGCGAGGATGCACATGGGCGAGGCGGGCGCGCGACGTTTCCACCCGGAGCTGGAAAGCCTCCGGGGGCTGGCCGCGTTGTCCGTTGCCGGATTCCACATTTCCCAATCGCCTGCGCTGGTGGGCGGCGAGTCCGTCATCCTGAAGGCGATGCCGTCGGCGGCCATGGATGTGCTGAAGATCCTGTTTCAGGGCCAGCCCGCGGTGGTGTTCTTTTTCGTGCTGAGCGGCTTTGTGCTGACGGCCTCGCTGCAAAGGACGCCGCGCCCCGTCGCTGAAATCGCCTTGCCGTTCGCGATCGCGCGCATTTTCCGGATTTACCCGGCGTGGATATTCGCCATCCTGATGTTCGTCGGAGTCTACTGGCTGACGGGACGAACATTGAGTGTCGTTCCGTCGCTGGCGGAGACAATTCAGAACATCCTGCTGCTGTCGGTCTCGATCGACGGTGTCGGCTGGTCGATCCAGACCGAGCTGCTGGCGATCCCCGTTCTTCTCATCGCGCTCCACTGGATCGCCGCCGGGAAGATTTTCAGGATTCTCGTCATCGCTTCGGTGATGGCCATTCTGACAAATCCCATGAAGGTGATCCTGCCGCTGGAGGGCGGCGAG
The DNA here is from genome assembly GCF_000497575.1 of Afipia sp. OHSU_II-C1. Taxonomy (GTDB): domain Bacteria; phylum Pseudomonadota; class Alphaproteobacteria; order Rhizobiales; family Xanthobacteraceae; genus Afipia. Next base: position 51,711 of record NZ_APJI01000030.1, read on the forward strand.
CCGCGGGCGATATTCCTCTACTGTTTTCTGTTCGGCGCGCTCACCCATGTTCTCCTGCCGCGTGCGCAGCCCCGCCATGCCAATGCGCTGTTCGGCCTCGGCGTGGTGCTGTTCTTCGCCGGCGTGACCTTGTTCGCGCGTCACTTCAACGTCAGGGACGCCTGGGTGACGATCGCCTCGTGCCTGATGATTGCCGGCGGCGCTTTGGGCTTGCGTGGATGGCTGACGGTCCTGCGCGACAATGCCGTCCTCAGGTTTCTCGGCAGGGTGTCGTACAGTTTCTATCTGCTGCATCCGCTGACGCTGATGATCTGCTGGCAGATGGAGAAGGAGCTTGGCGCGGCGCTGCAGGCCGGATGCCCGCCATGGCTGGCTCTCCTGATCATGCTTGTCGTGTCGAGCGCGGCCGTGCTGCCGCTCGCAGCGCTGTCGTATCGCTTCGTTGAAAAGCCGTTCATCCGGCTTGGTCATCGGCTGACCGCATCGATGCGCGCGCGTGAGGCGGCGCTGGCCGGGTAACGGGTCTGATTTCTGTGAAGGCGCCGAAAACGTCTGGTGAGAAAATGGTGGGCGCACAAGGGATCGAACCTTGGACCTCTCCCGTGTGAAGGGAACGCTCTCCCGCTGAGCTATGCGCCCGGAACCACCGGATATCTTTCGGAGCGGCGATTTACGAAAGCAGGGGCACAGGTGTCAAGCGCAGTCGGCCCGTGTGCTTGAGAAATCGGCTCAAATCCAGCCGATGTGCTGGATAATCAGGTTAGCCCGGCTGACGTGCCCGCGAGGCGTGGGCCTGCAAGGCCCGAATCCGTTCGGCCAGCGTGCCGCGCGGCTCTGTCGCCGCCGGTGCCGCTCCGTTGGGGGCCGCGCCGTTTGTGGTCGTTGCCTTGACGATCGTGCTGATGGCGGGCTTCTGCTCTTCGGACGCCAGGATCGCCTCGATCGGCGAGTCCGGTCCTTCCAGCGTCACAGCAAGCTTGGCGACTTCGGCTGCGATGTCATTGATGCGCTCGCGCAGCAGCGCGTTTTCCATGCGCTCTGTGGACCAGGAGCTTTCCGCCTGCTGCTGAATGAGATTGATGTCGCGCTGAAGTTTGGCGCGCTCATCCCGGGCGACGGTGAGCTGTTCCTCCAGCGCGGCCTTCTCCGTGCGAAGCTTCTCCACCGCCGCTGAATTGCCGGTGCCGGATGCCATGTCCTCGCGCAGCTTCTGCTCGGTCTGTTTCGCGGCCTCGGCCTGCTGGCGGAGCAGGGTGTTCTCGTATTCGCGCTCGGCGAGAATCTTGCCCTGCAAGGCAAGACGGTTTTCGAGGTCCGTGACCCGCGTCGACAGCATCTCGGTTTCCTTGGTCTGCACCACAAGCTGGCGATCGAGGTCGGTGACCTTCCCGCTCAGGTCCTCGACCTTTCCGCGCGCATCGCTGAGTTCGCGGGTCGCGATCTCGGCCTCGTTGCGATGATCGGTGAGGCGCTGCTGACTGCTGGAAACTTCCTTCTCGGCGTCGTTGACGCGGCTTTGCAGGGCTTCGATCTGGCTGCGGACCGCCAGCAGTTCGACCTGACGGCTTTCCGCCGTCATCGAGCGCTGGGAGAGCTCGCTGTTGAGCTTGCCGAGTTCACCCTGCTTGTCCGCGAGCTGCTGTTCTGCGATGCGCAGCGCCTGCGTCTTGGCGCTGAATTCTTCTTCCGTCGCCCGCAGCTGATCCTTCAGCGCCTTCTCGCGCGCTTCCAGCGCGAAAATCGCCGCGTTCTTTTCGCCGAGTTCGATCTTGAGGCGGTTGATCGCATCCGATTTCTTGCCGAGTTCGGCGAGCTGGCTCGAGGTCTTGTTCTTGAGCTGCTCGACGCTCATTTCGAGCCGGCGGGCGGACATCGCGAACTCGGCCCGCAACTGGTCCTTGTCGGCCTGGATCTCGGCCATCGAGAGCGGGGTCGCGGCTTCGAGGCGCTTGGTCGTGAGCCGGACTGCGCGGTTATGGACCAGCGGCACGATCATCAGACCGAACAGCATCGAGACCAGAAAACCGATCGCCAAATACATGATCGGTTCGACCATATGCGTACCCCTGCGTGAGAAAATATTAACTGTTTCACCATGCCACGGCGGGCCGGGAAAAAGCTAGCGGGACAGCGCGTTAACGTGAATCCGCCCGCCGCCGGAGGCAGGCGGGTTTACGCCGCGATTATGCAGTCAGGAAAGTGTCAGAAAGGGTTCCAGGTCGCGCGGGGCGTGAACTTCAGGTAGCCGATATTGGCGCCGAGCCGCAGGCCGACGCCTGAGCGGATCGGGACCAGCACGATGCCGTTCGCCGTCAGCGCCGTCATGCCGAAGCCGCCGATAATGTAGGCAGAGCCGTCGATGCCGGCAAAGCGCTGATAGATCGCGTCGGTCGCGGGCAGGTTGTAGACCAGCACCATGGTGCGCGCGCCGTCGCCGCCCCAGTCGAAGCCGACCGACGGTCCCTGCCAGTAGACCCGCAGGTCGCCGGCATTCTTGGTGTAGAGCGTGCCTTCGCCGTAGCGCAGTCCCGCGACGAAAGCACCGCTGCCTTCCTCGCCGAGCACGTAGCCGTTGGGCAGGCCCCACTGGCTCACTGCGCGCTCGATCACGGACGCCAGTCCGCGCGACACGTTGCCGAAGAACCGGTGGCCCGCGCCGACCAGTTCGTCCGGACCATAGGTATTTGGGGCGCGCTGTTGGGCCGAGGCCGGCACGGCCAGGGAAATCGTCGCCGCAAACACCAGCGCCGCGATGCGCAAAGCAAAGGTCATGAAAGAACCCCTTGGACCACAGATGGCCGAGTTGCATGTCCATCGCTTAACGCCTTGCTGAGAAGCAATGGCATAAGCTGCGGTCCCACGTCCCCGACTCGATTGTTTATCGGCATCAACTATGACGGCACGGCGGCAAGAAAATAAAGGGCAGCGCCTTGGAATCGCCTGTCTTGCGGTCCTTGCCGGGCTGGCCGGACCGTATACCAGCGCATCGGCGGTCACCGAGCGGGTGGTCGTGAACCGCCATAGCGGCCTTGCCATCGATGGCTTCGACCCTGTGGCCTATTTCACCGACGCTGAGGCGGCCAAGGGGCAGCCCGACATCGAGGCGTCCAGGGATGGTGCCGTCTGGCGTTTCCGGAACGAAGCCAACCGCGCCGTTTTCCTCAGCCATCCGGATATCTACGGACCCCGGTTCGGCGGCTATGACCCGGTCGACGTGGCGCGCGGCAAGACCGTCGCCGGGCAGGCGCGGCTATGGCTGGTGTCCGGTGAACGGCTGTATCTGTTCAGCCGCGAAGACAACCTCAACGCCTTTGCCGCCGATCCGGATGCTGTCCTCAAACAGGCGGCCGGCAAATGGCCGGCGCTGGTCGAAACGCTCTCCGCTTACTGATCGACTGCGGCGGGATCGCCCCACGCAATGAACTCGGGCACCAGAAAATCCTCGCGCGCTTCCCCGAAGCACAGCGCGGCGCCCTTGCTGTCCGTGATCAGCCCGCCGGCCGCGGTTACCACCGCATGCCCCGCCGCCACGTCCCATTCGGAGGTCGGGGACAGCCGGGGGTAGATGTCGGCGCCGCCCTCGGCGATCCGGCCAAACTTGACCGCCGATCCGAGGGCCTGCCGGATCGCTCCGGGGCGGGCCGCAATGAAGGCTTCGGTGCGCTTGTCGCCGTGGGACCTGCTCACGGCCACGATCCAGGCCGTGCGAGGGCCCGGATGAGGGCGGGTGTGGATCGGCTGGGCCGAGCGGGCCTTGCCGTCCTTGGTCATCATCAGCCGCTCGGCTCCCCGGCCGACAATTCCCCGCCAGACCAGCCCGAGGGCGGGGGCTGCGATAATTCCCAGCACCGGCGAGCCATTGGTGATGAGCGCGACGTTGACGGTGAATTCGTCGCGCCCGGCCACGAACTCCTTGGTGCCGTCCAGCGGATCGACCAGGAAAAAGCTGTTCTTGTAGGGGCGTGCGGCCAGGTCGGTTCGCTCCTCGGACAGGGCCGGAACATCTGGCACGAGCCTGTTCAGGCCTTCCGCGATGATGTGATGGGCTGCCATGTCCGCTTCGGTGACGGGAGAGCCATCGGATTTGCCGGTCACCTGCATGGTGGACCGGCTGACGCCGAGGATCGCCGCGCCCGCCGCCACCACGATGTCGGTCAGCGGCTCCATCAAGAGGGCGGCGGCGTCGCGGTCGATCGCAGGGCTGGTCATGGATGGGTCTCGGTTGCGTACATGTCAGCCTTCAATTCCGCTGTGGTCGGTGGCCGCAGGGCCAGCCGCAGTGTATCAAATCATAAAGCACGCTTGATTCGCCGCGTCAGCATCCTGTGGCCCCCGTGATTGCAGGAAATCGCTGGAAAATCCGAGGAAATTCATGTCTGGCACGTCAACTCCCGGTCCTACACCCGATGCTCTCGAACTCGCCGCGTTGATGTGTTCGCGCGTCTGCCACGATCTCATCAACCCGGTGGGCGCCATCGTCAACGGCCTTGAGGTGTTCGACAGCAGCAACAAGGAAGACGACAAGGAGTTTGCGCTCGATCTGATCCGCAAGAGCGCGAAATCCACCTCGGCACGGCTGCAGTTCTGCCGCATCGCCTACGGCGCCGCGGGCTCTGCCGGTTCCCAGATCGATCTCGGCGAGGCGCAGAAGATGACGCGCAATCATCTTGAGGACGAGAAGACCAAGATCGTCTGGAATCTGCCGCACGTCCTGATGGCGAAAAACCGGGTCAAGCTGCTGCTGAACATGTTCGTCATCGCGCAGCAGGCGATTCCGCGCGGAGGTCAGCTCATCGTCGATCCGATCGGCGAGGGAGACACGATGGGATTCCGTCTTCGCGCCGCTGGCACCAATGCGCGCGAGCCGCAGAACGTCGCGGCGCAACTGAATCTCGACAATGCCGGATCGGTCTCCGCGCATGCGGTACAGCCCTACTACACGGCGCTGCTGGCGCAGGCGTGCGGGCTCAAGGTGTCGCTGGCCGCCGAGCCGGATGCCGTGGTTCTGACCGCGGCCTGACGATATCTTCATGAACTCTTAATGATGCGGGCGCCGGAAAATGCCGGTGCCCGCCGGCATTTGCGTTAGGCGTTTATTCAGCGCGTTCTTTTCTGATTGCTCAACCAATATTAAACGCTTTGCCCCGACACTGGCCGGAATCTAGGAGGCGTGACGTTCATGCCTCCCTTGCCAGAAGGCCGGCTTCATGGACGATTTGCTGCGGGAATTCCTCACCGAAACCAACGAGAGTCTCGATACTGTCGACAACCAACTGGTTCGTTTCGAGCAGGATCCGAATAACGCGAAGATTCTCGATAATATCTTTCGGCTTGTTCACACCATCAAGGGCACGTGCGGCTTCCTCGGATTGCCGCGTCTTGAAGCGCTCGCTCACGCAGCCGAGACGCTGATGGGCAAATTCCGCGACGGCATGCCGGTGACCGGCGAAGCCGTCACGCTGATCCTGAGCACCATCGACCGCATCAAGGAGATTCTCGGCCAGCTCGAGGCAACCGAGGCGGAGCCGGAAGGCGCCGATGTCGATCTGATCGACGCGCTTCACCATATGGTCGAGCAGGGCATGGCCGCGATGGCAGCCGCGCCTGCTGCGCCTGCGCCAGCCGCACCTGCGCCGGTTGCAGCCAAGCCGGTGACCGTCGGCATGATGGTCGATCAGACGCTGGAACGCGAACTGCGTCCCGGTGAAGTTTCGCTCGACGAACTTGAGCGCGCTTTCCGCGAAACCGAAATCGAAGTCGCATCGCCATCGATTGCGCCGGTTGAGCAGCCCGCCCCAAAGGCCGAAGCTCCAAAGGCCGATGCGACGAAGGCCGCGGTAAAGGCAAAGAAGCCGGTCATCGAGAATGAGACGACGGAGAGCGACAAGATCGCGAACCAGTCCATTCGCGTCAATGTCGATACGCTTGAGCATCTGATGACCATGGTTTCGGAACTGGTGCTGACGCGCAACCAGTTGCTCGAGATCAGCCGCCGTAACGAGGATTCCGAGTTCAAGGTGCCGTTGCAGCGGCTCTCGAACGTCACCGCCGAGTTGCAGGAAGGCGTCATGAAGACGCGCATGCAGCCGATCGGCAACGCCTGGCAGAAGCTGCCGCGCATCGTGCGCGACCTGTCGAGCGAACTCGGCAAGCAGATCGAACTGGAAATGCACGGCGCCGACACCGAGCTCGATCGCCAGGTGCTCGATCTGATCAAGGATCCGCTGACGCACATGGTCCGCAACTCCGCAGACCACGGCCTTGAGACTACGGCGGATCGCGTTGCTGCCGGCAAGCCGGAGCAGGGCACCATCCGCGTGTCCGCCTATCATGAGGGCGGCCATATCATCATCTGCATCGCCGACAACGGGCGCGGCCTGAACACCGAGCGCATCAAGCAGAAGGCCGTGCAGAACGGTCTGGTCACCGAAGCCGAAGTCGAGAAGATGACCGAGGCGCAGATCCACAAGTTCATTTTCGCGCCGGGCTTCTCCACGGCTGCGGCGGTCACGAGCGTGTCCGGCGCGCGGCGTCGGCATGGATGTGGTGCGCACCAACATCGATCAGATCGGCGGCACCATCGACGTGAAGTCGGTGCCGGGCGAGGGTTCGAGCTTCACCATCAAGATTCCGCTGACGCTGGCGATCGTGTCGGCGCTGATCGTGGAAGCCGCCGGCGACCGCTTCGCGATCCCGCAGCTGTCGGTGGTCGAACTGGTGCGCGCGCGCTCCAATTCCGATCATCGCATCGAGCGGATCAAGGACACGCCGGTTCTGCGGCTGCGCAACAAGCTGCTGCCGCTGATGCATCTGAAGAAGCTGCTCAAGATCGACGACGGCGCGTCGATCGATCCGGAGAACGGCTTCATCGTGGTCACCCAGGTCGGAAGCCAGACCTTCGGCATTGTGGTCGACGGCGTTTTCCACACCGAGGAAATCGTAGTCAAGCCGATGTCCACCAAGCTGCGCCATATCGGAATGTTCTCGGGCAACACCATTCTCGGTGACGGCGCCGTGATCATGATCATCGATCCGAACGGCATCGCCCAGTCGCTCGGTACGGCGGCAGCGACCCAGAGCGAGATCGGCGACGAGAACGCCGCGGCGCGCTCCAGCTCCGATGCCCAGCTCACCTCGCTTCTCGTGTTCCGGTCCGGCTCGTCCCAGCCCAAGGCCGTGCCGCTGGCTCTGGTCACACGGCTCGAGGAGATTTCGGTCGACAAGATCGAACTCTCGAACGGCCGTCACATGGTCCAGTACCGCGAGCAGTTGATGCCGCTGGTCGAGATGGAAGGCGTGACGATCCGCGAAAGCGGCGTTCAGCCGATTCTCGTTTTCGCTGACGATGGACGCTCGATGGGACTCGTGGTCGATGAAATCATCGATATCGTCGAGGAGCAGCTCAGCATCGAAGTGGCGAGCACGCGCGAAGGCGTGCTTGGCTCTGCGGTCGTGAAGGGCCAGGCGACCGAGGTGATCGACGTCGGGCACTTCCTGCCGATGGCGTTCGCCGACTGGTTCAGCCGCAAGGAAATGCGTCTGTCTGCCACGGCGCAGACCGTTCTGCTGGTCGACGACTCCGCGTTCTTCCGCAACATGCTGGCGCCCGTTCTGAAGGCGGCGGGCTATCGTGTCACGGTTGCGCAGAACGGCCACGAAGGCCTGTCGGTGCTGCGCTCCGGCAATCAGTTCGACGTCGTTCTGACCGATATCGAGATGCCGGACATGAATGGCTTCGAGTTCGCCGAAGCGATCCGCGCCGACCGCAAGATGGAGTCGATGCCGATCATCGCGCTGTCGTCCGTGGTGTCGCCCGCGGCCATCGAACGCGGCCGCCAGGCTGGCTTCCATGACTATGTCGCTAAATTCGACCGGCCGGGACTGATCGCCGCGCTGAAGGAACAGACCGCTGACGTCAGGCAGGCGGCGTAAGGAACATGACAATGGATACGAATGTTGACGGCGCTGACCGTGGTATCACCGAATACGTCACCGCGATGATCGGCGGACAGTTGTTCGGACTGCCGATTTCGCGGGTTCAGGATGTGTTCATGCCGGAGCGGCTGACGCGGGTTCCCCTCGCGTCCGCGGACGTCGCGGGTGTTCTCAACCTTCGCGGCAGGATCGTCACCGCGATCGATATGCGCGCCCGTCTTGGACTGGCGAAGAACGAAGACGGCCGTCCGCCGATGGCGGTTGGCGTCGACCTGCGCGGCGAATCCTACGGCCTGCTGATCGACAGCATCGGTGAGGTCCTCAAGCTCGCGGACGAAAGCCGCGAGGTGAATCCCGTCAACCTCGACCCGCGCATGGCGAAGATGGCCGGCGGCGTTCACCGGCTCGACGGGCAGTTGATGGTCGTTCTCGACGTCGACCGCGTTCTGGAAATCAATCCGGATATGCTCGCCGCCTAAAAAATATTTTGGGAAGCAACGCAAGCCCCGTGACAGCGGCCCACACGGGAACTGAGGAAAAAAGAGGCTAAGATGAAAACATGTCTGATTGTTGACGATTCAAGCGTCATCCGGAAAGTCGCGCGGCGCATTCTGGAAGGGCTGGATTTCCAGATTGTCGAAGCCGAGGACGGCGAGAAGGCCATGGAAGTCTGCAAGCGCGGAATGCCGGAGGCCATCCTGCTCGATTGGAACATGCCGGTGATGGATGGATACGAATTCCTCCGCAACCTGCGTCTGATGCCGGGCGGCGACAGGCCGAAGGTGGTGTTCTGCACCACCGAGAACGATGTCGCCCACATCGCCCGTGCGCTCCATGCCGGCGCCAATGAATACATCATGAAGCCGTTCGACAAGGAAATCGTGACGGCGAAATTTCATGAAGTCGGTCTGATCTAGGCTCGCGCTCTGAAGCCGCGTGTTGTGTTGTTCGTTGCGTAGAGTTGGTTGTTCATGAGCGTTGCAGTTTTGACCCCACCGGGTTCGTCCGCACAGCGGCACGAGCCGCTGCGCGTCATGGTCGTCGACGACTCCGCGGTCATCCGCGGTCTGATTTCCCGCTGGATCGAGGCTGAGACGGATCTCACGGTCGTCGCGTCGATCCGCACCGGGCTCGATGCGGTCAACCAGGTCGCGCGCGTCGATCCCGATGTTGTCGTGCTCGATATCGAAATGCCGGATATGGACGGCATCTCGGCGCTGCCGCTGCTGCTGGAGAAGAAGCGCAACCTCGTGATCATCATGGCGTCGACGCTGACCCGCCGGAATGCGGAGATCAGCTTCAAGGCGCTGTCGCTCGGCGCGTCGGATTACATCCCCAAGCCCGAGAGCACGCGTGAGATCGCCGCGGCCGACATCTTCAAGCACGATCTGATCGAAAAGATCCGCCACCTCGGCGCGCGTCTGCGCCGTCCGGCTGTCGTTGCCAGTCCGCCGCTGTCGCCGGTTGCGCAGCCGGTGCGGACGCCGCTGCCGCGGACCTCCACGGCCACGCTGCCGCTGGTCGCGCAGCCCAAGCTGATGGTGCGGCCGTTCAGTGCAGTTATCCCGCGCGTCCTGGTGATAGGTTCCTCGACCGGCGGACCGCAAGCGCTGATGAATCTGGTCGCCGGTATCGGTCCGGTGGTCGACCAGCATCCGGTTCTCATCACCCAGCATATGCCGCCGACCTTCACCACCATTCTCGCCGAACATCTGGCGCGCGCGAGCGGGCGTCCCGCTCACGAGGCGGTCGATGGCGAGACGGTCAAGGCGGGACAAATCTATCTTGCGCCGGGCGGGCGTCATATGCGCGTGGTGCGCTCGGGGACGAATACGGTGATCGCTCTCGATGACGGGCCGCAGATCAACTTCTGCAAGCCGGCGGTCGATCCGCTGTTCGCCTCGGCAGCGGAAGTCTGGCAGGCCGGCATTCTCGCCGTGGTGCTGACCGGGATGGGGTCTGACGGCGCGCAGGGCGCCAGGACCATCGTCGCCGCCGGCGGCAACGTCATCGCACAGGACGAAGCCACCAGCGTTGTGTGGGGTATGCCGGGCGCCGTGGCCCATGCAGGTGTCTGCGCGGCGATTCTGCCGCTCGACCAGATCGCTCCCAAAATTGTTCGCGTGTTTTCAGGAGTTCGCGGGTGACGCCACTGGATTACGAGTATCTGCGCAAGCTTCTGAAGGATCGCTCCGGTCTGCTGTTGTCTTCGGACAAGCAGTACCTGATCGAAAGCCGTCTGCTGCCGCTTGCCCGCAAAGCCGGCATTTCTGGCATCAGCGAACTTGTGCAGAAGATCAAGTCGGGTTCGGAATCCCTGACCGTCGATGTCGTCGAGGCGATGACGACCAACGAGACGTTCTTCTTCCGCGACAAGGTTCCGTTCGAAAATGTCCGCGATACGGTGCTTCCCAATTTGCTGAAGGCGCGCGCCAGCCGCCGCAGCCTGCGCATCTGGTGCGCGGCGGCGTCGACCGGGCAGGAGCCTTACTCGCTCGCCATGCTTTTGAAGGAAGCCTTGCCGCCGGACTGGCGCGCGGAAATCGTTGCGACCGATCTGTCGCTCGAAGTTCTCGAAAAGGCGAAGGCGGGGATCTACAGCCAGTTCGAGGTTCAGCGCGGATTGCCGATCCAGCTGCTGGTGAAACATTTCAAGCAGGTCGGGGATGTCTGGCAGCTCAATCCGGATATCCGCGCCATGGTCCGCTACCAGCAGGCCAACCTGCTGCAGGACTTCTCGCACTTCGGCGTCTTCGACATCATCTTCTGCCGCAACGTTCTGATCTATTTCGATCAGCCGACCAAGATCGACGTGTTCGGCCGCATGCAGAAGGTGAATGAGCCGGACGGCTTCCTTTTCCTTGGCGCAGCCGAGACCGTTATCGGACTGACGGATGCCTACCGTGCCGCCCCGGACCTGCGCGGCGTCTATATGCCGAATCCTGCACGCGTGTCCTCGCCCTCTCTGGCGCCCGGGATGATACGTAGCCAGAAGGCATTCGCGGCAAGCTGACGGTTCATCGTCGAGGCGCGTGTCGTTGACAACCGTCCCGCGCCGGGGTGTAAGATAGGGCATGGGGAAAGCGATCTCCCCACGAGGCGACATGCCCAAGAATCGCGTCCATTCTCTTGAGAGGGACGCATCATGTCTTCCATCAATTCGATCTCACCCGAAAAACTTGCCCGGCTGACCGGCACGCCCAAGTGTCCGGCCCTTATCGACGTTCGCCTTGCCGACGATCTTGCCGCCGAGCCGAAATTCGTTCCGGGCGCATGTCACCGGGACCATGCGTCGGTTGCCGATTGGGCGTCAGAGTTCGCCGGCCGTGCCGCCGTTGTCATATGCAAGAGAGGCGGGAAGCTGAGCGAGGGAGTCGCCGCCTGGCTCCGTCACGCCGGAGCGTCAGCCGACGTTCTGGAAGGGGGCCATGAAGCCTGGGCGAACGCGAAGCTTCCATTGGTGCCTGCTGCGAAACTACCGCCGCGCGATCGGCAGGGGCGCACGCTCTGGGTGACGCGCTCGCGGCCGAAAGTCGACCGCATCGCCTGCCCATGGCTGATCCGGCGCTTTGTCGATCCGTCCGCGATTTTTCTCTTTGTGACGGCTTCCGAAGTGGAAGAGGTCGGTCAGCGCTTTGGCGCGGCGCCGTTCGACATTGAAAATGTGTTCTGGAGCCATCGCGGTGAACTGTGCACCTTTGATGTCATGGTCGAGGAGTTCGGTCTTGATACAGAGCCGCTCAAGCGTCTGGCGACTATCGTGCGCGCGGCCGATACCGCACGTCCCGATCTTTCGCCGGAAGCGCCCGGCCTGCTCGCGGCATCTCTGGGCCTGTCGCGGATGTATTCGGACGATCTCGAACAGCTCGATGCTGGACTCGCGCTCTATGATGCGTTCTATCGCTGGTCCAGAGATGCGACCGATGAAACTCATAACTGGCCCTCGCATAAGGCCAAGGCAAAGGTCAAAGCATGACTGACGTCACGACGCCGTCGGCGATTCCCGCTCCACGGAGCACGCCGGGCTTTCCGGGCATGAAAGAAGCTTTCGGGGTCTGGCTTCGGGTCGCGATGCTCAGTTTTGGCGGCCCTGCCGGACAGATCGCGGTCATGCATCGCATTCTGGTGGAGGAGAAGCGCTGGGTTTCCGAGAGCCGATTCCTGCACGCCCTGAATTACTGCATGCTGCTGCCCGGTCCCGAGGCGCAGCAGCTCGCCACCTACATCGGCTGGCTGATGCATCGTACCCGCGGCGGGATCATGGCGGGCGGTCTCTTCATCATGCCCGGCGTTATCGCCATCATGGCGCTGAGCTACATCTATGCCGCCTTCGGCAATGTGGGATTTGTCGCCGCGCTGTTCTTCGGTCTCAAGGCGGCGGTGCTGGCGATCGTGATCCAGGCGGTTGTCCGTGTCGGCAAACGGGCTCTCAAGAACCGGGTCCTGCAAGGTCTCGCGGCGGCCGCGTTCATCGCGATCTTCTTTTTCAACGTGCCGTTTCCCATCATCATTCTGGCCGCCGGGCTGATCGGCTATTTCGGAGGCCGGGCCGGGCTGCCCGCGTTTGCAGCGGGCGGCGGGCATGACAACAAGACGCCGACCGCTCTGGTCGATGCGTTGCTGGGCGATGAACTGCCCGAGCATGCGCACCCGACTGTCGCGCGCTCGTTACGGGTCGCCGCGGTCTGGCTCCTTCTGTGGCTGACGCCGGTGGCATTGCTCGTCCTGATGCTTGGAAAGGGCAGCGTGTTCTCCGAGATCGCGGTGTTCTTCAGCAAGATGGCCATGGTGACGTTCGGGGGAGCCTACGCGGTGCTGGCCTACGTCGCTCAACAGGCCGTGGAAAATTATCACTGGCTGCGGCCGCATGAGATGCTCGACGGATTGGGCATGGCGGAAACCACGCCCGGTCCGCTGATCATGGTCTTGCAGTTCGTGGGCTTTATGGCCGCTTTCCGCGATCCGGGAACACTGCCGCCGATGGTGGCAGGAACGCTCGGCGGACTACTTGCGACATGGGTGACGTTCACGCCGTGCTTCCTGTGGATTTTCCTCGGCGCGCCGTTCATCGAGGTCCTGCGCGGAAACAAGGCTCTCGCCGGTGCGTTGTCGGCGATCACGGCGGCGGTGGTTGGCGTGATCCTCAACCTTGCGATCTGGTTCGCGATTCACACCGTCTTCCGGGAAACATTTCCGGTGCGCAGTTTCGGAATGTCGTTCGATGCTCCGGTGCTGTGGAGTGTTGATCCGTGGGCGCTCGCCCTTTCCGTCGCGGCGGCGACCGCGATCTTTCGCTTCAATGCAGGAATGTTGCAGACGCTGGCCGCCTGTGCCTCGGCAGGGGTGCTGCTCTATTTCGCCGGAGCTCTCTGAGTCTGATTACAGGGCCTCTGGAGAGAACCGGCGCGCATTGCCTTATCGGCCGGAGATCGCCACCGGTTCGCCTTATCGGGCAAATGTCGAAAAGCCGGCTGCGGCGCGGCGGAATTGTGCTTTTTCCAAACAAAAACCCCGCCATTCGCGGCGGGGTTCAGTCTGGGAGGTGAGAGCCGCACTGGCTCTCGATACAACCCGGTGTCAGGCTGGAATGCGCACTTCGTCGTCGTGCGGCTCGCGCAGCACATAGCCGCGGCCCCAGACGGTTTCGATGAAGTTACGGCCTTCCGAAGCGTTCGCAAGCTTCTTGCGCAGCTTGCAGATGAAGACGTCGATGATCTTGAGTTCGGGCTCGTCCATGCCGCCGTAGAGATGATTGAGGAACATCTCCTTGGTGAGGGTGGTGCCCTTGCGGAGCGAGAGCAGCTCCAGCATCTGGTATTCCTTGCCCGTCAGGTGGACGCGCTGGCCGCCGACTTCGACGGTCTTGGTGTCGAGATTGACCACCAGATCGCCGGTCTGGATGACCGACTGGGCGTGACCCTTGGAACGGCGGACGATCGCGTGAATGCGGGCGACCAGTTCGTCTTTGTGGAAGGGCTTGGTCATGTAGTCATCGGCGCCGACGCCGAGACCCTTGACCTTGTCCTCGATGCCGGCGAGGCCGGAGAGGATCAGGATCGGTGTCTTGATCTTCGAGACACGCAGCTGCTTGAGAACATCATAGCCGGACATGTCCGGGAGGTTCAGGTCGAGCAGGATGATGTCGTAATCGTAAAGTTTTCCGAGGTCGACGCCCTCTTCTCCGAGATCCGTCGTGTAGACGTTGAAGCTCTCGGATTTGAGCATCAGCTCGATCGACTGCGCAGTGGCGCTGTCATCTTCTATCAGCAATACGCGCATGCCAGTCCCCTATAGTCGCCGCTCCGGGCGTCAGGCCGGCCGCCTACTCGCGGCACTGGAAACGCCTTTGAACAACTGATTCGGATCCTGACGACATATGGTTAACAAATGCTGATTCGTGTCTGCAAGCTCTATCGTGCAATTTTTGTCGAATCGCACTAAGATATTGCGGTCAAGAAGCTTTTCGCACCCGCGTCGTTCAAGTTCCACATTAAGAGCCGGGCCTAACCGACTCCTGCGACTCGCTCCTTCGTTCTGAAGGTCAAGCGCTCTCAGTCATCAAAGACAGTGACGCAATGATTAACGATGCGGGTAAACACAGGGTTAAGGGGATGCCGCGAAATCGCGGAAACTTAAGGTTTTCGCAATGAAGGCCCTCGCGGAACAGATCTCCGATATCGACGGCGTCAATATTTATGGCCGAGTTGTCGGTGTGCGCGGACTCATGGTGGAGATCGCGGGACCGATCCATGCGATGTCGGTCGGCGCGCGCATCGTGGTCGAGACCGGCAACAATCGTTTCATCCCATGCGAGGTGATCGGCTTCACCGGCAACAATGCCGTGGTAATGCCGTTCGCGGGACTGGAAGGTGTCCGGCGCGGCTGCCGCGCGGTGATTGCCAACGCCGCCAGCCAGGTGCGTCCGTCGGCGGCGTGGCTCGGGCGTGTCGTCAATGCCATGGGCGAGCCGATCGACGGCAAGGGACCTTTGGTTCAGGGCCCGTCGCCGATGACCTACCGGAACGCGCCGCCGCCTGCGCATTCCCGCAAGCGGGTGGGTCCGCCGCTCGATCTCGGCGTGCGGTCGCTCAATACTTTCCTGACCTGTTGCCGCGGCCAGCGCATGGGCATCTTCGCAGGCTCCGGCGTCGGCAAGTCGGTGCTGCTGTCGATGCTCGCGCGCAATGTGGATGCCGATGTTTCGGTGATCGGCCTGATCGGCGAACGCGGCCGTGAGGTGCAGGAGTTCCTGCAGGATGATCTCGGCGAGGAAGGCCTGGCGCGCTCGGTGGTGGTGGTCGCGACGTCCGACGAGCCCGCATTGATGCGGCGGCAGGCGGCTTACCTGACCCTGGCCATCGCGGAATATTTCCGCGATGAGGACAAGGACGTCATGTGCATGATGGACTCGGTGACACGCTTTGCGATGGCGCAGCGTGAAATCGGCCTGTCCGCCGGAGAGCCGCCGACGGCGAAAGGCTATACGCCGACGGTGTTCACCGAACTGCCGAAGCTGCTGGAGCGGGCAGGGCCTGGACTGGGCGAGGGCACCATCACCGGTATCTTCACGGTGCTGGTCGACGGCGACGACCACAATGAGCCGGTGGCCGACGCGGTGCGCGGTATCCTCGACGGCCATATCGTGATGCAGCGCTCGATCGCCGAGCGCGGCCGTTATCCGGCGATCAACATCCTGAAGTCAGTCTCCCGAACCATGCCGCGGTCTGCCGATCCGGCTTTCCTCCCAAGCGTTACCCGGGCCCGGCAGGTCATGGCGACCTATGCGGACATGGAAGAATTGATCCGCCTGGGTGCTTACCGGGCCGGATCGAGCCCTGAGGTCGATGAGGCCATCCGGCTGCACGAGCCGCTCGAAACCTTCCTGCGGCAGGCCAAGGATGAATCCACCGGGATCGGGGAGGGCTATCGCCGATTGGAGCAAATCCTGCAAACCTTGGAAACGGAACGCTAACTTTGTCGCGCCATGATCCCGCCATCTGTGTTTGACCGGAGGGGCCCTTGGGGGGATGCCGGTTCCGTCCCGCTTTGTGGTTGGGACTTCTGGGGAGTACGAGTCGATGAAGTCACGTGAAACGCTGATCCGCCTGAAGAAATTTCAGGTCGACGAAAAGCGCCGAAGGGTTGCGCAGATCGAAGGCATGATCGCCGACTTCCAGCGCATGTCGGTCGACCTGGAGCGCGAAATCCAGCACGAGCAGGACCGCGCTGGCATTAATGATCCCACACACTTCGCCTATCCCACCTATGCCAAGGCAGCCATTCAGCGCCGCGAAAATCTGACCCGCTCCGCCGACGAACTGCGGGTTCAGCTCGAAGATGCGAAGGCGGTGCTCGGCGAGGCGTTCGAGGAGCTCAAAAAGGTGGAACTGCTGGACGAGCGCGACCAGGCACGCGAACGCGCCGAGGAAAGCGCCCGGGAGCAGGCTGATCTCGACAGCATCGGTTTGATGCGCTCGCGGATCGGAGCGATGGCCTGAGGTCTGGCGCGTCCGGTGGCTACAGCGGCCGGAACCCATTCGCCTCGCTGAACCTGCCTGATTGCCGCAGGTTCTAAAGTCTCAGCTCACAAGGCTGGCTTTTGTGAGTTGTTTCCGTGATATGAGACCCGGGCCGCAAGCCCGGGTTTTGCTTTTTCGCGACTTATCTCATGGCGGGACGCTGGACCCGATACTGGCAAGATGTGATACGACGGCGAGAGTGACTTCGATTTTCGACTCTGCCGGGTACGATAGAGCGACGTATATTTGAGGACGTTTAATGCTGACGCCGGCTGAGTTGATCTGGCTGCTCGCATCGGTTGCGAAGGGGGATGAGGCGGCATTTGAGCGCCTTTACGCCGCCACACGGGCGAAACTCTTCGGCGTGGTGCTCCGTATATTGAGGCGTCAGGATCTTGCCGAGGAGGTGGTCCAGGAAGCCTACGTCAAGATCTGGCACAGTGCTGGCCAGTTCAATCCTTCGCTGGCTTCTCCGATTACCTGGATGGTTTCGATCGCGCGTAACCGGGCGATCGATGTCGTGCGTAAACGGAGCGAGGCGTCGATCGAAGACGAGCCGTCTGCCATGGAGATCGCGTCGGATATTCCGGATCCGCTGGCGCGGCGGGAAATGACGGAGGAGCTGAAGCGGATTCTGGAGTGCGTCGGGCAGCTCGATCCGGAGCGCCAGAAACTCGTGCTGCTGGCCTATTACAACGGTTGGAGCCGCGAACAGTTGTCGGAAAAATTCAACACGCCGCTGAACACGGTGAAGACCTGGCTACGTCGCAGCATGATTGAAATTCGCGGATGTCTTGGTTTGGGATGAGATGAACTACAGCGAAGACCATATCGCGCTTGCCGCGGAATATGCCCTCGGCACACTGAGTGCCGACGAGCGCGCCCTCGTTGAAACCATGATGATCGTCGATCACGGTTTCATGGAGGTGGTCGATGCGTGGGATCGCAAGCTCAGTCCGCTGCACCAGATGGTTGCCCCGATCGAGCCGCCGGCGCATCTGTGGGATAACATCAGCGCCGCGCTCGGCCTCGTCGGACCGCAGCCGGAGCCGGTTGAAGAACCCAAGGAAGAGCCTGTCGCCGCGGAGCTGCCGGAGCCGACGCCTGCGGTTGCTGAGCAGCCCGCCCAACCCGAGCAATCCGTCGTCGCACCATCAACCGATGTAACGGCAGAAGCCCCTCCGGTTGCGGCGTCGCCCGAGATCGTCCCGGAGCCGGTCGTGGTCCCGCCGTCCAATGTCGTTCCGCTGGCCGCTCGCGAGCGCGGCGGGTCGGCGTTCGGCTGGGTCATGACGGCGGTTGCAGCATCGCTAGCCGGAGTGATCGCGCTTCAGGCCAACCGGCCTGAATTGCTGCCGGAGCCATTGCGGGTCAAGCCGCAGATCAAGGTCGTTGAGGTCGCGGCGCCCGCGCAGCCACCCGCGCCGGCGGCGCAGTTCGTCGCTGTGCTCCAGCAGAACGCTGCCGCGCCGGCTTTCATTCTCACCGTGGATACGGCGACGAAGAACTTCACCGTGCGCAAGGTTAGCGCTGCGCCGGAGCCGGGCAAAAGCTATGAGCTCTGGCTGGTCTCGGACAAGCTGCAACGTCCGCGCTCACTCGGTGTCATCGGCGGCAGTGATTTCACCATCCGCCCGGGGCTGGCAGCGTACGACACCGATACGATCAACAAGGCCACCTATGCTGTAACCATTGAACCCGAGGGTGGCTCGCCGACCGGAGTTGCAACCGGGCCGATCGTCTACACGGGCAAGCTGATCGAGAGCGTGCCAGCGCTTCCTGCGCAGCCGCGCTGATATCTTGAAATGAGCGCAACAAAAAACGCCCGTGGGGAGCGGGCGTTTTCTGTTCTCAGACTTGGGGTCTTCTGAGCACTCACAAGGCGACTTCGGGGGGCGGGGAAGAGAGCCTCGTGAATTCGTGATTCGTTAGCGGATGGCCGACTGCTCCGAACTGGTTATGACAACAGCCTTGTTAGCCTTCAACGCCGGACCTGTAACCTTAGCCGTCTGAGTGAGGCCGGTATCTGAAAGGCGAGCAGAGATTCCGAAACCCGCAACACCGATCGCGGCGACAAGAGCCACCACGACGATCTTCAAATGAGTCATGCGGTCCGCACTGTAAAACGAATGGTTCATAAAAACCTCCCGCCGCCTTTTGATGCAGTCGAACGTTTGTCTCGCTCGCATGCCCGTGGGTTCAACCCCACGCTCTCAACAACGTAATTGGCAGGGATTCGTTTCCAAGCATCGTTCACAAACGAGTGAAATGTCTTGAAGTTCCGAGAGGTCAGTAAACCACTCTAAAATATGTCAATACTTTCAAATATTTATCAAGTTGATGAGGAAAGCGCGCGGCTGTGAAGATTTCCAAAATTCCATGAAAAGCTTGTCTGTGACGATTTTGTCGCAGGCATTCCTATGGAAATCCAATGCCGGATCAGATGCTTCCGACCGTTTTCAGGCGCGCCCGGGGATGGATTTCCGACTGCGACAGGACAGTTGTCTGGGCCCGGAAACGTTCCACCAGAGAGCGCACGAAAGGCCGGATCGCCGCTGACGTCACGAGCACAGGCGCTTCACCTTCACGGGCCGCCTGTTCGAAACGGTCGCGCACCGCGGTCATGAACTCGGACAGCTTGGACGGCTGCATCGCGAGGCTGCGTTCATCGCCGGTGCCGATCAGCGATTCCGCGAACGCCTGCTCCCACTTCGCGCTGAGTGCGATCAGCGGGAGGTAGCCGTTCATCGATGTGTTCTGCGCGCAGATCTGCCGCGCCAGACGGGTCCGCACATGCTCGGCCAGCGTTGCCGGATTACGTGAGAAGGCGAGTGCGTCGGCGATACCCTCAAGAATGGTCGAGAGGTCGCGGATCGAGATGCGCTCGGCCAGCAGCAATTGCAGGACGCGCTGAATGCCCGAGACCGTGATCTGGTTCGGGACGATATCCTTGACCAGTTCGCCCTGTTCCTTCGGCAGGTCGCGCAGGAGCTTCTGAACCTCGCCATAGGACAGCAGGTCGGACATATTGCCCTTGAGCAGCTCAGTGAGATGCGTAGAGAGGACGGTGGCGGAATCCACCACCGTATAGCCCTTGAGCGAGGCCTCTTCCTTCAGCGATGCATCGACCCAGGTTGCCGGCAATCCGAATGTCGGCTCGGTGGTGTGGGTGCCGGGAATGGTCACCTGGTTGCCCGATGGGTCCATGACCATGAACTGGTTGGCCCAGATGCGGCCGGTGCCGGCATCGACTTCCTTGATCTTGATGACGTAGGTGTTCGCCTCGAGCTGGACGTTGTCCAGAATGCGCACGGCCGGCATCACAAAGCCCATCTCTGTCGCGAGCGAGCGGCGCAGTGCCTTGATCTGGTCGGTGAGGCGGTCGGTGCCGTCCGGTCCGTTGACCAGCGGTAGCAGCGCGTAACCAAGCTCGATCTTGAGGTCGTCGATCTTCAGCGCACTCGAGATCGGTTCTTCGGCGGCGGCTGCGGCAGCCGCAGCCGCTGCCGGAGCGGCTGCCTCGCGGGCTTCCTCGACCTTGACCGCGCGATTGCGCGTGCGTGCATTCCAGGCCAGCCAGCCCGCACCGCCACCAAGCAGCAGGAACGGCAGCATCGGGATGCCTGGCAGAAGCCCAAGCACCAGCATCACGCCGGAAGACATGCCGAGCGCCTGCGGATAGCCCGACAACTGCTTCATCATGGCCTTGTCGGCGGCGCCGGTGACGCCCGCCTTCGACACAAGCAGGCCGGCAGCGGTCGAGACGATCAGCGCCGGGACCTGCGTGACAAGGCCATCGCCCACCGTCAGCAAAGTGTAGGTGCGTGCGGCATCCGCAAAACCCATGCCTTGCTGTGCGACGCCGATAATGATGCCGCCGATCACGTTGATGAACACCACGAGCAGGCCGGCGATGGCATCGCCGCGCACGAACTTGGAGGCGCCGTCCATGGCGCCGAAGAAGCCGCTTTCGTCTTCCAGTTCCTTGCGGCGCTGCTTTGCGACTTTCTCGTCGATCAGGCCGGCGGAGAGGTCGGCGTCGATCGCCATCTGCTTGCCGGGCATCGAGTCGAGGTGAAAGCGCGCCGCCACTTCGGCTATGCGGCCCGAACCCTTGGTGATCACGACGAAGTTCACGATCACAAGGATCGTGAAGACGATGATGCCGATGACGAAATTGCCGCCCATCACGAAATTGCCGAACGCTTCGATGACGTGTCCGGCGGCGGCGGTGCCTTCGTGGCCGTGCGACAGGATCAGGCGGGTGGACGCGAGGTTGAGCGACAGCCGCAGCATGGTCGAGATCAGCAGGACGGTCGGGAATGCTGAGAATTCCAGCGGGGTCTGAATGAACAGCGCCGTCATCAGGATCAGGATCGAGAGCGTGATCGAGATCGCCAGAAACAGGTCCAGCACCACCGCTGGCAGCGGCAGGATGAGAACCACAAGAATGGTGAGAACACCGAAAGCCAGCGCGAGGTCGCCGCGCCTGAGCATTCCGCCGATGTCGCTGAGGCTGGGAAATCCGGAGCCGGTTGCCGCAGTGCCCTGGCCCGCCGTTACATCAACCATTGTCGCCGCTTCCCCCCGCGAATGTCGCTCGCGAGCCCCAAAGGTTTGAGCGGCGGCCGAAGGGCCGCCGTTCCTAAAGTGAGGCACCGCACTGGCATCCACGGGCATTTCCCCCGTTCAGCGACCGACGACACTCGACTTCACCCGGCAAAATTTGCCCAGTTTATGGTTAGCAAAGAGTTAACGGGAAAGCCGAAGGCCGATAATGTCATGTGCAGGAGGATGTTATTCTCGCATAACCCCCATTCGGAGAATGACTTGACCGGCAACGCAAGGCCGACGAAGTTGCCTCCGTGCCGGTCTCCATCGATTCTGCCTCTCATCCAGCGGTCTTCACGCCGGACTCACGCGCGGCGTGGGCACGACTGGGTATTGCCCTCATTATCGGATCAATCGGCAGCGTCGGCATGTGGTCGGTGGTGGTGGTCATCCCCATCGTCCAGGCCGACTTCGGCGCCACCCGGGGCGCGGCGTCGCTGGCTTTCACCTGCACCATGCTCGGGTTTGGCCTCGGTGGTGTGGTAATGGGCAAGCTGTCGGACCGCTTTGGCATTGTGCCTGCGATCGCAATCGGTATCGTCGCCATGCTGCTGGGCTATGTCGGTGCCGGCTATGCGGCAGCGCTGTGGCAATTCAACCTGATGCACTTCCTGATCGGGCTCGGCGCCGCCGCGACCTTCGGGCCGCTGATGACCGAGGCATCGCACTGGTTCGATCGCCACCGCGGGCTGGCCGTCACCATCGCCGCCAGCGGAAACTACATCGCCGGCACATTCTGGCCCACTGTTGTCGAACGCGGCACGGCATATGCTGGATGGCGCGCCACACATATCGCGATTGGAATCGGCTGTACGATCGTTATGGCGATCGTTGTCGCAGTTCTGCGCTGGCAGATCGGCAGTGAAACCGTGCGCTCGCACGCAGATGCGCCGCCGCCGCGCGTCGATCTGCAGATCGGCACCAATGCGCTCACCGCCGTGCTGGGCATCGCGGCTATCGCCTGCTGCGTGGCAATGTCGATGCCGCAGGTTCATATCGTCGCCTATTGCGGCGATCTTGGTTACGGCGTGGCGCGCGGCGCCGAGATGCTGTCATTGATGCTCGCCTTCGGAATCGTCAGCCGGATCGGCTCCGGTTTCCTGGCCGACCGTATCGGCGGGTTACGCACACTGCTGGTCGGCTCGATCGCGCAGGGCGTCGCGCTGATGTTCTATCTGTTCTTCGATGGGCTGACGTCGCTGTACATTATCTCCGCGATGTTCGGCCTGTTTCAGGGCGGCATCGTGCCGAGCTACGCCATCATTATCCGGGAATCGATGCCCTCCAGCGTGGCCGCAACCCGCGTCGGTATCGTCATCTTCGCATCGGTTATCGGCATGTCGTTCGGGGGGTGGATTTCCGGTGTGATTTTCGATGCGACCGGTTCCTACGCCGCCGCCTTTCTGAATGGTGTAGGCTGGAACGCTTTGAATATTGCTATTGTCGTAGCGTTATTGCTCCGCGCCCGCCGGCGCATGGCGCTCGCCTGACAGCTATCTCCTCCTAAAGTCTTGACCCCGGCGAGCGCCCGTCCTAACGGACTTGCGCGCGAGGCGTCCGCGCCGGAACCAGGGCAGGCCGATGCAAGTCACGATGATGAAGGGCAAGATCCACCGCGCGCGGGTGACCGAGGCGGATTTGCACTACGAAGGCTCGATTTCGATCGACCGCACTCTGATCGACGCCGCCGGATTTCTGGTCAATGAGCGGGTCGACATCTACAACATCGACACCGGCGCGCGTTTCTCGACCTATGTGATCGAAGCGCCTGCGGGCTCTGGCATCATCGGCTTGAATGGCGCCGCCGCGCGGCTGGCGATGATGGGCGACAAGGTGATCATCGTCGCTTATGCGAATTTTGATGAAACCGAGGCACGGCAGCATCAGCCGCGCGTGGTTCTCGTCAATGAAAAGAATCAAAAGCTGTAGACTTGCGGCATGTGCCCGCATCCATCCTCCATCGTTGCAGACGGGATTTGATGCATGCATGAGAAGTTCGAAGCCGATTTGCGCGATCTCGCGGGCAAGGGCCGATTGCGATCGCTTCGTGGCCGCACCGGAATCGATTTCACGTCGAACGATTATCTGGGCCTCGCCGAGTCCGATGAACTGAAGTGCGCCGCAACCGAGGCGATCGCGCGCGGCGTACCCGTTGGATCCGGCGGGTCCCGTCTGCTGCGCGGAAATCAGGACGAGCATGAGGCGCTCGAAAGTGAAGCCGCTTCCTATTTCGGTGCGGAGACCGCGCTCTATTTCGGCGGCGGTTATGTTGCGAACTTCGCGATCTTTTCAACGCTGCCGCAGCAGGGCGATCTCGTCGTCCATGACGAACTGATCCACGCCAGCGTCCATGAAGGAATGCGCCGCGGACGCGCTGAAACCGTGAGTATTCCGCACAACAGTATCGATGCTTTCGACGCCGCTATCGTCCGCTGGCGTGCGGCCGGCGGCAAGGGACGGCCCTGGATTTCGGTCGAGAGCCTTTACAGCATGGATGGCGACAGCCCGGACATCGCGGGACTCTTGGCCGTTGCCGATCGTCATGACGGGATGCTGGTCATCGACGAGGCGCATGCAACCGGTGTGCTTGGGCCGCAAGGGCGGGGGCTTGCTGCGGCATGCGAGGGACGGGACAATGTCATTACATTGCATACCTGCGGGAAGGCGCTTGGCACGGTCGGCGGCTTCATCCTCGCGCCGCGTACGATCCGTGATTTTCTCGTCAACCGCGCACGTCCCTTCATCTTTGCAACCGCGCCGTCGCCGTTGATCGCGGCGATCACCCGTGCGGCCATTCATATTTCCAGGACCAATCCGGAGCGCCGCGAGCGGCTTGCGCGGCTGGTCCGGTTCGCGGGCGATGAACTCTATCGCCGCTGCAGCGTCGCGCCGTCCGGTTCGCAAATTCTTCCGGTGATCATCGGCGCGGATCGCGCAGCGGTCGCCGTCGCGGCATCCTTGCAACAACGAGGCTTCGATATTCGCGCCATCCGTCCGCCCACTGTTCCGGAAGGGACGGCGCGGCTGCGTATCGCGCTGACGTTGAATGTCGATGAGGCCACAGTCGCGTCGCTGTTCGAGGCTTTGGCCGAAGACATGCGGAAAGCGGCATGAGCGCGCGTATCGTCGTCACCGGCACCGATACCGGAATTGGCAAGACAGTCTTTTCAGCCGCGCTCGCGGGCGCACTCGATGCATACTATTGGAAACCGGTTCAGGCCGGCGTCGAAGAAGAGACCGATCGCGACGCCGTCGCGCGGTTGTCAGGTCTCTCCCAGGAACGCGTGCTGCGTGAGGCCTATCGGCTGTTAACGCCTGCCTCTCCGCATCTGGCGGCGAAGATCGATGGCATCACTATCGATCCGGAAGCGCTTGCCTTGCCGGAAGTTGATCGGCCGCTGGTGATCGAAGGGGCGGGCGGTCTGATGGTGCCGCTGACAGCAAGCCTCACATATATAGATGTCATGGCGCAATGGCGTGTACCGGTCGTGCTGTGCGCGCGCACGACGCTCGGGACTATCAATCACAGCCTGCTGTCGGTCGAAGCGCTCCGCGCGCGGAACATCCCGTTGCTCGGCATAGCTTTCATTGGCGATGAGAATGTGGAGTCGGAAACAGTGATTGCCAGCATGGGACAGGTGCGGCGTCTTGGCAGGCTGCCGCATCTGGCCTCGCTCACACACGAGACGTTGCGCGCGGCGTTCGCACAGCATTTTTCACCCGGTGACTTTCTGAAGGACGTGGCCTGATGATATCCAGATCTCCGGTATGGCATCCGTTCACGCAGCATGCGGTGCCACCCGAAGCGACGCTGATCTCGCGAGGCGAGGGCGCATGGCTCGAGGCGGCTGACGGCCGGCGCATTTTTGATGCGATTTCATCCTGGTGGGTGGTGACCCATGGTCATCGTCACCCTCGCATCATGCAGGCGATCAAGGACCAGGCCGACAAGCTCGATCAGGTCATCTTCGCCGGGTTTACCCATGAGCCGGCAGAGAAGCTTGCCCGGCATCTCGTTGCGATCACGCCGCCAGAGCTTGAATATGTTTTCTTCTCCGACAGCGGATCGACCTCGGTTGAAGTCGCACTCAAGATGGCATTGGGCTACTGGCGTCACGTCGGCGGAAAACGCAGCCGCATCCTCGCGCTCGAAGGCGCCTATCACGGCGACACGATCGGTGGCATGTCTGTCGGTGAACGCGGCGTCTTCAATGCGCCTTACGACCCGCTTCTCTTTGACGTAGAGCGAATTCCGTTCCCCGCATCCGGTTGCGAGCAGGAGACGTTCGATGCGCTGGCAATGGCATGCAGGCGCGGCGATGTTGCTGCACTGATCGTCGAGCCGCTTATTCTCGGTGCGGGCGGCATGCTGATCTATCCGTCGAATGTTCTGGCCGAGATGAAGCGCATCTGTGAGACGCACGAGGTTCTGTTCATCGCCGATGAAGTCATGACCGGATGGGGGCGCACAGGCACGTTGTTCGCATGCGAGCACGCCGGGATCGCGCCTGATATCGCCTGCTATTCGAAAGGGCTGACCGGCGGTTCGGTGCCGCTGGCGGTGACGCTCTGCCGTTCCGAAATTTTCGATGCGCATTACTCGACGGACCGCAGCAGGACGTTTTTTCATTCCAGCTCGTACACCGCGAACCCGATTGCCTGCGCAGCAGCGCTGGCCAATCTGGAAGTCTGGCAGAGCGAGCCGGTGATGGACCGCATCAATTCGCTTGCTACGTTACACAAAGAGAGGCTCGAACGGTTTCGCGGAGACAAGCGCTTCGCAGATGTTCGCCAGATCGGGACCATCGCGGCGCTCGATATCGTGGCGAAGGATGCCGGCTATCTGGCGGATATCGGTCCGCGGCTTTACCGCGGTTTTCTCGCGCGTGGCTTGCTGATCCGGCCGCTCGGCAACACGATCTACCTTATGCCACCCTATTGCAGCACGGCGGACGATCTGGACCAAGCGTACAGCGCTATCGATGATCTGACGAGCGAGGTTACCTGAGGTTGCCCACTCGCTGCGGTCATTGTATGGGGTGGTTTGCACCGTTGCCCGAAGGGGACCGGCGGGGCCTGTAGCTCAATGGTTAGAGCCGACCGCTCATAACGGTCTGGTTGCAGGTTCGAGTCCTGCCGGGCCCACCAACAATATCAATGGTTTGTGAAACGTCTGAATCGATTGGTTTCGGTCGTGCCAACGATACCGCCAACGTTTCGTTTTGGCGGCGATATCCGATGCTTTGAGCCGCCTGACGCAGGTGCTGTGGGTGATGATGGCCATAGACGCGATCAAGCATCTCAACTGACATGCCGAGAAAGCCTGCGGCTTCCCACTTATCGACGCCAGCTTGCATGAGCCAGGTCGCGGCGGTGTGGCGCAACGTATGCGGCGTCACTTGGCCATCGAGACCGGCAAGCTTCACGGCGCTCTTGAAGGCGGTCTTGACCGATTTCACAGGCTCGCCGTGCCATTCGACCACATACCGGTGCACGACGCCTTTGGCCTGCCAGCGCCGCAGATGAGCCAATAGGCGCGGCGGTATCGGTACCGGCGGTTGCCGCTTCTTGGTCTCTCGCTTACCCTCTGCCAGTCGATAAAAGATGCCGTTCTGCAAATCCACATAGGAGCGACCATCGCCACGCTCGATCGATGCACTTGCCACGGCAGCAGCTCGCGTACCGGTGTAAAGGCCGAGCAGTATGAACCGGGCGAGGTGGCGCAGGGGTCGCTTGTCCGTCAGAAGTTGTTCGCCCTTTCGAGTGCCGCGATGAATCGTCTGCGTCTCACGTGCACGCCAGCATGCCCAGATCAATGATGCCGCCTCAGACCGTGTCAGCCATCGTTCGCGCGGCTTGCCTTTGGCCGGCAGAACGACACGCACGATGCCGCGGTGGTAGCCTTCGCGGGCGTGGTGGTTGATCGCGGCGCGCAGGTCTTCAAGATCGCGGCGGGCGGAGCCATCATTTTTGCGCAAGCGCACGTATTCTCTACATGTCTCGCCGTTGACCTCCGATAGCTTGCGGTGGCCCCAGTAGTCATTAATTCGCTCGAGCCGAGCGAAAGCCTGCAAAGCGCGTTCGCTTTCGCTGAGCTTACGATCATCAACGTAA
Source organism: Afipia sp. OHSU_II-C1 (assembly GCF_000497575.1). Classification (GTDB taxonomy): domain Bacteria; phylum Pseudomonadota; class Alphaproteobacteria; order Rhizobiales; family Xanthobacteraceae; genus Afipia. The sequence goes on from NZ_APJI01000030.1 coordinate 78,890, forward strand.
ATTGAGATCACGTCGGCAATAGCGATCTCTTCGATGTCGAGCCGTTGGCGAGTTGGTTGGTGTTTTTGGGCAATGTAGGTCGCAAGGAACTTTTCTGCTGCTGCAGTTTCATGCGCAAGGCATCCCGTGGCGATATGCTTGCCTCGGTCGAGGACGACCCACGCAGCCGCTCTTTCAGTGCCTCCTTTGGCGTTTCTGACGTCGGGTCGAAGCCAGAGTCTGGCCCTCTTCGCTCTTCGCGGCATAATTCCCTCATTCGGTCGATTGCGTTGAGTGTGACGTAGTGCTTTCCCGCGATGCGCTCGATCACGAGTCTGCCGCGCGCGGCCTCCCGGCGCAGACCGGAGATCGTCATCGTGCCATCTGGGAAAGCTATGGATGCCGCCAACGAGAGTCGTAGTGGAGCATCTCGATCAAATTCCCGCGTCTGGTTTCTTTCGCGCATAGCCGTTCATCCAGAAGCCATAACTGACTTCATTTTTCGAGGATGACCGGACAATCGCTCAGTCGGGAATTTAGATAGCTACTCGGTCGGCGAGAAATGCACGCGACCTTTCATCTTAAGCGCAACATATGCTAAACGCGTTGAATTGTCGAGTGGAATCAGCGCGTGGTTAGTTCTCGAAAATCTGCGTGGCGCCCTCTACGAATGGTACGTCCAAGAAAGCCTTGCTTGTGCAAGAGGAGCGCCAATTCAGTCCGCTCTGCTGGCGATAGCGACATCTGCTCAGGATCACTGTTGCCGCGCACATCAGTGCCCGGCGCCCGTTTGTAGAATTCCGCCTTGAAAGTATATGTGGCAGTCTTCATTGAGCTTTGAATTCCCCACGTGAGCGGCTTTATGATGACCGCCTTTCTAGTGTCAGGATCATTCGGATAGTGCCGTTTGAGAGCTACCTCAATGCGTCCTTGGCTCGCTTCTATCAGTAGGTACATATGTGGTCGCCACTTAGGCGCGCGACCGTCAAATGTCTGCAAAGCATAGTCGAAGCCACCGATAATAGCCGCCCGCTTTATCGGACTCCGTTCGAGCTGCTTCCGTAGCCGTTCTTTGGCACGAGTTACTTCGAAGCGATCAAGCTCGCCGCGGGGAAGTGCAAGTTCAGCCGGGACAATACTTGCCGCGCACCAACGATCTGCATTGTTCATCACACATCTCGCGATTCTTGAGCACCAAACCATTCGGAATCGTCTGACGCATACGGGGCACGCTGCCGAGAGACAGCGAGTGCCGTTTCTGCAGTTCGCAAGAATGTCAACCAGTTGATCCGCATCAACCGATCTTCCTCTCAGGACCTTGACCAGATTTTTTCGGCTATCCGAGGCTGTATCGAAAGTCTCGAAGCCGCGGAGCTTCTGATTAGGATCGAGATCAGAAATCGGGTTCTCATCGAAAAAGCGGAATTTCATAAGGTGAGCTCGCACGTGTTTTGAATTGGTCCGTGATAATCGTAACTTTACATCGTTAGACAAGCGTCCCCGGCCTAATCAAATGACATTTAATATCTCAATTGTCGCGGACCTGTCCGCGACTGAAATAATTGCTCTCTTACAATACGCATTCAGTCGCGGACAAGACGGGGGCTGTATTTCTTCAAATTTCAGTCCCGGCCTAGTCCGCCACTGAAAGTGTTAGAATAATTCAATGTTTTTGCTTGGGAAGTCAAAAAACGCATGGCTAGCTGCAGTGTCAGACTTGTAAATAGCAGGTGAGTTGGCCCTTGCCCCGCAAGTCAGATCAACTTCAGCGACCTGCCAATACTAATTTTGGTGAGGTAACCAACGCCATGGAGGCTCTTCTCGAACCTGTAAATGCTTGATGCTGCAGCAAGCAGCGAGTTGAAATACAGGAGAGAAAAATGAAAAATAGAAACAGTCGCCAAAAGGCTCAACAGAACACTGTTACTGATGCGTCGGTTCCTCGCTCACGGAACTGGCCCTCGAAACATCGAAGAGACATAGCTGAGGGTTTGACCGTCTTGATCGAGGGTATGGAAAGCTTCCGGGAGGAGTTGGCGTATGAGATCAGAATCGCGGAATCGTTGCGAGATACGCTTCGGCGATAAATAATCTTAACTCGGGTGCAGCTACCATGATGCAGATCAAGGCGACTGTACCCGATCCATTTTGGCGATCTGACAATTGATGAGGAAAGTCTGTTTTCTTTCTTTATCAGTGCTCTCGATGGGCCCATAGCACACTCCGCCTGAACGAAAGCGTCTTCCCAGGAACTCGTAAATGCCGGTTAGGCCGTTGCGTTTCAACGGTGATGAACACATGGGAGATGTGTCGTGATACTTTCAACTGATGCCGTCATGATGGAATATGTCGGGAGAATGATAGCTGACTTTTGTCAGAACCTCGACGGTTTCGACAAAGCAACTGCCAGCAACCACTCGACGAGAGATGCCGCGTTCATCAGTTTTCTTCAAAGCGCGGTCAAATATGGTGCTGCTACACATGCGTATCTAGCAGATGAGAAGGCGGACGAATTCCGCGCCACGGAGCGGCTGATTAAGCACTGGGGCTGGATTTTCCCAGGCGCTACTCTTGAAATTGAGGATCCAAGCGAAATTTTCTGGACGAAGCTGAGGGGAAAGCGATCTCGTTACTTTCCAACTGGATGGGAACGTCCCGATCCCGAGTATCCCGCGCCTCAATGGCCAAATTGAGCAGCGGGGTATAAAGTAGACGATTGTGCTAGAACCTAGGAGTTAATAACGGAATCGGATGCGGCAGGCCATCCGACTTATTAGACGGCCCGCCGCATTGCCAGGGCTAAGTCCTATCGTTTGCCGAATGCAAAAGTGTCTGTGCCTTTATCCGTCTCGAATTTTACTCGAACAATGTTGCAACCTAGGCCGTAACATCCCCACATGTATTTCTCGCCAATCTTGAGAGTTCTTGGCGCTTCCTTCTTTTTGCACTCCCGCCTGTCATTGACGATCATATCGTCGATCGTGATCGGTGAGTCGCCGATGTTCGTAACCGTGAACGTATAGCCCTGATCGAGAAGCTGCACTTCTAGCGGCAGTGAGCCTGAACCGGCAAGTTTCAGAAGGAGAAATAATCCTACAATGATTGCCAGTACGATTTGCCACCATGGCCAGCTCTTCTTTGACTGAACTGCAACGGTTGGAATGGGTGGTGGTTGATTAGTCATGGAAATAGTCCCTTTGCGAAATTTGGTGTGCCAATATCGGGATTGGTGCGCTCAATAGGCCGAGAACGTCGCCATGAGGCTGTTTGGCTTTTCGAGGAATGTGAGAGTGCAATCACGATGACCGGGCGTGCCCGTCGTAACCTGTAGTCTGCCCCTCAGCACGGTCGGCTTGGTGTCGCTAAGTTGGCCACGCAGCTGATAGGTCCAAGCACGCCGGTCTGCGTAGCTGCCGTTGAGTTCGATCCGGCCGAGCGGGTCAATGCGGCCTTCAAACCTCTCTACGCCGTCGCCGGACATGAGAGCCCGTTCACCGGTCAAAACACCTTTAGTGTAGGAAAGGGTTATTGGGCTGGTGAATGGCTTGGCTTTGGTCGGATTAGCCGTCAGAGCCGAGCAATCTAGACGGGCCGGTAGTGTGGCGGGATCAGCCGCAGCGGCGTTCCCCAGGAAGAGCGCGGCCGGAATGCAAATTAAATAGCGAAGCATGTTGTCCTCGTTGCTGAAGCTAGTTTAGTGGGTTTTAATTATACACTTTAGTGTATAGAAGTGGCGAGCAGTTTTGTTTGCCATCCCGCCATGGATATTCGGCGGTTGATCGGTGAAAACATTCGGGTGAGAAGGGAGGCGGCCAAGCTCTCGCAAGAGGCTTTGGCGGCTAAGGTAGGTGTTGAGCAGAGCTATCTTAGCGGATTGGAAAGTGGCAACCGCAATCCTACCGCTGTGACCCTCTGGCACGTGGCCGTTGCTTTAAAGATCAAGCCCGGCGCTTTGTTTGATCCGCCTCCCGCCGATCTGGCTTCCAAGTCAAAGAAGCGCGGTCGTCCTAGGGGCGGCTGACTAGTATTCTTCCGCCAACATCAGGGTGATCACCCGTTCCGTGACAGCTGGGTCGGCCGGATCCGGTGAGTGATATGTCAAAGTACAGTCGAGATAGTCGATTTTGAAGAACACCTCGTGCCCGTCGAAGTTAAACGCACCGAAGTCGTGTTCTCCGTGGGGGTCATTGGCAGCGCAGAAGTTATTGAAGGTAGCGACCGTCAGGATGAGCCTTTGAACAGCTTCCTGACCCATAGCGGCTATTCCTGGTGTCATGACGGCCTTACCGCCTGAAAAGTGCTGGCGAAATTCGTCATTGAGCGCACGTATCCGATCCGTGTTGACGGTCATTGTCGTCTCCTGAATGTAAGGGATGGGTTGGGTAGTCGGAGAGGGAGACTGGCCCGATCTTGTCAGGGCCAGTCTTAACGCTCAGACCGGGCCGGGATTGACCAGTGCAACCGTGTTGATGTGGCGCTGGAAGGTCGGCTGTTTCGGGAAGTCTCTGAACCTGAGGGTCAGGATTTCATCTTCCCGCTTTAAAACGACGGCTTCCCACCAGCCATCGTCAACGCTTTCGTGAATCAGCACCATGTGACCGGGCTCAATGCCGGCCCAGTCACGCGGCAACCCCGATGTCACCGGTGATTTGCAGGCGACGGCAGGGGTATCGGCCGCAGCCTTTGAAGTCCCGCCTTTCTCAAATTTCTCCAGCATGGCGTTGACCGGATTGGTGCCTGCTTTCTTGTCCGGCGGCAGCTTCTGAGCCGCCTCCAGCTTGTCATACAGGTCACGCCGGATATTCGGGATGAAGGCTTTGCCGGACGAATATACCCGTCCAATTGGCAGCCTCATGCCGAGCTCGGTAAAAGCAGCAGAGTGGTCATGAACGATCCGGCACTTCATGTCCAAGGCGGCAGAAGCGATGTCATCCCGTAAGCCCTGCGGGAATCTGGCTCCTCGTGATTTGCCGTTATCGTCGATGCCAAAGGCAAAGAGCGGACTAACGGGCACCTTTTCAGACTTCTTATCGCTTGGCTTTGTCATGCGCGCCTCCCAAAAAAGCAGAAGGGGCCCAATTGGGCCCCTTGATCTGTCGATAGCGTGTGATTTTGGCGCTTGCGCCGGTGTTTTCGATGTCTTGTCACGGAGTATCTCCAAGTATTTAAAACTGCAAAGTCGTGAATCGACTGTGCAATCAAAGTATAGCTCAAATTGACGTTGGCAAAAAGCCGAAAATAACCTCTTAAATACATGAATTTACTGCGGTTTTAGGCGTTTTCTGTCGCATTTCTGAAACAGTGAGCAATAGGTGATCTGGCATCGTTTTTTGTCATCGATGCGATTGCCGTTGCAAAGGTTTAGGCCGTCGGCGGCGCAATAGCGCCAAACGGCGTGCTGAATAAATCTCGGAAAATTAGTCGGATAGGCGGCGTTGAATTGGCGTGCATCGATGTGCTGCGACGTGGTGCGCAGAATGTCGGCACAGTTCCCGGGGGCATAGCAGGCTGGGCCGTAGGCGTGAGCCGTGCCCAGCCTGTCCAGTATTCCCGTTCGGTGGAAAAAGTTATGCACCAAAGTGTCAATCGCGATCATGTCCTTGCCGACCGCGAACCAGCGTGGCCGAGCTCGGCCAGCACCAAGCAGGAGTTGAGACAGCGTCATGGTCAGGATTTTATCCGATAAGCCCGTGATGCCCCTGAGAGGGCCGACAATAGCTTCGGCCATAGCTCCGCTGCCACCCGCACAAGCGGCAAACTGCTGATCGATCCAGCCGATCAAATCACCCTGAGCGATATCGCCTACGAATAAATAGAAGCTGTAGGCAAGTTGATTGAGTCGGCCATTTCGCAGCCGGTGCCGCGGAAGAGCGCAGTTGTCGATGTGATCGGGCTCGTGGCAGCTAAAACTGCCCTTGTCGTAGCGACAGTCGCTAAACAACCAATAGCTTCGAAGCTTCGGACAACTGGGCTCGCTATCGAAACCGGCCTTGATATCCACCCACCGAGCATTGCCGTAGCGAGCGAGATAATCTCGCGCCACCCGATCCGAAATGCCCTGAAAGCTGAAGCTGTCCATCAGCCAGTCAAAGATTCTGGGATTGTCGTGTCGTCTGATCGCGCCGGGGATCCCGGAGTGTCTGGCGCTTGCGACAATATCTTCCAGAAGCGTCAGCGAGCCACTAAGCGTGCAAACGCGCTGGATGATCTCCACGGTGGAAGCAAGGGCATCTGCTGGCAGCTTCGAATGCGGGTGTTTGGGCTGTTCATTTTGTACCGCCTTGCCTTTGCGCTGGTTGCCTAGAGCAGCGATACCAACCTCCGCTGCGCGTCGCTATCGCCGTCGATATATCGCTGCGTGGTCTGGATGGAGCGATGACCGGCAAGCAACTGGACGTCCCGAAGCGATCCGCCTGCTTTATGAACCAAGCGCGCAGCGCGCGTGATGAACGTTCTGCGGCCGGAGTGCGATGAACAGCCCTCAAGACCTAGCGCCTGATAGGCTCTGGAGAACCAGACCACGATGCTGAGCGGCGTCATCTGCCCGCCGCGTTCCGAGCCTACTACGGTGCCGTTCACCTGAAATTTCTGTTTGCTCACGATCGCGTTCTTGTGCGCGACCAAGGCCTCACCAAGATCGGCGTGCACCGGAATGATGCGGCCGCCTCCCATCTTCGCGGCGTAATCGCGCAGCTCAATAACTTGGCTGATATCGCCATCAGGTCGCAAGATCATTAGCCAAGTGAGCTTTGCGATCTCAGCAGCGCGCAGACCAGCCTTCATTGAAAGCAGGACGATCACACGGTTACGAAGAGGGTGGCGAGAGCGCTCGGCGAAAAACAGTAAATCGTCGACATGATCGTCAGAAAGTATCTTGGCTTGTTTGCCGGGCATCTCATCAACGAAATCGAGTCAGTGAGGCGATTCTAGTTGAGCATTTTCGCTGCGCAACGGAAATATTGCGTATTTCAAAGCGATAAGCTTTTCACGCGAAGCTATCGAGTTGAGCCCTCTGTGATGGTCAGCTGAAATTGTCCGAAAAATCGATCTTGTAAAGTATCGCGTTCGTGATGTTACGAGCGATGCAACAGGAGAACGATATGAGGACTGTGGATGAGGAATACGCCGCAGGAATAGCTTACGGCATTAGTGCTCACAGAGGAGGATGCCTTGGTGGGTACTATGAGTATACTGTGGAGATAACTGCCGAAGCTTTCAAGAGACGGAAGGAAATGCGCGCTTACCAAATCGAACGGATGTGCAAGGGAAAAAAGGTAAAAGAATTATCAGATCTCACCCTACAAGACGATTTGGTTGTTTTGTTCGGCCCTGGCTTGTCAGCGAAGGACGCCATCGCTTCTTTAAAGCAAGTTATTAAGAACATTAAAAAGGGTGGGTTGTTAGTTGGGCGTGATCCAAAAGACTTTGACGTCGTAGAGACAGTGAGTGGAGACATAACGCGTATACCCTGAAGACAGAGGCGAGCGTTCTTATTGGTCGCTCGCTTCTTGTTTATGTGTGAGTGTGCGCTCAGCTTAACTGCAGAGCTTTCGACGAAATGCTTATCAGTTGATCGCACGCCGTTGAGCATGTCGCTTCCACCATCTGATGGTTCGAATCCTTCCGCCCCATCTCTATCCGAATAACAAATTCCTAGGGAATGCGAGCTTTGCCAACTCCGGCGGGAGGACATTTTGCAGGTCGACGGCATTTGGTGCATGAAGATGGATCCAGAGGCCGGATCGCTAAAGACAGCAAGCTCGGGCGCCGCGCACAGTGGTGAGGGTTAGAGCGATCGGGAGTTTTTTTGCTTCACGAGGGGGCGCTGGTTTTCCCGATCTTGACGATCGTTTCTACAGTGACCGAGACGGCAAATAGCACTTTTGGTTCTTCCTCCAGGCGACTGGACCGGTCATGGCTCTCTTCGACATACATAATCCGGACGCACATCCTGATTATACGAAGCTTCGCACTGCGGAATTTCCGATTGAAAAAGAAATCAAGGCTGGGCTTGAAGCGTTGTGGACACGGTACGAGCCTTACGCTGATGCAAATTTTCGCCAGGAGTTTTCGCGGCAGCCCGACAATCGTTTCTGGGAGATGTACCTGACGGTCCGTCTGCTGGACGCGGATAAAAAGGTGCGTCTAAAGGCGGGCGTGGTTCGCGCGGCACGGGACTTCGGACCGGACATTTGCATCTGAAAGGAACACGGAGAATCTGGATTGAGGCTGTGTCACCCGATCAAGGACACCAAGACAACCTCGACAAGGTCTCCAACTTACCTGAAGATGGGCGCGTCGATGCCGAGGACGAGCGCCGCAGGGTCGAACTAAGGATCACCGCCGCTCTTGCGAGCAAAATCGACAAGTTCAGAACTTACCGTGATGCGGGGATTATCGACGAGCGAGATTCTTGTGTCGTCGCTATCTCAGGGGGGCAGTTTGCGCTGCAGGCTATTCACCTTGGGCTGCCGCCGCCTGTGACTTCCGTGTATCCCTTCGGCGGGGAACAGGTTGTGTTCAACCCACAAGCCCGTCGCTTCAACTCGGTCTTCGGTGTCGCGCCGGAGATTGTGCGCGGTGTAGGACCAGCTGTGCAGAGGACAGCATTTCAGGAGCCGGCAAACGCGCTAATCAGCGGCCTCATATGGTCGCGGCGCTCGATCGGCAACTTCCTTGGACAACCGGACGATTTCGTATTCGTCCAAAGTCAGGTCGGCAAACGGCCCGTACGCCGGGCGTGGCTCAAATGGGCTGAAGCGTATTTCGTGGTCGAAGACGGCCGACAGCTTTGGGCGATCAAGAGCGGCAGGGACCGCAAGACGTTCAGGACGGCCTCCGGATTCAAGTAGGGGGTGCGCCGCCGATCTGGGGTAGCTTGGGTGCGGGCGGGGTGCCGGGCTCACGTTCTTGTTGCTTCGTATAACTTGCTATTTGTTCAAGCTATTGAAATACAAAAGATATTCGCAACAACCTCAGATTGAGCTATTCGGTACTCATAAGTCCGTTGACTTTTCGCGCAGGCGCCCCATATGATGTTCGGAAATCGAACATGGAGCGTATGCATGGACGCGGCCGCGATCGAGTTGGAGCAGACGTTCGATAAGAAGATGCCCGAACTCATTTCGGCATTGAGGGCTTGGTTCGAGGAAGAGACAACCCCTATCGACGGCGTCGTCGATGAAGCCGATGTGCCTTCGGGTGAGGGCGGATCAATCGTCGGAATGCGCCCTGCGATCGACTCTAAACGGGTCGTGGACGCGACGGTTATCACAAAGAAGGTCCTAGGCATTCCCCTACCACCGGCCATCATTAAGCCCGGTGGTTACAACAGCTGCGAGGAAATGATCGATGACATCGTGCCCAAGCTCAAGAAGGTGTTTACGGGTGAGATCAAGGTGAGAACGCCAAAGCCCGTGAAGCAGCCAGAAGCAGCGTGAGGACGAGATGAGTGACGAGGCTGAACAATGGAAGCTCATCGGTGATCGACTCCGGCAAGCACGTGAATATCTTGAATTGAAGCAGGAAGAAGCTGCCGATGCCGTCGGCGTCTCCCGGTCGGCGTTGTCCTTGATTGAAAATGGTCGACGCAAGGTCGACGCGGTCGAGCTCGCGCGCTTCGCCGAAGTCTATAGCCAAACGATCGAAGCCCTTTCAGGAACTGCCAGCACACCTCCGTTGCCTGAGAGTGTTCAGGCGCTCGCACGCGCGGCGACCGAGCTGTCGGCCGACGACCGCGATGAATTGTTGCGCTTCGCCGAGTTTCTCCAGGCGCGCAGTCCGCGGAGCGCCCCCCGTGGCTAGATCACCCGTTGCAGCCACTCGTCTTGATGCTGTTGCCGCGGCTAAACGCGTGCACGAGGAGCTTGGCCTGCAATCTCGCGTGACACATGGATCGGGCATCATTGATGTCTTCGAGGCGATCGCTGAGCTCGGCATTCCGCTTATGTTCAAGCCGCTGAACTCGGCGCTCGGACTGTGCCTACCGGCGCCATTGCGGGGAATCATGGTTACGACAAAGCGTGGCCTGCACATTCAACGTTTTACTGCGGCCCACGAACTAGGGCACGTGGTGCTTAATCACCGCGGCAGCATCGACAAGGTCATCTTGGAGCGAGGGCCATTGGTGCCGACCGGAGGGCGGGATCTACAGGAGGTGGCCGCTGATGCTTTCGCAGCCGAGTTCCTTTTGCCCCGCTGGCTATATCGCCATCACATCCGCACGCAGGGATGGACTGTTGCGCGACATCTACGCAACCCCGACATTATCTATCAGCTCTCACTGCGCATGGGGGCAAGTTACGAAGCGACATGTTGGGGGCTCGTGGGCCATCAGATACTCCCTCAGGGCGAGGTTGACGAACTGCGCAAGGCAAAGGTCGCTCAGTTGAAGGCCTCGCTTGGCGAGGAATTCCGGCCGAACGACAGCTGGGCGGACGTCTGGCGGCTGACCGGTAAGGACGATGGCGCTGAGATTATCGGCAATCCCGAAGATCTCCTTCGCATCGATCTTGAGGAGGAGGCTGGCAGCGGCCACCAGTGGCAAGTGGAGGCCCTTCGGTTAGCAGGTTACGAGGTCCTTTCGGACAAATCGTCGTTCTCCCGCGATCCTGTACATTATGGTGCTCCGTCGGTGCGTTCGCTCATCGCTCGCCCGCCCCCGAGCGGGACCGGCCCGCTGACAATGCGTGAGACCCAACCTTGGAATCCCGTGGCGGCCGACGATCCGACCTTCTCGTTCGCTCTGTCGTTGCAAGGTCGAGAAACCGGTGGCCTATCGCGCGCCAACCGCCGTCGTTTGGGAAGGCAAACTTGATAGCCGTGCGTGCCGATCTCCGTCCCGGCCTCCAACCGGTTCGCTTCCAAGGGCGCAGGATGTCGTGCCTAGCCTTTGCCAGTTCGACCGCGCACGAACACAGGGCAGGCATCACCGAGCATCTGAGCGTCGAGTATTTGTTTTATCATTCCGTGGAGCGAATGCCCGGCAAGAATCCATCTGCAGGCACGACGATGCACGCGGCCGCTGGTGCGCTCTGGGACGAGGGACAGCCTGTCGAGACTGCCTGGCCTTACAATCTCCTGCCGGTAGTCCCGTGGAACCAACCGGCCCTTAAGACACCGCTCTACAAACGGCGGATGTCGGTGGGCGCGCTGACCTTTGATGAGATCGTTAAAGTTCTGGATGGAGGGCAAACAGTCGTTTGCGGCCTGATCATGACCCAAGCCTTCTACCAGCCCGACACCATCGGCCGCATACCAGATCAAAGTCCCGACCCTGAGCGCGGCGGTCACGCGGTGCTGGCCGTGGGCCACGGTGTGCAGCGCGACGGCATCGAGTGCCTGTTGATCCGAAACAGCTGGGGCACAGCCTGGGGAGTTGGCGGCTACGGCTGGCTGTCTCGCGCTTACATCGCCCGACAATTGCGTGAAACCGCGACATTGGCCTAGGAGGTCGATATGGAATTGATCAAAGCTCAAACTGCACCGAACGTCTGGCTCGCGGCCGTCGAATATCTTGAGCAATGCGAAAATCAAGAGGACTTTGACGTCATCCTGCATGTAACTGATCCGACAGTGCTGTCGAAGCCGGATCGCGCTGTCTACCAAGAGGTCGACAAGTTCTTCACCGATCATGGCGCCTTCAGCATCCATACCGTCGCTGAGACGATCTTCCCTCTCGACGAGTACCTGCGAAAGGGCGCGAGCAACGTTTACAATGAGTTTCCAGGAAAAATCCGGGAAATCCAGAAAGGACGCACCGACAGCAATTGGGGAAGCTATGCCTATCGCTTCCTGCGGCAGCAGGACGCGCATGGCGCGATATTTAATCCCTTGGAGGAGCTCGTTGCCAAGATCAAGGCACACGGGAAATATCGCGCCTCATTTGAGCTCAATGCGGGGCGCCCGATTGAAGAAGACATTCCAATTTACGATGCTGTGACCGATCGCAAACGTCTTTATGGCGGCCCTTGTTTGAGTCACCTCAGCATCAAGGTCCACGACGGAAAAGTGCGATTGAATGCGACGTATCGGTCCCACTACTATGTGCGCCGCTTGCTCGGCAACCTGGTCGGCCTTGGCCGACTACAATACTTCATCGCAAAAGAGACAAACCTCGCGGTCGGAGGTCTGACGATCAATTCAACGTTCGCCCGTCTCGATAGCGGCTCGAGTGACAGTTGTGGCAAGTGGGGCAAGCGCGATGTCGAAATGCTGATCGCTCGCTGTCGCGATCTGTACAGGGCCACACCTGCTGCGGCTTGAAGGAATTCAGATCGATGAATCCACAAAACCATCTTCTAAAGATGCAATGGGCCCAACTTAAGCATGATGAGGCATACCATAAGGATGTCGTAATCATGCCGCTTGCGGAGCGCATCAAGCATATGGCTCTCCACAACGCGAAATATGTCGCCTATTTTTTCGAGGCCCTTGACCAAGGCGACGGCGCCAAGTTGACGAAGACGCTGACGGACGCGTTCATCATAGTGCTCGCAAGTGCCAATACCCTCAACCAGGACATCGGTCGTGACCTTGGCGAGGGTGCCGAGGCGGCTGTGTCGTTCCCCTCACTCGGCGCGAGCCTCGCTAACGAACTCGGCAAGGACGGCGACGATTATTGGCTTGTTCGCAACTTTGCTCGTCACACAGGGCGTCTGGCCAAAGTCTGCGAATCCTGGGATCATCTGGAAAGCATTGTATTTCGAGACGAGATGAAGCAATGCAATCTGCAACTGCTCAAGGTGATCCTCGCGGAGGCGAGCGCAAGGCAGTTGGACATAGCTGAGGCCTATCAATCGCGTATGCGCCAGGTGGAAACGCGTTCGATCTTTGATCAGCTTTTCCGGGAAGGGGCAGGGGGTGAAGCGTAATGTTCTGGGGCGGTTCGCGTTTGAAGGATGAGTTGCCGAACCTCATCACCGACTATACCGATGACCGCATCGATGGGGCGGCCTACCGTCTGCGGGTTGGCCCGGAGGTCTACGTCTCGCCTACCGGAGAGCCCGATGATCCGCGCAACAAGCCCAAGACTCAGTTGGGTCCTGGGCAAGGCTTTACAGTCCCGGCAGGGCAATTCGGATTCCTCCTCACTGAAGAGAACGTCAAGGTGCCGCCGACAGCGATCGCCTTCATTTCGATGCGGGCAAGCTACAAGTTCCAGGGTTTGGTGAACGTATCCGGTTTCCACGTCGACCCAAATTATGATGGACGGTTGATCTTCTCCATCTTCAATGCGGGACCGGGGCCGGTTCATCTCGCGCGGGGAGAGGAGTGCTTTCTGATCTTCTACTCCACCCTTGATCGGCCAGAGGACGTCAAAGTCAAGGAGGGCCACGACTCGATTCCGTCGAATCTCACGGGCCCCATTGCGGGCGGATTGCAGTCATTTGCTGGCCTGCTGTCGAAGATCAACGAAAACGACAAGAAGGTTTCTGACCGCGTCAACACGCTGGAGCGTGAGCAAGCCATCCTGAAATGGGCCATCGCGCTCGCCGTCGGCGCTCTCATCTCGGTGGGATTGCGCGATTGCTCGTTCACGCGACCATCGGACCAAGCGAAGTCCGGCATTTCTGCACCAGCCCCGCGTGCGCCGTGACCCCTGCGCGCCCGGAGCTGTTAACGGGGAGCGCAAAATCCGGTACTATCAGGCGATTCTTATAGGCGTATCGGCGCCCAATCGGTGCGTTCGCGCTGTGCCGGCTATTCCAGCGCTTAAGGTTATCAGGGGCCATGGTACCAACACCGGTTTTCGAGACTTATTGGCGCTTTGCAGCCGAGCGTCAGGCAATGTACTTTCGACGAATGGCGGACCCCGTTGGCCCTTGGACCAAGGACCCGATTCTCGCGAACTTTCGATTCACGAACGCCTATCGTGCAAGTGATCGCGTGAGTCAATATTTGATCCGGGAGATCCAATATCATCCAGATCGCTCATCGAGACCCTCCGAAGTCTTTTTCCGGACTATCCTCTTCAAGTTGTTTAATCGGATAGACACGTGGGAAGAGCTTGAACGGTGCCTTGGCCCGCTCGTCTGGGACCGTCTCGATCTGAATGTGGTTGCAAAGACGCTCAATCGCATGATGGATCGCGGAACCAAGCTCTATTCGGCGGCATACATCATGCCGTCGCCCCCGCTTGGTCATAAACGCAAGCACGCAAACCATCTTGCCTTGCTGGCGCGGATGATGGAGGATCGTCTTCCCGACCGGATTTGCCAGGCTCCGACGCTCCAAGACATTTACGAACTACTCCTCAGCTATCCCGGGATAGGTCCCTTCCTCGCGTTTCAGTACGCGATTGACTTGAATTACGCTGCCTTTCTTACCCATGCTGAAAGTGATTTTGTCGTTGCCGGTCCTGGGGCGGCTGACGGCATCGCGAAGTGCTTTACCAACACGGGCGGCCGGCGCGCAGAAGACGTCATCCATTGGGTTTGTGATCGGCAGGAGGAGGCGTTTCGTTCCGCCGGGATCAAATTCCAGGACCTCTTTGGGCGTCGGTTGCAGCCCATTGATTGTCAAAATCTCTTCTGCGAAATCTCCAAATATGCGCGCGTTGCGCATCCCGAAATTCGTGGCGTCACTGGACGAACCCGCATCAAGCAGCTCTATCGTCAGGCTGCTGAACCGCCGCAGACGCCGGTGTTCCCTCCGCGTTGGGGCCTGCGTGTCCCCAATGAGAGGGTACCAATATCGACGACGAAGGAGCGAATAGAGTTATTCGCATGACGCAGGACCGAAAGGCCAAATCCGACGAGGATAACAAAACTTCGAAATGGATGGTGGCGTTGCCGATCATCGCGTCAGCTCTGGTGCGGATTGTGTACGCGCTCGGTGCGGTGGCACTCATCTTTGCCCTAATTCAGGTCGTTCGCGCAAGTTATTCTCTTCCTGCAGCCATCGATCCTTCGAAGTTCGTCGATCAACATGGGCCTGCGGTTCTCGGGATCCCTATTGCTGCGATCGCTGCGCTTTTGCTCGTCAGCCTCACACGTGCGCTCGATGGTCCGATGTCATTCGATCTTTTTGGGTTGAAATCAGAAGGCGCCGCGGCAACCTGTATCATCTGGGCCGTTCTTTTCCTCGTCATATCTCTCACGCTTCGTGCCCTTTGGTAGGCAGCAATGATCCTCGGGGTCGGGCACGATCTCTGCCAGGTGTTTCGCATTGAGCGCTCGCTCAAGAAACTGGGTGACGATTGGATGAACGAAGTGTTTACGACGGATGAGCGCAAGCTGTGCGAGCGAGGCATAGATCCGACCTTGCTGTTCGCCCGTGGCTTCTGCGGTAAGGAAGCTTGCCTTAAGGCGCTGGGTACGGGGCGGACCGCCGACATCGACTGGCACGACATCGAGGTCTTGCAAATCGGGCCGTCGGCCTCCTTACGGTTGTCCGGTGGAGCTCTTCAGGAGCTGAAAGCACTTACGCCTGCCGGCTATGAACCTGTCCTGCATATCGCTTGCTCGGGTGGGGCAGGTATCGCCCAGGCCATCGTCACCCTTTCGGCGGTCCCGCAGCGGTAATACTCGCTGCACTCATCGTGTCATAGCAGAGAGCTCTCTTCGGACGGCTTCGATGCTCGTGTCGAGATAATTGGCCAGATCGACAAGGTAGATTCCCTTTGCGCATTTCTGGCTAGATTAATCCGCACCAGCGGAATTGGAATTTCGCTCATGCTTAGTTTTGACGTTGTTAAAAAGCCGCGAAAGGACATCGCTAGCCTCGTCTTCCAGGTCGGTCTGTGAACGCTCGCAAACATCGATAAACGTCGACGAGATATACGACTGTTGCGCCGCTCAATCCGACCAGAGTTGCGATCGCAAGATTCTCACCGCTAAACAGCGCGCGAAAAATCGAAAATGATCCGGCTATAGTCGCTAGCAGTTGGCTGACTGATAACGAAAGAGACAAATCGGAGACAGTTGGCGAAAATAAGAGAAAAGGAGTCAGTTTGAGGACTGATAAGGAAAATCTGCAAAGCTTACCAGTAGTTTGATGCGTTCATCGCGTAGTGAAGCGTTATGGAATTTGGTACATCGCTAAGGTGCAATCGTCTCTATACTAGTTATGGGTATGAGGCGCGGACTCAATTACTCGTTGCTATTGCAACGACACCTGACCTCGACATTCTCCAAATCCGATCGTGGCATAACCCTTCCGCTCGCAAGACGCGGTCAGAATAATTTCGTCGCCATCCTCAAGAAAGGTCCGTTGCTCGCCGGATGGTAGCGAAACGGGGTCTCGTCCGCCTTGCGTCGTCTCAAGCAGGGCTCCACAGCCGTCCCGCTCGGAACCGGAGATCGTCCCCGTGCCCATGAGATCGCCCGGTTCGAGATTGCATCCATTGCTGGTGTGATGAGCAATGAGTTGTCTCGCCGTCCAGTACATGTGCCGCGCGTTTGAACGAGCCAGTCGAAACGGCTCCTGGCCGGCGGCTCTCATCCCGGGAGTCAGGATAAGGACATCGAGCCTGATGTCGAAAGCCCCGTTTGACTGGTCGGAATTGTCGAAGAGGTAAGGGAGGGGAGCCGGATCGCCTTGCGGTCGGGATGGCTGCTGGATTCGAAACGGGGCAAGCGCTTCTGGCGTGACGATCCACGGCGAAATGGTTGTCGCGAAGCTTTTTGCCAGAAACGGGCCGAGCGGTTGATACTCCCACGTCTGGATGTCGCGCGCCGACCAGTCGTTGAGGAGACAGACGCCGGCGATATGCTCCTCGGTCTCCGCAATCGAAATGGGCTCGCCGAGAGTGTTACCCGGTCCCACCCAAAGCCCGAGTTCCAGTTCGTAGTCCAGTCGCTTGCATGGTTCATATGATGGCGCATCGCTGCCCGCGATCTTGATCTGTCCATACGGGCGCCGGATCTCCCTCCCGGAAGGTACGATGGACGATGCGCGGCCGTGATAGCCGATCGGGACATACTTGTAGTTCGGCAGCAGTGGGTTCTCTGGCCGGAACAGGCGGCCGGTGTTCGTCGCGTGATGAATCCCGACGTAGAAGTCGGTGTAATTGCCTATACGGGCGGGAACCAGCACGGCGCAGTCCGCGGCCGGGTGAATGAAGCCTTCGATCTGGCGTTGTTCAGGGGTGCCTTCGCTCAACATCGCAAAGAGTTGCTTGCGCAGGGCGCGTCGCGGACCCGATCCGAGAGCGAGAAATCCGTTCAGCGTGCCAGCGGCCATCGCATCGACGGCACGCGCGGCTTCACCCGCGAAGAGACCGGACTCGCGGGCGGCATTGAGGTTTACGACCATGTCGCCTATCGCGACCGCGCCGCATGGCCGGCATCCGCTGATGGATACAACGCCGAAGGGAAGATTCTGGATCGGGAAATCCGGATGACTATTCGCAGATGCCACCCAGCTGCGCCGGGCAGCATCGTGGGTTTCGTCCAGCTCAGTCACATAGAGCCTTTCTTTGCTTTATTGGTTTTGGTGGTCTTGTGCCGGTCTGCGAGCGTTTTGCTTTTTGCTTTCGCGGATTTCAAACGCGCCCGCGGATTGGGGCTCGAAGGGGTAGGATTAAGCAGGCCGGCAGTCAGGAACGGGATAATGTGAGCCATGGCCTCGTCAGGATTCCCGAAGGACAGATCGTCGCCCAGGAGACGTTGCAAGCGCCCATTGTCAGCGCGGACATACAGCATGGCGCCGTAGATGCAGGCCAATTTCCAAAACAGGTCCTCGCGCGAGAGCCCTGGACACGCAGCAGTCAATGCATCGACGAAGTTCCGTCCGACTGAATCGTAGAAGTCAAACACCACATTGCGGACCTCCGGCGACGGGTCCATCGAGGCTTGCGCGGCAAGGACCTTAAAATGTCGTTCGCCTTCGGATTCGCCGAGGGCGAGGGTGGGCCCGATGAACGCGGTGAGAACCCTAGCGGGGTCCGGTGGCGTGTCATTCAGGGCTTCGGCCATGAGGCGTTCGCGATGTTTGTTGATAGGCCCGAGACGGCGCTCGAACACGGCGCGTATCAGGGCTGCCTTGGAGCCGAAATGGTAGTGCATTGCGGCACTATTGGCGCCCGCATCTTCCGTAATCATGCGCGTGGAGACGCCGTTGAAGCCGCGCTCAGCGAAAAGGCGCTCTGCAGCGTTCAGCAGCCGTTCCCGCGTGTCGCCGCCGGGCCGTTCGCGGACGTCGTTCATGGTTTTTTCTGCGAATGACATCGTTCTTTCGTCCCTCTGACGTGAGGGGAGACCGTACTACGATTCAAGACAAAATAGTAAGTCAATTGATTGTTTCAAGCAATCGATTGACTTATTTTTGAAGGCGTCAGATAAGGGAGGCCGTCAAGGGAGCTGGCGGTCGCGCAAGCGCGATCGCAGGGAAGGACGCGAATGCGCATCGTCGACCTGTCAATCAATATCGAGAACGACATAGTGGGCGATCCGGCCTTCTCGCGCCCCAAAATCAAGTATCTTGGGCACGACGACACCATCGATAGGATGCGGAATTTCTTTCCCGGCCTGACCAGTGCCAACCTGCCTGATGGCAAGGCGTGGGCCATCGAAAACGTCGAACTTACGACGCACAACGGTACGCATCTCGATGCGCCGTACCACTTCCATCCAACGATGAACCACGCGCTCTATCCAGGCGGCGAGCGTGCCATGACGATCGACGAAATCCCCCTCGATTGGTGTTTCCGCTCTGGCGTCAAACTCGATTTTCGCCACTTTGAGGACGGGTATGTCGCAACGGCTGACGATGTCAGGGCTGAGCTCGATCGCATCGGTTGCGAACTGAAGCCTTACGACATCGTGGTCGTGAACACGCGGGCAGGCGAGCGTTACGGTTGCGCCGATTATGTCGAAAGTGGTTGCGGCGTTGGCAGGGATGCAACGCTACACCTGCTGAAAGCAGGTGTGCGTATCACGGGAACCGATGCGTGGAGTTGGGACGCTCCGTTTCTTTACACTGCGAAGCGCGTCGCGGCGACTGGGGACTATGGTCTAATATGGGAGGGACACAAAGCCGGCCGCGAAATTGGCTACTGCCACATCGAAAAGCTGCACGCGCTCGAGTCGCTTCCGTCTCACGGATTCAAGATTGCGTGCTTTCCCGTGAAGATAAGGGGCGCTTCGGCGGGTTGGACGCGCGCTGTCGCGATCCTCGATGACTAGCGTTCGCTCCTTCCTGGGCTGGCTACGTATCAATCAAAAGAGTGATTCAATTCTATTTGGAGGAAATTATGGGGGCAATTAGCAGACGGCATTTTGGCTTCGGCGCGGCGGTTGCGATGTCGGTGCTGGCGCTTGGATCGCATGACGCGATCTCGCAAGCATCGGGCAGTGTTCCAATCGGCGTGATCTTCCCGACCAAGAGCATCATCGGCCGGCAGGGCGTTCAGGGTGCGAATATCGCAGCTGACTTCGTCAACGCGGATGGTGGCATCGGCGGCAAGCAGATCAAACTGATCGTCTACGATACCAACTTCGCGCCGGTGGAAGGCGTGGCGGCAATCCAGCGGCTTTTGACCCAAGATGACGTGCGTGTCGTGGTCGGAGAAATCTCCAGCACGGTCGCGTTAGCCGCGATTCCGGTTGCCAAATCCGAGGATGCGCTTCTGATGTTTTCTGTGCCAAAGCATCCGGACGTGACCAAGAGCGATTACGACCGCGTCTTTCGCCTCAATACTACAACGGTAATGGATGCGACATCCTTCAATGATTATTTGCTGAAGACCGTCGCGCCCAACAAGGTTGCCCTTCTTGCCGAGAACAATGATCTCGGCCGGCTCAGTATCGAGGACGCCAAGAAGAGCTTCGGCTCCAAGCTGGTCTTCACGGACATCTTCGAAGTCAAGCAGAGCGACTTCTCGTCGCTTGCGAGTAACACGCGCGGCTCGGGCGCCGATCTGGTCTGTATCGTTGCGAGCAACCCGGAGCAGTCCGGAAACCTCCTCAAGAGTATGGCGGATGTCGGCTTCGCGCCGAAGCGTTGCCTGATGCCGGGCCTTCTCAATAACGATGTGCCGAAGGTCGCCGGTAAAGCCGCGAACGGTGTTTTCTCAGAAGACATCTACTCGCCGTCGATCGATACCGATCTCAACCAGAAGTTCTTCAAGGCCTATGAGGCGAAGTACAACAGCGCTCCGGGAAAAATCGAGCTGCTCGGTTTTGAAAGCGTCTGGATCGTCGCCCAGGCCATGAAAAAGGCGGGCACTACGACCGATACGAAGAAGCTTGCGGAGGTGCTTCGTGCCAACAAATGGACGAGTCCGCGGGGTGCAGTGTCCTTCGATGCAACGGGGCAGGCATCCAGCGACCACGTTTATCGCGTCGAGGTGAAGGACGGTCATGTCGTCGCCACACAACGCTGACCCTTGGGGGTGGCTAATGGGAATCGATGATCATGTCTGACCTGATTTTGCAGCAGATTGCGAATGGCTTGTCGACCGGTATGGTCTACGCGCTGATAGCGCTTGGACTGACCATCGTCTTCGGCGTTCTCCATGTCATCAACTTCGCCCATGGCGAATTTTACATGATTGGAGCGCTTTGCTCGGTCTTGCTGACCAGCAGGTTAGGGATTCCTTACCTCCTGACCGTTCCTGTTGCCGCCATGGCGGGAACGGTTGCAGCGATCGTGGCCGATCGCGTAGGCGTCCGTCCGGTATTGCCGCAGCGGGACGGTCATTCCCTCGTTCTGATCACGACGTTTGCCATCAGCATGTTGTTCAACGAGTCGGTGCTCGCGACCGTCGGTCCGGGCCCCATACCGAGCCCTGGCATCGATAGCGGCGTGGTGTCGATCGGACCGGTGGCACTTAGTTCGCAGCGGTTGCTCGTCATCGTGCTCGGTCTGGCGCTTGTCGTCGGTCTGGAAATCATGCTGCAGACGACACGTTTCGGCCGTTCGCTCCGGGCTGTTGCGCAAAGCGCATGGGCTGCGGAAATCGTCGGCATCGATGTCCGGAAAATCGGGTTGCTGAGCTTCGCGCTCGCGGGATTGCTTGCGGGTCTCGCCGGCGCGCTCGTGGTTCCGATCGTGACCTTCAGTGCCGCGATGGGACAGCACGCGGTCATCAACGCATTCGTCATTGTCGTGATCGGCAGTATGGGCAACGTCGTCGGTGCTGTCGTCTGCGGCGTGGTACTCGGCATCTTGGAGTCGCTCTCAAGTATCTTCATGCCCACCGAAGTCTCCAGCGCCATCGTCTATTCGTTGCTTCTGGTGGCGCTTCTTGTGCGCCCTCAGGGTATGTTCGCGGGGAAGGCACGATGAGTCGTTCCTCTCTCTTATCTGTCGCAGCTCTCGTCGCGGCACTGGCCGCCGCAACGCTATTGCCGACCTACTATGCGAGCCTCGCCGCCTATGCGGTGGTGCTGGCGCTCCTTGGAACGGCCGTCAATATCACTGTTGGCTATCTCGGCTTGATCTCCTTTGGTCATGCGGCTTTCTTTGGGCTCGGAGCTTATACGGCGGGGCTTCTCGCCGTGAAGTGCGGTGTGAATTTCTGGGCCGCCACGCTGGTTGCGATCCTGCCGGGAGCGAGCCTCGGCGCGCTCGTGGGGTTCGCATCCTTGCGCGTCCGCGGGCCATACTTCGCTATTTCGACGTTGGTGACGGCCGAAATCCTGCGACTCATTGCGTCGAACTGGATTTCTCTCACGCGCGGTCCACTGGGCGTCATCGTTCCACGCCCGCGAATCTCTTTTCTTGAGAGTTTGGGACTTAACTTTGCCCAGTATCACCTGATCATCTGCATCGTGGCGCTCGCGCTCGTCCTCGAGGTTCTGCGGCGGCTCCTGTCCAGTCCTTACGGGCGTGCGTGGTTGGCTCTGCGCGATCAACAGGATCTCGCCGAGAGCGTCGGGATCGTCCCACTCAACCATCGGGTCGCCGCGATTGCCCTGTCGGGCGGAATTGCCGCGCTCGCAGGCGCGCTGCTCGTGCCGCGCATTCTGGTTCTAAGCCCCGATCTCTTCGGAACGATGTTTTCAGCTACGGGTCTGCTCGCTGCCATTCTCGGCGGAAAAGGAACGTTGATCGGACCGATATTTGGCGGCATCGCGTTTGCGATGGCGCCTGAACTTCTCCGCGCGATTGACACCTATAGGATCGCAGTCTTCGCTTTGCTTCTGCTTGTTGTCGTTCGCGTGAAGCCAGATGGTCTGGCTGCATTCCTGCCTCGCTCGCGTCCTGCGCCGGCGCTATCAGCTGCCGTGCCGCCCGCAGGCCAATCCCGGACAAAAGTCGCCAGCCTCGTGGTCTCGGACCTGTCGAAGCATTTCGGTGGACTCAAGGCCATTGACGACGTTTCATTCTCGGTCTCGCGCGGCAAAATTGTCGGGCTGATCGGTCCGAACGGCGCAGGGAAGACAACCTGCCTCAGCCTCGTCAGCGGCTTCATGTCTCCGACGACGGGACAGATTTCCCTCGGTAACGGCTGGCTCTCCGGCAAGGCCGCCGCGCAGGTCGCTGCCGAAGGTGTCGTTCGCACGTTTCAGCATACGACTCTTTGTCCGACGCTCAGCGCTTTCGATAATGTGTTGATCGGAACGCATCTGGTCATGCCGGAAACGCCCTGGTCGGCAATTTTCAGGACCCGAGCGTTCGTCGAGCGCGAGGCAACCCGAAAGGCATGGGCGCAGGCCTGTATCGAGACCGTGGAGTTGACGGACAGAAGTCAGTCGGATGCCGGCACGCTCGCCTATGGCGAGCAACGCATGCTTTCCATCGCGGTCGCTCTTGCTGCCCGCCCGGATTTCCTCCTTCTCGACGAACCCGGTGCTGGCCTCAACGCGACAGAGGCCGCTGCTCTTGCGGTGTTGCTGCGCCGTCTGAAGTCCGACGGATTGACCATCGTAATCATCGATCACAATCTTCGCATGATGATGGGCTTGTGCGACGAGTTTGTCGTGCTCCACCATGGCAGGAAACTTGCGCAGGGCGATCCCGTCGCCGTGCGCAACGATCCGGCGGTCGTGAAGGCCTACCTGGGCGAGAAGCGGTCGGGAGGAGCAAATGCTGCGGCTTGATGCACTCGAAGTCAGCTACGGACCGGTTGGGGCGGTTTCGGGCCTGAGCCTGAACGTGGCGCCCGGCGAGGTCGTTGCGCTGGTCGGCGCCAACGGCGCGGGGAAGTCGTCGACCTTGAAAGCCATTCTCGGACTGGTGAAGGCCCGTGGTTTGATCCAGCTCGATGGCGAGGAGATGGCCGGCATGCCCACGCATCTTCGGGTTGCGAGCGGGCTCGCGCTGTCGCCGGAAGGACGGCACGTCTTTCCGCAGATGAGCGTGCGAGAAAATCTTGAACTTGGAACCGTGAAGCGTACCGTCGGAGCGACGAAAGAGCTTCTCGATGAAATGATGACGATCTTTCCGAGACTCCGCGAGCGCATCAGCCAGCAGGCCGGAAGCATGTCCGGCGGCGAGCAGCAGATGGTGGCCATCGCGCGTGCGCTTATGTCCCGACCCAAGGTTCTGATGCTTGATGAACCGACCCTCGGTCTGGCGCCTCTGATCGTCGATCAGATCGGCGAACTCGTGCTGACCCTGAAAAAGCGTGGTCTCTCGATTCTGATTTCGGAACAGAACGCCGAGATGGCGCTCGACGTCGCTGACCGCGCCTACGTGCTCGAAACGGGGCGCATCGTAAAGTCCGGGGATAGTCGCGTGATCAAGGCCGATCCTGTCGTGCGCAGCGCTTACCTTGGGTTCGAAGAGGAGACGGTATGAAGCCCGCTGCTTTCGAACTGTTTCAGCCCGAGACCGTCGACGATGCGCTGAAAGTGCTCGCCGAGTATCAGGATGCCGATATCAAGTTGTTGGCCGGAGGTCAGAGCCTCATTCCGATGATGAACTTTCGCGTCGCGCAACCGGAATTCCTGGTGGATCTGGGACGCATTACAGAACTTCGGGGGGTCGAGGAGAAGGACGAGTTCATCTCAATCCGTCCCATGACGCGACACGCCGACGTCAAGGCGCATCCGCTGGTCGCCCGGCACTTGCCGCTAGTGCGCGAAGCCTACGAACATGTCGCGCACGCCACGATCCGCAATCGCGGAACGCTGGGTGGCAATCTTGCGCACGCCGATCCCGCTTCGGAAATGCCATGCGTGATGGTAGCATTGGACGCTAAATTCGTGCTGCGCAGCAAGACGGCGACGAGATCGCTCCCCGCGCGCGAGTTTTTTTTCGGTCCGTTTACGACCGCAATCGAACCCGACGAGTTGCTGGCGGAGATTCAGGTTCCCAAGGCTCAAGCCGGTGACCGGTTTGCCTTTGAGGAGGTGAGTCTGCGCAAGGGCGATTTCGCGATCTCGTCAGTCGCGGCCTGCATCGGTTTGGAAGGCGGCGTCTGCCATTCAGCCGGAATCGCGATCGGCGGCGTTGCCGGTACGCCAATCCATGCCGAGGCCGCCGAGGCTGCACTCGTGGGGGGCGTGCTTGCGCCGGAGTCGATCGCACAAGCCGCGGCCGCAATACTTGCGACCATCGAATTCGACGGGACCGCCACCATCAGCGCGGAGTACCGGCACGATTTGACGCGAACCCTGTTTGTGCGTGCGATCACTCGCGCTTCGTTGGTTGGAGGGAGATAAATTGGCAGGCATTCCGATCCAACTCATCGTCAACGGGGAGCCCGTGTCACGGACGGTCGAGCCGCGCATCCTGTTGTCTGACTTCATCCGTCAGGAACTTGGGCTGACCGGCACGCACGTCGGATGTGAACACGGTGTCTGCGGCGCATGCACCGTTCTGGTGGATGGGCGGACGGCGCGTTCCTGCCTGATGTTTGCGGCGCAGGCCGACGGCGCCACGATCGAAACGGTCGAAGGTCTTGCAACGGAAAGCAGTTCTCTTTCCGTTGTCCAGGAGGCGTTCCACGAAGCTCACGGCTTGCAATGTGGATTCTGTACGCCCGGCATGTTGATGACTGCGAGCGAATATCTGCGTACTGACGGTTCACCGGATCGCGAGAATATCCGTGAGGCTATTTCCGGCAACCTGTGTCGCTGCACCGGATATGAGACGATTGTAAATGCGATTTTCAAGGCAGCGCAGCGCCAGGCGGAGGAGCAGCGATGAGCGATCCAAAAGCGCGAAACGCACGCTGGGTCGGGCGTAGCGTTCAGAGGCGTGAGGACAGCCGCCTTTTGATGGGACGCGGGCGATTTACGGACGACGTATCTTTGCCCCGAATGGCGCATGCCGCGACTCTCGGATCGCCCCACGCTCACGCCCGCATCAAGTCGATCGACACCAGCCGCGCCCGCGCTTTGCCGGGGGTATTCGCGGTGTTGACCGGCCGTGAGGTCGCCGAACTTATCGGTCCGATGCCGACACTTTCCTCGCCGCCCGTGGTGCAGCACTGTGTGGCGGTTGAAAAGGTCAGGCATGTCGGCGAGCCGGTCGTGATCGTCGCGGCCGAGAGTCGCTACATCGCCGAAGACGCGGTTGCGCTGGTTGATGTCGAATACGACCCCCTGCCGGCCGTAGTGGACCCGGAAGCGGCGATAACGGCGACGGGAGACTCTCTCCTCCATCCCGACCGCGGCACCAACGTCGTCCACCGCAGTCATTATAAATGGGGCCCGGTTGATCAGGCTTTCTCCGAGGCCGCGCATGTCGTTCGGCGGCGTTTTCGCTGGCCGCGCGTGTCGCCGCAGCCAATCGAGACCTGCTCGGCCGTGGTTGATTTCGATCCCGCCGAGATCAAGTTCACGATTTATTCGAATATGTCGCAGCAGGGCGTTCTGGGTATGCGCCTTTCGGCCTCGCTGCATGTCGAACCCCATCAGCTCAACTTCCATATGCGTGACGTCGGTGGCAGCTTCGGCGGGAAATCCACGCTTTATCATGTGCCCATAATCGCAGCCGTGCTCGCGCGCGTCACGCGCCGGCCGGTCAAGTATACCGAAGATCGTGCGGAGCATCTGGCCAACGGCAACCAGCATGCCTCCGATCGCATCTATGACGCGGCACTCGCGATTGACAAAGACGGCCGCTTCACCGGCCTCCGGCTGAAGGTCATTGACGACTACGGCGCATATTTCCTGATGAACACCGGTTCGCATGGCAACGCACTGGCACAGGCGACGGGGCCGTACACCATTGAGGCGCTGGAATATGACCTGACATGCGTTCTGACGAACAAGACCAACCAGGCGCCATACCGCGGATTTGGCGGTGAAGTCGGAAACTTCGTCATTGAGCGGCTGGTGGACGCCGCCGCACGCGAGCTCAAAACCGACCCGGTCGCGTTGCGCCAGCGTAACTTCATTCCCAAGGACAAGTTTCCCTATCGCATCCCGAACGGAAATATCTACGACAGCGGAGACTACCAGCGCGTGCTTGGCCGTGCGCTCACGCTGGCCGAGCTCGATCATTGGCGCTCGATGAAGGGGATCGCGCGGCAACAAGGCAAGCGGATCGGGATTGGCCTCGCTACCGTCAACGAGCGAAGCGTTCTCAGCGTTACCGAGCTGTGGTTCCTCGACAAGGATCCGGTGTTTCCGCAGACGTCGAGCCCAGAGAGCGTGCAGATCAAGATGATGGGTGACGGCGCGGTCGTGGTCACGCTGTATGCGCCTCATTGGGGCAATAGCCCCGAGACTTCGGCGGTGCAACTCGTCGCCGAGAATCTCTCCGTCGATCCGTCAAGAATTTCCGTCAACTATGGATCAACCGAACACGGATTGATGTCGAAAGGGCCGGTCGGCAGCCGGTATACCGTCATGCTTGCCGGCGCCATCGCGGGAGCGTGCCGGGAGTTGCAATCGCGGCTCAAGCTGTTCGCGGCACATATGCTTGAAGTGGCCGAGGCGGAGCTCGAGATTTACGACGAGCGCGTCTATCGGCGATCCGAACCATCGAAAGCAAAGACCTTCGCTGAGATTGCGCGTGCCGCGCATAGTTTCCGCCTGTCATTCCCAAGCGATGAGCGTTACCACAGCGGTCTGGTCGCGCAGTACACTTACGATCATCCGCTGACGACGCTGCCGAAGCCTGACCGCTCCGATCTCGGGATATTCTACCCCATCGTCGGTCACGCCTGCCATGTCGTCGTGGTGGAAGTCGATGAGGCCACCAACAAGATCAAATTTCTGCGCTATGTCGCCGTGCATGACGCCGGGACGGTGCTCAACCCGAAACTGATCGACGGTCAGATTCGGGGTGGCATTGCGCAGGGGATCGGCACCGCCCTCTACGAGAAACTAGTCTACGACAGCAACGGACAGTTCTTGAGCGGCTCGCTGGCGGACTATGCGATTCCGACGTCGGAAGAGATTCCCGACATCATCGTCGACCATGTTGAAACGCCGTCGCCTTATACGGAATTTGGGATGAAGGGATGCGGCGAGGGAGGGCGACTTGCTGCGATGCCGGCGATCGCATCCGCGATCGACGACGCATTCAGCGATGAAGGCCTCTACGTCGATGAACTGCCCGTGACGCCTTCGTTCCTGCACGCGCTTCGTGCGCGGCGTGTAGGAGAGCAGGGATGATCGTACAGGGAGAGCGTATCATTGCGGTGGATCCCGCCGTGGTCTGGCGTCTGGCTCTTGATCCCGCCACGCTGAAGGCATGTATTCCAGGATGCGAAGATCTCGAACGCGCCGACGGACAAACCTATCGCGCGACCATGGTCGCGAAGATCGGGCCCGTGAAGGCGAGATTTTCCGGACAGGTTTCCATTGACGAAAGCGAGATGCCGTCGGCCTGTCGTTTGACGGGCGAGGGGTCGGGTGGCGTGGCTGGCTTCGCGAAAGGCCGCGCGCTGGTCCGGGTTCAGTCGAGCGACGGCGGCAGTCGCCTCAGCTACGAGGCGGATGTCAATATCGGAGGCAAGCTGGCATCGCTCGGCGAACGACTGTTCCGGAGCATCGTGGAGCGCAACATCGACAGCTTTTTCGACACGCTTCAGGACGTTTGCTCGAAGGAAGCCGCGGAATAGTCGTTGGATTTTTGCCTCGCATCGATTGCGTCGACGAGGATTTTACACTGGTAGGAAGCAGATACCATGGAGCCAATTGCGCCGTTCTCTCCTGCAGGCAAGATACGACTTGCGATAACGGTGGACGACTTGCTCCTATGGAAGGGAATACCTTGGGCCCCCGGGCATTCTCCGTATTCGGTCAGCAAGGCTCTCACCGGGGCGTTCTCAAGACACGCGGTCCATGGTGTCTACGCCTTTTCCGGTACTGCTCCGGCCGACAGCGATAATGATCTGCTCAAGGTGTTTGATGCGTGGGTCGAACGAGGTCACTACATCTCGAACCACACGCACTATCATGCCAACTTGAATTGGACAGAAGCGGATCATTACATTCGAGACATCGAGAAGACCGAAAGCATTATTGATCGATGGTCGCGCCAATCTCCGACTCGGTTCTTTCGCTATGCGATGGACAACTGGGGTAATACCCAGGCGAAATTTGATGAGGTTTCTTCTTATTTGACCAGAGCCGACTATCGAACGGCTCCCATCAGCGTTTGGTTTTACGACACGGAATTCCTGCCAGCGCATTATCGTGCAAGCTTGGCTCATGATGTCGCCGCGCTTCAGCACATTCGAAAAGTCTTTTCGAAAACTGCCTGGCAACAACTCAGAATTCAGTCTGCTGCGGCCAGAGCGATGTTCGGCCACGACCCTATCTACATCTGGCTTGTTCACGCAACTCCCCTTGCTGCCGAGTGCATTGATCGGATCCTCGATGGTTTCGCGATGGGGGGTGTCGAGTTCGTCGGGTTGGATCAGGCGATATCTGATCCCGTAAACCAGAGGCCAGTGCCTTTGATTACGGCTAGGTTTCTCAATCATATCCAGAAGTGGGCGGAAGTTCGAAAGTTAAGACTAGACGAATGCCCGCCGGCGGCAATCGACGAAATCGAGAGGATTTCCCCGATGACCGGCCTCTCTCGGCCTGAGGTCATGACTAAGGTATTCAAAGGCATCTGCGACGAAGTCGGCGGAGCCTACGTTCCGAAGGCGTATTAGAGCGAGAGCAGACATTGAAGAAAGTGGTGGTCAACGCCTATGGCGAACCTGAGGAAGTGGTTGAGTGTGTGGAAGTCGAGGATGTGGGAGTCCCCGACGGCGACGAGGTCGTTCTTCATGTCCTCGCCTTTCCCATCAATCCCGCCGATATCTCTTTCTGTCGGGGACGCTATCGACTCAAGCCTCCATTGCCAGCAACCCCCGGTGCGGAATGCGTCGGCAGGATCACCGCCGTCGGATCATTCGTAAGCTCTGTAAAAGTCGGCGACCTTGTGATCAACCTGGACCGCGAGAACTGGGCCCAGAAACGCCGGGTCAAATCCAATCGTGTCGTCGTGCTTCCCGCCGGAATTGATCCTTGTCAGGCTGCTATGTTGCGGATCAACCCACCTACCGCACGGCTACTTCTCGAGGACTTTGTTGAACTGAAGGAAGGGGACTGGGTTATCCAGAACGCCGCGAATTCATCGGTCGGTCAACTCGCCATCAAGTTGGCGCGCAGCCGCGGGATTCGCACCATCAACGTTGTCCGCTCGGAAGACGCATTCCCGACGCTGTACAAGCTGGGAGCCGATGTCTGCCTTATCGACAACGGTAATCTGGTTGCGCAGGTGCATGACGTCCTTCGAGGCGCTGATCTTCGCCTCGGCATCGATGCGGTTGCAGGAAGCGCAACCGCCAGATTGGCGAGCTGCCTTTCGCCCGGAGCCACTCTTTGTATCTACGGGTCAATGTCCGGAGATGCCATTACGATTGCTCCCTCCGAACTCGTATACCGAAACATTCACATGAGGGGCTTCATTCTCGGCCGTCATCTGGACGTCCTTTCGGAAGACCGCATCCGGTCGCTCTACAAGGAGATCATCGAGGATCTCGATCGGTTCGATTTCAAGATTCCGATCGAGCAGGTGTATCCGATCGAGAATATCGGACGCGCGATCGCCCACGCCCAGCGGTCGCGGCACGCTGGAAAAATTCTCGTAGCGCCGAACGGGTCTATTTAATTTAACGCGCGCGATGCGCTTGCCTTACAGTCAATTATTCAGGAGAACAGGTTATGCTAAAGATACGGACCTTTGTTACGGCGGTTGCGATGGTTGCATCAAGCGCCGTCCTCGCTCAAGATCCGGCTCCTCTCAAGATTGGGGCCATTCTCGACATGTCCGGCCTTTACGCGGACATCACGGGAGACGGCAGCGTCAAGGCCGCGCAAATGGCCATTGACGATTTTGGCGGCGAAGTCCTCGGGCGCAAGGTTGAACTGCTCTCTGCCGATCATTTGAACAAGGCGGATATCGCGGGGGCCACCGCGCGCGAATGGTTCGATAATCAAGGGGTAGAAGCGCTTGTCGATGTCGCCGCCTCGGCGACCGCCCTCGCCGCGAACGAAGTCGCCAGATCGCGAAAGAAAATCATTATGCTCAGCGGTCCGGGCGCAGTCACTCTCACGAATGAGGCATGCAGTCCTTATACCGTGCATTACAACTACGATACTTGCGCCCTTTCTCATGGCACAGCGCTCGCCGCTCTTAAGCAAGGCTACAATACCTGGTTCTTCCTGACTGCCGACTACGCCTTCGGCAGCGATCTGGAAAAGGACGCATCGGCCGTTGTGATTGATGGCGGAGGCAAAATCGTCGGGCGTGTGCGTCATCCGCTGAATACGGCGGACTTTTCGTCCTTTCTCTTGCAAGCGCAGGCATCGAAAGCGAAGGTCATCGGCCTGGCAAATGCCGGTGGCGACACGATCAACGCGATCAAGCAGGCGGCTGAGTTCGGCATCACCAAAAATCAGAAGCTTGTGGCCCTGCTCGCGTTCATCACCGACATCGAGAGCCTGAGCCTGCAAACGTCCCAAGGACTGCTCGTCACTGAAGCTTTTTACTGGGATATGAACGACGAAACGCGCGCGTTCTCGAAGCGCTTCGAAGCCAAGATCGGGCGCAAGCCGACGTCGGCGCAAGCTTCAATTTATTCGTCAGTCTTGACCTATCTGAACGCAGTGAAGAAAGCGGGAGCGACTAATTCAGACGCCGTGATGGTGGAGATGAAACGGGTACGCATAAACCACATGTTCGCCAAGAACGGATACATTCGCGAGGATGGCAGAATGATCCACGACATGTATCTCTTCGAGGTCAAGTCGCCGTCCGATTCGAAGGGGAAGTGGGATAATTACAAGCTTCTGGAGACTATCCCCGGAGATCAGGCTTTCCAGCCGCTTTCACTTTCGCGATGCCCCCTTGTGAAGAAGTGAGAGAGATCAGAGCCTAGTGTCAGCATTCCGCGTCGAACGCGGTCTTTTCATGCTTGGTCTCACGCCACGCGTCGATACGAATTCGGGGATCGCGGGCAAGAGCCGCCATCGCAAGACTGGAAGACCGCAGAATGGATCGCAAGACGCAGGCTGGGGCAGATCATGAAGGCAAGGGCGACCACCGCCAACGCGTAAATGACTGTTTCACCGCCATGGCCCAGAAAGAAGGCTGGCAAGCTTTGATTCACTTCGCCAAATTTCCGAATGACTAGCTGTTGCTACGTACCTTGGGCTGGGAAATATGCACGAGATCATCTGTCCCCACGGTGACAAGGCACGAAAGACGTTTAGTCCTCGCTTCTGGGTTGAGCCGCATGGTGATTGAAAGCTGCGGCGCTTTGCTTGCAGCGTGCCATCGCTGTTGTCAGAAGCTCGTCGCCCAAACCGCTTGATATCGGCATCGCTCGGGCGAGCACCAGTGCGCCAAGCATACGGCAAACCAAATCCACCGCCTCGCTTCGCGTGTCAGGTGTGTCGGGCAATCGGTTGGCGACTGAAACAATCATGCGATCGAGGCCATCCGCAAATACCTGCTTAACGGCCTCGGACTGTCGCACCACCTCGCCAGCTAGGGCTGCTGCAGGGCAGGTCGAACCCAGCGCTTTCCGCGCTTCGTCCGAGAGGTAATCCGAAATGAATTCGTCCATGGTCAAGGACTGCTCACGTTTGGCATCCATGACGAACACCACCACCGACGAGATCGAGAAGATCCGCAATGAACTGGGCGACCGCTACGCCGGGACTTTCGATGAAGTCCCTCAGCACACCACGCGGACCTCCGCTGTTGCTGGAGCCGCGCGGGCGCTTGACCTCAAGGCTGACCTTGTGGTCGCGGTGGGCGGCGGCTCCGTGGTTGATGCTGCGAAGATCATTCTGATGTGCATCGAGCACCAGATTACTGAAGAATCGGGCCTCGATGGTTTTGAAGTTGTTTCAACCCCACAGGGGCCACGTCCGGGACCTTTTCGCAATCCCAAGGTTCGAATGATCGCCGTTCCGAGCACACTTTCGGGAGGCGAGTATAACGCTGGCACGCTCGTGACCGATACACGGCGTAAACTAAAGCAGATCTTCCATCATCCCCTCATGATGCCTCGCTCGATCATTCTCGACCCCGAATTGACGCGACATACGCCAGAGCGATTGTGGCTCGGCTCTGGAACACGTTCAATGGATCACGGCATCGAGGCGGTTTGTTCGGTCAATGGCAACCCGCTGGTGGAAAGCGCGTGCCTTGGCGGATTGCGCTATCTCTATGACGGCTTACTTAAGAGCAAGGATAATCCAGACGATCTCGAGGCCAGACAGCTTTGCCAGTTCGGATCGTGGATGTCAGCTTTCGGACTTCAGTCACGTGTGCTGATGGGTGCAAGCCACGCCATCGGGCATGTGCTCGGCGGAACGTGCGAAGTTCCGCATTACCTCTGTACAGCGGTGATGATGCCTAGCGTACTGCGGTATAATGAGCCTGCCACCGTCAATGCACAGAAAAAGCTGGCGGAAGCATTTCGCTCGCCGGAAAGTAGCGCGAGTGAGGCATTTGCGGCTTTCATCCGGCGACTTGGTCTGCCCGGGCGGCTGGCGGACGTCGGCGTCAGCGAAGACAAATTCAATCTCATTGGCGAGAACGCGATGTTGTCGGTGTTCACACGTTCAAATCCGCGTCCAATCAAAGGGCCGCACGATATCGTAGAAATCTTGAAGCTGGCGGCGTGAAGGAGTCAGGCAGGGACTACGGAATCACACTGAAAAGGAAATAGCGGAAAGCTTATCAGTCCAGAGATGTAAAGCAGCGTTAGCTCACTTCGCATAATGAGCCGTTATGGAATGCGTCCTGGAGCAGCTCTCAATAACAAATGGAACGCTGGATATATCGCTTGCCCTGTCCATTTGAAACGAATGATCCGTTGCCAGCAGAGCTTGTCGAGCAACGTTTGACGGTGTTTGCTATCTACTCGAACGCCATCCTTTCAGCGCGGGAAGAGGCGAGAAATTGCGCTCCAAGAAAACCGACTGTGGGACAAGCGCTATACGATCGAGAACATCCTCGATGTTAGAAGCGACATTGGTGTGTGCGCCTTCGGCGAGAACCGTGTCGATGCTGGACGGCTAATTTGATTTCATCGCGGTCGCTTGGTGAAATAGGGCGCATCAGATTTAGCTCGGTTTATCAACGCCGGTTCGGAGCATGACGAGAATCTGCCTTGCGATCGATGCCGGCGTGTCGCGATCCTTCTTGTACCAGAATAACGACCAGGAGAGGGCCCCGATCAACGTAAGGCGGAGATAGCGTTTATCGACCTTGGGACGCAGCGGGAGTTCCTCGATCAGATCCGTGAAGATCTTTTCGTATTCATCGCGCAGGGAAATGACCCTAGCCTTTATGCTTTCCGGATAGTGCCAGGGAGGCATTACGAACAGGACCTGATTTGCGCGCCGCCAGTCGAGCAGACCGGTAATATGCGCAATGCACGCTGTTTCCATCCGCTGCCATGGATCGGTTTTCAGCGCGATGGCATCGTTCACGCGGCTGAGCAGTTCCACTCCGCCTTTCTCCCAGACGGCCCAGAGCAATTCCTCCTTTGAGTCGAAATGATAGTACATCGAAGCGGGCTGCATTTCGGCGGCGGCCGCGATGTCGCGCATCGACGCTCCGTCGAATCCCTGCTTGTTAAAGAGCGCCTCGGCGACAGAAATTATTCGCTCCCGCGCCTGCTCGCCCTTTGTCAGCTTCTGCTTTTCACCTGGCATCTTGTTGCTCGATTTGGCTTTTTTGGCCTTGGCCAGTGTCGTCGATGCCATGGAGGACCTCTTCTTCTCAGTGCTTGATTTTCTAACGATCGTTCGATAATAAAAATCTAACACCCGTTCGATAATAATAGTAACTTCAGATGA
>NZ_APJI01000031.1 GCF_000497575.1 Afipia sp. OHSU_II-C1
CAGACGGCATGCCACTTGGGGAATGTATGTTCAGACCTCTCATGCTTGCTGCTCCAGTTTGGGCTGTCATTCTTATTCCGTGCACGTTCGCCGCCCGAAACTTGTTGACGAATTTTGTTCGCGTCAACAGGCGGCGCGGCGGACCTTACCGGCAAACCGGCGGTGTCTCCATCACGACAGATCGCTTCGGGTATGGCCGGCCTCCTGCGAGGTTGCTCCCGAACCGGCCGTGGCAGTTTTCCCCTTGATTGCAGTCGCCACG
Source organism: Afipia sp. OHSU_II-C1 (assembly GCF_000497575.1). Classification (GTDB taxonomy): domain Bacteria; phylum Pseudomonadota; class Alphaproteobacteria; order Rhizobiales; family Xanthobacteraceae; genus Afipia. Next base: position 263 of record NZ_APJI01000031.1, read on the forward strand.
GGAAGCCCGTATTCTCCCCAGCAAGACTTCAGTGTCGCCTGACATGACGTCACAGGGAGGAAATCACGTGGGGCGAACCGAGAGCCGGTTCAACGACGAGTCCGGGGTAGCGATCGCGCAGGCCAGAGCCGCCGAAGCCCCCGCCGCCGCGGCCGAACTGGCGGCGCAACTGCCGGCCGACGGGCTGGCGATGATCCTCGTTTTCGCCTCGCCGTCCTACGATCCGCATCAATTCTCCGGCGAGCTTGCCAAGACTTTCGGCAACGTTCCGATCTTCGGCTGCACCACCGCGGGAGAACTCACGCCGGACGGCTGGGGCGACAACAGCGTCGTCGCGCTCGGCTTCAGCGCACGGGATTTCACCATCGCCGCCCGTCCCTTTCTCGACCTCACCAATTTCCGCATCGAGGACGGCCGCCGGATCGGCAATGAACTGCGGGAGGACCTCGCGCGCAGCGGGAGCGGCGACGCCAAGGAAAAATCCTTCGGCCTGCTATTGATCGACGGACTTTGCCAGCGCGAAGAGACTGTGATGTCGTCGATCTACGCCTCGCTCGACGATATCCCGGTGGTGGGCGGCTCGGCGGGCGACGGGCTGCGTTTCGAGAAGACCTGGATCTTCTACGGCGGCAAGGCCCACACCGACGCGGCGGTCCTGATCCTGCTGAAAACGTCGCTGCCGTTCCGCCTGTTCAAGTGCGACAATTTCGAGCCCTCCGCCACCAAGATGGTGGTGACCGAGGCCGACATCGAGCGGCGCATCGTCAAGGAGATCAACGCGGAGCCGGCGGCCGAGGAATACTCCCGCGCGGTCGGCATCATGGACACCAAGCTCGATATGTTCTCGTTCGCGTCGCACCCGGTGCTGGTTCGCGCCGGCGGCGCCTATTACGCGCGCTCGATCCAGCAGGTGAACCCGGATGGGTCGCTGAACTTTTTCTGCGCCATCGACGAAGGCATGGTGCTGACCGTCGCCAACGCGCGCAATCCGGTCGGCGTCACCAAGGAGCTGTTCGAGGAAACCCGCGCCGAGATGGGCGACGTGTCGCTTTACCTCGGCTTCGAATGCGTGTTTCGCCGGCTCGATGCCGAGCAGCATCAGTTCGCCCGCGACATCTCGCAGCTCTATCGCGACAACCACGTCGTCGGCTTCCATACCTACGGCGAGCAGTATCGCTCGATGCACGTCAACCAGACGCTCACCGGCGTCGCCATCGGCAAGAGGCCGGCAACCGCATGACCGCGCAAGAACCCCGCTCACGGGAGATGCTGGAGCGGGAAACGATCAAGCTGAAGAAGATCAACGCGGCGCTGATCTCGCGCGTCGAGCGCTCGATGGATCAGCAGGCCAACGCGTTCTCGCTGTTCGAAACCGCCATCGCGCTGGACAACCGCGTGCTGGAGCGCACGCGGCAACTTCAGGAAGCGTTACGCTCGATCGAGAGGTCGAACGACGATCTCTTGCGCGCCAAGCAACAGGCGGAAGCGGCCAGCTCGCTGAAATCGTCGGTGCTGATCTCGGTGACCCACGATCTCTTGCAACCGCTGAACGCCGCACGGCTGACGCTGTCGACGCTGTCCGAGATGGATATTCCCGGCCAGGGCGCCGCGCTGATCGGCCAGGTCGATCGATCGTTGTTGACGCTCGAGGATCTGTTGCGAACGTTGCTCGACATCTCGAAGCTGGATGCCGGCGTTCTCAAGCCCGACATCCGGCCGATCACCGTGGCCTCGTTGTTCGAGCCGCTGCGTCAGGAGTTCGCGCCCGTCGCGGCGAAACGCGGCGTCGCGCTGCGCATCCTGCCCTCGCCCTACGCGGTGGTGTCCGATCCGCTGATGATGCGCCGCATCCTGCAAAATCTGCTATCCAACGCGCTGCGCTATACGCAGAAGGGCGGCGTCTTGATGGGATGCAGGCCGAGGGGCGACCGGCTGTGCATCCAGGTGCACGACACCGGACCGGGAATTCCCGAGGCGCAGCAACAGGCGATTTTCGTGGAGTTTCAGCGCGGCGAATCCAGCGACGGCGATCAGGCCGGGTTCGGGCTCGGCTTATCCATCGTGCACCGCTTCGCCACCGAGCTCGGCCACGACATCCAGCTCAATTCGCGCCTGGGCCGCGGCTCGACCTTCTCCATTACGCTGCCGCGTGCCAAATCCGAGGACGTGGTCGAGGCCGGACGCGAGGTGCAGCATCTCGACTTCCGCTATAACGTGCTGGAAGGCCGCAAAGTCCTGCTGATCGAGAACGATCCCTCCAGCGCCGAGGCGATGGCCGCGCTGCTGGAAAAATGGGGCTGCGACGTCGCCACGACGACCTCCGCGACGGACGCCATGGACAACATCGGCGCGCTTGGCGAACCGCCGGACGCGATCATCGCCGACCTGCACCTCGACCACGGCGAGAACGGCCTCGACGCGGTGAATTCGATCCGCGAGCAGATCAAGATCGACGTGCCCGCGATCATCGTCACCGCGGACTACTCGACCGAAGCCGAACGGGAAGCCGCCGTCTACGGGCTCGAATTGCTGCGCAAGCCGATCAAGCCCGCCGAAATGCGCTCGCTGCTGTCGTTCCTGCTGGCTTAGAGCGGGACGAACCGACATTGAATCGTCATTGCGAGCGAAGCGAAGCAATCCAGAAGGCCACAAGCAAAGGACTGGATTGCTTCGTCGCTTCGCTCCTCGCAATGACGGCAGAATGAGCGATCGAACCTAAATTCATCCCGCTCCAGAGCGCGATGCCTTCAGCCTGATCCGTCATGCCCGGGCTTGTCCGGGCATCCACGCTCGAAACATCAGCAAGTCCGAAGACGTGGATGGCCGGGACAAGCCCACGGCTGTCCGGTTTAGATTTTCTGGACAAGGCGCATGGCGTTGATTCTAGTCGGTTCCGGACGTCTGCAAGCGTTCCGGGACACGACAGGAGACCATCGCCATGCCGCACCACACTACAGTATTCCGCGATCTTCTGAAGCTGGTGCCGTGGCATCAGTTTGAAGCGCTTGTGGAAGACCACGATGCGGATGTGCG
>NZ_APJI01000032.1 GCF_000497575.1 Afipia sp. OHSU_II-C1
CACACGTTCGAATCGTGTCGGGTGCGCCAGGGAGGCATGTGTCGGATGTGCCGGGGGTGTGGCTGCCTATTCGTTATCGGAATCCAAGAGCTCCGGAACGTATACCCGGCGCAATGGCAGTAATCCTTTGTGACGCGCGTCGAATTTGTCGTAGTAGTCAAAAATAAGCTGCACGAGATCTGCACCGTCCAACAGTCGTAGATTGCCTTTTCCCTGTCCAAAGGTCCGCGCCGGAGCGGTATAAGTGCCCAACGTTACGAACAGTCCATATTCCCCGGGAGCAAGCTTCCCCAAAAGTGCCGATACATCCTTGTCGGTTATGGCTCCGTCACCGCTCTTGACTTGGACTTTGATAATGGGCGGTTCGATGCCAAGATGGTCCTTATGCGCAATAATGTCGACGCTAGGTTCGTTCTTGCGGGTCAAGCGCGCATAATAGCCCATACACTCCAAGAGATGCACAATCACGCCTTCTAGCGGGATACCTTTAACTTCCTGAGCTAAGCGTTTGATCACGAAATCTTTGGTCGTTTCTTCAATATCCTCCGCAACCGCCGCAACAGTCTCATCGAGTGTAGGCGAGGCTCCAGGGACCGGCTTGCCTTCGATGGCTGCACGAAACTCATCGGCGTAATTCTTCACTTGAAAAAGGCTGAGCGCCGATCCGATCTCGTAAAGCGCACCTTGCGTGAAGTGCGTTCTTGGCAATTTTCGAAGCCATTCTACGGAGCGAACGTTTGGATATCCCGGCTCTGTTTCGGCATCATATCGATAGACACTTGTCACTTTACCCAGATTGACCATTCGATCGCTCTTTGAGGGATAAAATGACGATGTCGCCGATATCCATTTCGTGAACAAACCGAAATAGTTGCCCTGCATTATTGGCTATCGCCCCCGGCTTTTTGCCTACATAGACGCTAGAAACTCGCTTCTTAAAGGCCTCACGATCACTCTTTAGTTGCGACAGGTCGCCCATCTGCGCCCAGCCAACTGCAATGCAGTTCTTTTTCAGAAAAAGACTTTCAGCATCTCCTGTCCGGCCGCCATGAATGCCCCACAGCGTAAAATTGGCGTCCTTGCTCATCGATCTTGCTCATTTCGTCGTTGGTCGGAGGGGTGCCTAAGCCACCGCGCTCTCGTTAATGGTCTCGATGTTCCTGACCAGCCGCGTGACTTTTTCCGCATCGAACAATTGTTCGGGGCCGGTAGGAGCAAGGTCCGTAAAGGGCGGTTCGTAGAGCAGGGCGGGGTCCATTGCGCCCTGATTCGTCAGATGCTCGATCACGAGATTAATGAATTCGATCTGGTTGGCGGTTGCCGTGCCGGGAGCAATGAAGTCTGCGAACATCGCGCTGACTGCCGCCCGATCCAGCCCCACCAGTGATCGCACAAATCGGCCAAAGCCCTGACTGGTTTCCCGTGCGCGCTCGATGTCGCCGGTTTCGCCAATGTTGGCGTCAAGCAGCATCTTTTCGAGTTCGCTCAGATCGGAAGCTGTGAGCGGCTTTCCCTGCCGCAGCTTGTAAAGCACGATATGGTCTTCGTGGGCTTTAAGGAAGTGTCGGGCCTTCAGCTTGAAGCGGACGAAATCGACTTCGCCAACCTGCGGCAACGCATGTTCGACCCCCTCGCCAATCTCATCGGCGAAGTTCGAGTATACTACGGCGCGCTTTGAACGCTCGATATGCTGGATCAGATCCCGCAACCGTAGCCGCGCAAGTTCCAGCAATGGCACGGTGAGGCCTTCCCACCACTGTTCGGTCTGAATCTCTTCGATCAGTTTTGCCTGCTGGGCGATCGCCGGGATGCCGGTTTGGCTCTCCAGCGCCGAAACTATTTCAAGAAGCTGTTTGCGCAGAGTGTCGAAACGTTTTGATCCCTTGAGCAAAGCCAGTTCAATCGAAAACATCAAAAGATCGAAGCGCTTGGCCTCTTCGGTTCCGAAACTCCGCTCGAACGGCAGCGATGCGATCTCCTGCAGCAATTCCTCCCGATCGTCGTCGCCGATCGTCGTCCATGCCTGCAGATCCCGGTATTTTTCCACGGCGCGGCGGTGCTGGCGCACGATGACGTTGTCGAGATTCAGGCTCGCGACGGTTTCCTGGAGAGTCTTGAGCGCATCGGCGCGAATCGCTTCCTCGGTCGGCGGGGCAGCAGTTTCGTCAGAGGGCTCGTAGGGTTCCTGATCGCCCGCCGAAAAGCCATCCGGCTTCCCGCGCTTTTCATCCAGAGCCCGCACGAGGTCGACGCGCGCTGCGAACAGGCGATGCGAGAGCGATTTCGGCGCGCTTGCCTCTTTCAATTCTGGGTTGGCGCCGAAGAATTCGAGATTCTGGCAGTAGTCGAAGACGCGAAAGAATTCCTTGTCCTGACCTGGACCAAAGAGGTCGGGACAGAGCCGCGTGCCGCGTCCCATCATCTGCCAGAACTTGGTCTTTGAGCGCACCTGCTTGAAGAAGACGAGATTCACCACTTCAGGAACGTCGATGCCGGTGTCCAGCATGTCGACGGAGATCGCGATATGTGGCGCGGAATTCTTCTTCGAGAAGTCGTCGATCAGCGTCTGGGCGTAGGCGCCGCTCTCATAGGTGATGACCCTTGCGAAGTGCCCTGCGAGATGCGGGTAGGACGCGTTGAAGCGTGCTTCGATGAATTGCGCGTGAGCCTGGTTCTTCGCAAAGATGATCGTCTTGCCGATACGGTCGCCACCCTCGACCTTCACGCCACTTTGTATCAGGTGAGCGATGACGAGATCAACGGTATCCTGGTTAAAAAGCCGCTTGTTGACCTCCGCGGCCTCGATGCTGTCGGGAATCTCCTCCTCGCCCCATTCGAGCATGTCCCACTGATCTTTTTCCGCGTCAGACAGTTCATCATAGCGCAGGCCGGTGCGAACGATCTTGAGCGGCACCGAGATCGCCTTCGGCGGCACCAGGACGCCTTCCGCGACAGCCTCGTCGAGGGAATAGGCATCCGTCGGCACACCATCCTCGAGGTCGAACAGGGAATACGTGTTCTTGTCGATCTCCTCCTTCGGCGTTGCTGTAAGCCCGACAAGGAAGCTGTCGAAATAATCGAAGATCGCGCGGAAGCGCTGATAGACCGAGCGATGCGCCTCGTCGATCACGATGAGATCGAAATGGCCCGGGCCGAATTTAGCGGTGCCGTTTTGCTTGCCCTCGATGAGGTTCATCATGGTGGGATAGGTGGAGAGAAAGACCCGACCTTCGCTGGTGCGCTCGGTCACGAGATTGACCGGGGCGGAATCCGGCAGATGGGCCTTGAACGCGCCTGCGGCCTGATTGACCAGCGCCACGCGGTCGGCGAGGAACAGCACGCGCTTCACCCACCCGGCGCGCATCAAAAGATCAACCAGCGCGATCACGGTGCGGGTCTTGCCAGAGCCGGTCGCCATCACCAGCAACGCCTTGCGCTCGCCGTCGGTCTCGAAATGCTTGGCGATCGCGCGGATGGCGCGCTGCTGATAGGGGCGTTTATAGCCGGCTATGGCGGTGTTGATCTTGGTCTCGGCCAGCGTCTTGCGACTGGTGCGGCGCTGGATCAGCAGTTCCAGTTCATCGCGCTTGTAGAATCCCCCGATCCGGCGCGGCGGAGAGCGCGTGTCGTCCCAAATCCAGTGCTCGTAGCCGTTGGAATAGAAAATCACCGGCCGCTGGCCGTAAGCCTTCTCGAGGCAATCGGCGTAGAGCTTGGCCTGCTGCTGGCCCTGGCGCGCGTCCTTGCGGGTGCGTTTGGCCTCGACAAGGCCGAGCGGCTTGCCGTCCGCGCCCCACAGCACGTAATCGACAAAGCCGACGCCTTCGTTGTTCGGCATGCCCTCGACGCGAAATTCGATGTCGTCCGGCTTGTCGAGCGTCCAGCCGGCCTCGCGCAGCAGAAGGTCGATATAGCGGTCGCGGGTCTCGGCTTCGTTGTAGTCGTGGCTGTCGGGCGTGGCCTCCGCCGCCTTGCGCGTGGCGGCAACTTCGGCACGCAGCGTCTTCAGCGCCTCGTCGAGGTTCTGCTTGTCGGCGAGCAGTTTTGTCAGCTCGCCGTTTCTGGCGTCGAGCGCGGCCTGTTGCGCCTTGATGTGGCTGAACGCTTTTTTCAGCGCGTCGTCCCTGCGCGAGAGAACAGCGCCGTTGAAGACCAGTCCGTCGTCAGGCTTGGTCTTGCGCGCATAGGTGCGGGCGAACCAGAAGCAGACGTGAAACAGCTCCTTCACCGCGCCGACGGCGTCGCCGGGGTTGATCTTCTTCTCCTCATGCACCGCGCGGTTTCGCAGCGTGTTGATATAGCGCGCCTTGCTGTAGACGGCCTCGCCCGCCGCCTGCCGGAAGGTCGGCTCATGAAGGAGGGCCGCGATGTTATCCTGATACGGCAGCTTGAGGCCGGGGTCGTTCTTGAACGCCCACTTCACCGCGACTTCCACCGTCTTTCCCGCGAAGAACGCCGCCGCCGTCGGCGACACGCCGGCCTGCAGCTCCGCCTCCGCGGCAGCCTCGTAGACAGTGGGAAACTCAGCAGCGAGGAAGGCGAAGTTGGACATGCAATTGTCCGTTAAAGCTGGCCGGAAAAGGCGCGGGATTGGAGGGAGGAGAAGAGGGATCGGTCGAAAAGAGAAGTTTGGTCGAATATGCGCTCTAGTTTCCGTAGACTCATCAATTTGACTCCAAATTTATCGACCTGATCCAATGGAGGTAATGCCATTGGTAGATTTCTTAGTATCTCAAGATTGATGTTTTTCTGCGCTACTGTAGGGGCAATTCGCTCGAGCGTTGAGCGAAGAAAAGATAACCAGACGCGAACATATTGCACCATGCCAGGATTCGGGTGCGTGAAGCCGACAACACTGTCCGGAAAGCATGCAGGAAAGGTCAGTATTCCAGTCTGAGCAATGTTAGCTGCAATCGTGATGCACAACGTCCCGGCAGGCCACATTCTGCTCTGGCGAAGGCCATTATCTGAATACGTCGACTTATAGGTAGTTATTAACCCCCGCTGTTGGCGACGTCCCCGGTTTGGATAAGTGGATAAGGACCGCCAAGCAATTTCGGATCATTGCGTGGTCTGTGCTTGGAAACGCCCCTGTCAAGCTGGCCGACGCAGCCGAATAAAGTTTGATTGTAGCCTTTTGGGTTGCTCACGGGATCCCCAAACATCTCCAGAAAGATCGACTGCGTCAGACCATCGAGCAATTCGAGCGCGCGCTTGCGCTTGCGGCGCAGGTCGTCCGCCTTGTCCAGAATCGCCGCGATCCGCCGCTGTTCGGGGAGCGGGGGAAGGGGGATTTCAAGCTCTAGGCAGCGTCCTTGATTTAGATTCGAGATATTTGTTGTTTGCTGTCCAAAGCTACGTGCGAGTTGCTGCGTGCGATCCGTTGCGAACCAATGATACAAATATCGCGGGAATGCTCGCTTGGGATCAGCCCTTAATACGGAGGTGAAGCCGCCAAATGTCGCTTGATACGGCAGGTCTGGAACCCAGCAGCACTTTCCGACCAGGTTCCAGCTATTGGCGCTCGAAACGAGAATATCTCCAGCGCGAAGAAGTTTATCTATCTTGATTGGCGATTTTGGTATGAAGACCAGGTCATCGTCTTCCAGGTCAGTCTGAATGTTTTTAGTTCGCATGCATGCGATCGCATTTGAATCAGCCGCAATCGACACGTCTGCCGGTTTATAGGTCACCCCACGAATAAAGTCAGCGACTTCGCCCAAGCGGACGACAGGTGACAAAAGTGTCTGGAAAGGCGCATTCACAACATCCCCTCCAACTCCGCCAGCCCGTCCGCGATCTCCTTTTCCAGTGCCTTCAGCTCGGCGATGATCTCCTTCGGCGGGCGGTGCTCGGCAGCTTCGTGCACCACTTCCTTGTAACGATTGATCGAGAGATCATAGCCGGCCGCGGCAATCTCGGCCTTCGGCACACAGAAGCTCTGCGCGGTGCGTGGGCGATCGCGCTCAGAACCGTCGCGTTCCTTCCAGCGCGCGGCGATGTCGGGCAGGTTGTTCTTTGTTAACTCCTCATCACTCAACGCAAGCGGGGTGAAATGAAGCTGATTCTCGTCCCATGTACCGGGGCACGGGCCGAGCTTTTCAGGCGGCAATAGCGGTGTACGCTTGTCGTCGAGTGAAATTCCATCCGCCTGACAGTCATAGAACCAGACGTTATCGGTGCCGCCGGAATTGGTCTTGGTGAACAGCACGATCGCCGTGGAGACGCCCGCATAGGGCCTGAACACACCGGACGGCAGCTTGACGATGCCGTCGAGCTTGTGGTCCTCCACCAGCATTTTGCGGATCGCCTTGTGCGCGGTCGAGGAGCCGAATAGCACGCCGTCCGGCACGATCACCGCCGCCCGCCCGCCGGGCTTCAGCAGTTTCAGGAACAGCGCCATGAACAACAGTTCGGTTTTCTTCGTCTTGACCACCGAGAGCAGGTCCTTCGCCGTGGTCTCGTAATCGAGCGAGCCCGCGAACGGCGGATTGGCCAGCACCAGCGAATAACGATCCTCGTCGCCGGCATGTTCCTGCGAGAGCGAATCCTTGTAACGAATATCGGGATCATCGACGCCGTGCAGCGTCATGTTCATGGAGCCGATGCGCAGCATGGTGCCGTCGAAGTCGAAGCCGTGGAACATCTCCTCGTGGAAATGATCGCGGCTTTCCTTCTCGTGAAACAGTTTTGGATGATTTTCGCGCAGATATTCGCCCGCCGCGACCAGGAAGCCGCAGGTGCCGCAGGCCGGATCGACAATAATGTCCTTCGGCCCCGGCGCGGTCATCTCGACCATCAGCGAAATGATGTGCCGCGGCGTGCGGAATTGCCCGTTCTGTCCGGCTGTCGCGATTTTCGACAGCATGTATTCGTAGAGGTCGCCCTTGGTATCCCGATCCTCCATCGGCAATTTGTCGATGAGGTCCACGACCTTCACCAACAGGGCCGGAGAGGGGATGGTGAAGCGCGCGCCCTTCATATGGGTGGAATGTGCGGTGCCGGTCTCGGCCATGTTGCGGAGAAACGGAAACACATGTTCTGAAACCAGATCGAACATGGTCTTGGGGTCGCTGATATTCTTCAGCTTGGACCAGCGCATCTCCTCATAGGCAACGCCGCCGCCCTTGCCGATGCCGTCCTTGCCGTCGGGGAAAATGCGCCGCTCGATCGGCCTTTTAAGACGCGTCGCCTTGTTTTCCTCAAGCAGTTGCGCCTCGTCCAGCCCGCGCATGAACAGCAGGTAGGTGATCTGCTCGATCACTTCGAGGGGGTTGGCGATCCCGCCTGCCCAGAATGCATTCCAGACCCCGTCAATCTTGGACCGTAGTTCGCCCGTCAGCATGTCCGCTCCCCAAATCAGGTGCCAACCTAATGGGAGGGCCGCAAATAGGGAAGGCGTTCGTTACATCAGGGCGCCATGAGCGTGGCCGCGAGCCAGATTCGTCCGATCAGAGAATCCTCGAAACGGCGTCCGAAACTCCCGGCGTTTGCCGCCGATAGATGCTCATGAAACGCTTCTGAAACGCCGCTGGGGACCTTTCATTGCAATAGCGGTCCAGGATCTCCGGTTTGATCGGAGTTGCGGCCGCGGCGATCAGCTTGTTCGCGGTCTCCTCGGCGGGTTCGTCCGGCGCGACCTTGACGACGGCTTCGCCATACTCGGCAAACGCGCCAATGTCGGACACCAGAACGGTTTTGTTCTGAAGCATCAACTGGGGCACGATGCCGGAGCTTTCGCCGAGCGCATGCTTGCGAAGCTGGATAGCGACATGGCACTTCTTCATGCAGGCGACCAGTTGGCGGTCGGTCGGACTGTCGAACAGCTCATAGTCCACCCCCTCGAAGACTTCCGGATAGGTTTCGACAAAATTCCGGACATGGAAACCCGCAAGCAGAAGGCGCGCCTTGATTCCTCTTGAGGCAATGCTTCTCATCGCGTCAGCGATGTGGTCGATACGCTTGTTGAAATCGATGATGCCGAAAGCCCCGACGACCAGAGCATCATCGTCCGGCGGATCGTCATCGAGTGTATCGGCACCTTGCGGCAGAAAGACCGGATGGAAAATCTTTTCGACCATCGCCGGCGCTTCGCCGAGATCACGAAGCACCATTTCTCGCGCGGTCTCGGAGTTTACAAGAAACTTGTCGATGCCAATGTTGTTGAAGAACCGAATGCCCAGCATATCGGCTGAGGCCATTTTGAGGTGAAGATCCTGATCCAGCGGATTCACCTCGATCTTCCGTTTGTAGATCGACGTCATCAGGTCGAGTAGTTCCTTGGGCGACGACTCGGTGCCTTTGGCGACGATGTTCAGTAGACAGGGATCGTGAATGTAGAGCACGATCCGCTCGGTTCCTCCGAACGACGACAGCTTGCGCAGCAGAGGGAAGATGTAATCGTGATGGTTGGAATTGCCGATGGCGATCACGATCCTGTCGTATTGCATCACCTGGTCGAGCGTCATGAAGGCGCCGACGTCGAACAGACGAGGCCCGTTGCCGCGCCCCCTCAGCATTCGCTCCTGCGCGAAATACCAATCCATGTCGATCGCCGGCGCAAAGATATCGACCGGGCCTTCAAAGCCCATCCAGGAATAGAGCGAACAAGTTGCAATGCCGGTGTCCATCGGCAGCAAGCACGAAACGAACGCGATCCGTTTCTCGACTTCGGCTTGCGGCTGCAATGCGCTGGAAAAAGAATGGCTCAGCGCCAGTGAAGCTGCGCCATGATGGACCTGGTTCTGGTTCATGTAGCGCTTTAGATCGTCAAAGCGCCAGCCGTTTAGAGTGAAGTAGCTTTCACGGGCGACATGAGCCAGCTTGGGCGACACGCGGGCCATCAGCCGATAGGCGGTTCTCAGCATCGGCCCCCCTAAACGTAGAGGCCGGCGGGCCAACGGTCAGCAACGCCGGAGACCTTCTCGGCAATTGCGAATATCCCGTCACCCCGGTGTTCGGTCGGCAGCTTCATTTTCCAGAGCAGATCGAGGCCCTGCTGTAGCGGGGCCTCGAATACGTCCTGGGTCTCGACTGACGTTGGATTAAACCCTGCGCTGCGCAGGAGGGTGGAGACGCTGTGAACGTCGTGCTCGATATTGTGTCGATACGGGCTACGCGAGCGCTCGTATTGCATGAAGAAGTGTGGCCGATAGCCGTTTGCGATCTTCCAGAAATTGCGCGCGGAGCAACAGTTTGGTGTCGTTACGATGATCTGTCCGCCGACCTTCGTAATCCGGTTGAGTTCGGCCAACATGAACATCGGATCGATGTCCATGTGCTCAAGCACTTCGCAGCAGAGCACCAAATCGAAGGTTTCGCTCTCGAAAGGAAATAACTCATGCTCGACGTTGACGCTGACGGACAGATTGCGTGTGCGAACCTCGCAAATCACAAAGTCTCGATCGGTGTATTTGTCCTCGATGCGTGCCGACAGTTCGTTGCCAACGACCCGGCCATAACCGTAGGTGTGCTTCAGTCCGACCTGAAACAGAACTGTTGACCCGATTTCCAGGGCGGCTCGGTCCGGGCCGCCGTGCGGGATCATCTCGGCGGTGCGCAGAAACCGGCCGCGGTGGGAAAGATAGTAGTCTAGGCTGAAACCGGTTCCGCCTTCTTTCCGTAGTTCGGAAAGGTGAGCGTCAAAGAGGTCAGATATTGTCAAAGTTCACCCCGAGTCCACCAACCGGCGACCAAGGAGGTGGTGCCGGGAGCTTGACATCAGCGACTCGGGTGCTGACCCCACTGCTTAATCCGGACACGTGCCTTCGCACGCATCCTTTTCAAGGGATCTATCCGTGGGACTCCCAGCATAAGACTACTGGTGCTCCCGAGCCGCCTTTACCGCATTGATCGCTGTCAAGACAAACAATGCGGTTACAGGATGCCTCAATGGAACTTGCGGGGTCAACCTGAAATTGACCGCGGTGAGATGAACCGCGATAGGGGATGCGAAGCTGTTAGGCCCCAAGAATCTGGCGGAACATCTACCAGGAGCCTTGAAGCGTTAAAGCGTGAGTGGAGGCGAGCTATCCCAGATTAGCGAAGGGCCTTCCTAATCTGGGTCCGATCTTCAGGAATTGGACTGAAACGTTCATCTTCGTGGACCCGCGCGACGGATCGCCTGAGACATTCATGGCCCGCAACGCAGGCGGCGCGGAATAGGACGGCTGAAGTCGAGAGTTGAGGCGCCTGCCTCAGCTCTCGACTGTGAACTGAAGTCCGGCATTGTCTTCCAGCCGCTTGATCAAGCGATCACCCAGCGCTGCGCCCGGCGTCCAGATGCCGCCAGGGACGTCCTGCGCATCGCGCACGAGGCAGACGGCACACTCGGCGATCATCTTGGAGGTGGATCCGTAGCCCGGATCGCGATCGCCCTTGACCGAGACGCGGACCTGCCGGCCGTCCAGCGACACGCCGACGAAGAGGATGTCGTAGAGTCCTGTCTCGCGCTCTTCCTTTGAGGGGCCTTCGCCGGGCTTCGGTCCACCCGGTCCGCCCATCGCGGCATTGGCCGCGACGATAGCCTTGGCGGTCGCCTCGCCCTTCTCGCCGGGGCCGGCCAGCATCATCTCGTCGTAGATAAAGTCCTGGCCGTACGGGAAGCCCATCAGAAGATTCGACCGGTGCACATTGCGGGTGTTGATCGTCGCCATCACGAACGGCGCGACCCACATGCCGAGTTCGTCATCGTGAAGCGGCTTGTTGCCCGGCGGCTGTTTCGGGCCTTCGAAGCCCGGCGTCAGCGCAAACGGATTCTTGAGCAGCGGCACGATGCTGAGATCCTTCGCGGCGGCGGCATATGTCGCCTTCAGGCTTGCTGCGGTGCCTCCGGAGAACGTGCCCTTCATCTTGCGGACGCGGCCTTTCACTCTGTGCACGGCAGCGCCGAGCTGTTTCTTCGCCGCGTTCTGCAAGAAGAATACGCCGAGCTCGAATGGAATCGAATCGAACCCGCACGAGAACAGAATGCGGGCGCCGGTGGATTGCGCCTTTGCGTGATGCGCGTCGATCATCTGGCGCATCCATGCAGGTTCACCGCAGAGATCGAGATAATCGGTGCCGGATGCGGCGCAGGCTGCGACAAGCTCGGAGCCGTAAAGCTGATACGGCCCGACGGTGGTGAGCACCGCTTTGGTCTGGCCGACAAGCGCCTTGAGCGAAGCGGGATCGCTCGCGTCGGCCTCGATCAGCGGCGTGTCTTTCGGCGCGTGGATCTCGTCACGGACGGCGGCGAGCTTGTCGCGGCTGCGGCCTGCCATCGCCCATTTGAGATTGCTGCCGGGACCATAATGCGCGGCGAAATACTCAGCGACGAGCTTGCCCGTGAAGCCGCTTGCGCCATAAACCACGACATCGAATTTTGGCTGGGTCATCGTTGTGTCCTCAAATCTCCGCTGGTTGCACAGGGCTTATGCCAGCAATTTCCGTAATTCCGCCTTTGCCACTTTCTCAAGCGTCGAGCGCGGCATGTCATCGACCAGCCGCACCTCGCGCGGCACCTTGAAGTCGGCCAGCGCTGCTTTGCAGGCATTCAGAATATCATCGTGCAGCGTGGGCGGCGCGCCGTCGAGACCCTTGGTCGGAATCACGAACACCACCGGCACCTCATCCAGCATCGGATGCTTCTTCGCAACCACTGCCGCCTCCCGCACGCCGGCAACGGTGATGACGACCTGTTCGATTTCGGAGGCGGCGACATTCTCGCCGCCGACCTTCAGCATGTCCTTGGCGCGGTCGCCAAACCGCATGAAGCCGTCTTCCAGAATCTTCACACGGTCGCCGGTGATGAAATAGCCGTGCTCGTCGAAGCTGTCGCGCGTGGCGGTTTCGTTGTGCAGATACTCCTTGAACAGCGAGAGGCCGGGAACACCGCGAATCAGAAGGTCGCCGGTCTCGCCGACTTGCGTCGGCGCGCCGTGCTCATCGACGACACGGATGTCATATTCCGGCGCGGCGCGGCCGATGGCCAGCGGAATGTTGGGCTGATAAGGCTCGCCGACGATGCCATGGGTGATGGTTTCGGTCATGCCCCACCAGCCGATGGTCTTTACGCCGAAGATCGCGTCGGTCGGCGGCTCACAAATCGCGCTGCCCCACAGCCGGAAGTGATGGTTCTTGGGCGCCTCTCGCTCCATCAGCGCCTTGACGCAGAACGGCACCAGCGAGGTCCAGGTGCTGCGATGCTCCAGCGCCGTCGTCCAGAACCGGCTTGCGGAGAAGCGCGGCTGGATCACGGCAGTGCCGCCGACCCATAGCGTCGACAGCATGGAATAGGCCAGCGCATTGGTGTGGAACAGCGGCAGATAGATCTGGTGAATGTCCTGCGGCCGCAGGTCCTGATGCACGGCGTTAATCTTCGCGCCCCACAGCGCATTGGCGTGTGTCCAGAGCACCGCCTTCGGCCGTGATGTGGTGCCGGAGGTGTATTGCACGCTGCACGATGCATAAGGATCGGCGGGACGGCGCGGCCTGTCCGCGCTGTCGGCAAATAGCGCCTCGAAGCTCTCGCTCTTTGGCGGTTTGTATCCTTGCGCGGGTGGTGCGCCTGCGTCATGCGAGGTCACGGCAAGCCAGCGCAGGCCACGGCAGTTGGCTGCAACCAGTTCGGCATAGGCGGGCTGGGTAATGGCTGCGACGGCGCCGCAATGGCCGGCGAAATACTCCATCTCTGCAGGCGCGGAGCGGGTGTTGGTCGTTACGGCAATGGCACCGAGTTCGACGCAGGCAAACCACGCCAGCAGCATCTCGACGCAGTTGTCGAGATGGATCAACACGCATTCGCCGGGCTTGACGTTGCGTTTCGCAAGGCCCGCGGCCAGTGCGCCGACGCGGTCGTGGATTTCACCGTAGGTCCATGGACGCGACGGTGCGTCGAACGGCGCCCAGATCAAGAACGGATGGTCGCACCGCGTCTCGGCGCGCAGCCGCAGCAGCCACGGCACATCCAGTCCGGCGAAGGGGCCGACATGACCCGGCGCGAGATCGATCTTAGGCATGTTTTCTCCCGTCCCGCTTGTCCGTTGCGGGTTGCCAATTGCTTGAAGGACGGGGCTGGCGGAGTCAACGGGGCAGCCGCGCAAAGCCTCATGCCGCGGAGAGCGTCACGCGCAGCCCGTCCTTGGGCTTGGGGATCGGCCACATCTGCCACGACGGCACATAGCCCGGCGCCATGCTCACCCTGAGGTTTTGCAGGAAGTGGAACGCGAAGCATTTGGCCTGCATGTAGGCGAAGTGAAGTCCGATGCACATATGCGCGCCGCCGCTGAAGGGGATGAACGCAAAGCGATGACGCGCACGCTGGGCTTCGTCGGTGAAGCGCAGCGGGTCGAATGTCTCGGGATCGGGCCAGTGTTCGCTCATGTGGTGGGTGAACAGCGGGTTCATGCTGACCAGCGTTCCAGCGGGAATATCAAAGCCCTTGAAGCTGAAATCGCGTGTCGCCCGACGCGGGATCGACGGCACCGGCGGCTTCATCCGCATGGCTTCCTTGAATGCCATTTCGGTGAGCGGCATCGCGTCGAGTTTCTCGAACGGCAGCGGCGCGCCGGGTTCGATCCCGAGCGAGGAGACTTCGTCGCGCAATCGTGTCTGCCACTGCGGATGCGCCGCGAGCAGCGCCACGAATGACGTCAGCGACGATGTCAGCGTGTCGTGCGCCGCCATGATCAGGAAGCTCATGTGATCGACGATGTCCTGGGTCGAGAGCAGGGCGCCGTCTTCATGGGTGGCGTGGCAGAGTTGCGAGAACAGGTCGTCGCCGCCGTTCTCGCGCCGCAGCGGAATCTGCTGCGAGAAATACGCGACGATGCGCTGGCGTCCCCTGACGCCGCGCGCCATCTGCGTGCCGGGCCATGGCTGGCGGATCACCGCGACGGACGCGGCGATCATGTCGACAAAAGCGCGCGTGACGTCATCGACCTCGGGGCCGATGCCGGTGCCGAGAAACGACGTCGCGGCGAGATCGAGCGTGAGCTGCTTCATGGCCGGGTAGAACAGCATCGGACCCGGCGCCTCGCGCCACTGATCGACGCGTGCCGCGATCCCCGTATCGAGCTGCGCGAGATAGTTTTTCATCGGCCCGGCCTTGAACGCGACGGACATGGCGCGGCGATGCAGCCGGTGTTCCTCGAAATCGAGCAACATCAGTCCACGGGGAAACAGGCGCCCCAGAATTGTTTCCCATCCGTTGGTCGAGGAAAACAGCTTGGTCTGGTCGAGCAGCATGAACTCGTTGGCGTCCGGACCGAGCAGCGAGACGCTGGTCTCGCCAAGGACGCGCGAGCGATAGATCAGCCCGTATTTCCGGGCCATCGCATCGACTTCGCCTTTCGGATCGGCGAGGACGCTGAGCGTTCGTCCGATAAACGGCCAGCCTTCGTCGCCGGGAATGTGAGCAAGCTTGCTGCGGTCCACCATGAGGGGGGCTTTGATCGCAGCCGGTGACGTCAGGCTTTGCATCGACATGGCGTTTCCCTGAAAAGGATGCGGGAATTATCGCCGAGTTGGCGATGGCCGACAACTCTGATCGCGGCTGGTCGGTGAGTTGTAATGCTGCGGTGCATTGCGCCGTGAGCCCGGAGATGCCTGTGGATCAAGGGGACTCCGCGGCTGCTTCCGCCAGGGCCTCGATGCGTTTGCGGAATGACCGCGGCGATTCTGCAAACACCCGGCCGGACAGCGATCGCGCGCGGCTAAGGTGAAACTGTTGCCGGGTGTCGATCCGCGGCGTCAGGCGTGACCGCCAGGGCGCCAGCGGTTGCTTCGGTTGAATCAAGCCGCGGAGAGCAACGAGATCGTTGCTCCTGCCAAGCTGCGTGCGCAGCTTCTGCACCTCGTCGATGAAGGTATTCCACATTTTTGGCCACAGCGGCGCAATGAGGTCGAGCTGATAGCGAAAAGCTACGACAGCCTTGCGGAAATCATGAACCTCCTCCGGCCTGGCCGTGTCCCATTCGCGTGGACGGCGCCGGCGGGCCCGGCGATAGGATTTTGCGAGAGCGGTCACGATGTCGTCGAAGCGGATGTGTTCAAGCGGCCAGTTTGCTGCGCAGGCGGACGCCCGGGCAAGGCCGTCGCGCAGGTGTTGAATGGCTGCCGGATGAAGATGCTCGGCCTCTATGGCCTTTCGCGCGTCTTCAAGCCGCTGGGTGAGAGTGGCTTTGGTTCGTTCCGACAGCGGCGGGGTCTTGGCATCTTTCGGTTTTACAACGTCGGCCAGCGCATCGAGAACGGTCTGTGCGTCGCGGCTGCGGCCGAGCTCGCGTGCGAGGCTGCTGGCCTCATGTCGCAGAGCCACTGTCTCGTCGCCGATCGAGTCCTCGAGCAACCGCAACAAGGCTCTCCAGCGCTTGAGCGCGACGCGCAGTTCATGAATGGTGGTGCTGGTTTCGTTGCTGGCGAGCTTTTCTTGCGCGGCCCTGGCCATAGCCAGAGTGTCATCCGCGACATCGCGCAGCCAATGGGCATTTGGCTCAGCTTGAGGGACCGCCATCATCGGCGTCTGTCCAGAACCGGTTCGCGCCAAATTTACAGTTTCTCCGCGCCCATGGAAGTTGTCTCTTCAGTCATACTGGATGGTGAGCGGGCCGGCAGGCACCCTCATGCCGGGACGATGGTCTTGCCGATCGGCCACAACGCGATGGCGCCGAGCTTCAGATGCGCCCAGGCGAACGGAATACCGATGATCGTGATGGCGAGCAGAAGGGCCGTAAAAAGATGGCCAAGCGCCAGCCACCATCCGGCCAGGACGAGCCAGATCAGATTGCCGATAAATCCGAAAATGCCGGTGCCGAAGTCGCGCTCCCCGATATAGATCTCGCGCGAGACGGCTTTCTGGCCGAACGGAAACAGCGTGTAGATGGCGATATTCCAGGCACCGCGCGCCCATGGAATTCCGATGATGGTGATGGCCATGATCACGGCGGCGACGGCCCAGCCGAGCGCCATCCAGAAACCGCCGAGGACGACCCACAAGATGTTGAGCATAAAAGAGACGGGGGACATCGGAACCCATTCAATGGACATCACGTGCCGCAATCTAGCACATCCCGGCGTTGCCGTCGCGGAAACCGGCACGGCAGGAGTAGCCAATCTCGAATGCACTGCCCATATAATGCACTGCCCATATAAAGCCGGACATCAGGGAGGGCACGATGCTGAAATTCAATTTTGCGGTGGCGGCTGGCGTCGCGGCACTTGCCGTGCTTGGCGCCGCCGCGCCCGCCAGAGCCGATGCGCCGTTCTGTTCGGAAAATTACAGCCGCACCGGGATGGGCCGGGTCTGCGCCTATTACACCTACGACCAGTGCCGGGCGGCCACCAGCGGGGTCGGCGGCTCGTGCAGTGCGAATGCCTGGTATCAGCCTTATGAACCCGCACCGCGCCGCTATCGCAGGCACCGTCATCGTCACTGATACCGTCCGCGAGTTTACCGTCTCATATCCTCGGCGCGGCGTGTCCGCGCCGATATTTGTTTGCGGGGAAGGCTGAACCCGTATTGCTGGGCAGCCGTATTTTTGGAACGCTGGCCTGACAAAGGTCGCGCTGGGAAATGGCATCGCAACGGTCATGAGCGTATCGCACGAACAGGGTGCAGCGGACACCGGCGGCAGGGACGATTTTTACAGCGCCATGCCAGTGTTTCGCGGCTTCGCCAATCTGATGGATCCGTCGCTGTACCGGCCGGTGCCGGACGGATGGCTGATCGGTGTCGCCGACATCGTGCAGTCCACCAAGGCGATCGCGGACAATCGCTACAAGGCGGTGAACATGGCCGGCGCTGCGGTGATCGCGTCGGTGACCAATGCGCTGGAGAGCCGCGATTTCCCGTTCGCCTTTGGCGGCGACGGTGCGAGCTTCGCGGTTTCGCCGCGGGACGCCGGTCCGGCGCGGGACGCCCTGGCTGCGACCGCGACCTGGGTCAAGGAAGATCTCGATCTGTCGCTGCGCGTTGCGCTGGTGCCGATCGAGGCCATTCGCGCACAAGGTCTCGATGTGCGGGTGGCGCGTTATGCGGCTTCTCCGCATGTGTCCTACGCGATGTTCTCCGGCGGCGGGCTGGCGTGGGCGGAAGCCGCCATGAAGCGCGGCGAGTTCACCGTGGCCCCCGCGCCGTCCGGCGCGCATCCCGACCTCACCGGATTGTCGTGCCGGTTTTCCGAAATGCCGGCAGAGCGCGGCCTCATCCTGTCGATGCTGATCGTGCCGGGCATGTCGTCGGACAGCGCCGGATTTCGCCGCCTGATCGAGGATGTGGTGACACTGGTCGAGCGAAGTCCCGGCGCGGGACGGCCAGTGCCATCCTCGGGTCCGCGCATGCGCTGGCCAACACCGGGGGCGAATTTCGAGGCGCTGGCGCAGCGCGGAGGATCGCTGTTCAGGCGCCGCCTCGGCGTTCATGCCATGACACTGTTCGTGTATGTGCTGTTTCGCCTCAATATTTCCGCGGGCGGTTTCGTGCCGAAGATTTACATGCAGCAGGTGGTGGAAAACTCGGATTTCCGGAAATACGACGACGGCCTGCGCATGGTGCTCGATTGCAGGCCTGAGCTTGCCGATGCGCTGGAGAGCCGTCTCGCGGCGGCAGCCGCTTCCGGCACGGCACGTTACGGTCTGCACCGTCAGGATGCGGCGATGATGACGTGTTTCACGCTGTCGGCATCGCGGCCGGATCATTTCCATTTTGTGGATGGTGCGCGGGGCGGTTATGCCTCGGCCGCCACCGCGCTGAAAGCCACACTGAACTAGATCAGGTCGCGGTTTACATGACCGGTCATTGAAAAGCGACGTGGAAAGCGGCACCATCGCTCCGTTTTTCCGCGCGCGTCTCATCTTCTCAACGAGTGAACAATGGCCAGAGTCAAATCCAGGGAGGCGGGCGTGCGCGGCCGAATCTCTCGTGGAATCGGGATGGCGCGCCAGCTCGGCCGCTTCGCGCTCGGTCTGCTTGTTGTTCTTGGCGCCTTCGATATCGCCCGCGCCGCCGACGAAGATGACGACGAGTCGGTAAAAACAGGTCCGAAGCAGCCCAACATCTATCTGGATTACAATACGCAATACACGACCGTGCCGCCGGGCGTCCTCGCGATCGGGTTCAGGAACTTCGTTTCTCCGATCCCGGCGGCGGCGCAGGTCGTGACGCTGAACGCGCCGTTGACGGTGGATATCACCGAACGGTTTTCGCTGTACGGCGGCGTCAGCGCCAGCACGGCGCGCAGCGATGCCGCGCCTTGGTCATCGATGACGCTCGACAGCTGGAACATTGGTTTCAATGCCGATGTCAT
The DNA here is from genome assembly GCF_000497575.1 of Afipia sp. OHSU_II-C1. Classification (GTDB taxonomy): domain Bacteria; phylum Pseudomonadota; class Alphaproteobacteria; order Rhizobiales; family Xanthobacteraceae; genus Afipia. The sequence continues at coordinate 18,285 of NZ_APJI01000032.1, forward strand.
TCAGCAGGACAGCAAGACGGTCACAGTGATTTCGACTCTGACGCGGTCGATCACCAGCGCGCCGGGACTGGCCTCGACATCGAACCAGACGGTGGTCGAACTGGATTATGGCCTCAACGAAGATCAAACCCAGGGTCTGCTGTTCGGGACGCGATTGACCGCCGTCTGGGTGGATTCGGGTCTTGCAAAGGTCGAGCCGGCGTTCGTCGGCTATCTCGGCGGTTATTATCAATGGCCGAACAACTGGAAGGTGTCCGCTCGGATGGGCGTCCAGACCTTCGGCGGCGCCCAGATCGGCGCCGGTATCCTCAGGGCCAAAGCGTTCACCCAGCCGTTGCTCAGGTTTGATCTCGAGCGGATGGATGACAACGACAACCGGTTGTTCGGCGCTTCGGTCGAAGTGGCCTGGACACCCGAGCCGCTTGTCCAGTTCACGTTACGGACGCCGCTTTACGCGGTGCGGAACTGAGCGTGCAATCGCCGAAACGAGAAACCGGAGGAACAGGCATGGACATTCACGGCGGCAGGCAGCGTCTCGATGTAAAAGGGGCAGACGTTTCAGGTTCGACCTTCGAGGACGTCAACATGTCGGGCTGCACGATGCACGACATCAATCTCAGCGGCCTGCGGATCGACTACACCAACCTGGCCGGCCTGCACATTAACAACGCCAATATGTCGGGGGCCTGCCTCACGGACTGCCGGATCGAGGGCATGACCATCAACGGGATCAAGGTCGAGGATATGCTGGCGGCCTACGAGAAGCAGAAATAGAGAGCCCCGGCCCCTGTTCGACTTTGGGCGAAGTCCTCAAATTTAGGTGGAACTTTACCGGTCCGGCGGCGTTTGGCCCTGTTGGTACGGGGTTACATTGAATGGCCTTTGAGAGCACCGCCTTGCAGCGATCGAACCGGTTCGAGGATGCCCTGACCCCGGAAGGGCGATACCGGCTTCTGGTGGAAGCACGATTACGCCATTTACATGCTCGACCCGGAAGGACGGGTCACGAGCTGGAATGCGGGCGCGCAGCGTTTCAAGGGCTACACCCACGACGAGATCATCGGGCGTCATTTTTCGCAGTTCTATGGCGAGGAGGACCGCAAGGCCGGGCTTCCGGCGCGCGCCCTGGAAATTTCTGCCCGCGAAGGCAAATTCGAAAACGAAGGGTGGCGCATCCGAAAAGACGGCAGCCGGTTCTGGGCTCATGTGGTGATCGACCCGATCCGTTCGCCTGACGGCCGGCTCGTCGGCTTTGCCAAGATCACGCGCGACCTTACGGAGCGCAAGGCGGCCCAGGATCGTCTGCGGCAGAAGGAAGAACAGTTCCGGCTGCTGGTGCAGAGTGTGACCGACTACGCCCTCTATATGATCGACCCGGAAGGTTACGTCAGCAGCTGGAATCTGGGCGCGGAACGCATCAAGCAGTATCGCGCCGAGGAAATCATCGGCCAGCATTTCTCGAAATTCTATACCGAGGGCGACCGCCTGAAGGGCGAGCCGCAAAACGCGCTCGCCACCGCGCGGCGCGAAGGACGTTTCGAGAAGGAAGGCTGGCGTGTGCGCAAGGACGGCACGCAGTTCTGGGCCAACATCATCATCGATCCGATCCGCGACGAGACCGGCGCCATCATCGGCTTCGCCAAGATCACCCGCGATATCACCGAGCGCAGGGAAACACAGAAAGCGCTCGAGCAGGCGCGCGAGGCGCTGGCCCATTCGCAGAAGATGGATGCCATTGGCCAACTGACCGGCGGCATCGCGCACGATTTCAACAATCTGCTGATGGTCATTCTCGGCAGCCTTGAATTGGCCGGCAAGCGGCTTCCGGACGATGCGCGGATCGCGACGCTGATTTCCAATGCGACGCAGGCGGCGCAGCGCGGCGCGGCGCTGACCCAGCGCATGCTGGCTTTCGCGCGGCGTCAGGATCTCGATCTCAAGCCGATCGATATTCCCGCGCTTGTGCGCGGCATGACCGATCTGTTGCAGAGTTCGCTCGGACCGTCGGTGCAGATCGAGACGCACTTTCCGCTCAAGCTCGACCTCGTCCATGCCGACGCCAATCAGCTCGAAATGGCGTTGCTGAATCTGGCGGTGAACGCGCGCGACGCGATGCCGGACGGCGGCAGTATCGTCATCGCGGCGCGTGAGGAAACCGTCAAGCCTCGCTCGCGGAGCAAGCTGAAAGCCGGCCGTTATGTGCGTCTTTCGGTGAAGGACACGGGCGAGGGAATGGACAAGGCGACGCTGAGGCGCGCCATGGAGCCGTTCTTCACCACGAAAGGTGTGGGCCGCGGCACCGGTCTCGGACTGTCGATGGTCCACGGCATGACCGAACAGTCCGGCGGGCGGTTCTTCCTGAAGAGCCAAAAAGGCGAGGGCACGACGGCGGAAATCTGGCTGCCTGCCGCGAAAGCGGCCCGGCCCGCGCAGGGCGGGCGTTTCATCAAGGACGGCGTGACCGGCACCCGTCCGCTGGTGGTGCTTGCTGTCGATGACGATGGTCTTGTGCTGATGAACACCGCGGTGATGCTGCAGGACATGGGACACACGGTGTTCGAGGCGACGTCAGGTAACCAGGCGCTGGAGATCTTGCGGCGCGAGCCCTCGGTCGATCTCGTCATCACCGATCATGCCATGCCGCGGATGACCGGCGCGCAACTCGCAGCCGCGATCAAGGCCGAGCGGCCGGAGCTTCCGGTAATTCTTGCGACTGGTTATGCGGAATTGCCGCCAGACGTGGATGCCCGCCTGCCGAAGCTCGGCAAGCCGTTTCGCCAGCAGGAGCTGATGCAGGCAGTTACCGCGGCCATCGCGAACTAGTCTCTTTTACAAATACAATTTGAGAGTTTGTGCGCCGCATGACGCAGGTGCGGCGCTGTGCATGTGCCTGCGTGGCGCCCCGGTCAGCTTGACGCCCCCAGCCGCGGGCCTAAGCTGCCGGTGCTCAAAGTGCCGAATGAATTTTACGTCTTGATTCCTGTCAGGAGAAAATCATGTCAGTTGCACGCGTGACCGAGCTCATTGCCGCTTCCCCGAAAAGTTTTGAAGATGCCATCCAGAATGGCGTCAAGCGCGCCGTCAAGACATTGAAGAATGTCGAAGGCGTCTGGGTCGCGAACCAGAAATGCGTCATCAAGAACGGCAAGATCGCGGAATACCGCGTCAACCTGAAGGTGACGTTCATTCTCAAGGACTGACGCGCGAAGAACCGGCGCGTCTGCATATCACATCTTGCTGCGGCGATGATCCTGCTCTCGACACGTCGAGGCGGGCAGGACTATCCTTTGTTCCATGAGCGGACACGAGCACGACGACCATCACCACGGCCATGGTGACCATCATCACGGCCACCATCATCACCACGATCACGATCATTCCGAATTGTCGGAGACGGAATTGCGTGTCCGCGCGCTGGAGACGGTCCTCACCGAGAAGGGCTACGTCGATCCGGCGGCGCTCGATCTTCTGATCGAAACCTACGAGACCAAGGTCGGGCCGCGCAACGGCGCGCGCGTGATCGCCAGGGCGTGGTCAGATCCTGCTTATCGCGCACGTTTGCTGAAGGACGCGACGTCTGCGATCGCCGAACTCGGTTATGCCGGGCGGCAGGGCGAGCACATTGTCGCGGTGGAGAACACCGGGCAGCGGCACAACATGGTCGTGTGCACCCTGTGCTCCTGTTATCCGTGGTCGGTGCTCGGGCTTCCACCGGTCTGGTACAAGGCCGCGCCGTATCGCTCGCGCGCGGTGATCGATCCGCGCGGCGTATTGCGCGATTTCGGAGTCGAGCTTCCGCTTGAGACGGAAATCCGCGTGTGGGATTCCACCGCCGAGATTCGCTATCTGGTCGTGCCGCAGCGTCCAGCGGGGACCGAGGGCTGGAGCGAAGAGCAACTCGCCGAGCTCGTCACCCGCGACAGCATGATCGGCACCGGCTTTCCGAAATCGCCCGAACAGGCTGCATCATGAACGGCGCACACGATATGGGCGGGGTCGATGGCTTCGGCCCGGTGATGCCGGAGCCGAACGAGCCTGTGTTTCATGCCGAATGGGAGCGGCGGGTGCTGGCGCTGACGCTGGCAATGGCTCGGCCCGGCGGCTGGAATATCGATATGTCCCGCTTCGCCCGCGAGGACCGCTCGCCTGCGGATTATCATGGCAAGAGCTACTACCAGATCTGGCTTGCGGGTCTTGAACGGCTGATGCAGGAGCGCGGGCTTGTGCTGCCGGATGAAATCGAGGCAGGGCATGTGCTGCATCCTCCGAAGGCCGGTGTGCCTGTTCTGGCGCCCGGCGATGTCGAGAGCATGCTGCGCCGTGGCGCGCCGACGGAGCGCGAAGCAACCTCGAAGCCGCTGTTTGCTGTCGGCGACCGGGTGCGCGCGAAGAACATTCATCCGGAAGGTCACATCCGGTTGCCGCGTTACGTGCGCGGCCATGCCGGCGTGGTGGAGTTGCTCCATGGCGCGCATGTTTTCGCGGACAGCAATGCGCGCGGTGACGGCGAGAATCCGCAGCAGCTTTACACCGTTCGTTTCACCGGCCGCGAATTGTGGGGCGATCGCGCCGATCCCGCGAGCACGGTTTCGATCGATGCCTGGGAGCCGTATCTGGAGCGTGCCGAATGACCATCGACCGGCACGCAGCGATGCAGGCGGCAGCCAGCATTCCCGGACTTCCGCGCGACAGCGAGGGTCCGGTCTTTCGCGAGCCATGGGAGGCCCGCGCCTTTGCCATGGCGCTGGCGCTGCATGCGCGGGGTCTGTTCACCTGGCCGGAATGGGCGGACGCACTGGCCAGGCAGATCAGGCGTGCGCAGGCCGAAGGCGATGCCGATAACGGCGAGACCTACTACCGGCACTGGCTCGCGACACTGGAGCAACTGGTGACGGCGAAGAACGTCGCGCCCGCGGCTGAACTGCATCGCTACCGCGATGCCTGGGACCATGCAGCGGATCGCACGCCACATGGTCAGCCGATCGAATTGACGCCGGAGGATTTCGGCTAGCTAGCCCAGTCCGCCGTTGAGGAACGGATTAGTCGCGCGCTCATGGCCGAAGTTCGAGCCGGGGCCATGGCCGCAGATAAAGCCGACATCGTCGCCGAGCGGCAGCAGCTTGTCGTGGATGGAGCGGATCAGGGTGGCGTGATCGCCGCCGGGCAGATCGGTGCGGCCGACCGAGCCGTTGAACAAAACATCGCCCACGATTGCAAAGCGCATGTCCTTGTTGAAGAACACCACGCTGCCCGGTGAATGTCCGGGGGCGTGATAGACGTCGAACACGAGATCGCCAATCCTGAGCTGATCGCCTTCGTTCAGCCAGCGGTCGGGTGCGAAGTTGCGTACGCCGGTCATGCCGAAATTGGCGCCGCTCGCCACCACGTTGTCGAGCAGATATTTGTCGGCGACATGCGGCCCGATGATCGGCACTTTCAGTTCGTCGCGCAGTTCCGCCGCGCCGCCGACATGATCGATATGGCCGTGCGTGATCCAGATCTCGTCGACCGTGATGCCGGCCTGCTTGATTCCGGCGAGGATTTGCGGAACGTCCCCGCCCGGATCGATCACGACTCCATGCATGGTCGCGGCGTTCCACAGCAGGGTGCAGTTCTGCTGAAAGGGGGAGACCGGCACGATCAGGGCGCCAGCCTTTGCTGGTTCCTTGGCGGCTTGCTTCGATTCATTTGTCATGCGGCCACAATGCTGATTTTTTGCGCCGCGCCAAGCGGATTCCGCGCAGGGGCAGGCCTGCGGTGGCAGGTCAGAGTTTCGCTCTGCGGTCAGGCTACCCGCAGGTTTGGCTGTCCGGCGATGGCCGGGCCGGCGATCTCGAACGGTTCCGGCCGGCCGACGCCATAGCCTTGCGCATAATCGACGCCGATTTCGCGCAGTGCCTGAATGGTGGCGTCGTTTTCGACGAACTCGGCGATCGTCTGCTTGCCCATGACCTTGCCGATGCGGCAGATCATTTCGACCATGGCGCGGTCGATCGGATCGTCGAGCATGTCCTTCACAAAGCTGCCGTCGATCTTGAGGTAGTTCACCGGCAGATTCTTCAGGTAGCCGAACGAGGACATGCCGCTGCCGAAATCGTCGAGCGAGAACCGGCAGCCCAGCCGCTGCAGCACGGTGATGAAGCGGGCCGCATTGTCGAGATTGCCGATGGCGCTGGTCTCGGTGATCTCGAAGCAGATCATCGTCGGCGGAATGTTGTGAAGCTCGAGTTGTTCGCGAACGTAGTCGATGAAGCCCTCGTCGCTGAAGGTCGCGCCGGACAGGTTGATCGCGCATGTAGCGATGGTCGCCGATGCGGCGCGGCCAAGCCGTGTCGCGATGGTCTCGAAAGCATGACGCACCACCCAGCGGTCGATCAGCGGCATCAGGCCGTAGCGCTCGGCGGCGGGAATGAAGTCGCCGGGCGGCACCAGATTGCCGTCCCTGTCGCGCAGGCGGAGCAAAAGCTCGATATGCGCGCCGTTCTGGCTTGCGCCATGCAATCCGACGATGCGTTGCGCATACAGGCAGAAACGGTGCTCATCCAAGGCATCGTGAATCCGCTGGACCCACGCCATTTCGCCGAACCGGTGCAGTAATTCGCTGTCGCTCGGATTGTGGATCTGGATACGGTTGCGGCCCTTCTCCTTGGCGAGATAGCAGGCGAGGTCGGCTGTGCGCAGGGTCTCGTCCTTGGTCGCACCGCCCCGGATCTGCACCAGGCCGATGCTTGTGGTGATCGTGAACGGACGTCCATTCCAGACGAAGTTGAGATCGTGAATCGCCTGCCGCAAGCGTTCGGCGACGATCGCAGCGCGTTCGAGACCACCATTCTCGAGCAGGATCGCGAATTCATCACCTCCGAGACGTGCCAGCAGATCGTCCACGCGCAGATGCTGCTGCAGTGAGTCCGAGACTTCGCACAGCAGCTTGTCACCGGCGGCATGACCGCAGGTATCGTTGATGATCTTGAACTGGTCGAGGTCGAGAAACATCAGCGCATGCGGGCCGTCCTGGTCACGGTCCATCCGCTGCAGGGCCTTTTCCAGCCGGTGTTCGAACTCGCGGCGGTTGGCCAGCTTGGTCAGGCTGTCATGCGACGCCTGCCATGACAGGCGGGCGATGTATTTCTTTTCGCTGGTCATGTCGTGCAGCACCAGCACCGCCCCCGCGACGGCACCGCCCTTGTAGACCGGCGTACCGACCATCGAGATCGCCACCGACGTGGAATCGGGCCGTTGCAACAGTTGAGGGCGAGTATTGGCGGCAAGATCGTGTCCGTTCAGGATTTGCGCGATCTGGCCCTCGCGCGGCTGACCGCTTTCCTCATCCAAAATCCGGAACAGCGAGGTCAGTGGCAACCCTCTGGCTGCAGTCGCCCGGCAGTTCACGAGGCGTTCGGCGGCCGAATTCATGTAGTCGACACGGCCCTGAGCGTCGGTGCTGATGACGGCATCGCCGATCGAAGCCAGCGTAATCTGTGCGCGTTCCTTCTCAGCTTGCAGCGCGTGCACGAATCTGCGGCGCTGCGCCAGGAAATAGCGGGTCAGCATCATCAGCAGCAGCACCAGCAAGCCTGCGGTGAACAGATTGGCGATTGTGAGCACGAGCTTGACCTGCCGCGATCCATTGCCGAGGTTTTCGGCGAACGCCATCGCTTCGGGTGCGAAGCGCGCATTGAACTGGTCGATCCGGTCGCGCAGCGATTCGAGCTGCTGCGGCGAAATCGGCGTGCCGTTCTGTTCGATTTGGATTTCCCGCGCGAGGGAGGCGAGGTCGTCCAGCAACGGATCGGTATTGATCCAGTGCACGATCGCCTTCTTGAAAGGCGGAAGCTGACGAAAATGCTGGTAAAGCCAGATGATGCCTTCGATGTCGTCGGCGTGAATGCCGCCTTGCAGGAAGCCGCTATGAGCCGTTGCGAGGTCCGGTGGATTTTGCTCCAGCGCGATGCGCGCTGCGCGGTCGCCGAGCGGTCCGGCGATGGCATTTTGATATCGCTCGTAATGCCTGTCGTCGCCGGTTTCGCCGTAGAGATAAAGATGGTGGACCGCGTCCTTCTGTCCTTTCGACCACAGGCTCTCGCCGCCGACATAAGCCCGCACCGAGGAGAGGATGTTCAGGCTCATCCCCGCAAGAAATGCCTGCAGCAAGACGATGGCAATGAAGGGCGAGACCAGCCGCAGCAGCCGCATATTCACGGACACAAGATTAAACTTCATCGGACGCGTACGCCCCCTGCCTGCTGCTCGACGCGGAATCCCTGCTTCCATTCCCAGTACCAGTCGCGCCGGACTGCTTCGGGCAGTCACGATGCGCATCCCGACATTGGCGGCATCTGATTAAACCCACATTCCCCAAGTAAATCGCTGAT
>NZ_APJI01000033.1 GCF_000497575.1 Afipia sp. OHSU_II-C1
GACGGCATGCCACTTGGGGAATGTATGCTCATATCTGCCAACGCCTTTGATGGCTGCCGTCCGTCGTGCGGCGCCAACCCTTCCGACGATCCTCTTTTCTTTGGCGGCGCGGTAGCTTAACTGGTAAAAACTGCGGCCCGGCCGCATCGGCTCAAGCGGGAGATCAAGACAATGGCAATGACAATGACCGGCGAAGTTCAACTTCCGGCGTCCCGTCAGGTGGTTTGGGAAAAGCTCAACGATCCGGCTGTTCTGAAGTCCTGCATCCCGGGCTGTGAAGAACTGGACAAGAGCGGAGACAATGAATTCCAGGCTGTCGCCAAGATGAAGGTCGGTCCTGTCTCCGCGCGCTTCAAGGGTCGGGTGACGCTCAGTGATCTCGATCCGCCGAACGGCTATAAGATCACCGGTGAAGGTGAGGGCGGCGTTGCCGGATTCGCCAAAGGCGGCGCCACCGTCAATCTGCAGGACAAGGATGGCGGCACGCTGCTCGTCTATAATGTCGAGGCTCAAATCGGAGGCAAGCTGGCGCAACTCGGTCAGCGCTTGATCAACGGGTCGGCCAAAAAGCTCGCCGATGAATTTTTTGCGAATTTTGCCGAGGCCGTCAAAGACGGCAATTGACGGGCAGTTTCGGCATATCACGCCTGCGTTGGCCTTCAGCGCCCGAGGTTGCCGATCGGCGCTGAGGCACCTATGATGCATTTGGAACAATTTTAAGCTGGCCGGTGCCGTGCAACGCGGCAGAATAGAATGGCCGGCCCATAAGCTAACCCGCTAGAGAGTGCCGATGGCCAAGATTTCGCTGATCGTGAACGGCAACCCCGTGACAGCCAATGTCGATCCTCGGACGCTGCTGGTGCAGTTTCTGCGCTTAGGCTCGTAAGTATCATGATTCCTTCTATTGGCAGCTTCCTGCACCAGGCCGCGGACCTCGTCGCGCAGCAGCCGCTACTCGCTATCGGATTCGTGTTTGTTCTGGCGCTGTCCGAGTCGCTTCCGGTCGTCGGTGCTCTGGTGCCGGGCACCGCGACAATTCTGACGATTTCGGCGATGGCAGGCGTTGGACTGATACCGGTTTGGGCAGTTCTCATTTCAGCTTGCCTGGGAGCGATCGCGGGGGATGGCGCAGCGTATTGGCTGGGGCATTGCTATCAGGAGCAGGCGCTGCGGATGTGGCCAATGGCACGCTACCCGGAGGCGATCCGACGCTCGGAGGAATTCTTCGCACGCCATGGCGGCAAATCGATCACGATCGCACGCTTTACCCCCGTCGTGAGAGCATTCGTGCCACTGATCGCCGGGATTTCCGGCATGAACCCTCGACGCTTTTATACTGCAAATGTGGCCTCTGCGATCGTGTGGGCGATCTCACACATCGTCCCGGCCGCGGCGGCAGGCGCGTCTTTCGTCGCACTCCACCAACACGCCGGTGCGATGGGCATGACCCTTCTCATGCTTGTTGGCTTGGCGGCTTTCGCCTTGTGGAAAATACGTGCAGGCTTGCGGCCAGAGTGACACTTATTCAATTTGATCCGAAAGTTTTAGCGTGACCGATATGCACACGCATTCGCCGCCTGGATGGCACGGGCGAGTCGGGGTGCATTTCGCGTTTCCAAGACAGCTTACCCCGCGGGCGACGTCATCATTTGTCACCTCGACTGCGCCAGTACATCCCGATCAATATTTAGACCGATGTCACGGCGCTAACCTATCGCGAGCATCTCGAACCGCTTCATGATGCGACTCGAATTCTTTACGAACGTCCTTCCACCAAGGCGATAGACCGGCCCACCGCTGTAGTCGCGCGCGCCAGTCCCGCATCCATCAGTGATGTGCGCTCATTCACTGCTAAGTCGCACCCGTTACCGATGGCACGCGAGATTTCATCGGGTTTTATGCA
>NZ_APJI01000034.1 GCF_000497575.1 Afipia sp. OHSU_II-C1
CGATCGGACCACTCAGTGGGGGCCGGTCAGACCGTCAAGCTCAACCGGCAGACGCTGTCGCGATATGGAATCAGTGTCGGCAACGTCCATCACCTTCATCGAAAGCTGCGCAAGAAGGACATGCCCTGATCGATGCCGTCCGAGAGGGGGCGCTGACGAGGTTGCGGCTTGTACTCATGACGGCACTCGTCGCATCGCTGGGTTTCGTGCCGATGGCGATCGCAACCGGCGCCGGCGCTGACGTACAACGGCTGCTTGCGACCGCGGTCATCGGTGGAATTATCTCATCGACATTACTCACGCTTGTCGTCCTGCCCGCGCTCTACGTTTTGTTCCGGCGTGAAAACGCGAGCGACGAACGACTTCACCCCCCATCCAACGGAATTGCAACACGAAGTACATCGCATTGTTCTTTCCCTCATCTCTAAGACGGCGGCTGTTGTAAATTTCTTATGAGAGCTGTCTGCAGCCATTCTGATTAAGGCATCGATTCGAAGTCTCTACGTGGGCGCCTACGAGGGTCCTAGCGCTTCGATGATGCGGCAATCAGCAATCGTTCCGCACCTGCACTGATTGATCACGCTATCCAACTCGGCCCGGAGGGCCTTTAGGTCGGCGATCTTACGGTCTACCTGTCTGAGATGTTCTCGGGCGATTGCGTCTACAGATTCACAAGATCGCCGCTTTTCGTCGGAAAGGTCGAGCAAGTTACGTACTTGGTCCAATGTGAAGCCCAGCTCTCTTGCGCGGCGTATGAAGCTTAGTCTGACTAGATGCTCCGGAGCGTATGATCGGAAATTCCCTGCCGTGCGACTGGGCGCGGGGAGAAGGCCTATGTTCTCATAGTACCGTATCGTCTCGACCTTGGTGGTGGTTGCCCTGGAGAGGTCGCCGATTTTTAAGACTTGCACGGACATGCGCCTTGACCCTCTAGTTGCTACAGGGTTTATATGAGCAGTCACGTCGAGAAAGTCGAGGTGACAAATGACAGATCTTTCCGTGCCGAGTCGGCTGACCCATCAGCTCTCTTTCCGCGTGATAGGCCTCGATTGTCAAAACGAGGCCCGTCAACTCAAGAGCGCGGTTGGTCCGCTCGTGGGTGGCGAAGACAACCTCTCCTTTGACACGAAGGCAGGTCGTATGGATGTTGCGCCGGGTGTTTCTCCGGCAATTGATGACATTCTAGTTGCCGTCGCAACCACTGGAATGGTCGCGGAATTGTTACGTGACCAGAAGCTGCCATTGAGTGTGTCGGCGACGGACGCCGCTTGCACCGGCTGCGCCGGCGACGACGTTGCATTCACCGCGCCCGTACCTGCCGCAGCCCCAGACGGAGTGGTGTTCAAGATCCATGGCATGGATTGCGGAGACGAAGTCGCCGCTCTCAAGCGCGAAGTCGGACTGTTGGTCGGCGAGGACAGGCTTGTATTCGACCTGGTCAACGGCCGGATGTCCGTGAGCGGTAATCCCGATGCAGCTATGCTGGCAAGCATCGAGAAGGCTGTTGCGCGGACTGGCATGCGTGCGGAACAGTGGATTGAAGGCCCGAAGACTGAAGGTGCTCTTGCCGAAGATCGAAGGCGTCGCACCCAATCGCTCCTAACGGCAGCCAGCGGAATTCTGACCGCACTTGGCTTTGCCATTCATGCTTCGTCCGCGGGAAGCGTGCTTGCCGCGCTCAGTGAAACTCCTGGGGTGTTCGCACCTGCTCCAATCGCCGCCATCCTGGCGTATGCGCTGGCTGTCGTCTGTGCCATCAGATATGTCGCGCCGAAGGCCCTACTTTCCGCGCGACGTCTGCGGCCTGACATGAATTTGCTGATGGTCATTGCCGTCGCGGGCGCTGTTGCCATTCACCAATGGTTCGAGGCGGCCACCGTCTCATTCTTTTTCGCGCTTGCCCTGGCGCTGGAGGCGTGGAGCCTTGGGCGCGCGCGTCGGGCCGTAGCAGCGCTGATGGAACTGGCTCCGGCCGTCGCGCGCGTGAAGTTTGCAAGCGGAATGGAGAAGGAAGTTCCTGTTGCGGAGGTGTCAATCGGTGCTCACATCGTTGTACGGCCTGGCGATAAAATTCCGCTCGACGGAATCGTCCTGACCGGTGCAAGCGAAGTGAACCAAGCTCCCATCACCGGCGAAAGCGTCCCCGTCTCGATATCGGAAGGTTCTGTGGTCTACGCCGGAACCATCAATGGCGAAGGTGCGCTGGAAATCGAAACCACAAAGGGCGCGCAAGACACCACGCTCGCCCGCATCATCAAAATGGTGGGCTCCGCGCAAAGCCGCCGCGCGCCTTCCGAGCAATGGGTCGAACGCTTTGCCCGAATCTATACGCCGAGCGTCATGGGGCTTGCGGTGGCGGTGTTGGTCATTCCGCCGCTTATATTCGGCGGAGCATGGGACGTATGGTTTTATCGCGCCCTGGTTCTTCTTGTCATCGCGTGCCCCTGCGCGCTCGTCATCTCCACTCCGGTCAGCATCGTGGCGGCTCTGGCTGGTGCCGCAAAACAAGGCGTGCTGGTAAAAGGCGGCGTGCACCTTGAGACACCGTCGAAGCTCAAGGCAATAGCCATGGACAAAACCGGCACGCTGACGCAAGGACGCCCCAAGGTCGTCGAACTCGTCACCTTCAACAATCACAGCGAGGGCGAACTGCTGAAGTTGGCGGCTGCCCTTGAAGCTCGCAGTGAGCACCCTTTGGCCCACGCGATCCTTGAAAAAGCGGCCGAAGCCGGCATTGCGGCGGTCCCCGCCAATGGCGTTCAGGCAGTGCGCGGCAAAGGTGTCGTAGGACGCATCGGCCGGCAAGAAGCTTGGTTAGGGTCTCGTCGCTTTATTGAAGAACATGATAGGCTTTCGAATTCGGCCGAGGCGCTTCAAGCGGCCGATGCTCTTGCAAGTGCTGGGCGCACCGTTATCGGCGTTGGCGATGACCGCGAGATCTGGGGCCTGATTGCCGTCGCTGACGCGGTGAGACCCGAGGCCAAGCGTATTGTGGCCGACCTACACGCGGCAGGTATCGAGCGCGTCGTGATGCTGACTGGCGATAACAAGGCCACTGCCGAAATGATTGCGCGGGAAACTGGCGTCGATGAGGTGCACGCGGAGCTCTTGCCCGAACAGAAGGTCGAGTCTGTTGAAAGGTTGGTTGCGCGGTACGGCCATGTCGGGATGATTGGAGATGGCGTAAACGATGCTCCCGCGATGGCACGCGCAAACGTTGGCATCGCTATGGGAGCAATCGGGTCTGACGCCGCCATTGAGACTGCAGATATTGCCCTCATGCAGGACGATTTATCGCGGCTGCCTTGGCTCATTCGTCATTCCAAGGCCACCTTGGCGATCGTCCGGCAAAACATCGGCTTTTCGCTTGCCGTCAAGTTACTGTTCACGGGTCTGACGATCGTCGGATGGGCGTCCCTATGGGGTGCTATCGCAGCCGATGTCGGAGCCTCGCTGCTGGTCGTGCTGAACGGGCTCCGACTATTAAGCCGCGATCAGTCAGCTCAGACGTAAATCCATCGACGAATAGCCGTGGCCGATTGCCTCTGACTGCAGAGGCGGAACGGTGTGCTCTCACTGAAATAAGCTGGCGGATGAAAGTTCTTGAGTTGATGAGTTATTTGTTGGGCATACACCGATGACGCTTGACCTTTCCGTCGTCGGCATTGTCACGGCGTTCGCGGCCGGAGCGGTCTCGTTCCTATCGCCGTGTGTCCTTCCCCTGGTGCCGGCATACATCTCATATGTCGCAGGTCAAAGCCTCCCACCGGCGGACGGCGATCAATCGGTCCCGGCTCGGCAGCAGCTTCGCGTACTGTTTTTGAGTGTATGCTTTGTCCTCGGATTTACGACGATCTTTGTAGCACTTGGTGCCGGCGCCAACGCCTTGAGCTTGATGCTCGCAGTTTACCGATACGAAATCAATATACTTAGCGGTCTACTGGTAATTCTGTTTGGTATCTTTACGACAAGCCTCTGGCGTCCTGCTTGGATCGAGCGCGACACGCGCGTGCAAATCGCACGGCCGGGAACAGGGCCGGTCTCTGCCTATCTCCTCGGTACTGCATTTGCGTTTGGATGGACGCCCTGCATTGGTCCGGTCCTTGGCGCAATCCTTGCAGTCGCGGCTTCGTCTTCCTCCGGCGCGAGCGGTGTGGCGCTGCTTGCCATTTACTCTCTCGGCCTTGGGTTGCCGTTCGTTCTGGCGGCGCTTTTTTCCAGCAGATTTGTCGGACGCTTGGGAAAATTTGGACGCGCCGGTCGCATTTTGCAGTTGATTGCCGGATTCGTGATGATCGCTATGGGGGTTGCAATGATTACCGGTCATCTCACTGACGTTGCGATCTGGTTCTTCGAAACGTTTCCGATGCTGGGTCAAATTGGCTGAGTAGGCGCGCAGGTGGAGTGTGATAATGCGAGCAACACTGGCGGTGGCTGCAACG
>NZ_APJI01000035.1 GCF_000497575.1 Afipia sp. OHSU_II-C1
CTCGTAATCGGCGAGACGCCAGCCGTCCTTGTCAGCGATCATCATCACCAGCGCATCGCTCTTCAGTCCACCGTGGTCCTGAGCGGTGAAGTTGAAGACCCCGGTCACGCCGACATAATTCTTCACCTTGTTCTCGAGCCAATCGCGAATCTGGGCGCGCTCGCCGCCGGTTTCCCGGATCGCCTGCAGGACCATATTGGCGGAGTCATAGGCGACGCCCGCAAACATGTCCGGCGCGATACCGAACTTTGCCTTGTATTTGGTGACGAAGGATTCAGAAACTTTCTTCTGCGGGTGCGAGCCCGGCAACTCGCTCCACACCAGAACAGGCGCACCGACAATCGGCTGCCCGATCACCGCGTCACCAACGGCATTCCGGAATGCGCTGTTGGCCTGGCCATGCCCGGAGATGATCGGAGTGGCCAGTTCAAGTTCGCGCGCATTCTTGTAGACGATGGCCGAAGGCGCGCCGAGGCCATGCATGAAGATCGCATCGACGCCAGCCGATTTCAGCTTGGCAAGCTGCGGCTTCAGATCGGTCGAATTGGCTGGGAACGATTCCTCGCGATCGAGAGAAACGCCAGCGCTCTTGGCAAGTTTGCGCATGTTGTCGCGCCCGTCTTCGCCATAGGCATCGGCGGAATAGAGAATTCCCAACTTCTTCCATCCTGCGCGGCGCGCGTAATCAAGCACCTTTGCTACCGAGAGATCGCCACCCTGTCCCGGACGGAACACCCACTTGCGCTCGGCGACCGGCTCGATCACGCCGACGCCGGACACCGGGCACAGCAGTGCAACTTCCGCTTCGGTGACAATCGGAATGGCGGCCATCGCGCCACCAGTCCGGCTTGGCCCGACGATTGCGAGGACCTTTGCCTGATTGATCAGCTTGCGCGCGGCAAGCACCGTATCGGTCTCCGTGCTCTTGCTGTCTTCAAAAACGAGTTCGACCTTGTTGCCGCGGATGCCGCCGGCCTGATTGGCTTCTTCCACCGCAAGCATGACGGCGTTGTGTTCCGGCTTGCCGAGGAAGGATGCGCCGCCGGTGACATCGAGCATTGCTCCGATTTTATAGGTTTGCTGAGCGGCAGCGGGCTGCGCGACGACCGCAATCACGGCCGCGGCGACGGCTAGCATGGAAGTGCGAAGATAGCTGGCTGACCTCATATGACGTTCCTCTCTCGCATTGTGATGTTTTTGGTTTTTTCTGATTCTTTCGACACGATGCCGGCCTTGTCCGAAATCGTTTGGTCAGGCGGTCAGGTCAGACCTGAATCTCCTGCTTGTCCCAGTAAGGCTGGCGCACGTCGCGCCTCAGGATCTTTCCGAAGGACGACATCGGAAGCTGATCGCGGAAATCAATCTTCCTGGGGACCTTGAAATTCGAAAGAGCTTCCTTGCAGTGCGCGATCAGCTCCGCCTCGGTTGCGGAGTGCCCTTGCTTGAGCACGACAGCCGCGACGACAATCTCTCCCCATTTCGGGTCCGGCGCGCCGACGACGGCGACCATGTTCACTGCCGGGTGCTTGTACAGAACATCCTCGATGTCATTCGGGAAGATGTTCTCGCCACCGCTGATGATCATGTCCTTCTTGCGATCCACGATGTAGAGATACCCCTCTTCATCGAAGCGTCCCATGTCACCGAGCGTGAAGAAACTGCCGCTGCGGGCGCTCGCGGTCGCTTCCGGATTGTTGAAATATTCCCGGATCAGCGTGGCGCCGCCGATATGAATTTCGCCGACTTCGCCCTGCGGCACGACCTTTCCGTTCTCGTCCCTCAATTCGACAAACATGCCGATCACCGGACGTCCGACCGATCTCACCTTTCGGGTCTGGTCTTGAGGTGGAAGGTTGGTGACCAGACCGACTTCCGTGCCGCCATAAAATTCGTTGAGGCCCGCATGAGGGAAGCGTTTGAGGATGGCCTCCTTGGTATGAGTCTGCAGTGGAGACCCGCCACTGACGACAATGCGTAGCGATCCGAGATCAAACTCGTTGATCTCGTCACTCGTCATCATCGCAGCCCACATGGTCGGCACCATAAAGGCCCAGGTCGCCTTGTAGCGATCGATCATGCTGAACACATTCGCCGGCGTGGTATCGCTGGTGACGATAACCGCTCCCCCACAAAATAACTGAAGCAGTGAAAACAGTGCAGGCGCTTCATGGAAAAGCGGCGCGGCCACAAACTCGCGATCATTCGCCGTGATGCCGTAGATCGTGGCCATCCGGCGCAGGCAATCCGCAAATGCGCGGTGCGGATTGACGCATCCTTTCGG
>NZ_APJI01000036.1 GCF_000497575.1 Afipia sp. OHSU_II-C1
GGACGGCTGGCGTCTCGCCGATTACGAGAAGTAAGCCATCATGGATTGGGGCGCGATTCCGCAGTTCCTCGCCGGAGGACTTGCCATCGGTGCGGTGTATGGACTGATCGGCGTCGGCTTCAGCCTGATCTACAGCACGAGCAAGGTCATCAATTTCGCACAGGGCGAGTTCGTCGTTTACGGCGGACTCGCGACTGTGTCGCTGACCTTGTTCGACATTCCCGCGTCTGTCGCCCTGCCACTGTCGCTTGCCGCCAGCATCGTCATGGGCGGAGCATTGCAGGGACTGCTGTCGACCGCGCG
>NZ_APJI01000037.1 GCF_000497575.1 Afipia sp. OHSU_II-C1
GAGGGGAGCTTGCTGCGTAACGAGCTGACCGTGTCACCAAAAGCAGCGTCGTACACAAGCGCACTCGCACCGGAGTGGTTCACGACATATTCGATCTCGCTTGCGACAAAGCGGAAATTGAGCGGCACAACAGCTACGCCCATCAGGGCCGCCGCCTGATAAAGTTCAAGATAGCGGCTGCTGTTTTGCATCAGCAGCGCAACACGATCACCCGGCTTGATTCCAATCCCGGAGAGAGAGTTCGCCAGACGGCGCACCCGCGACCAGAGTTGTTCGTATGTCTGAGACCCCAGACCAGATATAATGGCTGTCTTCCGTGGCGTGTACGTCGCAAACCAATGCAACGCATCCCCGATACGGCTCGGCATGGCGCTCTCCCTGTCGCTCGTTTATTCTTCGAACGATCGTACGTTTGATTATTTTATTCAATGAAGCAGCACGTCGCAGGGCGGGGCCGGAAATTCCGGCCCCGTGTTCTCTGAATCAATCCGGAAGGTTGTAGCCGACTTCGGCAAATCCAATTAGATCGCCGGTGGAATCCTTGCCTTCGACCAGCACCTGAACCCAGTTCTTGCCGGGACCATTGAAGTGCTTCTGCTTGACCTTAGCCGTCGCGGCGACCGTTTCACCGACCTTCACCGGCTTGGTGAACTTGGCATCGACGTAGCGGATGGAGCCACCGTTCTTTCCGATCACGCCCCATGCCCGCGTCACCACCGATGCGAGAGTGGACATGGTCATCATGCCGTGCCCGACGGTGATAGGCATTCCGAAAACCTGGGCGCGCGCCGCCCATTCCTCGTTGGTATGGACGGGGTTCATATCCAGCGATGCGAGCGCGTAGTGATCGATGGCGGACTGAGCATAGGACTGAGCGACGCCCGGAAACGCGTAACCGGTGTCGATCTCGCCGAAGGTTGGATTGGACATTGAAAAACTCCTCGATCAGGCGTTTGCGAAGCGGGCGACATCCGCCTGCGTTTCTGGAAGAATCAGCGAGCACCACCAGCGCGCCTTGAGCACGCCCTTCTCATTATGGAAGTCGAGCCGCATCTGAAGGTATGGCTTGCCGCGCTGAACGAATTTTTGGGAGGTAGTCACCGTGGTCGTGATGACTTCACCGTACTTGAACGGCTCGATGATTTCGATCCGCTGCTGCGGATTGCGCGCGCCCGGCGTGCGGATCCATGTCCCAATGCCTTTTTCGCC
>NZ_APJI01000038.1 GCF_000497575.1 Afipia sp. OHSU_II-C1
TGATCTGCCCCCTTTGAAGTGGTCCTCCCTGAAGTATGATTTTCGGATGGAGGATAAGATCAATGGCAAGGAAGAGGCATACGGCTGAAGAGATCGTTGCGAAGCTGCGGCAGGTTGATGTGCTGATGGCACAGGGCCGGCAGGTAGCAGACGCAGTCCGAGCGATAGGCGTGACGGAAGTAACGTACTATCGATGGCGAAACGAGTACGGTGGCCTGAAGGGCGATCAGGTGAAGCGACTCAAAGAGCTGGAGACTGAGAACAATCGTCTCCGGCGAGCGGTGTCGGATCTGACGCTGGACAAGCTGATCCTGGCGGAGGCCGCAAAGGGAAACTTCTAAGCCCCTCCCGACGCCGTGCTTGCGTCGATCATGTAACAGCCGAGCTTGGCATCTCCGAGAGACGGGCGTGCCGGGCTTTGGGTCAACACCGATCGACGCAGCGCAAGACTCCAACGACACCCGATGACGAGGCGGCTTTGACTGCCGACATCATCGAGCTTGCCCGCCAATATGGCCGCTACGGATATCGCCGAATTACGGCGTTGCTTCGCAGAGCCGGCTGGATGGTGAACAAGAAGCGTGTTGAGCGGATCTGGCGATGCGAGGGGCTGAAGGTCCCCCTAAAACAACCTAAACGCGGGCGTCTCTGGTTCAACGACGGCTCATGCATCCGTCTGCGGCCGGAGCGACCCAACCATGTCTGGTCCTATGACTTCGTCGCCGACCGCACCCACGACGGCAAGGCGTTCCGGATGTTGTGCATCATCGACGAGTTCAGCCGTGAGAGCCTGGCCATCCGTGTCGCGCGGAAGCTCAAAGCAACTGACGTCATCGAAGCGCTCTGCGAGCTGTTCGTCTCGCGGGGCATCCCTGCGCACATACGTTCGGACAATGGCCCTGAGTTCGTCGCCGAGGCGCTGCGGGATTGGATCGCCACCGTCGGAGCCAGGACTGCTTACATCGAGCCGGGCAGTCCGTGGGAGAATGGCTATTGCGAGAGCTTCAACGGCAAGCTGCGCGATGAACTGCTCAACGGCGAAATCTTCTACACATTGAAGGAGGCCCAGATCGTGATCGAAAACTGGCGACGTCACTACAACACGGTGCGTCCACACTCATCGCTTGGATATCGACCACCGGCACCCGAAGCCATCGTCTGGCCAGCACCAAAGGAGGTAGTCAAAATGCAATCCCTAAACTAACATTCCGATCGGACCACTCAGTGGGGGCCGGTCA
>NZ_APJI01000039.1 GCF_000497575.1 Afipia sp. OHSU_II-C1
GGCGAAAAAGGCATTGGGACATGGATCCGTACGCCGGGCGCGCGCAATCCGCAGCAGCGGATCGAAATCATCGAGCCGTTCAAGTACGGCGAAGTCATCACGACCACGGTGACCACCTCCCAGAAATTCGTTCAGCGTGGCAAGCCATACCTTCAGATGCGGCTCGATTTCCATAATGAGAAGGGGGTGCTCAAGGCCCATTGGTGGTGTTCGCTGATCCTTCCGGAAACGCAGGCCGACGTCGCCCGCTTTGCTAACGCGTGATCGAGGAGTTCATCAATGTCCAACCCGACTTTCAGCAACATCGACACCGGATACGCTTTCCCTAGCGTGGCCCAGTCCTATGCCCAATCGGCGATCGATCACTATGCGCTTGCGTCGCTCGACATGAATCCCGTTCACACCAATGAAGAGTGGGCGGCGCGCGCCCAGGTTTTCGGAATGCCTATCACCGTCGGGCACGGCATGATGACCATGTCCACTCTCGCATCGGTGGTGACGCGGGCATGGGGCGTGATTGGAAAGAACGGTGGCTCCATCCGCTACGTCGATGCCAAGTTCACCAAGCCGGTGAAGGTGGGTGAAACGGTCACCGCAACGGCTAAGGTCAAGCAGAAGCACTTCAATGGTCCCGGCAAGAACTGGGTTCAGGTGCTGGTCGAAGGCAAGGATTCCACCGGCGATCTAATTGGATTTGCCGAAGTCGGCTACAACCTTCCGGATTGATTCAGAGAACGCGGGGCCGGAATTTCCGGCCCCGCCCTGCGACGTGCTGCTTCATTGAATAAAATAATCAAACGTACGATCGTTCGAAGAATAAACGAGCGACAGGGAGAGCGCCATGCCGAGCCGTATCGGGGATGCGTTGCATTGGTTTGCGACGTACACGCCGCGGAAGACAGCCATTATATCTAGTCTGGGGTCTCAGACATACGAACAACTCTGGTCTCGGGTGCGCCGTCTGGCGAACTCTCTCTCCGGGATTGGAATCAAGCCGGGTGATCGTGTTGCGCTGCTGATGCAAAACAGCAGCCGCTATCTTGAACTTTATCAGGCGGCGGCCCTGATGGGCGTAGCTGTTGTGCCGCTCAATTTCCGCTTTGTCGCAAGCGAGATCGAATATGTCGTCAACCACTCCGGTGCGAGTGCGCTTGTGTACGACGCTGCTTTTGGTGACACCGTCAGCTCGTTACGCAGCAAGCTCCCCTC
>NZ_APJI01000040.1 GCF_000497575.1 Afipia sp. OHSU_II-C1
TGACCTGCACCCCTGAAACGCCCCCGATTTTGAGTTAGGATTTCTGTTCTCCAGCCAGGAGACAGACGATGCGTAAGAGCAGGTTTACCGAAGAGCAGATCATCCGGGTTTTGAAGGAGCACGCCGCCGGTGCATCAGCGAGCGATCTGTGCCGCAAGCACGGCATCAGTGATGCGACCTTCTATAAGTGGCGTTCGCGGTACGGCGGCATGGAGATCTCCGAGGCGCGCAAGCTGAAGGCGCTGGAGGAAGAGAACCGCAAGCTGAAGAAGCTGCTGGCAGAGTCGATGCTTGACGTGTCGACGCTGAAGGAGATGCTCGGAAAAAACTTCTGACGCCCAGCTTGCGGAGACGTGCTGTGACCTGGGCGGTCAGTGAGAAGAGCTACTCGCAGCGGCGGGCCTGCGATCTGGTCGGCTTGCAACCGAAGACCTATCGGTATGCGTCGACACGATCCGATGACGAAGCCTTGCGGACCAAGCTGAAGGAATTGGCTTCGCAACGACGGCGGTTCGGCTATCGTCGCTTGGGCCTGCTGCTGGCGCGGCAAGGCGTGCGGATCAATCACAAGAAGCTGTATCGGCTCTACCGGGAAGAACGGCTCTCAGTGCGCAAGCGCGGCGGCCGCAAACGGGCACTCGGCACGCGGGCACCGATGACGATCCCGCAGGATCAGAACCTGCGCTGGTCGCTCGACTTCGTGATGGACACGCTTGCCAGCGGTCGGCGCTTCCGTATCCTGACTCTGGTCGATGACTTCACCCGGGAATGCCTGGGCCTTGTCGTCGACACATCGCTGACCGCTCGGCGGGTGCTGCGCGAGCTCGATCAGATCATCGAGAGCCGAGGCTGCCCTCGGATGATCGTGAGCGACAACGGCACCGAGTTCACGTCGAACGCCGTATTGGCCTGGCAGGAGGAACTGGGCATCGAGTGGCACTACATCGCACCGGGCAAACCGATGCAGAATGGATTTGTTGAGAGCTTCAACGGTCGCCTGCGCGACGAGTGCCTCAACGAACACCTGTTCGCTAACCTCAACGAGGCCCGTCAGATCATCGAGGACTGGAGGATCGACTACAACACCAACCGACCGCATACGAGCCTCAACGGGCTCACACCAAGCGAGTTTGCCAACCGTTCAAACAGGGACGAAAACCAGAACAGAGTCTACTTATAAACGAGGGCAATCAGGGGTGCAGGTCA
>NZ_APJI01000041.1 GCF_000497575.1 Afipia sp. OHSU_II-C1
AGCAGCAGCATTTGCAGAATAAGCAGGGCCGGTGTCGTCGCCAGCAACAAATGGGCATCGGCTCGGCCCAGATGTGAAAACGTCACGACGTAATCGATGCAAGGAGTGAGCAGCACCAAGAGCACACCAAGTCGCTCCATAGAGCCAGCAGGGAGGAGTTGAACAAGCGCCGCTACGAGAAGCGGAACGGCGATGAAGTTCGCGATGAGCAGAGCTGCGAGGAAATCGAGCCGAGCGAAATGTTGCCTGAGGTCTGCAAGCGGTACCTGTAGAAAGGTCATGAACAGCATCAGTGCGAGCGCAGGATTGACACTGGCCTCAAGAGTAGTCGTGCCAGGGAGAAGCAAGGCGCTTATGCCTGCCACCACGACGGTACCAAAATAAATACCGATTTGCCGGTTCTCCAGAATAACCTTGATACTTCGAGTGTCCATTCTCTCTCGCATTGGCTCGTTATGAAGCGGAATCGGAAACCTTCTTTGGCCAGCCGCCGCACTTTTCAGCGGCTTGAATTTTCACGCTCCTTAATGCCGTGCAGCTGACCGTGCTCGCTTCGCGACCTCCCCAAATTCCCATCTCAACGCTCGTAAAGTAATATGTTATTGGATTGGCATTTCTAGCGGCTCTCCCTTTAGCGCCTCCAGCCGACTGACCTCGGCGACGTTGAAGCTCGCATATGATGAGGGTGCCGCGTCCAATAAGCGCCGATAACTTTTGTGCATGTCTCCATCGAGATAAACGCGTTTGAATGCACCAGTACCGGCGCGCACGAGCTGAGCTACCTGTTGGGTGTCGTTGCGTTGCTTTTCCTCAACAAGTGCCGCTGTTTCTGGTTCATACACCAATTCCGGGCAGGGCCGAGAGGCGCGAAGCGGGCCCCGAGGCGCGCTCGCATTGAAAACGTAGTTCCCGCCGCACGCGTCAACTGTAGGCTCGTGACGCACAACCTCGAAATGATCCGAACCTTCCTTCAGGTTCTTCCAAAACGCAAAATTCGGATCGGCACGGTATTTGGCCAGATTCTCAGCTGTCATGCGAAACGGTAATGCTTGAACTTGGATGCCCTTTTGGCCACCGGCGAACGCCTCCCGCGCAAGCGCATATATTTCAGCCATCCCGTCATTCGTCATCGCGTAGCATCCGCTCGAAGTGCATTCACCATGCACCATCAAATGACGTCCAGATCGACCGTGCGCCCGATCGACCTCGTTCGGAAATCCCAGATCGAATGAAAGAAAGAGCTCCGAGC
Source organism: Afipia sp. OHSU_II-C1 (assembly GCF_000497575.1). Taxonomy (GTDB): domain Bacteria; phylum Pseudomonadota; class Alphaproteobacteria; order Rhizobiales; family Xanthobacteraceae; genus Afipia. The sequence continues at coordinate 1,250 of NZ_APJI01000041.1, forward strand.
GAGGGTTCATTTGCTTAGGCGTAACGAGATAAAATCCTTCGGGGGCCTGACGGTCTCCTTCCCGATTTTTCGGACCTAACTGGCCGGACCATCGACAAATGCCGTACGTCTTCAGCAAAGCGTAACGGCCGCTGCTCTCGCGTTTCCACACTTCAAGTTCATTTTCCTGTTTGAAGATGCGCACCAAGATCGGGTCTGACGAGGTCATTCCCTTGGCCTGCATGTCTGACAATAAGACCGTGGGTATCGACCGCAGATGCTTAGCAGCGTCAAATTGAGGCGTCGAACATCCCAGGAGAAGGACTGAAACCATAAGTGTGGCGATGATCTTCGACAATTCGAACTCCGAAGCGTTATAGAGTGCAAGCCGTGCTTACAAACATCAGCGTTCTTCTTGTGTGCTTGCCGTGTTGGCCCTGCCCGGTTGTGTGACGAAATGCAACATCAGCAGAGATGTTCCGCAGACGATCCCGACGTCGGCCATGTTGAAGGCCGGCCAGTGCCAATTCCCGAGATGAAAATCCAAAAAATCAGGTACGGCACCGCGCCGTAAGCGGTCCGTGGCATTCCCGAGCGCTCCACCGACGATCAAGCCGATGGCAACGCGCACGAATGGGACGTTAGCGCGACCCAGCCAGACCAAAAGGGCTGCGGACATCGCGATCGCGAATGCCACGAAAATCCACGCCGGAACGCCAAGGCCTCCAAACAGCCCAAAGCTAACTCCGGTATTCCAGCCCAGCACTATGTTAAAAAACGGCGTAAGGCCGATCGCCGCTGGCGGATTCATGAGATGATTGAGTATCCACCATTTGGTGGCTTGGTCTATGATGTACCACGTTGCAGCCACCGCCAGTGTTGCTCGCA
>NZ_APJI01000042.1 GCF_000497575.1 Afipia sp. OHSU_II-C1
CGGATCCATGTCCCAATGCCTTTTTCGCCGAGGCTGTAGAAAGCAATCGTGGTGACGAAGATCGGATGCTGCAACAGTTCGCCGGTCGGCGAGTTCTTTCGGGCATAATCGGGATCGACCATCAGCGGATCAGTCTCGCCGCACGCCTTGTTGTAATCGAGGATATCTTCCTCAGTGATGATGAAGGTGCGCTGGGCCGGGCCGGACTGGCCGACCGTGGCATCCGCCCAGGTCTCATAGTCTTCCCAACCCGTCATGAAATCTTTGGGAAAGTGTCGCTGCTTCTCGGTTGTGACGAATTTATCTAGACGTGCGGGGACGGCCATGGCTTCCTCATCTGAAGTTACTATTATTATCGAACG